>NZ_KL585418.1:137761-140775 GCF_000721935.1 Streptomyces sp. NRRL WC-3549
TGCGCGGCGACCGGCAGCCCGCCGTAGGCCTGGGCCTCCTCGACCGCCGCGCGGATCATCTCCGGCCGCAGCCCCAGCCACTCGGGCCGGTCGTGCGGGGAGGTGACGCCGCCGCTGGTGGCGAGCTTGACGCAGTCGGCGCCCGCCGCGACCAGCTCGCGTACCCGGGCCCGCATGGCGTCCACGGAGTCGACCAGGCTGCGCGGGCTCTCGGGGAAGGTGACGGCGACGGCCAGTCCGTCGATACCGCCGGCGAGGGTGAAGTCCGCGTGGCCGGCGCGCTGGCTGAGCATGGTGACCGACACCAGCAGCCGGGGGCCCGGGATCCTCCGCTCCGCCACCGCCTGCCGGAACCCCGCGTCCAGGCCCATCAGGTCGCGGGCGGTGGTGACGCCGTTCTCCAGGGTGACGCGCAGCCGCTCCAGGACCTTCAGGGTCCGGTAGCTGGGCAGTTCGTACAGGCCCTGGAGGGGGTTGCCGCCGGGTCCCGGCAGGGCGAGGTGCACATGGGTGTCGATGAAGCCAGGGCACACGGTCCGTCCGCCCAGATCCACCCGGACGGACGGTACGAGGTCCGCGGGCAGCGCGTCCGCGGGCCCGGCCCAGCGGACCGCCGCGTCCTCGACCAGCAGGGCGGCGTCGGGCACCGGGGGACGGCCGCTGCCGTCGATCAGCCGCAGACGGTGGAGGAGGATCCGTGTACCGGGCGCAGGGGCCGGTGTCGCGTCGAGAGGGGGCATCCACCAACGATCCGCCACGCCCCCGGCGGCCGCAGGCCCGAGAGGGCCGGACGGGCGCGGGACCGGCCCGTCCGGCCGCCCCGGGCGGGCGGACGGACCGGGGACCGGCTCAGGAGCCGACGCTCACCGTGAAGCGCCGCGGGTTGCCGTCGTTCGCCGCACCGGAGACGTCCGGCTCGCCGTCGGGGCGCACGTCGTCGTACGGGAACGCGTACCCGATGGGGGAGTTGGCGTGGACGACCCGGGACCAGTGGTTGGTCACCGCGCCCTGGTAGTAGTCCGCCACCGACGTGCCGTTCGGCTGCGACGGGTGGCTGAGCATGATCGAGCGGTTGAAGCCCGCCGCGATCCTGGCCAGCAGCGCCTTCTTGTCGTCCGAGTCGCCCGGGTTGTTCGTGAACGGGCCGTGGTTGCAGGTGAAGATGTCCTTCGACGTGGGCTTGGAGAAGGTGTGGCCCCCCTCGAAGGTCAGCGTGTCCCCGCTGACCCGGCCCGCCAGCGTGCCCCGGCCGCCCTGGAGGTCGATCCGCAGGTCGGTGGAGCGGTACTTCTCCCAGACCTCGTCGATCTGCGCCGTGAACAGGTCGCGGAACGGCATCTCGTCGGGCCGGTCGAAGTACGGCGCCATCAGGTTCTGCGGCGAGACGACCCGCAGCACCTGGCCGTCCGCCCCCCGGCTGACCAGCTGGTCCCACGGCTGCCCGTCCGCCGCCGCCTGAGCCGTCAGGTCGTCGGCGATGCGCTGCACGGCACCGTCCGGGAGCGGGGAGACGGTGTGGGTGGAGTCGCCCTCCAGGGTGAGGCCGATCGGCAGGGCGGTCACCAGGTCGACGTAGCTGATGTTCGCGTACAGCTGCTGCGGGTTGAAGGTGAACTCGGCGAACGACCAGGTGCGCCCGTAGTTCGGGTCGGTCGGCGTCGCGAAGGCGGGCTCGACCAGCGACGGGCCCGGGTTCAGGTAGAAGTCCAGCTTGTCGTCGCGGACGAAGTAGACCCGCGCCCCGTACATCTGGGGCAGCGTCAGCACCACCGGTCCCGCGCCCGCGCCGTTCAGCGGGATGGCGCAGTCCACCGGCAGCGGGGTCTGCGGGGCGCCCGGCGATTCGGGGCGGTACACACTGCCGTCGGCCCGCAGCAGCACCCAGCTGTCGGTGCCCTGCTCGTGGCCGGTGACGTACGCGTGCACGGTCCCGGGCAGCGAGCGGTTCTCCAGGGCCAGTTCGCACGTGGCGGCGGCAGCCGACGCGCGCGGGCTCAGGGAACCGCCCCAGAGCGGATAGGTGAGCGCGGTCGCGGAGGCGGCGGCGCCGGTCAGGAACATTCTGCGCGAAATCACGAAGGGACTCCCGGGGTGTGGGGGGCGGCAGACGGGATCGGAGGGAAGGCCACGAGGGGGGCCGTCCGCCGTGCCCACCACTTTCGCCATGCGCACGGCAAGCGTCAAGAGTTATGTCTGAGAGCGCTCTCAGGAACGAAGTTTCTTCACAACCCGACGCCATGGACCGGCACGTGCCGCCTCTCGCCCGTTCGCCGCGCACTTTCGGCGAACAGGTCCCGAACCCGGGGGCGCCACCGGTGCGGCAGGGGCGACTTGGACTAACGGGCGGCGGTTGTTGGACTGCTACCGCCCGCCGGGCTGCGGACCGTTGACCCCTGGTCCGGGAGCGGGATTACTCGTTCCCCATGTCCCTCAGATTCTCTTCGGCGGCCGTGGCCGCCGCCTGCGCCGCCGTCCTGGCCCTCGTGGGGACCGCGCTGCCGGCCTCGGCCGCCGGCCCGCCACCCGCCGCGGCACCGGTCGCGACCGATTCCGCGGCCGCCGCCGTCCTCACCTCCGCTCAGCTCTCCGTCGCCGTCGCCCGGGACTTCCCGCGCGTGCTGACCTACACCGACCGGGCCGGTGGCGCCCGGCTGTCCGGCAGCACGAAGCCGGTCACCGCCGTCACCCTCAACGGCACCGCGCACCCCGTGAAACTCAAGGGGGCGCCCGCCTTCACCGCCTCGACCGCCCGCTACACCCTGGTCTTCGACGACCTGCCGGGAGTGGAGATCGACGCCTCGCTCTCCGTCACCGGACGCGTCACCACCTTCCGGGTGACCGGCGTCCGGGACACCTCCGCCTTCCGGGTCGGCACCATCGACATCCCCGGGCACGACCTGGTCTCCGTGGCGTCCACCGACACCGGCGCCGCCACCGCCTTCACCCGGCTCGACCCGGACTCCACCCGGACCGCCGACGTCTTCGCGAAGGTCACCGGCTCGACGCCCGCCGAC
>NZ_KL585418.1:140961-144905 GCF_000721935.1 Streptomyces sp. NRRL WC-3549
CGCCGGCCGGAGCCTCGTACGCCCTCGTCAACACCGGCTCCCTCGCGGCGGCCGTCGAGTCCAACTCCAGCTACGACAAGCCCTCGGGCGCCACCGGCGGCGACGACGCCCGCTTCTGGCACCAGGCCCGCAAGGCCGACGACGGCAGCGTCCGGGTCGGGGTGTGGTCCGGCCAGTGGACCTACCGGGGCGAGGGCGCGCCGAAGCCGGAGAGCGGGGCGAACCTGCCCTGGGCGAAGGTCGTCGTCACGCCCGACGCCAACGGCGACAAGACCGTCGACTGGCAGGACGGCGCGGTGGCCTTCCGGTCCATCGGCGTCAAGGCGCCGGGCTCCGAGGAGACCGCCGACCGGGTCGTCACCCACATCCCGTTCAACTTCGCCAGCCAGGCCACCCACCCCTTCCTGCGCACCCTCGACGACGTCAAGCGGATCTCGCTGGCGACGGACGGGCTGGGCCAGCTCGCCCTGCTGAAGGGCTACGGCTCGGAGGGCCACGACTCCGCCCACCCCGACTACGGCGGCAACTACAACAAGCGGGCCGGCGGGCTGAAGGACCTGAACAGACTGCTGAAGGGCGGCGAGAAGTGGGGCGCCACCTTCGGCGTCCACGTCAACGCCACCGAGGCCTACCCCGAGGCCAAGGCCTTCGACGAGGAGCTCGTCGACAAGAACGCCCCGGGCTGGAACTGGCTCAATCAGAGCTACTACATCGACCAGCGCCGCGACATCAACAGCGGCGACCTCGCCGAGCGCTTCCAGCAGCTGCGCGACGAGACCGACGACAACCTCGCCTTCCTCTACATCGACGTCTACTACTCGCACGGCTGGATCGCGGACAAGACCCTGCGCGCCGTGCAGGAGCAGGGCTGGAAGGTCGGCACCGAATGGGCCGACAAGTTCGAGCGCGGCTCCCTCTGGTCGCACTGGGCCAACGACCTCGACTACGGCGGCGCCACCAACAAGGGCCTGAACTCCAAGATCATCCGGTTCATCCGCAACAGCGAGAAGGACGTCTGGAACAACGACCCGGTCCTCGGCCAGAGCGCCCTCGTCGACTTCGAGGGCTGGACCGGCGAGACCGACTGGAACGCCTTCACCGCCAACATCTGGAAGCGCAACCTCCCGGCCAAGTACCTCCAGCAGCAGCAGATCACCCGCTGGGACGGTGACGACGTCACCCTCACCGGCGGCGTGCGGGGCACCGTCGAGAACGGGGAGAGGACCTTCTACGACCACGGACGCAAGGTCCTCGCCGGCGGTGACTACCTGCTGCCCTGGGACGGCGGCAAGAAGCTGTACCACTACAGCGAGGACGGCGGCACCAGCAGCTGGACGGTGCCCGGCAAGGGCGCGTACACCGTCTACGAGCTGACCGACAACGGCCGGAAGAAGACCGGCACCGTCCGCCCCGTGAACGGGAAGATCACCCTCAAGGCCGCCGCGGGACAGCCGTACGTCCTCTACCCGGCCGCGGCCCCGAAGGCCGCCGACCCGAAGTGGGGCGAGGGCACCCCGGTCGAGGACCCCGGCTTCAACGACGCGAAGCTCGGCGCCTGGTCGAAGACCGGCACCGTCACCCGCGACACCGACGGCCAGGGGCGCAACAGCGCGAAGCTCTCCGGGACCGGCAAGGCGGCGCTCTCGCAGAAGATCACCGGTCTGAAGCCGGGCGCCCGCTACACCGCCTCCGCGCTCGTCGAGGTCCAGCCGGGCGAGACCCGGCACACCACCCTGTCGGCAGGCGGCAGGACCGTCTCGGTGGACCGGTCCACGGTCAAGGACCAGGTCGCCGCGTCCGACTGGCACGGCACCTACTTCCAGCGCGCCAAGGTCACCTTCACGGCCCCCGCGAACGGCCGCACCACCCTGCGCGTCGAGGCGGCGAAAGGCAGCGGCGCCACCGTGCGGGCCGACGACGTGCGGATCGTCGCCAACGCCCCCACGGTGAAGCGGAACACCGTCGTGTACGAGGACTTCGAGGACGTCGACCAGGGCTGGGGACCCTTCCTGAAGGGCGACGCGGGCGGCTCCACCGACCCCCGCACCAGCATCTCCCAGCTGCACGCCCCGTACACCCAGGCCGGCTGGAACGGGAAGCTCGTCGACGACGTGCTCGGCGGCAAGGAGTCCCTCAAGGCCCACGAGGAGAACACCGGGCTCGTCTACCGGACCGCGCCCTGGACCGTCCCGCTGGCCGAAGGCCACCGCTACCGGGTGGAGTTCGACTACCAGTCGAGCCACGCGGGGGCCTACGCCTGGGTCGACGGCTACGACCGGACCGGCGACGGCGCCACCCCGGCCTCCACGCAGACCCGGGCCACCCCGATCGGGCAGCAGCGCACGACAGGGCACTTCACCGAGACCCTCACCGCCGGCTGCGGTGACACCTGGACCGGGCTGCGCAAGCTCGGTGGCGCTCCCGAGGGCGCCGACTTCGTCCTCGACGCGTTCACCGTGACCGACCTCGGTCCCGCTCCGGCCGCCGAGCGGGCCGCCTGCGCCACGCTGTCCCTGGCGGCCGGATCGCAGGCGCTGGAGCCCGGTACCGCCCACGAGGTGAAGGCCGCCTTCACCAACCACGAGACGGCCCCGGTGACCGGCGTCGGACTGGACCTGGACGTCCCGGAGGGCTGGACCGCGAAGCCCGTCGGCCCCGTCACCTTCGACTCGGTCGCCCCCGGCGCCGAGGCCACCGCCACCTGGCAGGTCACGCCCCCGGTGGACGCCGTGTACCAGGCGTACGGCCTCACGGCCACCGGCGCGTACACGGTGGGGGGCACCGCACGCACCCTGGAGGCGCGCGGCACCGTCCGGACCCTGCCCCCGCCGCCCACCACCGACAGCTGGGCCAGTGACCTGGACTGGACGTCGGCCGAGAACGGCTGGGGGCCGGTCGAGCGGGACCGTTCCAACGGCGAGGCCGGCAGCGGCGACGGCACCCCGCTGAAGATCGGGGGCGTCGGCTACGAGAAGGGGCTGGGCACCCACGCCCCGGCGAAGGTCCGCTACTACCTGGGCGGACGGTGCACCTCCTTCACCGCCGAGGTGGGGGTGGACGACGCCCAGGCGTCACGCGGTACGGTGCGGTTCTCCGTCGAGGCCGACGGGGCGCAGAAGGCGGCGTCCCCGGTGCTGACGGCGGCCGACCCGGCGTACGCGCTCGACGCGGACGTCACCGGCGCGAAGTACGTCGACCTGGTCGTCGGGGACGGCGGCGACGGCAACGGCAACGACCACGCGGACTGGGGCGCGGCACGCTTCCACTGCGGGGGATGACCCGTCCGCAGGCTCACGGGGCGGTGCCGCCGGCGGCACCGCCCCGTGAGCCTGCGGACGGGTCATCCCCCGCAGTGGAAGCGTGCCGCGCCCCAGTCCGCGTGGTCGTTGCCGTTGCCGTCGCCGCCGTCCCCGACGACCAGGTCGACGTACTTCGCGCCGGTGACGTCCGCGTCGAGCGCGTACGCCGGGTCGGCCGCCGTCAGCACCGGGGACGCCGCCTTCTGCGCCCCGTCGGCCTCGACGGAGAACCGCACCGTACCGCGTGACGCCTGGGCGTCGTCCACCCCCACCTCGGCGGTGAAGGAGGTGCACCGTCCGCCCAGGTAGTAGCGGACCTTCGCCGGGGCGTGGGTGCCCAGCCCCTTCTCGTAGCCGACGCCCCCGATCTTCAGCGGGGTGCCGTCGCCGCTGCCGGCCTCGCCGTTGGAACGGTCCCGCTCGACCGGCCCCCAGCCGTTCTCGGCCGACGTCCAGTCCAGGTCACTGGCCCAGCTGTCGGTGGTGGGCGGCGGGGGCAGGGTCCGGACGGTGCCGCGCGCCTCCAGGGTGCGTGCGGTGCCCCCCACCGTGTACGCGCCGGTGGCCGTGAGGCCGTACGCCTGGTACACGGCGTCCACCGGGGGCGTGACCTGCCAGGTGGCGGTGGCCTCGGCGCCGGGGGCG
>NZ_KL585419.1:0-203 GCF_000721935.1 Streptomyces sp. NRRL WC-3549
CCCCCACCCGCCGTCGGCGTACCCCGTGCCGCCGCACCTCCCACCACCGGGCCCGCCGGGCTCACCCCCGTCGACCCGCGCACGCCCGCCGCACCGGCCCCGTCCCGCCCGGCGCTGCCGGCCATGCGGGACGGGGCCGACGGGGTGCCGGACGGCCCCGTCGCCCGCCGCGCCGACCTGCCGGGCGGGGCCGGCGACGCCGG
>NZ_KL585419.1:429-770 GCF_000721935.1 Streptomyces sp. NRRL WC-3549
ATGTGTATAAGAGACACCCGCACCGCGGGACGAGGGGGCGGCGCCGGCGGACGGCACGATGGCGATGCGGGCGCTTCCGCCCGCCCCCGCGCCGCAGGCCCCGGCCCCCTCACCCGCGCCGGCACCGCCCCAGCCGCAGGAACGCGCGCAGAACCGGACACCGGACCGCGCACAGACACCGCCCCGGCCGGTCACGCCCCAACTGCCCGGCCCCGCCGACGGATCCGCGTCCTGGGCGCAGCAGGTCCACCAACTGGCCCGGCCCGAGCCGGCGCCCGCCCCCCACCGGCCCCACCCCGTCCCGGCGCAGCAGCACCGACAGGCTGTCTCTTATACACATC
>NZ_KL585419.1:956-1568 GCF_000721935.1 Streptomyces sp. NRRL WC-3549
AGCAGCAGCCGGTCACGCCCTGGAAGCCCCCCGTCGACGACCCCTTCCAACAGCTCGCCCGCGCCCAGGCGTCGGCCCGGCCGGCCGGGCTCGGCAGACGACTGGTGGCCCGGCTCCTGGACACGGTGGTGCTGGGCGCACTCGCCGGAGCGGCCGGCTTCCCGCTGGCGACCCGTGCGCTGGACCACATCGACCGGAAGATCGAGACGGCCGAGCAGACCGGTGAGACGGTCACCGTGTGGCTGCTGGACTCGACCACGGCCGGGCTGCTCGGCGCGGCGGTCGCCGTCCTCCTGGTACTCGGCCTCCTGCTGGAGGCGCTGCCCACCGCCAAGTGGGGGCGCACCCTGGGCAAGAAGCTCTGTGGTGTCGAGGTCCGCGACATCGAGTCGCACGGCACGCCCACCTTCAGGGCGGCGCTGTACCGCTGGCTGGTGTACGGGGTGCTGGGGCTGCTCGTCGTCGGTGTGGTCAACGTGCTCTGGTGCCTGATCGACCGCCCGTGGCGCCAGTGCTGGCACGACAAGGCGGCCCGTACCTTCGTCGCCGGCTGAGCACGGCTGAGCACGGCTGTGCATGCCTGAGCACGGCTGAGTACCGCCGGCCGGGGTG
>NZ_KL585419.1:1830-2000 GCF_000721935.1 Streptomyces sp. NRRL WC-3549
GCGGTACGCCGCCGGTACGTCGCCGAGGCGCCGCGTACGCCCGTGTGCTGACGGGCCGTCCCCCGAAGAGACCTGAGCCGTTGCGGGCCCTTCCGGGCCGGGGTGCACTGCCCCCATGAGCAACGAACCGCCGCCCCCGCCGCCACCCGAGGACTGTCTCTTATACACAT
>NZ_KL585419.1:2228-15657 GCF_000721935.1 Streptomyces sp. NRRL WC-3549
GGCCCGTACGGCGGCGGAGGGCCCTACGGGGGCGGGGGTCCGTACCGGGGCGACCCGCTGGCGGGCATGCCGCCGCTGGCCGAGCCGGGCAAGCGGATCCTGGCGCGGCTGATCGACTTCCTCATCATCTCGATCCCCCTCTATCTGATCTCGCTCCCCTTCGGCGGGGCCGTCGACGTGACCTCCGACGGCGGGAAGAACGACTTCGGCAACGCGATCGGCAATTCCTACAACGGGCACCAGCTGGTCTGGTCGCTGATCGGCTGCGTGGTCTACGTCGCCTACGACACGTACTTCACGCACAAGGACGGCCGGACGCCCGGCAAGCGGCTGCTGAAGATGCGGGTCGCGATGCTCAATGACGGATCGGTGCCCGACACCAACTCCGCGCTGATGCGCGCCGTGGTGCTCTGGCTCCCGGCGCTGCTCTGCTGCCCCTGCCTGTGGTGGCTCATCAACATCGTGCTGATGTTCACCGACAAGCCCTACCGGCAGGGGCTGCAGGACAAGGCGGGCAAGACGGTTGTGGTCACCGTGCCCTGACGCTTGGCCGTTCAGCGGCGCAGCGAGTGTTCGCCGACGCGCTCCGTACGCACGGCGGGTATCGGCACGTCCGGGGCCGCGGACGTCGGGGTCCCGGCGCGTCGCGGCCGGGGCGCGGCCATGGACACCAGCAGGCCGGGCAGCAGGGCGGCGGTGCCGGTGAGCGCCGTCCCGGCGGTGGAGTCCGTGCCGGAGAGCAGCAGCATGACGAGAGCGGAGAGGACGACGGTGGCCGAACCGTAGGAGACCTGCGCGGCAGTCACACGCGGCATGGCGGTATCCGTCCCCCGGGCGTCGGATGAGGCGGTCGCTCGACACGTTCGCACGGCCGGTCGACTCTTTGACGGTGGATGCCCGTGGCGGACACGCGGTAAGCGCGGCCTGGCCCGTGGTGCCGGTGCACGGGGGGCGCACGGAGTCATGCGCTCGCCGATTTCCGTTCCGTACGCGCCGGTTGAGGCCGTGGCGCGGGGACCGGTGTCCGCATGGCGGAGACCGCCTCCCGCATAGTGCACTTGGCCTGTTCAAGTCAAGATCTGTCTTTTCTCTCGCAACTCCGATCGAATGTCGTCACTTGTGAAGCGTTGACGCGCGCGGCCCCTTCTCACCCCCCTGGCCGTGACCGCGAACGCCGGGGAGGACTGCATCACGTGAGCACTCAGAGACGGGCGCTACGCGCCACCGCGGTAGCCGTGGCCCTGGCCGCCACCGCCGCGACGGCGTCTACTTTCGCCACCGCACAGGCAGATGACAAGACGTCGGGAGCGGGTGCGTCCGTCGCGGGCCACCGCGACCCGGCACCGGTCAAGGCGCACGAGCACGACCTGGAAGGCCCCTTCAGCAAGGAGCACGACGCCCGGCGTCAGGCCGCGCTGGAGAAGGTGCTCTCCGGGCAGAAGAAGGTCACGTCCCGCAGCGGCTCCAAGGTCGTCCAGCTCGGCAGGAGCAAGTACGTCGAGCTCGGCCGCGAGAAGACCGACAAGATCTTCACCATCCTCGTGGAGTTCGGCGACCAGGTCGACGACACCACGATGTACGACCCCGACGGCGACGGCCCGAAGCCGCCCGTCAAGAAGTACGGCGGCACGCCCGGCCCGCTGCACAACCGGATAGCCGAGCCCGACCCGAAGAAGGACAACAGCACCGCCTGGCAGGCCGACTACAACCAGGCCCACTTCCAGGAGCTGTACTTCGGTGACGCCAAGGGCAAGGATTCGCTGAAGACGTACTACGAGAAGACGTCCTCCGGGCGCTACTCGGTCGACGGCGAGGTCTCCGACTGGGTCAAGGTCCCGTACAACGAGGCCCGTTACGGCTCGAACTACTGCGGTTCGACCAACTGCGCCAACGTCTGGGACGTGGTCCGCGACGGCGTCAACGCCTGGGTCGCCGACCAGAAGGCCAAGGGCCGCACGCTCGACCAGATCAAGGCCGACCTCTCCCAGTACGACCAGTGGGACCGCTACGACTACGACGGCGACGGCGACTTCAACGAGCCGGACGGCTACATCGACCACTTCCAGCTGGTCCACGCCGGTGAGGACGAGTCCGCGGGCGGCGGCGCCCAGGGCACCGACGCCATCTGGGCGCACCGCTGGTACGCGTACGGCACCAACGCCGGTGCGACGGGCCCCGCGGACAACAAGGCCGGTGGCGCCGAGATCGGTGACACGGGCTACTGGGTCGGCGACTACACCGCGCAGCCCGAGAACGGCGGCCTGGGCGTCTTCGCCCACGAGTACGCCCACGACCTCGGTCTGCCGGACCTCTACGACACCTCCGGCGGCGGCGAGAACTCCGTCGGTTTCTGGTCCCTGATGTCGGCGGGCTCCTGGCTCGGCACCGGCGACGGCCAGATCGGCAACCTCCCCGGCGACATGACCGCCTGGGACAAGCTCCAGCTCGGCTGGCTCGACTACGACACGGCCAAGGCCGCCACGAAGTCGACGCACAAGCTGGGCGTGTCGGAGTACAACACCAAGGACAAGCAGGCGCTCGTCGTCGAGCTGCCGAAGAAGCCCGTCACCACCACGGTCACCAAGCCGGCCGAGGGCACCAAGCAGTGGTGGAGCGACATGGGCGACGACCTGTCGAACACCCTGACGCGCTCGGTCGACCTCACCGGCAGGACGTCCGCCTCGCTGGACCTGTCCGGCTGGTACGACATCGAGGCCGACTACGACTACCTCTACACCGAGGTCTCGGACAACGGCGGCACGAGCTGGACCGCGCTGGACGGCACCGCCGACGGCCAGGCCCTCCCGCGTGACGCGAGCGACAAGCCGGCCCTGACCGGCGCATCGGGCGGGTACCAGAAGCTCTCCTTCCCGCTGGACGCCTACGCGGGCAAGAAGATCGACCTCCGCTTCCGCTACCAGACGGACGGCGGCGCGAGCGGCAAGGGCTTCACGGCCGACGCCCTCACGGTCACCGCCGACGGCGCCGCGCTCTTCACCGACGGTGCGGAGGGCGACGACAACGGCTGGACCGCCAAGGGCTTCTCGCGGATCGGTGAGTCGTTCACCAACGACTATTCGCAGTACTACATCGCGGAGAACCGCCAGTACGTCTCGTACGACAAGACCCTCGAGGTCGGCCCGTACAACTTCGGCTTCTCCACGACGCGCCCCGACTGGGTCGAGCACTACGCCTACCAGAACGGCCTGATGGTGTGGCTCTGGGACACCTCCCAGAAGGACAACAACACCTCCGTGCACCCGGGTCAGGGCCTGATCCTGCCGGTGGACTCGCACGCGAAGCCGCTCAAGTGGAAGGACGGCACGCTCCTGCGCAACAAGATCCAGCCGTTCGACGCGCCGTTCAGCTGGTACCCGAACAAGGGGTTCACGCTGCACAACGCGGACGTGCCGCTGAGGATCCCGGCGTCCCTGGGCAACCCGGTCTTCGACGACCGGCTGGGCACGTACTGGTACAAGGAGAACCCCACGGGAAGCGTGAAGGTCTCTGACACCAACACCCGGATCACGATCGTCAGCGAGCCCCTCAGCGGCTCCACGATGACCGTGAAGGTCGGCCCCTCCGGCCGGTAGTCAGCAACACCGCAGCTCAGCGCTTGATCGGTCGTCGCCCCCTGGCGGGCGGCGGCCGATCGTGTTTAGGTGCGTCGTGACCGATCCTTATTGACACGAAGTCTTACGGGGGAGCGCGGAGCATGGCAGGCGGAGGATTCTGCAGATTGCCGAACGGCACGGTGGTGGTGGCCCTGGCGCTGAACCGCCCGCCGGAGGGAGCCGGGGGCCCCGGGGGCCCCGTGCGGGTGCTGGTGCACGCCGCGAACCGGGCGCGGGCCCTGACCAGGCTCCGCAACCTGGGGCTGCGCGCCGTCTACCTCCGGGGCAACGCCCAGCCGCCCACCCCGGACGAGATCACGGCGGTGCTGCACCACCCGGACGGGCTGCTGTGGCGGACGGCGCCGCAGACCGGCCAGGAGCTCTGGCACCCGATCCGGGCCCTGCTGGGCCCCGCGGGATACGCCGGACCGGCCCGCCCGGCCGCCTGAGCGCGGGCGGGGGCGGTCAGACGACGGGCTTGCCCGACAGCTGCACGCCCGCCGTCCGCAGCTCCTCCAGGGCCCGCTCGGTCGTCCCCTCGGCGACGCCCGCCGTCAGGTCCAGCAGCACATGGGTCTCGAAGCCCTCGCGGACCGCGTCGAGCGCGGTGGCCCGCACGCAGTGGTCCGTGGCGATGCCGACGACGTCGACGGCGGTGACGGACCGGTCCCGCAGCCACTGGGCGAGGCCGGTGCCGTTCTCGTCGGTGCCCTCGAAACCGCTGTAGGCGGCCTCGTACGCCCCCTTGTCGAACACCGTGGCGATGGCGCCGGAGGCGACGGCGGGGGCGAAGTTCGGGTGGAAGCCGACGCCCTCCGTGCCGGCCACGCAGTGCGGCGGCCAGGAGTCCTCGAAATCGGGCGTGGCGGAGAAGTGGCCGCCCGGGTCGATGTGGTGGTCACGGGTGGCCACCACGTGGCGGTAGCCGGGCTGGGCCTCGCCGATCAGGTCGGTGATGGCGGCGGCGACGTCGGCGCCGCCCGCCACCGCGAGGCTGCCGCCCTCGCAGAAGTCGTTCTGAACGTCGACGACGATCAAGGCGCGGTGCATGGCGGGTGTCCTTCGGTGGGGTTCGACGGGTGGAGCGGGGCGGCGGAGAGGAAGGGGGCGGTGGGTCGTCTTCGAGCCTAGAGACTCGACGGGGCGTGCGGGAGGGGTAACGGCCTCCCCACGCGTCCCGGAGCGGGTCCCGGGTGCCTCCCCGTCCCGCGCGGCCCGGCCCCGTCAGACGTACTCGGTGGGCAGCACCGGCTCGCCCCGGGACAGCTGCATCGCCGACATCGGCAGCCCGGCCCGGGCCGCGATGTGCCGGTCGCGCGCCGCCTCCAGCGGCTCCCGGGCGACCACCTCACCACCCCTGACCAGCTCGACCTGGAGCTGCCTGTCCGCGAGGTCCGCCGGTACGCCGCCGGTGCCGATCACCTCCGCCTCGGCCACCCCGTACGCGTCCGGCCGGCGCGCCGCCCACTTGCGGCCGCCCCTCGACGACTTCGCGCCCAGCGATTTCTTTGCCACCGGGACCAGCGGGGCGTCCGGGTCGCCGGTCTCCGCGCGGGCCACCAGCTTGTAGACCATCGAGCAGGTGGGGTGCCCGCTCCCGGTGACCAGCTGGGTGCCCACCCCGTACGAGTCGACCGGCGCGGCGGCCAGGGAGGCGATCGCGTACTCGTCGAGGTCGGAGGTGACCACGATCTTCGTCTCCGTGGCGCCCAGCTCGTCCAGTTGCTGCCGCACCCGGTGCGCGACCAGCAGCAGGTCGCCCGAGTCGATGCGTACGGCACCGAGCTCCGGCCCCGCGATCTCCACCGCCGTACGGACCGCCTCGGTGACGTCGTAGGTGTCGACCAGCAGCGTGGTGCCCCGTCCCAGCGATTCCACCTGGGCCTGGAACGCGTCGCGCTCGCTGTCGTGGAGCAGCGTGAAGGCGTGCGCGCTGGTCCCGACGGTCGGGATGTTGTACCGGAAGCCCGCCGCGAGGTCCGAGGTGGTGTGGAAGCCGCCGACGTACGCGGCGCGCGAGGCGGCCACCGCGGACAGCTCGTGCGTGCGCCGGGCGCCCATCTCGATCAGCCGGCGCCCGCCCGCCGCCGCCGACATCCTGGAGGCCGCGGCGGCGATCGCGGAGTCGTGGTTGAGGATGGACAGGATCACGGTCTCCAGCAGCACGCACTCGGCGAAGGAGCCCTCGACCCGCAGGAGCGGCGAGCCGGGGAAGTACACCTCGCCCTCCGGGTAGCCCCAGATGTCGCCGCTGAAGCGGTAGTCGGCCAGCCAGTCGGCGGTGGCCGCGTCCACGACGTGCTGGTCCCGGAGGAAGGCGAGCATCTCGTCGTCGAAGTGGAAGTTCTCCACCGCGTCGAGCACCCGCCCGGTGCCCGCGACGACGCCGTAGCGCCGCCCCTCGGGCAGGCGGCGGGTGAACGCCTCGAAGACGGAGCGCCGGTCGGCGGTGCCCGCCTTCAGTGCGGCCTGCACCATCGTGAGCTCGTACTGGTCGGTGAAGAGCGCGGTCGACGGCACACCGACCCGTCGCCCAAGGTCCGCTGAGTTCATGCCGGGGATGCTACCCCCTTATTCGTCAAAGTGACGAGATGGGGTCGCCGTTTATGCGGGAGCCCCACCCTGGTGGCAGCATGGGAGGGTGAGCGTTGCTTCCCCCGTAGAGATCGAACGTCCCGAATCGGCCGAGGAGACCTACATCGTCCCCGAGCCCGACGTCCCCTGGGTAACGCTGGTGCACAACGACCCGGTCAACCTCATGAGCTATGTGACGTACGTCTTCCAGGCCTACTTCGGCTACTCCAAGGACAAGGCGCACAAGCTGATGCTCGACGTCCACCAGAAGGGCCGCGCGGTCGTCTCCAGCGGGAGCCGCGAGGAGATGGAGCGCGACGTCCAGGCCATGCACGGCTACGGCCTCTGGGCCACGCTGACCCAGGACCGCAACTGACCCACCGCTGCCCCGCTGCCCCTCAGTCCGACCCACCAATCGGAGAATCCATGGCCGGCCACTTCGAGGCCACCCCCGGCGGCGGCGCGGCCGTCGCGCTCGACGAGGTCGAGATCGCCATCCTGCGCTCCCTCGCCGTCCAGCTGCTGGAGCTGATCGGCCCTGGCGACGAACCCGCCGAGGGGGAGGACCCGCTGGCCGCGCTCTTCGCGGAAGGGCCGAGCGAACCCCCCGCCGACCCGGCCGTGGCCCGGCTCTTCCCCGACGCCTACAGCAACGAGGACCAGGAGCTGCGCGAGGCCTCCGCCGAGTTCCGCCGCTTCACCGAGCTGGACCTGCGCGGGCGCAAGCGGGAGGACGCCCTCGTCGTCGTACGGACCCTGGACGCGCTCCAGCCCGTCGGGGAGGAGGGTGCGGTGCTCACGCTCGACGCCGAGGACTCCCGGCACTGGCTGGGCTCCCTCAACGACCTGCGGCTCACCATCGGCACACGGCTGGAGGTGTCCGACGAGGACGAGGGGCAGGACGGCTCGCTCTACCGGCTGCCCGACAGCGACCCCCGCAAGCCCATGGTGATGGCCTACCTCTGGCTGGGCGCGCTCCAGGAAACCCTCGTCGAGACGCTGATGCCCGACTGAAGGGTGTTCCGGGGGCGGCACGTGTTCGCTCAACGGATGCTCAAATCCGAATAACGATCGCGTCACCCGAACGGCCTTCTTTGCAGGGCCTGGAAACCCTTGTCCGCTTTTTCCTGTGGCGTGCGCCACAGAATGTCTCGTGGATCCCCCGGGCACCCGTGGTAAATCTTCACGACCGCCCGGGGACGCCACCCCTGTCCCCGGGGGCGCTACAAGCCGGCCGAACGCCGGCGGCACTCCATCCATATCCGGGGGGATCAGGACCTGATCCGTCGCCTGCGAGGGCGCGGATCGGCGTGGAGAAAGGCGCACCACCATGACATCGGCGCAGGTCGACGAAGGACAGGCGGACGACCCGAAGGCCACGGAAGCGGGCACACCGGGAGAGGGCTACCAGAGAGGCCTGGGAGCCCGGCAGATCCAGATGATCGCCATCGGCGGCGCCATCGGCACGGGGCTCTTCCTCGGTGCGGGCAAAGCCATCGACCGGGCCGGACCCAGTCTCGTCCTGGCCTACGCCATCGCGGGCCTGGTCATCTTCTTCATCATGCGGGCCCTGGGCGAACTCCTCATGTACCGCCCGGTTTCCGGCTCCTTCTCGGAGTACGCACGCGAATTCATCGGCCCCTTCTTCGGATTCGTGACCGGCTGGACCTACTGGCTCTTCTGGGTCGTCACGGGAATCACCGAAGTGACCGCCGCCGCCACCTACATGACGTACTGGTGGGCCATCCCGCAATGGCTGTCCGCGCTGGTCTTCACCGTCGTCCTGTACGGCGCCAACCTGATCTCCGTGAAGCTCTTCGGCGAGCTGGAGTTCTGGTTCTCGATGGTCAAGGTCACCGCGATCCTCGGCATGATCCTCATCTGTGCGGGCGTCCTCACCGTCGGCTTCTCCGACGCCGGTGACACGGCCACCGTCGCCAACCTGTGGAACGACGGCGGTATCTTCCCCCACGGCATCAGCGGCACCCTGATGACGCTTCAGATCGTGATGTTCGCCTTCCTCGCCGTCGAACTGGTCGGTGTCACCGCCGGTGAGTCCAAGGATCCCGAGACCGTCCTGCCCAAGGCGATCAACACCGTGCCCTGGCGCATCGCCGTCTTCTACGTCGGCGCCCTCATCATGATCCTCTCGGTGGTCCCGTGGAGCACTTTCAAGCCCGGCGTCTCGCCGTTCGTGGCCGCGTTCGAGCAGATGGGCCTCGGTATCGGCGCCGCGATCGTCAACTTCGTCGTGCTCACCGCCGCCCTCTCCTCCTGCAACTCCGGCATGTACTCCACCGGCCGGATGCTGCGCGACCTCGCGGTCAACGGCCAGGGGCCGCGCGCCTTCACCAAGCTGACGAGGAACGGCCTGCCGCTGCTCGGCACCACCTTCTCCGCCGCGCTGATGCTCGTCGGTGTCTGGATCAACTACCAGTGGCCGGGCGACGCGTTCACCTACGTCGTCTCCTTCGCCACCATCTCCGGCATGTGGGCCTGGATCATGATCCTCGTCAGCCAGATCCGCTACCGCGCCGCCGCCGACCGGGGACAGCTCCCGCAGTCCTCGTTCAAGGCGCCCGGAGCGCCCGTCACTTCGTGGTTCGCGCTCGGCTTCATCGGTCTGGTGATCCTGATGATGGCGATCGACGAGGACGCCCGGATCTCGCTGTACTGCGCACCGCTGTGGGCACTCGTCCTCGGCGTCTCCTACCTGGTGCTCAAGGCCCGCAACCCCGAGAGCACCTCCTTCGCCAAGCGCCGCTGAACCGCGCTCGGCATCCCCGCGGACACCGGTCGCCCCAACGGTCGTGTCCGCCATCCGGGCCCTCCCGTACCACCCCTCGGTACAGGAGGGCCCGGATGCTTATCCTGGCGCCATGCTGACCATCACACAGGCGCTCTACGACCAGATCGTGGCGCACTCCCGGGCCGACCACCCCGACGAGGCGTGCGGCGTGGTCGCGGGCCCGGCCGGAACGGGCCGCGCCGAACGCTTCATCCCGATGCTCAACGCCGCGCGCTCGCCCACGTTCTACGAGTTCGACTCGACGGACCTGCTGAAGCTCTACCGCGAGATGGACGACCGCGACGAGGAGCCGGTGATCATCTACCACTCCCACACGGCGACCGAGGCCTATCCGTCCCGCACGGACGTCACGTACGCCAACGAACCCGGCGCCCACTACGTCCTGGTCTCCACCGCGGACGCCGACGACGCGGGCCCCTTCCAGTTCCGCTCGTACCGCATCCTGGACGGTGAGATCACCGAGGAGGACGTCGAGATCGTCGAGGCGTACCCGCCGGCCGCATGACCTTCCGGGGGCGGGCGCCGAACGCCCCGCCCCCGGCCCGGCTGTCTTCCCCCGACGTGACGTCCGCCTGGTGAACACCCTTCTTCCACCATGTGGGATCACACTCCGGGTTCCCGGTGGGGAATCGATACGATGAGCGCATGGTTCCCCATGACGTGAGCGAGAAGACGCCGGGCACACTGCTCGTCGCGCGGCTGCACGTCGACCTGTGCAGGCTGTCCAGCGCGATGTGTCCCGCCGCGGCATGCCCGTGAACCGCACGGCCTGAGCCGCGGTCCGAGCCCCATCCGTACGCACCACCCCCGCGCGGGGGCGCCAACGCACGCCCCCCGCACACTCCACGCTTTCGACAGGAGCCCACGCCATGGCCATCGAGGTCCGCATCCCGACCATCCTCCGCACCTACACCGACGGCGCCAAGGTGGTCGAAGGCAACGGGGAGACCCTCGCCGACCTCTTCGCCGACCTGGAGAGCCGCCACAACGGCATCCGCGAGCGCATCGTCGACGGCGACAAGCTCCGCCGCTTCGTGAACGTGTACCTCAACGACGAGGACGTGCGGTTCCTCGACGGCATCTCCACGAAGCTGGCCGACGGCGACAACGTCACCATCCTCCCCGCCGTGGCCGGCGGCATGCGCTGATGCGGTACGAGTCCCCGCTCGCGGCTGTGGGCAACACGCCCCTGGTCCGTCTCCCGCGGCTCTCCCCGTCCGACGAGGTCCGCATCTGGGCCAAGCTGGAGGACCGCAACCCCACCGGCTCGATCAAGGACCGCCCCGCGCTCCACATGGTCGAGCAGGCGGAGAAGGACGGCCGCCTGACACCCGGCTGCACGATCCTGGAGCCGACGAGCGGCAACACCGGCATCTCGCTCGCGATGGCGGCCAAGCTCAAGGGCTACCGCATCGTGTGCGTCATGCCGGAGAACACCTCCCAGGAGCGGCGCGACCTCCTCGCCATGTGGGGCGCGGAGATCATCTCCTCCCCGGCGGCCGGCGGCTCCAACACCGCCGTCCGCGTCGCCAAGGAACTCTCGGCCGAGCACCCGGACTGGGTGATGCTCTACCAGTACGGCAACCCGGACAACGCCGGCGCCCACTACGCCACCACCGGCCCCGAGATCCTCACCGACCTCCCCTCCCTCACCCACTTCGTGGCGGGCCTCGGCACCACCGGCACCCTCATGGGCGTCGGCCGCTACCTGCGCGAGCACAAGCCGGACGTCGCGATCGTGGCCGCCGAACCCCGTTACGACGACCTGGTCTACGGCCTGCGCAACCTCGACGAGGGCTTCGTACCGGAGCTGTACGACGCCTCGGTGCTCACCACCCGCTTCTCGGTCGGCTCCGCCGACGCGGTCACCCGCACCCGCGAACTCCTCCAGCAGGAGGGCATCTTCGCGGGCGTCTCCACCGGCGCCGCGCTCCACGCGGCGATCGGCGTCGGACAGAAGGCCGTCAAGGCCGGCCGGCCGGCGGACATCGTGTTCGTCGTCGCGGACGGCGGCTGGAAGTACCTGTCGACCGGCGTCTACACGGCCCCGACGACGGAAGCCGCCATCGAAACCCTGCACGGCCAGCTCTGGGCGTGACCCGCACGCACCACCCAGCCGCCGTACACCGGAGCACCGCCCCGAGCCGGGCGCACCCACCCAGGGGGCGCCCGGCTCCGGACGTACGGGGCCGTGCCCCGCCCGGCGCCCGCCTCAGCCCAGCCCGCGCACCCGGTCCCACACCTCGGGCCCCACCTCGCCCGCCCTCCGGCGGAACGCCGGCACCGGCACGTCCCGCAACTCGTCCGTCTCCAGGTAGCTCCGCCGCCCCCGGGCGTCACCCACCGCCCCCGGAGCGAGCGCGATCACCCCCGGCCGCTCCGTGTGGACCTTGCTGGTGATCTTGGCGACCACCGCCGTCCCGTCCCGCACCGACAGCACCAGGCACGGCCGGTCCTTCGACCCGGGCCCGTCCTCGTACGGGACGTCGGCCCACCAGATCTCCCCGGGCCGCGGCGCCCCGCCCGGCCGGGGCCGTGGCGCCGGCCGCCCGGGCGCCCGCCCGCGCGGCGGCCGGGTCCGCCCGCCCGGCCGCCGGCCCCGGGGGCCGCGACCGCTGCGCCCCCACCCGTCGGCCACCGACGCGACGAGGGCCAGCAGGACCACGGCGGCCAGCGCCACCCACCACCACGTGTTCATCACCCGACCGTACCGGCCCGGGCCCGACTTCCATCGAACCGGTGACAGCACAGGTGAGTTCCCCCACAACGGCAGGCCGTGGAGGCGCGACCGGTGGCCCGGCGCCTTAGGCTCGACGGACCGTACGAACCCTCCCCGTTCCCATGTCCCGGAGGTTCACGCTTCATGAAGCTCACCGTCGTCGGCTGCTCCGGCTCGTTCCCGTCCGCGGGTTCGGCATGCTCGAGCTACCTCGTAGAGGCCGACGGCTTCCGGCTGCTCCTCGACATGGGCAACGGAGCCCTCGGCGAGTTGCAGCGCCATGTGGGTCTCTACGACCTCGACGCCATCTTCCTCAGCCACCTCCACGCCGATCACTGCATCGACATGTGCGCGTACTTCGTCGTCCGGTACTACCGCTTCGACGGGGGCCGCGCCGCGCTCCTCCCGGTGTACGGGCCCGAGGGCACCGAGCAGCGGCTGACGACCGCCCACGCCGACACCCCGTCCGACCACGCGATGGGCGAGGTCTTCGACTTCCGCACGCTGAAGTCCGGCTCGTTCGAGATCGGCCCCTTCTCGGTCCGCACGGAACAGGTCAGCCACCCCGTCGAGACCTTCGGCATCCGCCTCGAGCACAACGGCCGCACCCTCGTGTACTCCGGTGACACGGGCACCTGTGAGGCGCTGGCCGAACTCGCGGAGGGCGCGGACCTGTTCCTCTGCGAGGCGTCGTTCGTGCACGGCAAGGAGGACATCCCGGACCTCCACCTCAACGGCCGCGAGGCCGGTGAGTACGCCGCACGCGCCGGCGCGGGACGCCTCGTCCTCACCCACATCCCGCCGTGGACCGACGCCGAACGCAACCGCGCCGACGCCCGCGAGGTCTACGACGGCCCGGTCGAGCTGGCCACCCCCGGCGCCGTGTACGAGGTCTGAGCCCGGTCCCGGGAACGCCACGAGCCCCCGCCCTTCACGAAGGACGGGGGCTCGTGGCGTACGGGCGGGGCCTACTTGGCCTCCGCCTTCTGGAGCTCGGCGAGCTCCTCGTCGGACTCACGGCCCGGCGTCGGAAGGTTGAACTTGGTGATCGCGAACCGGAAGACCGCGTAGTAGACGACCGCGAAGCAGAGGCCGACCAGCACCAGCAGCCAGGGCTTCGTCGCGATGCCCAGGTTGAGGAAGAAGTCGACCGCGCCGGCCGAGAAGCCGAAGCCGTCCTTCATGCCCAGGCCCCACGTCAGGGCCATGGAGACACCCGTCAGCACCGCGTGGATCGCGTACAGCACCGGCGCGATGAACATGAACGTGAACTCGATCGGCTCGGTGACACCCGTCACGAACGCGGTGGCGGCGAGCGAGAACATCATGCCGCCGACGACCTTGCGGCGCTCCGGGCGGGCACAGTGGACGATCGCGAGGCAGGCGGCCGGAAGGGCGAACATCATGATCGGGAAGAAGCCGGTCATGAACTGCCCGGCGGTCGGGTCACCGGCCAGGAAGCGGCCGATGTCGCCGCTCTTGCCCTCGTACTCACCGGCCTGGAACCACGGGAAGGAGTTGAGCAGGTGGTGCATGCCGACCGGGATCAGCGCACGGTTGGCCACACCGAAGATGCCGGCGCCGACCGCGCCCGAACCGACCAGCCACTCACCGAAGTTGTGCAGCCCGGTGCCGAGCACCGGCCAGATGTACCCGAAGACGATACCGATGAACAGGCCCGCGATCGCGGAGAGGATCGGGACCAGGCGGCGG
>NZ_KL585419.1:15862-16294 GCF_000721935.1 Streptomyces sp. NRRL WC-3549
GATCGGGACCAGGCGGCGGCCGCCGAAGAAGCCGGCCCAGGCGGGCAGCTTCGTCCGGTAGAAGCGCTGGTAGAGCAGGGCGACGACGACGCCCATGACCACACCGCCGAGCACACCGGCGTTGACCGGCGCCTCGTTCATGACGATCTTGCCGTCCACCACGCTCGCGACCTTGGGGAGGTTGCCGTCGGTGAAGGTGGCCAGGACGTTCTTGAAGACCAGGTAACCGGTGACCGCGGCGAGTGCCGTCGAGCCGTCGGACTTCTTGGCGAAGCCGATCGCGATACCGACGGCGAACAGCAGCGCCATGTTGTCGAGGATCGCGTTGCCGCCCGCGGCCATGAACCCGGCTATCTTGACGATCGCGGCCGGGAACGAGTCGCGGCCGAGCATGTCGTCGTTGCCCAGCCGGACCAGGAGCGCGCCCGCCGG
>NZ_KL585419.1:16474-25793 GCF_000721935.1 Streptomyces sp. NRRL WC-3549
GATGTGTATAAGAGACAGGCATGAGGCTGCGGCCGATGCGCTGCATGACGGCCATGACGCCCGCACCCTTCTTCTTCCCGGGTGCCGCCGTAGCGGTATCCGTACTCATCAACTTCCTCCATGGGGCAAGGTGCCGCCCAGGTCTTGGATGAGGGGAGGCGGCGACTCTGAGAACGCGGCGGGGAGACGGCCGCATGGTCTGGACCACTCAGTGGTGTAGACCAGTTTTAGCACGGTGAGGGTTAGATAAGGAACCTGCAATTTCCCTCCTTGACGGCGGGTAGTCCCACCGCCATCCAGGGTGACCGTACGCGGACACGGCGAAGCCCCCGGACCGTACGGTCCGGGGGCCGGGCGAGCGGCGCGTTCCCTGGCTCGGGCTACTTCGTGAGGTCCTCCTCGATTCTCTTCTCCTCCTCCTCGGGCTCCCTCCCCGGCGTCGGAAGGTCGAACCTGGTGATCGCGAACCGGAAGACCACGTAATAGACGACCGCGAAGCACAGTCCGATCGGGATGATCAGCCAGGGTCTGGTGTCCAGGTGCCAGTTGACGACGTAGTCGATCAGCCCCGCCGAGAAGCTGAACCCCGCGTGCACCCCCAGGGCCCACGTCACCCCCATCGAGACCCCGGTGAGGACCGCGTGCACCCCGTACAGCAGCGGTGCGACGAACATGAACGAGAACTCCAGCGGTTCCGTCACCCCCGTCACGAACGACGTCAGCGCCACGGACAGCATTAGACCCGCCACTTCCTTGCGGCGCTCGGGCCGCGCGGTGTGCGCGATCGCCAGTGCCGCGGCCGGCAGGCCGAACATCATGATCGGGAAGAACCCGGAGGTGAACTGCCCCGCCGACGGGTCCTGCGCGAAGAACCGGGAGATGTCGCCCTGGACGGTCTGGCCGTCGCCCCCGGTGAACTCGCCCGCCTGGAACCAGAAGAACGTGTTCAGGAACTGGTGCATGCCGATCGGGATCAGCAACCGGTTCGCGAAGCCGAAGATCGCCGCGCCCCACGCGCCGAGATCGATCAGCTGCTTGGAGAACCAGGTCAGCGCGTCACCCACCGGCTGCCACAACAGGCCGAACAGCACGCCGAGGACCACGCACAGGAACGCCATCAGGATCGGCACCAGCCGGCGGCCGTTGAAGAAGCCCAGCCAGTCGACCAGCCTCGTACGGTGGAAGCGCTGCCACACCACGGCGGTCAGCAGGCCGATGAGGATGCCGCCCAGGACCCCGGGGTTCTGCGGTTCGCCCTCGGGAAGGGCCTCGGTCACCGAGCCGGCCACCGGGAACGCCCCCAGCACCCCCCGGTACACGAGGAAGCCGACGACCGCGGCGAGAGCCGTCGAGCCGTCGGCCTTCTTCGCGAAGCCGATCGCGACGCCGATGCAGAACAGCAGGGGGAGTCCGACCGTACCGTCCAGGATGGCGTTGCCGCCGTTGAGCAGGACCTTGGAGGTCTTGTCCCAGAAGGCGCCGTGCAGATACGAGTCGAAGAGGTTGCCGAGGCTGACGAGCAGACCGGCCGCCGGCAGTACGGCCACCGGCAACTGCAGGCTGCGGCCCACTTTCTGCAGCCCCTGGACCGGGCCGTTCCACCACCTCCGCCCTGGTGCTGTCGCCGCGTTCGCACTCATCGGCATCCTCCCGAACACATCAGGTTTGGCGGTCGTCGCAGACTGGTGTAGACCAGTTGCGATACGGTGCGGAGCCCCTCCGCGAGGCGGGGCTCCAGTGATCGTCATCATTGGGGACCGTGCGGTTACCCGCCCGTGAAGTTGGGCCAACCGTGCGTTACCGTGACGAACGGACCCACGGTGGGCCGCCCACGCACGTAAAGACCAGGGAGAAGGACATGGCCAGCAAGGCTGAGAAGATCGTCGCCGGGCTCGGCGGTATCGACAACATCGACGAGATCGAAGGCTGCATCACCCGCCTCCGCACCGAGGTCCACGACCCCAGCAAGGTCGACGAAGCCGCGCTCAAGGCCGCCGGCGCCCACGGCGTCGTCAAGATGGGCACCGCGATCCAGGTCGTCATCGGCACCGACGCCGACCCCATCGCCGCCGACATCGAAGACATGATGTGACCGGCTGACAGCCACCCGGCCCGCGCAGACCCCGCAGGCCCCGCTCCCGCCGCTCCCCCGGCCCGGAACGGGGCCTGCGGCGCGTACCCGTCCCGGAAGCGGGGCCCGCCGCGACCCGGACCGGGGCACCCCCCTCCGGCCGATAGGCTCGACACCATGTCTCGTATCGACGGCCGCACCCCCGAACAGCTCCGCCCCGTCACCATCGAACGCGGATGGAGCAAGCACGCCGAAGGGTCCGTGCTCATCTCCTTCGGCGACACCAAGGTCTTCTGCACCGCCTCCGTCACCGAAGGCGTCCCGCGCTGGCGCAAGGGCAGCGGCGAAGGCTGGGTCACCGCCGAGTACTCCATGCTGCCCCGCTCCACCAACACCCGCGGCGACCGTGAATCCGTACGCGGCAAGATCGGCGGCCGCACCCACGAGATCAGCCGGCTCATCGGCCGCTCGCTGCGCGCCGTCATCGACTACAAGGCCCTCGGCGAGAACACCGTCGTCCTCGACTGCGACGTCCTCCAGGCCGACGGCGGCACCCGCACCGCCGCCATCACCGGCGCCTACGTCGCCCTCGCGGACGCCGTCGCCTGGGCCCAGGGCAAGAAGATCGTCAAGCACGGCCGCAAGCCCCTCACCGGCACCGTCGCCGCGGTCAGCGTCGGCATCGTCGACGGCACCCCGCTCCTCGACCTCTGCTACGAGGAGGACGTCCGCGCCGAGACCGACATGAACGTCGTCTGCACCGGCGACGGCCGCTTCGTCGAGGTCCAGGGGACCGCCGAGGCCACCCCCTTCGACCGCGCCGAGCTGGACGCCCTCCTCGACCTCGCCACCGCCGGCTGCGTCGACCTGGCCACGCTCCAGGAGGAGGCGCTCGCCCGCACTCTCGGCGGGTGACGAGGCGGCCGCGTACGGCGCGCACGGCGCGTACGGCGTGGTGACGGATACGGGCGCACGGGCCGGACCGTGCGCCCGTCCGCGTATCCAGTCCGTCCGGGCCGGGATCGCACGGGCGGCGGCCCCTGATAATCGAGGTATGACCCGCCTCATCCTCGCCACCCGCAACGCCGGGAAGATCACCGAACTCCACGCGATCCTCGCCGACGCCGGACTCACCCACGACCTCGTCGGCGCGGACGCGTACCCCGACATCCCCGACGTCAAGGAGACCGGCGTCACCTTCGCCGAGAACGCCCTGCTCAAGGCCCACGCCCTGGCCCAGGCCACCGGCCACCCGGCCGTCGCCGACGACTCCGGCCTCTGCGTCGACGTCCTGGGCGGCGCCCCCGGCATCTTCTCGGCCCGCTGGTCCGGCACCCACGGCGACGACGCCGCCAACCTGGACCTGCTGCTCGCCCAGCTCTCCGACATCGACTCCCCGCACCGCGGCGCCTACTTCGCCTGCGCCGCCGCCCTGGCCCTGCCCGACGGTACGGAACGCGTGGTCGAGGGCCGACTGGCGGGCACGCTGCGCCACACCCCGGCCGGCACGCACGGCTTCGGCTACGACCCGATCCTCCAGCCCGACGGCGATTCCCGGACCTGCGCGGAACTCTCCCCGGCGGAGAAGAACGCCATCAGCCACCGCGGCAAGGCGTTCCGGGCGCTGGTGCCGGTGGTGCGGGAGCTGGTGGGCTGAGTCCCCGGACATGGAAACGGCCTGCGAATCGATCCTTGATTCGCAGGCCGCTCTCGGTGCGGCGGAAGGGATTCGAACCCTCAAGCCGTTTCACGGGCCACAGATCCTAAGTCTGCTGTGTCGCCAGTTGCACCACCGCCGCTAGCCGCCTGCCATCGTACCGGGCGGGCCGCCTACGTGGTGAGCGAGTCTCCAGGGTGCACTGCGCGGCGTGCGCCCCCTCGGCACCACGTGGTGGTGACGGCGTGACAGTTCGGGCACAGGAGCCGCAGGTTCTCAGCACGGTCGTCGCTCCAGTCGCCGTTGATGTGGTCGACCTCCAGGGTGATCGGGCTGCCGCGCCAGACCGGATCGCGTCCGCACTCGCCGCACCGCTCGGCCACGCCGATCTCGGCCAGGGCCCGACGCAGGAGCACCGTCTTGGTGCGGTGCTTACCGTCATGCTTCACCAGTAGGTCTTCGGGGCGCCTGGTGGGGGTGGGACCCGGGCTGCCGCGCTGGTGCGCCTGACCGAGGAAGTGTGAGGTCGTCATGGCTTCCTCCGCGATCCACTGGCGCAGGAGGTGCCGCTGATGCCTGTTGTCCCGGCGGCCGAGTCTGCGTAGCAGCTCCGCCCAGGAGTGGGAGGTCGCCACGGCCTCACAGAGTGTATCCCGGGCCGGGCGCGAGGCGACCGTACCGGAGCCGCAGGAGCCGAAGTGGGAGACGTCGATCCCGAAGTGGGCGAACCGCCGTAACAGATGGCGCCGGAGGTGTCCGTAGGGAGGAGTGCCGAAGAACGCTATGACCTCATCGATGTCGGAGCACTCTTTGGCGGCACTGGTCAACTGCTCACGGGTGTACTGCTTCCTTCGGCTCACCGGTCGCCGCTCCTCGCGCGGTGTCCCTTGGCGCGACCGCGATACGTGTCGGTCGCCGAGTGGCAGTTGGGGCACAGGAGCCGCAGGTTCTCCAGGCGGTTGTCGCGCCAGTCCCCGTTGACGTGGTCCACCTCGAGTGGGAGCGGGCGCCCGCGCCAGAGGGGTTCCGTTCCGCAGAGAATGCAGCGTTCCGCGATGCCGTGTGCCGACATGGCCGACTTGAGGCGGGCGCCGGGCACGCGGCGAGCGTGCGGGGACGTGTCCTCCACCAGCAGCTCTTCGGGGGTGCGCCGACGCTGCTTCGTCCCGGTCCGGGGTAGCTGGGTGAAGTGCGTGGTGTCGATGCCGTATGCCTTGATGCGTCGGCTGATGTTGGTGTGGTGGCCCCCCACCGCTTCGAGGCCGAGACGCTGGAGCACCTCGTACACACTTGTCGACGCGGCCACCGCGGGCTCGAGGATCTCCCTGGTCCAGCGGGCGTTCTCCCGCTCGAAGTGCCCGGTGGCGATGCCCATCTTCCTCATGCGGTCCCGAACGTACCGTCGTGTCGAACTCTTCGGGTGGACCCCGAGCTTTGTCAGTGCCTCCGAAAGGGTCCGTGACGACGACGCTGCCTCTGTGAGGCGCTCGCGCGTGTAGGGGCTTGCCGGCATGCTTCCCTCCCTGTGTGACCGGGCGTTCGAGGTCTCGTACGGAGCAACGATCCGTTAATCGGATGGTCACGTCCGCAATGCGATGAGATGTGGAAGGGCCCGTACCGCTTCCGGTGAAGCGGTACGGGCCCTTCGGCAGTGGCTGGGTCAGAACTTCGGGTCCGGGCTCTGGGCCTGGACCAGTTCCGCGGCCTCCTCCGCCGTCTCCACCGAGGGCGGGGAGCCGGCCAGGGGCTTGTTGGCGGTCTCCTTCATGCAGGCCACCGCGATCACGCCGATCAGGGCCGCCGCCATCGCGTAGTACGCCGGCATCAGGTTCGAGCCGGACCAGCTGATCAGGGCCGTGATCACCAGCGGGGTCGTGCCGCCGAAGATCGAGGCCGAGAGGTTGTAGCCGACGGAGAGGGAGCCGTAGCGGACGTTGGTCGGGAACAGCGCCGGGAGGGCGGCGGACATCGTGCCCAGCATGCAGACCAGGGAGAGGCCGAGCATCAGCATGCCGACCGTGATGGCGATGATGCTGCCCTGGCGGATCAGCAGGAACGCCGGGAGCGACAGGAACAGGAAGCCGAGCATGCCCGTCATCAGCAGCGGCTTGCGGCCGAAGCGGTCGGAGAGCTTGCCGAACCGGCTGATGACCAGCATCAGGAAGACCATGACCGCGAGCAGGATGAGCAGGCCGTGCGTCTCGCTGTAGCCGAGTTCGTCGGAGAGGTACGTCGGCATGTACGACAGCAGCATGTAGTCGGTGATGTTGTACGCGCCGACCAGGGCGATGCAGAGGATCAGCGTCGGCCAGTACTGGCGGAAGATCTTGGCCAGGTCGCCCTTGGCGGTGGACTCCACGTGGTCGGCGGCCTCCGTGGCGTGCGCCGTGCCGCCCTCCAGCTTCTGGAAGGCGGGGGTCTCGTCCAGGCGCAGTCGCAGGTAGAGGCCGACCAGGCCGAGCGGGCCCGCGACCAGGAACGGGATGCGCCAGCCCCAGGACTCCATCTGGGCGGTGTCCAGCACGGCGTAGAGGGCGGTGACGAGGCCGGCCGCGCCCACGTAGCCGGCCAGGGTGCCGAATTCGAGGAAGCTGCCGAAGAAGCCGCGGCGCTTGTCGGGGGCGTACTCGGCGATGAAGGTGGAGGCGCCGCCGTACTCACCGCCGGTCGAGAAGCCCTGGAGCATACGGAAGAAGATCAGCAGGACGGCGGCCCAGACGCCGATCGTGCCGTGGGAGGGGATCAGGCCGATCGCGAAGGTGCCGACCGCCATGAGGATCATGGTGAGGGCGAGGACCTTCTTGCGGCCGATCTTGTCGCCCATGGGCCCGAAGAACATCCCGCCCAGCGGCCGGACGAGGAAGGCGACCGCGAAGGTGGCGAACGAGGAGAGGAGCTGGGTCGTGTCGTTCCCGGAGGGGAAGAAGACGTGGCCGATGGTGACGGCCAGGTAGGAGTAGATGCCGAAGTCGAACCACTCCATGGCGTTACCGAGCGACGCCGCCTTCACCGCGCGCTTGACCGCCTGGTCGTCGGTGACCGTGATGTCGGTCCGGCGGAGGCGGGGGTTCTGGCGCTTTCTGATCGCACGGAAGAGTGCGGGGTGGCGTTTGACCGCTTCAGGGTCGGCCACCTGGTGGGGGTCGGGGGCCGCCATGGCCGGGTCCTTTCCTCGACGGTGTTCAGGAAAGGCTTCTGCGCGGTCATGGCGGTTGCAAACCGAATCAACGGCCGATTGCGACGTCGGTCACAGGTTTCGGCCAGGGGGAGCGGTCCGGGTCAGATGCCGAGGTCCTTGATGATCTTGGCTACGTGACCCGTCGCCTTGACGTTGTAGAGAGCCCGCTCCACCTTGCCCTCTTCGTCCACGACGATCGTGGACCGGATGACGCCCGTCACCACTTTGCCGTAGAGCTTCTTCTCTCCGTAGGCGCCGTAGGCCTCCAGGACCTCCTTGGAGGGGTCCCCGACCAGGGTGACCTTGAGGTCTTCCTTCTCACGGAACGTCGCGAGCTTCTCCGGCTTGTCGGGGGACACGCCGATGACGTCGTAGCCGGCCGTGGCCAGGATCTCCAGGTTGTCGGTGAAGTCGCAGGCCTGCTTGGTGCAACCGGGGGTAAGCGCGGCTGGGTAGAAGTAGACGATGACCTTGCGGCCCTTGTGGTCCGCGAGCGAGACATCGTTGCCGTCGGCGTCCGGAAGGGTGAAGGCGGGGGCGGTGTCGCCGGTCTGCAGTCGCTCGCTCATGTCTCTCCTCGAGTGGCATACGGGGTGTGCGGGACCGAGCGTAATAGGGGGTGCCGCCGGGTGTACGGGCGGTCGAGCTGACAGACTGTCGATGAAGGTTCACCGGACGACGACCACGGAGGCGGCGCAGTGTCGGATACCAGGACCCCTGCGCAGATCGAGGCGGACATCATCAGCAGGCGTGAGCAGCTTGCGGTGGTGCTGGACGAGATCGGGGTGCGGGTGCACCCGAAGACGATCATGGACGACGCGAAGGCCAGGGTGGCGTCGACCGTGGACCGCACGGCCGGGCGGGCGTACGTCGCCGTGAACCGGTCGGTGTCGGGCGTGAAGGCGCAGTTCGTGGCGGAGGACGGCTCCCCGCGTCTGGACCGGGTGATCCCGGCGGCGCTGCTGGTGGCGGGAGCGGTGGCGCTGCTGACGGTGTCGTCGCGCTCGTCGGGCTCCTCGCGCCGGAAGAAGCGCTGAGGACGGGTTCGCGGAACCCTTTCGGCGGTGGTGGGCCCCGCGCCCGTCCCGGCCGGCTTTCCGTGGTGCCCCGGGGGCGTGCGGGCGGGCCCCGGGCAGGTAGGTTCGGGGCGTGAGCGAGAACACCGACGACAAGCTGCCCATCCGGATGCTGCACGACCGTGTGCTGGTCCGGTCCGATTCGCCCGAGGGCGAGCGGCGTTCCGGCGGGGGCATTCTGATTCCGGCGACGGCGGCGGTGGGCCGGCGTCTGGCGTGGGCCGTAGTGGTCGCGGTCGGTCAGAACGTGCGGACCGTGGAGCCGGGCGACCGGGTGCTGTACGACCCCGAGGACCGGGCCGAGGTGGAGGTCCGCGGGGTGGCGTACGTGTTGATGCGGGAGCGGGACCTGCACGCGGTGGCGGCGGACCGTTTCGAGGGTTCGGTGGATTCGACCGGGCTGTATCTGTAGGAACCGCTGGCGCTCTCCTTCCGGGGCGGCGTCCTCCGGGGTGCCCCGGAGCGGCCGGGACGGCCGGTAGGGCCGGGAGGGCCGGAGAAGGCCTGGTGGCGGTGGTCACCAGGCCTTCTGTCGTGCGCGCGGGTGTTGCTACGGTGGGACCGCCCCCGACGAGACGCGCCGTACCGGGTTTCCGCAAAGACGACGCACCCGTGTTCTGTCCGCGTGTTCGTCTGTGGAGGTGCCGTCATGGCGTGGGTTCTGCTGGTGGTCGCCGGTCTGCTGGAAGTGGCCTGGTCGATCGGGATGAAGTACACCGAGGGGTTCACGCGGCTGTGGCCGAGCGTGTTCACCGGGGCCGGGATCGTGGCCAGCATGGTGCTGCTGTCGCACGCGGCGAAGACGCTGCCGATCGGTACGGCCTACGGGGTGTGGGTCGGGATCGGTGCGGCGGGTGCGGCGGTGCTGGGCATGGTGGTGCTGAACGAGCCGGTGACCGCGGCCCGGATCTTCTTCGTCTGTCTGCTGCTGGTGGCGGTGGTGGGGCTGAAGGCGACGTCCGGGCACTGACGCCGCCCGTTCCGGGGCCCTGCCGGGTCAGGGTCCCGGAGTGCCGGCCGGGGTCGCGGGCGCCGTCTTCGGGGCGCTGTCGTGCCGGGTCGGCTTCGGTGCCGGGGAGGCCGTCGCTCCGCCCGCGGGGGCGCGTCCCGGGTCGGCGGGTGCGGGGGTGCCGGCCGGCTTCGTGCCGGTGCGGTCCCTGGGTGACCTCGCCGTGGGTGAGGCGCTGTCGCGGCCTCCGGCCTCCTCGGTGTCCCGGGGGCGCTTGGAGGGGTCCGTGTCCTCGTCCTGTTCCTCGGGTCCTTCGTCGGCTTCCAGTTCGAAGTCCTGGGCGTCGCTGCCTTTCAGTGCGGCCCGGGTGTAGGCGCCCCAGGTCTCG
>NZ_KL585419.1:26022-36418 GCF_000721935.1 Streptomyces sp. NRRL WC-3549
GATGTGTATAAGAGACAGCCGTACAGCGGCTTCTGGATGCCCGTGTCGGGGTCCTGGCCCATGACGGCGACGACGGTGGCGAGGTCCGGGGTGTAGCCGGCGAACCAGGCGGCCCGGTCCTCCTCGGCGGTACCCGTCTTGCCCGCCGCGGGCCGGCCCGCCGACCGGGCGGCGGTGGCGGTGCCGCCCTCGACGACGCTCAGCAGGACGGAGGTGGTGGTGTCGGCGGCCTTGCGGCTGATGGCCTGCCGGGTCTTGTGGGTGGGGAGGGCGAGGTCGGTGCCGTTCTTGCTGATCTTCACGACGAGGGAGTGGGGCCGCTGCCGTCCGTGGTCGGCGAGGGTGGCGTAGGCGGAGGCCATGTCGAGGACGCTGGCGGTGGCGGGGCCGAGGGCGATGGAGGGGGTGGCGGTGAGGTCGGGGGTGGTCTCGGGGATGCCGAGGGCGACGGCGGTGTCCTTGACCCGCTCGGGACCGACGTCCTGGGCCATCTGGGCGTAGACCGCGTTGACGGACTTGTCGGTGGCCTCGCGGACGGTGATGGAGCCGTAGTCGACGTCGTCCTCGTTGGCGGGGGAGTAGCCGGTGGAACCGGTGGCGCTCTGGACGGTGCGTTCGTTGGTGCCGTCGTAGCGGGTGTTGGGGGTGATGGCGTGGCCGCCCTGGTTCTTCGAGCCGTTGGCGAGGGCGGCGGCGAGGACGAAGGGCTTGAAGGTGGAGCCGACCTGGTAGTCGCGGCGGGTGGCGTTGTTGACGTACTGCCTGGTGTAGTCGACACCGCCGTACAGGGCGACGACGTGGCCGTTGGCGGGGTCGACGGAGACGCCGCCGGCCCGGACGTTGCGGTCGGCGTCGCGGTCGTCGCTGGTCTTGGACAGGACGTTGTCCTCGACGGCCTGGACGAGGGCGTCCTGTTTGTCCTTCTGGAGGGTGGTGACGATGCGGTAGCCGCCGGTGGCGAGGGTGTCCGCGTCGATGATCTTGTTGCTGGTCAGATAGGCCTCGACGGCCTGGATGACGTATCCGCGCTGGCCGGAGAGCGCGGTCGGGGGCTCGGCCTTGACGGGGGCGGGGAAGGTCATGGCCTGGCGGTCGGAGCGGCTGAGCCACCCCTCCTTGACCATCCCGTCGAGTACGTAGTCCCAGCGGGCCAGTGCCGCCTTCTTGTTCTCGGGGTGGACGACGACGTCGTAGTTGCTGGGGGCGTTGAGCAGGGAGGCGAGGTAGGCGCCTTCGCCGGTCTTCAGGTCCTCGACGTCCTTGCCGTAGTAGGCGTGGGAGGCGGCCTGGATGCCGTAGGCGTTGCGTCCGAAGTAGCTGGTGTTGAGGTAGCCCTCCAGGATCTCGTCCTTGCTCTGCTCGCGGTCGAGCTTGACCGAGATGAAGAACTCCTTGGCCTTGCGGACGACGGTCTGTTCCTGGCCGAGGTAGTAGTTCTTGACGTACTGCTGGGTGATGGTGGAGCCGCCCTGGCGTCCCCCGCCGGTGAGCGTCTTCCACCCGGCGCGGAGGGTGGCCTTGACGTCGATGGCGTCCTCGGAGTAGAAGTCCCGGTCCTCGGCGGCCAGTACGGCGCGCCGGATGTTCTGGGGGATGCGGTCGAGCGGGACCTTCTCGCGGTTGATCTCGCCGTCGCGGGCGATGACCTTCTTCCCGTCCGCGTACAGGTAGACGTTGGACTGGGCGGTCGCGGCGGCGTTGGCGGCGGGGATGTCGACGAGCTGGTAGCCGACGAGGAAGCCGCCGGCGAGGAGCAGGGCGAAGAGCAGGACACCGCCGAGGGCCATGCGCCAGGTGGGTACGGCCCGGCGCCAGCCGGTGCGCCTGGGGCGTTTGGTGCGCTTCTTGGTTTCGGCCGCGCCGTCCGCCTCCTGGGCCGCCTGGGCGTCGGTGTCCGGGGTGTCCGACGCGTCCGAGGTCTCGGGTGTCTCCGGAGTTCCCGGTGTCCCCGGTGTCCCCGGTGTCCCCGGTGTCCCCGGGGTGTCGGGGGTGTCGGTGGCGTCCGGGGTGTCCGGCTTCTTCTCGGGGTCGGGTTTCGCGGCCGAGGGGTCCCGGGGGGACCAGCCCTCGTTGCCCTGCTGACCAGGGTCTCCGCTGTTCTGCGGTGGCTCGTGGCTCATGACGTGGAGGCTCCTCGACTGCGGACAGTTATCCCATAGTGCACTTTTTGTTGCGATAACTCCGATATACACCCTGGAGATGGGGGTCGCGGCGGCCTCGGGGCGTGTACGGGGGCTGCGCCGCGGTTCACCGGCGGTCGAAATCGAGCTGATGTGCGATCGGGGGTGGTGATCGGCCTCGGCCCTCCGGCGTGCGGCGGGGCGCTCCCCGGGCTGCGCGGGCGGGGAGGGCGAGCGGAGGCCGGCGGTGGACTCGTCGGTGCGGGAGCCGGACGCCGAGGCCGGTCTCGCGGAGAGGCAAGCGGCGGTTCCGGCCCGCCGAGCGGTGCGCGGGGCTATTCCGGGCAGTCCGTAGGCCCGTGTTCGCGTTGCTCTATAGGCTGCTGGTCATGACAAGTGAACGCCCGGACATGCGCGCTTCGGATGCGGAACGTGAGCGGATAGCCGAGACGCTGCGGGAGGCCGTGGCCGAGGGCCGGCTGGAGATGGATGAGTTCGAGCAGCGGCTCGACGCCGCGTACAAGGCGCGTACGCACGGGGAGTTGGAGCCGTTGATCGACGACCTCCCGGTGCCGGGCGGGGCCGTGGCCCCGGTGCGGGCCGGGTCGTCCGTGCCGGCCGGGCGGTCGGTGGCGTCGGCGGACTGGTCGCAGCGGATCGGCGGCCCCGCGACCTCCACGGGCGGGTTCGCGTTCTGGAGCGGGTTCAGCCGCAAGGGCCGCTGGACCGTGGGCCGGGTCTTCAACGCGTTCGTGATGTGGGGCGGGGGCGAGATCGACCTGCGGGAGGCGTGTTTCGAGGACCGCGAGGTCGTCATCCGCTGCTACGCGATCATGGGCGGGATCCAGGTGAAGGTGTCCCCGGACGTCCACCTCCAGGTCAACGGCGTCGGTGTCATGGGCGGATTCGACGAGCAGTCGAAGGACGCCGACTTCGGGGCCCCGGCCCCGGACGCCCCGAGGGTGCGGGTGACCGGTCTCGCTCTGATGGGCGGGGTCGGCGCGGTGCGCAAGTGGACCAAGTCCCAGCGGCAGCGGTTGAAGGACGCCGGGCGGAAGCAGTTGGAGGACTGAGCGGGGCCGGGCCGTCCGCCCGGCACCCGGTTCAGAAGGCGCCGGTCTTCGGCGCTCCGGTGACCGTGGCCGGGTCGACGAGCCGGCCCAGGACGCGGTATCCGGCGTCGTTGAAGTGGAGCCGGTCGCCGGAGTCGTAGGCGGGCCGGATGCGGTCGGGCGCGTAGGGGTCGCGTACGGCGCGGTCGAAGTCGACGTAGTCGTCGAAGACGTGGCCCGCCCTGATCTGCGCGTTGACGGCCCGGCGTACGTCGTTGCGCGCGGGCGTCCAGGTGGCGTAGCCCCGGAACGGTGTCAGTGTGGCGCCGACGACCCGCAGGCCGTGTGCGTGGGCGCGGTCGGTGAGGGAGCGGAGGCCGGCGACGATGCGCCGGGCGTCGGTCTCCTGGGGTGCCTGCTGCACGTCGTTGATGCCGAGCGCGACGATGACGGTCCTGGCGCCGGCGACGGAGAGCACGTCGCGGTCGAAGCGGTGGATGCCGGACATGCCGCCGGCGCCGGTGGGGTTGGTGCTGTCGCGCAGGACGCGGTTGCCGGCTATGCCCTGGTTGGCGACGCCGTACCGGTGGCCCAGCCGGTCGGAGAGGACGTCCGGCCAGCGGCTGTCGGTGTCGGTGCTGGAGGCGGTGCCCGCGGTGAGGGAGTCGCCGATCACGACGATCGCCCCGGGCGCGGTGTCGTTGCGGACGTCGACCGCGGTGAGGTAGCGCCAGGCGGTGGTGGGCCAGGTGCGGGTGGCGTCGGCCAGGTGGGACGTCTGGTGGGCGTTGGGGTGGTGGGTGACCGGTCGGCCGCCGTACGGGGTGCGCAAGGTGACGAGGAGGTCGGAGTCGGGCGCGACGGGGACGGCCACCGGGTCGCTGACGACCTGCCGGCCGGCGGCGACGGTGACGGTACCGAGGCCCCCGAAGGTGACCGGGCGCGTGGCGACGGTGGCCTGGTCGACGACGAGCGGGGTGGTGCCGAAGAGGTTGGACAGGGTGATGCGTGCCGCGTCACCGCCGATGCTCGTGTGCACGGTGTTACGGATGGTGTGGCCGGGGTACCCGTCGGCACTGTTCGGCGGTTCGGGGCTCGCGGGGGCGCCGGTCCAGGTCACCACCCAGGTGCCGGACGAGTGGGCCGGTGCGGCGGGTTGACGTGCCGCGGGGTGCGCCTGTGCCTCGGCGAGCGGTGCCCGCCGTGTCGAGGTCACCAGCGACGTACCGAAGGCGACGGCGGCGGCGAGCGCGGCGGTGCCTGCTACGAGGGCGATGAGCAGGGTGTGTCCCTGGCGCCTGGGCATGGGCATGGGCGGTGATTCTCCTCGGGGGGTGCGGGCTGATCTGATGAGGCGGCAGGCCACGGGGGTTCGGCAGGTGGCCCGGGAGTAGGTCAGGTAGGGACAATTGCGTACGGCACGGACTGACACGTACGCGGACGGGTGGAGCGGATGGAAGAGGACGCGGGGCAGGGAGCGGGGCCGGGGTCCGAGGACCGAGGTCCGGACGGTGACCGGCCGGGCCGCCCCGGGCCGCCGGGCGCGGGCGGGGCGCCGGAGGGGCCGCCGGACGCCGGGCCGACGTCCGGCGAAGTACCCGGGGCCGGCGGCCCGGATGACGGCGGGTCAGCGCGTCCCGGGCCGGCGGGCGGGAGCGGAGCCCCGCCCGGGGAGCCCGCGTCCCCCGGGCCCTTCGGGGCCGGTCCCGGGCCCGGTGGCCGCCCGGCGGACGCGTCCGCCCAGGGCGGCGCTCCGGGCGGACGTGCCGTGACGGCTCCGGGGCGGGTGCCGGGGGGCCTGGGCGGGTTCGCGTACACCGCCGCTGACGAGGAGAAGCGGCGCGGGGTGCGCCGTATGAAGACGACGGCCACGGCTCTGCTCCTCCTTGTCGCGCTCGTGTACGTACTCGCCACCTGGGCGAAGAACGCGGGGGTGGGCGGCTGGCCGGGCTACGTCGCCGCGGCCGCCGAAGCGGGGATGGTGGGTGCGCTGGCGGACTGGTTCGCCGTCACGGCGCTCTTCCGGCGTCCGCTCGGCCTGCCCATCCCGCACACCGCCATCATTCCTACCAAGAAGGACCAGCTCGGGGCCTCCCTCGGTTCCTTCGTGGGCGAGAACTTCCTGTCCGGAGACGTCGTCCGTGACCGAATTCACGCTCTGGGCGTCGGTGCGCGGCTCGGTACCTGGCTGGCCGAGCCGGCCCATGCCGACCGGGTCACGGCCGAGCTCGCCACCGCGCTGCGCGGTGCGCTGACGGTCCTGCGGGACTCCGACGTCCAGGCCGTGGTCGGCGAGGCGATCACCCGGCGGGCGGACGCGGCCGAGGTGGGCCCGGGCATAGGGAAGATGCTGGAGAAGGTCGTCTCGGACGGCGGCCACCGCAAGGTCGTGGACCTGGTCTGCACCCGGGCCCACGACTGGCTGGTCCTGCACGGTGACTCCGTGATGGACGCCGTGCAGGGCGGAGCGCCCGGGTGGACGCCCCGCTTCGTCGACAAGCGGATCGGGGAGCGGGTCTACAAGGAGCTGCTGCGGTTCGTCACCGAGATGCGGGACATGCCGGGCCACCCGGCGCGCGGCTCGATCGACAGGTTCCTGACGGACTTCGCGGCCGACCTCCAGACGGACACGGAGACCCGGGCCCGGGTGGAGCGGCTGAAGTCGGAGATCCTGGGCCGTGGCGAGGTCCAGGACGTCATCGCCTCGGCCTGGGCCGGCGTCCGCACGATGATCATCACGGCGGCCGAGGACGAGCGGAGCGAGCTGCGGCTGCGGGCCCGCGCCTCGCTGATCTCGCTGGGTAGGCGCCTGGCGACGGACGAGCGGTTGCAGGCCAAGCTGGAGGGCTGGCTGGAGGACGCGGCGGTCTACGTCGTCACGACGTACCGCACCGAGATCACGTCGCTGATCAGCGACACCGTGGCCGGCTGGGACGCCGACCAGACATCGAGGAAGATCGAGGCGAACATCGGCCGCGACCTGCAGTTCATCCGGATTAACGGCACGGTGGTGGGCGCCCTGGCCGGTCTGGCCATCTACACGGTCTCCCACGCCCTGGGCGGCTGAGCCCCGGCGGGGGTCCCGGGGCCTGGCCCCGGGGTGCGCCCGTACGCGGGCGGGCGCACCCCGTGCCGTCTCTCAGGCGCTGCGCCGGGTGACCGCCCAGGACGCCGCCGCGACGCCGCCCGCCACGGCGAACACCGCGGGCCAGGCGCCGACCTTCTTGGCCAGCGGGTGCGAGCCGGCGAACGCCGCGACGTAGGCGCCCCCCTGCCGGTTCCACTCGTAGGCGGCCACCGACCCGGCGGCGGCGAGTGCGACCCCGCCCAGCGGGCGCTTCTTCGTCCACCGGGCGATTCCGTATCCGCCGACGAGTCCGCTCGCCGCCACCGCCGCTGCCGGAACCTTCGCCATCGCCGCCACCTTCGCTCTCTGCGTCCGCGATCCGTTCCCGGACGATGGTTCCGAGGCTAACGCCGGTCCGGGGCCTCGTGGCGCGCAGGGGGTGCACAAGCGTTTACCCTCAGAGGTGAACAATTGTGCACCCCCTGCGTACGGAGATCTCATGAACGCACCCGCACCGGCCGCCACGACCCCCGGCCACCCTCGCTTCGCCCTCGGCGTCCTGGCCTTCTGCGGTGTCGTGGTCGCGATCATGCAGACGCTCGTGGTCCCGCTGCTCCCGCACATACCGGAGCTCACCGGCGCCACCCCCGCCGCCGCGAGCTGGCTGGTCACCGTGACCCTCCTCACCGGTGCGGTGTTCACGCCCGTCCTCGGCCGGGTCGGCGACATGTACGGCAAGCGGCGCGTCCTCCTGGCCTCCCTGGGCCTCCTCGTCGTCGGCTCGGTGCTGTGCGCCGCCAGCTCGCACATCGGCGTACTGATCGCCGGACGCGCCCTGCAGGGCGCGGCGATCGCCGTGGTGCCGCTGGGGATCAGCATCCTGCGCGACGAACTGCCGCCCGAGCGGGTGCTGTCCGCGGTCGCGCTGATGAGCTCGTCGATGGGGATCGGCGCGGCCGTCGGCCTGCCGATCGCCGCCGTGGTCATCCAGAACTTCGAATGGCACACCATGTTCTGGGTCTCCGGTGCCATCGGCCTCCTCGACATCCTCCTGGTGCTCCGCTGTGTCCCGGAGTCGCCGCTGCGCACCCGCGGACGGTTCGACGCGCCCGGCGCCCTCGGGCTGACCGCCGCCCTGGTCTGCCTGCTGCTCGCCGTCAGCCAGGGCGGCGGCTGGGGCTGGACGTCCCCGCTCACCCTCGGACTGCTCGTCGCCTCGGTCGTCATCACGCTCGTCTGGGGCGCGTACGAGCTCCGCGTCCGCACCCCGATGGTCGACCTGCGTGTCTCGGCCCGCCCCGCGGTGCTGCTCACCAATGTCGCCGCCCTGCTGATCGGCTTCGCCTTCTACGCCAACTCCCTGGTCACCGCGCAGATGGTGCAGGAGCCCAAGGCCACCGGCTACGGGCTCGGCGCCTCCCTCGTCGTCAGCGGGCTGTGCCTGCTGCCCGGCGGTGTGACGATGGTGCTCCTCTCGCCCGTCTCGGCCCGGATCTCCGCCGCACGCGGCCCGAAGACCAGCCTCGCGCTCGCCTCCGGGATCATCGCCGTGGGATACGGGGTGCGGTACTTCACCAGCCACAGCCTGTGGATGATCGTCGCCGGCGCCACGGTCGTCGCCGCGGGCACGGCCATCGCCTACTCCGCGCTCCCGGCGCTCGTCATGCGCGGTGTGCCCGTCAGCGAGACGGGGGCGGCCAACGGCCTGAACACCCTCATGCGCTCCGTCGGCCAGGCGTTCTGCAGCGCCACCGTGGCCGCCGTACTCGCCAACATGACGTTCGTCGCGGCCGGCCGTACCGCCCCCACCTTGGGCGCCTACCAGCTGGTCTTCGTGATCGCCGCCGTCGCGGCGGTGCTCGCCCTGGTGGTGACGCTCTGCATGCGGAAGGGCCGCGCCGATGCGGGTACGGTCGGGGGACCACGCGAGACCACCGGCCGTACGAGGGCGGTGCCGATCCAGGAGAGCGCATGACCGCCCGAGCCACCGCAGCAGCGTCGCCGGCGGAAGCCACCACGAGCAAGGACGCGATCCTGCGGGCCGCCCGCCGGGCGTTCACCCAGCGCCCGTACGCGGAGGTCACCATCCGGGGCATCGCGGCCGACGCCGGGGTGAGCGCCTCCCTCGTGGTGAAGCACTTCGGCCGCAAGGAGGAGCTGTTCAACACGGTCGCCGACTTCGGTCCGGCCGCCGAGGAACTCTTCGACGCCCCGGTGGACGGGCTCGGCCGCCACATGGTGCTCACCCTCGTGAACCGCCGCCGCGAGCGGCAGGCCGACCCGCTGCTGCGCGTCGTGTTCTCGCTGGGCAACCACGACGAGCGCTCCCTGCTGCGGGACCGCTTCCACGAGCAGGTCACCGGGCGTCTCGCCGCCCTGCTGACCGGCCCGGAGGCGGAGCTGCGCGCCGAGCTGATCGCCGGTCACCTCCTGGGCCTCGGAGCCACACTGGGGCTGCACCGGGAGGGCGCGGGCGCCCTCGCCTCCGCGGAGCACCTCGCGGACCTGTACGCGCCTGCTGTGCAGCGGCTCGTCACGGGCTGATCGCGCGTCAGGGGCCGGTCACGGGCCGGGCGGGGCGGCAGTAGGGTCGGGAAATCCTACGAGGGGGGCCTCATGCCTGTCCGTACTGCTCTGCGTGCCGCGATACCGGCCATGGTCCTGGGGGTCTGCCTCTCCGGCTGCTCCCTGCTCAAGAGCACCCCGGAACCGGACGCCGATGCCGCCGGCCGGCCGGCAGCCTCCGCGGACGCCGCGGAGGCGACGGCCGGGGGCACCGGAGCGGAGGCGGGCGAGCCCGCGCCCTCGGAGGTCCGCGACGCCTTCGCCGGGCTCCAGGCGACCCTGGACGAGACCTGCACGCCCGGTGCCGGGGACTGCGCCTACTTCCTGGGCCGCGTCGACGACGAACTCGACCGGCTGGACGAGGCGATGAAGGCCGACCCCCAGGGCCCGGAGCACTTCAAGGAGCCCTTGGCCTGGATCGCCACCCTGAACACGGCGCTCGACGGCGACCCCTCCGCCCCGAACCTGGAGAAGCACAAGGACGACCTGGTCGGCACCCGGGACCGCGTCAACACCTGGATGCAGGACCACCCGGAGGACTACCGCTGACGGGACGTCAACGCGCGGACGAGCAGGCCCGGTGGGACGCCGAGGCGAGGGTGAGCGGTCACCGGCTCCGCGGTGCGGGACTGCGTCCCAGGATGCCCAGCAGACGCGTCACCTCCGCGGCGACCGTGTCGCGGGCCGGGCCGAGGTAGGCGCGGGGGTCGGCGGCCCGGGGGTGGGCCTCCAGGTGGGCGCGGACGGCCCCGGTGAACAGCTTGTTCAGGTGGGTGGAGATGTTCACCTTCGTCATGCCCGCCGCGACGGCGCCGGCCAGCCCGGTGTCCCCGACGCCGGACGAGCCGTGCAGGACGAGCGGGACGTCCACGGCCGCGCGCAGCCGGGAGATGAGTTCGAAGTCGAGGGCTGCGTCCCGGGTCAGCATGGCGTGCGAGCTGCCGACGGCGACGGCCAGCGCGTCGACCAGGGTCGCGCCGACGAACGCCCGCGCCTCGTCGGGATCGGTGCGTACGCCGGGGGCGTGCGCCCCGTCCTTACCGCCGATCTCCCCGAGTTCCGCCTCCACGTCCACGCCGTGGCCGTGGCAGTACTCCGTGATCGCCCGGGTCGCGGCGACGTTCTCCTCGTACGGGAGCGTGGAGGCGTCGAACATGACCGAGGTGAAGCCCAGGCCGACCGCCTGCCGGACCAGGTCCGCGGATTCGGCGTGGTCCAGGTGCACGGCCACCGGGACGTCCGCCGCGCGTGCGAGGGCGAGGGCGGCGAGGCCGATCGGTTCCAGGGAGCCGTGGTAGCGGGCGGTGTTCTCGCTGATCTGGAGGACCACCGGCAGCCCGGCCGCCTCCGCCCCGCCGACGATGGCCTGCGCGTGTTCGATCTGCACCACGTTGAAGGCCCCGAGGCCCGTTGCGGCGGAACGGGCCTCGTGCGCGAGGGCACCGGTGGATATGAGCGGCATGGGCTTCCTTCGCAGTGCGTGAATCCTGGCGAATGATGCTCGAAGTTGCTCATTTATAGCGTGCTTGAAGCAGGTTGGAAAATATGAGGTGCACGACAGCCGCCCCCGGCGTGGCCGGGGGCGGCTGTCG
>NZ_KL585419.1:36619-37043 GCF_000721935.1 Streptomyces sp. NRRL WC-3549
GGCCGGGGGCGGCTGTCGTGGGGCGGGTTACTCGCAGGCCACGCCGTCGCCGTCGCGGTCGAGGTGGGAGGCGTAGCCCGGTTCGCCCCGGTGGATGGGGGCGGCGCCGGCGGCGCGTACGGCGGAGCAGTTGGCGTAGTAGGTGCTGCCGCCCCCGCCTGTGCCGCCCCCGCCACCGGTGGACGACGACCCGCCGGAGGACCCGCCGCTCGACCCGGACCGGCCGTACGGTTCGCAGCCCACACCGTCGTTGTCCCGGTCCAGATGTGCCGCGTACCCGGGGTCCCCGCGGTACACGGGCGCGGCACCGGCGGCCCGGGCCGCGTCGCAGTTCTCGTAGTACACCGAGGGCTTGGCCGGGGTCTGTGTCTTCTGTTCGGCCGTCGGCTTCGGCTTGGGCTTCGGGCTGTCTCTTATACACATC
>NZ_KL585419.1:37271-39194 GCF_000721935.1 Streptomyces sp. NRRL WC-3549
GGGGCGGGGTGGGCGTGGGTGACGGGGTGGGCTCGGTGACGGTGATCCGTACGAGGGCGACGGCGTCGAGCGCCGCCTCGTCCTTCACCACGACCCGGTAGGTGAACTCGTCCGCACCGGAGTATCCGGCCTTCGCGGTGTACTTCAGCGAGGTCCCGTCCACCGTCACGGTGCCGTGCCGAGGCGCGCCGTCGACGGAGAGGGTGAGACCGGCCGCGCCGAAGGTGTCGAGGAGCGGCGCGTCGGTGCCGTCCTCCTGGGTCACCGTGTCGTTGGCGAGGACGTCGACCGCGGTCTCCGCGCCCGGGTCGGCGCTCTCCGTGTCGTCGGTGAGCGCCAGTTCGGGTGCCCGGGTGGGGGAGGCGGATGCCGTGGGGGACGTGTCCGCCACGGTCTTCGCGGTCTTTCCGTCGTCGCCCTCGCACCCCGTCAGGGCCAGGGTCAGGACGGCGACCCCCGCGGCCATCCGGAGCGGAACGTTTGTGCTGATCGGCTTCATGTGCCCCCCAAGGCGCTTACGCACGTGCTGTGCAGCTGAAAGCGCGATGCTCGCAGCGGCCGACGGGCGCGGGGGCGACCTTGCGGGAAAGAAGCGGAATCGTGATGAAAGTGTGGAGGAATCATGGCTTCCCGTGAACGGGTGTCCGTCCCGGCCGACGACCCGTGGCCGCGGAGTCCCGGGTGATCCACATGCGGTGACGGCGACCCGGGACGACCATCGGGGTACGGGCGGTGGCCCGGGTCGCGCCCTGGCCCTCTCGGGCCGGTTCTCCCTTCCGGGCGCACCGGACCGCCTCCCGGCCAGCCATCAGCCGGGGGGACGGGAGGTACGGATGCCGCGGCCCCTGTGGACCGGAGCGATCAGTTTCGGCCTGGTCACGATCCCGATCAAGGTCGTGTCCGCCACCGAGAACCATGCGATCTCCTTCCACCAGTACCACCTCCAGGACATGGGCCGGGTCCGTACCCGCAAGGTGTGCGAGCTCGACGGCGAGGTCCTCTCCCAGGACGAGATCGGCAAGGGGTACGAGGTCGCCAAGGACAGGACGGTGCCCGTCACCGACAAGGAACTCGACCGGATGCCGCTGCCGACGGCGAAGGCGATCGAGATCGTGGCCTTCGTGGACGCCGGCGGCGTCGACCCGGTACGGATCAGCGACAGCTACTACCTGGCGGTCGACGGCCAGGTCGCGGCGAAGCCGTACGCGCTGCTCCGGAAGGCGCTGGAACGCAGCGAGAAGGTCGCCGTCGCGAAGTTCGCCTGGCACAACCGGGAGCGGCTGGGGCTGCTGCGGGTGCGGGACGACGCGATCGTGCTGCAGGCCATGCGGTGGCCGGACGAGATCCGCAGCCCCGAGTCCCTGGCCCCCCGGGACGTCGAGCTGGACGAGGGCGAGATCGAACGGGCCGTCCAGCTCACCGACAGCATGGCCCTCGACGGCATCTCCGGTTTCAAGGACCGCTACCGGGAGGCCCTGGAGGAGCTGATCGCGGCCAAGTCGGAGGGTAAGGAGCTGCCGGAGCCGCGCGAGGGCGAGGAGGAGACGGGCAAGGTCATGGACCTGATGGCCGCGCTCAACGCCTCGGTCGAGGCGGCGCGGGAGTCCCGGGGCGAGGAGGTCGGGGGAGAGCACGCGACGGTGCACGAGATGAAGTCCGGCACCCGGAAGCGGGCCACGAAGAAGGCGGCGGAGTCGGCGAAGCCGGCGAAGTCGGCGGACAGCGGGAAGAAGTCGGCGAAGAAGGCCGCGCCGAGGAAGCGCACGGCCTCGTGAGCGGGGGGGGCGAGGGGGCCGGGGGCTTCCGGGCCTCCCTGGCCCCGGGCCTTGTTGGCCCCGGGGCGTCCTTGGCCCCGGGTCTTCTTGGCCCCGGGCTCTGTTGGCCTTGGGCCTTCCTTGCCCCGGGTCTCCTTGGCCCCGGGCT
>NZ_KL585419.1:39407-39765 GCF_000721935.1 Streptomyces sp. NRRL WC-3549
CCCCCGGGTCTCCCTGCCCCCGGGTCGTCCCTGGCCCGGGTCTCCTGGCCACGGTCTTCCAGGCCCCCGGGTCTCCCGCCTTCCGCATTTTCCGGCGCCCGGCCCGGCGCCTGGCCCGGCGCCTGGCCCGGCGCCCGGCGACCCGAGAGCCCGCAGGCCCGCAGGCCCGCAGGCCCGAGGCCCCCGCCCGGGCCTCACGTCTCCAGGTCGTCCGGCGCGAGGTCCGGCCGCAGCCGGTGCCAGGACGGCTGGCGCAGTCGGCCCGCCTTGGTCCGGGTCGAGTACCGCACCTCGCCAACCAGTCGCGGCAGCACCCACCGCGCCCCCGCGACCCGCGGCACCGTGTCGAAGGGGCAGG
>NZ_KL585419.1:39991-43986 GCF_000721935.1 Streptomyces sp. NRRL WC-3549
AGCTCGGCGAGCCGGGTCCGCTCGGCGTCGCTCCACCCCGTGCCGACACTGCCCGCGTACCGCAGCCCGCCCTCGTGCCGCTCACCGACCAGCAGCGCCCCGGGCAGCCCGCCGAGCCTGCCCCGGCCCGGCACCCAGCCGCCGACGACGACGTCCGCCGTGCGGGCGTGCCGGATCTTGATCCAGGACCGGGAGCGGACCCCGGGCTCGTACACGGAGTTCAGCCGTTTGGCGAGGACGCCCTCCAGCCCCGCCTCCCGGGTCATGTCCAGGGCCCGCTGTCCGTGTCCGACGACCACCGAGGGCGTCGACCAGCGCGGCCCGTCCAGCCCGAGCCCTTCCAGCGCGGCCCGGCGCTCCCGGTACACCTGGGCCACGAGGCTCACGTCGCGCAGGAACAGCACGTCGAAGAGGACCAGGTGGGCCGGGACCCGCTCCGCCGCCCGGGCCGCCTTCACGGGTGACCCGGAGAGCCCCATCCGGGACTGGAGGCGTTCGAAGTCGCTGCGCCCCTGGCGGTCCAGGGCGACGATCTCGCCGTCCAGTACCGCCGGTACGTCACCGAGCGCGGCCCCGAGACCGGCGAGGTCCGGGTAGGCGGCCGTGATGTCCGTCCCGGACCGGGCCCTCAGCTCCACCGAGCCGTCGCCCGGGAGGTAGACCAGGGCCCGCTGGCCGTCCTGCTTCACCTCGTACGCCCACCGGTCGTCGACGGCGGCGGACGGCAGGGGCCCGGGAGTGGCGAGCATGGGGGCGAACCGGGGCAGAGTGGCCATGGCGGCACCCTCTCAGCAGAGTGCGGCGGAAAGCCGCCAGGGAGAGCGTGTCGGTCGCGTCGCCCCTGGGGCGCCGTTCGGACCGGTCCGGGCAACTCCGCGGCGGGCCGGACGGCCTTGTAGGCGAACCCGCCGGGGAGCGGGGACTGCCGGAACAGGTGGGCCGGGACGGCGTCGGCGTCGGCGAGTGCCCGTGGTAGCCGGCCGGGTCGAGGCGCAGGTGGTCGCCGGTGTCGTACGAGGCCCGGAGCCGCCCGGGCCGGTGCGGGTCGCGGGCGGCCCGGGCGAAGCCGATGACGCGGTCGAAGCGGCCGCTCGTACGGATCCAGGTGTCGATCCGCTGCCGGGCCTCCTCGCGGTGGCCGGCGGGGTCGTCGTGATCGGTGTTGCCGCCGATGGGGGTGAGTGTCGCCCCGTACGCCTGGGTCTCCTGGGCGTGGGCCCGGGTGATGATCTGCTCCTCCGCCGCGATGACGTCCGCCGCGATCCGCTTCTGGGCGACGGAAGTAGCGGGGGCGGTGCCGATGTCGTTGACGCCTTCGAAGGCCAGCAGCCGGTCGACCCCGCTCTGTGCCAGGACGTCACGGTCCAGCCGGGCCAGGCCGTTGGGGCCCAGGCCGTCCTGCAGGAGGCGGTTGCCGCCGGCGCCTGGTCGGCGCTCGCGGTCGAGGCGCTCGCGGGCGGCCCCGCCGCGAGCCGCTTGCGCAACAGATCGGGCCAGCGGTCGTTCATGTCCGTGGTCGAGCCCCGGCCGTCGGTCAGTCCAGCGGGTCCGACACCACGTTGGGCCCCGGCCGGCACCGGCACCGAGGGCCGCCCTTGGAAGGACCCGGTGGGCCGTCCCCGGCCGGATCGTGCTGACACCGGCCCGGCCGACAGGGCCCAGGTGTCCTCGGCCTGGCGGGTCAGCGGCCCCTGGCGGTCGGCGAGTTGCCAGTACGGGGACGGGGCCCGAGAGAGCTGTAGGGTGCCCCGAAAGGGATAAAGCGGGAATATCTCTCTCTGCGGGTGTGTGCAAGGGGCGACGACATGAAGATCGCAGTGCTCGGCGGGACCGGGCTCATCGGCTCCCGGGCCGTGGAAGACCTCAAGGCGGCCGGACACGAGGCGGTACCGCTGTCGAGGTCCACCGGCGTCGACCTCCTGACCGGGGAGGGCCTCGGGCCCGCCCTCGAAGGGGCCGACGCCGTCGTCGACGTGACGAACTCGCCGACCTTCGACGAGGCCTCGGCCGCCTTCTTCCGTACGACGACGGACCACCTGCTCACGGCCGCCCGGGAGCAGGGCGTCGGTCATGTGGTGGTCCTGTCCATCGTGGGTGCGGACCGGGTGCCCGACCTCGACTACTACCGCGCCAAGGTGCTCCAGGAGGACGTCGTCAAGGCCGGTCCCGTCCCGTACTCGATCGTCCGGGCCACCCAGTTCTTCGAGTTCGTGGACGACATCATGTCCTGGACCTCCGACGGGGAGACCGTCCGCCTGCCCTCCACCCGGCTCCAGCCGATCGCCGCGGCGGACGTCGTCCGGACCGTCGCGGAGGTGGCCGTGACGCCCCCGCTCCAGGGCACCCTCGACATCGCGGGCGCCGACGTCTATCCGCTCGACGAACTCGGCAGGATCACCCTCGACGCGCGCGGCGACCAGCGGGCCGTCGTCACCGACCACACGGCCGGGATGTTCTCGGCCGTCCCCGGCGACGCGATCATCGCCGGTCCGGACGCCCGGATCACCCCGACCCGCTACCGCGACTGGCTGGCGGTCCGGCCTGCCTGACCCGACTTGCCCTGACCTGCGTGACCTGCGTGACCTGCCCGGCCGGTCTGACGCGTGCTCGGCCCGGGTCGACATGTTCGGCCGGTCACGCGCAGACGGTGGCCGCGGCGAACCGGCGTACGCCGCCCGTCCCTGGGGCGTACGCGGGTCGTGCGCGGGTCGTGCGCGTGGGGCGTGCACGCCGGCCGGCGGAAGCGGGTGCGGGGCGGGGACCGCTTCCGCCGGCCGACGCGGACCGGGGAGGCCCGGGCAGGGCATGGTGCGGGGGCCGTACGCCTGACCGGACCTCAGGGTGGGCGCCGTCGCCGCGGTCAGGCCGCGGTGCAGGCGCCGCCGTTGAGCGTGAAGGCCGTCGGCGCTCCGTTGCCGCCGGTCAGGCCGCCGGTGAAGCCGACGGTGACCGAGCCGCCGGCCGCGATCGTGGAGGTGTACGAGGCCGGGGTGACGCTCACCGCGCCCCCGTTCTGCGCCGCGGTGCCGCCCCACATGGTGGTGACTGTCTGGCCGTCGGGGAAGGTGAAGGCCAGCGTCCAGCCGTCGACGGCGGCGGTGCCCGTGTTGTGCAGGGTGATCTCCCCCTGGAATCCGCCCGGCCACTCGCCGACCACCCGGTAGCCGACGGAGCAGACACCGCCGGGCGTGCCGCCGCCCTCGGACGTGGTGACGCTCACCGTGCCCGAGCGCGGGGAACGGTTGCCGGCCGCGTCACGGGCGTAGACGGCGAAGCTGTACGCGGTGCCGGCGGACAGGCCGGTCACGGAGGCCGAGGTGGTCGCGGAGGAGGCGACCTTCGTCTCGGATCCGCCGGTCACGCGGACCACGTCGTAGGCCGTGACTCCGACGTCGTCGGTGGCGGCGGTCCAACTGAGGGTGGCGGAGTCCGCCGTCACCCCGGAGGCGGTCGGGGTGCCGGGTGCGGTCGGGGCCTGGGTGTCGCCGCCGCCCTGGCCTCCGCCGAAGACCGTGGCCTCGCGGGAGGTCTCGGTGATGCCGTTGGGGCCGTGGAGGGCGCGCTCGCCCCAGGGGCTGAGCCGGGCGGGATCGAAGTCGATGACCAGGTCGAGGACCGGGTCCGTGTTGCCGCTCCAGGACCAGGCCAGGTAGCCCAGCCGGAGCTTCTCGGCGGTGGCCATCATGGTGTCCTCGTCCGGATCGCCGTACTGGTCCGCAGGGCCGCCGAACTCACCGATGAGCAGGGGCAGTCCGGCGCCGACGAAGGAGTTGAGGTAGTCGGTGACCTTCTCGGCGGTGTCGTAGACGCTGTACATGTGGATCGAGAAGATCAGGTTGCCGGTGGGGTCGGCGTCGTACACGGACCGGGCGTCGGCGCGCATGACGCCCTCCCAGTCCTGGCCCCAGTTGGGCGCGTCCACCATGATCGTGTGGGCGAACCCGGCGGCGCGCAGCTTCTGGACCGCGGCGGTCGTGGGTGCGGTCCAGCCCGCC
>NZ_KL585419.1:44199-45845 GCF_000721935.1 Streptomyces sp. NRRL WC-3549
GGTCCAGCCCGCCGGATCGGTGTTGCCCCACGGCTCGTTGCCGATGTTGATGACGACGTAGTCCTCCTCGCCGTCGAGGACGTCCTTCAGGCCGATCCAGTAGTCGGCCGCGTGGTCGAGCGTCCCGGCGGCGGCGTCCTCCCCGTACCCGGTGGTGTCGTGGACCTCCAGGACGCAGATGAGCCGGTTGGCCTTGCACCGGCCGACGACCGAGGCGACGTCCTGAGGGGTGTTCCTGCTCCACCGGTAGCCGTCGGACAGGACCACACGGACCGTGTTCGCGCCGGTCGCCTTGATGTCGGCCCATGACTGCGTCTCGCCCGGGTACCAGGCGTGGGCGTGGTTGACGCCGCGCATGACGAAGTCGTCGCCGTTGCCCTCGACCAGGCGGCCGTCGCTGATGTGGAGGCCTGTGGCCTGTGCTCGGGCCTGCGGGGCCCGGTCGGTCGCCTGGGCGGTGTCGGGGCTCAGGGCCCCGGCGAGGGCGAGCCCGAGAAAGGCGGCCAGCCCTCTCAGGAGGAGGGTGAGGGGCCGTGTCCGCGCTGTACGTGGTGCTGTTCTCACTGCGACTCCAGGGGTGGGCGCGAGGGAAGCCGAGCATCGACGGAGCTATGGGAGCGCTCCCATGAAGCCATTCCGGGCAGGGGCACGTCAAGGTGTCGCGCACGGTCGCTTCACGGCCCGCCGAGGGACCGGAGCGGCGACGAAGTGGCGACGGAGCGGCGACGGAGTGGCGCCGGAGTGGGGTCGCGTCCTGATGGTTGGGAGGGCGGCCCCGTGCGGGGCGGGCGCCGAACGGCACGGTCGGCCTCAGCTCGCCGGTGCGCCCGTCCCGCCTCCGCTGCCGTCCGCAGGCCCCTGCGGGTGGCTGTAACGGCGGGGCAGGCGCGGGCCGTTGGGTCGAGGAGCGCAGGGGAGGGGGTGCCGACCCAAGCGCGCCGAGGGATGAGGGCCGGACGGCGGTGAGCCCGCGCGGAACACGCGCAGCCCGGCCGGTGTCACCGCGCCGCCCCCGGCTCGGTGGACCTACGACGGGAGGCGGTGCGCGGCGCGGAGCGCGCTGACGTATCCGCTGACGTCCCGCTCGGTGGCGGGCTCGGGTGAGGCGGGGTCGGCCGCGTCGGCGTCCGTGGACCGGGCGCCGGTGTCCGGCCCGGCCGTCCGGCAGGGGCGGCACAGGCCGTCCGGAAGGGCTTCCGGGGGCCCCGGGCGGCCGCATTCGGCGCACTCCACCAGCAGGCGGCGCCGCGCGGCGACCGGTGTGGACGCCGGGGTGGGAGAGTCGGGCAGGGCGGGCGGCAGCTTGTCGAGGAGCCTTCGGCGTACGAAACCGACGGGGGAGTCGACCTGTGACGGGAGGCCGGAGGTCAGGGCGTGCGTGAGGTAGTCGGCGTCCACGCCCCGGGCGAACCACTCGGCGGCCGACGCCTCCAGGATCCCGCAGTCGGCGGCGGAGAGCGCCAGCCGGGGATCGACCCGGCCCAGGCGCGCCAGGGCGAGGTACGCGGGGGAGGGATGGGCCCGCTCCGGGGCGGGGCGGGCGGCGGGCACCGCGTCCGGGGCTCGCTGCGGGGGTACGGCGGGGGCGGCGGGCCGGGTGGCGGGCGGCTGAGGCGTGCGGTCCGCTCCGCCGGTGGCCGCAGGGG
>NZ_KL585420.1:0-4024 GCF_000721935.1 Streptomyces sp. NRRL WC-3549
CGTGCGTTGTTCTCGTCTGCCGGATGGCAGGGGTCGGTCGGGTGGCGGGGTCAGCCGCGGTCGGCGGAACCGCTGCGGCCGCCGGGGCCGTCGTAGTCCTCGCCGTAGGCGCCCTTGGAGGGGCGGCGGCGGCGCACCGGCGGCTCCACGCCGTCGGCGAGGCGGCGGGCGGTCACCAGGAAGCCGGTGTGACCGATCATCCGGTGGTCGGGGCGCACGGCCAGGCCTTCGACGTGCCAGTTGCGGATCATCGACTCCCAGGGCTGGGGTTCCGCGAAGCAGCCGATCTCCCGGATGGACTCGACGGTCCGCGAGAGCTGGGTGGTGGTCGCGACGTACGCGCAGAGGATGCCGCCGGGCACCAGGGCCTTGGAGACGGCCTCCAGGCATTCCCACGGGGCGAGCATGTCCAGGACGACGCGGTCGACGTCGGTGTCCGAGAGGTTGTCCTGGAGGTCGCCGACGGTGAGCTGCCAGGCGGGGTGCGGCGAGCCGAAGTAGCGCTCGACGTTCTGCTGGGCGATCTCGGCGAAGTCCTCGCGGCGCTCGTAGGAGTGCAGCATGCCCTGCTCGCCGATGGCGCGCAGCAGGAAGGTGCTGAGCGATCCGGAGCCGACGCCGGCCTCCACGACGCGGGCGCCGGGGAAGATGTCGCCGAAGGCCAGGATCTGCCCCGCGTCCTTGGGGTAGACCACGGCGGCACCGCGGGGCATGGACAGGACGTAGTCGGGGAGCAGGGGGCGCAGCGCGAGGTAGGCGACGTTTCCCGTGGTACGGACAACACTGCCCTCGGGAGCACCGATCAGCTCGTCGTGCGGGAAAGAACCCTTGTGGGTGTGGAAGTTCTTTCCGGCTTCGAGCGTGAAGGTGTGGTGGCGTCCCTTGGGGTCGGTGAGCTGGACCTGGTCCCCGACTTTGAATGGGCCGCGACGGCGGGCGGCACCGGTCGGTTCGGACATGTGCTCAGCCTACCGGTATTCCGCGGGGCCTCTTCCCGGGGTTCCCGGGCTCGGGTGGCCGGGCTCAGGCCGCGGGGCGGGCCATGGCGGCCACGAAGGCCCGCTCGACGTCCGTGGTGGACAGGACGCCGTAGATCTCGCCGGTCTCCTCGACGACCAGGTACTCGGTGGCCGGGGTGGCCTTGAGCCGGTCCAGGAGGGCCTCGCCGGCGAGCTCGGCCGGGACCCGCATGCCCTCGGTGATGTCCTGGGCCAGTCCGCCGACGGCCACCCAGGGCCGGCGGTGCTCCGGGACCCCGGCGATGGCCGCCTCGCGGACGAGGCCCTTGGCGTGGCCCTGCCCGTCGACGACGACCAGGGCGCGGGCGCCGGCCTCGTTGGCCCGGCGCAGGGCCTCGGAGAGCGGGGTGGCGGACTCGACGGGTACCGCGCGGCGGGTGAGTGTGCGGGCGCGCAGGTCCGGGAGGTGTTCGCGGAGCCGGGCCATCCGCAGACTGTTGCCCGCGCCCGTCCAGATGATCCCGGCCAGGATGGCCGCGAGCAGTGCGTCCGTGACGGTCTCCACCCCGCCGATGTCCTGTCTCTTATACACATCTCGCCCAGGGCGCCGGTGTGGGTGAGCAGCGGGAGCCCGACGAGGACGGTGACGGCCAGACCGCGCCCGACCCACGCGGCGGCGACGGTACCGCTCATCGGCCTGCCGGTGATCTTCCACACGACGGCGCGGAGCATCCGGCCGCCGTCCAGGGGCAGGCCGGGCAGCAGGTTGAACGCGGCGACGATGAGGTTGGAGATCATCAGTCCGGCGAGCAGCACGCCGGGCACGGTGCCCGCCTCGACGAACTGCAGGGGGACGAAGAAGAGTCCGCCCAGCACGAGCGAGAGCAGGGGGCCCACGAAGGCGAGGACGAACTCACGCCCCGGGGTCTCGGACTCCTTCTCGATCTCCGAGACACCGCCGAAGAACTGGAGCTGGATCCTGCGGACCGGCAGCTTGTAGCGCAGGGCGACGACGGTGTGGGCGAGCTCGTGGACGAGCACGGAGGCGTAGAAGGCGATCGCGAAGAAGAGGGCCACCAGGTAGCGCGCGGCGCCGAGCCCCGGCAGCACGCGGTCGAGCTGGCCCCCGAACACCCAGGTGATCAGGGCGGCGACGACGAACCAGCTGGGCGCCACGTAGACGGGTACGCCGAAGGGGCGGCCCATGAGGATGCCGCCGCCGGGGTCCTCGGGGCGGTGCGGTCTGCCCTTGTCCGGCCCGGTGCCGGGGTCGCCGCCCCCCGCGCCGGGCTGCGGGCGCCCGCTGTCGCCGCTCTCGTCCACGTGGTCCCTTCGGTCGGTGGCGCACGCCGCACGTCTGCTGTCCGCGAGCTCTGTGGTCGATGGTAAGCCGCTCGGTGTCAGTGGGGGGCCGTAGGGTCTGCGACATGATGTCCGTACCGCGCCCGCCCCGGCCACCCTCGTCCCTGTCGCCGTCGCGCGCGAGCGACTTCATGCAGTGCCCCCTGCTCTACCGCTTCCGGGTCATCGACAAGCTGCCCGAGAAGCCCAGCGAGGCGGCTACCCGCGGCACGCTGGTGCATGCGGTGCTGGAGAGGCTGTTCGACGCCCCGGCGGCGGAGCGCACGGCGCCGCGCGCCAAGGCGCTGGTCCCCGGGCAGTGGGACCGGCTGCTGGAGTCGAAGCCGGAGCTGTCGGAGCTGTTCGCCGGTGATCCGGAGGGCGAGCGGCTCGCCGGGTGGCTGGGCGAGGCGGAGCGGCTGGTGGAGCGGTGGTTCTCGCTGGAGGACCCGACGCGCCTGGAGCCGGCCGAGCGGGAGATGTCCGTCGAGACGGAGCTCGATTCGGGGCTGCGGCTGCGGGGCGTGATCGACCGGGTGGACGTCGCTCCCACGGGTGAGGTCCGCATCGTCGACTACAAGACGGGCAAGGCCCCGCGTCCGGAGTACGCCGAGGGCGCGCTGTTCCAGATGAAGTTCTACGCCCTGGTGATCATGCGGCTGAAGGGCGTGGTCCCGCGCCGGCTCCAGCTGGTCTACCTCGGCAGCGGGGACGTGCTCACCTACGACCCGGTCCCCGCGGACCTGGAGCGGGTGGAGCGCAAGCTGCTGGCCCTGTGGGACGCGATCCGGCAGGCCACCGAGACCGGTGAGTGGCGTCCGCGGCCGACGAAGCTGTGCGGCTGGTGCGACCACCAGGCTGTCTGTCCGGAGTTCGGCGGGACTCCCCCGGTATATCCGCTGCCGGTCCGCCCGGCGGAATCGGTGGAGGGTGTACAGGGCAGAATGGAGCCGGTCCGGGCCGAGGCCGGACCGACGGTGGCCCTCGAAGGCCCTTAAGGAGATCCCGTGGCGATCCGTGTCCTGCTGGTCGACGACCAGCCCCTGCTGCGTACCGGCTTCCGGATGATCCTGGAGGCGGAGGGCGACCTCGCGGTGGTCGGCGAGGCCGGTGACGGGCTGCAGGCGATCGACCAGGTGCGGGCGCTGCAGCCCGACGTGGTGCTGATGGACATCCGGATGCCGCGGATGGACGGCGTGGAGGCGACCCGTCAGATCACCGGGCCCGGCCGGGACGGGCCCGCGAAGGTCCTGGTCCTGACGACGTTCGACCTCGACGAGTACGTCGTGGAGGCGCTGCGCGCGGGTGCCAGCGGCTTCCTGCTGAAGGACGCGCCCGCCCATGAGCTGGTGCAGGCCATCCGGGTGGTGGCCGCGGGCGAGGCGATGCTGGCCCCGAGCATCACACGGCGGCTGCTGGACAAGTACGCGGACCATCTGCCGTCGGGCGAGGAGCCCGTCCCGGACGCGCTGCACACCCTCACGGAACGTGAGGTGGAGGTGCTGAAGCTGGTGGCGCGCGGGCTGTCCAACGCGGAGATCGCCGCGGACCTGTTCGTGAGCGAGACCACGGTGAAGACGCACGTGGGCCATGTGCTGACGAAGCTGAGCCTCCGTGACCGGGTGCAGGCCGCCGTCTACGCGTACGAGAGCGGGCTGGTCCGTCCCGGCGCCCAGTGAGACGCGTCCGGCGTGGGAACGGGTCCGGCCCGGGGCACACCGCCC
>NZ_KL585420.1:4199-16780 GCF_000721935.1 Streptomyces sp. NRRL WC-3549
GGCCCGGGGCACACCGCCCCGGGCCGGACCCGTTCCCACGCGGGTGCGTCAGGCGCCCTTGCCGAGCTCCCAGAGCTGGAGGTCGGCCGAGGAGGTGACGGCCCATTCCACCCCGGTCAGGCCCTCGAGCGAGGCGACGTACTGCTTGCCCTGCCAGATCGGGAGGACCGGGACGTCCTTGGCAACGATGTCCTGGATCTTCTCGAAGATCGGTGAGGCCGCGCTGCGGTCGGCCGCGCTGCGGGACTCGGGGATCAGCGTCGTCTGGGTGACGGTGGACCGGTACGGCGAGTTCAGGAAGTTGTTCTTGTCCAGGAACGGCGCCGTGTAGGTGTCCGGGTCCGGGAAGTCCGGGAACCAGCCCATGCCGTAGACCGCGTACTCGCCCTTCTTCTGGGCGGGGCGGAACTTGGACCACGGGGCGCCCTCGACGTCGACGTCGAAGAGCTCGGAGGCGTTGAGCTGCTTCGCCAGCGCCTTGAACTCGGTGGCGGTGGCGGAGCCGTAGTGATCGGTCGTGTAGTGGAGCGTGAAGGAGACCGGGGTGCTGATACCGGCCTCCTGGAGGGTCTTGGCCGCCTTGGCGGCGCTGGGTTCGCCGTAGGTGTTGAAGAAGGAGTTGGTGTGCCCCGTGATGCCCGACGGGATGAGCGAGTAGAGCGGCTCGGCCGTGCTCCCGTACACCTCACCGGCGATCTCGCCGCGGTCGATGACCTGGGCGACGGCCTGGCGCACCGCCTTGTCCTTCACCACGGGTTCCTCGGTGTTGAACGCGAGGTAGCTGATGGCGAGCCCCGGCATCTCGGTGAGCTTGACGCCTTCCTGGGGCTCCACGAGCATCTTCTGCGACTGCTCGGGCGACATGGTGCGCGTCATCATGTCGATCTTCTTGTCGTCGAGCGCCTTGCCCATCGCGGTGGAGTCGGGGAAGAGGTTCAGCTCGACCTTCTCGTTGAGGACCTTCAGGTCTCCCTTGTACTTCGGGTTCTTGGTGAAGACCACCTTGACGACCTGGTCACCGTCGACCTCGGGCTTCATCGTGTACGGGCCGGAGCCGTCGACCTGGAAGCCCTCGCGGGCGGACTTGGCCGGGTACTTGTCCTTCTGGACGATGCCGGCGGCCGGGGTCGCCAGCTTGTACGGGAAGGTCGCGTCCGGCGTGTTCAGGTGGAAGACGATCTGGTCCTCCCCCTTGGTCTCGATCGTGTCGATGTTGTCGAGCAGACCGACCGGGCCGTTCTCCTCCTTGATGTCGATGACACGCTGGACGGAGTACTTCACGTCCTCGGGGGTGAGGGGCGTGCCGTCGGCGAAGGTGAGGCCCTCGCGCAGGGTGCAGCGGTAGCTCTCGTTCTCCAGGTCGGTGAACTCGCAGCTCTCCGCCGCCTCCGGCACCGGCTCGCCGCCGCCGCGCGGGATGTGGGTCAGCGTCTGCACGGTCTGGCGCAGGACGTTCCAGACGCCCGCCTCGTAGCCGATCGCCGGGTCGAGCGGGGCCGGGTTGTCCTTCGAGGCGACGAACTGGTCCGTGGTCCCGACAACGATGGCATCGCCGCCGCCGTCCGACCCGCCACAGGCGGCGAGCACGGGGGCGAGCAGGCCCACCACGGCGGGCAGCACCAGCGTCTTGCGGTTCATCTGGCCGTTCTCCCTCATTCCGTCATGTGAGAAAACCGAGATTAGTAGGCGCCGCAGGGGTGGTTGACCGGTGCAACCAGGCGGCGTATCCACTCGGTGATCAGCCATGACGGGGTGTCCACCACCCCCTCGGGAATGTTTCGTACAGCCCTTCATGAACCCGGACTTATACCTGCCCCGGACGTGCGGGCGGGCCGCTCAGGCGAGCAGACGCGGGTGACCCGGAGTGACGAAGCTCACGCCGGGGGCCCGCATCGCGGATTGTCATGAACCTGATTTAGGCGGATTTCGAGAGGCGGACGCGCACATCTTCACGGCAAGGTGTTCGCCGTTCGTCCACAAGGGGACGCTCGGTGTGCGGGTCATCCCTTTCCGGTTACCAGGCCCTTCAGAAATGCGAGATCCACGTGTTCGAGGGACGGGACGACGGCCCGCCCCGGCGCCGGCGCGATCGGTGCGACGGACGGCACCGCGACCACCCGGCAGCCCGCGGCCTCGGCCGCGGCGACCCCCGTGGCGGTGTCCTCGATGACCGCGCACCGCCCTGGTTCGGCTCCGAAGCCGGCGGCCGCGGCGAGGTAGGGCTCGGGGTGGGGCTTGGTACGCGTCACCTCGTCCCCGGCGATCGTCAGCGCGAAGTGGTGGTGGCCGACCGAGTCCAGCACCCGGTCGATGATCCGGCGGTGCGAGGCGGAGACCAGCGCGGTGGGCACCTCGTGCGCGGCGAGCTCGGCCAGCAGCCGTGCGGCCCCCGGCATGAGCGGCACCCCGCGTCCGATGCGCTTCTCGAAGCGGTCGTTGAGCAGCACGGTGAGCTCCTCGATGCCGATCGCCGCACCGGTGGCCTCGATGAGGTAGCCGGCGCTGCGGGTCATCGGCCCTCCGACGACCACGTCGCGCCAGGCGGTCTCGAGCCGGTGGCCGAGGTCGGCGAAGACCTCGACCTCCACGTCCCACCAGAAACCCTCGGTATCGACGAGCGTGCCGTCCATGTCGAGCAGGACGGCCTGCAGCGCCGAGCCTTCGGCCGTACGGGTCAGGGACGCGGGGACCGTACTGGTCATCCGGCACACCTCCATGGGGGACGAGAAGGCCGGCCGCCGTCCCGCGGGGAACGGCGACCGGCCTGCACTGGACCGACCAGTGTACGACTCGCGCGGGTACGGTGCGTGGAGATCAGGTCACCGCGCGTCGAACAGCGCCTTACCGTGCGTTGAAGTACTTGGCTTCGGGGTGGTGGATGACGATCGCGTCGGTGGACTGCTCCGGGTGGAGCTGGAACTCCTCCGAGAGCTGGACGCCGATGCGCTCCGGTTCCAGCAGCGCCGCGATCTTGGCCCGGTCCTCCAGGTCGGGGCAGGCCCCGTAGCCGAGGGAGAACCGCGCGCCGCGGTACTTGAGCGCGAACATGTCCTCCACGTCCGAGGGGTCCTCACCGGAGAATCCCAGCTCGCTGCGGACCCGTGCGTGCCAGTACTCGGCGAGGGCCTCGGCGAGCTGGACGGACAGACCGTGCAGCTCCAGGTAGTCGCGGTAGGAGTTGGCCTCGAAGAGCTTGGCGGTCTCCCCGCCGATCTTCGAGCCGACGGTGACGACCTGGAGGCCGACCACGTCCCGCTCCCCCGACTCCTCCGGGCGGAAGAAGTCCGCGAGGCACAGGCGGCGGCCACGGCGCTGGCGGGGGAAGGTGAAGCGGGTGCGTTCGGAACCGTCCTCGTGGAGGAGGATCAGGTCGTCGCCCTTGGACACGCACGGGAAGTAGCCGTAGACGACGGCGGCTTCCAGCAGGTTCTCGGTCTGGAGCTTGTCGAGCCAGCCCCGCAGGTGCGGGCGGCCCTCCGTCTCCACCAGCTCCTCGTAGCTGGGGCCGTCGCCGGCCCGGGCCTGCTTGAGGCCCCACTGGCCCTTGAACAGGGCGCCCTCGTCCAGCCAGGAGGCGTACTCCTTGAGCTGGATGCCCTTGACGACGCGGGTGCCCCAGAAGGGCGGCTCGGGCACCGGGTTGGTGGCCGAGACGTCGGAGCGTACGCCCTCCTCCGCCGGGGCCTCCTCCGGCAGCGGGGTGTCCCGCTTGGGCACCCGGCGCTGCTTCAGCTCGGGAAGGGTGGCGCCGGGCACCCCGCGCTTGACCGCGATCAGGGCGTCCATCAGGCGCAGCCCCTCGAACGCGTCGCGGGCGTAGCGGACCTCGCCCTCGTAGACCTCGTGGAGGTCCTGCTCGACGTAGGCCCGGGTGAGGGCGGCGCCGCCCAGGATCACCGGGTAGTCGGCCGCCATCTTGCGCTGGTTCAGCTCCTCCAGGTTCTCCTTCATGATCACCGTGGACTTCACCAGGAGGCCGGACATGCCGATGACGTCGGCCTTGTGCTGCTCGGCCGCGTCCAGGATCGCCGAGACCGGCTGCTTGATGCCCAGGTTGACGACGGTGTAGCCGTTGTTGGAGAGGATGATGTCGACGAGGTTCTTGCCGATGTCGTGGACGTCACCGCGGACCGTGGCCAGCACGATGGTGCCCTTGCCCTCGTCGTCGGTCTTCTCCATGTGCGGCTCCAGGTGGGCCACCGCGCTCTTCATCACCTCGGCGGACTGGAGGACGAAGGGCAGCTGCATCTGGCCCGAGCCGAACAGTTCACCGACGACCTTCATGCCCGCGAGCAGGGTGTCGTTGACGATCTCCAGGGCGGGCCGGGTCAGCATGGCCTCGTCCAGGTCCGCCTCCAGGCCGTTCTTCTCGCCGTCGATGATGCGGCGCTGGAGGCGCTCGTCCAGCGGGAGGGCGAGCAGTTCCTCCGCCTTGCCCGCCTTCATCGACTTCATGTTGACGCCCTCGAAGAGCTCCATGAGCTTCTGCAGGGGGTCGTAGCCCTCGGCGCGCCGGTCGTACACGAGGTCGAGCGCGACCTTGACCTGCTCCTCCTCCAGCCGGGCGATCGGGAGGATCTTCGAGGCGTGCACGATCGCGGAGTCGAGGCCGGCCTTGACGCACTCGTCGAGGAAGACGGAGTTGAGCACGACGCGCGCGGCGGGGTTGAGCCCGAAGGAGATGTTCGACAGACCGAGCGTCGTCTGGACGTCGGGGTGGCGCTTCTTGAGTTCGCGGATCGCCTCGATGGTGGCGATGCCGTCCTTGCGCGACTCCTCCTGACCGGTGCAGATGGTGAAGGTCAGGCAGTCGATGAGGATGTCCGGCTCGCGGATGCCCCAGTTCCCGGTCAGGTCCTCGATGAGCCGCTCGGCGACGGCGACCTTGTGTTCGACGGTGCGGGCCTGGCCCTCCTCGTCGATGGTCAGCGCGATCAGTGCCGCGCCGTGCTCGGCGGCCAGGGCACTGACCTTGGCGAACCGCGACTCGGGCCCGTCCCCGTCCTCGTAGTTGACGGAGTTGAGCACCGCACGTCCGCCCAGCTTCTCCAGGCCCGCGCGCAGTACGGGCAGCTCGGTGGAGTCCAGCACGACGGGCAGGGTGGAGGCGGTGGCGAAGCGGCCGGCCAGCTCCTCCATGTCGGCGACGCCGTCACGGCCGACGTAGTCGACGCAGAGGTCGAGCATGTGGGCGCCTTCGCGGATCTGGTCGCGCGCCATCTCCACGCAGTCGTCCCAGCGCGCCTCCAGCATGGCCTCGCGGAACTTCTTCGACCCGTTGGCGTTCGTACGCTCGCCGATCGCCAGGTAGGAGGTGTCCTGGCGGAAGGGGACGCTCTGGTACAGCGAGGCGGCGCCCGGCTCCGGGCGCGGTTCACGGACGCCGGGGGCGAGGCCGCGTACCCGCTCCACGACCTGGCGCAGGTGTTCGGGGGTCGTACCGCAGCAGCCGCCCACCAGGGAGATGCCGTAGTCGGCCACGAACGTCTCCTGGGCGTCCGCGAGCTCCTCGGCGGAGAGCGGGTAGTGGGCGCCGTCCTTGCCGAGGACCGGCAGGCCCGCGTTCGGCATGCAGGACAGCGGGACACGGGAGTGCCGGGCCAGGTAGCGCAGGTGCTCGCTCATCTCGGCCGGGCCGGTGGCGCAGTTCAGGCCGATCATGTCGATGCCGAGCGGCTCCAGCGCGGTGAGCGCGGCTCCGATCTCGGAGCCCAGCAGCATGGTGCCGGTGGTCTCGACGGTGACGGAGCAGATGACGGGCAGGTCCGCGCCGGTGGCCGCGAGGGCGCGCCGGGCGCCGATGACGGACGCCTTGGTCTGGAGCAGGTCCTGGGTGGTCTCCACCAGGAGGGCGTCGGCGCCGCCGGCGATCATGCCCTCGGCGTTCTGCTGATAGGCGTCGCGGAGTTTGGCGTACGGGGCGTGGCCCAGGGTCGGCAGCTTGGTGCCCGGCCCCATGGAGCCGAGCACCCAGCGCTGCTGCCCGGTGGAGGCGGTGAACTCGTCCGCCACCTCGCGGGCGATGCGCGCGCCCGCCTCGGAGAGCTCGAAGACCCGCTCGGGGATGTCGTACTCACCGAGGGCCGCGAAGTTGGCGCCGAAGGTGTTCGTCTCGACGCAGTCGACGCCGACCGCGAAGTACTCCTCGTGCACGGAGCGGACGATGTCCGGGCGGGTGACGTTGAGGATCTCGTTGCAGCCCTCGAGGTTCTGGAAGTCGTCGAGGGTGGGGTCCTGGGCCTGCAGCATGGTGCCCATGGCACCGTCGGCCACCACCACGCGGGTGGCGAGTGCCTCACGGAGGGCTGCGGCTCGGTTCCGGCTGTCGGCGGAAGGGGTCGGCAACGAGGCCATGGGTGTTCTCCCTGGGATGCGACGGCTGTCGGCTTCGCCCCTTCGGTGGAGGGGGCACGCGGCCAGGGTAGCCGGGGACCGCCGGGGCCGGTCGTCGCGTTCCAGCAGACGGACTGCATGCTGTGCGGTGGGCCAACCGGGCCGGGTGTCGGCGCGAACCGATCGCACCACCGGACAAAGTTCGGCATCGACCGATAGTGTTCAGCATTGTCGAACCGAGGTGGAGGAGTACGGCGCGATGGCCAAGAACATCCAGTCGCTGGAGCGGGCAGCGGCGATGCTGCGTCTGCTGGCGGGAGGCGAGCGCAGGCTCGGACTGTCCGACATCGCCTCCGCGCTGGGACTGGCCAAGGGCACCGCGCACGGCATCCTGCGCACCCTGCAGCACGAGGGCTTCGTCGAGCAGGACCCGGCGTCCGGGCGCTACCAGCTCGGCGCCGAACTGCTGCGGCTGGGCAACAGCTACCTGGACGTCCACGAGCTGCGGGCCCGCGCCCTGGTGTGGACCGACGACCTGGCCCGCTCCAGCGGCGAGAGCGTCCACCTCGGCGTCCTCCACCAGCGCGGCGTACTGATCGTCCACCACGTCTTCCGGCCCGACGACAGCCGCCAGGTACTGGAGGTCGGGGCCATGCAGCCGCTGCACTCCACCGCCCTGGGCAAGGTGCTCTGCGCCTACGACCCGGTCGCCTCCAGCGAGGCCGCCGAGGCGGAGCGGCAGGCCTTCACCCCGCACACCGTGACCGGCGGCATCGAGTTCCAGGCCCTGCTGGACACCGTACGGGCGCGGGGCTGGGCCGCGGACGCGGAGGAGACCTGGGAGGGCGTGGCCGCGGTGGCGGCCCCCATCCACGACCGTCGCCGGATGCCCGTGGGCGCGGTGGCCGTGACCGGCGCGGTCGAACGCATCCGCCCCGGGGGCGAGCTGCGCCCCGAGCTGATCACCGCGGTCCGCGACTGCGCCCGCGCGGTCTCGCGGGACCTGGGCGCCAACCGCTTCTGAGCACGCCTCCACCCCGGGTGACGAGCTCGTCCCCCACCGCATTCGGCTGCCCGAAACCCTTGACGCGTCTCCGCCGGGAGGAAACACTGCCGTTCACCGGTCGGCATTGTCGAACACTAAACGGCAATAGGAGTTAGGGTGTGACAGTGCCGAGGGCCGGTCAAGCCCTCTACAGGTGGCGTACCCGCACATGGGGGATACCCACCTGGGGCGCGGTTCATCGGACGGACTCGACGGACCGCGTTCCCCTGGACGAAGGACAAAGGAGTCGCGGTGTCCAGCTCCGACATCTTCATCGGCGAGACCATCGGTACCGCCATATTGGTTCTGCTCGGCGGCGGTGTCTGTGCCGCCATCACGTTCAAGCGCTCGAAGGCGTACAACGCCGGATGGGTGGCCATCGCCTTCGGGTGGGGCTTCGCCGTCCTGACCGCGGCCTACATCTCCTCGGGCGTGTCGGGCGCCCACCTCAACCCGGCGGTCACCCTCGGACTCGCGATCCAGGGCGGCACCCCCTGGGGCGACGTCCCGCTGTACCTGGCCTCGCAGCTCCTCGGCGCGATGATCGGCGCGGTGCTGGTCTGGGCGGTGTACTACGGGCAGTTCCACGCGCATCTGACCGACCCCGAGGTCATCGAGGCGCAGCCCGCCGAGGAGGGCATGGTCGACCAGTCGACGGCCCCGGCGGCGGGCCCGGTGCTCGGTGTCTTCACCACCGGCCCCGAGATCCGCAACGCGGTGCAGAACATGGTCACGGAGGTCATCGCCACCGCGGTGCTGATCCTGGCGATCCTCACCCAGGGCCTCAACGATGAGGGCAACGGTCTCGGCCCGCTCGGCGCGCTGATCACCGCGCTGGTCGTCGTCAGCATCGGCCTCTCGCTCGGCGGGCCCACCGGATACGCCATCAACCCCGTACGCGACCTCGGCCCGCGCATCGTGCACACCCTGCTGCCCCTGCCGAACAAAGGCGGGTCCGACTGGGGTTACGCCTGGGTACCGGTAGTGGGACCGCTGGTCGGCGGCGCCCTGGCCGGCGGCCTCTACAACCTCGCCTTCGCCTGAGGCGCACCTTCACCACCACACAGACTTCCGGGAGCACACCGTGACCGACGCACACACCACCGGCCCGTTCATCGCGGCCATCGACCAGGGCACCACGTCCAGCCGCTGCATCGTCTTCGACAAGGACGGCCGGATCGTCTCCGTCGACCAGAAGGAACACGAACAGATCTTCCCGAAGCCGGGCTGGGTCGAGCACGACGCCAAGGAGATCTGGGAGAACGTCCAGGAGGTCGTCGCCGGGGCGGTCGTCAAGGCGGGCATCACCGCCGCCGACGTCAAGGCGATCGGCATCACCAACCAGCGCGAGACCACGCTGCTCTGGGACAAGAACACCGGCGAGCCGGTCCACAACGCCCTCGTCTGGCAGGACACCCGCACCGACGCCCTGTGCAAGGAGCTCGGCCGCAACGTCGGCCAGGACCGCTTCCGCCGCGAGACCGGTCTGCCGCTCGCCTCGTACTTCGCCGGTCCCAAGGTCCGCTGGCTGCTGGACAACGTCGAGGGGCTGCGCGAGCGCGCCGAACGCGGCGAGATCCTCTTCGGCACGATGGACTCCTGGGTCATCTGGAACCTGACCGGCGGCACCGACGGCGGCGTCCACGTCACGGACGTCACCAATGCCTCGCGCACCATGATGATGAACCTGCACCGCATGGAGTGGGACGAGCGGATCTGCAGCTCGATCGGGGTGCCGACCGCGGTGCTGCCCGAGATCCGGTCCTCCGCCGAGGTGTACGGCAACGCCAGGGGCGGTGTACTCGACGGCGTGCCGGTGGCCTCCGCGCTCGGCGACCAGCAGGCCGCCCTGTTCGGGCAGACGTGTTTCGCCGAGGGCGAGGCCAAGTCCACGTACGGCACCGGCACCTTCATGCTGATGAACACCGGAGACACCCCGGTGAACTCCTACAACGGGCTGCTGACGACCGTCGGGTACCGGATCGGCGACCAGAAGCCGGTGTACGCCCTGGAGGGGTCCATCGCGGTCACCGGTTCGCTGGTGCAGTGGATGCGCGACCAGATGGGCCTGATCAAGTCCGCCGCCGAGATCGAGACGCTCGCCTCCTCGGTCGAGGACAACGGCGGCGCGTACTTCGTGCCCGCCTTCTCCGGGCTGTTCGCCCCGTACTGGCGCCCCGACGCCCGCGGGGTCATCACCGGCCTCACCCGCTACGTCACCAAGGCGCACATCGCCCGTGCCGTCCTGGAGGCCACCGCCTGGCAGACCCGCGAGATCAGCGACGCCATGACGAAGGACTCCGGCGTCGAGCTGACCGCCCTGAAGGTCGACGGCGGCATGACGTCCAACAACCTGCTGATGCAGACGCTCTCGGACTTCCTGGACGCGCCGGTGGTGCGCCCGATGGTCGCCGAGACCACCTGCCTCGGCGCGGCCTACGCCGCCGGCCTCGCCGTCGGCTTCTGGCCCGACACCGACGCCCTGCGCGCCAACTGGCGCCGGGCCGCCGAGTGGACACCCCGAATGGACGCGGTCACCCGTGACCGCGAGTACAAGAGCTGGCTCAAGGCCGTCCAGCGTTCGATGGGCTGGCTCGACGAGAACACCGCAGAGGAGTAGAGGATCATGACCACCCTGCAGAGCGTCCCCGCACTGGGGACGCACCCGGCCTCCGGCTCCCTCCCGAGCCGGGCCGAGACCCGGGACCAGCTCTCCAAGGCGACGTACGACCTCCTGGTGATCGGCGGCGGCATCCTGGGCATCTCCACCGCCTGGCACGCCGCGCAGTCCGGACTGCGGGTGGCCCTGGTGGACGCCGGTGACTTCGCCGGCGCCACCTCCTCCGCCTCCTCCAAGCTGCTCCACGGCGGCCTGCGCTACCTGCAGACCGGCGCGGTGAAGCTGGTGGCCGAGAACCACTTCGAGCGGCGGGCGGTGTCCCGGGAGGTCGCACCGCACCTGGCCAACCCGCTCACCTTCTACCTGCCCGTCTACAAGGGCGGACCGCACGGCGCGGCCAAGCTCGGCGCGGGCGTCTTCGCCTACTCGGCGCTGTCCGCGTTCGGCGACGGCGTCGGCCACGTGATCAGCCCGGCGCGGGCCCGGCGCGACGTGCCGGAGCTGCGGACGGACAACCTGAAGGCCGTCGCGGTCTACGGCGACGACCAGATGAACGACGCCCGGATGGCGCTGATGACGGTCCGCGCCGCCGTCGACGCGGGCGCCGTCGTCCTCAACCACGCCGCGGTCACCGGGCTGCGCTTCACCCGGGGCCGGGTCACCGGCGCCGAGCTGGAGGACCGTCAGGACGGTACGGAGTTCGGGGTGGACGCCCGCCTCGTCCTGAACGCCACCGGCCCGTGGGTGGACCACCTGCGGAAGATGGAGGACCCGGCCGCGGCCCCCTCCATACGCCTGTCCAAGGGCGCCCACCTGGTGCTGAAGCGCACCCGCCCCTGGAAGGCGGCGCTGGCGACCCCCATCGACAAGTACCGGATCACGTTCGCCCTGCCGTGGGAGGACATGCTGCTGCTCGGTACGACCGACGAGGAGTACGAGGGCGATCCGGCCGATGTCGCGGTCACCGAGAAGGACACGGCGCAGATCCTGGACGAGGCGGCCTTCTCGGTCCGCGACCAGCAGCTCTCGCGCGACCTGATCACCTACTCCTTCGCCGGGCTGCGGGTCCTGCCCGGCGGTCCCGGCAACACCTCGAAGGCCAAGCGGGAGACGGTGGTGACGGAGGGCCGCGGCGGGATGCTGTCGGTCGCCGGCGGCAAGTGGACGACCTTCCGCCACATCGGCCGCACGGTGATGGACAAGCTGGCCGCCCTGCCGGGCCACCCGCTGGCCGAGGACATGGAACCGATGGCGCGGCTGCCGAAGAAGCTGCCGCTGCCGGGCATCGCCAACCCGGACGCGGTGGCCCACCGGCTGCTGGTCGACGGCGGGACGCCGGGACCGCGGATGGCGGCCGACACCGCACGGCACCTGGCCACCCACTACGGCTCGCTCTCCTTCGACATCGCCCGGCTGGCCAACGAGGACCCGGCGCTGTCCGAGCGCATCCACCCCGACGCCCCGGAGATCTGGGCGCAGGTGGTGTACGCCCGGGACCGCGAGTGGGCCGAGACGGCGGACGACGTACTGCGCCGCCGGACGACGCTGACGATCCGGGGCCTGGCGACGGACGACCTCCGCGCCCGGGTCGAGAAGCTGCTGGCCGAGAGGGGCTGAGCACCGCGTACGGCAGAGGGGCGGCTCCGGTGGGGCCCGCGGGCGGCCCCACCGCGGGTACGCGGGCACGGAGGGGAGCGGGTGGCCGGAGGGGAGGGCGGCGGACCGCATAATGTCTCCATACATCGGATGTCTTGTGCGCGAGGAGGCCCCCCATGGCCGTCACCGACGAAGCGATCGAGAAGATCAAGGCGATGATCGTCTCGGGCGCGCTGGCGCCCGGCGACCGGCTTCCCAAGGAGAGCGAACTCGCGGCCGACCTGGGTCTGTCACGCAACTCGCTGCGTGAGGCGGTGCGCGCGCTGTCGCTCATCCGGATCCTCGACGTCCGCCAGGGCGACGGCACGTACGTCACGAGCCTGGACCCGCAGCTCCTGCTGGAGGCGCTCAGCTTCGTGGTGGACTTCCACCGCGACGACACGGTGCTGGAGTTCCTCGCGGTCCGCCGGATCCTGGAACCGGCGGCCACCGCGATGGCGGCCCCGCTCATCGAGGAGGAGCGGCTCGACGCGCTCGGTGCGCAGCTGGACGCACTGGGCCCGGACCCTTCGGTGGAGGAGCTGGTCGCCTGCGACCTCGAATTCCACCGGGGCATCGTCCAGTCGTCCGGCAACTCGGTCCTGTGCTCCCTGCTGGACGGTCTGTCCGGCCCCACGACCCGGGCCCGGGTCTGGCGCGGGCTGACCCAGCGGGACGCGGTCAGCCGCACCCTGCACGAGCACCGGGCGATCCTCGCCGCGCTCCGGGACCGGGACGCCGAGGCGGCCCGGTCCTGGGCGACGGTGCACGTGGCCAGCGTCGAGCAGTGGCTGCGCTCGACGCTGTGAGGCCGCCGGACGCGTGCGCGCAGCCGTGGTCAGGCCGGGCGCAGGCGCAGGCCCTGCATCCCCCCGTCGACGGCGAGCGCGGTACCGGTGACGGACGCGGCCGCCGGGCTCGCCAGATAGACGACGGCGGCGGCGACCT
>NZ_KL585420.1:17003-21004 GCF_000721935.1 Streptomyces sp. NRRL WC-3549
GACGAGCCGTCCCATCGGCTGGCGGGCGTCCAGGGCGGCGCGTTCGGCCGCGGGGTCCTCGGCCCGTGCGAGCAGCCGGCCGATCCAGGGGGTTTCGGCCGTGCCGGGGTTGACGCAGTTGACGCGGATCCCCTCGCGGACGTGGTCGGCGGCCATGGCGAGGGTGAGGGCGAGCACGGCCCCCTTGCTCGCGCCGTACAGGGCCCGCCGCGGCAGCCCGGCGGTGGCCGCCACCGAGCAGGTGTGGGTGACCGACACGGCACCCGGCCGGTCCACCGCCGCCCGGCGCAGATGGGGCAGGGCGTGGCGGGCGGTGCGGACCATGCCGACGACGTTGACGTCCAGGACCCGGGCCCACTCCTGGTCGTCGTTGTCCTCGACCGTGCCGGCGGCGCCGATCCCGGCGTTGGAGACGAGGGTGTGCAGAGCGCCCAGTTCGCCGGCGGCCCGCCGGACCCCGGCACGGACCGCGGCGTCGTCGCTCACGTCGGCCTCGATCGCCAGCGCCCCGCCGGGGGCCCCCTTCGTCTCCCGGTCGAGCACGGCGACGCGCGCGCCGCGGGCGAGCAGGAGCGCCGCCACCGCGGCACCGATACCGGAGGCGCCGCCCGTCACGAGTGCGGACAGTCCGTCGAAGTCCTGCGTACCGGTCATCGGTCGGTCTCCTCAGGGGTGCGGCGGGCCCGCCAGACGGGGCCCTCGGGGTAGCGGTGGGCGGCGAGCGAAGCGGGGAGCATCCGGGCGGAGAATCCCGGGGCGCGCGGGGCGACGTAGCGCCCCGCCTTGATGACGACCGGGTCGGCGAAGTGCTCGTGGAGGTGGTCGACGTACTCGACGACCCGGTCCTCCCGGGTGCCGGAGACGGCCACGTAGTCGAACATCGCGAGGTGCTGGACCAGTTCGCACAGGCCGACGCCGCCGGCGTGCGGGCAGACGGGGACGCCGTACTTGGCGGCGAGCAGCAGGACCGCGAGGTTCTCGTTGACCCCGGCGACCCGGGCCGCGTCGATCTGGACGAAGTCGGTCGCGCCCGCCTGGAGCAGCTGCTTGAACACGACGCGGTTGGCGGCGTGTTCGCCGGTGGCCACCTTGACCGGCTGGCCGGCGCGCACCGCGGCGTGGCCGAGTACGTCGTCGGGGCTGGTCGGTTCCTCGATCCAGTACGGGTCGTAGGGCGCGAGCGCGGTCATCCACGCCACGGCCTCGGCCACGTCCCAGCGCTGGTTGGCGTCGACCGCGATCCGGATGTCCGGGCCGACGGCCTCGCGCGCCAGCGACAGCCTGCGGACGTCGTCCTCGACCGTGCCGCCGACCTTCAGCTTGATCTGGCCGAACCCGTCCGCGACGGCCTCTCTGGCGAGCCGTACGAGCTTGTCGTCGTCGTACCCCAGCCAGCCCGGGGAGGTGGTGTACGCCGGGTAGCCCTCGGCCAGCAGCCGCTCGGTGCGCTCCGCGCGGCCCGGCTCGGCCGCGCGGAGGAGGGCGAGCGCCTCCTCGGGGGTGAGGGCGTCGGTGAGGTGGCGGAAGTCGACCAGGGAGACCAGTTCCTCAGGTGTCATCCCGGCGAGGAACCGCCAGACGGGCTGCCCGGCCAGTTTCGCCGCGAGGTCCCAGGCGGCGTTCAGGACCGCACCGGCCGCCATGTGCGTCACGCCCTTCTCGGGCCCCAGCCACCTCAGTTGGGAGTCGCGGGTGAGCTCGCGGTACAGGGCGCCGAGCGCGGCGGCGGTACGGGGGACGGGACGCCCCAGCAGGTAGGGGCGCAGCGCCTCGATGGCGGTGGCCATGATCTCGTTGCCGCGCCCGATGGTGAAGCAGAAGCCGTGCCCTTCGGGGGCCGACGCCTCCCGGGCGCCGGCTCCGTGCGCGGTGCGGGGTGCGTCCGTGCGCAGGACGACGTAGGCGGCGGAGTAGTCGGGGTCGGGGTTCATGGCGTCCGAGCCGTCGAGCTGCTCCGAGGTGGGGAACCGGATGTCGTGGACCTCGAAGCCCGTGACGGTCTGACTCATGAGCGCCCCCTGCGCATAACATCGGATCTCTTCCGGGTCATCCGATGTATATCCCCGTTACCCTCGATCAGTCCAGAGCCTGAGTCGATTCCGCCTCCTTTCCCAGGGAACAGCTCGGATGAATGGGGCGCTTGCACGGTTCACTCATCGGCGCAAACGCACTGCGGCAGGAGAGCGGGGAAGCCGTAAGGTTGGTGCGTACGCAAGGGAACTTCGGAAGGAGGCCTGGGTGATCGAGCTCGAGGGGGTACCCGAGCTGATCGACCCGGTCATGGTGGCCGCGTTCGAAGGCTGGAACGACGCCGGTGACGCCGCCTCCACAGCGGTCGGACATCTGAACCGGGAATGGAAGGGCGAGGTCTTCGCGGCGCTCGACGCCGAGGACTACTACGACTTCCAGGTCAACCGGCCCACGGTGTTCATGGAGGGCGGGTCACGCAAGATCACGTGGCCGACGACGCGCCTGTCCGTGGTCCGGGTCGGCGGCGAGAAGCCGCGTGACCTGGTCCTGGTCCGGGGCATCGAACCGTCGATGCGCTGGCGTTCGTTCTGCAACGAGATCCTGGGGTTCGCCCATGAACTCGGCGTCGAGATGGTCGTCATCCTGGGGGCGCTGCTCGGCGACACCCCGCACACCAGGCCGGTCCCGGTCAGCGGGGTCACGTCCGATCCGGACCTGGCCCGGACGATGGACCTGGAGGAGACGAGGTACGAGGGCCCGACCGGCATCGTCGGCATCCTCCAGGAGGCCTGCACCCACGCGGGCGTGCCCGCGGTGAGCCTCTGGGCGGCGGTGCCGCACTACGTGTCGCAGCCGCCGAACCCGAAGGCGACGCTGGCGCTGCTGAACCGGCTGGAGGACCTGCTCGGCCTGCGCATCCCGCTGGGCGAGCTGCCCGAGGACGCCCGGGCCTGGCAGCTCGGCGTCGACCAGCTGGCCGCCGAGGACAGCGAGGTGGCGGAGTACGTGCAGACACTGGAGGAGGCGCGGGACACCGCCGAGCTGCCCGAGGCGTCGGGCGAGGCCATCGCCCGGGAGTTCGAGCGGTATCTGCGGCGCCGTGACGTCGGCGGCCCGGGACAGGCGCCCGGCGGCCACGCCACGGAGACCGGCGACGCCTCTCCCTACCTGCGGGACACCGCCGGTGAGCGGACGAGGCCGCCCCGCCCGCAGCGGCCGGAGAAGGGGCGCCCCGGGGGCACCCGGCCGGACGCCGGGAGCGCCAAGGACGACGACGCCCCCGAGGACCCGTCCGGTGGGCCGGCCGGTGAGGGGCCGGACGACGAGGCCCCGCCCGCCGGCTGACACGGCGCCAGACGGCGGGAAAGCGGCCCCGGACCTCGTCGAGAGGTCCGGGGCCGGCTGCGTTCGGGCGGGTTTCGAGGGCGGTGCTACAGCGCGACGCCCAGCAGGGCGTCGACGGTGCGCGACACGAGACCGGGCGCGCCCTCGTCCGTACCGCCGCCGGAGGTCTGCCGTGCGGCCCAGCGGTCCACGGCGGCCAGTGCGGCCGGGGAGTCCAGGTCGTCGGCGAGGGCCGCACGCACCTCGTCGACCAGCGCGTCGGCGGACAGCCCGTCGGGCCGGGAGACGGCCGCCCGCCACCGGGCGAGGCGTTCGACGGCGTCGGCGAGCACCTGGTCGGTCCACTCCCAGTCGGAGCGGTAGTGGTGGGCGAGCAGTGCGAGCCGGATCGCCGCGGGGTCGACGCCGTCGCGGCGCAGCGCGGAGACGAAGACCAGGTTGCCTTTGGACTTGGACATCTTCTCGCCGTCCAGGCCGACCATGCCGGCGTGCACGTACGCGCGGGCGAAGGGGTACTCGCCGGTCAGCGCCTGGGCGTGCGACGCACCCATCTCGTGGTGCGGGAAGGCCAGGTCGGACCCGCCGCCCTGGACGTCGAAGCCCATGCCGAGGTGGTCCAGGGCGATGGCCACGCACTCGATGTGCCAGCCGGGCCGGCCGGACCCGAGGCGCCCGCCCTCCCAGCT
>NZ_KL585420.1:21236-24964 GCF_000721935.1 Streptomyces sp. NRRL WC-3549
CATCCACAGCATCGGGTCCAGCGGGTTCTTCTTGCCCGGACGCTCCGGGTCGCCGCCGCGCTCGGCGGAGAGCAGGCGCATGGCCTCGGCGTCGAGGTGGGAGACCCCGCCGAAGTGCGGGTCGGACTCCACGGAGAAGTACACGTCGCCGTCGAGCTGGTAGGCGGCGCCCGCGTCCAGCAGACGCTCCACCAGCGGGACGATGCCGGGTATCGCCTCCACGGCCCCGATGTAGTGCCTCGGGGGGAGCATGCGCAGGGCGGTCATGTCCTCACGGAACAGGGCGGTCTCGCGCTCGGCGAGCTCCGTCCAGTCCTCACCGTCGCGCACGGCCCGCTCCAGCAGCGGGTCGTCGACGTCGGTGACGTTCTGGACGTAGTGGACCTGACGCTTGGTGTCGAGCCACACGCGCTGAACGAGGTCGAACGCGTTGTAGGTCGCCGCATGACCCATGTGGGTCGCGTCGTACGGCGTGATGCCGCAGACGTAGATGCGGGCGACGGGACCGGGGTCAAGGGTGATCCGTCCGCCGGTCGCGGTGTCGTGGATCCGAAGGTCGCGGCCCTTGCCGGGAAGGGCGGGGACCTCAGAAGCGGGCCAGGCATGCATGTCATGAGCGTAACCGGACGATGCTTCCGGATACGAACCGGACCGGGGATCCTGGCCGAATTGGCGGTCTTGCGTGGTGGGCCCTTCCGGCACGGGGCCGCGTCGGACGGGGAGGCGTCCGCCCGGGAGGTACGGCCTGCGGCCCGGTACATCCGGCCCGCCGCGCGCCGGGCCGGAGCCGGAGGCGCGGGACGGCGTCCGTCGTCGTGCGCCCGCCGGACAGGACCGGACGGCGCGCCCGACGGGAGGGGCGGGTCGGCGTGTTCTCAAGACGTGTTCTCAAGCGGTGTGCGGTCCCGGCCACCGGACACCCGGGCCCCGGTCCGCCGGAGACCCTGCCCCGGCCCGCCGGACACCCGGGCCCCTGGCCCGGACCCCTCCGGCCGGGCGGTCCTACACCGGAGGCCAGGGGATGGCGGGCCACTCCCCGCCCGGCTGCGGGTACCGCCCGCTCTCGCGCAGCCGGGCCACCCGGCCGCGCAGGGCGTCCAGCTCCACCGCCGTGATCAGTTCGGCCAACCGGGTGGCCAGCGGCGCTCCCGGCGCCAGACCGGCGGTGAGCCGTCCCAGCACCTCGACGGCCTCCGCGTCGAGCGGCTCGCCGGCCCATCCCCACAGCAGGGTCCGCAGCTTGTCGTCCGCGTTGAAGGTGACGCCGTGGTCGATGCCGTACAGCCGGCCGCCGGGCGCGGGCAGCAGGTGCCCGCCTTTGCGGTCCCCGTTGTTGATCACCGCGTCCAGAACCGCGAGCCGGCGCAGCCGGGGGTCGTCCGCGTGCACCAGCAGGGCCGTCCGGCCCTCCCCCACCTCGGCGAAGCCGACGGCCTTCCAGCCCTCCCCCGGCTCCTCGTCCTCCACGAGCGCGAGCAGCGGCGACAGCAGGTGCACACCCGCGGCAGCGGTCTCCGGTGCGGGCCCGGCGGGCTCGTCAGCCTCGATCCACAGCTGGCACATGCCCGGGCCCAAGGGGCCGTCCCGCAGCACGGTGGGCGGCACGAGCTCCCATCCGGTGGCCTCGGAGACCTCGTAGGCGGCCACCTCGCGCTGGGCGAGTGTGCCGTCCGGGAAGTCCCACAGCGGCTGCTCCCCGGCGACCGGCTTGTACACGCAGGGGCGTTCCTCGCCCTCGTGGGCGACCGTGCAGTACAGCACCGCGTTCGACGCGCCGCGTACCCGTCCGAGGACCGTGAGCTCGCCCTCGGCGAGCAGGGTGCGCAGCGCGGCCCCGGTCAGGAGGCTCCGCGCCGGTATCCGTTCTGCCGCGGGCATACGTGTCCTTCCGGGTCGAGGGGCAGGCTGCACAGCGGGCACGGCGGCCGGCCGGCGTTGACGACGTCCAGGGCACGCTTGGCGAACGCCCGTGCCTGGGCGCCGCTCAGCCGGACGCGGAGCATCGGCGGGCCGTTCTCCTCGTCCTGGAGGAGGCGTTCCTCCGCCTCGGCCAGGTCGTCCTCGGAGTCGACGTCCAGTTCGACGAGGGCCTGGGCCTCGACGATCATGCGCTGTTCCTCGCCGTCCCAGGCGAGTGCCATCGTGCCGACCCGGAACTCCTCCTCGACGGGCGCGTCGAGGGGCGCGGTGTCGGCCACCTCCATGGGTGCCACGGCCGGCACCGGTGAATTGCCGCCGGTCCGCCGGACGACCTCGTCGAGGAGTTCGTCGATCCGTTCGGCCAACGCGGCAACCTGGGTCTTCTCCAGGGCCACGCTCGTGACCCGGCCCCTCGAGGATGCCTGCAGGAAAAACGTACGGCGGCCAGGCAGCCCGACCGTACCGGCCACGAAACGGTCCGGGGGGTCGTAGAGGAACACCTGACGGGACACGTCCTGTCTCCCTTGAGATGAGGAAGGCGAATGGGGGGGCGGCCGGGGACGCTGCGGGGGACGCCCCCCGCAAGGCCGCTACGGCGCGTCCACCCTACTGCGCGGAGCGATCACGGTGCCCCCGCGCCGCCGCCGACGGCCGCGTCCGATGCCGTGCCGGTCGCCGCGTCCGCGTCCGCGTCGGCGCCCGGGGCCTGTCCGTGCGGAGCCAGGGACCCCAGGTCACCGGTGTCCCCCAGGCGCAGCAGGAAGGGGCGCAGCCGGGTGTAGCGGATCGCGGTGACCGAGCAGGGGTCGGCGTGGATGCGCTGGAAGAGGTCGAGGTGCATGCCCAGCGCGTCGGCGACGAGGGACTTGATGATGTCGCCGTGCGAGCACATCACATAGACGGCGTCCTCCCCGTGCTCCTCCTCCAGGCGGGCGTTCCACTCCCGTACGGCCTCGACGGCCCGCGCCTGCATGGCCCGCATCGACTCGCCCCCGGGGAAGGCCGCGGCCGACGGGTGCTGCTGCACGACGGACATCAGCGGTTCGTCGGAGAGTTCGGCCAGCTTGCGGCCCGACCAGTCGCCGTAGTCGCACTCGCTGATCCGGTCCTCGGTGTGCAGGGGCAGGCCCGGACGGGCGTCGAGGAGGGGCCGGAGCGTCTCGCGGCAGCGCTGCAGGGGGCTGCTGACGGCCGCCACGAGCGGGAGGCCGGCCAGTCGGCCCGGGAGCGCGGCGGCCTGCGACGCGCCCCGTTCGTCGAGCGCGACCCCGGGGGTGCGCCCGGCGAGGACTCCGGAGGTGTTGGCGGTCGAGCGTCCGTGGCGTACGAGGATGAGCGTGGGCATACCTGCCAGCGTAGAGGGCACCGGGGGGATGCACGGAAGCCGTCGGCAGGGAAGAATGCGCGCGTGATCGTGGATTGTGGCATTTATCAGGACGGGCGCCGGACCGAGGGCCCGTCGGACTTCTCCGCCGCCCTCGCCGAGGCCCGGGCCGCCGCGGACGCGTTCGTCTGGATCGGCCTGCACGAGCCCACGGCGACGGAGTTCGACCGCGTCAGCAGCGAGTTCGGGCTGCACCCGCTGGCGGTGGAGGACGCCCTGCGTGCCCATCAGCGGCCCAAGCTGGAGGTCTACGACGACTCGCTCTTCGTGGTCATCAAGCCGGTGGTCTACGACTCGGGCAGCGACGCGGTCACCACGGACGAGCTGATGCTCTTCGTGGGCGACTCCTTCGTGGTGACGGTCCGGCACGGCGAGGGCGCACCGCTCGCGGCCGTACGGCGCCGTCTGGAGGCCGAGCCGCAGG
>NZ_KL585420.1:25179-25371 GCF_000721935.1 Streptomyces sp. NRRL WC-3549
CGAGCCGCAGGTGCTCAGGCACGGCCCGACGGCGGTGCTGTACGCCGTCAGCGACGCGGTGGTGGACCACTACATCGAGGTCGCCTCCGAGCTCCAGGCGGACCTGGAGGAGCTGGAGGCGGACGTCTTCGCCCCGGAGAACGACAAGGACACCCAGAACACCGCCGCGAGCATCTACACCTTCAAGCGGCA
>NZ_KL585420.1:25583-29693 GCF_000721935.1 Streptomyces sp. NRRL WC-3549
GCGGCAGCTGCTGGAGTTCCGCCGGGCCGCCGGGCCGCTGACGGTGCCGGTGGCCCGGCTGGCGAGTACGGGGGTCCCGTTCGTCTCCGCGCACTCACGGCCGTTCTTCCGCGACGTGAACGACCACCTGACGCGCGCCAACGAGCACGTGGAGGGCCTGGACCGGCTGCTGTCGGACATCCTCTCGGCCCACCTGGCGCAGGTGGGCGTGCGGCAGAACGACGACATGCGGAAGATCTCGGCGTGGGCGGCGATGGCCGCCGTTCCGACCATGGTCGCGGGGATCTACGGCATGAACTTCGAACACATGCCGGAGCTGAAGTGGACATGGTCCTATCCGGCGGTGATCGCGCTGATGGCGCTCGCGGTCCTCGGCCTGTACCGCCAGTTCAAGCGCCGCGGCTGGCTGTAGCCCGCGTCCCCGGCCCCCTTCAGGCGTACTCCGCCTCCGGCACCGGCGGGGTGCCCAGCGCGTCGCGCCGGGCGGGCTGCCGCAGGCTCACCATGCGCCGCCAGCCGCCCAGCCGCTCGTACGCGTACGCCGCGTGGATCCCGGCGGCCAGCAGGGCCGCCTTGGGGCGGGACCAGTGCAGCAGGGTGCCCATGTGGCGCATCACGGCGAGGCTGACGTCCCGGTACACCCGGATCTCGGCCAGGGCGCACTCGCGCAGCACCGTCTGGATCGTGCGGCCGTGCCCCGCGGCGGCGAGGCGGAGGAGCTCCTCGTGGCAGTAGGCGAGGTGGTCGTCCTCGTCCCGGGAGATCATCCGCACCGCGCGTCCCAGCGCGGGGTGGTCGCCGAAGATCCGCAGCAGCTGCCTCATCTGCTCGGAGGCGCGCTGTTCGGTGACCCGGCTGTGGGCCAGGTAGACGATGACGTCCCGGTCGCAGAGCGGTACCTCGCGGCTGAGCCGCTCATGGGCGAGGCCGATGCCCCGGCGTTCCAGCAGCAGGGTGTAGTCGGTCTCCGGCGGCACCTGGGCGGGCATCAGGCCGCGCTGCTTGAGCAGGGCGTTGAAGATCCGGCCGTGCTTGTTTTCGTCGGCGCCGTGCCGGGCGATCTTGGGGCCGAGCGCCCGCAGTCCCGCCGGGACGAGGGCGGCGATCCGGCCGTTCTCCCAGCCGCCCTGGGCCTCGCCGCCGGCGGCGATCGAGCAGAACAGGCGGAACGCCTCGTCGCTGTCGAGGATCTCCTGGAACAGACTCTTCGCCGAGAGCATCACTGCCGCCTTTCGCACCGGTGTCCGCGGAGCGACAGTCAAATTCGGTACCGGCCGGTAGGCAACACGAACGGGTCCGCCGGGGGTACCGCGCGTAACCGTGCGGCGCCCGGTGCGTTGACCCGGGTGACGGCCGTGGCGGGGAGGACCCCCGAGCCCCCACCACGGCCGTGATGCTGTCCGCACCGCCCCCGGGTCAGGCGGCGAGGCCGGAGCGCTCCAGGGCGTCGGTGCCGGCGCGGAGAGCGGCGATCCGCTCCTCCAGGGTGAAGCCGGCGGGGGCCAGCGTCAGCGTGGTGACACCGGCGGCGGCGTAGGCCTGCATCCGGTCGGCGACGCGCTCGACCGGGCCGAGCAGGGTGGTGCGGTCGATGAGCTCGTGCGGGACCGCGGCGGCCGCGCCGCTCTTGTCGCCGGACAGGTACTTGTCCTGGATCTCGGCGGCTTCCTTCTCGTAGCCCATGCGCTGGGCGAGGTTGTTGTAGAAGTTCTGCTTGCGGCTGCCCATGCCGCCGACGTACAGCGCGGTGTAGGGGCGGAACATGTCGGCGAGACCGTTGACGTCCTCGCCGACCGCGAGCGGCAGGGTCGGGCAGACATCGAAGCCGTCCATGGTCTTGCCGGCCTTCTCGCGCCCGGCCCGCAGGTGCTTGACGGCGGTGTCCTCCAGGTGGTCGGCGGAGGGGAAGATGAGCAGGGCGCCGTCGGCGATCTCGCCGGTCTGCTCCAGGTTCTTCGGCCCGATGGCGGCGATGTAGAGCGGGATGTGCTCGCGCTGCGGGTGGACGGTCAGCTTGATGGGCTTGCCCGGGCCGTCCGGCAGCGGCAGCGTCCAGTGCTCGCCCTCGTAGGACAGGCGTTCGCGGGACATCGCCTTGCGCACGATCTCGACGTACTCGCGGGTGCGGGCGAGCGGCTTGTCGAACTTCACGCCGTACCAGCCCTCGGAGACCTGCGGGCCCGAGACCCCGAGGCCCAGGCGGAAGCGGCCGCCGGAGAGCGAGTCGAGGGTGGCGGCGGTCATCGCCGTCATCGCGGGCTGGCGGGCGGGGATCTGCATGATGGCGGAGCCGACGTCGATGGACTCGGTCTGCGCGGCGACCCAGGACAGCACGGTCGGTACGTCGGACCCGTAGGCCTCGGCCGCCCAGCAGACGTCGTATCCGAGCCGGTCCGCCTCCTGCGCGACGGCGAGGTTGTCGCCGTCCATACCGGCTCCCCAGTAACCGAGATTGATGCCGAGCCGCATGGCCACGCTCCCTCTACCGATCAGTAACGTACGTACGGTCCGGACTCTAGCGCGGCCGGCCGGGATGCGGCAGGCCCGGTCGTACGGCGCGTGGTCGTCCACAGGCCGCCACCCCGTTCGGCCTCGGCCAGTAATCTCGCGCCCATGGAGCAGAGGCATCTCGGCCGCACCGGCCTTCGCGTGTCCCGGATCGGGCTCGGCACCCTCACCTGGGGCCGGGACACCGACGAGCACGACGCCGCCGAACAGCTGAAGGCCTTCTGGGACGCGGGCGGCACACTCGTCGACACGGCCGACGTGTACGGCGGCGGGGAGGCCGAGCACCTCCTCGGGCGGCTCGTCGACAGCCTGGTGCCACGGGAGGACCTGGTCATCGCGACGAAGGCCGGCAGCGTTCCGGACCCCTACCGCCGCTTCGACGGCTCGCGCGGTCACCTGCTCGCGGCGCTGGACGCCTCCCTGGAGCGGCTCGGCACGGACTACGTCGACCTGTGGCAGATCCACGCCTTCGATTCGGTGACGCCGCTGGAGGAGACCCTGCAGGCCGTGGACCTGGCCGTGTCGTCGGGGCGTGTCCGGTACGCGGGCGTGTCGAACTTCAGCGGCTGGCAGCTGGCCAAGGCCGCGACGTGGCAGCTCGCCTCGCCCGGGACGCGTACCCGGCTGGCGAGCACCCAGATGGAGTACTCCCTGTTGCAGCGGGGGGTGGAGCGGGAGGTGCTGCCGGCGGCACTGGACCTGGGGGTGGGGCTGCTGCCGTCGTCCCCGCTGGGGCGCGGGGTGCTGACCGGCAAGTACCGCACCGGCACGCCGTCCGACTCGCGCGGCGCCTCGGAGGTGCTCGCCCCCTTCGTCGAGCCGTACCTCGACGACACGGCGAGCCGCATCGTGGACGCGGTGGCGACCGCGGCGGACGGCCTGGCGACGACGGCCCTGCACGTCGCGCTCGCGTGGATCCGGGACCGCCCCGGGGTGGCGGCGCCGGTCGTCGGGGCGCGCAACGCGCGGCAGCTGACCGAGGCGTTGTCAGTGGAGGCGCTTAGTCTTCCTGACGAGATCTGCCAGGCGCTCGACGATGTGTCGGCGCCCGTGCACCGCTATCCGGACCAGGACTGGAGCACGCTGTGACTGCGCTTGACCGGGGAGACACCCCGGACCCCGCGGCCGAGAACGACGAGGCCCGCGAGGAGGCCGCCCACGGCACCGGGGTGTCGGAGGGCGGGCCCGCGGAGGGCGGGGCTCCCGACGGCCCGGGCTCCTCGGAGGCCCGGCAGGCCCCTGCGGGCGCGGTGGGCGGGGCAGCCGGGGGAAGCGGGGAGGACTCGGGCACGGACGGCGCCGGCCCGCCGGCCGGGGAGGAGGCGGACCCGGAGGCCGCGACGGACTCGGACGACGGGGACACGGGACCGGGCGCGTTGTCGGAGGCGGAGGCGGAGCTGGCCGCGCAGCGGGAGCTGCGGGAGCGGATCGAGCGGCGCAAGGCCGAGAAGGAGGGCCCCATCGCCGCCGGGACGAAGCTGAGTGGCCCGGCGGCCGACCTCCTCGCGGCCGTACGGGCCGTGGAGAGCGGCGAGAAGCCGGGCACGGCCTTCTTCGACTCCCCCGCGACCGCCCCGGCCCCCCGCCGCGCGGCACCGGCGG
>NZ_KL585420.1:29872-31936 GCF_000721935.1 Streptomyces sp. NRRL WC-3549
CCGGCGGCGGCACCCGCACCCGTGCGGCCGTCCGGTCCCGCCCCCGAGCGGCCCGCCGTCCGGTCCGCCTCCCCGGAGGCCGCGGCCTCGGTCGCGGCGGTGCTCGCCCAGGGCAAAGCGCCCGGGGCACTGGCGCACCCGACGGCCGCCGTCCTCGGCGAGCAGGCGGCGGAGCTCCTGCGCGAGGACCCGTGGCGGCTGCTGTCCGTGCCCGGCGTACGGCCTGAGCAGGCCGACGGGTTCGCCCGTGCCCTGCTCGGCGCCGGGTGCGGCCCCGACGACGAGCGGCGTACGACCGCCCTGGTGGGCTGGCTGCTGGAGCGGGGGGCCCTGCGGGGCCACACCGCGCTCGACGCCGAGGAGGTCCGGGCGGCGCTCGCCGGGCGCGCGGTGACCGATCCCGGGGCGGCCGTGCGGCACGCCGTCGCCGAGGGGGGTGTCCTGGTCTTCCAGGAGGGCCTGGACCCGGCGGACACGGGGGAGGACGGAAGCGTCCCCGGGGAGGACTCCGGGGAGGAGCCCCAGGAGGCCGGCGGGGACGGGGACGGCCAGGAGCCGGTGACGGTCCTGCTGGGGCTCGACCGGTACGCCCTGGCCGAGGAGGCGCTCGCCGACGGCCTGGCCCGGATCCTCAACTCCGCCGGGAAGGCCGCCGACTGGTCCGAGGCGGCCGCTGCCGCCCCCTCCCCGTCGGCCGCCGAGCTGATCCGTGCGGCCGGGGCGGCCGGGCTGGTCGCCCACAGCGGCGGCGAGAGCGCCCGGGCCGAGCCCGCCGCCCTGATCGCCGCCGCCCGCGGCCTCGGACTGCGGGCCCTGGGGACGGCACACAGCGCCAACGGGGCACGCAGGCTGGCCGGAGCCGTCGGCGACCCGGGGTCCGCCGTCGTCCTGGCCGATCTCCTCTCCGGTGCGGACGGACCCGGGCGGGACGCGGACGGCGCCCTCGCCGTCGACCTGCTGGTGGTGCTGGACGCCCCGCAGATCGACGTGGAGACGGGCGCGATGCTCGTCGAGTCGCTCGCCGACGGCACCCGGCTGGTGTTCAGCGGTGATCCCGGCGTGCTCGGTTCCGCGGGGGCCGGACGGGTCTTCGCGGACGTGCTCGCCGCGCGTGCCTGCCCGGTGGTGGTGTCGCGCACCCCCGACCCCGGGCCCATCGGCGAGCTGGTCTCGGGCGTCGGCGTCGGGGAGCTCAACCAGGTCGACGCACCCGGCCGGGAAGTCGTGATCGTGCCCGTGCGGGACGCCGGCGAGGCGGTCCACCGCACGGTGCAGCTGGTCGCCGACTCGGTGCCGCGAGCCCTCGGCGTACCGCCGTCCGACACCCAGGTCGTCACGGTCGGGCACGGCGGACCGGCCGGTACCACGGCGCTGAACGCGGCGCTGAAGCAGCGGCTCAACCCCGGGCCCGGCCGGTTCGGCGGCTTCGACCCGGGGGACCGGGTGGTGCACGTGCCCGCCCCGGGGAGGGTGGTGCCCGGGACGGTCGTCTCGGCCGACGCCGAGGGCCTGCGCCTGGACTGCTCCGGGACCCCCGTCGTCGTACGCCCGGACCGGGTCGAGTCAGCCGTCCGGCACGGCTGGGCGCTCAGCGCCCACCAGGCCGCCGGGATGCGCTGGCCCGCCGTCGTCGTCGTGCTGCCGGGTGACGCGGCCCCGGGGCTGAGCCGGCCCTGGGTCTACACCGCGTTCAGCCGTGGTGAGCGGCATCTGTCCGTGGTGCACGGCGTGGACCAGGCCCTGCCGCGCGCGGTGGCCGAGATCCCCGTGCAGGAGCGGACCACCAGGCTCCGCTCCCTGCTGGAGGCCCTGCCGGCCCCGGGCGCCACCGAACGGTAGGACCGGTGTGCTCCGCCGGCCCCGGTGCGGTACGACGGACCGCACCGGGGACCCGGCCCCTCGTCTCACGGACCGGGGCCGGGGCGCACGGTGATCAGACGCGGCGCAGAGCGGTGCCGTCCGTGCCGCTCTCCTCCTCGTCGTCGTCGAAGACCGCGCTGACGTCGAAGCGGCACACCACCAGCGAGGGATCCGCGTCCTCGAACGGCTCCCCGAGCCACTCCC
>NZ_KL585420.1:32133-35872 GCF_000721935.1 Streptomyces sp. NRRL WC-3549
ACTCCCCGAGCCACTCCCCCGGCTCCGGAAGCTCGTCCACGGCCGAGACCCAGAGGGTGGAGTCGCCCTCCTCCAGGCCGAACTCCTTGTGCCGGGAGGCGATCTCGTCCGCCTCGTACTCACCGAAGAGCACCCCGAGGGCGGCGTGCACGCTGACCCCGACCATCGGCACGGCGGTGCCGTCGGGCTGGTCCGGGTCGAGGTCGGCGAGCCGTTGCGCCTGGGCGAGAAGCCGCTGGGGCTCCGCCACCGCGTAGTCACGCCTGATCAGCACCGTGAGGGCGTGGGGCTCCTCCGGGCCGGCGTACGGCGGCAGGGAGTCGTCCGCCCCCGGGATCTCGAAGGGGGTGACCTCGTCGTGACGGTCGTAGAGGAGTTCGTCGTAGACCTCGGCGGCGGCGGCCAGTGCGTTGAACGCCTCGTAGACGGCCGGATCGTCGTCCCCGGTACGGCGTTCGACCGCCTCGAGGTGGCGGTCGAGCGCGGTTTTGACTGCATCGGCGGCGGCGCGTACCTCGGCAGCGGTGGGCTGCGCAGCATCAGACATAGTGCAGACGCTATCCGTACCGGGGCTCTGCCCGCACAATAGATGCGATGCCGGAATACGAATTCATCGACGTGTACGTCCCTCGCGGGGTCTCCCGCAAGGACGCGACCCGCCTCCTGACCGACCATGCCGAGTACGGGCACTGGGAGTTGGACCGACTGACGCTACGCCTCGACGGCAGCCGCAGGGTGCGGCTACGGCGCCGGATCATCCGCCAGCTCCGGGCGACCTGGTAGCACGGAGCGGGCCCCGCGACCGCGGGACCCGCTCCCTTCGACGTACCGCACGGCGATGCCGTGGAGGCGTTACCCGACGTCACGCAGCGCTGCGCGACCGCCGGTAGAGCACCGCACCCGCGCCCGCCAGCAGCATCCCGGCGCTCGCCGGGATCAGCAGGTCGAGGCCGCCCGCGCCGGTGTGGGCGAGCTCCTCGCCGGACAGGAACTGCGGCTCGGGAGCCTGCGGCTCCGGCGGCGTCTCGGCGGGCTTCTGAGGTGTGTGCGGCGTCTGCGGGACCTCGGGGGTGACCGGCTCGGTCTCGTTCTCGCAGCCGTTGCCGAAGACCGGGTTGAGCAGTCCGCCGACGCTGATGCCGTTGCCGCAGACGTTGAGGGGCACGGAGACCGGCACCTGCACCTGGTTGCCGGAGAGGATGCCGGGTGACCCCTGTGCCTCGCCCTGGGCCGAGGCGCCGGACGCGCGGTGCCTGCCGGTGCCCTCGCCGCCGTCACGGGCCTCGTCGTGCCCGGCGGTGCCGCTGCCGGGCCCCTGGTCGGCAGCGTGGCTGCCGGACCCCTGGCCCGGGGAGCTCTGGCCGGGCCCGGGGCCCTCGTCGGAGGTCTGGAGATGTGCCGCGTCCGCGGACGATCCGTTCCCGCAGCCGTTTCCGCTCACGGGGTTGAGCGCGCCGACGACGTTGACGGAATTCCCGCAGACGTTGACCGGGATGTCGATCGGGACCTGGATCGAATTCCCCGACAGCACACCCGGTGAGTTCGTCGCTCCGCCCGCCGCACCCGCGTCCGCGTGTGCGTACCCCCCGCCGAGCGCGAGCACGCCGCCCGCCGCTGCCATCGTGATCAGGCCTTTACGTGTGACCTGTCGCATAGGTTGCTTTCCTGCCTTCTGGCTTTCGAAATACCCCCCGGCACAACCGTGCGGGGCCGATTGCCCAGCGGCCCCGGAGTGCATGGCGCGCACTCCGGGGCCGACCGGACTCACACCCTTACGGGTTGACGTTCGACGTCAGTCGTTGATGCAGACGTTGCCGAAGGCGGGGTTCAGCAGCCCGATGACGTCGATGGTGTTGCCGCAGACGTTGACCGGCACGTGGACCGGGACCTGGACGACGTTGCCCGAGAGCACGCCGGGGCTGCCGATGGCGGCACCCTGGGCACCGGCGTCGGCGGAAGCCATGCCCGCACCCGCGAGCACGAGACCACCGGTGGCAGCCGCGATGGCGACGACCTTCTTGATCATTATTCCTCCTGGTTGGTAAGTGCGGTCCCAGCCGCGGACCGCATCACCTGTAACGAGGAGGGAGGGAGGGGGCTACGAGCAGATCGCCCCTTTCACTCGTTCTGGTGAGGCACGTACACACTGGCGAATGCGCCCGCCGCCGCCCGCCCGGGAGCCCCGGGAGCCCCGCTCCAGGAGGCCTCAGGAATGGTCGATGAACCGGTCGAGCACCCGCACGCCGAAGGTCAGGCCGTCCACCGGCACCCGCTCGTCCACGCCGTGGAACATCCCCGCGAAGTCCAGCTCCGGCGGCAGCTTGAGCGGCGCGAAGCCGAAGCAGCGGATGCCGAGGTCGTCGAAGGACTTGGCGTCCGTGCCGCCGGAGAGCATGTACGGCACGGCGCGGGCGATCGGGTCCTCGGCCTTCAGCGCGAGCTGCATGGCGTCCACGAGGGAGCCGTCGAAGCTCGTCTCCAGGGCCTTGTCCCCGTGCACGTCCTCGCGCTTCACCCGGGGCCCGAGGATGCGGTCGAGGTCGGCGAGGAACTCCTCCTCGTGACCGGGCAGGAAGCGTCCGTCCACGTGGGCGGTGGCCTGGCCCGGGATCACGTTGACCTTGTAGCCGGCGCCGAGCATGGTGGGCGCGGCCGAGTTGCGCAGGGTCGCGCCGACCATCTTGGCGATCCCGCCGAGCTTGGCGAGGGTCGCCTCCATGTCCTCCGGGTCGAGCGGGGTGCCCAGCGCGTCGGACAGCTCGTCGAGGAAGGACCGGACGGTCTTGGTGACCCTGACCGGCCAGGTGTGCCGCCCCAGCCGTCCGACGGCCTCGCAGAGCTCCGTGATGGCGTTGTCGCTGTTGGTCATCGAGCCGTGCCCCGCGGTGCCGTCCACGGTCAGCCGCATCCAGTGCATGCCCTTCTGCGCGGTCTCCACCAGGTAGAGCCGCAGGTTCTCGTTGACGGTGAACGAGAAGCCGCCGACCTCGCCGATCGCCTCGGTGACCCCGTCGAAGAGGCCACGGTGGTGGTCGACCAGGTAGCGCGCCCCGTACGTGCCCCCGGCCTCCTCGTCGGCGAGGAAGGCCAGCACGATGTCGCGCGGGGGCTTGCGGCCGGTCCGCATCCGCTCCCGGACGACCGCGAGGGTCATCGCGTCCATGTCCTTCATGTCGACCGCGCCCCGGCCCCACACGCACCCGTCCGCGATCTCCCCGGAGAACGGGTCGTGCGTCCAGTCGGCCGCGTTGGCCGGCACCACGTCGGTGTGCCCGTGGATCAGCAGGGCGGGCTTGGACGGGTCCTCGCCCTCGATGCGGGCCACCGTGGAGGCCCGCCCCTTGTGCGACTCGAAGATCTGCGGCTCCAGCCCGACCTCGGCGAGCTTCTCCGCGACGTACTCGGCCGCGAGCCGCTCACCGGGGCCGGAGTGGTCGCCGTAGTTGCTGGTGTCGATGCGGATGAGGTCACGACAGAGGTCGACGACCTCACTCTCGGCGGTTGCGCCGGAGACGGTCCGGGCCGTGCTGCTCTCGCTCACGCTGCTTCCTTCCACTGTCGCGGTGGTGCTTGCCCCCCATCCTCGCCCGCCCGCCCCGCGCGCCCAAGACCGCCCGGCTCCCGTCATCCGTCCTTCACACGCCCCCCGGGCACCCCCTGCGCGCCCGGGGGGCGTGATCGAGCACCCCCGAATGTTTGCTATGGTTTTCCACGTCGGAACGGGCCGGAGCCCGCGAGA
>NZ_KL585420.1:36142-38232 GCF_000721935.1 Streptomyces sp. NRRL WC-3549
CCTCGGACACCAGCAGAGACCCCAGTCGATCTGGGGTTTTTCTGTTTCCCGGGCTGCGGCGTGAGCGAACACGTACAGGACTGGACCGCATGGCGAAGAGGAAGAAGACGTCGCGCGACGACTGGACGCCGCCTCCGAGGTCCGCGGAGCGGCGCGCTCTGGACCGGCACCTGCGCCTGCTCAGGGCCGGGGGAGCCCGGTTGCCACCGGTGGTGCCGCAGCGCCGCCTGATCCTCACGCTGTCCGTCATGGCCCTGGGCGCCTGCGCGGCCTTCCTCGTGTTCTGGCTGCCCTCCCGGTCGCTCGTGGACGACCTGCGCTCCCGCGGGGTGTCCGTCGCGGCCGAGGTCACGGCCGCGCCGAAGAACAGGTACGGCGGGGCGGGCGACGTCAAGGTCCGGTTCGCCGGTCCCGGGGGCGAGGTCGAGACCGTGCTCAGCGACCTCGGCGGCATGCGCCCCGACGGTCTGCTTCCCGGGTCCGCGGTCCCGGTGACCTACGACCCCCGGGAGCCGACCCGGGTGCTGACGACCCGGTGGCTCGACCACCCGCCCGTCATGACGCCGCCCGTGCTCGTCACCCTGGTGTTCACCCCCCTGCTGCTGGGGGGCGCGGTCCTGCTGACGGTACGGCGCCGCACCTTGCTGCAGAGGGGGGCGCGGACCGCGGTGGCCTGACTCCCGCCGTGCCGGTACGCCGGGTGCGAACCGGCCCGCGCGCCCCGGGTGGTGCGATGATGGAGGGCTGCCGGGGCACGCCTGCCGCCGGGACACCGCGAGAAGGACGCACACGATGAGAGGACGGGCCAGGCCCCCCGCCGCCCCGCTGCCGCAGCGCCACGGGGTCGACCCGGTGCGGGTGCGGCTGCCCGAGGACACCGCGGCCGCCTGGCCGACCGTCCGTGACCATCTGCTGGACCGGTTCGCCGGGGCGATCGGCGCCGGGCGGGTCGACGCCATGCTGGCCGAGGGCCGGTTCGTCGGCGCGGACGGTGCGGCGGTCGGTGCCGAGGAACCGTACGCCGCCGGCCGCCACCTCTGGTTCCACCGGGACTTCGCGCCCGAGGTGCCGGTGCCGTTCCCGGTCGGCGTGGTGTACCGGGACGAGCACATCGTGGTCGCGGACAAGCCGCACTTCCTGGCCACCACCCCGCGCGGCCGGCACATCACCGAGACCGCGGTGGCCCGGCTGCGCTCCCGGCTGGGTGTCGCGGCCCTCCAGCCCGCCCACCGGCTGGACCGGCTGACCGCGGGCCTGGTGCTCTTCGTCGTACGTCCGGGGGAACGGGGCGCCTACCAGACGCTCTTCCGGGACCGGCTGGTGCGCAAGGAGTACGAGGCGGTCGCCCCGTACGACCCCCGGGTGGCGCTCCCCCGCACCGTACGCAACCGGATCGTCAAGGAGCGCGGGGTCATCGCGGCCCGGGTGGAGCCGGGTGAGGCGAACAGCGAGAGCCGGGTCGAGCTGCTGGAGCACCGGCAGGGCCTCGGCCGCTACCGGTTGCTGCCCGCCACCGGGCGCACCCATCAGCTGCGGGTCCACATGCACGCGCTGGGGCTGCCACTGGTCCACGACCCGGTCTACCCGGTGGTGCGGCCCGAGCCGGAGCCGGGCCGGGAGGACTACACGCGCCCGCTGCAACTGCTGGCCCGGGTACTGGAGTTCACCGATCCGGTCACGGGCGTACCGCGCCGCTTCGAGAGCGGGCTGCGGCTGGCCGCGTGGCCGGACCGGTGATGCCGCCCGGCGGGGTCAGTGGCCCCGGGCGATCCACTCCTGGAGGTGCGGGGCCTCCGCGCCGACGGTGGTGGAGTCGCCGTGTCCCGTACGGACGACGGTGTCCGGCGGGAGCGTGAGCAGCCGGTCCCGGATGGAGTCGACGATCGTCGGGAAGTGCGAGAAGGACCGCCCGGTGGCGCCGGGCCCGCCCTGGAAGAGGGTGTCGCCGGTGAAGACGGTGTTCAGCTGCGGGGAGTGGAGGCAGACCGCGCCGGGGGCGTGGCCCGGGGTGTGCAGGACCTTCAGCGTCACCCCGGCGACCTCCAGCTCCTGGCCGTCGGCCAGTTCGGCGTCGGGGGTGCGGTCCGGGT
>NZ_KL585420.1:38448-39273 GCF_000721935.1 Streptomyces sp. NRRL WC-3549
CCCGCCACAGCGGCAGGTCGTCCGGGTGCAGCAGGATCGGCGCCCCGGTGGCGTCGGCCAGGGCCGGCGCGGCGTCGATGTGGTCGTTGTGCGCGTGGGTGCAGATGATGGCGCGCAGCGTACGTCCGCCGAGGGCGGTCCGGATGGCCGCAGCGTCGTGGGCGGCGTCGATGACGACCGCCTCGGTGTCGTCGCCGACGATCCAGACGTTGTTGTCGACGTCCCACTCGCCGCCGTCGAGGGCGAAGGTGCCGGAGGTGACCAGGTGGTCGATGCGGGCGTTCATCAGAAGACCACCACCGAGCGCAGGACGTCACCGTCGTGCATCCGCTCGAACGCCTGCTCGATGTCGCCGATTCCGATGGTCTCGGTGACGAACGCGCCGAGGTCGAGGCGGCCCTGCTGGTGCAGGTCGATCAGCATCGGGAAGTCGCGGGAGGGCAGGCAGTCGCCGTACCAGGAGGACTTGAGGGATCCACCGCGGCCGAAGACGTCGAGCAGCGGGAGTTCCAGCTGCATCTCGGGCGTGGGGACACCGACGAGGACGACGGTACCGGCGAGGTCGCGGGCGTAGAAGGCCTGCTTGTACGTCTCGGGACGGCCGACCGCCTCGATGACGACGTCGGCGCCGTTGCCGTCGGTGAGGGAGCGGATCGCCTCGACCGGGTCGCCGGTGCGGGAGTTGACGGTGTGGGTGGCACCCATCGTCTTCGCCGTCTCCAGCTTGCGGTCGTCGATGTCCACCGCGATGATCTTCGCCGCGCCGGCCAGCCGGGCCCCGGCGATCGCGGCGTCGCCGACGCCGCCGCAGCCGATGACGGCGAC
>NZ_KL585420.1:39482-40505 GCF_000721935.1 Streptomyces sp. NRRL WC-3549
CGCCCCGCCCGACCTGGCCGGTGTTGATGGCGGCGCCGATGCCCGCCATGACGCCGCAGCCGAGCAGTCCGGCGACGGCCGGGGAGACCTCGGGGTCGACCTTGGTGCACTGGCCGGCGGCGACGAGGGTCTTCTCGGCGAACGCGCCGATGCCCAGGGCCGGGGAGAGCTCCGTGCCGTCCAGGAGGGTCATCCTCTGCTTCGCGTTGTGGGTGTCGAAGCAGTACCAGGGACGGCCGCGCAGACAGGCGCGGCACTGGCCGCACACCGCGCGCCAGTTGAGGACGACGAAGTCGCCGGGGGCGACGTCGGTGACGCCGTCGCCGACGGACTCCACGACACCCGCGGCCTCGTGGCCGAGCAGGAACGGGAAGTCGTCGTTGATCCCGCCCTGCTTGTAGTGCAGGTCGGTGTGGCACACGCCGCACGCCTGGATCTTGACCACGGCCTCTCCGGGTCCCGGGTCCGGCACGAGGATCGTCTCCACGCGCACCGGCTCGTTCTTACCCGGCGCGATGACTGCTTGTACCTGCTGCGCCATGACGCGGTCTCCCATCCCGACTGTTCCGGTATCTCCGAAGATCGAACGACCACCGTACCGGGGTGGGCCGGGTGCTCAGGGAGCCAGTACGTCGAGTTCGTGCAGGGCGCCCACCGCGATCTCCTTGGTCAGCCGTTCGGCGTCGGCCTCGGCTCCCTCGCGGACGGCTTCGGCGAGCCGGACGTGCAGGGTGACGGCGGCCGGGTCGGGGTCCTCGAACATCACCTGGTGGTGGGTGCGGCCCGCGAGGACCTCGGCGACGACGTCCCCGAGGCGGGCGAACATCTCGTTGCCGGAGGCGTTGAGCACGATCCGGTGGAAGGCGATGTCGTGCCGGAGGTACCCCTCCAGCTGCTGGCCCCGCGAGGTGGCGACCATGCCGAGCGCGCACTCGGTGAGCGCCGCGCACTGCTCGGGGGTGGCGTTGCGGGCGGCGAGGCCCGCCGCGACGGGTTCGACGGCGGACCGCAGCACGGTGAGGG
>NZ_KL585420.1:40751-54152 GCF_000721935.1 Streptomyces sp. NRRL WC-3549
CCGCCAGCGGATGACCTGCGGGTCGTAGACGTTCCACTCCTCGGTGGGCAGCACGGTGACGCCGACCCGGCGGCGGGAGGCGACCAGGTGCATCGACTCCAGGACGCGGATCACCTCGCGGACGACCGTGCGGGAGACCTCGAAGCGCTGGGCGAGCTCGTCGGTGCGTAGGACGCACCCCGGGGGGAATTCGCCGGAGGAGATCTCCAGACCCAGGGCGTCCAGCACGTGTGTATGCAGCCCCTGGCTCCGTGCGGTCATGGCCACAGCCTACGATGCGGACCGGAACCAGAAAAAGTAAGACGTTTACATCACATCCTCTTGAATAAGTCGTACGTAATAGGTTTCAGTAGCGCGACGGACCGATGTCGAAGAAGACAGCGAGGCACCAATGAGCACCCCCCACGTCGTCGTGGTGATGGGCGTGGCAGGGACCGGCAAGACCACGATCGGCCCCCTGCTCGCCGCCGAACTCGGCGTTCCCTACGCCGAGGGCGACGACTTCCATCCACCCGCCAACATCGCCAAGATGTCGGCCGGTACACCGCTGGGGGACGCCGACCGGTGGCCCTGGCTGGACGCGATCGGCCAGTGGGCCCACAGCAGGGCGGGGCTCGGCGGGGTCGTCAGCAGCTCCGCGCTCAAGCGCGCCTACCGCGACCGGCTGCGGGCCGAGGCGCCCGGTGCCGTCTTCCTCCATCTGACCGGCGACCGCGCCCTCATCGAACGCCGGATGGCCGGCCGCAAGGGCCACTTCATGCCGACCGCGCTGCTCGACTCCCAGTTCGCCACCCTGCAGCCGCTGCAGGAGGACGAGGCGGGCGTCCGGGTGGACGTGTCCGGCACCCCTGAGGAAATAACCGACCGGGCCGTCGCCGCGCTGCGCCGGCTCGAGAACTAAGGATCACCACCGTGACCGGTCTCAGCGTCGAGATCCTGGCAGCGGATGCCGTCGAACCCATCACGTCGGCAGGCAACGCGCAGCTGGGCATCGCCGTACTGGCGGGCATCGCCGTCATCGTCCTGCTCATCACGAAGCTCAAGGTCCACGCGTTCCTCGCGCTGACCATCGGCTCGCTCGCCCTCGGCTCCTTCGCCGGGGCCGCGCCCGCCAAGACGATCGCCAGCTTCACCGCGGGCCTCGGTTCGACCGTCGCCGGCGTCGGTGTACTCATCGCGCTCGGCGCGATCCTGGGCAAGCTGCTCGCCGACTCCGGCGGCGCGGACCAGGTCGTCGACACGATCCTCGCCAAGGCGAGCGGGCGGGTGATGCCGTGGGCGATGGTGCTGATCGCCTCGATCATCGGACTTCCGCTGTTCTTCGAGGTCGGGATCGTGCTGCTGATCCCGGTGGTACTGCTGGTCGCCAAGCGCGGCAACTACTCCCTGATGCGCATCGGCATCCCGGCCCTGGCCGGCCTGTCCGTGATGCACGGGCTGATCCCGCCGCACCCCGGACCGCTGGTCGCGATCGACGCGCTCGGCGCCAACCTGGGCGTCACCCTGGCGCTCGGCGTCCTGGTGGCCGTTCCGACCGTGATCATCGCGGGGCCGGTCTTCTCCCGGTACGCCGCCCGCTGGGTGGACATCGAGGCGCCGGAGAGGATGATCCCGCAGCGCCCGTCCGAGACCCTGGACCGGCGTCCGAGCTTCGGCGCGACCCTGGCGACGATCCTGCTGCCGGTCGTGCTGATGCTGGTCAAGGCGCTGGTCGACATCGTGGTGGACGACCCCGCGAACGGCGTCCAGAAGGTCACCGACGTCATCGGCTCGCCGCTGATCGCCCTCCTGGCGGCCGTCCTGGTCGGCATGTTCACGCTGGGCCGGGCGGCCGGGTTCACCAGGGGACGCCTCTCCACCACCGTCGAGAAGTCGCTCGCCCCGATCGCGGGCGTCCTGCTGATCGTCGGCGCGGGCGGCGGATTCAAGCAGACGCTCATCGACGCCGGTGTCGGCGAGATGATCCTGGACTTCTCCAAGGACTGGTCGATTCCCGCACTGCTGCTCGGCTGGCTGATCGCGGTCGCGATCCGGCTGGCGACGGGCTCGGCGACGGTGGCCACCATCTCGGCGGCCGGTCTGGTCGCCCCGCTGGCCGCGGACATGTCCACGCCGGAGGCGGCGCTGCTGGTCCTCGCCGTCGGCGCGGGTTCGCTCTTCTTCAGCCACGTCAACGACGCGGGGTTCTGGCTGGTGAAGGAGTACTTCGGCATGGACGTCGGGCAGACCGTCAAGACCTGGTCGGTGATGGAGACGATCATCTCCGTGGTCTCGCTGGTCTTCATCCTGCTGCTGTCGTTGCTGTGGTGACCCGGTAGCCGGTACGCCACGGAACGCACCTCACCCGCGGTCCCCTGTACGGGGCCGCGGGTGAGGTGCGTGAGGGGCCGGGTCAGTGGGGGGCGGTGCCGGTGTCCTCCGCCGCCTTCTCCAGCTGGAAGGCCTCGTTGCCGAGCCCGATCCGGGCGTGCACCTCCGGCTTGGTGGAGCGCAGCACCGCGCCGTACACGAGACCGCCGACGAGGGCGAGGACGATGACGCCGGGCAGCAGCCAGTTCAGTACGGAGCCGGGGCCCGAGCCGACCAGGACGTCGAAGTCCCGGACGGTGAAGACGGCGATCGACAGCAGGGCGATCCCGGCGAGCGCGGAGCAGACGAGCCGGGCGGCCTGCGCGCGGCCGGCACCGCGGCGCACGAAGAAGGCGATGACGGCGAAGGACGCCGCGGCCATCAGGACGATCACCCCGAGCGCGCCCACGTTGCCCATCCAGGTGAACAGGTGGAGGACGGGTGCGGTGGGGTCGCCGACCGGCTTGTCGTCCGTGAGGGCGAAGGCCAGCACGACGACGGCGGACACCGCGGACTGGAGCACCGAACCGGTGGCGGGCGCGCCGCTGGTCTTGTTGGTCCGGCCGAAGGCCGCGGGCAGCAGGCCCTCGCGGCCCATCGCGAAGGCGTAGCGGGCGACCACGTTGTGGAAGCTGAGCAGCGCGGCGAACATACCGGTGACGAAGAGGACGTGCAGGACGTCGGTGAAGGTGGCGCCGAGCCGCTCCTCGGTCAGGCCGAACAGCATGCCCGGCCCCTCCTTGAGGGAGGTGTCCGCGATGAAGCCGGGGCCCGCGGCGACGGTCAGGGCCCAGGAGCTGACGGCGAGGAAGAGGGACGCGTAGCCGACGGCCAGGAACATCACCCGGGAGACGACGATCTGCGGACGGCTGGTCTCCTCGGCGTACACCGGGGCCTGTTCGAAGCCGACGAAGGCGGCGATGCAGAAGCAGAGCGCGGTGCCGAGGCCCGCGCCGGTGAGGGTCTCGGGGTTGAAGGCGTGCAGGGAAAGGCCCTCGGGGCCCGGCTTGCCGACGGCGGCGATGTCGAAGATGACGACCAGGGCGCACTCGATGACGAGCAGGACGCCCAGCACCTTGGCGTTGAGGTCGATCTTCAGCCAGCCGAGTACGCCGACGACGGCCACGGCGGCCAGGGAGGCGATCCACCACTGGAGTTCGATGTCGAGGTAGGTGGCGAAGAGCCCGGAGACCTCGAAGCCGAGGATGCCGTAGATGCCGACCTGCATGGCGCTGTAGGCGACCAGGGCGACGAGCGAGGCACCGGCGCCGGCGGTCGGGCCCAGGCCGCGGGCGATGTAGGCGTAGAAGGCGCCGGCGTTGTGGACGTGCCGGCTCATCTCCGCGTATCCGACGCTGAACAGCATCAGGACGATGCCCAGGATGACGTAGAGCAGAGGCTGCCCCACGATTCCCATGACGCCGAAGACGGTGGGCATCACCCCGGCGACGACCATGAGGGGCGCGCTGGCGGCGAGGACCGAGAGGAGCAGGCCGGGGGTGCCGAGCCGGTCCGCGCGCAGGGCGCGTTCCTCGCCCTTGTAGGTGTTGATGCCGCCGGTGCCGCGCGGTGTGTTCCCGGTGCCGGTCTCTCTCGTGTCTGTTCTGCCCGTCGACATGGCGGGGGTGGTCCCTTCGTTGGGGGCAACGTGCATCACGGGGTGCCGAGCGCGTGGTCGCGCGCGGCGAGGAACGCGGGGTAGGGGTCGCGGCCGGAGTACGACCAGGGGGCGGCGGTCGCGTGCGGGCCGATGCGGTGGAAGAGGGCCGCGGCCTCGGCGGGGCGGCCCTCGCAGACCTTGGCGTGGGCGAGGAAGTTGAGGTCGGCGCAGTGCCGGGGGTGGTCCTCGCGCTCCCATTCGAGCCACCAGTCGAAGGCCGCCTTCATCACCTGTCTGGCCCGGCGCCCGCTCCAGTGGCCCGAGGCCGCCGGGTCGTCGGACACCCCGCCCTCGGCGGCCAGGACACGGTAGCGCTCGGCGTGCGCGACGACGGGCAGGACGGCCAGCGGGGAGTCGGCGGGGGCCCGCTCGGCGGCCCAGGCGGCGAAGTCGTACACCTCGTGGAGCAGGTCGCCGCCGGAGCCCGCCTCCGCGAGACGGGCCGTCATCAGGTGGTGTGCCTGGTGGTGTTCGGGGTGCCGGGAACGGATCTGCTCGAAGTCCGCGCCGGTGTCGTCCTGGCTGCCGTGGACGCGGTCCAGGGTCATCAGGCCCAGCCAGGGCGTGGGGTCCGCCGGGTCGAGGGCCGCAGCGGCCCGGCAGGCGTCGCGGGCCCGGTCCCGTTCGGCGGTCTTGGCCTGCGGCCGCAGGGCCCGGACGACGTCGGCGCAGGCCAGCAGCGTGGTGGCGTCGGAGCTGCCCGGTTCGGCGAGCAGCCAGTCACCGGCCCAGCCGGCCGCGGACGGCACCTCGGCCAGCGCCATGACGCGGTGGCCGCGCCGGTCCCAGTCGGTGCCGGTCTCCCCTAACAGGGAGCGCACCCGGGTCCACCGGCCCTGGGCGAACTGGTGGCGTGCGTCGACGAGTTCGCTGTCGTCGAGGGCCGGGTCGAAGGCGTGGTCCGAGCGCCCTCCCCTTCGGCGGGCGCGGCCCAGGGGCGGCGGAGGCGGAGACATCCGCAGGATTCCTTTTCGACGCGACGTGCGAGCTGCTCGATGCTCTGTGCGAGCAGTTGATCGCGCACAGCAAAGCGGTAGGGAGTGCTCCACGTCAAGCGTGGTGATGCGCCAACGCCGCTCATCCGGCGCGCAGTTGACCCGTCGCACCCGAACGGCGCGGCCATCGGCGCAGCTCTTGGACCCGGTGCGGGTGGGGCCGGCGTGACGGAGGAGGAAAAGGTGACGCGTGCCACACTGCGGGCATGGAGAACAGGGAACCGCTCAAACCGCTGCTGCTCGCCTTCCCCGGACCGCTGCGCGATCAGCTGGTGGAGGCCGTGCTTCGGGGCGAGAAGGTCTCCACGACCGGACTGCTCGCGGAGTACGAGGCCGAGAGGGAGGAGCTCCCGCCGGTGGGGGAACGGTCCGCGCTCATCGACTCCGGAGGGCGTGAGGTGGCGGTGGTCGAACTGACGGAGGTACGGGTGCTCCCGCTGGGCTCGGTGGACCTGCGGCACGCCCTGGACGAGGGCGAGGGCCACGCGTCGGTCGCCGAGTGGCGGAGGGCGCACGAGGCGTTCTGGCAGAGCGCGGAGACGCGGGAGGGACTCGGGGACCCGTCGTTCACGGTGGACGACGACACGATGGTGGTGGCGGAGAGGTTCCGGGTGGTGGAGCGGAGGGAGTGACGCGGCACCGCGCGGCCCGCCCCGTGGACGACACGCACGATCCGGCGCGACGCTGCCGATGCAACCAGCGATCAGCCGGTATTAGTAGCCATGCGCCGTTAGCGCGCATAGGCCCGTTTCCGGGCTCTTGGTCGGGAACCGAGTGGAGGTTGCAATGCTCCTCAGCCTGCAGGAGAGAGAGCGCCTGATGATCTATACGGCGGCCAAGCTCGCCGAGGAGCGCAGGAGCAGGGGGCTGAAGCTGAATCTGCCCGAGGCCACCGCCCTGATCTCCTGGCAGCTGCTCGAAGGCGCCAGGGAGGGCCGCACCAAGGCCGACCTGCAGGACGCGGGGCGCGAGTTGCTGCACCGGGACGAGGTGATGGACGGCGTACCCGAGATGCTGATCCAGGTGCAGGTCGAGGCGACGTTCCCCGACGGCACGAAACTGATCGCGGTACAGGAGCCGATCCAGTGAGCGAACGCCAGGAACGCCCCGGTACGGGCCAGAGCCTCGTCCCCGGGTCCGGCAAGGGCCAGACGAGCGCGTTGGTGCAGCCCGGCGCCGAGAGCACACCGGAACCGGGGACCCCCGGTCAGATCATCTACGGGGAAGGGCCGGTCGTCATCAACGCGGGCCGCCCCGTGACCAGGATCTCCGTGGTGAACGCGGCCGACCGCCCCGTCACCGTCGGCTCGCACTACCACTTCGCGGAGACGAACCCGGCGCTGCGGTTCGACCGCGAACTCGCCTGGGGGCGCCGGCTGAACATCATCGCGGGCGGCATGCAGCGCTTCGACCCGGGCGCCACCGTGGAGGTCGAACTCATCCCGCTGGCAGGCCGGCGCATCGTCCGCGGACTGCGCCGCGAGTGTGGAGGTTCCCTCGATGGCTGAGATCGACCGCAAGCAGTACGTGGCCTCGCTCGGGCCCACCACGGGTGACCGGCTCCGGCTGGCCGACACCGACCTGTTGATCGAGATCGAGAAGGACCACTGCGTCGGCGGGGACGAGACGGTCTTCGGCGGGGGCAAGTCCGGGCGCGAGTCGCAGGGCCAGTCCCACGCCACCCGGGCGGAGGGCACTCCCGACCTGGTGATCTGCGGGGCGGTGATCCTTGACCACTGGGGCGTCGTGAAGGCCGACGTCGGTATCCGCGACGGCAGGATCGTGGCCGTCGGGAAGTGCGGCAACCCGGACATCATGGACGGAGTCCACCCCGATCTGGTCGTCGGCCCCTCGACCGAGATGGTCAACGCCAGCGGGCTGATCCTGACGGCGGGCACCATCGACACGCATGTGCACCTGGTCTCCCCCGACATGTCCGTGGTGGCGTTGGAATCCGGCACCACCACCCTGGTCGGCGGGGGCACCGGCCCGACCGACGGCTCCAAGGCGGCTCTGGCCACCCCCGGCGGCTGGTGGGTCGAACGGATGCTGGAGGGGCTCGACCAGTGGCCGGTGAACGTACTCATGCTCGGACGCGGCACCACCGTCTCCGAGGAGGCCCTGTGGGAACAGCTCCGTTCCGGTCTGGGCGGCTTCAAGTGCCACGAGGACTGGGGCGCCACTCCGGCGGCGATCGACACCGCGCTCACGGTCGCGGAGGCCGCCGGCGTCCAGGTGGCCATCCACAGCGACACCCTCAACGAAGCCGGTTTCGTCGAGGACCTGCTGCGGACGGTCGACGGCCGCAACTTCCACGCCTTCCACACCGAAGGGGCCGGCGGGGGCCACGCCCCGGACATCATCCGGATCGCCGGTGAACCCTACGTCCTGCCCTCCTCCACCACCCCCACCCGGCCCTTCACCGTCAACACCGCCGACGAGCAGCTCGACCTCTGCCTGATCGCCCATCACCTCAACCCGCAGGTCCGCGAGGAGCTCGCGTTCGCCGAGAGCCGGGTACGGGCCTCGACCATGGCGGCCGAGGACATCCTGCAGGACATGGGTGCCATCTCGGCGATGTCGTCCGACGCCCAGGCGATGGGCCGGCTGGGCGAGGTGGTGCGCCGGACCTGGCAGACCGCGCACCTCATGAAGAAGCTGCGCGGCCGGCTGCCCGGGGACGTCCGTGCGGACAACAACCGGGCCCGCCGCTACGTGGCGAAGTACACCATCGTCCCCGCGCTCATCCACGGGCTCGAGGCCGAGGTGGGTTCCGTCGAGGCGGGGAAACTCGCCGACCTGGTCCTGTGGGAACCCGCGCTGTTCGGAGTACGCCCGACCGCCGTCTACAAGGGCGGCATGGCGGCCATGGCCATGCTCGGCGACCCGAACGGCGCCGTCCCCACCCCGCAACCGGTGCTGCCCCGGCTCGGATACAACGTGCACACCCGGGCCGCGGCGGCGACCAGTGTGGCGTTCGTGGCCCCGGCCGCCATCGAGGACGGGCTGGCCGACCGGCTGGACGTCCACCGCAGGCTCGTGCCGGTGAGCAACATGCGCGGCCGGTCCAAGGCCGATCTGCCGGAGAACGACGCCCTGCCGCACATCGAGGTCGATCCGGAGACCTTCACCGTGCACATCGACGGGCAGCTGGTCGACCACGAGCCGGCGCGCGAACTGCCCATGGCCCAGCGTTACTTCCTCTTTTGAACGCCCACGAGGCCGCGGTCGTCGCGGCAGAGGCGGGCGACGCCCCGGGCCAGGCCCCGCCCGGCCTCCCCGGGCTCGCCGCGCTGCTGATGCTGGCGGACGGACGCTTCCCCTCGGGCAGCCACGAGATGTGTATAAGAGACAGGAGGCGTTCCTCCGGGGCCGGGTCGCCACCAGCGGGGTGATCGCCGCGGCCTTCGCCGCGGCGGCGTGCGCCGGGGCAGGTGCCGGGCCCCGGCTGGCGGAGCTCGACGCCGAGCTCGAGGCCCGTACCCCCGCTCCGGCGCTGCGGGCCGCGTCGCGCAAGCTCGGACGCCAGCTGCTGCGTACCGCCCGCGCGGCCCGTCCCGATCCGCGGCTGGACGCGCTCGCCGCGGCCTGGCCCCGAGGGCCGCACCAGCCGCTCGTACTCGGGGTGACCGCACGGGTCTTCGCGCTGGACCCGCGCGGCGCGGCCACGGCGGCCCTGCACGACGCCGTGGCCGGGCCCGCCACCTCGGCGGTCCGGCTGCTGGGGCTCGACCCCTTCGAAGTGCAGGCCGTGCTGGCCGGGCTCACGCCCCGTCTGGACCAGCTCGCCCGCAAGGCCGCCGATGACGCCGGGAAGCCGGGGGCGGATCTTCCCTCGCCGTGCTCCCCGTTGCTCGACATCTCAGCCCAACACCACGCCACCTGGGAGGTGCGTCTCTTTGCGTCCTGATCAGCACACAGCCGAGAACGTTGTCCACAGCCATCCGCACCCCGGTCCCGAGGCGGACCGGAAGCCCCGTCCGCCGGGCCGGCCGTTGCGGATCGGGCTCGGCGGGCCGGTGGGGTCCGGGAAGACGGCCCTCGTGGCGGCGCTCTGCCGGTCCCTGGGGTCCGAGTTCGAGATGGCCGTGGTCACCAACGACATCTACACCACGGAGGACGCCGACTTCCTGCTGCGCAACGGAGTGCTGCCCGAGGAGCGCGTACGCGCGGTGGAGACCGGCTGCTGTCCCCACACCGCCATCCGCGACGACATCTCGGCCAACCTGGAGGCCATCGAGGAGTTGGAGCGCAGCCTGCCCCCGCTCGACATCGTTCTCGTCGAGAGCGGCGGTGACAACCTCACCGCCACCTTCAGCCGCGGCCTGATCCACCACCAGATCTTCGTCGTCGACGTCGCGGGCGGTGACAAGGTGCCGCGCAAGGGCGGACCCGGTGTCACCACCTCCGACCTGCTGGTGGTCAACAAGACCGATCTCGCCGACCAGGTGAGCGCCGATCTGTCGGTGATGGAGCGCGACGCGAAGGAGAAGCGCGGCGACCTCCCCGTCGTCTTCCTCTCCCTGGTCGAGGACCCGCGGGCGCGCGAGGTCACCGCCTGGGTCCGTGACCGCCTGTCCGAATCCGGGAGCTGACGGGCACCATGGCGCATCAGGCATCGGCCCGGCTCGTCACCGAGCGGGCCGCCGCTCCGGGCGGCGTACGGACCCGGATCCGCGTGCTGCGTTCGGGCTGGCCCCTGATGCTGCGCACCACCTCGCTCCTCGGTCCCGGACCGCTCACCTCGTGGGCGTCCCGGGACGTCCCCGCCGCCGGGGTCCACCTGACGGCGGGGGCGGCGGGGCCGCTCGGCGGCGACCGCCTGAGACTGGAGGTGGAGGTGGGGGAAGGCAGCTCGCTGATGCTCGGCGAAGTCGCGCCCACGCTGCTGCTGCCCGGCCGCACCGGCGAGGAGTCCCGCCTCGACGTCCGCATCCGGGTCGGGGCCGGTGCGACCCTGGTGTGGCGTCCGGAACTGGCGATCGCGGCGCGCGCGTGCCGTCATACGACCGACACCCGCGTCACCCTGGAGGACGGCGCACGGCTCCTGCTGCGCGAAGAGGCCCTCTTCGGCCGAGAGGGCGAACCGTCCGGTGGCTACCGCCAGCGGCTCCGGATCACCGCGCCCGGCGGCCCGCTCCACGACCAGGAGCTCCGCGTCGGCCCGGGGGCTCCGGGCTGGGACGGTCCCGCCGTCACCGCCGGCCACCGCGCAGCCGGGACCCTGCTCCTCGTGGACCCCGGTGTGCCGGGCACGGCCGAGACCTGTGCGCGCCACCCCGACACGGCCCAGATGGCACTCCCCGGCCGGGCCGTCCTGTTCAGCGCACTGACACCCGACACATCGGTAGCCGTGGCCCCCGCCGCCGCCGAAGCCCGCCGCCTCGCCCGCCGCGTAGACACCGGCCAGCGGGGTGCCGTCGGCCGTCAGGACCCGGGAGGAGAGGTCCGTCTCCAGCCCGCCCAGGGACTTGCGGGTCAGGATGTTGAGCCGTACGGCGATCAGCGGTCCGGCCGCCGGGTCCAGGATGCGGTGGGGCCTCGCCGTGCGGATCAGCTTGTCGCCCAGGTAGGTGCGGGCTCCTCGGATCGCCGTGATCTGGAGGTCCTTGGTGAAGGGGTTGGCGATCTCCCGGTCGCGGGCGGTGATCTCGCGGCGCAGCTCGTCCTCGTCGATCAGCGCTTCGCCGGTGAGCGCGTTCATGCCCCGCACCAGCGCGCCGAGGTCCTTCTCGACGACGAAGTCCGCGCCCTGGTCCATGAACGCCTGCACCGGCGCGGGTACGTCGGCGCGCGCCCGGCCGATCACGCCCCGGACCGACTTGCCGGTCAGGTCGGGGTTCTGTTCGGAGCCGGAGAGGGCGAACTCCTTGCCGATGATCTTCCGGTCGAGGACGAACCAGGTGTAGCCGTGTCCGGACCGCATGATGTGTTCGAGGGTGCCCAGGGTGTCGAAGCCGGGGAAGAGCGGGACCGGGAGCCGCTTGCCGCGGGCGTCCAGCCAGAGGGAGGACGGGCCGGGCAGGATCCGGATGCCGTGCCGGGCCCAGACCGGGTTCCAGTTCTCGATGCCCTCGGTGTAGTGCCACATCCGGTCCCGGTTGATGTGGTTGGCGCCCGCCCCCTCGGCGATGCCCAGCATCAGGCCGTCCACGTGGGCCGGGACGCCGGAGAGCATCTTCGCGGGCGGGGTGCCCAGGCGCTCGGGCCACTGCGCACGCACGAGCTCGTGGTTGCCGCCGATGCCCCCGGAGGTGACGATCACGGCCTGGGCCCTGAGCTCGAAGGCCCCCGCGACCTCGCGGCTGCTGGCCGTCCCCCGGGCGGCGCCGCTCGGTTCGAGTACCTCGCCGGTGACGGTGTCGACCACGCCCGCCGTGCGGCCCAGGCCGGTCACCCGGTGCCGGAACCTGAGCCGGACGAGGCCCTTCGCCACCCCCTGGCGCACCCTGCGCTCGAAGGGGGCGACGATCCCGGGGCCGGTGCCCCAGGTGATGTGGAACCGGGGTACGGAGTTCCCGTGGCCGCCCGCGTCGTAACCGCCGCGCTCCGCCCAGCCCACGACGGGGAAGATCCGCAGCCCCTGGGCGTGCAGCCAGGACCGCTTCTCACCGGCCGCGAAGTCGACGTACGCCTCGGCCCACTTCCGCGGCCAGTGGTCCTCCTCGCGGTCGAAGCCGGCGGTGCCGTACCAGTCCTGAAGGGCGAGCGCGTGGCTGTCCTTGATCCGCATCCGGCGCTGCTCGGGCGAGTCGACGAGGAAGAGGCCGCCGAAGGACCAGTGCGCCTGGCCGCCGACGGACTGCTCGGGCTCCTGGTCGAGCAGGATCACCGTGCGGCCCGCGTCGACCAGTTCGGCGGTGGCGACCAGACCCGCGAGTCCCGCCCCGATCACGATCACGTCAGCGTCGTACGCCATGGGTTTCGTCCTCCGGGGGCGGTGCGGGAGCGGTGCCTGAGTCGGTGCGGGAGCGGTGCGGGCGGCCGTACGGGAGAGGTGCGGGCGCGCGGGACGGCGGCGGGCGCCAAGTTACTCGTGCGTCAGGTCAGATCTTCGGCACCCCCCGTTCCCACGTCAACCGTTCCGCCGGGACGGCCTCACGGATCTCGTACGTCCCCGGGGCTATCGTCGGAACGTGTCCTTGCTGGTCGTCCTGTTCTCCGTCGGCGCCGCGTGTTGTCTGGGCCTCGGTTTCGTCCTGCAACAGGCGGCGGCCCGCACCGCGCCGCCCGGCGACTTCCTCTCTCCCCGGTTGCTGCTCGACCTCATGCGGGTGCCGAGCTGGCTGGCCGGTATCGCCCTGATGATCTGCGGCATGGTCCTCGGCGCCCTCGCCCTGGGCCGCGGCGAGGTGTCGGTCGTCGAGCCGCTGATGGCCACCAATCTGCTGTTCGCCATGGGCCTGTCACGCTGGCTCACCGGCCAGCGGCTCGGCCGGCAGGGCTGGGGCGGGCTCTGGCTGCTGGCCTGCGGCGTCGCCGTGTTCCTGCTGGCGGGGCAGCCGAGCGGCGGGCAGGAGGTGACGGAGCCCCTGCGGCGCTGGCTGGTGATCGGTGTGGTGGCCGGGCTCTCGTTGCTCCTGACCGCGTCCGCCCGGCACCGGCGCGCGCCCTGGACCCCCGCGGTGCTCGGCCTGGCGGGCGGACTGCTGTACGGGCTGCAGGACGCCCTGACGCGGGTCTGCGGACTGCGGCTGAGCGACGAGGGTTGGGTCTCGCTGTTCACCAGCTGGGAGCCGTACGCGCTCGTCGTGATGGGCGTGACCAGTCTGATCATGGTCCAGAGCGCCTTCGAGGCGGGACCGCTACGGGTCTCCCTGCCCCCGCTGACCGCCGCGCAGCCGCTCGCCGGCATCGTCTGCGGGATCGGGTTCCTCGGCGACCACGTGCGGACCGACGCGGTGGCCCTGACCTGGCAGTGCGTCGGGCTCGCCGCGATCGTGACGGGCATCGTGATGCTCGGGCGGCACCCGGCGATGCCGCCCGGGAAGACCGGTGACGCACACGGCTCCACGGCCGTTTCCGGGGTGGGGTTGAATGAGGATCATGAATCCGGCTGACGAGATCCTGGACATCGTCGACGAGAACGACGAGGTCGTCGGGCAGGCACCGCGCGGTGAGGCGACCGCGCGCCGGCTGCGCCACCGCTGCGTCTTCATCGAGGCACGCGACCCGGAGGGCCGGATCTTCGTGCACCGCAGAACGCCCACGAAACTGGTCTTCCCCTCCCACTACGACATGTTCGTCGGCGGGGTCGTGGGCGCGGGTGAGGCGTGCGACGACGCGGCCCTGCGCGAGGCCGAGGAGGAACTGGGCGTCCCCGGCCTCCCCCGTCCCGAACGGCTGTTCACGTTCCTCTACGAGAGTGCCGAGCACACCTGGTGGTCGTACGTGTAC
>NZ_KL585420.1:54343-62603 GCF_000721935.1 Streptomyces sp. NRRL WC-3549
TACGTGTACCGGCTGCGGTGCGAGCTGCCGGTCCGGCCGCAGGCCGAGGAGGTGGCCTGGCACACCTTCCTGACCGACGCGGAGCTGGAGCGCAGGCTGCCCGACTGGGCCTGGGTGCCGGACGGGCTGGAGACCTACCACCGGTTGCGTGCCCTGCGCGCCGGGACGACGTGGCCGCCGGCGTGAGCGGTACGGGCGCCCCGGGCCCGGGCGGCGGCCCCTGGCGCGGGCTGCGGCTGTGGTTCGTGCCGCAGCGGGTCCGCGAGGAGGGTGACACCCCCGACTACCGCTTCTCGCTGGCCAACGAGCGCACCTTCCTCGCCTGGATCCGCACGGCCCTGGCACTGATCGGCGGGGGCTTCGCGGTCGACCAGTTCCTGCCCCACCTGGCGTGGGGCGTCCGGGCCGGTCTCGCGCTCGCCCTGCTGGTGGCCGGCGTCCTGTGCGCGCTGCGGGCGGTCAACCACTGGGTGCGCTGCGAGCGGGCGATGCGGCGCGGCGAGGATCTGCCGGTGTCCCGCTTCCCGGTCCTGCTGAGCCTGGCCGTCGCCGTGGTGGCGGTCGCGATGGTGGTGGTGGTCCTGTTCGGCTGGGAGGGCCGGTGACGGCCGCCGGGCGCGATCCCGGCCTCCAGCCCGAGCGGACGCGGCTGGCCTGGCGGCGTACGACGTTGTCCTGCACGGTGGTGGCGCTGCTCGGGGTCCGGCAGGCGCTGCGCGGCGGGTCCGGCGCCACCGGCGTGATCGCCCTGGCGCTGGGCCTGCTGGCGTGGCTCGCGTTCCTGCGGGTGGCGCACCGGCGGGTGTCCGGCATGGGCGCCGCCGAGCCCGCGCCGCTGGTGGCACGCCACGCGCTGACGGCCGCGGCGTGCACGGTGGTGCTGGCGGTGTGCGCGGCGGCGATGCTGTTCTGAGACCGGCCCCGGGGGTGTGCGGGGAAGCGGCGCCTCGCCTCCCCGCACACCCCCGGGCGGTCAGCTGTCCCAGTCGACGGTGACGACGACCTTCCCCCGGGTGCGGCCCTGCTCGTTGAGACGGTAGGCGTCGGCCGCCTGCTCCAGCGGGAAGGTGCGGTCCACGTGGACGGAGACGATGCCCTGTTCGGCCAGCCCGGCCAGGTGGGCGAGGTCCTCGGCGTCGGGGCGTACGAAGGCGTAGCGCCCGCCGTAGGAGAAGACCTCGGCGTCCGCGATGGAGGCGAGCCGGCCGTCGGGGGCGAGCGTGGCGGGATCGGGGGCCATGGCCCGCAGCCGGTCGGCGAGGCCGTCGCCGTACTCCACGGGTTCGCCGCCGAGCCGGCGCACGTACTCGTGGTTGTGGGGGCCCGCCGTGCCGATCACCCGGCAGCCCGCGTGCCGGGCCAGCTGGACGGCGAGCGATCCGACCCCTCCGGCGGCGGCGTGCACGAGGACGGTCTCGCCCTCCTGGACCTTCAGCACCTTGTGCAGGACCTGCTGGGCGGTGAGCCCGCACAGCGGCAGTCCGGCGGCCTCCTCGAAGCCGACGCTGAGCGGCTTGCGGGCCAGGGTGCGTACGGGGGCGGCGACGTACTCGGCGAAGGTGCCGCGCGACAGGAAGTCCTCGCGCACATAGCCGATGACCTCGTCGCCGACCTCGAACTCGTCGACGGCGGCGCCCGGCTGGACGACGACCCCGGAGACGTCCCAGCCGGGGACCACGGGGAAGACGGCTTCCAGGCCCGCCTGGAGGTAGCCCTCGCGCGCCTTCCAGTCCACCGGGTTCACGGCGGCGGCCCGCACCTTCACCAGCACCGAGTCGGGGCCGACCTTGGGGTCGGGCCGCTCGCCGTACTCCAGGACGTCGGCCGAGCCGTACCTGCTGTAGCTGATCGCCTTCATCCCTCGACGATCGGCGCGGCCGGGCGGCCCCGCAACTCAGGCCGGTGTCACCAGCGCGGGACGGACCCCCCAGCCAGCGCCGGTGCAGCGCCGCGAGGCGGTCGCGGTCCAGCTCGACGCCGAGTCCCGGGGCGTCGGAGACGGCCAGGTGCCCGTCCTGGAAGGTGTGGCGGGTGGTGAGGACGTCCTCGGCCTGCCAGGGGTAGTGGGTGTCGCAGGCGTGGTGGAGGTCGGGGACGGTGGCGGCGACGTGGGTCATCGCGGCCAGGCTGATCCCGAGGTGGGTGTTGGAGTGCATGGAGAGCCCGACGCCGAAGGCGCGGCATATCCCGGCCAGTTCGCGGGTGCGGTGCAGCCCGCCCCAGTAGTGGTGGTCGCAGAGGACGATCTGGACCGCGTCGCGGGCGAAGGCGTCGGGCAGCTCGGCGAGGGTGGTGACGCACATGTTGGTGGCGAGCGGGAGGTCCGTGCCCGCGGAGACCCGCGCCATCGCCTCGGTCCCGCTCGCGGGGTCCTCCAGGTATTCCAGGACGTCCTTCAGCCGCTCCGCGACGTACAGGGAGGTCTCCACGGACCAGGCGCCGTTGGGGTCCAGGCGCAGCGGCCGTCCCGGGAACGCCTCGGCCAGGGCGCGGACGGCGGCGATCTCCTGGTCGGGCGGGAAGACGCCGCCCTTGAGCTTGAAGGAGGTGAAGCCGTGGTCGCGGACGAAGCGCCGGGCCTGGGCGACGACGCCCTCGGGGTCGAGGGCGGCGCCCCAGTCGTCCGGTTCGCCGCCGGCCGGGTGGGCGGCCCAGCGGTGGAAGAGGTACGCGCTGTACTCGACGCGGTCGCGGACCTTGCCGCCGAGCAGGGCGTGCACGGGGAGCCCGAGGGCCTTGCCGAGCGCGTCCAGGCAGGCCACCTCGAAGCCGGAGACGACGGAGAGCCGGAGCTTCCCGGCCGTCTGCGCGCCGCGCAGCCCGCCCGCGTCCACCCGGTCGTCGGCGGCGCCTGGATCGCCGCACACCTGGTCGGCCAGCGCGAGGAGCCCGTTCACCTCACTGACCGGGCGGCCGGGCAGGGCGCGGGCGAGGGGCTCCGCGAGCTCCAGGTAGGCGCCGTCGCCGTAGGTCTCCCCGACGCCGGTCACGCCGCCGCGGGTGACGACCTCCACGACGAGCCGGGGGGTGTACGGCTGGTGGACGCCCTGGGTGTTCAGCAGGGGCGGGTCGGCGATGAGGACCGGGGTGAGCCGGACGGCGTCGATCAACAAGGCTGTATTCATACATGAAACCTATTCAGGGATGCGACCCGGGCACCAGGGTGCCCACGGGGACCGCCTGCGGATTCCGGGCGGGCACTGGACGACATACCGACTGGTCGGCATCATGGTCACGTCCGCTCGACCGCTCCGGAGGTACGCACCATGAGCCCAGTCCACCCGCCAGGTCTCGACCTCGACCGGCTGCGCGGTCACCTCGACCGCGAGCGGCCGGGGCTGGTGAACGGAGCACTCGAGGCCCGGCTGATCGAGGGCGGGCGCTCGAACCTGACCTACGTCGTGACGGACGGCACCGGACGCTGGGTCGTCCGCCGGCCCCCGCTGGGGCACGTGCTGGCCACCGCGCACGACATGAGGCGCGAGCACCGGGTGATCAGCGCCCTGCACCCGACGGCCGTACCGGTGCCCGAGCCGCTGCTGCTCTGTGAGGACGACGCGGTCATCGGTTCGCCCTTCTACGTCATGGAGCACGTCGAGGGCACGCCGTACCGGACGGCCGAGCAGCTCGCCCCGCTCGGCGCCGAACGCACCCGGGCCGCCGTGCTGGGGCTCGTGGACACCCTGGTGGACCTGCACGCCGTGGACCCCTTCGCGGTCGGCCTCGGTGACTTCGGGCGGCCCGAGGGCTTCCTGGACCGGCAGCTGCGCCGCTGGGGCAAGCAGCTGGACGCCTCCCGGAACCGCGAGCTGCCCGGCATCGACGAGCTGCACGCGGCGCTCGGCCGGGAACTGCCCGACTCCCCCGCCCCCACCGTCGTGCACGGCGACTACCGCCTGGACAACGTGCTGATCGGCCCGGACGACCGGATCAACGCGGTCCTGGACTGGGAGATGTCGACGCTCGGCGACCCGCTCACCGACCTCGGCCTGCTGGTGATGTACAGCTCCGACCTGGAGCTGCCCGAGTCACCGGTCTCCACCACCAGCGGCGCGGCCGGCCACCCCCGCCCGGCCGAGCTGGTCGAGCGCTACGCCGCCCGCTCCGGCCGCGACACCTCGGCCATCTCCTGGTACACGGCCTTCGCGTGGTTCAAGCTCGCCGTGATCCTGGAGGGCATCCACTACCGCTACACCCTCGGCCAGACCGTCGGCGCAGGCTTTGACCGCATCGGGGACCTGGTGCCGGTCTTCATCGCGCACGGCCTCACCACCCTCCAGGAAGGCTGATCCGCCCCATGGACTTCGCATTCGACGCCCGCACCGAGGAGCTGCGCACCCGGCTGCTCGCGTTCATGGACGAACACGTGTACCCGGCCGAGGAGGTCGCCGAGGAGCAGCGCGCGCGGCTCGCCTCCCCGTGGGACACCCCGCAGGTGGTGGAGGACCTGAAGGCCGAGGCCCGGCGGCAGGGCCTGTGGAACCTCTTCCTGCCCGACGCGGAGTACGGCGCCGGGCTGACCAACCTCCAGTACGCGCCGCTGGCCGAGATCACCGGCCGCAGTCCGCACCTGGCGCCGACCGCGCTGAACTGCGCGGCCCCGGACACCGGGAACATGGAGGTACTGCACCAGTTCGGCACGGACGCGCAGAGGAAGCGGTGGCTGGAGCCGCTGCTGGCCGGTGGGATCCGCTCGGCGTTCGCCATGACGGAGCCCGAGGTGGCCTCCTCGGACGCGACGAACATCGAGACCCGGATCGCCCGGGACGGCGGGGAGTACGTCGTCAACGGCCGCAAGTGGTACATCTCCGGGGCGATGAACCCGCACTGCGCGGTCTTCGTCGTGATGGGCAAGACCGACCCGGACGCCGGGGACATCCGCCGCCAGCAGTCCATGGTCCTGGTCCCCCGCGACACCCCCGGCCTCGAGGTGCGCCGCGCGATGCGGGTGTACGGCTACGAGGACCACTCCCACGGAGGCCACGCCGAGGTCGTCTTCACCGATGTGCGGGTGCCCGTGGCGAACCTGGTCGGTGAGGAGGGCGGCGGCTTCGCCATCGCCCAGGCGCGGCTGGGGCCGGGCCGTGTGTATAAGAGACAGGTGCAGAACTGGATCGCGGACGCGCGGGTGACGGTGGAGCAGCTGCGGCTGCTGGTGCTGAAGACGGCCTGGCTGATGGACACGGTCGGCAACCGGGGCGCCCACACCGAGATCCAGGCCATCAAGATCGCCACACCTCGCGCGGTGGTGTCCCTCCTGGACCAGGCGGTGCAGCTGTACGGGGCCGGTGGCGTGAGCCAGGACACTCCGCTGGCCGAACTGTGGGCGTCCGCCCGGACGTTGCGGCTGGCGGACGGGCCGGACGAGGTGCACCAGCGGTCGCTGGCGCGGCGGGAGATCAAGAAGTACGCGTGATCGCGGGCGTGCGGAGTCGCGGGGCCGGTGAGGCCCCGCGGCCCCTCAGTAGCCGCCGGACGGCTGGTGGTCCGTCAGGGCCAGGGCGCGGAGGAACGCCTTGGCCCGGCGCAGCGGGCGGACCAGGAACCGGATGCGTCGTGTCGTCATGCGTCCAGGCTCCGCCGGAGCCCGCCGTTCGGTCCAACAGATGGTTTAGCTGACTGCCATCGCTATCGTAGATGGGTGGAGATCCGGCAGCTGCGGCATTTCATGGCGGTCCTCACGCACGGCGGCTTCACCGCGGCGGCGCGTGCGGAGCTGATCGTGCAGTCGGCCCTGAGCACGTCCGTACGGAACCTGGAACGCGAGCTGGGCGCCGAGCTGTTCGACCGGACGGGCCGCCGGGTCGTGCCGACCGAGGCGGGGCTGGCCCTGGTACCGGCCGCCCGGGCGGTGCTGGCCGGCACGGAGGCGGCCCGGGACGCCGTCGCGTCCGTCTCCTCGCTGGCCGCCGGGCGGGTACGGATCGGCACGGTCCAGACGCTGACCTGCGTGGACCTGGCCGCCGAGCTGGCCGCGTTCCACCGGGAGCGGCCCGGCGTGCAGATCTCGCTCAGGGAGGCGACGACACCGGAACTGGTCGAGGGGCTACGCGCCGGGGAGCTGGACCTCGCCTACCTGGCCCCGGACGCCGCCGAACTCCCCGACCCCCTCGCCGTGTTCGCGACCTGGCAGGAGGAACTGGTCCTGATCACCGCGCCCGGCCACCCGCTCGCGGACGCGGGCCGGGCCCTCATCGGGGAGCTGGCCGGTGAGCCCTTCGTGGACTTCCGGGCGGGCACAGGTCTGGAGACCGCGGTACGCCGGCTGGCCGCCCACTGCGGACTGGAGCGCCGGATCACCTGCGACGTGACCCAGATCCGGTTGCTGGTCGATCTCGTCAGGGCGGGCATCGGTGTAGCGATCGTGCCGCGCCGCATCGGCGAGGACGCCGGCCTGCCGTGCCTGACCATCCGTCAGCCCGAACCCGGACGGACCGTGGTCCTGGCCGGCCGGGCCCCCGTACCGCGCAACCCGGCGGCCCGGGCGCTGCTGGGTCTGCTGACGGGCGGTCAGGGCGGGGAGCCGGGCGCCTACTTCCAGTAGAGGAGTTGGGCCTGCCCGGAGACCAGGTCGTGCGTGCCGCCCTGACCGTCGAAGACGATGTACTCGAGTGACAGGGCCGCCCCGGAGTCGCAGTGGCCGCCCGCGTTGGTGACCGCGACGAAGGTGTCGCCGCCGGTGCCGAGGTGCTCGGTGATGTGGCCGCTCTTCGACCTCTTGCCTCCCTTGGTCTCGTAGAAGCGGGACTGGATCGTCGCCCCCTCGGAGATGCCGGACAGGCGGAGGTAGACGGTGCCGGAGTAGTCGGCGGGGCCGGTGACCAGGGCGCCGGACAAGGGCACGGGCAGCCATGCGCCCTGGGGGCGGTTCTTCGTCTGCTTGACCACCGGGTTGACGCGTGCGGGCATGTCGTCCTCCTCGCTCGGATCGGTGCCGGGGTTCCATCCGGCGGGGTGCTTGAGCCGCTCGGCGACGTCGGCGCGCAGGGCCGGCATGCCGAAGCCGCGGGGGTCGATCTTGTCCTTGGACCATTCGAGGTGGCCGATGACGCTCTTCGCGCTCCAGCCGTGCGCCCGGCACAGCGCGGCCTGGACGCGGACGATCGCGCCGTACTGGGCGGCGGGCCACGGATCCTTGCCGTCGCCCATGTTCTCGCACTCCCACCCGTAGAACCGCGCGTTCCCGTCGACGCCGTCGCTGTTGCCCTTGGCCGGAGGGGAGGGCCGGGTCCCGTACGACTCGGCGATCACCTGGTCCAGGACCCGGGGGTCGCCGCCTCCGGCGTGGTTGGCGCGGCCCCAGCCGACGAGGTGCACCCGGCCGTTCTTCGCGATCACGCCGTGGCACAGCGGGCCGGGCAGTTCGGCGTACCCGTCCCGGCAGACGGCCACCGTGGACGCGGTGCCGCGGGTCACCGAGTGGTGGACCATGCTGCCGTTCACCGGGCCCCAGGCGCCCGCCTTGTTCCGGTTGTGCGTACGCCAGCTGCCGACCTCGGTGACGGCGACGCCCTCGGCGCGCAGGGCTTTGAGGAGTGCTGCGGCGGACAGGGGGGCGGCCATGGGGTACCTCCTCGCGGGGATACCCCAAGCTTTCCCATCCGGGCGGCGTCCTACCTTTGAACGATCGGTTCGACGCTCGAAAACCCCTGCGAACGCACGGAGTCGGGGACCACGGCCCCCCGTCCCGGCGGGCGCGAACCCCGCCGCCCAGCGAGGGCCGTCAGGGGCGCAGGGCCCGCAGCAGCAGGTCCGCCAGGTGGTCGGCGACCTCCTGGCGGCTGAGCGGGCCGCCCGGGCGGTACCAGGTGGAGAGGTGGTGGACCGAGCCGAAGTGGTAGTCGACGACCAGGTCGGCGGGGGTGGCGGAGGAGAAGACCCCGGCCCGCTGGCCCTCCTCGATCAGGGCGCGGAAGCGTTCGTGGTAGCGGCGGCGCTCCATGCGGACCTGCTTGTTCTTCTCCGGGCTCAGGTGGTGCATCGAACGGAAGAAGATCGAGGCGTCGTCGAGGTTGTCGATGGTGGTGACCACCACGTCCGCCGCCGCGTCCCGCAGCCGCTGCTCGACGGGTGCCTCGGCGTCCGCGAAGGCGTCGAGCCGCTCCTGCTGGAGGCGCAGCACCCGGGCGTAGACCTCCTGGAGCAGGTCCTCCTTGGAGCCGAAGTAGTGGTACAGGGCTCCCTTGGTGACGCCCGCCGCCTCGACGATCTCCTGCACCGAGGTGCGGTCGTAACCGCGCTCGGCGAAGAGCCGGGTGGC
>NZ_KL585420.1:62862-65012 GCF_000721935.1 Streptomyces sp. NRRL WC-3549
GCCTCTGGGGGACGGGTGCCCCGTCCCCGTCCATCGCCTTGGCCACTGTCGCCACCTGTCCTTCCGTCCTGTACCGGACCGTCTCGCTGCTCCGTCTGGGCGTGTTCCGCCGCCGGAACACGCTCTAGCGGGGTGAACGCAGTTCCCGCCTCAGAATCTTCCCACTTGCCGTCTTGGGGAGCTCCGCCAGGATCTCCACCTCGCGCGGGTACTTGTACGCGGCGAGCCGTTCCTCGCAGTACGCGCTCAGTGCGGCGGGGTCCGCCTCGGCTCCGGGACGGAGGCTGACGTAGGCCCGGACGCTCTCTCCTCGGTAGGCGTCGGGGACGCCGACGACCGCCGCCTCGCGGACCGCCGGGTGGGTGTGGAGGACGTCCTCCACCTCCCGGGGCCACACCTTGAAGCCGGAGGCGTTGATCATGTCCTTCTTGCGGTCGACGACGTAGAGCCAGCCCTGGGCGTCCATGAAGCCGATGTCGCCGGTGCGCAGCTCGCCGTCCGGGAAGGCGGCCTCGGTGGCCTCGGGGAGGTTCCAGTAGCTGGAGACGACCTGGGGTCCGCGTACGGCGATCTCGCCCAGCTCGCCGAAGGGGACGTCGTCGCCGTTCTCGTCGGTGATCCGGACCACGGTGTCGGGACCGGGCACGCCGACGGAGAGCGTCCCGGAGGCGGGGTCGACGGGGGCCTCGCGCTCCGGTGGCACGGAGGCGCAGGGGGCCGTGCACTCGGTGAGGCCGTAACCGTTGCGCAGGTACGGCCCGAAGCCGTCGCGGAACCTCTCGACCAGGGCGGGCGGCAGCGGTGCGCCGCCCGAGGAGATCACCTTGAAGGAGGCGAAGTGCTCCGGCGTGGCCTCCGGGTGCGCCGCCAGCGCCATGAAGGCGGTCGAGGGGCCCACGGTGTAGGCGGGGCGGTGCTCGGCGAAGGCGTCCAGGACGACGCCCGCCTCGAAGCGGTGGGCGAGCACCAGGGTTCCGGCGTTGGCGACGCAGGCGGCGAGCTGGCACACCATGCCGGTGATGTGGAAGAGCGGGGCGAGCGCGAAGTAGGCGGAGCCCTCCTCGACGGGGTGGCCGGCCCGCTGCCGCTCGGCGTTGACCATGATGTTGCCGTGGGAGTTCATGGCGCCCTTGGGGGTGCCGCTGGTCCCGGAGGTGTAGCTGATCAGAGCGGTGTCGCCGGCGGCGAGTGCCCGGCCCTCGGGCGCCGCGTGGCCCTGCCGGGCGACGGCCACCAGGTCGGCGGCCGGGTCGTCGGGGCCGGGGGCGGGCAGCCGTTCGAAGCCGAGCACCCGGGGGTCGTCGGTGGACTGGAGGTCGCGTTCGCAGGCGGTGAGGACGATGCGCACGCCGGACGCGGCCTCGGCGGCGGCCCGCAGGTAGGACGCCCAGGCCCGCTCGGAGCAGACGAGTGCCCGCACGCCCGCGTCGTCGAGGACGTGGCCGGCCTCGCCGGCCTTGTACATGGGGTTGAGCGGCACGACGGTGGCGCCGGCCTTCCACGCGCCGAGCAGCGCCAGCACGAAGTGCGGCGTGTTCTGCAGCATGACCGCCACCCGGTCGCCGCGCTCCAGCCCCTGCCGGGCGAGGTGGCCGGCCACCGAGTCGGACAGCGCGTCGGCCTCGCGGTAGCTGAGGCGTCCGTCGAAGTAGGCGAGCGCGGTGCGGTCCGGGGCGCGGTCGACGGCCGCGCGGAAGGCGTGCACCAGGGTCTCGGCCGGGTGGACGGGCGCGAGCTGCGCCTCGCTGAGCAGGGCCGTCCAGGGCCTGGCCGCGTAGATCGACTCGGTCATGCGCCGGTCTCCTCCCATTTCCGCTGGAGATGGTTCATGCCGCCGATCCACTGGTCGGGGTCCTTGGCGCGGGCCCGGTAGTACCCGGCGACCTCGGGGTGCGGCAGCACCAGGAAGCGGTTCTGCTCCATGGCGTCGAACAGGGCGTCGGCGACGGCCTCGGGTTCGATCGCGGTGGGGGCGAGCACCAGGTCGCCCGCCGTTCCGGCGGCCGTGAGCATGTCGGTGCGTACGCCCTGCGGACAGATCGCGTGGACCTTGATCCCCCGGTGCCGGTAGGTCAGGGAGAGCCACTCGGCGAAAGCGACGGCGCCGTGCTTGGTGACGCTGTACGGGGCGGCCCCTGTCTCTTATACAC
>NZ_KL585420.1:65203-67177 GCF_000721935.1 Streptomyces sp. NRRL WC-3549
CCAGCCAGTCGGGCAGCAGCGCGCGGGCCGCGCGGACGTGGGCCATGACGTTGACGTCCCAGGCCGCCGCCCAGACCTCCTCGTCGGCGAAGGCGTCGCCGCCCGAGGCGAGGCCGGCGTTGGCGCAGTAGACGTCCACCGTGCCGCCGAGCGCGTCGCGCGCGGCCGGGACGACGGCCGAGGCGTCACCGGCCACGGCGGTGCCGCCGATCTCCTCGGCGAGCGGCCGGATCCGGTCGGCGTCGAGGTCGTTGACGACGACCCGGGCGCCCTCCGCGGCGAATCTGCGGGCCAGGGCGGCGCCGATGCCGCCTCCGGCCCCGGTCACCACCACGCCGGCGCCCTGCACGGTACTCATCCGCTCCCGCCTTCCTCAGCCGTCTCCCCGGCAGACTAACCAGTCGGTATGTCCTCGGGGAAGGGGTCCGGGCCAGGACGCGGAATCTGCCCGGTCATGGACGTTCCGCGAGACGCCCGCCCGCGCTAGCGTGCGTGACCATGACAGTCGGCACGATCATGGAGGTAGCGCGATGACCCTGTCCAGACGTGGTCTGCTGGCCGCCGGTGGCGCGGTGGGGGCGCTCGCGGCCACCGCCACCGGGGCCGGTACGGCCGCCGCATCGGGGCACGGCGCAGGCCGTGGTCCCGGTACCCCCGGGGTCCGTACCGGCTTCGCCAGGCTGGCCGCCGACGGCTACCGGACGCTCTCCGGCGAGAAGGTCGGCGTGGTCACCAACCCGACCGGGGTCACCGACGACGTGCGGCACATCGTGGACGTGATGCACGCGGACCGCCGGGTGGACGTCACCGCGGTCTTCGGCCCCGAGCACGGCTTCCGGGGGACCGCGCAGGCGGGCGGCTCGGAAGGCCGGTACGACGACCCGGCGACCGGACTGCCGGTCTACGACACGTACCTGAAGAGCGGCCAGGAACTCGCCGACGTCTTCACCGCGTCCCGCGTGGACACGGTCGTCTTCGACATCCAGGACGCCGGGGCGCGGTTCTACACGTACATCTGGACGCTGTACGACTGCATGGAGGCGGCGGCGCTCGCGGGCAAGCGGTTCGTGGTACTGGACCGGCCGAACCCGGTGACCGGACGGGCCGCCCTGGGGCCTGTGCTGGATCCGGCGTTCGGTACGTTCGTGGGGCGCCGGGAGATCGCCCAGGCGCACGGGATGACCGTCGCCGAGCTGGCCCGGCTGTTCAACGGGGAGTTCCTGGCCGCGCGGCCGGCGGACCTGGACGTCGTGACGATGTCCGGCTGGCGCCGCTCCGACTTCTTCGACGCCACGGGCCTGCCGTGGGTGCCGCCGAGCCCGAACATGCCGACGCCCGACACGGCCCTGGTCTACTCGGGCACCTGCCTGTTCGAAGGGACGAACCTCTCCGAGGGGCGGGGCACCACCCGGCCGTTCGAACTGCTGGGCGCCGAGGGGATCGACCACCGGTGGGCGGCGGCCGTGAACGCTCTGGACCTGCCGGGGGTGGCGTTCCGTGAGGCGTACTTCGCGCCGGTGTTCTCCAAGTTCGAGGGGAAGACGGTGGGCGGCGTACAGCTCCACGTCCACGACCGGGCCGCCTTCGACCCGGTCCGTACGGGGATCGCGCTGCTGGTGACGGCGAAGCGGACGTGGAGCGGGTTCGCGTGGCGTGCGGACGACTGGATCGACAAGCTCACGGGCAGTACCCGGGTCCGCACCATGATCGACGCGGGCGCGGACACCGACGAGGTGGTGGGCGCGTGGGCGGCCGATCTCGCGGCGTTCCGCCGGGTGCGGCGGGAGTACCTCCTGTACCGGTGAGGGCCGGCGCCCGTCCCGCGGCACCGGCGAGGCCCGGTGCCCGCCGGGCGGGCGCCTCCCCGTCCCGGCATGCGAAGCGGGGTGCTCCGGGACCGGCCCGGGGCACCCCGCCTCCGACTCACGTCACTTGCGGAAATAGCCGGTGACGTCCGCGATCAGGTCGACGCCT
>NZ_KL585420.1:67286-67661 GCF_000721935.1 Streptomyces sp. NRRL WC-3549
CGTGACACCCTCGGCCGGCACCCCGTCGGCACCGGCCACCTGAAGGGTCACCACACCCTTCGGACCGACCTGCCCCTTCCGCACACCCAGCCCCTCACGCGTGTCCATCACCCGCTCCGGGCCGAGGTTGACGTGACTGGAGCCCTCCCCGGTGGAGGAGAAGTAACCGGTGACGTCCGCGATCAGGTCGACGCCTCCCGCGTTGTTGTAGAAGTCGACCTTGCCGTTCACCACCGGCACGATCACCAGGTTCGAAGTCGACTGCCCGGCCACCACGTTCAGGCTCGACGCACTCGTGCGCGTCGTCCCGTTCGGATACACCGACACATAACTCGGCCCCGTCACCTTCGTCGCCGTCACGTTCAGCACGACGGC
>NZ_KL585420.1:67810-69954 GCF_000721935.1 Streptomyces sp. NRRL WC-3549
CACGACGGCGCCCACACCGGTGGCCGGGATGCCGTGGGCCCCGGTCACCTGAAGGGTCACCACGCCCTTCGGACCGACCTGCCCCTTCGGCACGCCGAGGCCGGTGCGCGTGTCCATCAGCCGCTCCGGGGTGACGGGCACGAACTTCTTCCGGCTCGGGACGTTGACGTTCACCGCGGCGGTGGTCGCCGTCCTGCCGGACTGGTGGACGGCCTTCACGGTGATCTTGTGACTGCCCGGCGCGAGTGTGGTGGAGGCGGACCGCGCGCTGCCCGAGACGGTGGTCGCGCGCACGCCGTCGACGAGCAGTTCGAATCCGCTGATCAGCGAACTCGGCGTGGAGGTCGACCAGTTCACCGTGACGGGGCCCGGGGTCTCGTAGCCGGATTCCACGGCGAACGCCCCGCCGGCGACGGAGGTGACCGTGAGGCCCTGGACAGGGCCGGCGGCCAGCGTCCGGAGGGCCGGAAGCTGCGGGTAGAGCTTCATGCCCGGGCACTCGGTGTTGAAGCCGTCGCGGTGACCGGATATCTGGCTGAACGCGTAGGACTGTCCGGCCACGAACTGCTTGCCCGCGTAGTTCTTCTGGGTCGCGCCCGCCACCAGCGTGGTGCTGCCGGCCGGGTCACCGCCGTACTGGCCGAGCTTGTAGGCGGCCACCCGGGCGGTCGCCTCCAGGGCGGCGTTCGACGCGCCGGCGTTCGTGTAGTCGCCGATGATCGCGACGCTGGTCGACTCGTTGTTGAAACCGTAGGTGTGCGCGCCCATGACGGGCTGGTCGATGCCACCCTGCCGGCCCTCGAAGACCGTCCCGCACTTGTCGACGAGGAAGTTGTAGCCGAGGTCGCGCCAGCCGTTGGTCTTCACGTGGTAGACGTGCAGGGCCCGTACGACGGCCGCGGACTCGGCGCAGTTGTAGGAGCCGTCCGTGGTGTGGTGCACGAAGACGGCCTTGATCACGCCGCCTTCCAGGTAGATCGGGCCCTCGTCGTTCAGGGACTCGTCCGCCCCCCACCCGGCGCGCGTGACGACCGGGGGCCGCGGCACCGTCGACGGCGGGCCCTGGTCGGCGGCCGCGGCCGCGCGGGCGGCCGGCTCGGTCTTCCCCGCGCCGCCCTGGGCCGGGCTCTGCCCGGCGCCCGGGTCGACCATGTCGAGCCGGAGGCCGGCCGGCAGCGTCCCGGAGGCCGTTCCGTCGCTCACGCGCACCTCGGCGCCGTCCGAACGCCCCACCCAGACCGGCTCCGTGGAACCGCGCTCCGCGGAGCGCTCACCGTCGAGGCCCGGCAGGTACGGCTCCAGGGCGATCCAGTCGGACCACTCGCCGGTCTCCGCACTGCGCGTACGGGCTTCGATCGTGCCCTTGATCTCGGCGTCCGCATCGGGCCAGGACACGCCCAGCATGCCGAACGGCTCGGTCGTACGCCGTGAGAGGGACGCCTCGTCGCGTCCCTTCGGCTTCAGGGCGAGCCTGTGCACCTCGCTCCTGACGGGCCCGCTCGCCTCGACCCCGGCGCTGTAACCGCCCGCCCCGTCGGCCGGCCGGCCGTTGCCGTGCGTCTCTTCCCCCGTGGCGCCGTACGCGACGTTCTGGAATCCCAGTACCGCGACGACTCCGAGGGCGGCGGCCACAGCCGTACCGCGCACTCGATTCAGTCTCAAGTTGTCCCCACCCCTAGATGGACATGACATCGAACGTCGGCATGGTACTGCCCGGGCGGGCGGCCGGGGACGGGCCGGGCCGGAATCGCACGTTCCGCACATGCCGGGACCCCCCTCCCGCCTCGGACGGTGGAAGGGGGGTCCCGGTGCGGGCCTCGGGGCCCGGCTCAGCGGTGCGAGGGGAACTCCACGACCTGCTGATAGGTCGGACGGTTCTGCCAGTGGATCGTCTTGTGGCCGATCCCGCCCAGGGCGCGGTGGACGATGGCGTCGCCGCACCACTGCTCACCGGCCTTGCAGCTGTCGTCGCCCGGGTAGACCGTCGTCGCGGGCACCGCGGCCGCCTGCTTCAGGGTGGTCAGCAGCGCGTCACGGCAGGCGCCCAGGTCGCCGTCGCCGCAGTACGTCCTGGCCAGGGGCCCCTTGACGGGCTGTCCGAGTACCTGGCGCAGGTCCTTGTCGGCGAAGCCCCACCAGCCGTA
>NZ_KL585420.1:70162-76079 GCF_000721935.1 Streptomyces sp. NRRL WC-3549
CCCCCCCCAGCCGTACTGGAAGGCGGAGCCGCTGTGCGCCCCGCTCGCTCCGTGGCTCGCGGCCGGGGACTCGTCGGTGGCCAGGCTCGCGGTGAGGGCCGTGTACAGGTCGTCGCCGAGCCCGGGGCGGAACTCCGCCTCGACCAGCTGCGGCCACCACGCGTCCATGATCCGGACCGCGTCGGCGTGCGTGTACGTGTGCGAGCCCTCGGTGGTCTCCTTGCGCTGGGCCCCGGCCGCCCGCCAGGAGTCCAGCCGCTGCACCACCGCGTTCAGCTCCGGGTCGGTGACCGGCTGGGAGCGGATGACCTTCAGGAGCTCCGGCAGCAGCTGCTCGCCCCGCAGGTCGGTGAGGGCCGCCTCCTCCATGGCGCGGGTCAGGGACGCCCGGGTCACCCCGCCGTCGGCGACGAGCGCGGCCACCCGGTCGTCGAGCAGGTCCCCGCGGTGCACCGCGCCGAAGCCGAACGCGCCGGTGGAGTAGTCCTCGGCCTGCCGGTTGTTCCAGGAGATGTAGTAGTCCTGGCCGGTGGAGTGCGGGTGCTCGGCGAAGGGCGTGTAGTCGGTGGTGTTGGCGGCCGGGTCGAAGCCCCGCCACTCGTACGCCTTCTCGGCCTTCACCGGCAGGGCGGCGTCCACCCCGGTGGCGCGCACCGGGTTCATGCCGCTGTTGTAGTACGCGGTCGTGCGCGCGTCCGCGTAGAACCAGTTGAAGGCGTAGTCGATGTGGCCGGCCGCCCGCTGGAAGGAGGCGGCGTCGGTGACGTACGCCGGGTCGTTGAGCATCTGGAAGCCGATGATCGAGTCGGCCTCGTGGCGGTAGGTGGTGCGCAGCGACGTGTAGGCGACGGGCTTGCCGGCGATCGTGGCCCGGTGGGTGAGGATTCCGTAGTTCGTCCGCCACACCTGCATCCGGTAGGAGCCCTTGGCGGTGGAGTCGGCGACGGTGGGGCTCCAGGAGTTGGTGCGTTCCATCTTCTCCATCGCGGTGCAGGTGCCGCGGTAGAGGTAGTGCGCGGAGTCCTTGGAGGGCGTGGAGCCGTCGGGTTCGCAGAGTTCGACGGCGTAGGTGTCGGTGATGTCCTGGGCGGCGGAGGTGGCGCTCCAGGCGTAGTCCTGGCCCCGGCCCATCTGGACGTACATGCCGACCCCGGCGAAGGAGACGCCGCGGGCGCTGATACCGGGCCCCTGGAGTTCCTGGAGCATCATCAGCTGCGGGGCGAAGTAGCCGGTCTGGGGGCCGAAGACGGCGACGGGGTTGCCGCTCGCGGTGTGCTTGCCGGAGACCATGAGGGCGTTGGACATGCCGCGTTTGGCCGCGCCGTCGCCGATGCCGGGGAGGGAGCCCTCGGGGATGACCCCGTCGTCGAACATGCCCTGCGCCGGTGCGAGGTCGGCCGGTACGTCGAGCGGGGCCTTCTTGCCGGTGCCCGCCGAGCCGGTGCGGTCGTGGATCAGCGGTTCGGCGGTGACGGAGCCGGCGTCGGGCAGGGCGGTGCCCCGGGCCTGGTCGGGCTTGGTGGCGTACGGGAACGAGGTGCCGTCGTGGATGGTGAGGACGGCCTCGGGGTCGTTGCGCTGGCGGAACGACTCCCAGACCCGGGTGCCCTCCTCGAGTCCGTACTTCTGCTGGGCCGCCAGCAGCGAGAGGGCGGCCTGCACTTCCCCGCCCCCTCCTCCGCCGAACTGCCCGCCGACGACGGAGGCGATCGAGATGAGGTCGGTCAGCTTGAACGGCTGTATCTCGCCCGCGTTGGTGATGGCGTCGATCTTGCCGGTGAGGACGTACTCGCCCGGGAAGTAGCGGCCCTTCTTGGACTTCTCCCGGTAGGCGTTGATGCCGTCGACGTAGGCCTGCGCGTCGGCCATGGCCTGTTCGCCGTGGACGCCTTCGGTGGTCCTGATCCGCTCGACCTGTGCCTCCAGGTCCGCCTCGGTGTACGGGGCCTGCGGCCAGAACTGCTGTTCCAGGCCCTGGTTGGCGAGCGCTCCGCCGGCGAAGGAGGTCAGCTGGCCCCGTCCGATGTGCCGGAAGAGGTCCATCAGCCAGAGCCGGTCCTGGCCGGCCGCGTACCCGGCGCCGTACTCGGTGCCGTAGCGGGTGGTGCCCTGGATGTGGGGGACGCCCGTCTTCTTGTCCCGGGTGATCGTGACGTCCTCGCGGGGCTTGGTGACGGACTCGACCTGGCCGGCGGGGACGCCGAACGAGGCGTCGTCGAAGAAGTCGGTCAGCTTCTGGTCGGTGAGGCCGGTATGGCCCGCGACCAGGCCGTTGTAGCGGTCGATCCGGTCGTCGCTGTGGGCGGGGTGGGTGCCGAAGGCCTTGTTGCCGAGGATCTCGACGAGGGTGGCGTTGCCGTTCTCGCCGGGCGGCAGGATGTCGGCGCACTGCCCCTGGCAGTGGTCGGTGACGGCGGCGGGTGCGGACTGCGCGGCGCCGGCCTGCGGGACCGAGGCGAGCAGGGACGTTCCGAGGGCGAGGACGGCCGCGACTGTGGCGGCTCTGAGCGTGCGGGTGCGTGGGGGCATGCGTGCTCCTCCGGATGGCCGATGCGCGGGAGGTTACCGGCGGTACACCCTGTCGTTAAGGTGAACATCAGTCACTTTTTCGGAATCGACACATGCGGTGGCGCCTTCCTCACCATGTCATCTCAGGAAATGGACGGCTTTCGCCTTTCGATGGAGCCGAATCGGGCACTCGTACGTCCATCCCTTGACGCCGAGGTACGAGCGACGGAGGTGGCAGTGCTATGGCCGGTTTCCGGAGTCTTGCGAGACAGGTCCGCGATCCACGGGGTGATCTGGCCTTGCGCCGGTACTCGCTGCGCAAATGCCTGGAACGGTTCGCCCCCTACGGGCACCGGGCGACCTGGGATCACCTGTGCGCGCGGCACGGCATCGGGCCGGAGGACCGGGCGCCCGACCCGGACCGCCTGATCCGGGCCCTGGAGGAACTGGAGGAGGCGCGGGCGGTGTGGCTCGCGTACGAGACGGGGTTCGCCGAGCGGCGGCGGCGGGAGAAGCACGACGGGCTGCGCCGCCCCGGTACGTTCGACGACTGGCACCGGCGGACCTGGGGCGGCAGGGACATCGCCCCTTGCGACGATCCGGGCATCCATCCGGACGCCCCGCTCGCCGAGGTACTGGGCCGGCTGATCGCGGCCCTCGGCGGGGAGCCGGGGACGGCCTGCCCGGTCTGCGCGGACCAGGGGATCGTCTGGCGGCAGGACCTCGAACGGGAACCGTGGTTCGGGCCGGTCTGCACGGGGTGCGGGATCGTGGTCCCCCAGTCGGTGCTGACGAGCGGGGCTCTGGAGCGGTCACGCCGTCGGCGACGGCCCGGGGCGCTCGCCTCCGCGGCCTGAGCCGTACGGGAGCCGGCTGCCAAGGCGAGGCGCACCGGCGACCGGGACGAGGGCGCGGCGGGGGACGCGGCGAGGGGCGGTACCTCCTCGCGGACGTGAGGGGCGCTGTCACTGGCGGGCCCGAGGGGCGTGGTCGGCGGCCGGCCTGAGGGGCGTTGTCAGTGGCGGATGTCACCATCGGAGGCATGATCCAGGTCTGCCTGAACGGCCGGCGCGGGGCCGACGAGTCGGCCGCCGTGCCACTGTCCCCCGACGCCCTGGCACGGTCCGCGGCCGCGGCCGTCGCGGCCGGCGCCGAGGACGTCCACGTCCACCCGAGGGCGCCCTGCGGCGGGGAATCGCTCTCCCCCGGCGTGGTGGCCGCGACGCTGTCCGCGATACGGGCCGCTGTCCGGGTGCCCGTGGGCGTCACGACCGGGGCCTGGGCCGAGCCGGATCCGGCACGCCGGGTGGAACTCGTCCGGGGCTGGACCGTGCTGCCCGACCACGCGTCGGTCAACTGGCACGAGCCCGGCGCCGAGGAGCTCGCCGCGGCCCTGCTGGAGCGGGGCGTGGCCGTGGAGGCCGGACTGTGGTCGGGCACCGACGGAGCCGCCCTCTTTGGGCGCTCCCCGCACGCACCCGGGGTCCTGCGGGTGCTCGCCGAGGTCACCGACACCGATCCGGCGACCGCCCCGGAGTCGGCCCGGCGGCTGCTCGACGAGCTGGGCGACGCCTACGGCGGGAAGGTGCTGCTGCACGGCGAGGACGGCGGGGCCTGGCCGGTCGCGGCAGTGGCGGTCCGGCTGGGGCTGCACACCCGCACAGGCCTGGAGGACGTCCTGTACCTGCCCGACGGCCGACGGGCCGCCTCGAACGAGGAGTTGGTCGCGGCCGCGGTCGCCCTGGCGCGGTGACGCCCGCGCGGACGGTTCCTCAGGGGCGCGACCCGGAAGAGGGCCCGGCCGGGTCCCGCTCGGGGTCCCGCCTCGGTTCCGGGGGCCCCTGCCGGGACCGGCGCTCCGGCATGAGGCGCGAGCCGGCCATCTCCTCGCCGGTGATGTCATCGGGGTTGGACAGCACGCACGCCTCCAGCGACAGGCATCCGCAGCCGATGCAGTCCGTGAGGTGGTCCCGCAGCCGCCCCAGCTGCTTGATCCGCTCGTCCAGTTCGGAGCGCCAGACCCTGGAGAGCCGCGCCCAGTCGTCGCGGTTCGGCGTGCGCTCGTCGGGGAGTTCGGCGAGGGCCTCCCTGATGGTGGCGAGCGGGATGCCGACGCGCTGTGCCGCGCGGACGAACGCCACCCGGCGCAGGGCGTCCCTGGTGTACCGGCGCTGGTTGCCGCTGGTACGGCGGCTGTTGATCAGGCCCTTGGACTCGTAGAAGTGCAGGGCCGACACGGCGGCACCGCTGCGCGCGGAGAGCTGACCGACCGTGAGTTCGTGGAGCGTCTGCGGGATCTGGGGCACCCCACCGACCCTACTGCTCCGCGCCGGGGCCCGGCCCGCAGATCTTCGCCCACCGGTTCGCGCGACCCCGGCCGCCCCGGCCGCCCCGGCCGGTCCGTCGCCGACAGGGATGGCGTTGACAGGGATTGCGTTGAGGGGGATTGCGTTGAGGGGGATGGCGTTGACAGGGCCGTCGTTGACAGGGACGCAGCACCCCCGCATGCTGAGCAAGCGCTTAGACATCGCCCGGGAGCGTGGCCTCGCCAGACGCTCAGAGACGTAGGCACGGGAAGGCAGGGAGCAGAAATCATGGCAGAGCCGAGGATCTTCACGTCCGCACAGGAGCTGCGGGAGGCGGTGGGCGAGGAGCTGGGGCACAGCGACTGGCTGGAGATCGAGCAGCAGCGGATCGACCGGTTCGCCGAGGCCACCGGCGACCACCAGTGGATCCATGTGGACCCCGAGCGCGCCGCGGCCGGCCCCTTCGGCACGACGATCGCGCACGGCTATCTGACGCTCTCGCTGCTGCCGGCGCTGGTCCCGCAGGTCCTGCGGGTCGAGGGCGCGAAGATGGGCATCAACTACGGCACCGACAAGGTGCGTTTCCCCTCGCCGGTGCCCGTGGGCTCGCGGCTCCGCGCCACGGCGGTGCTCAAGAACGTCGAGGAGGCGGGCGGCGGGGTGCAGGTGACCGCCCTCGTCACGGTCGAGCGCGAAGGCGGCGACAAGCCGGTCTGCGTCGCCGAGTCGGTGTCGCGCTACTACTTCTGAGCGCCGACCATGCGCAGGACGAGGTCGGCGTAGAGGGTGCCGACCTCGTCGGGCGTCCGGCTGCCCTGGGCGTTGAACCAGCGCGCCACGTCGATGCAGAGCGACAGCACGGCCAACGTGGTGCCCGGGACGTCCGGGACGTCGAACTCCCCGGCCCGTACGCCCTCGCCGATGATGCCGCGCACGACCGCGTCGGTCTTCCTGCGCAGGCCGACGATCTCGGCCCGGTGCTCCTCGCCGAGGGCCTCCAGTTCGTACTGCACGACCCGCGCCGTGGTGTGGCGCTCGGCGTGCCAGCGCACGAAGGACCGTACCTGTCTCTTATACACATCTCTGATGGCGCGAGGGAGGCG
>NZ_KL585420.1:76205-80750 GCF_000721935.1 Streptomyces sp. NRRL WC-3549
ATCGCGGTCTGCCTTGCCAGCCCGCTCAGAGATGTGTATAAGAGACAGGCCTCCAGGAGGCGCAGGGCCCGGTCGTGACCGATCCTGCTGATCCGGTGGAGCAGCTCTTCCTTCGTCTTGTAGTGGATGTAGAGCGCCGCGGGGCTCATCCCGGCCCGGCCGGCGATGTCACGGGTGGTGGTCGCGTGGTAGCCGCGTTCGGCGAAGGCCTCGACGGCGGCGACGAGCAGTCGCCGGGCCGCCTCGGGCGTGACCTCGCTCCACGGCGTGTCCTCGCCGCCGGTCTCCTCCGCCGCGCTCATCGCCACATGCCCCTCTCCCCTCGCAGGACGAACACCATACCCCGAAGCTGAGCAAGCGCTTAGAGCGCTCCGGGGTGTGGGACGGGCCCGGCCGTCAGAGCTTCTGGAGGGGGTCGTGGTCGGCGAGGAACTTGTCCAGCCTGGCCTGGTCGACCCGGCTGACGATCCGCTCCTCGTCCTGGCGGTCCCTGACGACCTTCGCCAGGGTGAAGCACGAGGTGACGAGGTAGAGGACGCCGATGGCGAGGAAGGCCCGCACCCAGGCACCGGCGTCGAGGAAGAAGATGCCGAGGCCCACCGCGCCCAGGGCCGTACCGAAGGACAGGACGGCCTGGCCGTAGAAGGCGGCGGTGCCCTGCTGCTTGACCACAGATGTCTCACTCATGCCCCACAGCATCCGGCGCGGCGGTCCGCGCCCGCATCCGCGACCGTACTCAGCCGGTACTCAGAGGGCGGGCGGCTCAGAAGGCGGAGACCCCCGTCAGGGCGCGGCCGATGATCAGTTTCTGGATCTGGCTGGTGCCCTCGTAGAGAGTCATCACACGGGCGTCCCTGACCAGCTTGCCCACCGGGTACTCGTCGATGTAGCCGTAGCCCCCGAAGACCTGGAGGGCGTTGTTGGCCGCGCGGACGGCCGCCTCCGAGGCGAAGAGCTTCGCGGTGGAGGCGGCGGTCGCGAAGTCCTGGCCCCGGTCGACGAGGTCGGCCACGCGCCAGGTCAGCATGCGGGCCGCGTCGACGTCCACGGAGATGTCGCTGATCAGTTCCTGGACGAGCTGGTAGCTCGCGATGGGCTTCCCGAACTGCTCGCGCTCGCCCGCGTACCGCACGGCGGCGTCCAGCGCGGCCTGGGCGATGCCGACACAGCCCGCCGCGACCGACATCCGCCCCTTGGCCAGGGCCGACATGGCGACGGAGAAGCCCTTGCCCTCCGGCCCCATGAGCGCGGTCGCCGGGACACGTACGTCCTCCAGCACCAGTTCGGCCGTGGCCTGGCCGCGCAGGCCGAGCTTGCCGTGGACGGTGCGGCGGGTCAGCCCGGGGGTGTCGGCCGGCACGAGAAAGGCGGAGACGCCCCGGTGGCCTGGGGTGTCTCCGGTGCGGGCGAAGAGCAGGACGACATCGGCCCAGGTGCCGTTGGTGATGAACATCTTGGAGCCGTTGATCACATAGTGGTCGCCGTCGCGCACGGCCTTCGTCGTGAGGTTCCCGGCGTCGGAGCCGGTGCCCGGCTCGGTGAGGCCGAAGCAGCCGAGGGCCTCGCCGGCGGTGAGCCGGGGCAGCCAGTGCCGCTTCTGCTCCTCGCTCCCCCAGGAGGCGATGCTCTTGGCGACCAGGCCGAGCGAGACGGAGACGATGCCGCGCACCGAGGAGTCGCCGCGCCCCAGCTCCTCCGTCACCAGGCAGTACGCCAGGTGGTCCCCGCCCGAGCCGCCGTACTCCTCGGGGATCGTGAGTCCGAGGAAGCCGAGCGCACCCAGCTTCTTCGCGATCGACTTGTCGACACTCTCGGCCCGGTCCCACTCCACGACGTGCGGGGTGATCTCGCGTGCGACGAAGTCCTCGGCGAGCTCCCGTACGGCTTCCTGCTCCTCGCTCAGCTCCAGGTTCACCCTGTGACACCCCACTTTAAATTAGCACTGCTAGTTTTCTCTGTGCAGGCCCTACTATGTGCGCCATGGCCCGACCGCGCAAGCCCCTCCTCAGCAGAGACCGCATCGTCGAGGCGGCGGGCGCGCTCGTGGACGCCGAGGGGCTGGACGCGGTCTCGACCCGTCGGCTGGCGGCGGAGCTGGGAGTCAGCGGACCCTCGCTCTACAACCACTTCCGCAACAAGGACGAGATCCTGGACGCGGTGGCGGACGCCGTCTCGGCCCAGGTCGACCTGTCGATGTTCGAGGAGTCCGACGCCCGCGACTGGCCGGCCGCCCTGCACGACTGGGCGGTCTCCTACCGGGCCGCCCTCGCCGCGCACCCACACGTCGTCCCGGTCCTCGCCCAGGGTCCGGGCCGCCGCCCGGCGGGGCTGCGGGTCGCCGACGCGGTGTTCGGGGCGATGGTCCGGGCGGGCTGGCCGCCCGCCCGGGCGACGCACATCGGGGCGCTGATGCGCTACTTCGTCACCGGGTCGGCGCTCGGTTCCTTCGCCCGCGGCTTCGTGGACGACGAGACGGCGTACGACCCGGCCGACTACCCGCACCTGGGCCAGGCCCATCTGCTCGCCGAGCGGCGCCGGCAGGTGGACGAGGGCGCCTTCGAGACCGGGCTGCGGGCGCTGCTGGACGGCCTGGTGCTGCAGTACGAGCAGACCGTCACCGGTGGCGCGACGGTTCGGCGCCCGCCGAACCGCCGCTGACGCATCCTGGACCCATGGCCCGTACGACACCGCACGTCCCGCAGGCGTCCCGGCTCGCCGCCCTCGCCGGGCTGCTGGCCGACGAGACCCGTGCCTCCTTCTGCCTCCTGCTGCTGGACGGCCGGGCGTGGACCGCGGGGGAACTGGCCCGTACCACGGGGGTGGCCGCCTCGACCGCCAGCGAGCACCTGGGGAAGCTGGTGGCCGGGGGCCTGCTGGCCGAGGAACGCCAGGGCAGGCACCGCTATCTGCGCCTCGCCGGCGCGCAGGCCGCCCAGCTGGTCGAGGAACTGGCCGCGCACGCCGCCCCCGACGGCGGGCGGGCGCCCGGGCGTTCGCTGCGCGCGGCGAGCACCGGCAACGCGCTGGCCCGGGGACGCACCTGCTACGACCACCTCGCCGGACGGCTCGGCATCCGGATCACCGAGGCGATGACCGCGCGCGGGCTCCTGCGCCAGGACACCGGCTTCGCCCTCACCGAGGACGGCCTGGAGTGGTTCGGCGCACTGGGCGCCCCGCTGGACACCGCGTCACGGCGGCCCCTGGCGCGCGGCTGTCTGGACTGGACCGAGAGGCGGCCCCATCTGGCGGGCGTGGCGGGCGCGGTCCTGTGCCGGCACGCGCTGGAGGCCGGGTGGTGCGAGCGGTTCGGGACGGGGCGCGCGGTGCGGGCGACGCCGTACGGGCTGCGGGCCCTGGAGGACCTGCTGGGCATCGCCCCCGCGACGGTTGACGCCTGCTGACAATTCGGTGGGTGCCGAACCGTCGGGAAACTACCGTCGTGAGCATGACGACGACACCGACCACGGCCTCCCCTCGGCACCGCGACTGGCGGGCCCCGGCCGCCGCGTGCACCACGGTGGTCCTGTGGGCCTCCGCCTTCGTATCGATCCGCAGCGCCGGCGCGGCCTACTCGCCGGGGGCGCTGGCCCTGGGCCGGCTGCTCGCGGGCGCGCTGACGCTCGGCGTGATCCTGCTCGTACGCCGGGAGGGGCTGCCGGCGCGGGGGGCGTGGCCCGGCATCGTGAGGTCCGGGCTGCTGTGGTTCGGGCTGTACATGGTGGTGCTCAACTGGGGTGAGCGCGAGGTGGACGCGGGCACGGCCGCGATGCTGGTGAACATCGGACCGATCCTGATGGCCCTGCTGGGCGCCGCGCTGCTGGGCGAGTCGCTGTCGCGCCGGCTGCTGGCGGGGATGGGCGTGTCGTTCGCGGGCGCGGTGGTCGTGGGACTGTCGATGTCCGGGCGCGGCGGCTCGTCGGTGCTGGGGGTGCTGCTCTGCCTGCTGGCGGCGGTGGCGTACGCGGGCGGGGTGATCAGCCAGAAGCCCTCGCTGGCGTACGGCTCGCCGCTCCAGGTACCACGTTCGGCTGCCTGATCGGCGCGGCCGGGTGCCTGCCGTTCGCCGGGACGCTGGTCTCCGAGGCGGCCGGTGCCCCGGCCTCCGCGACCCTGAACATGCTCTACCTCGGCGTCTTCCCGACCGCCCTGGCCTTCACCACCTGGGCCTACGCCCTGGCCCGCACCACGGCGGGCCGGATGGGCGCCACGACCTACGCGGTGCCCGCGATCGTGGTGCTGATGTCGTGGCTGCTGCTCGACGAGGTGCCCGCGCCGCTCACGGTGGGCGGTGGCCTCCTCTGCCTCGTCGGGGTGGCCGTCTCACGGAGCCGGGGCCGCACGGGGCCGCCGTCCGAGGACAGGGCCGAACGGCCCTCGGACAGGGCCGGAGAGCCCTCGGACGGGGGCCGTACGACCCTGACGCCGACCACGCCGGAGCCGGATGCTGGGAGGTGACTCACCGTCAGGTGCGGGCGGAGTGCCCGGCCGCACGGACCCAGCCGCAGGAGGCCTGCGAGATGCCGTACACCGACCACGCCCTCGACG
>NZ_KL585420.1:80965-83239 GCF_000721935.1 Streptomyces sp. NRRL WC-3549
GAGATGTGTATAAGAGACAGGCCCTGGCTGTTCACCACCGGCCCGCACGGGGTGGACGTGCACGCCGACCCGCGCCGGGCCCCGGCGGGGACGGCCTCGGCGGAGCGGGACGTGTACCTCTCGTGCGGGGCGGCGGTGTTCACCGTACGGGCGGCCCTGGCCCGCCTGGACCGCGAGGTGCGGGTGTCGGTGCTCCCGGAGCCCCGCGACCCGCTGCTCGTCGCCCGGGTCACGGTGACGGGTGACGGAGGGGACCCGGACGCGGCGGAGTTGTACCGCTGGGTGGGCGACCGTCGCACGAACCGCTACCCCTTCCGGCCCGAGCCCGTCCCGGCCGGTGTGCTGGCACTGCTGGGCGCGGCGGCCGAACGCGAGGGCGCGACGCTGCGCCGGCTGGACGCGGAACCGGAGTACCAGCGGGTGCTGACGCTGATCCGGCGGGCGTCGCTGGCCGAGGACGACGCCGTACGGGAGGACCGGGCGGACCGGCTCACCACCGGCCTCCCGCCGGCCGTCCCGGTGGAGAACCTGGGACCGCTGCCGCGCCGCGACGGCCCGGACGACGGCGCCGTACGCGACCTGGTGCCGGGCCTGGAACTGCCCGGGCGCGGCACGGCCGACTTCGAACCGCACCCGGAACTCGCCGTCCTGGAGACGGCGGGGGACGATCCGGCTTCCTGGGTCGCGGCGGGGCAGGCATTGCAACGGCTGCTGCTGGAGGCCACCGGGCACGGTGTCGCCGCCTCCTTCGCCAACCAGCCGCTGGAGGACGCGGAACTGCGCGAGGAGGTGTCCAGCAGCGCCGCGCACTTCGGGCATCCGCAGATGGTGCTGAGGCTGGGGTACCCCCTGACCCGGCCCCCGGCCACGCCCCGGCGGCCCCAGCACGAGGTGCTGCGGCGCGCGGAGCGGTGAGGGCCGCCGGCCGGGGGCGGCGCCTCTCGCCGGGGTCCGTCCGCACCCCCGCGGAAGCCGCCGCGGCCGTCCGGACGGAAACCCCCGGACCCTAAGGGCTGTCCCTCAGAACACGACCAGCGCGCGCCCGCCCCGGCCGGCGACCATGTTGTCGAACGCGGCCGGGATGCCGTCCAGCGTGATGCGTTCGGTGACCATCATGGAGAGGTCGAAGCGCCCTTCCCCGATGTGCCCGGCGAGCACGGGCAGGTCACGCGCCGGATCGCTGTTGCCGTACACGCAGCCGGTGAGCGAGCGGCCCCAGTGGAAGATCTCCAGCGCGTTGAAGGTGACCTCCTGGTCCTTGCCGCCGATGCCGACGACCGTGGTGCGCCCGCCCCGGCGGGTGGACTCCCACGCGCCGCGGATCGTGGCGGGGCGTCCCACGCACTCGACGGCGACGTCCGCGCCCTGTCCGCCGGTCAGCTTGCGGACGGCACGCGGTGTGCTGTCGGAGGCGACCACGTAGTCGGTGGCCCCGGCCCTGCGGGCCAGCTCCTCCTTCTCCGGGGACACGTCGACGGCGATGATCCTCGACGCCCCGGCGATGCGCGCGGACTGGAGCACGGCGAGGCCGACCCCGCCGATGCCGAAGACGACGACGCTCTCGCCCTCGCGGACCCGGGCGGAGTGGTGGACCGCCCCGTACCCGGTCAGGACGGCGCAGCCGAGGAGCGCGGCGTCGGTGAGCGGGATGCCGGCCGGGGCGGGCAGTACGCAGGTGGCGGGGACGACGGTCTCCTCGGCGAACGCGGCGACGTTCAGCCCCGGATGGAGCTCGGTGCCGTCGGCCGTACGGGCGTGGACGCCGGCCGCGCCCTTGAGCGCGTCGGCGCAGAGCCAGACCTCGCCGATCCCGCAGTGGAAGCAGGACCCGCAGGAGGGCGCCCAGTTGAGGACCACGGCGTCGCCGGGGCCGACGTGGGTGACGCCCTCGCCGACGGCGAGCACCGTGCCGGCGCCCTCGTGGCCGAGGACGGCGGGGACGGGCAGGCGCATGGTGCCGTCGGACAGGGACAGGTCGGAGTGGCATACCCCGGCGGCGGCGAGGGAGACGCTCACCTGGCCGGGGCCGGGCTCCGGCAGTTCGATGTCGGTGACCTCCAGCGGCGCTCCGACGGCGGGCAGTACGGCGGCACGGACCACGGACAGACTCCTCGGTGGATCGGTGATCGGCGGGGGGCTCGAACGGCTCAGAACTGGAGGGACTTGGTCTGGAGGTACTCGGCGAGGCCGTGCGGACCCAGTTCGCGCCCCACCCCCGACTGCTTGTAACCGCCGAAGGGGGCGAGCGGGTTGAAGCTGTCTCTTATACACATC
>NZ_KL585420.1:83486-88712 GCF_000721935.1 Streptomyces sp. NRRL WC-3549
GCGGGCGAAGGCGACGGCCTCGGCGTCGTCGGCCGCCCAGACGGCGCCGGCCAGCCCGTAGACGGTGCCGTTGGCGATCCTGAGGGCGTCCTCGACGTCCTCGTAGCGCAGGACGCAGAGCACCGGACCGAAGATCTCCTCCTGGGCGACGGTCATGTCGGGGGTGACGTCGGCGAACACGGTGGGGCTGACGTAGTACCCCCGCTCCCTGGGCGCCTCGGGGCCTCCGGCCACGAGACGGGCGCCCTCGGCGACGCCCTTCTCGATGTAGCCCCGCACCCGGGCCTGCTGCCGGGCGTTGACCAGGGGTCCGATCCGCTCCCCGGGGACGTACTTGGCGACGGCCGTGGCCGCGAGGGCGACCGCCTCCTCGTACCGTTCGGCGTCGACCAGCATGCGGGTCCAGGCGCTGCACGTCTGGCCCGAGTTGGACATGACGTTGGCGACGCCCACGTTGACGGCCTTGGCCAGGTCGGCCCCGGGCAGGATGACGTTGGCGGACTTGCCGCCGAGCTCCAGCGCGACGCGCTTGACCGCCGCTCCGGCGGTGGCGCCGATCCGCCGGCCGACGGCGGTGGAACCGGTGAACGAGACCAGGTCGACGCCCTCGTGTGCGGCGAGCGCCTGCCCGGCGACCGGGCCGAGGCCGGTGACCAGGTTGAAGACGCCCGCCGGGAGGCCCGCCTCGTGGACCGCCTCGGCGAAGAGCTGGGCGGTGAGCGGGGTGTCCTCGGCGGGCTTGAGGACGACGGTGCAGCCCGCGGCGAGGGCCGGGGCCGCCTTGGCGACGATCTGGTGGAGCGGGTAGTTCCAGGGGGTGATCGCGCCGACGACGCCCACGGGCTCCAGCAGGACGGTGGAGTTGCCCAGCTTCTCCTCGAAGGAGGAGGAGGAGGCGGCCAGTTCGGCGTAGGAGCCCGCCACGAGCACGGGCAGGCCGGCGTGCACCGTCCGGGAGAGCGGCAGCGGGGAGCCGAGCTCGGCGGTGACGGTCTCGGCGATCTCTTCCGCGCGGGCCGCCAGCACGTCGCGCAGGGCCGCGATGCGGGACGCGCGCTCGGCGGGAGGGGTGGCCGCCCAGCCCGGGAAGGCGGCCCGGGCGGCGCGTACCGCGGCGTCGACGTCCTCGGCGGTCCCGGCCGGGACGTGGCCGATGACCTGTTCGTCCGCCGGGTCGACGACCGCGATGGTGTCCTGGCCGAGGGCCGGCACCCACTCCCCGCCGATGTACATGCCGTCGTGTGCCTTCATGGCGTCCCTCCCGGGTTCGCTGTGCCTGCCGCCGCGGCGTCGCCGTACGGACGGGTCCCGTCCCGCCGGACCAAACTAGCGCTGTTAGTTTTCCGGCGCCAGGGAACGGCCGGAGATGCGGGTCACGTGCCGCGGCCCGGGAGCCGGCCCGCCCCCGCGGGACGGAGGAACCGCTCGCGCGCGAGCGGTGCGCTCCCGGTACCGGTGGGGCGGAGCGGCCGGCGTGCCGGTCAGTCGAGGGCCTGGGCGAGGTAGGCCCGGAGCAGCACCCTGGTCTCGGCGATCAGTGCGGGGTCGCCCGACGGGTCGGTGCGGAAGGCGAGTTGGAGCAGGGCGTCGGCGGCCTCGACGCAGACGAGGACGGTACGCAGGAGGTCGGGGTCGGGGCCGGTATCGGGCGCGGGGCCCGGCCCCGCAGGACCGGGGCCGGTGGACTCCGGGCCGGCTCGCTCCGGGACGGTCGGCCCCGGGCTCCCGGTGGACTCCTGGCTCCCGCTGGACTCCGGGCCGGTGCGGTCGAGGCCCTCCGGTCCGGGCTCCGCGCCGGTCCCGGCGGGCACCCCGCATCCCCCGGCCCCGCCGTCGGCCACCGCGCCCCGGCCGGAAACCGCCGCCCTCCCCGGCGCCCGGCCGAGGTGCCCGGCCAGCAGGACCGCCAGGCGTCCGGCGAGCCTCCGGTTGGCCTCGTCGGGGGCGTCCGCGACCGGTGCGGGCGGCCCGAAGTCGACCAGGCCGAAGCCCGGTACGGCCCGCTTCATCGCCAGGTACTCGTCCAGCACGGCATCGATCGCCGCACGCCATCGGTGCGCCGGGATGTCCGCGAGACGGCCGGTGATCCGCTCGGCGTAGAGGTCCAGGTTCCGTTCGGCCAGGGCGTCCACCAGCGCGCGCTTGTTGGAGAAGAAGCGGTAGACGGAGCCGATGGGCACCCCGGCGCGGTCGGCGACGGTGCGGGTGGACAGCTGCTCGTAGCCGGACTCGTCGAGCAGTTCGGCCCCCGCGTCCAGGATCCGGGACAGGCGTTCGGCGCTGCGCTGCTGGACGGGGACACGCCGGAGGTTCGTGTGGGGGTGAGGAGGCACGCACCCCATGATGCCGTGGGGGCGGCGGCCGGTTCCCGCGCCCTCCGCCGCAGGACGCACCGGACCGCGCCGCGTGTGCCGTTGACGGGCCGCCCCCGCATTCCTACGGTTACCCATAGGATTCCTCGTCAGGAGTCCGGTCCAGCCACGTGAACGCACCGGGAGCGCATGATGAGCGGCATCGAGCAGGCGGGGAAAGCGGCCGAAGGCCTCGCGTACAGTGCCGGTTTCGGCAACGAACACAGCTCCGAGGCGGTCCCGGGCGCCCTCCCGCACGGCCGCAACTCACCGCAGCGCGCCCCGCTCGGGCTGTACGCCGAGCAGCTGAGCGGTTCGGCGTTCACCGAGCCCCGCGCCCGCAACCGCCGCTCCTGGCTCTACCGGATCCGCCCGTCCGCCGCGCACCCGGCGTTCACCCGCGTGGACAACGGCACCCTGCGCACCGCACCGTTCACCGAGACGGTCACCGACCCCAACCGGCTGCGCTGGAACCCGCTGCCCGACCCGGCACCGGGCACGGACTTCCTGGCCGGCCTCTGGACGCTCGGCGGCAACGGCGACGCCGCGCAGCGCACCGGCATGGCCGTCCACCTGTACGCCGCCGACACCTCCATGACCGACCGGGTGTTCAGCGACTCGGACGGCGAGCTGCTGATCGTCCCCGAGCGGGGCGGGCTGCTGCTCCGCACCGAGCTGGGCCTGCTGCGCGCGGAGCCCGGGCACGTGGCGCTGATCCCGCGCGGCGTCCGCTTCCGGGTCGAGCTGCTGGACGCCACCGCCCGCGGCTACGTCTGCGAGAACTACGGCCAGCCGTTCGTCCTGCCCGACCTCGGCCCGATCGGCGCCAACGGCCTGGCCAACGCCCGGGACTTCCTGGCGCCCGTCGCGGCGTACGAGGACCGCGAGGGCCCCGTCGAGGTGGTCAACAAGTTCTGCGGCAACCTCTGGTCGGCGACGTACGGCCACTCGCCGCTGGACGTGGTCGCCTGGCACGGCAACCACACGCCGTACCTCTACGACCTGCGCCGCTTCAACGCGATCGGCAGCATCAGCTACGACCACCCCGACCCGTCGATCTTCACGGTGCTGACCTCGCCGTCCGACACCCCGGGACTGGCCGGGGTCGACTTCGTCGTCTTCGCTCCCCGCTGGCTGGTCGGCGAGGACACCTTCCGCCCGCCCTACTTCCACCGCAACGTGATGAGCGAGTACATGGGGCTGATCGAGGGCGCGTACGACGCGAAGGCCGACGGGTTCGTGCCCGGCGGCGGGTCGCTGCACAACATGATGTCGGCGCACGGCCCCGACCGTGAGACCTTCGAGCGGGCGAGCGCGGCGGAGCTGAAGCCGCAGAAGATCGACGACGGGCTCGCGTTCATGTTCGAGACGCGCTGGCCGGTCACGGCGACGGCGCAGGCCGCCGGGGCGGACCATCTTCAGCGCGGGTACGACGACGTGTGGCAGGGTCTGAGCCGCGACTTCCGGCCGTGAGACCACGCGGCCGGCCACCGATCCGAGAGGCCGGGTGAACCGGATGGACCAGGTGAACGAGGCACGCCCCGCGCCCGCCTTCGCCCCTGACTCCCTGGTGCTCAACCGGAAGCTGCCGCTCTGGTACCAGGTCTCGCAGTCGCTGCGGGCGTCCATACTGGGCCGCCCGCAGGACGCCTCCTCACGGCTGCCGACCGAGGAACAGCTCGCCGCGCACTACGGCGTCAGCGTCCTCACCATGCGGCAGGCCCTCAAGGAGCTGGAGTCGGAGGGGCTGATCAGCAGGCACCGCAGGCGGGGCACGTTCATCGAGCCGCGCGCCCGGCGGGTGTCGCCGGTCCGGCTGCTGGGGTCGATCGACGCGATCGTCGCCCAGCAGTCGGGTGAGCGCACCACCGTGCTCGGCCACGGCCCCTCCCCGGTGCCGGGAGACCTGGCGGAGTTCTTCCCGGACTGCTCCGAGGTGGTGCGCTACCGGCGGCTGCGCTGCGACGAGGCGACCGGCGAGCCCACCAACTGGGCGGAGAACGCGGTGGTCCGCGACGTCGCGGACCGTATCGACGTGGCCGACCTGGAGCGGTGGCCGATGACGAAGGTGCTGCGCGACGGCGTCGGCGTACGCATCGCCCGGATCACGGACACGGTCGAGGCCCGCCTCGCCGACCCGGCCACGGCCGAGCTGCTCCAGGTACCGCTGCTCAGCCCGATCCTGCACTACACGGGGGTGTCCTACGACGAGGACGGCCGGGTGGTCGATGTGGCGTGCATCCGCTACCGGGGCGACCGCTTCTCGTTCTCCGTGACGGTGGACGCGCACTGACCGGTGCGTGGACCGGCCGTCTCCCGCCGGGCCCGGCGGGCTCGTTACGATGCCGGGGGCGGCGGACGTGTCGACGGGGAGGACCGCACGGTGGCAGCACGGCGAGCGGCCGGAGCGGACGCGGGGCTCCTGCCGCTGGACGACCTGATGCCCTGGTCCGTACGTCCGCTGCGGACGGGGCGCGCCTGGGTGACGGCACCCGACGCACCGTCCCTGCGGGCCCGTTGGGACCGGCTGGTCCGGGCCGAGGGCGCCGAGCGGGACCGGCTGTTCGGGCCGACCCGTTCCCGTACCCCGTGGACGGCGGCCACCGCGCTGCCCGGCCGGTCCACCGGGACGGGAGCCTTCGCCCGGGACCCCGGGCCGTACCCCGAGCCGGTGCGGATCCTGCACGGCCCCTTCGACGAGCAGTGGCTGATCCCCGACCACCGGCTGCTCGACACGGCGCGGCCCGAGCTGTGGCGGGTCGCCGACCGCCGCCAGGTCTTCGCCGTGGAGCACGGGTACGTCCCCGCCGCGTCCGGCCCCGTCCTGTCGGCCACCGCGCTGCTGCCGGACGGCCACTCGCCCGCCGGCCGTCCG
>NZ_KL585420.1:88924-90011 GCF_000721935.1 Streptomyces sp. NRRL WC-3549
GGCCGCATCCGGCCCCTCTACCGGCGGCCGGGCGGCCGGGAGCCCAATCTCGCACCCGGACTGACCGGGTTGCTGCACACCCGGTACGGCACCCCCCTCACCCCCGAATCGGTCCTGGCCTGGGCGCTCGCCGCCGCCCGCCCCTCCCCCGCCGGACCGCTCGTCCCGCTGCCCGTGGACGGCGCCCTGTGGGCGGAGGGGGTGGAGCTCGGCCGGGAGCTGCTGCGACTGCATCTGCGCGGGGCGCACGGTGGGGAGCGGCCCCGGCTCCCGGGCGGGCGGCGCCCCTACGTGCGGGCCGCGATCCCGCCCCGGCCGGCCGAGCTGGACTACGACCCCGCCACCGGGACGCTCAGCCTCGACGAGGGCCGCGTCTCACCCGTGCCGGAAGGGGCGTGGGAGTTCCAGGTGGGCGGGGTGCGGATGTTGGAGCTCTGGTTCTCCCGCCGCGCGGCGCGGCCGGAGGCGGAGGGGCTGGCCGCGCTGTGTCCGCGCGCCTGGCCGCAGGGGTGGACCTCGGAACTGCTGGAGCTGGTCACCGTGCTCGCCCTGCTCGCCGAGCTGACCCCGCGTCAGCGGGCGCTGCGGGACCGGATCGACCGGTCGGCCCTTCTGGCCCCGGAGGACCTGCGCACCGCCGGGGTCCTCCCGCCGCCCGCGTCCGCCCGGCGCCCGGCCTCCGTGCTGGACCACCGGGAGGAGGGCCCGGAGGGGCAGTTCGCGCTGCTGTGAGTGTCGCGGCCGCGCGTACCGGGCGTCGCGGTCCGGGCGGGACGTACGTCCACCGCACGGCGGACGGGGAGCAGGTGCTGCCCGCGGTGCGGAACGGCGGCAAGTGGCGCCGGCTCGCCGGACGGGTACCGGGCCGCGCGCAACGGCCGGCGGGAGTGGACCCGCCCATGGGGGCGTCGCGGGCGCTGCCGCCGCCGATCGCGCCGCCGGGCGGGGCGGAGACGCCGATGGGTGCCGTACCGACGCCGGGTGAGCACACCGACGCAACCCTGCGGGCCCTGGGGATGACGGGCGAGCGGATCGCAACACTGCGCCGGGGCGGGGGTCGTCTCGGACACGGCCCTGAGCGGGGGGC
>NZ_KL585420.1:90238-92771 GCF_000721935.1 Streptomyces sp. NRRL WC-3549
ACCGAAGAGCGAGCGTCGCAGCCGCCGCAGCGGGGCGAAGAGCGAGACCCGCGCGCTCCTGCTCCTCCGGCTGTGCGAGACGTCACGCGAGGTCAGCTCCAGCATCAGCAGCGTCGCCTCCGCGGAATCGCCCTGCGGGACGGCGGGGCCGCCCAGCACTGCGAGGTGGCGGTCGAGCCGCGAACTGGTCGCGCTGCCCCCACACGTAATGGCAGGCACACGCGGCCTGCTGCGCACCGTTATCTGTTCCATGTCTCTCCCCACCCGTACGAGGGCACCCGGCCCGGGCAGGTTAACCCTATCGTCCCGCGCTGACACGCGTGTATCCCGGCCGGTCGATTGCACACCGGTATACGGAGGTTGACGCCCCGTCGTCGCTACCGGACCGCTCCCGGCCGCCCTCGGAGCCCTGCCCGCCGCCGGGTGTTCCGCGGTCCGTGCGCCGCACGAAGGGGGAATCCCGGGACCGGCTCGCGAAACCTGCGTGCGCCGGGTGCCGCGGTGACGGATCATGGGCGCCATGTCTGCCACCCCCGAGTCCGCTCTGCCGATCCGGCTCACCGTCGACGACAGCGATGCGCCGTCCGACGTCGTGGACGCCCTGTTCCTCGGCCGTTTCGCGACGGGCGAGCAGCCGTACTCGCACAGTTCCTCGCTCGACCGGGTGAAAGCGGGGGCGACTCTGCTGCCCGAGGCGGCGGTGGTGCTGCGGGCCGCCCGTGACGACGACCGCAGCGCGACCCTGGCCGAGGGCGAGGGGTGGACGCTGCTGGTCTCGCGGTGGAACCGGGGCGCCGACGTGACGGTGACCGCCACCACCCCCGAACTGGCCGAGAAGGTGCTCACGGAGGCGACCGCCGGGGCCCGGGACGATCCGGAGCCGCAGCCGGAGAACGTGGCCATGGGCTTCTGGTACGTCTCGCCGCGCCGCGGCCCGTACCGGACCACCCGGCAGATCGCGGCCGGCACCTGGGACGAGGTCCGCCCCAACTACACGGCGCCGGTGGCCGACGCCATGGACCGGCTGATGAAGGTCACCCCGGACGACATCGCCGGCCGGCTGCTCCTGCTGCACGGGCCCCCGGGCACCGGCAAGACCTCCGCACTGCGCACCCTGGCCCGGTCCTGGCGGGACTGGTGCCAGGTCGACTGCGTGCTGGACCCGGAGCGCCTCTTCAACGACGTCGGCTATCTGATGGACATCGCCATCGGGGAGGACGAGGGCTCCGCGAAGGGCCGCTGGCGGCTGCTGCTCCTGGAGGACTGCGACGAGCTGATCCGCGGGGAGGCCAAGCACACGGCGGGCCAGGCGCTGTCCCGGCTGCTGAACCTGACGGACGGTCTGCTGGGCCAGGGCCGCAACGTGCTGGTGGGCGTGACGACCAACGAGGACCTGGAGCGGCTGCACCCGGCGGTCGTCCGGCCGGGCCGCTGCCTGGCCCGGATCGAGGTCGGCCCGCTGACCCGCGCCGAGTCGGTGTCCTGGCTCGGCACGGAGGAGGGGATCGGCCGGGAGGGCGCGACGCTGGCGGAACTCTTCGCACGGCGCCGGGGCGGCGGCCCCGCGTCCGTACCGAAGCAGGACGTCGGGGCGGACGCGGGCCTGTACCTCTGAGCCGGTGCGCCCCCGCCCCGCCGGCTCACTCCCCGTACGCCGCGCGTACCGCGTCCTCCGCCCCGGACAGCGCCTCGGCGCGGGAGAGGCCGAGGCGCCTGGCCTGCTCGGCGTACTCCTGGGCGGCGGTGGCCGCCTTCCGGTGGGCCGCGCCGCCCGCGGCGGCGACGAACGTCCCGTTGCGGCCCCGGGTCTCGATCACCCCGTCGGCCTCCAGGGCGCGGTAGGCCTTGGCCACCGTGTTGGCGGCGAGGCCGAGTTCGTCGGCGAGGCCGCGTACCGTCGGGAGCCGGAAGCCGACGGGCAAGGCACCGGAGCGGGCCTGTTCGGAGAGCTGGACGCGCAGTTGCTCGTAGGGCGCGGTGGCGGTGTCCGGGTCAAGGGCGATCGTCAGAGTCACGGGCCGATTCTCCCCCACGGCCCGGGGGTCGGAAATTCGGAGGCGCCCGCCCCGGCCGTCCGCGTACCGTCCACCGTATGACGGTGACGGTCCGGGACTTCCTCCCCGCGGACGCGGAGGACTTCGTGCGGGTACGGCGGCTCGCCCTCCCGTCCCTGGTGACGACCCCCGAACAGGTCCTGCGCGATCTGGCCGGTGCGCGTCCCGGTCAGCGGTACCGGCTGCTGGTCGCGGAGGAGGACGGCGAGGTGACCGGAACCGCGAAGGTGCGCCTCTCCCACGGGGGCCCGGAGCCGGGCAGGGGGTTCTGCAACGTGTACACGGACCCGGCCCGCGTGGGCCGGGGGGCGGGCTCACTGCTCGTGGCGAGGGCCGAGGAGCATCTCGCCGGGGCCGGCGCGAGGACCGTCCACACCTGGGTGCTGGACGAGCCGGCCAACCGCGCGTTCGCCGAGAAGCGCGGTTACGCGCCGCGGCGCCCGGCGCACTACCTCCACCTCGACCTGACGAGCGGCGGG
>NZ_KL585420.1:93009-93159 GCF_000721935.1 Streptomyces sp. NRRL WC-3549
CACTACCTCCACCTCGACCTGACGAGCGGCGGGCTCCCGCCGCTCGAGGGCCTTCCGCCCGGGGTGGAGCTGCGCACCGGGGCGGACTTCGCGGACGATCCGCGTCCGCTGTTCGAGGCGGACGCCGAGACGACGGCGGACGAGCCGTCC
>NZ_KL585420.1:93394-98292 GCF_000721935.1 Streptomyces sp. NRRL WC-3549
GGACGAGCCGTCCGACCTCCCGGCCGGACCGGCCGACTACGACGACTGGCTGGCCACGACGTGGCACCACCCGCTCCTCGACCACGCCCTCACCTCGGTCGTGGTGGTGGAGGGGGAGGTGGCGTCGTTCTCCGCCGCCCACACCGACGGACGGGCCCGGTACGCGACGGCGATGACCGGCACCCGCCGGGCGTTCCGCGGCCGGGGCCTGGCCAAGCTCGCCAAGACCGACGCGCTGCACCGGGCCCGGGCGGCCGGTTGCACCGACGCCTACACCGAGAACGACGCCGGAAACGACCCGATGCTGGCCATCAACGCATGGTTCGGCTATTCCATCTGCGCAACGGAGATCCATCATGTCCGCTCGCTCGTCTGACTCCGGGGCCACGCCGCTCCCGCCCGCTTCCGGGGACACCCTGACGGTGGCCCTGGTCAAGGCCGGCCGCACCAAGATCAGGTATCCGGCCGAGACGGTCCTCGACGACGGGTCCCGCATCACGGTCCGGGCCCCCTGGGCGGCCCCGGGGGTACGGGACTTCGGCTTCGTGCGGTTCGAGCCGGGCGACGTCTTCACCGAGCACTACTGGCGGGACCGGTGGTTCGCGGTCAAGGAGGTCCGCGCCGGTGACGGCGGGCTGAAGGGCTGGTACTGCGACATCACCCGGCCCGCCGTTCTGCGCGGGTCCGAGCTGCTCGTCGAGGATCTTGACCTCGATCTGTGGGTGTCGGCGGACGGCTCGTCCGTCCTGCGTCTGGACGAGGACGAGTTCGCGGAGAGCGGCCTCGCGGAGCGGGACCCGGAGGCCGCCGGGGCGGCGGTGCGGGCGCTGGACGAGCTGGAGCGGCTGGCCCGTACCGAAGGTTTGGCGGGTCTGCTCGGCTGAGCCGCGCGCCCCGCCCTTACGTGTGCATTATGCACACGATAGGTACGATGCACAGACAAGGCGTCGTGCGGGGGGCGCGGTGCGCCGGAACACACGAGTCGAAGGAACTGTGCGGACATGACGTTGGAAAACAAGGTAGCGATCGTCACCGGCGGGGCGTCCGGCATCGGCGAGGCCGTCACCCGGCTCTTCGTCGAGCGCGGCGCGCGGGTCGTCGTCGTCGACCTCCAGCAGGAGGCCGGGGACGCCGTCGTCGCCGACCTCGGCGACGCGGTGGCGTTCATCCGGGGCGACGTCTCCGACCGTGCGGTCGCCGACCGGGCCGTCGCCACGGCCGTGGAGCGCTTCGGCAAGCTGGACGTCCTGGTGAACAACGCCAGCGCCTCCCGGGTGCGGCCCTTCGTGGAGCAGACCGAGGACGACTGGAAGCTCGCCCTGGACACCGGCCTCTTCGCCACCCGCAACTTCATGGTCGCCGCCCACCCGGAGCTGCGGAAGGCCCAGGGCGCGGTCGTCAACTTCGCCTCCGGCGCGGGGATCGACGGCCAGCCCAACCAGGCGTCGTACGCGGCGGCCAAGGAGGCCATCCGCGGCCTGAGCCGGGTCGTGGCCAACGAGTGGGCCGCGGACCAGATCCGGGTCAACGTCGTGTCGCCGATGGCGCGGACGGCCGGCGTGGCCCAGTGGGCGGAGGCCAACCCCGAGCAGTACCGGCTCTCCGCCGCCAAGGTCCCGCTCGGCCGCTTCGGGGACCCGATGAAGGACGTCGCGCCGGTGGTCGCCTTCCTGGCGAGCGACGACGCCCGCTACATCACCGGCCAGACCCTGATGGCCGACGGCGGGGCGATCAAGCTCCGCTGATCCGGGCCGGCGCCGTCACGGCGCCGGCCGGCGCCCCCTCGCACCCGGCCGCGCCCTCCAGGCGGGCCGCGCGGTGGGCGCCGGCGCACGGGTGTCGCCGCCAGAGGGGCGCGGCCCGGATCGCCGGGGAGCCGGCCCCGGTCCGGCTCCGCCTCGGGACCGCCGGCTCCCCCTCGGACGGCCGGGCGCCTACGGCTCGACGCGGTGCGGCTGCCCGGCGGGGACGGCGGACACCGCCAGCGGTACGGCGCGCCGGATCCCGCCGGGGTCGTGGGCGACGGCGTCGCCGTCCTCGTGCCAGTGGAGCAGGAAGCGCTCCCCGGCGCGGTATCCGTCGAGTCCGGCGCGGCAGTAGGCGACCATGTCGTCGGGCAGCGCGTCCAGGCTGTACCAGGCGAGCTCGGAGCACTTCCCGGGTTCGGCGTTGCGCGGGGGCCGCTCCGGGTCGCACTCCGCCTCGAAGAACCAGCCCATCCGGGGGCTGCCGCCGGGCCCGCGGTGCTGCATGACCAGGGCCACCCGCAGCTCGTCCGGGTCCAGTTCGACACCGATCTCCTCGGCTGCCTCCCGGAGCATCGCCTCACGGACGTCCTCGCCGTCCTCCGCGTGGCCCGAGGGGACGTGCAGCAGTCCGTCCGCGTATCCCGTGCCCGCCCGCCGGGCGAGCAGCACCTCGGGGCCGCGCCGCAGGACGAGGTGGACGTCCACGACCTCGGTGTGCCGGTGCGGCGGCTCGGCGCGGGCCACCAGGGCGTACCGCTCGTCGTCCACCTCCCTGCCCCAGAGCGCCGCCTCTCCGGAGAGCGGCTCGTGGTGGATCCGCTCGGTGAGCGGGGCGAGCAGCGCGGTGAGCCGGGCCGCGGACAGTCCCGTCCCGCTCCACACCCCTTCGACCAGCACCAGCCGGCCGCCCGGCCTCAGCAGCGAGAACCAGTGGCGCAGGACGGCCTCCGGGCCGGGCAGCAGCCACACGACGTGCCGGGCGAGGACCACGTCGAAGCGCCGGGTACCGACGGGCGGGTCCGCCGCGTCGCCCACGAGGACCTCGGAGCCGGTCCCGGCGAGCTTCGCCCGCGCCTGCCGCACCATGCGCGGCGAGCGGTCGACGGCGGTGACCCGGTGCCCCTGGCCGGCGGCCAGGAGAGCCAGGCTGCCGGTGCCGCATCCGAGGTCGAGCACCTCGGAACGGGCCGTGGGCAGCCAGGTCTCCATCCGCCGCGCCCAGGCGGCGCGCACGGCAGGGTCGAGGAGGCCGTGGTCGGGGTCGTCGTCGAAGGAGTCGGCGGCGTCGTCCCAGTCGATCGTGGTCATGTCCCGATACTCTCAGCCGCCACCGACAACGCGTCAGGTCCGGGCGCGGGCGGCGCCGGAGAGCGGTGCCCTGTTCACGTACCGCTCGGCCTCCGGCCATACGTCGAATGTGGGCATGACATCAACGCGCGGCAGTGTCCTCGGTGTCAGGCGCACATCAACCGAGGAGGACCCGTGATCGACCGTTCCGTCTCCCGTCGGCAGATGTTCGGATTCGGCGGGGCCGCCGCCGCACTGATGCTGGGGACAGGTGCGTGGGAGAGCAGTTCCGCGTTCGCCGCGCCCGCGCTGAAGGGTGACCCGTTCACCCTCGGGGTCGCCTCCGGTGACCCGACGGCCGACGGTGTCGTGCTGTGGACGCGACTGGCCCCCGACCCCTTCGCCGAGGACGGCTTCGGCGGTATGCCGCCGGCCCCCGTCCGCGTCCACTACGAGGTGGCGCTGGACGAGCGCTTCCGCCGTGTCGTACGCCGGGACAGCGTCGTCGCCTCCCCCGAGCTGGCACACTCCGTCCACCCCGAGGTGCACGGCCTCGCCCCCGACCGCACGTACTGGTTCCGCTTCAAGGCGGGGTCGGAGATCTCCCCCGTGGGACGCACCCGCACCACCCCGGCGCCGTGGGACTCCCCCCGCCGGCTGAGGTTCGCCTTCGCCTCCTGCCAGGCCTGGCAGGACGGCTACTACACGGCCTACCGGCACATGGCCCAGGAGGACCTGGACCTGGTGGTGCACCTGGGCGACTACCTGTACGAGTACGGCGTCAAGTCGAACAAGCGCGGGGTCGGCACCGACCCCAAGTTCCACACGGAGACCCTCGACCTGGCCCGCTACCGCCTCCAGTACGGCCTCTACAAGTCCGAGGCGCCGCTGCGCGAGGCGCACGCCGCCTTCCCGTGGATCATGACCTTCGACGACCACGAGGTGGAGAACAACTGGGCCGGCGAGACCTCCGAGAACGACGACGACCCGGCGGACTTCCTGCTCCGCCGGGCCGACGCGTTCCAGGCCCTGTACGAGCACGCGCCGCTGCGCCGTACGCAGTTGCCCAAGGGCCCCGACGTACAGATGTACCTGTCTCTTATACACATCTCCAGTACCGCGACGACCAGGCCTGCGGCGACGGCTCGTCGGCCGACTGCGCCGAGCGGTTCGACGCGGACCGGACCCTGCTCGGGGCCCGGCAGCGGGACTGGGTCCTCAAGGGCTTCAGCCGCTCGCAGGCCCGCTGGCAGGTCCTCGGCAACCAGGCCCCGATGGGCCAGACCGATCTGGACCCCGGTCCGGGCACGACGGTCTTCACGGACCCGTGGGACGGCTACGTCGCCGAGCGCAACCGCCTGCTGGCCGAGGCGGACACCCGCGGGGTGCGCAACCTGGTCGTCATCACGGGCGACCGGCACCAGAACTACGCGTGGGACCTGAAGCGCGACTACTCCGACCCGGAATCGGCGACCGTGGGCTCGGAGTTCGTGGGCACCTCGATCACGAGCGGCGGCGACGGCGCCGACATGACGGCCGAGGGCGAGAAGTTCCTCGCGGCCAACCCGCACATGAAGTTCTTCAACAGCCAGCGGGGTTACGTCCGCGTCACGGTGGACCGGGACCGCTGGACGAGCGACTTCCGGGTCCTGCCCTACGTGACGAAGCCCGATGCGCCGGTCAGCACACGGGCGAGCGTGGTCGTCGAGGACGGCAGGCCGGGCGTCCAGGTCTGACCCGGTTCCGGGCCCCGTCTGCCCGGCCGGGGCCCGGGGACCCCGTTCCCTGAGTCTTCCCCCAACCGCTCCTTGAGCGCACCATGACGATCGCCACCTGCGGCTTCCTGTCTCTTATACACATCTC
>NZ_KL585420.1:98453-101737 GCF_000721935.1 Streptomyces sp. NRRL WC-3549
TCCCACCGCCGGTCCCCCCTTCGGCGGCGGCTGACCTGCCGGGCACCAGACCGGTTCAACAGCCGTGCCGCCGAAGGAGAACCACCGCCATGGCCGTCATACCGCCGCTCGCCGGAGGCGTCCTCGCGCTCGGCGGCGCGCCGCTCGTCCTGCTGGGCCCCTCCGCCGCCGGGCGGCCTCCGGGGCGCACCGCCGCTGACCCCGGGCACCGGGCCCCGCGCGTCTGGCGGCGCGGGGCCCGGTGCGTCCTCAGCCGATCACCGAGGCGCAGGTGGTCGGGGTGGCGTGCGCCGGGTCGAGGGCGTTGGCCACCTCGTGGAAGGCGACCCGGTCGATGGTCCCGATCGCGACGTGCTCGGACAGCGAGAGCGGGCACAGGTCCTGGAGCAGGACGTTGCGGACGTCCGGCCCGTCCAGGTACTGCGTGCGGTACGGGGTGACGACCTCGTCGTACCGGGTCGCGATGACGGTGTAGCGGACGCCGGGCACGGTGTCCCCGCCGGCCGTGAGCCCGGTGATGAAGGGCGACCCGGCGACCTGGTCGGCCAGGCCCGGGGTCTTCTCGGTGAGCAGGCCCCCGACGCCGGGGAAGTACGGGAGCAGCCCGGTGAGGCCGAGCAGGGTGGTGCCGTGGTTGTCCGGGGCTATCCCGACGAGGGCGTTCACCTTGGCGGCTCCGCCGAGGAACTTCAGGTAGTAGTGGGGCATCATGCCGCCCTGGGAGTGGCCGACCAGGTCGGCCTTCGGGGCCCCGGTGGCGGCGAGCACCCGGTCGACGTAGGCGGCGAGCTGCCCGGCCGACGCGTCGATGGGGCCGAGGCCGCCGATGCCCGGTACGCCGGGGAGCTGCCCGTAGTCGAGCGAGAAGACGCAGTACCCCCGGTTGACGAGGTAGGGGGCGAGGACGAGCCAGTTGTCGACGGAGTTGGCGAAGGTCCCGTGGACCAGGACGACGGGGCGGGGATGGGCGGCTGAGGGCTTGCAGGAGAAGTCGTTCCAGCCACGGGAGGCGGCGGTCTGTGCGGTGGCGGCGGGGGCGGCAGTCGCGGTGGCCGTGGGGACGACCAGCGTGAGGGCGGCGAGAAGCAGGGCGGCGAGGGTGCGGCGGACGTGCGGGGTGCGCGGGGCACGGGTCCAGGGCAGCATCGGGTGGTCTCCTTGCGGCTCAGGGGAGTGGGGATGTCGGTGCGCCCTGCGGTCCGGACCACAAGTGAGATGCTTTTTTTCGTGCTCATGCCAAATTACGCATGAGTAGGGTGGCGGGGGAAGTTACGCGTCGGTAAAAAAATGGGGGCGGGTCAGGCCGCCAGCCGCCCCGGCTTCACGGCCTGCGGCCCGAACTTCGCCCGCACCCGGTCGGACACCGCCTCGATCCGCCGGGCCCGCTCGTCCACCGGGTCGAAGGACAGCTGGTGGCTGGCCCGTTCCGCGTCGTGCAGCCCCTCCGCCCGCAGCCCGATCCCCCGCACCCGCGCCCGCTGCAGTGCGAACGAGTCCTGGATCCGGTACGCGAGCGCGGTGAGCGCCGCCGAGTGGGCGGTGGGCTCGGGGAGCGTGCGGCTGCGGGTCAGGGTCGCGTAGCCGGTGCGGTCGGCGTACCGGACGGAGAGCGCGAGCGAGCGGCAGACCTGCCCGTCGACGCGCAGCCTGGCGCCCAGCTCCTCGGTGAGCGAGAGGAGTGCGCGGCGGTGCTGCCCGGGGTCCAGTTCGTCACGGGGGAAGGAGCGTTCGGCGCCGATGGACCGGGCGGCGGCGTTCGGCACGACCCGGGTGCGGTCGATGCCGTTGGCCCGCTCCCACAGGTCGCGGCCGGTCCGCACCCCGGTGATCCGCTGCAGGGTGGCGAGCGGCGCGGCGGCGATCCGGCCGACGGAGTCGAGCCCGTAGCCGCACAGGGTCCGCGCGGTCGCCGGGCCGACCCCGTCCAGCGCGGCGGCGGGCTTGGCCGCCAGGAAGCCGGCCGCCTCGTCCCCGGCCACCGTGAAGGTGGTCCCGGGCACCGCCTGGCGCGCCGCCATCCGGGCCAGCATGGGGTTGGGGGCCGCGCCGATCGCGCAGTCCACCCCGTGCAGGGCGAGCGCGCGGACCCGGATCACCGAGGCGAGCCCCGCCGGATCCTGCCCGAAGTAGCGCAGCGACCCGCCGACGTCGGCGAGCGCACCGTCGGGCGGCACGGCCTCGACGACCGGGGTGAACGCGCCGAGGAGCGCGAGCAGGCCCTCGTAGGCCGCCCCGTCCGGCTGTCCGCCGCCGATCCGCCGGAACCGCAGGCACAGCACCGTCGGCCGCCCGCTCATCCCGCGCTCCCCGGGCTCTGGTGCCACAGCTTCCTTCCGGTGGGTACGCCTTCGCCGGCCGGCTGGAGGTCGGCCCAGGGGTTCATCTCGTATCCGGTCGGCAGCTGGATCCGGCGCCCGTCGCCGGGCGGCGCCCCTTCCTCCTCCGCCTCCGGAACCTCCGCCAGCCGCGCCGCGACCGCGTCGAGCCCGCCGGTGCGCCGCAGTTCGGCCAGTTCCGCCAGGTTCCAGGCCGCCGACCCCACCACGCTCAGGCTGCGCGGACCGCGCCGCTGGACCACCCCGCGCACCAGCAGCAGCCAGGAGTGGAAGACGGTGTGGGCGCAGGCGGCGTGGCTGTCGTCGAAGAAGGCCAGGTCCACCAGGCCCGTACCGTCGTCCAGGGTGGTGAAGACGACCCGGCGTCCGGAGCGGATGGGCGGGGTCTGGGTCGCCACCTTGGCGCCCGCGACCAGCACGGTCTCACCGTGCCCGGCCTCCCGCAGCCGTTTGGCGGAGAGCGCGCCCAGCTCCTCCAGGAAGGCGTGGTGGTCCCCCATCAGGTGACGGGAGACGTCCATGCTGAGGACGCCGAGCTCGGCGCTGAGGCGTTCGGCGTCGTTGAGGTCGGGCAGGCCGACGGTGCCGGTCCGGTGCCCGTCGCCGAGCGGGAGCTGGGCACCGCCGCCGCCCCGGGCCCCGGCGCCGCGCTGGGCGCGGTGCAGCTCGGACAGGTGCAGCAGCAGGTCCCGGCGGTTGGCGCCGAAGGCGTCCAACGCCCCGACCTGGGCGAGGCGTTCGGCGGCCGGTTTACCGGGCCGGGCGCGCTGCCAGAAGTCCAGCAGCGAGGAGTAGGGCTGCCCCGCCTCGATCCGGGCGACCTCGGCCTCGCTGATGCCGTGGACGTCCGCGAGGGCGAGCCGCAGCCCCCACACCCCCTTCTCAGACACCAGTTCGATTCGATGGGTGGCCGCGGACCGGTTCACGTCCAGTGGCAGCACCGGCACC
>NZ_KL585420.1:101945-103593 GCF_000721935.1 Streptomyces sp. NRRL WC-3549
CACCGGCACCCCGCGCCGCCGGGCGTCCGCGAGCAGCAGCCGCTTGGGGTACATCCCCGGGTCGTGGGTGAGCAGCCCGGCGTAGAAGGCCGCCGGGTGGTGCGCCTTGAGCCATGCGGACTGGTACGTCGGTACGGCGAAGGCGACCGCGTGCGCCTTGCAGAAGCCGTAGCTGCCGAACGCCTCGACGATCTCCCAGGCCCGGTCGGTCACCTCGGCCCCGTACCCCCGCTCCGCCGCCCGCAGCGCGAACCAGACCTTGATCCGCCCCTGCGACTCGGGGTCGGACAGCCCGCGCCGCACCCGGTCGGCCTCGCCCCGGCCGCAGCCGGTCATGATGTCGACCATCTCGATGATCTGCTCGTGGAAGACGACCACGCCGTAGGTGTCGCGCAGCGGCCCCTCCAGGTCGGGGTGCGGGTAGCGGACGGGCGCGCGGCCGTGCCGGGCCTCGATGAACGGCCGCACCATGTCGGCGGCGACGGGCCCCGGGCGGAAGAGCGAGATGTCGACCACCAGGTCGTGGAAGGTGGCGGGCTGGAGCCTGCCGACCAGGTCCCGCTGGCCCGGTGACTCGATCTGGAAGCAGCCCAGCGTCTCGGTGCTCCTGATCAGCCGGTACGTCTCCGGGTCGTCCGGCGGCACCGCGTCCAGGTCGACCTCCCGGCCCGAGGCCCGCTTCAGCTCGGTGACCGCGTGGGCCATCGCCGACTGCATCCGTACACCGAGCACGTCGAGCTTGAGCAGCCCGAGGTGCTCCACGTCGTCCTTGTCGAACTGCGCCATCGGGATGGGGGCACCTCCCACGCCGTCAAGGCTGTGGGGGCCGTCGCCGCTGGTGGGCACGACGGGCGTACGCCGCAGCAGCGAGGCGTCCGAGAGGAGGACCCCGCACGGGTGCATGGCGATACCGCGCGGCAGCGCGTCCAGCGCCTCCACCAGCTCCCAGAGCCGGCCGTACCGCTCCTTCCGCCCGGCCACCTCGCGCAGTTCGGGCAGCTCCTCCATCGCGGCGCGGGCGTCCCTGGCCCGGATGTGCGGGAAGGCCTTGGCGAGCCGGTCGGTCTCGGCGGGGTCCATGGAGAGCGCGGCGCCGACGTCCCGGATCGCGTGGCGCACCCGGTAGGTCTCGGGCATGGAGACGGCCGCGACCCGCTCGGTGCCGAAGCGCCCGATGATCGCGCGGTAGACCTCCAGGCGGCGGGCCGACTCCACGTCGATGTCGATGTCGGGCAGCACGAAGCGCCGCTTGGACAGGAACCGCTCCATGAGCAGCCCGTGCTCGACGGGGTCGGCGTGCGCGATGCCCAGGAGGTGGTTGACCAGGGATCCGGCGCCGGAACCGCGCGCGGCGACCCGGATACCCATCCCCTTCACGTCGTCCACCACCTGGGCGACCGTCAGGAAGTAGGAGGCGAAGCCGTGGTGGGCGATGACGTCCAGTTCGTGGTGCATCCGCTCCCAGTAGCCGCGCCTGCGGTCCAGGCCGCGCAGCACCATACCGGCGGCGGCCCGGGAGGCCAGCACCCGCTGCGCGGTACGCCGCTCGGCGCCCACGAGGCGCGGCTCGGGGAAGTGCACGCTGCCCAGCCCCAGATCGTCCGCCGGATCGACGCGGCAGGCGTCGGCGGTGTGCCGGGTCTCGGCC
>NZ_KL585420.1:103834-104286 GCF_000721935.1 Streptomyces sp. NRRL WC-3549
ATGTGTATAAGAGACAGCCGCCGAGGTGATCCGCTCGGCGGTCTCCCGCATCGCACAGGCGTCCTTGAGCCAGCGCTCCCCGCTGTCCAGGGGTGAGCGGCGCGGGTCGACGGGGACGAGCCTGCGGGCGGAGTCGAGCACGTCGGCGACCGGACCCTGCCCGGGATCGGCGTACCGGACGGCGTTGGTCAGCACGGCCCGCACCCCCTGCTCGGCGGCGAAGCCGACGGTGCGGGCGGCGAGCCGCAGCGACCCGGGGCCGGTGCCGTCGCGGCCGTGGTGGACCGCTTCGAGGCGCAGGGCGTCGCCGTAGAGCTCCCGCCAGGGGGCGAGCAGCGCGGCGGCCCGGTCGGGGCGTCCGGCGGCGAGGGCCGCGCCGACCTCGGAGGCGGGGCCGAGCAGCACGGTGAGCCCCTCGGCGGGCAGCGCGGCCCGGCCGACCAGTGGCGGCC
>NZ_KL585420.1:104466-105846 GCF_000721935.1 Streptomyces sp. NRRL WC-3549
GTCCGGGGTCGCCGCGTCCGGGGCGTGGGCGGCGGTGACGAGCCGGCACAGCTCGGCCCAGCCCTGGGCGCCGTCCCGGGCGAGGAAGGTGACCCGGGGGGCGGATTCGTCGACGAAGGCCCCGCCCCGCACCGGGGTGCGCGGCCGGCGCGTAGGCCCCGCCCCGCCGGCCCGGGCGGGCGCCACCGCGAGCTCCGTCCCGAAGAGCGGCCGTATCCCGGCGCTCTCGCAGGCACGGGCGAAGCGGACCGCGCCGGTGAGGCCGTCGCGGTCGGTCAGCGCGAGGGCGTCCATCCCCCGCTCGGCGGCGCGCTCGGCCAGCCGCTCCGGATGCGAGGCCCCGTACCGCAGGGAGAACCCGGAGGCGGTATGCAGATGCGTGAAGCCTGGCACCCGCACCTCCTGGACCGTTCCGTAACCCGCCACCCCCTCGCTCTCCACCATAAACCACGTTTCGAACGTTCGTACGATAACCGAACCGGGGGTGACCCTCACCGGCGACCGCCTCCGCCATTCGGCCCCGCCCCGCCTGCGCGGCCGCCGGGCCGCCAGGACCGTGGGGGCATGACTTTCGCCGGGGAAGTGAAGAACGCCGTCACCGTGCGGGCCGCCTTGCTCGTCCTCGGGGTCCTGGCACTCCAGCTGCTGTTCATCGCGTCGTACGTGGGGGCGCTGCACCGCCCCGACCCGACGGACGTCCCCTTCGGCGTGGTCGCCCCCAAGCAGGCGTCCCGGCAGCTCGTCGCCCAGCTGGACGGCCTCCCGGGCGGCCCGCTGGCCCCCCGCGCGGTCTCCGACGCCGCCGAGGCGCACAAGCAGGTCATGAACCGCGACCTGGACGGCGCCCTGATCGTCGACCCCGGGGGCACGACCGACACCCTGCTCGTCGCCTCGGGGGGCGGCACCGTCCTGGCGAACTCCCTCGGCACGATCGTCAAGCAGGCCGAGGCGCCGCAGCACCGCACGGTGCGGACCGTGGACGTGGCCCCGGCCTCGCCGGACGACTTCAACGGGCTCTCGTCGTTCTACCTGGTCGTGGGCTGGTGCGTCGGTGGTTACCTCTGCGCCTCGATCCTGGCCATCAGCGCGGGGGCCAAGCCCGCCAACCGGCAGCGCGCGCTGATCCGCACCGGGGCCATGGCGCTGTACTCGATCGCGGGCGGGATCGGCGGCGCGATCATCGTCGGGCCGATCCTGGGCGCGCTCCCGGGCAGCCTGTGGGGGCTGTCGGGGCTCGGCGCCCTGATCGTCTTCGCGGTCGGCATGATCACCCTCGCCCTGGAGGCGCTCACCGGCATCGTCGGCATCGGCCTGGCGGTCCTGATCATCGTGGTCGCGGGCAACCCGAGCGCGGGAGGAGCCCTGTCTCTTATACACATC
>NZ_KL585420.1:106044-116649 GCF_000721935.1 Streptomyces sp. NRRL WC-3549
GGCCCGCCCTGCCGCCGGGCGCGGGCACCTGGGCGGCCCGCTCGATCGCCTACTTCCGGGGCAACGCGCTCACCGGCCCGCTCCTGGTGCTCTCCGCCTGGGCGGTCGTCGGAACCGCACTCAGCCTGCTGCTGTCGATGCGGCGCGGCCCGGACAGGACGGGGGCGGCGGCGGGCGGAGCCCCGGACGCGGCGGCCCCCGGCGGTTCGAGCCCCGCCTGAGCGAACGCCACCAGCGCGTTTCACGGCCGGACGGGAGTACTAGCCTGAGCACACCGCGGATCATCCGAGGTCCGTTTCAGGTCAGTTGTGGAGAATAACCGAGTGTCGAGCCGTAGAGTTCCTTCGGGTGCCTGGATAACCGTCCTGCTTGCGGGCGCCCTGGCCGCAGTGACCGTGCTGGCCGTGCACGCGCGAAGCGACGTGCCGGAAGAGGCCTCGCACACCATTACCTCCAAGCCGAGCGCCCAGCCGTCCCGGACCGCCGCGCCGAAGCCGCCGAACCCCGTGCCCGCCGAGTCCGGGACCGGTCGCCGGGTCGTCTACTCGATACAGCAGAAGCGTGTGTGGCTGGTCGACGACAAGGACGCCTCCCTGCGGACCTTCCCCGTGTGGCCGGGCACGATCCTCCCGGAGCCCGGCTCCTACAAGGTCTCTTTCAGGCGGGAGACCGGAACCGGTTCGGACGGCGTGGCCATAGAGCACGCCGTCTACTTCGGGGCCAACTCCGCTTTCTCGAACGCGGTGGACGGCTCCTCCCCCTCGCCGGATCCCGACCTCCGGACCAGCGCCATCAGGGAGAGCGCCGAAGACGGCCTCGCCCTGTGGGACTTCGCCGAGATGGACACCCCGGTGAACGTCGTGGAATAAGCCCGCCCCGCGCACGGGGGTCGCCGCTGCCGCACGAGGTCAGGCCTAAGGCGGTGTCGCCCGCGAAAAGCGAGCCGCCGCCGTGGCCCTGTCATACAGGGAGCGGCCGGAGGACCCCCCGGCGCTGGAGCTCCTCGATGTGCTCGGCGGCCCGCTGCGGCGCGTCCCCGCCCCGTATCAGGACGCCTGCCTCGATTGGACGGGACTACTCGCCTGATCGACAAATGGGGCGATCAGAGGGGAATCAAGGGTGATGGGCCGTTCAATGAGGCAAAGGACGATGCAGCTAATGGCTACGCAATCGGAAGGGATGCCGCAGGGGCCCACCTCTGATGTCCAAAGTCCGCTTCGGCCTCACAAGGGCTTGGCGCTCACCACGGTAGTCCTGCTCTCGCTCGCTGCGTCCGCATGCACAGCAGATACCGAGGCCGCGTCGGAGAAGGAGTTCTGCGACGTACCTGCGTCCTCCGCCGAAGGGGAGTCGGTGCGCGATCTACTGAAGGCGGACGAGCTCAAATCCACTGTCTTCGCTCAGACACCGCATCTGGTCGAAGGCATGAAGGAAGGGCTGGGAGAGGACCTGAAGGAGCAGACGCCGTCTCAGACCATCTGCTCGTTCGCTCCACGGGAAACCACGGGCCCCAAGAGGCTACGCATCGAGTTCTCGTGGATTCCACGGAATCCCGAGACGAGCGAGATGGACAGACTTCCGGGAAGGCTCAGCCACTACAAAGTGAACGACGCGACCGTCGAAGCCAACGACATCGTTTCGAGGCTCACCGTGCCGTGCCGGATGCCCGGCGGCCTCGAGAAGGCGTCGCAGAAGGTCCTGCTCCAGGGACAGGCTTCCAACACCCTGCTCATGGGGACCGACGTCCAGCAGAAGACGATCGACCAGCAGGTCACCTTCCTCTACCTCATGACCCGCAGAGCCACTGAAGCACTCGACTGCGCGAACAACCCGCTCGCGAAGGAACCCGTCGTCAAGCCGTCGCCCGCGCCTACCGCGTAACAGCAGGAGACCCGCCCGCCCCCGTGTGGGGGCGGGCGGGCCCTCGCTCAGTTCGCTCGCACGAGCGAACCGGCATCAGAGAAACCTCACCGCGGATCTGGTCCGGCGAATATGAGGGGCGGTCCGTGAGCGCCGGGCGGGCGGCACCTCCCCGGCGTACGCGGGCCGCCTCCTCATGACCGGGGCGGCTCTTCCGTCCGTGCCGGCACACCTTCCGCCAGTGCCCGGAACTCCTGGTAGCCGGCAGGTCTGTACATACTTCTGCGTACTGCCGAGCGCCCCGTCCGCCGCCTTGAGGTCGAACATCGGCTTACGCGCATCGTGCGCGAGCGGCATGAGGCCGCGATAGTTGCGCAAGGTGGCTACGCAATGCCGGTCGTCCCTCCGCGGGGGCACCCCTCGTCGAGCACGGCCACCGAGTAGACCCACGGGATGCGCCCGAGCCGGCGCGCGTACGCCTTCACCGGCCGATCCAGCCTCGTCTCGGGCTGCATGATCACGTAGGCCGCCAGGCCGGTACACATGCCTCCAGTTCGTCCCGCGTCGACGTCAAACGCCTGCACGTCCTGCAGCTGCCCCTGGAGGACCAGGCCGTCTAAGCACAGGCGTTCCAGCGCCTGATCGCCTTCAGGCAACTGCTGACGACGACGGACGCGCTCGGCGAGAAGCTCGCGGATGCCACCGGTGACAGCCTCGCGGCAGGTCGGTCGGCAGCCGGAGATCAGCGGGTGTGAGGCTCTCCCGGTCGGCCGGAAAACGGTTGCCGGGCCGCGCGTGCTGTACGGGCCCGTGCGTCCCCGGAACCGCCGGTGAGCCGCTCCCCCGCGCGAGGGAGCGGCTCACCGGAACCGAAGGCGGACCCGGAGGTCAGCCGATCTGCGCCCCGTACGCCGCCAGCGCCTCGGGGACCGGCCGGAAGAAGGTCGTGCCGCCCGCCGAGCAGTCGCCGCTGCCGCCCGAGGTCAGGCCGATGGCGGTGTCGCCCGCGAAGAGCGAACCGCCGCTGTCGCCCGGCTCGGCGCAGACCGTCGTCTGGATGAGCCCGTTGACGATGTCGCCGTTGCCGTAGTTGACCGTGGCGTCCAGGCCGGTGACCTGGCCGTCGTGGACCTGGGTGGTGGAGCCGCTGCGGGTCACCGTCATACCGACGGTCGCCTCGCCCGCCTTGGTGATCTTCTGGGTGGAGCCGTTGTAGAGGTCGACCTCGCTCGGGTGGGCGGTACCCGAGGTGTACTTGACCAGGCCGTAGTCGTTGCCCGGGAAGCTGGAGCCCTCGTTGGCACCGATCTCCGCGCCGCTCTGCGTCTCGGACCAGCTGGTGATGGCGTCGGTGCAGTGGCCGGCTGTCAGGAAGTACGGTTCGCCGCCCTTGACCACGTTGAAGCCCAGCGAGCAGCGCCCGCCGTTGCCCCAGATGGCGTCGCCGCCCGCGATGAGCGGCTTGAACTCGCCCTTCGTCCGCGTGAGTTCGGCCTTGCCGTCGAGCCCCTTGACGACCGCGCCGAGCTCGTCCCAGGCGGCTGCGTCGACCGTGCGGTCGGCCGTGACGACCAGCTTGTTGCTGACCGGGTCGACCGCCCAGGAGGTACCGGGGACGGTGGCCTGGTCGGCCAGGGTCTGCCGGGCGGCCTTCAGGTCGGCGGCGGAGTTCTGGACGATTCTGGCCGTGCCGCCCGCCTGGCGGACCTGCTCGGCGGCCGCCTCGTCAAGGACGTTCACGACGAGGTGCTGGGCCTCGGCGTCGTAGTACGCGCCGGCCGCGTCGGCGCCCAGCGTCTTGTCGAGGGTGGTGGCGAGATTTCCGGCCGCCTGCGCCGTCAGCGTCCGGGCGGTGAACTGGGGAACGTCATCGCTGGCGTTCGCAGTCTGGAAGGAGACTCCGGTGACGACCAGGGCGACGACCGCCGAACCCGCGAGGGCCGCACGCTTCCTGGATATGCGTCGGTGACTCAACTTCGACCTCCTGTGGGGGGCCGTGCACAGGCAAGTGGGGTGCCCGTACACGGAGGTTGGAGCGCCCACTATTCCGATGCGGCGGATCGCACACAAGGTCGCCTTCTGGACGCACACATGACAACAACACCGCACACCCGCCGTGTTCACACGGCCAGGTCGGAGGGCGCGGGTTCCGCATCGCGAACTTCACGTGCGGGCCGGAACCGGCGACGGGAGCCCGTACGGCCTGTCCGGATCACGACCTTCATGCTCCGGATGCTGGAGCCTCGCCTCCGGATACGGGGCGCACTCCGCGCCGCCGGGGGCGCCGGAGGCCACGGGGGCGCCCCGGATTCCTGCCGTCGGGGGCTGCCCGGCGAATCTTTTGACGGGCCGTCACCGAACGGGCAGCACACCGCGGGCAGTCGGCCCCGGACCGGGCAGTCGGCCCCGGACCGGGCGGGCGGCCTGGCGGGGAGCCGGCCCGGCGGCCGGACGGGGCTACGTGGAGAGTGGACCGCGGATCGCCGCACAGCCCCTCGGCCACGAGCGGAACCGCCTCCGGGCGAAGGCGGGCCCCTGCGCCGGGCTCTCCGAGAGGGGGCCGACGCCGCGACGACGTGCCGGGGAAACGGCGTCGGCCGAGAGTGACCCGGGGGTCAGTACACGCTGACGCCGTACGCGCTCAGCGCTTCCGTGACGGGCTGGAAGAAGGTCGTGCCGCCCGTGGTGCAGTCGCCGCTGCCACCGGAGGTGAGGCCGATGGCCCGGGGGCCGGAGTGGAGCGGGCCGCCGGAGTCGCCCGGCTCCGCGCAGACGTCGGTGCGGATGAGGCCCTGGATGATGTCACCGTTGCCGTAGTTGACCGTGGCGTTCAGGCCGGTGACGGTGCCGCTGTGGATGCCGGTGGTGGATCCGCGGCGGGTGACGGACATGCCCACCGTGGCGGTGGCGGCGCCGGTGATGTCCTGGCCGCCGACCGTGCCCTCCTTGGGGACCGAGTCGTCGGTGTAGCGCACGATGCCGTAGTCGTCGCCCGGGAAGCTGGAGCCGTAGGTGGTGCCGAGGACGGTGGTCTTCCCGGAATCCGCGTACCAGGTGCCGGCGCCCTCGGTGCAGTGACCGGCCGTCAGGAAGTAGTGGGCGTCGCCCTTGCGGACGTTGAAGCCGAGCGAGCACCGCCAGCCGTCCGTGTGGACCGGGTCGCCGCCCGAGATGAGTGCGCGGAGCTTTCCGGGGGTGTGTTCGATGCGCAGGGCGCCCGCCTGGGCTCCCGCGGTCCGCTTGATCCTGTCGATGTCCGCCGGTGTGACGGTGCTGTCCACGGTGACGACGAGCCGCTTGCCGACCGGGTCGAGGTGCCAGGCGGTGCCGGCGACGTCGGCGTCGAGTACGGCCTGCCCCGCGGCACCGAGCTGGTCGGCGCTGTAGGGACCGGCCGGGTCGGCACCGGCCGCGGGTACGGCCTGCGCGGTCACGGCGAAGAGGCCGGCGACGACGGCGATGACGGCGGCGGCCGTCCTGGTTCGTTTCGGGTGTCCGTCGTGGGGGGTGGTGGTGCGCTTGATCCTCACTTTTCGTTCCTCCCGAGCGGGATCTGGGGTCCGCTGCGGGGTGGCCGGACCCGTGAGGCGCGACCAGGAGGAGCACCCGCGCCCCGGGCGCGGACGTCTTCGGCTTCGAGTCGGGGGCTCCGTGCTCCTGGCATGCGCTGATCGGGAGTATCGGGGCCGCTCGACAGGGCTCGCAAGAACGCCTTTTCGGACATCCTTCCCGTAAGGGGCAGGCGGGGCGCCCCGGTCGCGCGGGGCGCCCGTGCCGGAGGGGATCAGGCGTCGAGGCGGTTCCGCTCCCCCGCCGGGACCGCCACGGGCAGGGTGTTGCCCGGCGGCGGGAAGGGGCAGATGAAGTGGTCGGCGAAGGCGCAGGGGGGCAGCAGTGCCCGGTTGAAGTCGACGCGCACCCTGCCGTCCGCGTCCGGGGCGGCCGGACGCAGGAAGCGGAAGTGGTAACTGCTCGTACCGCTGGTGGCGTCGGCGAAGACGGCCCAGAGCGAACCGTCGGGCTCCACCGCCACCTGGAGCGTGAGCGGGGTGCCGTCCAGGGTGAAGGCGATCTCCCCGCCGAGCCCGAGGCCCCGCTCACGCCCGTCGGCGTTCTCGACCCGGACGGTCCGGTCGGATCCGTACGGGCGGAAGACGCCGTCCAGCGACCAGCGCGGGTCGTACGGGGTGGCGTCGATGGTCCGGAACGCGTGCCGGGCGGGTGAGGCCGGATCGAAGTCCCGTACCGCCCAGAGGCCTTCGCGGCGCAGGACGACCAGCCTGCGTTCGCCCCGCGCGACCCGCGAGGTGTCGATCGGGCCGCGGTCCGGGCCCAGGCGCGCCTCGCCGGTCAGCGGTTCCGCGTCGAGCATCAGGCCGTCCTCGGGGGCGGCGGTGAGCAGCACCTCGTCCCCGTCCTCCCGCCACCGTCCGGGCACGCCCGGGATCCGGCCGTCCGGGTGGTCGGAGAGCCAGTGGGTCCCGGTGAGGGAGAGGGGGCCGTGGGGTGCCGCCACGGCGACGATGCGCTCCTCGTGCCAGCGTCGCCAGTCGGCGGGGCTCTGGCCGTCCTGTTCTGCGTCCGTGCTCATGCGGTCAACCCTTCCACACGGGTCCGGGGTGCCCGAGGTGCGACCTGAGCGTGGTACCGGTGCATTCGAGCGGAAGGAGCCGCGTTCCTGGAGGAGGGGCCGGCCCGGTCGACGAAGCCGTCGAGACCGCCCGGGGTCAGGCGGGGGACCGTTACGCCCTGGCCCAGCAGGAGGGGTGCGCCTCCTCGGCGAGTTCGAGCGGCTCGACGTCGGCTGCGCCTTCAAGAAGGGCACCCCGCTCGCCCCCGCCTTCCAGGCCGCGGTCAACGGGCTCAAGAAGGACGGGGCGTACGACCGCATCCTGGAGAAGTGGGGCGCCGCCGACTCCGCGATCGAGGAGTCGCGGATCTCGCCGCCCGAGATCAGGTGAACCGGCGGCGCGGTCTCAGCAGTCGCACCCGCAGTCGCAGCCGTCACCGCAGCAGCTGCAGCCGTTGCCGCAGCAGTCACAGCAGTCGCAGCAATCACCGCAATCCCCACAGTCGCACTTGTGGCAGAGCCCTTCGCGCCGCTGTCCGCTCCAGGGGTCGTGGAAGGTGCCGGCGCAGCACAACTGGCAGGTGCACGCGAGCCCGGCCCAGACCAGGCAGCCGGCGATCAGGCCGCGGCGGTCGCGGGGCGGTTCGGGCGGCAGCGGGGGCCCGGGCGGCGTCGGCGTGTACGGGTCGCCGGGCGGCGGGCCGAAGCCGCCGGCCGGCTCCCCGTCGTGCCGGTGCGTGCACGCGGTGGAGCCGAACGCCCGGTCCACCGAACGCCGCAGTTCGTGGACGAGCAGCACATGGGCCAGCCTGCCGTCGGTGAACTCCGCGTCCGCCAGCGCGAGGCGCACCCCGTGCAGCGCGTCGTCGCAGAGGCGGCGGGCCTCGGCGAGCGGGGTGCCGGTCGCGGTGAGCGGGTTCCAGGCACCCGACGCGGCGTCAGTTTCCTGGTCCTCGACGGCGTCCAGGAGATGGGCGAGCCGCCCGAAGAGCCGGCCGGCCTCGGCGAGCGGCCCGGCGTTCCGCGGTCTGCCGGCGAGTACGGCGGTGTGTGCGAAGGCCGCGGCGGTCGCGGTCTCGGTGGGTTCGGTGACGAGCAGCAGGCTGGTGCCGGGACCGGCGAGCGACTCGATGCCGGTCTGCCGGTCGACGGCGTCGACCAGGACCGCGGTGTCGAAGCCGAGCTCGGCGCCCGTCCGGGCACCGGCCCTGTCCCATCCGGCCGCGACCCGGCGCGCCGCGGCGGCGACCGGGCGGCGCTTCAACAGCCCGTCCCCGTCCGCCACGTGGTCGCGCACCTTCGCCGAGGCCAGCACCAGCGAGACGGCTGCCGCGAGCCTGGCCCCCTCACCGCGGGCGACGGGCGCGGTGCGCATCGAGCGCAGCGGACAGGGGCCCGCGGTGCGCCGGCCCTCGGGGGTGCGCTCCGCCTGAGCCTCCGTCAGCACCGAGACGATCAGGCCGTCGTAGTTCGTGGCGATCCGGGCGAACTGTCCGTGATCGGCGCGCAGTGCGAGGCAGAGCCCGCAGAGATGGGCCGTCCACTCCGCCCTGAGCCCCTCGGACAACCGATGGGTGCAGGGCCTCACTATTCCGAACACGTCTGTCCCCCGTACGCCGTTCCCCTTGACCGGGCGCGCCCGTGCCGCCGCGCGCGGCGTGCATCGTATCGAGTGACCCGTTCACCCGTACGTCCCCCATGTCACCCGTACGGACTGGAGCATCATATTTTCTTTCCGCAAGGCCCCTTATATGGGTAGAAACCTGACGAACCGCCACATGATCTGCACCAGTAGCGTCACGAATCCCCTGCGCGCCGACTATCCCCTTGGCGCACGATCCGCATCATGGACGACCATAGGGATAGGAAAGAGATGCGGAACACCACAGAACCGCGGTGAGAGGAGGCGTCCATGGGATCGGTGCGCAAGGCGAGTGCCTGGCTGGGCCTCGTGGAGGACAACGACGAGCGGTACTACGACGACGAGTACTCCGAGGATGCCGATACCGGCACGAACCAGGCGTGGGTGACCGACCCGCGGGTGCAGGTCGCCTCCGAGAAGGCGGAGGACACGGGGAGGCGGATCGCCACCGTCACCCCGGACAGCTTCCGGGACGCGCGCGCCATCGGCGAGCTCTTCCGGGACGGCGTACCGGTGATCGTCAACCTCACGGCCATGGACCCCACCGACGCCAAGCGCGTCGTGGACTTCGCCGCGGGGCTGACCTTCGGACTGCGCGGCTCGATCGAGCGCGTGGCCACCAGGGTCTTCCTGCTGACCCCCGCCCACACCCAGGTGGTGACCGGTGAGGCCGCCGGCCGGCGGGCCGACGGCTTCTTCAACCAGAGCTGAGCGGGGCGCTCGCCCCGGCGCCCCTACCTGAAGGCGTCGAGGCCGGTGAGCGCCTTGCCCAGCACCAGCTGATGCATCTCCACGGTGCCCTCGTAGGTGAGCACCGACTCCAGGTTCGTCGCGTGCCGCATCACCGGGTACTCCAACGAGATGCCGTTGGCCCCGAGGACCGTGCGCGAGGTGCGGCAGATCTCGATCGCCTCCCGCACGTTGTTGAGCTTCCCGAAGCTGACCTGCTCCGGACGGAGCCTGCCCGCGTCCAGCCGCCGCCCGAGGTGATGGGCGAGCAGGACGCCCTTGTGGAGTTCCACCGCCATGTCCGCCAGCTTGGCCTGGGTGAGCTGGAACCCCCCGATCGGCCTGCCGAACTGCTCCCGGGTCCGCGCGTAGTCCAGGGCCGCCTCGAAGCTCGCGCGCGCCGCACCCATCGCACCCCAGACGATGCCGTACCGGGCGTGGCTGAGACAGCTGAGCGGTCCGCGCAGCCCGGTGGCCTCCGGGAGCACGGCGTCGGCGGGCAGCCGGACGCCGTCCAGGACCAGCTCACTGGTGACCGAGGCGCGAAGTGACCACTTGTGCCTGATCTCCGGCGCGGAGAAGCCCGGGGTGTCCGTCGGCACGACGAAGCCGCGGATGCCCGAGCCGCCCGCCGTCTCGCCGGTCTGCGCCCAGACGACGGCGACCCCGGCGACCGAGCCGTTGGTGATCCACATCTTGCGGCCGGTGAGGATCCAGTCCGTGCCGTCCCGCTCGGCGTACGTGCGCATCCCGGCCGGGTCCGATCCGTGGTCCGGCTCGGTGAGGCCGAAGCACCCGATGATCTCGCCGGCCGCCATGCCGGGCAGCCAGCGCTGCTTCTGCTCCTCGGAGCCGAAGCGGTGGATGGCGTACATGGCGAGGGAGCCCTGCACCGAGACAAGCGAGCGGATCCCGGAGTCGGCGGCCTCCAGCTCCAGGCAGGCCAGGCCGTACTGGACCTGGAGCGACATGCCGAGGGCGCCGAGCGCGCCCAGCTCACGGGCGAGGTCGCGGATGCCGGGCAGCTCGCCCTTCTCGTACCACTCGGCGATGTGCGGCAGGACCCGGTCGGCGGCCCAGGAGCGCACGGTGCCGCGGATCGCAAGCTCCTCGGGGTCGAGGAGATCGTCGATGCCGAGGGGGTCGGACGGGTCGAACGGGGGGAGTTTCGACGGCTTCACGGACAAAGGGGCCTCCGGCGGCTCGCACGGTACCGAAAACTAGCAGTGGTAGTTACGGCGTCGCGCTGACGTTACGGCTCAGCGTCCCGCCCGTCCAGGGCCGGTGGCCTCGGCGACCTCGCGCCGCCCGACGGCCCGGTGCCGGCGGCCGGGCCCGCCCTGCGCCGGGAGCGTGCGGGCCTCCTGGCGGGACCGGTCGGGGCCGTCGGCGCGGGACGCCTCCCACTCGGGGGCGGCGGCAGGCCCGAGAGCCTCCCGGCCCTCCGTCTCCTGGCCGCAGTCCATGACCCGCGGCAGCCTCAGCGCGGCGAGCGCCCCGAGCAGCAGCAGACCCGCGCTGACCAGCAGCGTCACATGCAGCCCGTCGACGAAGGCGTGCCGGGCCGTGGTGCGCAGCACGTGGCCCGCGGGCCCGCCGAGCTGCCCGGCCACCTGGTAGGCCTCGCCGAGCGAGCGGGCGGCGGCCGACCCCGCGGCGGCGGGCACCCCTTCCTCGTGCAGCCGGGAGAGGCCGGGGGCGTAGGCGGCGTTCATCACGCTGCCGAGCAGGGCGATCCCCATACCGGCGCCCAGCTGGTACGAGGTCTCGCCGATCGCGGCCGCCCCTCCCGCCCGTTCGGCGG
>NZ_KL585420.1:116832-118047 GCF_000721935.1 Streptomyces sp. NRRL WC-3549
GTGTATAAGAGACAGGCTCAGCATCGACTCGTAGGCCCCGAAGAGCGTGGACTGGAGTCCGAAGCCCAGCAGTACGAATCCGGCGGTGAGCAGCACGGGCCGGTCGTGCTGGCCCATCAGGGTCAGCAGGAGCACCGAGGCGGCAGTGAGCACGAAACCCCAGCCGACCATGCGGCGCGGACCGACCCGGCGCAGCGTGTACGAGCCGGTGGCCCCGGCCGCCATCGCGGCGAAGGTCAGCGGGAGCAGCCGCAGCCCGGTCTCCAGCGGGCTGAGGTCCAGGACCAGCTGCAGGTACTGGACGGCGATCAGCTCCAGGCCGACCAGGGCCAGCATGGCCAGGACGATGCAGCCGACCGCTGTGGTGAAGGCGGGCCGGGAGAACATCGCGACGTCGATCAGCGGATGCGCCCGGCGCCGCTGCCTGCGGACGAAGAGGACGAGCAGCGCGGCGCCCGCCAGCAGCGGGACGAGCGACCCGGCGTCCGGCACCGCTCCCCCGCCTCCCAGCCGCTTTATCCCGAGTACGACGCCGAGCACCCCGGCTGCGGCCGTCAGCGCGCCGAACACGTCCCAGGGGCCGTCGCCACCGCCCCGGGACTCGGGCAGCAGCCAGCGGCCGACCGGCAGGATCACGGCCATCAGCGGGATGTTGATCAGGAAGACCGAGCCCCACCAGAAGTTCTCGACGAGGAAGCCGCCGATGACCGGACCGGTGGCGGCGCCCACCGCGGCGACCGCGGTCCACACCCCGATGGCCAGGGCCCGCTCACGGCGGTCGGGGAAGACCTGGCGGAGTATCGAGAGCGTCGCCGGCATGATCATGGCGCCGCCGACGCCGAGCAGGGCACGCGCCCCGATCAGCACGGCGGGGGTGCCGGCCGTCGCGGCGACGGCCGACGCGACCCCGAAGAGCGCGTATCCGGACAGCAGGACGCGCCGCCGCCCGATCCGGTCCCCGAGCGTGCCGAAGAGGATGAGCAGCGAGGCGCAGACCAGTGGGTAGGCGTCCACGATCCACAGCAGGCCCACGGCGCTCGGCCGGAGGTCCTCGGTGACGGCCGGGACGGCGACGTGCAGCACGGTCGAGTCGAGCGCGACCAGCAGCAGGCTGAGGCAGAGAACGACCAGGACGACCCACCGGTTGCCGCCACCGGCCGCCGAGCGCAGCCGTGTCACGGCCGTGGACGTCCCTGTCATGTGCGTACCTCCCAC
>NZ_KL585420.1:118217-119513 GCF_000721935.1 Streptomyces sp. NRRL WC-3549
AGATGTGTATAAGAGACAGGCCGTGGACGTCCCTGTCATGTGCGTACCTCCCACAGTGTGTCCCTCGCGCTCGGCAGACCTTCCGGGGGCCGGCTCGCGGCATCCCCGAGGCCCGGCATCGACGGGCGAGTGAGCCGTCAGCGTACGCGAGTCCCCTCGGGTCACACGTGGCCCATCTCATACCACCGCCCCCGGTGGAGTGTGGCGTACGCCACGTGCTCCCCCCGCGGCGGGGGCTCCGCGGGAACCGGTGCCACCAGCGTGGGAGCGGGGCGGGCGGCGGTCGCCGTAAGCGCGCCGCGGGCCGCGCGGACGGCCCGCCGGGCCCCGCCGCCGAATGGCGCCGGGACGCCTCCGGCCGCCTGTCGAGCCGTTCACCGAAGATCAAACATTCCTGCGAATTAATAGGCCGGAACGAATAGCCCGCACCCGCGGAACCGATTCTTCGTAACACCTGGAATAAACGCCCGCCTGAGACGAAGTCCACATCACATGGTCATCACAAAGAGGCGGGATGGACCGGATCACACACTCACTCGCTGTAACGTCCATTGCGTGCGTACCGACATCTTTGCCCGTCTGGACCGGGAGCCGGAACCGCCGAAGATAGAGACCCCGCGGATGAGCCGTCACCGCATCGCTCTCTTCGGCGGGACCTTGGTGTTCTATCTCGCCATCGTCGTCGCCGTGCTCGTCTCGTCCTGGCTGGTGGCCCTCGACTGGAAGGTCATGCTCTTCCGGCCGTACCAGCAGTGGCCCGAGCTCCACGCCTTCCTCGACTACTACGTCGTACTCGGCCAGCGCGGCCCGACCGCCGTGATGGTCGCCGCGTGGCTCGGCTGGCGCTCCTGGCGGCAGCACACGCTGCGCCCCCTGCTCACCCTGGGCACGTCGCTGCTGCTGCTGAACGTGTCGGTGGGCGCGGTCAAGCTGGGCCTCGGGCGGCTCGGACCGCACTACGCCACGCAGATCGGCTCCGCGGAGCTGTTCGCGGGCGGCGATATATTTCCCTCGGGTCACACCGCCAACGCCGTCGTGACCTGGGGAATCCTCGCCTACCTGGCCACCACGCCACGCGCCCGGCGCTACCTGTCGGCCGTCTCCGCGTTCGTCTCGCTGGGCGTGGGCCTCACGACCGTCTACATCGGCACCCACTGGCTCAGCGACGTCCTGCTGGGCTGGGCGGCCGGCCTGCTGATCATGCTGGCCCTGCCCTGGTTCGAGCCGCTCATCACCCGTGCCGAGGTCTGGATCCTCTCGGTGCGCGAGGCGTGGCGCGCCCGCCGCAGGCTCGGG
>NZ_KL585420.1:119741-120136 GCF_000721935.1 Streptomyces sp. NRRL WC-3549
CCCGCGGGCGTCCCGGTACCGGTCCTGACGCCGCCCACCCTGGAGGGCGCCGGCGACGGGGTCGCCGCGCACACCGGGGCGGCAGAGCCCTGCCTCCCGGGCACCCCGCAGCCCCTCGACGGCCGGCAGGAGCCCGGGAGCGCGCCCGGGCCCGGCCCCGCCGCCGAACCTCCGGGGGCGGGTGGCCCCCCGGGCGCGGCACCCCGTTCGCGGGCCCACTCCGCCCACGGGGTGCGCGCGGAACGGACGCCGCCCGGCCCGGCCGCCTCCCGCCGTCCGCCGCACGCGGACCGGACGCCCAGGAGCGGCTCGGCCTCGGCCCGCCCGGTGACCGGCGGGTCGGTCGCTCCCTGACCCGGCGACCGCAGAAACGCCTGCGGGCCCCGGCACGTGCC
>NZ_KL585420.1:120327-124002 GCF_000721935.1 Streptomyces sp. NRRL WC-3549
ACGTGCCGGGGCCCGCAGGCGTTTCCCGGTGCTGTCAGCCGACCCAGCAGCGGGTGACGGCCGAGTCGGCGACCTCGAAGTTGATCCGGCCGCCACGGAACTCCATGGTGATGACCGTGCCCGGCGCGAGGGCCCGGACCGTGGTCCAGCCCCGCGCTCTGGCTCGCTGTTCGGCGGTCGCGGCGTCGAGTCCGACGTACGACTCGGGGCTGTCGTCCGGCTGGGCGGGAGGGGTCGGTACAGATGCCATACCCCTCACCGTAGAGCGCTGCGCACCGTGACGGAAGCGGGGCCGCGCCGGCCCGCAGAGCGTCCCCCGGGTACCTGGACGGTCACGCTTGTGTCACAGGATCCCACGCGCGCCCCGGGGGGTCCCCTTCACCCGAACGGGCAGTTCCGACATCGGGAAACCAATGGCCCGGACCGTTGCGAAAAACGCCCCTGACACATGTGGAAAGTAAATGCCGGGGGCGCGCGTCTTCACTTTTCCTTACCGCAGGGAAATAAAAGCGCACCCGCCCGACATCCGGAATTCACGCGCCCTTATGCGCGCCTTATATTTCCCGCGGCCGTGCCGTCTGCCGACCGGAGCGGTCAGCGCCCGTTCCCGCCCCGGACCACACCGGCCGCCTTGTAGCGCAGCGCGTACGCCCCGTCCAGCACGGCCCCCCTGGAGCGGTGCAGCGCGGTACGCAGCGCGCTGCGCGACCGGCCCGCGGAGCCCTGGGCGATCAGCTCGGTGAAGAGCCTCTCGTGCCGTTCGGCGATCGGCTGCGGGTCGAACCGGGCGGAGGAGGCCAGCGCGGCCCTGCCCATGCGGTGCCTCAGGCCGTCGTCGTCGACCAGGGAGAGCAGCGCGGCGGCGAAGGCCCCGGTGTCCCCGAGCGGCACCAGCCGTCCGTCCGTACCGTCCTGGATGATCTCGGCCGGACCGTGCGGGCAGTCGGTGGCGACGACCGGCAGACCGCCGCGCATCGCCTCGACGATGGTCATGCCGAACGACTCCCGCTCGGAGGTGACGGCGGCGATGGACGCCTTGGGCCACTCCGCCTCCATCGGGTGGACCGAACCCATCAGCCGTACCCGTTCCCGCAGACCGAGCTCGTCGACGAGCCCGCGCAGGGCCTGCTGCTCGTTGCCCGTCGCGTCACCCGCGCCGTAGATCCGCAGCCGCCACTCCGGGCGGACGGCCGCCACCTCGGCGAACGCGCGGACCAGGACGTCGTACCGCTTCACCCGGTGGAGCCGGCCGGCGGCCACGATCCACTTGTCGTCGCACGTGGCGGGTGGGGCCGCGGGCGCCGGGACGCTGTTCGGGATGGCCTCGATCCGTACGCCGGGCAGCCGCAGCCCCGTCCGGTAGTCCCGGGCGTCGGCCTCCGTGACGGTGGTGACCGCGTCGAGCAGCCCGTAGCGGTGCCGTATCTCCCGGCGGAGCCGGTAGCCGTGGCTCTGCAGGGTCAGGTGCTCCTGACCGACGCGGACCGGGCCGCGCCGCGCCTGCCTGCTGATGTGGACGTTGAGCCCCGGGCGGGTCCCGACGACGACGTCCGCCTCCAGGGCGCCGAGGTGCGCGGCGATACGGCTGTCGGTGAGCCTGCTGTACTGCTTGTGCCTGGTGTCACCGCGCGGGAAGACCGCGGCGGGCCGGGCGTACTCGGGCTCCTCGCCGTCGTACCCCGGGCTCTTCTTCCGCAGGTCCACGAGATGGCTCATCCGCACGCCGTCGGGCGCGCCCAGCGTGGGGCTGTCGCGGTGGCGGAAGACGGAGACGATCTCCACGTCGTGGTGCTCCGCCAACGTGCGTGCGAGCGTGAAGGTGGTACGGATCGTTCCCCCGATGCCGTACGCGTTGTGGAGCAGAAAAGAAATATGCATTACGCGGTCGTTTCCCCTGGTCGACTGGTCTGGGTCGGACCCTACGCGGCGTCAGGGACGGTCATGGCTCACACACAGGAGTCGTACAGACCCGTGACAATTCGAACTGGCGGACGCCCCGCGGGGCGTGGCCGGTACCTCCCGCGAATCGCTTTCCCGATCTGTCGACCTGTCGCCCTGCCGACACCCGGGCCGCCCGGTCCCGATTGGCGCGTGACCCCTGCCCCGGAACGGACGTTGTCTTCATGAGCCGGGAACCACCCGGCCCACGCACCGAGTTCGAGGAGCCACCCGTGCCGCGCATGCTCGACGTCAGCGAGGACGTACGTGCCGAGATCGGCGACGCCGAAGCCGACCGGCTGCTCGTCGGCGACAGCGCACCAGGCAGTTACGACTGCACGTCCTGCCGCACCCCCGGCGACTGCGACCAGGAGCGCACCAGCACGGTGCTCTTCGTGGGCGACGAGACCGCCGTGCTCGCCTTCGCCCACGCCACCTGCATCCCCTCACAGGTCGTCAGGGTCGCGGAGGACCAGCTCAAGGGCGCCATGCGGTCCATCACCGGTGACGAGTCACCGACTCCGGAGGGACACGCGCCCGAACAGGCCGTGCTCGGCGTCACCAGCGGTCTCGTCCTGATCGAGGACGACCTGCGCCCCGCCCTGGTCGTCGAACCGACCGGGCCGATCGCCCGGCCCGGCACGGACGGCCGGGGCGGCGACCAGTTCCTCCAGCTGCTGCTGGAGCAGGGTTTCCAGCCCACCCAGGACCTGAACCGGCTGCCGGGCGCGCTCCCCGGCTGGTCGGTGCTGCTCGCCGTGGGCCGGCTGCACGCCGTGCTCCAGCCGGGACCCGACGGGGGCCAGGTCGCCTGGTGGCAGGCGCATCAGCCGCTCCAGGTCACGGAGGGCTGGCGTGCGGCGGTGAACAAGTCGCAGACGGTGCTCGTCTTCGCCGCCCCGGCCGGTTCGATCGGCCAGCAGCCGCGCGAGGACCTGCTGCGTGACGCGCTCGACAAGGCGGCGGCCAACGGGCTGCTGGTCGCGGCGTCGATGCCGCTGGCCGGGACCTGACCGTCCCTCCCGACCGGGGGCTGTCGTCGTACGGGCGGTGGTGGGAGCACCGGGGCCGCGCTTCCCGCCGACGTCTCCGACAGACCGCGGCCGGTGCCTCGCACCGGCCGCGGTCTGTCGCGGTGCGCGCCCGCCACGTACCGGCCGCGCGTCGTTTTCTCCGTTCCGCCCGCATCCGACGGGCGGTGGAGTCGTTGGCACCTATGTGCACTCATACGACCCTTCTCGCCAGCGGCAGAGCCCGATCCCGGCCATGCGTCCCGCACGGGACCCCTCGGCCGGCAGGTCACCCACCCCGATCTACGACGCCCTGTACGCCGAGTTCCGCCGGTCGTTCAGGGCGCTCCCCGGGGACCGGACCGGCGAGGAGGGTCTCGGCTTCCGGGGGTTCGGGACGGGGATGTTCCCCGGCCGCGCCCCGCTGAGCGGCCTGGCGGCGGCGAACAGCCAGGGCAGCCAGAGCACCCACGCCCCGAACCCGGGTGCGTGGCAGCGCGTCGGACGGCACGCCGGACGGGCCCGGCCCGCGGCGCTGCCCCCGGGGGCCACGGACGTCTGAGTGCTACGGCGAAGCCCCGGGCCCCCGCGTGAGCGGGTGGTCCGGGGCTTCGCCGTAGGTGCTGCCGCCGCCCTACTTCTTGCGGCCGCGCTTCTCGCGCACCCGCACGGAGATGTGCAGCGGCGTCCCCTCGAAGCCGAACTCCTCGCGCAGCCGGCGCTCGAC
>NZ_KL585420.1:124209-133534 GCF_000721935.1 Streptomyces sp. NRRL WC-3549
GGCGGTAGCCGTGCTCCAGGAAGCCGGAGGCGAAGAGGACGAACCGGGGCGGCTTGACGCCGGCCTGGGTCCCGAAGAGGATGCGGGGCTGCTTGCCACCGCGCACCGGGTGCGGGTGGGAGGCGACGATCTCGCCCAGGAAGGCGTTCAGCCGGCCGGTGGGGACGCGGGTCTCCCAGCCGTCGATCGCGGTCTCGATCGCCGGCACCAGCTTCTCCATGTGCCGACCGGTGACGGCCGAGACGTTGACGCGCGGCGCCCAGGCGATCTGCGCCAGCTCCGTCTCGATCTCGCGCTCGAGGTAGTAGCGGCGCTCCTCGTCGAGGGTGTCCCACTTGTTGAACGCGACGACGACCGCCCGGCCCGCGTCCACCGCCATGGTGATGATCCGCTGGTCCTGGACGCTGATGGACTCACTGGCGTCGATCAGGATGACGGCGACCTCGGCCTTCTCGACGGCTGCCGCCGTACGCAGCGAGGCGTAGTAGTCGGCGCCCTCCTGGAGGTGCACACGGCGGCGGATACCGGCCGTGTCGATGAACTTCCAGGTCTTGCCGCCGAGCTGGATCAGCTCGTCGACGGGGTCGCGGGTGGTGCCCGCGAGGGCGTTCACGACGACCCGGTCCTCGCCGGCCACCTTGTTCAGCAGCGAGGACTTGCCGACGTTGGGGCGGCCGATGAGCGCGATACGGCGCGGGCCGCCCAGTGCGGTGCCGAAGGTCTGGGCGGGGGCCTCGGGCAGCGCCTCCAGCACCGCGTCGAGCAGGTCACCGGTACCGCGGCCGTGCAGCGAGGAGACCGGGTGCGGTTCGCCGAGGCCCAGGGACCAGAGCGCGGTGGCGTCGGCCTCCCCGCTCTGGCCGTCGACCTTGTTGGCGCAGAGCACCACGGGCTTGCCGGCCCGGCGCAGCAGCTTGACGACGGCCTCGTCGGTGTCGGTCGCGCCGACGGTGGCGTCGACCACGAAGACGACCGCGTCGGCGGTCTCGATGGCGTACTCCGCCTGGGCGGCGACGGAGGCGTCGAGGCCCAGCACGTCCTGCTCCCAGCCGCCGGTGTCGACGACCTTGAAGCGCCGGCCGGCCCACTCCGCCTCGTAGCTGACGCGGTCACGGGTGACGCCGGGCTTGTCCTGCACGACGGCTTCGCGGCGGCCGATGATCCGGTTCACCAGGGTCGACTTGCCGACGTTGGGGCGGCCGACGACGGCGAGCACGGGAAGCGGTCCGTGACCGGCCTCACCGAGAGCGCCCTCGACCTCCTCGGGGTCGAACCCCTCCTGCGCGGCGAGCTCCATGAACTCCGCGTACTCGGCATCGCCAAGTGCTCCGTGCTCGTGGTCCGAGCCCTCGGAGTGAATCTGGTCGTTCATGAAGTCCGTTCCTCTTTGCATCATCATCGATGGGCCACGATCGCGCGGCCCACTACTCAAGTCTCGCTCAGCGCCCGGTGAGGCGCCTGGCCTTTTCCAGGTGCTCGGTCAGCTTCCCCTGGATCCGCAGCGTCGCCTCGTCCAGCGCCTTCCTGGTCCGCCGTCCGCTGCCGTCACCGGCCTCGAACGCCTCGCCGAAGACGACGTCGATCCGGCTCCGCAGCGGAGGCAGGGCCGGTATCAGCCGGCCGCCGCGCCCGGTGCTCCCGAGGACCGCGACGGGGACGATCGGCGCCCCGCCGCGTACCGCGAAGTACGCGAGGCCCGCGCGCAGGGACGCGAAGTCGCCCTCGCCCCTGGTGCCCTCGGGGAAGATCCCGAGGACCCCGCCGCCCTCCAGGACACCGAGGGCCCGGGTGACGGCGGTGCGGTCGACGCTCGTGCGGTCCACCTTCAGCTGTCCGATTCCGCGCAGGAACGGGTCGAGCGGACCGACGAACGCCTCCTTCTTGATCAGGAAGTGGACGGGCCGGGGCGCGGTGCCCATGAGCATCGGTCCGTCGACGTTGTGCGCGTGGTTCACCGCGAGTATGACGGGTCCGGCGGTGGGCACGCGCCAGGCACCGAGGACCCGGGGCCTGAAGAGCCCGTACATGAGCCCGATGCCGATTCCGCGCCCGACGGCCGCCCCGCGCGGGCCGGGCGCGGTCGTGGCTTCGGTCACTTGGCGACCTGCTTCTCCCCGACGAGGGTGACGACGCACTCGATGACCTGGGAAAGCGTCAGTTCGGTGGTGTCCACCTCGACCGCGTCGGCGGCCTTGGCGAGCGGCGAGGTCTTGCGGCCGGAGTCGGCGGCGTCCCGCTTGATCAGCGCCTCCCTGGTGGCGGCCAGGTCGGATCCCTTGACCTCACCGCTGCGGCGGGCGGCACGGGCCTCCGGGGAGGCCGTCAGGAAGATCTTGAGGTCGGCGTCGGGGAGCACGGTGGTGCCGATGTCACGGCCCTCGACGACGATGCCGCCCTCGGCCGAGGCGGCGATGGAGCGCTGCAGCTCGGTGATCAGGGTGCGCACCTCCGGCACGGCGCTGACGGCGCTGACCTTGGAGGTGACCTCCTGGGTGCGGATCGGGCCGGAGGCGTCCTCACCGTCCACGGTGATCGTCGGAGCGGCCGGGTCGGTGCCGGAGACGATGACGGGCTTGGCCGCCGCGGTGGCGATCGCGGCCGGGTCGCCCACGTCGACGCCGTTGTTCAGCATCCACCAGGTGATCGCCCGGTACTGGGCGCCGGTGTCCAGGTAGCTCAGGCCGAGCTGGGCGGCGACGGCCTTGGAGGTGCTCGACTTGCCGGTGCCGGAGGGACCGTCGATGGCGACGATCACTGCGGCCGGGGCGGTCCGGGCGGCGGCGCTTACGGTTTCCACGGTGGTGGACACCTTCCTGGTACACGGGGGCGGGCATAGCGGGGCCACGGGACGGCCTCCCCCAAGGTTACCGAGTGCGTGCGGTGCCCTCGTACCCCTGTCCCCCGCCCCGTTACGGGCGGATCGGCCAGCCGCGTTCGGTGAGGGCCGCGCTCAGCCCGGGGGCCGCGCTCGGCTCGACCATCAGCTGGACCACACCGGCCTGCTGCCCGGTCGCGTGCTCGATGCGGACGTCCTCGACGTTGACCCCGGCCCGTCCGGCGTCGGCGAAGATCGCGGCCAGCTCACCCGGCCGGTCACTGATGAGCACGGCCACGACCTCGTACGCCGCCGGGGCCGACCCGTGCTTGCCGGGCACCCTGACCCGGCCCGCGTTGCCCCGGCGCAGGACGTCCTCGATGCCGCCGGTGCCCGCGCGGCGCTTGTCCTCGTCGGCGGAGTCCAGGCCGCGCAGCGCCCGTACCGTCTCGCCGAGGTCGAAGGCGAGACGGTCCAGCACGTCGGCGACCGGGCCGGGGTTGGCGGAGAGGATCTCCACCCACATCCCCGGGTCGGAGGCGGCGATCCTCGTCACGTCCCTGATGCCCTGCCCGCACAGGCGTACGGCCGTCTCGTCGGCCTCCTCCAGCCGGGCGGCGACCATCGAGGAGACCAGCTGCGGGGTGTGGGAGACCAGGGCCACCGCGCGGTCGTGGGCGTCGGCGTCCATGACGACGGGGACGGCACGGCAGAGAGCGACCAGCTCCAGGGCGAGGTTGAGGACCTCGGTGTCGGTGTCCGGGGTCGGGGTCAGCACCCACGGCCGGCCCTCGAAGAGGTCGGCGGTGGCCGCCAGCGGACCGGAACGCTCCTTGCCGGCCATGGGGTGGGTCCCGATGTACGGCGTGAGGTCGATGTCCAGCGCCTCCAGCTCGCGACGCGGGCCGCCCTTCACGCTGGCGACGTCGAGGTACCCCCGGGCGACGCCGTCGCGCATGGCACCGGCGAGCGCGGAGGCGGTGTGCGCGGGCGGTACGGCGACGACCGCCAGGTCCACGGGCCCCCGCGGCGCCTCGACCGTCCCGGCTCCGAGCGCGGCGGCCGTCTCCGCGGACGAGGGGTCCCGGTCGACCAGGTGGACCTGGACGCCCCGCCCGGCCAGGGCGAGCGCCGCGGAGGTGCCGACCAGACCCGTACCGATGACGACTGCTGTTCTCACTGGGCGATGTCCTTGCGGAGGGCGCCGGTGGCACCGAGGTAGACGTGACTGATCCCGGCCTTGGAAAGGGGGGTCTCCACATGCGCCAGGACGCGGACGACCCTGGGCATCGCCCCGGTGACGTCGAGCTCCTGGGCGCAGATCAGCGGTACGTCGACGATGCCGAGCCCTCGCGCGGCGGCGGCCGGGAAGTCGCTGTGCAGATCGGGGGTGGCGGTGAACCAGACGCTGATCAGGTCGTCGGCGACGAGCTGGTTGCGCTCCAGGACCGCGGTCAGCAGCGCGCTCACCTGCTCACCCATGTGTCCGGCTTCGTCCCGCTCCAGCTGGACGGCTCCGCGGACCGCTCGTACCGCCACGTCGTACCCCTCGTTCCTTCGTCCTGCGTGCACCGGCAAGCCTAGAGGTGCGAAGGCCCCCGCGGTCACCGTGCTCCGTGGATTGAGACGCGGCGGCGTTCGCGTACCCTCGCGCGCATGATCACCCCTGAGGCGGCCGCCCTCGTCCGCGATCACACGGTCTACGCGTGTGTGACGGGCTCACGCGCCTTCCAGCTGGCCACCGAGGACAGCGACACGGACCGGCGCGGTGTCTTCCTCGCGCCGACCCCGCTGTTCTGGCGCTTCACGAAACCGCCCACGCACGTCGAGGGTCCGGCGGACGAGCAGTTCTCCTGGGAGCTGGAACGCTTCTGCGAACTGGCACTGCGCGCCAACCCCAACGTCCTGGAGTGCCTGCACTCCCCCCTCGTGGAGCGGATCGACGCCACCGGCCGCGAACTCCGGGAGCTGCGCGGGGCGTTCCTGTCCCGCCGCGCCCACGAGACCTACGTACGGTACGCCCGGGGCCAGCGGCGGAGGCTGGAGGCGGACGTCCGGGTGCACGGCGCCCCGCGCTGGAAACACGCCATGCACCTGCTGCGCCTGCTGGCCGGCGGCCGGGACCTGCTGCGCACGGGCGAGCTCAGGGTCGAGGTCGGCGACGCCCGCGAGGACCTGCTCGCGGTGAAACGGGGCGAGGTCCCCTGGCCCGAGGTGGAGCGCCGGATGAACCGCCTCGCCGAGGAGAACGACGCGGCGGTGGCCCGCTCGCCCCTGCCCCCGGAGCCGGACCGGGCCCGTGTGGAGGACTTCCTGGTCCGGACCCGGAGGGCGTCGGCTAACCGAGCAGGGTGAAGAACACCCCCCTGGCCTCGTCACCGTCCGGCAGGCGCCACGGAGCGGTGACCTGGGCCCCCTCGTCCGTCGAGCCGGGCCGCAGGACGCGCGACACCGAGAGGGCCGCGGCCCCTGGAGCCGGCACGACGCGGGTGCCGTGCTCCGTGTCCTGGACGGTCGGGGACGCGATCACGGCCGGGTGGCCGTCCCCGGCGGGGCGCACGGTGACGGTCGGGTCGGGCGCGTCGCTCACGCTCTGGGCCTGCGGCTCGGCCTCTCCCCGGAGCAGGGCGAGCACCTGGGCGACCAGGACGGGGTCGTGGGTCCCGTCGTACACCCAGCGCCGCCCCAGGACGCCGTGCTCGGAGGTGCCGATGAGGGCGTGGCCGGCTCCGTCGAGCGGTGCCCCGCGGTAGGTGAGCGGCACGTGGTACGAGACGGGCAGGTCGCCCGACGCGTCGGTGACCACCATGAACTCCATGCCCACCTCGCCCCGCGGGTCGTCGAGCCGGAAGCCGCCGACACGGTCGAGCTCCGGCTCCGCCGCACCGGTGTACCAGGGCCGGGTGGGCAGCCAGGCGCCGAGGAGCTCCAGCTTGCCGGGTTCCATGGTCGTTCTGTGGATGACAGCCATACCGGATGAACTCCCCACCCCGCTCCCCGGTTCCCTCGTACGCGGCGCACTGCCGGCCCGCCGGAAGGCACGCGGCCGGTTCGCCGTCCGGGAAGGCGAACGGTGAACCGGCCGCGGGCCGTCAGGGGTACCGGGTGGTCACAGGCCGACCTCGCGCATCAGCATGCCCACCTCGGTGTTGGTCAGCCGGCGCAGCCAGCCGGACTTCTGGTCGCCGAGCGGGATCGGCCCGAAGGACGTACGGACCAGACGCTCGACCGGGAAGCCCGCCTCGGACAGCATCCGGCGGACGATGTGCTTGCGGCCCTCGTGGAGGGTCACCTCGACCAGGTAGTTCTTCCCGGTGTTCTCGACGACCCGGAAGTGGTCGGCGCGGGCGTACCCGTCCTCCAGCTGGATGCCGTCCTTGAGCCGCTTGCCGAGGTCGCGCGGGAGCGGCCCCTGGATGGCGGCCAGGTAGGTCTTCTTCACCCCGTACCTGGGGTGGGTCAGCCGGTGGGCCAGCTCGCCGTGGTTGGTGAGGAGGATGATGCCCTCGGTCTCGGTGTCCAGCCGTCCGACGTGGAAGAGCCGCGTCTCGCGGTTGGTGACGTAGTCGCCGAGGCTCTGGCGGCCGTCCGGGTCCCCCATGGTGGAGACGACCCCGGCGGGCTTGTTGAGGGCGAAGAAGAGGTACGACTGGGTCGCCACGGTCAGGCCGTCGACCTTGATCTCGTCCTTCTGCGGGTCCACCCGCATGCCCTGTTCCAGGACGATCTCGCCGTTGACCTCGACGCGGGCCTGCTCGATCAGCTCCTCGCACGCCCGGCGCGAACCCATGCCGGCCCGGGCGAGGACCTTCTGCAGCCGCTCGCCCTCCTGCTCGGCTCCCGGGTGGGTCTTCGGCGTACGGATCTCCGGCTTGCCGGCGTACCGGTCGCGGTTGCGCTGCTCGATCTTGGCGTCGAGTTCGCGCGGCCGGGCGGGCGCGCCCTGACGGCGGCCGCCCTTGCTCACGTTCTGTGCGGGCTTGGGGCCGCCCTTGGCGCCACCGCGCGCCGCGGCGCCACGGCCCTTGCGGGGACCGCTGCCCGGCTCGGCGCCCACGTCGTAGCGGCGCTCCTCGGGGCGGGGGTCGCGGGGGCGCTGTTCCCGCTTGTCGTCGCGGCCCCCCGCGCCACCGGCGCCTCCCCCGGCCTTCGGCCGGAAGGAGCCGCCCGAGCCGCTCCGGGGATTCCGGTCGCCGCCGCTCTTGCCGCCGCCGCCGCTTCCGCTGTTCCTGCCACTGCTTCGCATCAAAATTCCGTCTTGTCGTCTGCGTGAGTTTCCGGGGTGTCCGGTGCGTCCGGATCGAACGACGGCACACCCTCTGGCGTCTCAGCCTCGATCGCGTCCGCCTCCGGGAGGAAGGGCGCGAGTTCCGGGAGCTCGTCCAGGCCTCGCAGGCCCATGCGCTCCAGAAAGTAGTTCGTCGTCCTGTACAGGATCGCACCTGTTTCCAGTTCCGCGCCCGCCTCCTCCACCAGGCCCCTCTGGAGGAGGGTCCGCATGACACCGTCGCAGTTCACCCCGCGCACGGCGGAGACCCTGGAACGGCTCACCGGCTGGCGGTAGGCGACCACGGCGAGTGTCTCCAGGGCGGCCTGCGTGAGCCGGGCGTGCCGGCCGTCCAGGACGAATTCCTCGACCGCCTCGGCGTACTCGGGCCGGGTGCAGAAGCGCCAGCCGCCCGCGACGAGCCGCAGGTCGAAGCCGCGGCGCTGGACGGTGTACTCCTCGGCCAGCTCCCGCAGCGCGTCCGCGACGGCCCCGCGGGGACGCTGGAGGACCTTGGCAAGGTGGTCCTCGGTGGCGGGCTCGTCGACGACCATGAGGACGGCCTCCAGCGCGGGCTTGAGGCCGAGCCCGGCGACCCCGGCCACGGACCCGTCGTCTGCGTTCATCCCTGTACCTCCTCCTGCGCCTCGCGCACCTCTTGGTCGAACTCGTCGGTCACGACCGGTTCGGCTCCCTCGGGGCCCGCCCAGCGGACCATGAGCTCACCGAGCGCCTCCTCCTGGTCGAGGGCGACCGCCTTCTCCCGGTAGAGCTCCAGCAGCGCCAGGAAGCGCGCGACGACCGTGAGGGTGTCCGGCGCGTCCTCGGTGAGCGCCCGGAAGCTGGTCCCGCCCTCGGCCCGCAGCCGGGCCACGACGACCGCGGCCTGCTCACGGACGCTGACCAGCGGGGCGTGGATGTGGTCGACGTAGACCTGCGGCTCGGCCTTCGGCTGCATCGCCTTCACCGCGAGCCGGGCGAAGCCGTCGGGGCCGATGCTGATCACGACCTCGGGCAGCAGCTCCGCGTGGTGCGGTTCCAGCCCGACCGTGCGGGGGTGGCGGCGGGACTCGGACTCCAGCCGGTCCTGGAAGATCTCCGCGATCCGCTTGTACGCGCGGTACTGGAGCAGGCGCGCGAAGAGCAGGTCACGGGCCTCCAGGAGGGCGAGGTCCGCCTCGTCCTCCACCTCGGCGGCGGGCAGCAGCCGGGCGGCCTTCAGGTCGAGCAGGGTGGCGGCGACCACCAGGAACTCGGTGGTCTGGTCGAGGTCCCCGTCGGGGCCCATGGCGCGGATGTGGGCCATGAACTCGTCGGTGACCTTGGAGAGGGCGACCTCGGTCACATCGAGCTTGTGTCGGGAGATCAGCTGGAGCAGGAGGTCGAAGGGGCCCTCGAAGTTGACCAGCCGGACGGTGAACCGCCGCTCGTCACCGCTCGCCCCGTCCCCCTCGACGGCCGGTGCGGTGTCCGGGAGGGGCGCCGTTGCCGTGGCCCCGCCGGGCTCGTGGGGCGGCGCGGGGGCGCTCTCACGGACGGACGCGTCCAGCGCCGGTGCCGCGTCCGCCACCGGGGCGGCCCTCGGCTGCGGCCCGCGGCCGAGGGCACGGCGGCGGGGCGGGCGGGGCGGGTCCTCGGGTGTCGGCATGTGCTGGGGTCCAGGGGTGCGGCGGCGGGTCGGCGGAGGTCCTTCGTCCGGGATCCGGCCGGAACAGGGAGCGTGGTCGGGTGCCGGGGCGCGGACCCGCCTGATCCGGACGAAAGGCCCCGCGGACCGGACCGCCCGTGCGGCGGCCCCGTCCCCCGCAGGCTACCGGCGCCGCGCCGGTCAGCGGCCCCGCAGCCTCCGGACGAGGATGCTCGCGTCGCCCCTCGACTCCAGGTCGGCGAGGACCACGGCGACCGCCTCGCGGACGATGCGCCCCCGGTCGACGGCCAGACCGTGCTCACCGCGCAGGACGAGCCGCGCGTGTTCGAGGTCCATCAGTTCCTCGGCCGACACGTAGACGGTGATCTTCTCGTCGTGGCGCTCCCGGCCGCTGGGCCGCCGGTTGGCCCCCCGCCCGCGTCCGCGCTGCGGCTGCACGCTGGGCGCCGCCTCCTGCTGCGGTGCGCTGCGGGGCTGCGGCGGGGCGGGATCGGGGCGCCGCTGGGGCGTACCGCCCCCGGAGCCGGCCGAGGAGTGCTCCTCCCGGGGCGGGGTGGCCTCCGGAGGGCCTGCGGCGGCTGTCCGCGGTCCGCCC
>NZ_KL585420.1:133701-136923 GCF_000721935.1 Streptomyces sp. NRRL WC-3549
GTCCGCGGTCCGCCCTGGCCTGCCGTCTCCGCCGAAGGGGAGTCGTTCGTCCCGCCCGGAGCGGGTGTCTGCGCCTCGCCGTTGGCCTTGCGTCGCCGGTCGGCGGGGGATGAAGCCTGGAGGCCCATGCCTCCGGTCGTACGGAACAGCTCGTCGGCACCGGGCAGACTCACTCGGCGTGACACCGGGCGAGCACCTCCCTGGCGAGCTGGCGATAGGCGGCGGCGCCGACCGAGTTGGACGCGTACGTGGTGATGGGCTCACCGGCGACGGTGGTCTCCGGGAAGCGGACCGTGCGGCCGATGACCGTGTGGTAGACGTGGTTGTCGAAGGCCTCGACCACGCGTGCCAGCACCTCTCGGCTGTGCACGGTGCGGGAGTCGTACATGGTGGCGAGGATGCCGTCGAGCTCCAGCTCGGGGTTGAGCCGCTCCTGGACCTTCTCGATCGTCTCGGTGAGCAGTGCCACACCGCGCAGCGCGAAGAACTCGCACTCCAGCGGGACTATCACCTTGTGAGCCGCCGTCAGGGCGTTCACGGTGAGCAGACCGAGCGAGGGCTGACAGTCGATCACGATGTAGTCGTAGTCGGCCATCAGCGGCTTCAGGGCGCGCTGCAGCGTCGACTCGCGGGCCACCTCGCTGACCAGCTGCACCTCGGCGGCGGAGAGGTCGATGTTGCTCGGGAGCAGGTCCATGTTGGGCACGGCCGTCTTCAGCAGCACCTCGTCGGCGGCCATGCCCCGCTCCATGAGCAGGTTGTAGACCGTGAGGTCGAGCTCCATCGGGTTGACCCCGAGGCCGACCGACAGGGCACCCTGCGGGTCGAAGTCGACGAGCAGGACACGTCGTCCGTACTCCGCGAGTGCCGCGCCCAGGTTGATGGTCGACGTGGTCTTGCCGACGCCGCCCTTCTGGTTGCACATCGCGATGATCTTGGCGGGGCCGTGATCGTTCAGCGGACCGGGGATCGGGAAGTACGGCAGCGGCCGGCCGGTCGGGCCGATCCGCTCGCGGCGCTGGCGAGCGGCGTCGGGCGCGAGGGTGGCCGCGTACTCCGGGTCGGGCTCGTACTCGGCATCGGGGTCGTAGAAGTGCCCCTCGGGCACCTCGGCGAAGTCGGCGAGGTGGGCGGAATCTCGGCCACTCTCGTTGCCGGCCATGGCGTTCACGTGTAGGCCGTCCATCATCTGGGGGGCTGTCGTCATGTGCTGGTGGGTGGCGAAGGTGCGGACTGCGACGGAGCCGACAGCTTCGAGCCCGCTCGGGCTCAGACCCCGTACAGGCATCCCTGGTCGACCACCCCCGGGAGTAATTGTCGACTCATTCACAAGTCGTCTTACCTCCTTGGATGGGACCAGGAAACTTATCGATAGGTCAGCGTGGCACCATGCCGACGATTGGCGACTCTATGGCGTGTCACCGGTTCGCAGCAACACAATCCGCCGGACACGGCCCGATGTGTCGGCAATCGAACACCCTCCTGTCAAGAGTGCACGGCGCCCGGCGTGCGCCATTCGCCGGGGTGCAAAAAGGGTAGAGGGTTACGTCTCCGGCGAGTTGGCGGGGGTCGCGTCCGGAGCCCGGCACGCGTCCGGCCGGACCTCGCGGTGCAAGGTCCGGCCGGACGCATGAGGTTGACGGAGGGTGTTGACCACTCAGCCGAGAAGCGTGTCCAGTTCGATGTGGTCGAGCCCGTGCGCCTCGGCCACCTGGCGGTAAACCACTTGCCCGCCATGGGTGTTGAGCCCCTTGGCCAGCGCCGGGTCACGGCGCAGCGCCTCGGCCCAGCCGCGGTCGGCGAGCTCCAGGATGTAGGGCAGGGTGGCGTTGGTGAGCGCGTAGGTCGAGGTGTTGGGCACCGCGCCCGGCATGTTCGCCACGCAGTAGAAGACCGAGTCGTGGACCGCGAAGGTCGGGTCGGCGTGGGTGGTCGGGTGGGAGTCCTCGAAGCAGCCGCCCTGGTCGATCGCGATGTCGACAAGAACACTTCCGGGCTTCATCCGGGCGACCAGCTCGTTGGTGACCAGCTTCGGGGCCTTCGCGCCGGGGATCAGCACGGCACCGACGACGAGGTCGGCCTCGACGACGGCCTTCTCGAGTTCGAGGGCGTTGGAGACGACCGTGCGCACCTTGGTGCCGAAGATCCGGTCGGCCTCGCGCAGCTTGTTGATGTCCTTGTCGAGCAGCGTGACGTGGAAGCCGAGCCCGACGGCGATCTGCGTGGCGTTCCAGCCGGAGACGCCGCCGCCGATCACGACGGCCCGGGCCGAGCCGGTGCCGGGCACGCCGCCGGGGAGCACACCGCGCCCGCCGGCCGAGCGCATCAGGTGGTACGCGCCGACCTGGGGGGCGAGCCGGCCCGCGACCTCGGACATCGGGGCGAGCAGCGGAAGCGCGCGGTTCGCGGTCTCCACGGTCTCGTAGGCGATGGCGGTCGTACCCGACTCCAGCAGGGCGTCCGTGCAGGCGCGGGAGGCGGCGAGGTGCAGATAGGTGAAGAGCGTCTGGCCCTTGCGGAGGCGGTGGTACTCCTCGGCGACCGGCTCCTTGACCTTGAGCACCAGGTCGGCGGCGGCCCAGACCTCGTCGGCGGTGGCCAGGATCCGCGCGCCGGCGGCGAGGTACTCCTCGTCCGGGATGGAGGACCCCTCGCCGGCGTGCCGCTCGACGAGGACCTCGTGGCCGTGACGGACCAGCTCATGCACTCCGGCGGGTGTGATCGCCACCCGGAACTCGTTGTTCTTGACTTCGCGGGGGATGCCGACCTTCACGTCGATCACGGTCCTTGGCTCGAAGGTAGCTCGGGCATGACGGGGGTACCCGCATGCGCCGAGCCTAGGGGAAGCACCGCAGGGATGCGCGGCGCAACCATCATTAATGAAGGGCTTCCCCCTGTCTAGCCTTACAAAGCATTAACTTTCCGTCGAAGCACTGCGGATTTCGCAGGCGGTGCTCGCGTCACCCAGCAGTCGTTCGGCCGTCCCCCTGTGCAGTCCGGCGGCCGCGGGGTCGCCGAGCCGGTCCAGCGTGTCCGCCAGCCTGAGCTCCAGGGCCGCCTGCAGCCGTACGTCGCCCGCCCCGCGCGCCAGGCCGACCGCCTCGCGGCAGGTGTGCAGCGACTCCTGCGGCCGTCCCGCGTACTCCTGCACCCTGGCCGCCTCGCTGAGCGCCCGCGCCTGGGCGGCGGGGTCGCCGAGCCTGCGGTGGCCCGCCGCGGCGG
>NZ_KL585420.1:137145-137636 GCF_000721935.1 Streptomyces sp. NRRL WC-3549
AGAGATGTGTATAAGAGACAGCCTGATAGGTGTGGACGGCGCCCAGGCGCCCGTACAGCCGCGCCGCGTCGGCCCGCTCGCCGTGGGCGAGCCGTTGCGCGAGCGCCCGGCCGTACCAGTCCGAGGCCCGGCTGAAGTCGCCCAGTTCGGCGTGGGCGCCGGCCACCGACTCCATGGCGCGGCCGGTCGCGTAGAGGTCCTTCGCCTCGCGCCCGGCGTCCAGGGCCGCCCGGTAGCGGGCCAGCGCCTCCTCGGTGCGCCCCGTCCTGGCGTCCAGGTCGGCGAGGTTGAGCAGGGCGGCGGCCTTCTCCCGGGGCAGGTTCCGGCGCTCGGCGACGTCGAGGACCAGCCCGTGCAGCCCGTACAGCTCCGGCGCCGCGTCCTCGGTGCCCCGGTGGGTGGCCAGGGCCCGCACGAGGGCGGCCACCAGCCGGCGGGCCAGGGTGTCCAGCCCTCCGTCCCGGACGGCCAGCCGGGCGGCGGCCAGCAGC
>NZ_KL585420.1:137891-142972 GCF_000721935.1 Streptomyces sp. NRRL WC-3549
GGGGGAGCCTGCGGCGGGCCGGGGAGCCCTCCGGTTCGGTGACCGCCCGGCAGGACTGGAGCTGGCGTACGGTGCGCTCCAGCATCCGGGCCCGGGCGAGCTGGATCTCGGCCGGCCGGTCCAGCTCGTCCATGAGGGCGCGCAGCAGCGGGGCGAGGCAGCCGGGCACCTCGTACTGCGGCCGGTCCGCCCCGTTCGTCCGCAGCAGCCCGAACCGGACGAAGTCCTCCAGGGTGGTGCGGGCCACCGAGACCGAGCACCCGGCCAGCGCGGAGGCGGTGTGGGCGTCGGCCAGTCCGGCGGGAGCGAGGGCGAGCAGGCGCAGGGTCCGGGCGGCGGACGGCGGCAGCGAGGCGTGCACCAGCCGGAACGCGCGGTCCAGCGAGCGGACGCCCAGAGGCTGTTCGGTGCGCTCCGGGACCTCGCGGAGCTGTTTGGTGACGTCCGCGACGGATGCGCCCGGGCGGGCCGCCAGCCAGCCGGCGACCAGCACGAGGGCCGCGGGCTGCCCCCCGCACTCCTCGGCGAGCGTCTCGGCCGCGCGCGGGTCGACGGTGATGCGGACCTGGCCGACCGCGCGGGCCAGCAACTGGACGGCCGGGCCCGCCTCCAGGCCGCCCACGGTGCACGGGCGGACCCCGGGGATCCCGGTCAGCGGTCCGGTGGAGGTGGCCACGACCAGGCAGTCCGGGTTGTCCGGGAGCAGCGGGTCGACCTGTTCCGCGTCCACGGCGTCGTCGAGCAGGATCAGGGCGCGGCGTGCGGCGAAGGCCTCGCGGACCGTCCCGGAGAGCTCGTCCTCGTCCGCACCGGGCGGCGCGGCGACGCCGAGCTGGTCCAGGAGGTCGCGGGCGGCGCGCTCACCGGGGACGCGTTCGCCGCTCGGTTCGGTGAGCGCGATCCGGTACACCCCGTCGGGGTGGCCCCCGGGTTCGGCGAGGCGGCGGGCGAGTTCGGAGGCGAGCGCGGTGCGTCCGGATCCGGGCCGGCCGGCGATCAGCAGGACCCGGGCGCGGGCGGCCTTGCGGCCGGCCAGGGTGTCCAGGCCGGCCCGCCCGATGTCCGCCTGAAGGGCCTTCAACTCCCGTTCACGGCCGAAAAACTGGGGTGGGGTGGCACCTGACGGCACGTCAGCCGCGACTGTCCTGGCCGCTCGGGCCGGGCCGCTGGTGTCCACCGCCTGATCGGTCACGGGCCACGCTCCACTTCGCTGCACGCCGTTGCCCGCCGGAACTCCGGCCGGCCTTTTCGAGCGTAGTTCAGTGAAGCGGACGATCAGGGTCGAGCGCGACGGCCGGGTCCCTCGATCGGATCACCGATCGGTACGACCGGACCTCCGGCCGGCCCCTTCCCCCGTACGGTCGACAGCCCGGCCCGGAGTTCTCCGGGGACGCCCCTCAGGACTCGAAGGGCCGGGCCGGCCACGGCGCGTCGGCCGGGCGCAGCGCGTCCACGCCGTCGCCGGCGAGGGCGGCGCTGAGGGAGAGGACGCCCACCACCAGGCAGCTGTTGTGCAGGTCCCCGGCGAGCACACCCCGGACGAGCTCCTCCAGCGGCACCCGGGCCTGCTCCATGTCGGCCTCCTCCTCGGAGACCGCGAAGCGCTCGCCCTCGGCCTCGGAGAGGTCCCTGGCCAGGAAGACGCGGACGGCCTCGTCGCAGCCGCCGGGCGTGGTGTAGACGTCGGTCAGCACCCGCCAGTCCCCGGCCTTGACGTGCGCCTCCTCGTACAGCTCCCGCTGCGCGGCGTGCAGCGGGTTCTCCCCGGGCACGTCCAGGAGTCCGGCCGGGATCTCCCACAGCTTGTGGCGCACCGGATGCCGGTACTGCCGCAGGACGAGCACCCGGCCGTCCTCGTCGAGGGCGAGGACGGCGACGGAGCCCGGGTGGACCTGGTAGTCGCGGCTGTGGACGCTGCCGTCCGGCATCACCACGTCGTCGGTGCGGACACTCGTCTTGTTGCCGGTGAACGGCGTCACCGATGCGGTGACCCGCCACTCCTCGGGGGTGTCCTGGAAACCCATGTACGTCCTTCCACGGAAAACGAGAACCGGGGCACGCGTCCGGTGAAGGACGCGTACCCCGGTCAACGGTATCTCTTACGCCTCGGCACCCGTCCCGCGCGCCGCGACCTGGCGCTCCACGGCCGCCTTCACCAGACCGGCGAAGAGCGGGTGCGGCCGGGTCGGGCGGGACCGCAGCTCCGGGTGCGCCTGGGTGGCGACCAGGTAGGGGTGGACGTCGCGCGGGTACTCGACGTACTCGACGAGCTTGTTGTCCGGGGAGGTGCCGGAGAAGACCAGTCCGGCCTTCTTCTCCAGCTCCGTGCGGTAGGCGTTGTTGACCTCGTAGCGGTGGCGGTGGCGCTCCTCGACGTAGGGTTCGCCGGCGTACGCCTCGCGCACGAGGGAGCCCTCGGCGAGCTTCGCCGGGTAGAGGCCGAGCCGCATGGTGCCGCCGAGGTCGCCGGCGCCCTCGACGTACGCGAGCTGCTCCTCCATCGTCGAGATGACGGGGTGGCCGGTGGCCGCGTCGAACTCGGTGGAGTTGGCGTCGGGGATGCCGGCGAGGTTGCGCGCGGCCTCGATCACGATGCACTGGAGGCCGAGGCAGAGGCCGAGCAGCGGCACCTTGTTCTCGCGGGCGAACTGGATGGCGCCGACCTTGCCGATCACACCGCGCTCGCCGAAGCCGCCGGGGATGCAGACCGCGTCGACGTCGCCGAGCTGCTGCTGGGCTCCGGCCGGGGTCTTGCAGTCGTCGGAGGCGACCCACTTGACCTTGACCCGGGCCCGGTTGGCGAAACCGCCGGCCCGGATGGCCTCGGTGACCGAGAGGTAGGCGTCGGGCAGGTCGATGTACTTGCCGACCAGGGCGACGGTGACCTCGTGGTCGGGGTTGTGGACGCGGTCCAGCAGGTCGTCCCAGGTGGTCCACTCGACGTCGCGGAACGGCAGGTCCAGCTTGCGGACGACGTAGGCGTCCAGGCCCTCGGTGTGGAGCACCTTGGGGATGTCGTAGATCGACCGGGCGTCGGGGCAGGCGACCACGGCGGTCTCGTCGACGTCGCACATCAGCGAGATCTTGCGCTTGATGGCGGTGGGCACCTCGCGGTCGGCGCGCAGGACGATGGCGTCCGGCTGGATACCGATGTTGCGCAGGGCCGCGACGGAGTGCTGGGTGGGCTTCGTCTTCAGCTCGCCGGAGGGGCCGATGTAGGGCAGCAGCGAGATGTGCACGACGAAGACGTTGTCGCGGCCGACCTCGTGGCGGACCTGGCGGACGGTCTCCAGGAAGGGCAGCGACTCGATGTCGCCGACCGTGCCGCCGACCTCGGTGATGACGACGTCGACGTCGTCGGTGGCCATGCGGCGGATGCGGTGCTTGATCTCGTTGGTGATGTGCGGGATGACCTGGACGGTGTCGCCGAGGTACTCGCCGCGCCGCTCCTTGGCGATGACCTGCGAGTAGACCTGGCCGGTGGTGACGTTGGCCGAGCCGTCGAGGTCGACGTCGAGGAAGCGCTCGTAGTGACCGATGTCCAGGTCGGTCTCGGCGCCGTCGTTGGTGACGAACACCTCACCGTGCTGGAAGGGGTTCATCGTGCCGGGGTCGACGTTGAGATAGGGGTCAAGCTTCTGCATGGTGACCCTGAGGCCACGCGCCTTGAGCAGGGCACCCAGGCTGGAGGCAGTCAGACCCTTGCCGAGGGAGGAGGCGACACCCCCGGTGACGAAGATGTGCTTGGTCGTCGTGGATGTGGGCTGCATAGCCAAAGGGGGCTCCCGTGGTCGCGATCGTGAGGTGCGTACCGGCAGGCCGCTCGGAGAATTCCGGGGTGCCGTCGCTGCGGTTCGGGGGCCTCGTCCACTCTCGGGACGACCACCGGTCCACGGGCTACCAGGGTATCAGCGACCAGGAGCGGTCGCTTCCGGCCGGGACCCGTCACACGAAGGTCACAGGGTCACCGCACCCCCTCTACCTCACAATCGGCCTGCGCGGACAACATATGACCAGCGTCGCGCGGATCTTCGTGCTGCGTCGTATCCTGCTCGGACACTCGCTGCCGAGTCGGCCGGCCCAGCGGCATCACCCCAGCCCGCTATCACCCGCGCAAGAGCTCGTCGGTTTCTTACAACGACCCCTTGACCAGCAGTTAGCGCCCCACGGGGCGACTGGCCGTTCGACTGGAGATACACGTGGCCGGGCGCATCGAGGATTACGCACTCATCGGAGACATGCAGACCGCCGCCCTGGTCTGCCGGGACGGCACAGCAGACTGGCTGTGCCTGCCCCGCTTCGACTCGCATGCCATTTTCGCCGGGCTCCTCGGCACGGAGGAGCACGGTTTCTGGCGGTTGGGACCCGCCCGTCCGGAAGGGGCCGAGCCGCCGGCCGCCGACCGGCGCCGCTACCGGGGCGACTCCCTCGTCCTGGAATCGGAGTGGGACACCTCACGCGGCACCGTCCGCGTGACGGACTTCATGCCGCCGCGTGACGGCGCTCCCCAGCTGATCCGCATCGTGGAGGGCGTGAGCGGCCGGGTGCCGATGCGCTCGGAGCTGCGGATGCGTTTCAGCTACGGGCGCGTCACGCCCTGGGTGCACAAGGTGGACAGCCGTACGGTCGCCGTCGCGGGCCCGGACTCGGTATGGCTGGACACCGAGGCCGAGACGTACGGGGAGAACCTGACCACGTACGCGGACTTCGCCGTGGCCCCGGGCGACCGGATCACCTTCACCATCAGCTGGCAGCCCTCGCACCACGAGCCGCCCGCCCTGCCGGACCCCGAGGGGTCGCTGGAGGCGACGGAGCAGTTCTGGCGGGAGTGGGTCGAGCAGTGCACGTACCACGGGCCCTACCGGGAGGCGGTGGTCCGCTCCCTGATCACGCTGAAGGCCCTGACGTACGGGCCGACCGGCGGCATCGTGGCGGCTCCGACGACCTCGCTGCCGGAGGAGATCGGCGGCGTACGGAACTGGGACTACCGCTACACCTGGCTGCGGGACGCGGCGATCACGCTCTCCTCGCTGCTGCGCACCGGCTACCGCGAGGAGGCCCGCGCCTGGCGTGAGTGGCTG
>NZ_KL585420.1:143154-145365 GCF_000721935.1 Streptomyces sp. NRRL WC-3549
CTGCTGCGGGCGGTCGCGGGCGACCCGGAGAACCTCCAGATCATGTACGGGATCGCGGGCGAGCGTGAGCTCGGCGAGGCGGAGCTGGACTGGCTGCCCGGCTACGAGAACTCGGGCCCCGTCCGGGTCGGCAACGGCGCCGCGAACCAGCTGCAGCTCGACGTGTACGGCGAGGTCACCGAGGCGCTGCACCTGGCGCACATGACGGGCCTGGCCCGCAACGACTACGCGATGGGCCTCCAGCTCAAGCTGATCGAGTACCTGGAGAAGCACTGGGAGGAGCCGGACGAGGGCATCTGGGAGGTGCGCGGCCCGCGCCGGCACTTCGTGCACTCCAAGGTGATGGCCTGGGTCGCGGTGGACCGCACGATCAAGCTCATCGAGGCCGGGGACGTGGAGGGGCCGCTGGACCGGTGGCTCCGGCTGCGCGACGACATCCACCGCGACGTCTGCGAGCGCGGGTACGACAAGGAGCGCAACACCTTCACCCAGTCCTACGGCTCGAAGGAGCTGGACGCCTCGCTGCTGCTGATCCCGCAGATGGGCTTCCTGCCCCCGGACGACAAGCGGGTCATCGGCACCATCGAGGCGATCCAGCGGGAGCTGTCCACGGAGGACGGCTTCGTGCTCCGCTACCCGACCGACGGCGAGGAGGCGGGCGTGGACGGTCTGGAGGGCGACGAGGGCGCCTTCCTGGCCTGCTCGTTCTGGCTGGCGGACGACCTGGCGATGATCGGGCGGGTCGACGAGGCGCGCCAGCTCTTCGAGAAGCTGCTGTCCCTGCGCAACGACCTGGGTCTGCTGGCCGAGGAGTGGGACTCCAAGCTCCAGCGCCAGGTGGGCAACTTCCCGCAGGCCTTCAGCCACGTCCCGCTGATCGACACGGCGCTGCGGCTGACGGCGAGCGGGGCGTACGTCGGCTGACCCGGGCCACGCGAGGCCCCCGGGGCCACGGCGGGAGGCCCCGCCGTGGCCCCGGTTCGCTGTCCGGGGGCGGGCGTCATGTCCCCCGCTGCGGCCGGTCCGAATCCCCGGCGTCCGGTCCGGCCAGGGCGGAACGCCAGGGGGCAGGTAGCGCCCGGGGACGCCGGTCCGGCCGGCGTAGCGGACGGTGTCCGTCAGGGTACGGAGAGCGTGGGTGGGCCTGCGGGCTCCGGCGCGGTCCCGTCGCCGGGCGAGCGCCGGCCGGATGAGTCCCCTCGTGCGTCGGAGGTCGCTGAGGTGGTTCGGGGCGCGGTCGCATGCCGCCGGAATATCGGTGCCGGCGGCTTTCCGGGAGGGCGCACGAGGGGTCGCTGGAGGCATTGGGCCGCATTTTCCTCCTTTCCGCAGGCAGGGAGCATGCCCACGGGGGAGACAGGGCTCCGAAAAAAACCGGCCCACCGAAAAGTAAGAGGACCGCGCAATATCGGCGGCGGGCAGGTCAGGAATTTCCCCCAGCACCAGGGAACCGGGCCCGAAGCAACGTCAAAGCGTCCTGGAAATAACCAGAGCACTCACGGCGGGGACAGAACTCCGCACTTCCACGGCGACCCGGCGGCCGACGCCCGCTCACGGCGTGGCCGCCCCACCACGATGCCGGACCGCCTGCACAGCGCGCCGTGGGCACGCCCGCACGGCGTCGCGCACGCCGGGCGGACGCGTATGCGCGCCCGCCCCGCCCCATTGGCTTTCCGGAGGGAAGAGGGCTCAAAAGTTCCGGCCTTGAATTAACCTTAATAGTATTTTTCCTGGATATCCGGGAGCGGGTTGCCGGGCCGAAAGATGGGGATATCCCTGGTGTGCAGGAAAACGGTGCCATTCGCTTACCACCGGCATCGGTCCAGCCACCCGAACGAATAGACACATGGACCAAGGGCTCTTCTTCGGCCACCTGGCGAGAACGTCGTCCTGACCGATGGCAGCGCACTTCTGCCCCGGGACGGCCGTCCCGGGCCCGGCGTGCGTGTGGAGAACCATACGGAGGCATCATGGTCACACCGCCGACGTCTCATCCCCCGACCACCGCACAGGCCGCACAGGCCGCCCACGCGCCCGGCACCGACGGCGCCGCCCCTCCCGACGCGTCCTGCGGCCCCCCTCCGCAGGAGCCGCCGGAGCGTCCGTGCGGCCCCCAGGGTCCGTCCGGCCCTCAGGGACCCCCCGGCCCCCAGGGACCGCCCGGACGCACGGGCTGCACCGGCCCCGCCGGTCCCACGGGGCCGGCGGGCG
>NZ_KL585420.1:145526-148345 GCF_000721935.1 Streptomyces sp. NRRL WC-3549
GGCCGGCGGGCGGGGCGGGGTGCGCGGGACCTGCCGGGCCTCCCGGGCCGGACGGGCCTCCCGGCCCGCAGGGACCACGGGGGGTCGAGGGGCCGGCGGGCCCCGAAGGGCCCTGCGGCCCGCAGGGTCCCGAGGGAGCGCAGGGTCCCGAAGGGGCCGAAGGCCCGCCGGGCCGGGACGGCAGGGACGGAAAGCCCGGTGCCCACGGGCTGGCCGGCGCCGACGGCCGCGAAGGCCCCCCGGGGCCGCGCGGCCCTCAGGGGCCCCAGGGCGACCCCGGCCCCGTCGGCGCCTGCGGCCCCCGTGGGCCGCGGGGCCTGAAGGGTGACCCCGGTGACACCCCCAACCGGGAGTACCTGCGCCAGCTCATCAGGGAGTGTCTGGCCGAAGTCGGCTTCTGCACTCCGGCCTGATCGCCGACGACCCCCACCACACCGGGGGCGGTACGGCCCGGCGGTACGGACGGGCGCGGCGGGCGCCCGTCTTCCCGGTCAGTACCGGCTGCCGGGTGGGTGTCCATCCGGTTGGCACCCCACGTGCCCGGGGGCGGCCTGGATGGCCGGCAGCACCTCTCGTTCCTAGCCTCGGTCCATGAAATTTCGCCGTTCATGGGTGTCGGCCGTTGTCCTGATGTCAGCTGTGTCGGCTCTGCCGGCCACGGGGGCCTCGGCGGCCACGCCGCTCCCCTCCGCCGTGGGGCAGTCCGTGCAACGTGACGCCGACATGCTGCGCGATGCCGGGGTCACCGGGGTGTCGGTCCGCCTGGAGACCCCGCGTGGAACCGTCACGGCGCGCTCCGGCGTCGGCGACCTGATCGTTCGCCGGCCGGTTCCGAAGGACGGTTATCTGCGTCTGGGCAGCATCACCAAGACGTTCGTCGCCACCGTCGTCCTGCAGTTGGCGGACGAGAAGCGGCTGACGCTCGACCAGACGGTGGAGCAGTTGCTGCCCGGGGTGGTCTCCGGTGCCGGCAACGACGGCCGGACCATCACGATCCGCGACCTGCTGCGGCACACCAGCGGTCTGTACGACTACACGGCCGACGTGTTCCCCGGCCCGAGCGCCCACACCTACCACACCAACCGGTGGCAGGCCTATCGGCCCGAGCAGTTGGTCGCCATGGCCATGCGCCACGAGCCCGGCTTCCCGCCGGGAACGGACTGGGCGTACTCCAACACGAACTACGTACTCGCCGGGATGATCGTCCAGAAGGTCACCGGCCGCTCCTGGGAACAGCAGGTCCACGACCGCGTCCTGCGCCCCCTCGGGCTGCGTCACACCGACACCCCCGGCACCTGGCCCCTTCTCCCGCATCCGCACGCGGCCAACTACCAGCAGTTCGCCGAGGACGGTCCGATGATCGACACCACGCTCCCCTACCGACCCTTCGACAGCGGGGCCGACGGCTCGATGACCGGCACGGCCCGCGAGCTCAACCACTTCTTCACCGCCCTGGTCGGCGGACGGCTGCTGACGCCCGCCGCCCTCGCCGCCATGCGGACCGCCGTCCCGGTGCCGCAGGACAGTGGCCACCCCGCCGGAACCCGGGACGGCCTGGGACTCTTCCTCACCCCTCTGTCCTGCGGCGGTGATTACCTCGGGCACGGGGGAAGCGGCCTCGGCTACCTCGTCCGCACCGCCACCACGACGGACGGTCGACGTGCCGTCACCGTCTCCGCGCACAGCCGCCCGGCGGATCCCCGTACAGCGGCCCGCCAGGAGGACGCCCTGCACAGCCTGATCGACCACGCCCTGTGCGGCACCGCGTGAGCCGTCCGGCACGGGCCGGGCGCACGGTCCCCCGTCCGCTACCCACACCAGGGACCACTCGCCCGACTGCCCCCGCCCCTGGTGCCGGAACCCACACGGTCACCAGGGGACGCACTCACGCCCGGACGGCCGCCGACAGCGGCTGGGCCAACTCGTCGTACACACACAGCACATGGGCGACGGTGTCCTCCTCAGTGGGCCACCCGGCCGCCTGCCGCAGCCCCGCCCCGGCGAGCCGTTCCCGGTGCCCGGGATCAGCCAGGAGCCGGGCGACGGCACCGGCCAGGGCTCCGGCGTCCCCGTACGGCACCAGTTCGGCGGCGCCGCCGACGAGCTCGCGCAGACCCGGGGAGACCCGGGGAGTCGGCGGCGGCCAGGGGCACTCCGAGCCGCAGCGCCTCCCGGGCCAGGAGCGGGCGGGGGTCCTCGCGGCCGGGCAGTACGGCGAGGTCGGCGACGGCGAGAAGCTCCGCGGGGTCGTCGCGGCGCCCGGCCAGAACGACGGGCAGCCCCTCGTCGAGGATGCGGTGCCGCAGCGCCTCCTCCCCGCTGCCCTCCCCCACGACGACCAGCAGCGGTACGGGGTCCAGCTCCCGCCACGCATGGGCGGCGTCCAGCAGGGTGTCGTAGCCGTGGTCCGAATCGAGGGTGCCGGCCGAGACGAGTAACGGCCGGTCCACCGCGCCCAGTTCGGCGCGCGCCTTGCCGTCGTGGACGGCGGGCGGGCGGCTCGCCGGGACCGGGGCGGGAGCGAGCCGGGCGTCCCTGGCGCCCCGGAGCCGGGCCCGGTCGACCAGCTCCGACGACGTGCCGAGCACGACGGCCGCCGCGCGGGCCGCCCTTCGCTCCAGCAGGTGCAGCATCCGGCGGCGGGCCCCCTCGGCGTGCGGCCGGGAGTGCCAGGTCACCACCAGGGGCGTGCTGCGCCCGCTCAACGCGAGCCCGGCGCGCACGGCGGCGTGCAGCCCATGCGCGTGGACCACGTCCGCGCCGGTGCAGGCGGCGCGCAGGGCGGCTACGGCGGCGGGGTCGCCGCGCCGGGGCACGGG
>NZ_KL585420.1:148550-156993 GCF_000721935.1 Streptomyces sp. NRRL WC-3549
CCCGCTCAGAGATGTGTATAAGAGACAGCGGTCACGCTCGCCGTCGGCCGGGGCGCAGACGGTGACCTGCACCCCTCGTGCCACCAGTCCCGTGGCGAGCGAGGTGACACGAGCGCTGCTTCCGGCGCCGCCACCCAGCACTTGGACCGTACGCAGCTGTGACACGTCGAATGGCTCCCCGGGGCTCCCGAGTCGGCGGAATGTACAGCGCCAAGGATGCCAGCCCGTACGCACGTTCCGGGTCTGGCGAAACGTTGTTCCCGTGAGCAACACGACGAGAAGACGGATCACCCCACTCGTCCGAGTGAGCCCAGCGGCCGAAAGTTGACGCCCGCCGTCCGGGTGCCCTCCTCACCGTGAGGTGCGCACCCGGGCGGTGGGCCCGGTGTGGTCCGGGGACAGGCTCAGGGGGTGTCCGCGCGCGCGGACGCCAGCAGCTCCTCCGCGTGCGCCCGGGCCGTCTCCGAGTCCTCCTGACCGGCCAGCATCCGGGACAGCTCCCGGACCCGGTCCTCGCCTTCGAGGACCTTGACGCCGCTGCGGGTCACCGAACCGTCCACCGTCTTCTCGACCAGCAGCTGGCGGTCGGCGAAGGCCGCCACCTGCGGCAGGTGGGTGACCACCACGACCTGCGCGGACCGGGCCAGCTTGGCCAGCCGCCGGCCGACCTCGACGGCCGCCTTGCCGCCGACCCCCGCGTCGACCTCGTCGAAGAGGTACGTCGGCACGGGGTCGGACCCCGCGAAGACCACCTCGACGGCGAGCATCACCCGGGACAGCTCACCGCCCGACGCGCCCTTGGCGATCGGCCGCGGCTGGGCACCGGGGTGCGGGGCCAGCAGGAGTTCGACCTCGTCGGCCCCGGCGGGCCCGTAGACGACGCTGCGACCGCCGACGTCGATGCCGGACGCCTCGTCCGCGGCCTCGGTCTGCCGGACGGCGAAGGAGACCCGGGCGTGCGGCATGGCGAGCGAGGCCAGCTCCTCGGTGACCGCCCCGGCGAACCGGGCCGCCGCCTCCGTGCGGGCGTCGGTCAGCGCCTGCCCGAGCCCGGAGAGCTCGGCACGCAGCGCGTCGCGTTCCGCCGTGAGTTCCCCGATGCGGTCGTCGTCCCCCTCCAGCTCGGTGAGCCGGGCGGCGCTCTCCTGGCTCCAGGCGAGGACGGCGGTGACGTCCTCGCCGTACTTACGGGTGAGGGCGGTGAGCGCGGCGCGGCGCTCCTCGACGGCGGCCAGCCGCAGCGGGTCGGCGTCGAGCTGGTCGGCGTATCCGGCGAGCTCCCCGGCCACGTCGGCGAGCAGGATCGAGATCTCGCCGGTGCGGTCGGCCAGCGCGGCCAGCGAGGGGTCGTGGGCGCGTACGGCGTCCAGCGCCTGTCCGGCCGCCGCGACGATCGTGGTGGCGTCCACGCCCTCGGGGTCCTCCGGATCACCCGCGAGCGCCGCGTGCGCGAGGGCAGCCGCGGAGGCGAGGGCTTCCGCGTGGCCGAGGCGCTCCGCCTCGGCGGCGAGTTCGGCGTCCTCCCCGGGGCGCGGTTCGACGGCCGCGACCTCGTCGAGCCCGAAGCGCAGGAGGTCCGCCTCCTGGGCACGCTCCCTGGCCCGGACCGTCAGCTCGTCCAGCTCCGTGACGACGGCGCGCAGCCGCCGGTAGGCGGCCGTGTACGCCGCGAGCGGCACACTGACGCCGTCGCCCGCGTACCGGTCGAGGGCCTGCCGCTGCCGGGCGGGCTTGAGCAGCCCCTGCTGGTCGGTCTGGCCGTGCACGGCGACGAGTTCGTCGGCGAGTTCGGTCAGGACCCCGACGGGTACGGATCTGCCCCCGAGATGGGCGCGGGAGCGGCCTTCCGCCGAGACGGTGCGGCTGACGATGAGCGTCCCGTCCTCGATCTCCCCGCCGGCCTCCTCGGCGCGCAGCGCCGCCGCGTCGCCCCGGTCCACCGTGATCCGGCCCTCGACGACCGCGGCCTTGGCGCCGACCCGCACGAGGGCGGGGTCGGCGCGTCCGCCGAGCAGCAGCCCCAGGCTGGTCACGACCATCGTCTTGCCCGCGCCGGTCTCGCCCGTCACCGCGGTGAAACCGGGTGACAGCTCCACCACCGCGTCGTCGATGACTCCGAGCGACCGTATCCGCATCTCCTCCAACACGGAGATGACCTTACGAGGTCCGGACCCCGCCGCGCTAACGGCCTGCCGGGCGGCACGGTGTCCTCACACGGTGTTGACGCTCAGTGCGGAGCGCCCCGCCAGCCCTGTACGGGGAGCGCGAACTTGGCGACCAGCCGGTCGGTGAAGGAGGCCTGGTGCAGCCGTGCGAGCCGTACGGGCACCGCGCCGCGGCGCACCTCGACCCTGGCCCCGGCCGGGAGTTCGACGGTCCTGCGCCCGTCGCACCACAGGACGCCGTGCGGGGTGTGCGGCTGGACCTCCACGGCCAGGACGGACGTGGGCGAGGTCACCAGTGGTTTGGCGAAGAGCGCGTGGGCGCTGATGGGCACCATCAGCAGGGCCTCGACCTCGGGCCAGACGACGGGCCCGCCGGCCGAGAAGGCGTACGCGGTCGAGCCGGTGGGGGTGGCGCAGACGATCCCGTCGCAGCCGAAGCCCGTCACCGGCCGGCCGTCGATCTCCAGGACGACCTCCAGCATCCGCTCGGGGGAGACCTTCTGCACGGCGGCCTCGTTGAGCGCCCAGTCGCTGTGCACGACGTCGCCGTTGCTGTGCACCAGCACGTCGATCGTCATGCGCTCCTCGACCCGGTAGGCGCGGGTGACGACCCGGTCGACGACCTTGTCCAGGTCGTCGCGCTCGGCCTCGGCGAGGAAGCCGACGCGGCCCAGGTTGACGCCGAGCATCGGTACGCCGGAGGCCCGGGAGATCTCGGCGCCGCGCAGCAGGGTCCCGTCACCGCCGAGAACGATCAGCAGTTCGCACCCTTCGACCGCCGCGGGCGTGGCGTCCGTGACCGTCGTCACGGACGGCGGAAGCGGCAGGTCCTGGGCCTCCACGGCCAGCACCCGGACACCCAGGCCGTTGCGGAGCAGCCCCTGGACGACGAGTTCGGCGCTGCGGATCGCCGCCGGGCGGCCGGTGTGGGCGAGCAGGAAGACGGTCCGGCCCGCCCCGCCCTCCCGCGCCGGGTCCGCGCGCATCGATGTGCTCGGTTCCGTACCGTCTTGTGCCGCTTGTGTCGTCAACGAGGCCCCTCCGCCACTGCGCGATCGACATCCGCGGGGTCCAGTTCAGGTGCACCGGCCCGCAACCACAGAAAGTACTCGACGTTTCCCGACGGCCCCGGCAGCGGGCTCGCGGTCACCCCCCGCACGCCCAGGCCCAGCTGCCAGGCCCGGCGTGCCACCTCCCGTACCGCCTCGGCCCGCAGTTCCGGGCTGCGCACCACGCCGCCGCTGCCGAGGCGTTCCTTGCCGACCTCGAACTGCGGCTTGACCATGAGGACGAGGTCGGCGCCGGGGGCCGTGCAGCGGGCCAGGGCGGGCAGCACGAGGCCGAGCGGGATGAACGACAGGTCGCCGACCACCAGGTCCACCGGTTCCCCGTCGATCTGGTCCGGCGTCAGCTCGCGTACGTTGGTGCGGTCCTTGACGGTGACGCGTGCGTCGGACTGCAGCGACCAGGCGAGCTGCCCGTAGCCCACGTCGACGGCGACGACGTGACCGGCCCCGGCCCGCAGCAGCACATCGGTGAAGCCTCCGGTCGACGCCCCGGCGTCCAGCGCCCGCCGCCCCCGGACCTCCAGCCCGAGGGGCGTGAAGGCGGCCAGCGCGCCCGCGAGCTTGTGCCCGCCGCGCGAGACGTACTCGGGGTCGCTGTCGTCCTTGACGACGACGAGCGCCGCGCTGGTCTCGACCTGGGTGGCGGGCTTGGTCGCGGTGTTGCCGCCGACGGTCACCCGCCCCGCCGCGATCAGCTGGCTCGCGTGCTCGCGTGAGCGGGCGAGCTTGCGGCGTACCAGCTCGGCGTCGAGGCGGCGGCGTGCCACTCCTGCCACGTTCGGTTCAGCTCCTGTTGTCGTGCGCGGGCGTCGGTGCGGGCCTGGCGTCCAGAGCGGTCAGCTCGTCGCGCAGCCCACGGTGTACATCCTCGTACACCTCGGTGTGTCCGTCCGCCGCGAGGTGGTCCGCGTCGCCCAGCCGCTCCAGCCGGGCATCCACACCGGGGTGCCCGGTGGGGGTGCGCGGGACACCGAGCGGGGCGGGCGGGGCGGGGGCGTGGGAGGGCGCCGCGGCACCCGTCCCGGCCGCCGGGGCGGGGGCACCGGGCGCCTCGGTGTCGGGGGTGGCCTCGGGCGTCGTACCCGGCTCCGGCATCCAGTGGCTCATGCGGGAACGCTACCGCGAAGGGCCGGTGTACCGTCGGTCACGATGGCGACCATGGCGGAGTGCCGCAGCGCACTCGACACACTTTCCGACAACCTCGCGGGGGCCGACGGCGACGTACGCGGTGCCGCTGCGCTCGACCGTTCGCTGAGCTGCCACATCCGGGACCTCGACGTGACGTTCACCGGACGGCTGGCGAACGGCCGGATCCAGGTGCTGGACGCCTTCGAGGGGCTGCCCCGGGAGAAGGCCCAGATCCGGCTCGCGATGACCGGGGACGACCTGGTGGCCATGGTGAACGGCGAGCTGAACTTCACGAAGGCCTGGGGGTCGGGGCGGGTCGGGCTGGAGGCGGGGTTCCGCGATCTGCTGAAGCTGAAGTCGCTGCTCTGAGGCCGCGCCCGGCCCGGGTCAGGCGGACGGGACCACCACGCGCTTCCTGCGGGCGGCGGGTTCCGCGAGGGGCGTGCCGGTCTCCGGGCCGCCGACGACCTGGCAGCGCAGGCCGGAGACCTCCCCGACCAGGCCGGCGGTGACGACCTCCCCCCGAAGCCCCTACAACCCGAGCCGGCCCACCGCCTGCTCCGTGTCCAGCCCGCACACGCCGCCGCCGGCGTACGTCCAGGCCGCCCCGCACAGGGCCCGCAGCCCGTCCACCGGGTCACCGTCGCCGTCGAGCGTGAGGGCGGCGCCGCCCACGGTGGCCGTCCAGCCGCCGCACCGGGCCCCGTCGCCGTCCGCCGTCACCTCGGGCTGGCCGGTGAGCAGTCCGCGCAGGTCCCTGTCCACGTAGGTCGGCCGGTGGTGCGGCCCGGCCGCGAGCAGCTGCGCGGCGTCGGTCACCCCGGTGAGTACCAGCAGCGAGTCCACGCCTCCGTTGAACGCGCCTTCGATGTCCGTGTCCAGCCGGTCCCCGACGACCAGCGGCCGCTCGGCCCCGGTCCGCAGCACGGTCTCGCGGTGCATCGGCGGCAGCGGCTTGCCCGCGACCTGCGGTTCGGCGCCCGTGGCGATGCGTACGACCTCCACGGCCGCGCCGTTGCCCGGCGCGATGCCCCGGGCCGAGGGGATGGTCAGGTCGGTGTTGGAGGCGAACCACGCGGCCCCGCCCGCGATCGCGTACGCGGCCTCCGCGAACCGGCCCCACGGCAGGTCGGGCCCGCCGAAGCCCTGGGCCACGGCGACCGGCTCGTCGTCCGCCGACTCCACGGGCACCAGGCCCCGCTCCCGGAGCGCGACCCGCAGTCCCTCACCGCCGACGACCAGCACCCGTGAACCGGACGGCAGCTGATCGGCCATCAGCCGGGCCACCGCCTGCGCCGAGGTGATGACGTCGGTGGGCTCGGCGGGCACCCCCAGTTCCGTCAGGTGGCCGGCCACCGCGTCCGGTGTCCGCAGGGCGTTGTTCGTCACATACGCCAGCCGCATCCCCCCGTCCCGTGCGGTGCCCAGCGACTCGACGGCGTGCACGATGGCGTGCCCGCCCGCGTACACCACCCCGTCGAGATCGAGCAGGGCCGTGTCGTACGCCTCGCTCAGCGCCGTGGCGCTTCCACTCGGACGGGACCTGTACTGCTGACTCATCGCGCTCCTCTTTCCATCTTCTCCCCCGATCATCGCGCATCGCGGAAGCGCACATACGATGCCCGGATGAACACATCAGGGCGCGCCATCGAGCAGGGGCTGCGGCTGATCCCTTTCCGCGGCCTGCGGTACGTTTCCGAACGGGTCGGCAGTCTGGCCGCGGTGACGTCACCGCCCTACGACGTCGTCGTACGGCCCGACGGTCTGCACCACCTGGAGTCGCTGGACCCGCACAACATCGTGCGCCTGATCCTTCCGCAGGCGGGGAGCGCCACGGAACGCCATCAGCAGGCCGCCTCCACCCTGAAGCGCTGGCTGGCCGACGGTGTCCTGGCCGAGGACCCGGAACCGGTGCTCTACGTCTACGAGCAGCGGTCCGGCGACGTCCTGCAGCGCGGGGTGATCGGGGCGCTGGCCCTGTCCCCCGCGTCCGACGGGATCGTGCTGCCGCACGAGGACGTGATGGCGGACGTCGTCGCGGACCGCGCCGACCTGATGCGTACGACCGGGGCGCATCTCGAACCGCTGCTCCTCAGCTACGCCGGGGACGGCCGTACGACCGGTGCGACGGCGGTCATCGAGCGGACGGTGGAACAGGCCCCGCTCCTGACCACGACGACCGAGGACGGGGTCGCCCACCGGCTCTGGGCCGTCTCCGACCCCACGGAGCGGGCGCGTGTCGAGGCGGGCCTCGCGGACCGCCAGGCCCTGATCGCCGACGGCCACCACCGCTGGGCCACCTATCTGCGGCTTCAGGGGGAGCACTCGGGCCCCGGTCCCTGGGACTTCGGGCTGGTGCTGCTCGTGGACACGGCCCGCTACCCGCTGCGTGTACGCGCCATCCACCGTCTGCTGCGCCGCCTTGCGGTCGCGGACGCGCTGACGGCCCTCGACGGGCACGCCCGGGTCCGGGACGTCGAGGGGCCGCTCCCCCGGGCGCTCGACGCGCTCGCCGAGGCGGCTGCCGAGGGCAACGCCTTCCTGCTCGCGGGCGACGGCGGCTTCCATCTCGTCGATCGGCTGGACGAGCGCTTGCTGTCCCGCACCGTACGTACGGACCGGCCGGCCGCATGGCGCGAGCTGGACGCCACGGTGCTGCACTCCACGCTTCTGGACGGGGTGTGGGGGGTTCCCGACGCCCCGGAGCACATCGCCTACATCCACGACACCGAGGCGGCCGTCGAGCAGGCCGAGCGCAACGGTGCCACGGCGGTCCTGATGCATCCGGTGGGCGAGGACGTCGTACGGGACCTGGCCAGGAAGGGCGTCACCATGCCCCGTAAGTCGACGTCGTTCGGGCCGAAGCCGGCGACCGGCCTGGTCCTGGAGACAGGACGAGGGCGGTACCCGTACGTGGTGTACGGGTACCGCCCTCGCTCGGTCGTCCTGCTGTTCCGCGCGCCTCGCTGTCGTTGCCGCGCGCGTCGGCGCTCAGGCCTTGGTGGGCCCGTCCGCGTCGTCGGCGTCGGTGTCGGCGGTGACGCTGTCGTCACCGGTCGCGGTGGCGGTGTCCTTCGCGGAGCCGTGCTCGGCGTCGGCCCGGGCGTCGTCCTCGTCGTCCTCGCCCAGTGCGTCGACGAACTCGACCCCGTCGAGTTCGGCGAGCCGGTCCGAAGCATCGGTCGAGCCGTCCTTGTCGGCCTCCAGGGCCTTCCCGAACCACTCGCGGGCCTCGTCCTCGCGCCCGGCCTCCAGGAGCGCGTCCGCATAGGCGTACCGCAGGCGCGACGTCCACGAGTGGACCGCGCTGGAGGCGAGTTCGGGGCTCTGGAGGGTGACGATGGCGGCGTCGAGCTGTCCCATGTCCCGGCGGGCCCCGGCCGCGACGAGGCGCATCTCCACCTGTCCGGCCTTGTCCAGCTTCTGCACCTCGGGCTCACCGGCCATGGCCATGGCGCGCTCGGGCCGTCCCAGACCACGCTCACAGTCGGCCATGACGGGCCACAGTTCCACGGAACCGGTCATCCGGCGCGAGGCCCGGAACTCCGCCAGCGCCTCGGCGTACCGCTGTGTGGCATAGGCGGCGAAGCCGGCGGCCTCACGCACCGCGGCGACGCGCGAGGCGAGACGCAGAGCGATGCGCGAGTAGGCGTAGGCCTGCTCGGGGTCCTCGTCGAGCATCCGGGCGACCATGACGAGGTTGCGCGCGACGTCCTCGGCCAGGGTCTTCGGCAGGCTCATCAGCTCCTGCCGCACGTCCTTGTCGATCTCGTCGCCGGTGACCTCGTCGGGGATGGGGAGGCGCTTGATCGGCTCGCGGTCGCGCTCGTCCCGCCCCTGGTACCCACCACGGTCGTCCCGGCCCCGGTAGCCACCGCGGTCGTCCCGGCCCCGGTAGCCGCCACGGTCGTCCCGGCCCTGGTAACCGCCACGGTCGTCACGGCCCCGGTAACCGCCACGGTCGGGGCCACGGTCGTTGTCCCTGCGCGGACCACGGTCCCGGTCACGGCTCCGGTCGTCGCGACGACTGTCGTCACGGCGGTTGTCGTCGCGGCGGAAGCCACCGGGTCGGTCGTCGTCGCG
>NZ_KL585420.1:157214-157885 GCF_000721935.1 Streptomyces sp. NRRL WC-3549
CGGTAGCCACCACGGTCGTCGTCGCGGCGGGGGGCGCGGTCGTCACGGCGGAAACCACCGCCGCCCCGGTTGTCTCCCCGCGTGTCCCCGCGATTGTCGTCACGGCGGAAACCACCGGGTCGGTCGTCGTCACGGCGCGGAGCACGGTCATCACGACGGAAGTTGCCGCCACCGCGGTTGTCCCCGCGATTGTCGTCACGGCGGAAACCGCCGGGTCGGTCGTCGTCGCGACGCGGGCCACGGGGCCGGTCGTCACGACGCTCGAAGCCGCCACCCCGCGGTAACCACCACGGTCGTCGTCCCGACGCGGCCCACGGTCATCACGACGGAAGTTGCCGCCACCGGAGCCGGCGCCGGGACCACGGCCGCCGTCACGGCGCGGGCCACGATCACGGTCGCGGTCATCGCGACGGAAACCTCCTCGGTCGCCGTCACGTCGGGGAGCGGAGGAGCGGTCGTCACGACCTCCTCGGAAGCCGCCCCTGTCACCGTCTTCCCGGCGACGCGGCTCGCGCTCCGGACGGTCGTCGGAAGAGTTGGTGGACATGGGGGTGACTCCTGTCATCGGGTACCACAGACATTCTCGCGCAGTCGGCCATCCGACGCGCTTCGGAAAAACAAAAGGACCCTTGGTCCCAGCGTTGAACGCTGGGACCAAGGGTCCTGAAAGA
>NZ_KL585421.1:0-478 GCF_000721935.1 Streptomyces sp. NRRL WC-3549
GGACCGAGTGACCGGGCGACCGAGGCGCAGCACGCCAAGGGCAAGCTGACGGCCCGGGAGCGCATCGAGCTCCTGCTGGACCCGGGTTCGTTCAAGGAGGTCGAGCAGCTGCGCCGGCACCGGGCGACCGGTTTCGGCCTGGAGGCCAAGAAGCCGTACACCGACGGTGTCATCACCGGCTGGGGCACGGTCGACGGCCGTACCGTCTTCGTCTACGCGCACGACTTCCGGATCTTCGGGGGCGCGCTGGGCGAGGCGCACGCCACGAAGATCCACAAGATCATGGACATGGCCATTTCGGCCGGTGCCCCGCTGGTCTCGCTGAACGACGGCGCGGGCGCCCGCATCCAGGAGGGCGTCTCGGCGCTCGCCGGGTACGGCGGGATCTTCCAGCGCAACACGCGTGCTTCCGGTGTCATCCCGCAGATCAGTGTGATGCTCGGCCCGTGTGCGGGCGGCGCGGCGTACAGCCCGGCGC
>NZ_KL585421.1:691-834 GCF_000721935.1 Streptomyces sp. NRRL WC-3549
GGCGCGGCGTACAGCCCGGCGCTGACCGACTTCGTGTTCATGGTCCGTGAGACCTCGCAGATGTTCATCACCGGCCCGGACGTCGTCAAGGCGGTCACCGGCGAGGAGATCACGCAGAACGGTCTGGGCGGCGCGGACGTGCA
>NZ_KL585421.1:1140-1557 GCF_000721935.1 Streptomyces sp. NRRL WC-3549
GTCCTGCTGGACCTGGTCCCGGCCGACGGCAACCGGCCGTACGACATGCACAAGGTCATCGAGGAGCTCGTCGACGACGGCGACTTCCTGGAGGTCCACGAGCGCTGGGCCCGCAACATCGTGTGCGCGCTGGCCCGGCTCGACGGCCAGGTCGTCGGCATCGTCGCCAACCAGCCGCAGTCCCTGGCCGGTGTGCTGGACATCGAGGCGTCCGAGAAGGCCGCGCGGTTCGTCCAGATGTGTGACGCCTTCAACATCCCGATCATCACTCTCCTGGACGTACCCGGCTTCCTGCCCGGCGTCGACCAGGAGCACGGTGGAATCATCCGGCACGGCGCCAAACTCCTGTACGCCTACTGCAACGCCACCGTGCCGAGGATCTCCCTGATCCTGCGCAAGGCCTACGGAGGCGCGTAC
>NZ_KL585421.1:1825-2103 GCF_000721935.1 Streptomyces sp. NRRL WC-3549
TGGCCGACCAACGAGATCGCGGTGATGGGTGCCGAGGGCGCCGCCAACGTCATCTTCCGCCGCCAGATCGCCGACGCCGAGGACCCCGAGGCCATGCGGGCCCGCATGGTCAAGGAGTACAAGGCCGAGCTGATGCACCCCTACTACGCCGCGGAGCGCGGGCTGGTCGACGACGTCATCGACCCGGCCGAGACGCGCGAGGTCCTGATCTCCTCGCTCGCGATGCTCCGCACCAAGCACGCCGACCTGCCGTCCCGCAAGCACGGCAACCCCCCGCA
>NZ_KL585421.1:2284-8007 GCF_000721935.1 Streptomyces sp. NRRL WC-3549
GACCTGCCGTCCCGCAAGCACGGCAACCCCCCGCAATAGCGGAAGCCCGGGTCGGGCAGCCGCCGCGCGCGCATGTTCTCGTACGCCGAACCGGCTGATCTCCACAGCCGCCGGCGGGGCCGTCGCCACCCGTCACCTCGGTTCCGCGAAAGGGCCGATGCACGTCGGCGCGGTACGTCAGGCGTTCGAGGACACGACGGCCACCGTGCAGACCCCAGTGCCCAGAGACCGCGAGGGACCATGACGAATGAGCCGTCCGACCTCCCCGGCCCCGGACCGGGAGCCACGCCGCCGATCCGGCCGCGCGAGGTGGGGGCCACGCCGCCCGCTCAGGCCCCGCTTGTCCTGCCGGACGAGGTCGACGACCTCAGCACCCTGATGGCCACGGCCGCCCGAGGTGAGGCCTTCGTACTGCAAGGCAGCACATGCGCGCAGCCGTTCACCGACCGGCGCGTGGGCGGACTCGTCCGCACGCTGCTGCAGATGTCGGTGATCCTGACCCACGCCGCCAGGGTGCCGGTCGTCAAGATCGCCCGGCTGGCCGCCCGGCACACCGGGCCGTGCTCCGTCGGAGCAGGCAGGGCCCACGCGGACGCCGCTGTGGCGATGAACATGATCCGGGCGATGACCGGCGAGCACGGCATCGCCGACGTGCGTCAGGTGCAGGGCTGGAACCGGGAGTTCGTGCACGACACCCCGGGGGGCAGCCGATTCGAGGCGCTCTCCGCCGAGATCGACCGCGGCCTGAGGTTCATGGCCGCCTGGGGGGCCGACGACCGTCTGTTGCGGACCACGAAGGTGTTCGCGAGCCACGAGCCGCTGCCCGGCCACGTGATGCCCTACATGGCCCGGGAGGAGTCCGGGGACGAGCCGCAGCTGTGGGCGCTTTCAGCGCACCAGTTCCGGATCGGTGAGCGGGCCCGGCAGCCGGACGACGCCCACCTCGCCCAGGCCGAGCTGCTGGCCAATCCGGTATGCCTCACGATCGGGCCGACGACGGCACCGGAAGAGGCCGTGGAGTACGTGCGGCGACTCGATCCGCATGTACGGCCGGGCCGGGTCACGCTGATCAGCCGGATGGGCGGCGACCGGGTCCGTGACGTGCTTCCGCCCATCGTCGAGAAGGTGACGGCGTCCGGCCATCAAGTGGTGTGGAGCTGCGACCCGATGCACGGCCGCCCCCACGAGCCGGCGGCCGGCATCACCGCGTGTTCCTTCTCGCCAGTCGTCGACGAAGTGCGCGGATACATCGATGTACATCGCGCACTGGGGACCCATCCGGGCGGGATACATTTCGAAACCACGGGCGCACAGGGTAAATCCGACACGGAGCGGGGTGGCGGATTCGGGGCGGAATGCGGCCCTCGGTTGAATGAACAACAATCTGTGGAGTTGGCCTTTCTTATGGCGGAGATGCTCCGCAGTTGATTTCTGGAACTGAAAGTCGTCGTCAGGCGTCCATGCTGGGGATTCCCGCGTACTTTCATTGGCTCAACCAATGGCGCCGGTCGTCCCGGCGCAGTGGTGCCGGTGGCACGGCCGGCCGGCGGGCCCGCGGGGCCGTGTCGTGAGCGCGGTGGCGCGCCGTCAGAACCCCTGCCAGGCCTCCCGCCTCGGCCTCTCCGTCATCGCACCCTGCCTCGACCCGGTCTGACGGAACGGGCGCGCGGTGGCGGCTGCGGACCCCCGGCCGCGGAACACCGCCGACCGGCGTCACCGCGCCCGAGGTGTCCGTCGTGTTCCGGCCGCGCGACCGGCGGGTGTCCCCGCGTCCGGGCCGAGCGGACGGAAATCGCCATCAAGGCGGGCCGGTGTGCCGCCCGCCGCCAGGTGCCGCCAATGCCCGACTTCCAGCCTCGTGACGTGGTCTGCACCATGAGGGGTCGTCGGACTTCCGTACGGATCCTGCAACGGACCCTACTCGTTCAGGGGTGGGGGTGCTGTCGGATGCGGAGCCCGATCCCCTATGGCGTGTGGCTCATACCCCTATGTCCGACGAGGGTCGAATGAGGGGGGTCTTGGTGGTCGGGACGTGGGAATTTGAGCCTAACTTGAGGATCCAGCCTTGGATTTGACGGACCGCCAGGTGGCGGGCGCCGGCCTGTGGGGGTGCAAAACGGAACCCGCGCAAAGGGACGTTGTGTACCTTGAGTAGGGGTTTGCAGGGGGAGGGGGGTGGAGCTAGTGTTCCAATTGGAGAGGGATTCCAGCGACTGTTTCTAGTCCCTGGCTATAGCCGGTGTGGCGTCAAGCGGCGGCCGAACCGGACGGGGTAGTCGCGGAGTGAGGCGCGATTTTGAGCCTTTGGTGCAGCAGCCACCGCTCCTAGATGTCACGAAAATGGTCACAATGGGGGATGATGGTGCCAGTGGCACTTGTTGAACGTGAGCATGACGTCCAACTGCTCAGAAATCTTCTTACTGCCACTTTCAACGGGCATGGAAAAATAGGACTTGTCAGTGGGGCGGTGGCAAGTGGCAAGACCGAGCTACTCCGCTCGTTCGCTGACCTGTGTACGGACCAGGGAGCCCTGCTCCTGAACGCGACCGCGACGAGAACCGACCGGACGGTACCGTTCGCCGTGCTGCGTCAGTTGCTCGACTGCCTGCCGGCGCCCGCGGAACCGGTCGCCGAGCTCATGGCCTCGGGCGTCGCGTCGGATGTCTCCCGCACGGCGGCGGCCACGCTGCTCGATCTCTCCGAACAGGCGCCACTGGTCGTCGTGGTGGACGATGTGCACCACGCGGACGAGCCATCGATGGACTGTGTGATGCGCCTGGTCAACCGGTTGCGGTCCTCCCGCATCCTGCTCGTACTCGCAGAATCGTCGGGGGACTGGTCGGTGCACCCCGCCTTCCGCATCGAGCTGGTCCGCCAGACACAGTTCCACAGGGTCCGGCTGGCACCCCTGACGGCGGACGGCGTCAGCGAGATGTGCTCACAGCACCTCGGCCAGGACGTGGCGCGGCACGCGCAGGAGGCCCACCGGATGACCGGCGGCAACCGGCTTCTGGTGAGGGCCCTCATCGAGGACCACGCCGAGTCCGGGGGACTGCCCGGCCGGGCGGACTGCTCCTCTCTCGGTGAGAGTTTCCGGCAGGCCGTCCTCACCTGCCTGCGCCGCAGCGGACCGGACGAACTCGAGGCCGCCAGGGGACTGGCCGTACTCGACGCCACCGGCTCGACGCACCGGATCGCGGAGTTCCTCGGCCGGGGACCCGACGCGCTGCGTCGGCCTCTGCAGTCACTGCAGACGCTGGGAATAATCCAGGACGGCCGGTTCCGGCACCGGCTGACACGTGCGGCCGTCTATGACGACCTGGCCCCGCAGATGCTGGCGGAACTGCACACGCGTGCCGCGCAGCTGCTGAGCGACTGCGGCGGCAGCGTCACGGATGTCGCGGACCACCTCGTGGCGGCGAAGCACGTGAGCGCGGACTGGGCCATCGCGGTACTGCAACGGGCGGCGGAGGAGTCGCTGGCCGCCGATGACGAGGAACCGGCGATCCGTTACATCGAGTTCGCGCTCTCCGTGTGCACCGGCGAACGGCAGCGTGCCCTGTTGCGGATGCTGCTCGTCCAGATCAAGTGGCGCAGTGACCCGGAAGGTGCCGTCCGCCACCTGACACCGCTCTTCGAGGCGCAGCGAGAAGGCCACCTCGACGTCGAGCAGACGGCCTACCTGCTGCGGGTGCTCATGTGGCACGGGCGCGTCCAGGAGGCCACGGAACTCATCAAGCACCTGTCCTGCCTCAGACCCTCCGCGAACGAAGCGCCGAGCGCCGTACTGACGGGTGTGCACAACCTGCTCAGACACGCCTATCCGCAGTTCATCCCGCACGGATCCGGCGAGAGCAACCACTTCTTCGACAACGCGACCACGCCGCCGGGCCAGCAGGCGCAGGCCTCGGCCGTGCTCAGCTCGGTCCTCGCGGAGACCGCCGGCGCGGACGAGCGGTGCATCAGGGTGGCCGAACGGATCCTGCAAAGCAGCCAGTTGAACGACGAGATGGTCGAATCCGTCTGCTGGGCCCTCCAGACGCTCATCTACGCGGAGCAGCCGGTCCTGGCGGAGCGCTGGTGTGACGCGCTGCTCGCCGAAGCCGCCACCCGTGGTGTGGTGACGTGGCAAGCGGCCCTGTCCGGGCTGCGGGCGGAGATCGCCCTGCGGGAGGGCGATCTGGTGCAGGCCGAGCGGTACGCGGTCAAGGCGCTGACGATGATCGGTGTGGGCGGCTGGGGTGTGGGCGTAGGAGCCACACTGGGCACCCTTCTCCAGGCCGTCACGGCGCGAGGGGACTTCGAGAGCGCCCGCAGATACCTGCGGGAGGCGGTCCCCGCCGCCATGTTCCAGACCCGGTACGGACTGATGTATCTGCGTGCCCGGGGCCACTACTACCTTGCGACCGACCGGCTGCAGGCCGCGCTCGCGGACTTCAGCTACTGCGGTGAGCTCATGACGCTGTGGCAGCTCGACTCCCCGACGTTCGTACCGTGGCGGACGGACGCTGCCCAGGTCCTCCTCCGACTCGGCGATCACGAGCAGGCGCGCGCGCTCACCAAGGAGCAGATGACGCACATCGGTTCCCGTGCCTCGCGTACGTACGGCGCGTCGCTGCGCGTCCTGGCGGGTACGGCAAGCCACCGTGGGCGCCTGAGCCTCCTGAAGGAGTCCGTGGAGATCCTTCAGGCGAGCGGTGACCGGCTCACCCTCACGCAGGCGCTCTTCGACCTCAGTTGCGCACACGAGGGCATGGGGGAGTTCGGCAAGGCGCAGATGATCTCGCGCCGTGCGGGGCGGCTGGCCAAGGAGGGCGGGATGCGGCGGAAGCAGGATCCCGCGCTCGCCTGTCCTGAAGAGCCGGTGATGCTGCACCCCGGGCAGACGGAATCCTGGTCCCGGCCGGTGGAAGAGGCCACGTCGGCCGCGGACGTGCTGACGCTCTCCGAGCGCCGTGTCGCTGCGCTCGCCTCGCTCGGCTACACGAACCGTGAGATATCCAGCAAGCTGCACATCACCGTCAGCACGGTGGAGCAGCACCTCACCAAGGTCTTCCGGAAGTTGCGGGTCAAGCGCAGGACGGACCTGCCGGTCGAGCTCGAGTTCCACGTCGCCAGCCCGGCCTGCTGATTCCCGGCACCGCGCTTCCCCGTTCACCTCCTTCCCCACTTCCTGTTCATCCCTCTCCCCACGGCCCTGTTCGCTTCTCTCCCCACTTCCCCTACGTACGTGAGCTGTTGAGGTACGCGATCACGGCCAGCACTCGCCTGTTGTCACTGGTGGACTGCACCAGGTCCAGCTTGGCGAAGATGCTGGCCGCGTGCTTGCTCACGGCACTGTCACTGAGCGACATCCGCTCCGAGATGGCCGCGTTCGACCTGCCCTCCGCCATGAGCGCCAGCACCTCCCTCTCACGCGCCGTCAGCGCCGAGAGGGGCTGTGCCTGTACCGGGCCCATGGACTGGAACAACTGACTGACTACCTCAGGGTCCATGGCCGTGCCACCGGAAGCAACGCGGCGCACCGAGTCGATGAACGTGTCGTCGTCGAAGACACGGTCCTTGAGGAGATAGCCGATACCGCCACGGCCGTCCGCCAGCAACTCCCTTGCGTACAGCTGCTCCACGTGCTGGGACAGCACCAGCACAGGGAGCCCGGGAACCGCCCTGCGGGCGGTCAGCGCGGCCTGGAGCCCCTCGTCCGTGAAGGTCGGCGGCAGCCG
>NZ_KL585421.1:8249-15287 GCF_000721935.1 Streptomyces sp. NRRL WC-3549
CCAGGGCCACGTCCGGCCGGTGCTGGAGGAGGGCGCTGAGCAGGTCGGGGCCGGTGTCGACCACGGCGGCCAGTTCGAAGCCGTGGTCCTCCAGCAGATGGGTCAGTCCTTTCCTGAGGAGGTACTGGTCCTCGCCGAGGACAACACGCACGGGAGCTCCATCGTCAAAGTGGTCGGGCCGCCGCGAGGCGAGGCCACGTCGAGCAGACCGTCGAAAGCGGCCAGTCGCCGCTGAATACCACGGATCCCGCTGCCGAGGGCAGGATCGGCGCCGCCGCATCCGTCGTCGGTCACCGTGATCCGCAGTGCCCCCGCCCGGTGGCGGAGGTCGATCAGGACGCGCCGGGCGCCGGAGTGTTTCGCACTGTTGGTGAGTGCCTCGCTCACCGAGAAGTACGCACATGCGGCCACCGGCGCCTGTGCCCGGCCCTGGAGGTCGGCGGTCACCTCCACCGTCAGCGGGTGCGCGAGTGCCAGCGTGCGCACGGCGTCGACGAGCCCTCGCTCGGCCAGGACCGGCGGATGCACGCCACGTACCAGACTGCGCAGCTCGCGGAGGGCGGCGGAGGAGTTCTCCCGCGCCTCCGCCGCCATCGCCCGGAGCTCGGGCTGTTCACTGCCGAGGCGGTGCTCGATCGCGCGCAGACTCATGCCGATGGCGACCAGACGGGTCTGGGCTCCGTCGTGCAGATCGCGTTCGATCCTCAGCAGCTCCGCCGCCTGGACACCCGTGGCCTCCGCCCGCGTCGTGGTCAGCTGCTGCACACGCCGGGCGAGCACGGACCGTTCTGTGGGCGCCAGTAACAGCGCGCACCACCGCGCCTGGGCCCGCAGCGTGTACGGCGTGCCCCAGAGGACGGCTCCCGCCGCGAGCGCGGCTGCCGTGACGCCGGCCGGGCCGGGCCACCACAGCCCCATGGCGGGGACCGACGCCATCGGCGCGAGCAACAGGGCCGCCGCCACGACCGGATTCGTCAGGAGCCACAGGAGGTCGCGCCACGTCGCCGGGTCGGTGAGGACCCACCGGCGAGTGGCCAGCCATGTCGGCAGCAGGGGGCCGGGGTGCAGCGTACGGCCGTACGCGTAATGCCCGTCGGCGCCCTGGACGGGTACCGCAGGCTGTTGCCGGTACGGCTCCGCGATGTCCGCCAGGCCCCCGTGGCGCAAGAGGTCCCGCCACAGGTTCACCAACTTCCGGCTCGCCAGAACCACCTGGGCGAGAACGGGCACGAGCCCGAAGACCAGGGAGAACACCGCAGCGATCAGCTGGAGCAGAGCGAGTACGAGCCCGCACACCGCGAGCGCGCACAGCAGGCACGCCGCTCCCACCGTCTGGACCCGCCGCCATACCCGCACCCACCAGCGGGTCCCGCCGCCTGCCACGGGCATGCCTCCACCGCCCAGGAGCAGCCTCGTCCAGTGACCGTGCAGCCGGATCGACGACGGCCCCACCGCGAGACCGGCCGACACCGAGGCCAGGGCGAGCACCGCCGCACCCGCCGAGCCGGGCCCGCGGTGCCACAGGGGCGCGGTGAGCCCGGCCAGACCGGCACCGATCAGAGCGGCGGGCAGCACGGCCACCGGGGCTCCGACCAACGGGTCAAGCAGCAGCCACAGCAGATCGCGTGCGGTCGCCGGATCCCGGGTGATCTTCCGGGCAGCGCGCTTGCGCCCGGCGGTACTGCCGGAGGCGTACAAGCGCCTGCCGTACCGGTACAGCCCGCCTTCCCTGGCACGGGCCTTTGAGGAATGGGGAACGTACGGTTCGGGGATCTCCACCTGCGACCAGGAGGCCGCCAGCCGGCGTCGCAGTCGGGGCAGCCGACGCAGCTGGAGCAGCGTCCGCACCGCACCGGACACCAGGGCCACGACCATAGGTACGACAAGCAGCACACCGGCCGCGCCGAGCACGGCCAGCGCCACCCCACGGGCGGGGGCGAGGCACAGAGCGCGCCGCCACGAAGTGCCCCGAGGCCGTGTTCCGTTGCTCATCGCACCTCCCGGCAGCTCGTGTGATCAACAGTCTGACATGCGCGCACGTCTGCGGGCAGGTGCAGTTTTCTGCACCCCGACTGTGCTTCCTACTGCATTCCGCGGGCCTCCGTCGGTGCGTAGCGTCATCGATGAACGCAACAGCAGGATCGGAAGCAGAGCAGCAAGGAAAGGAGGCCGTCATGAAGCCGGCACCGCAGGTTCAGGAAGGGCTGGAAGCGGAACCCGTCACGCCTCCGGGAGAAGACAAGCAGCCGGAACGTGCAGGGCGCAACCCCCGCACCGTCCTCATCGAGGCGGCGGCCCTGGACGTCGCACTGCCGCTCCTTCTCTTCTACGGCCTCCGCCTGATGGGTGTGAACCAGTGGCTCGCACTCGTACTCAGCAGCGCCCTTCCCCTGGTGCGGCTGGTCTACAGGGCGATCAAGGACCATCGGGTCGAGCGGCCCACCCTGTTCTCCCTGAGCATCATGCTCAGCGCCACGCTCGTGTCGCTGCTGACCGGAGACCCCCGGCTCGTCCTGGCCAGGGAGAGCTATCTGACAGCCCTGGTCGGGCTCTGGATGCTCGGCACGCTGCTGGCCTCACGGCCGTTCATCTACCAGGCGACCATGCCGCTGCTCCCCGAGGCCACCGCCGCTGCCTGGCGCAAGGACTGGGACGATGTGCCCGAGTTCCGGCGGGCCATGCGGGTACTGACCGTCGCCTGGGGACTGGCTTTCATGACCGACGCGGTGGCCCGTGTGGTCATGGCGTACACCCTGCCCGTCGACAGCGTTCCGCTCCTGGGCGCCGGCCTGCTCACGGTGCTGCTCATCGCGATCGTGCAGTTCAGCAAGGCGTACGCCAAGCGCCTTTCAGCCCGTCTCGGCCGGCCCGCCGAACAGTGACCGCGGGCCCCGTACCCCCGTCCGGGCGTGCGAGAGGCACCGGCCCCTCGCTATGTATTTCGCGGTCCTGCAAGGGGGCCGCCGGCCTCCGGGCCCGGACGGGTCACTCACTCCTGCGTCAGCGTCAGCAGGGCGCGCGCCGCCAGCTGGTAGCCGAGCGCACCCATGCCGACGACGATCCCTGAGGCCAGCGGTGCTATGACCGACTCGTGCCGGAACTGCTCACGCGCCCAGACGTTCGAGAGGTGCACCTCTATCCACGGCCGGGGGTAGCTGGCCAGGGCGTCCCGCAGACTCCAGCCCGCGATCATCAGCGCACCCGGGTTGACGATCGCGCCGACCGAGTCGTAGTTGTCCTGGATCGCGTGGATCAGTTCGCCCTCGGACTCACGCTGGACCGAGACCACGTCCCAGCCCCGCGCCCGCACCTCCCCGGCCACGGAGCGCTCGATGTCGGCCAGGGTCGCCTTCCCGTAGACCTCCGGTTCACGTCGTCCGAGGGTGCCCAGGTTGGGACCGTTGAGAAGCAGCAGTGTGCTCATGACGCACCTTTCATATCGGCGGCAGATGTGTGCTCGTCCAGAGGGGCGGTTCCCATGGCGGTGAGTGTCCGGGCGACTGTGTGCTCCGGGACGTCGTGCACCAGCTCCGGCCCCCGTGGTCCGTCAAGGACGAACGACAGGCCGGCGGTGGCCTTCTTGTCCAGCCTCATCAGAGCGATCAGGTCGTCCGGGGCCGGCCCGGGCGGCAGCTCGGTGGGCAGCGAGTAACTCGCCACCACCGTGCGGTGTTCCGCGACCCGCGCCTCGTCGATACGGCCCAGGGCTCCGGCCAGCAGTCCGGCGAACACGGTGCCGATGGCGACACCCTCGCCGTGCCGGACGGCGTAGCCGGTCGCCCGTTCCAGGGCATGACCCAGCGTGTGACCGTAGTTGAGGATGTGCCGCATTCCGGAATCCCGCTCGTCGGCGGCGACGACGGATGCCTTCAGCGCGACGCTCGCGGCGATCTGCTCGTGCGTCGACAGGCCGCGCAGGTCACCCGCTCCGATGAAGTGGCACCTGGCGATCTCGCCGTAGCCGTTCAGCCACTCCCGGCGCGGCAGGGTTTCCAGGTAGTCGGTGTCGCACAGCACGGCCTTCGGCTGCCAGTACGCCCCGACAAGGTTCTTCCCCTGCGGGAGATTCACGGCGGTCTTCCCGCCGACGCTCGCGTCCACCTGGGCCAGCAGCGATGTGGGCAGATGGATCACGGGGACACCACGGTGGTAGAGCGCCGCCGCCAGGCCGACCGAATCGGTGGTCGTACCGCCTCCGCAGGAGATCACCGCGTCCGTCCTGGTCAGGCCGAACTCGGCGAACCGGCGGCAGAGTTCCTCCACCGTCGCCAGGGTCTTGTCGTCCTCGCCGTCCCTGGCTTCCAGCACCAGCGCCGGCACACCCGGATCCGGAACCCAGGCCCGGGGCCGCGCGGACACGACCACGACCCGCGCCGCACCCAGCTCGGCCACCACCTCGGGCAGTGTGTGACGCACACCGGGGCCGATCCGAACGGAGTACGACCGTGCACCGAGAGGCACCTCGATCCGCCGGTATTCCTGGGGCATGTCCTCGCTCCTCGTAGTCCGTCCACACGCGGGCAGCCACGGCCGCAGCATGGACCGCGACCCCGCACCGGTGGCTCAGGTTCGCATGAATGCAGGGGGCCCGGTATATAAATAGGGGTGAGAGATCGAACATAGGGGTGTCGTCGCAGACGGGGGAGAAATACGCTTCACAAAATCCTTCCCTGTGGTTGTCGGATGGCCACCGGCCTGGAATCGGTGAAGGCGATGATTGAGCAGTTGCTCGCGGCGGAAGTCGCTTCGCACGAAGTCTTCGAGGACCCCCCGGAGGTTACCCTTCTTGCCGAGGAGGAGGCACTGGTCCGCGATTCCGTGGAATCGCGGCGCCGGGAATTCACCACGGGACGCCATTGTGCCCGCACGGCCCTCGGGTCCCTGGGGTTCCCCTCGGACCGGCCCATCCTCTCGGGGAAAAGGGGGGAACCCCTCTGGCCCGGCGGGGTGCGGGGGAGTATCACCCACTGCCGCGGCTACCGGGCAGCGGCGGTTGCCCGGGCTGCCCAGGTCGCGTCGGTCGGAATCGATGCGGAGCCCGACCAGCCGCTACCGGACGGCGTCCTCGAGGCCGTGGCGCTCCCCGAGGAAGAGGTCAGGACGGAGGAACTCCTCCTCGGCCACCCCGGTGTGCACTGGGACAGAATGCTTTTCAGCGCCAAGGAAAGTGTCTATAAGACTTGGTTTCCGCTCACCCACCGGCCGCTCGAGTTCGATGACGCTGTCATCGAGATAGACCCGGTGGGCGGAACGTTTTCCGCACGGATCCTTCCGCAAGGTGTCCGCGGTATTCATAATGCCCCCAGGGGATTCACCGGCCGCTGGACAGTCGGGAACGGTCTTGTGGTCACAGCAATCGCTGTGCCGGCCGTGGGGGGATCCCTTGACAGAAACCCTGACCGAAACCTTGACAGCAGCCGAGGAGTAAATAGCGCATGAGTATCGTCGAGCCCAATGTCATTCTCCGGGGTGGGCCTTCCACCTACCTGTCCGAAGAGCAGCGCATCTGCTATGTCGAGCAGCTGGACGAGAAGCTGAAGCTGCCCCGTGGCAACCGGTACGAGCACTTCGAGCCCACGGCGGAGAGCGAAGTGCACGAAGGTGTCCCCCTCCGCGTCTTCACCTGGACCGGGGCGACGAAGTTCGCGGAGTAGCGACTGCGGTGGGCCGGTGGCGGCGTCCTTCCCCGGGACCGGCCCATCACACTGCCCCGAACCGTGCCGCACACGGTGGCGCGTGCGAGACGTGCGGGGCACGGTCCCCGATCGCCGTGCTTCCTCGCCGTCGGCCCCGACGGCGAGGAAGCACCCGTACGCGCCCGGGGCGTGGCTACGCCCGTCCCGGCCGGGATCTCAGGGCAGCAGCGACGCGATCGTCCGGGAAACCGAAGCGATCACCTGCGGCGCATGGTCGTTGAGGTAGAAGTGACCCCCGGAGTAGGTGTGCAGCTCGAACTCACCCTCCGTGTGTTCGGCCCACGACCCGACCTCGTCGACGCTCGCCTTGGGGTCATCGGTGCCCGTGTGCGCGTGAACGGGGGCCGCGAGGCGCGGGCCGTCGGTGTAGCGGTAGGTCTCCGCCGCCTTGTAGTCGCTGCGGATGGCGGGAAGCACCATACGCATCAGCTCCTCGTCACCGAACACCTGGGCGCCGGTGCCGTTGAGCGAGCGCAGCTCCTCGATCATGCCGTCGTCATCACGCAGATGAACGGACTCCTCCCGGTGCCGGCAGGGAGCCCGCCGTCCGGACGCGAACAGCACGAGCGGGATCACACCCTTCTGCTCCAGCCGCAGTGCGACCTCGAAGCCGAGTGTGGCTCCCATGCTGTGCCCGAACAGCGCCAGCGGCCGGTCCGCCCACGCGAGTACCTGATCGGCCACCGCTTCGGCCAGGTCCGGCAGATTCTCGATGCACGACTCCGCGCGCCGGTCCTGCCTCCCCGGGTACTGCACGGAAAGCACATCGACCTCGGGCGCGAGCGCCTTGGAAACAGGGAAGTAGAACGGCGCGGACCCTCCGGCATGCGGGAGGCACACGAGCCTGGCCCTGGCGTCCTCGGAGGGGTGGAACCGCCGGATCCACAGGCTGGGGTCGGTGAGATGCGCGGTCACCTGACATCCTTTCGAGTCACGGGCCTGAGCGGGATCCCGCCCGGCCGAATGCCTCCATCACCCTTCCCGCCGCCGGCGATGGCGCACAACCCCTATCCCTCCGGCTAGGGGTGGACCATCCACAGACAGACTCCTCACAGAAGGCAAGAAATGGAACCCGTACCCTCCGCTGTCTCCGCCCCGACGCGCATCTCAGGAAGCACCCGCCTCTACGCCGTTCTCGGGGACCCCGTCGCACAGGTCCGGGCACCGTCGCTCCTGAACCCTCTCTTCGCCCGCCTCGGCACCGACGCGGTGCTGATTCCCGTGCACGTGGAACCGGACGACTTCGCCCAGGTCTTCCAGGGGCTCATACGGATGAAGAACCTGGACGGCATCCTCGTCACCATCCCGCACAAGGCCGCGGCCCTGCGCCTCGCGGACGAGG
>NZ_KL585421.1:15524-16147 GCF_000721935.1 Streptomyces sp. NRRL WC-3549
GAGCCGGACGGCCGCTGGACGGGGGAGAACTTCGACGGCACCGGATTCGTCCGTGGACTGACCGGAGCCGGACACCTTCCCGAGGGCAGGCGGATCGTCCTGATGGGCGCCGGGGGTGCCGGCAGCGCCATAGCGGCAGCTCTGCTGGCGGCGGGCTGCGCACAACTGACGCTCTGTGACCCGGACACGGCCAAGCTCGCCGCCCTCGTCGCACGCCTGGAGGAACACTGGCCCGGCCGCGCCAGGGGCGAGGCGGCACCGGCTCTCGATGACGCGGACATCGTGGTCAACGCCACCCCGCTGGGCATGCGCCCCGACGATCCGCAGCCGTTCCCCCTGCGGGCCCTGGCCCCGCGGTGCGTCGTGGCGGACGTGATCATGAAGCCGAGGGAGACCGCCCTGCTGAAGGCCGCTGCCGCGCTCGGCCATCCCATCCTTCACGGTGCCCACATGCTCGACCACCAACTCGACCTCTACCGAACCTTCTTCCGGCTCGATGAGCCGCCGGCGCCGTGAGCCGCCGGTGACGAGGTGGAGTCACCGGACCGCTGACACCGGTAGCCGGAGGCCGTGGAGCGGCGACCGCCCGGGTGACGGCGCCGGCGGGGTGGGCCGGCCGCCTG
>NZ_KL585421.1:16333-22806 GCF_000721935.1 Streptomyces sp. NRRL WC-3549
CCGCCTGTCGGATTCATGTCGGACGTATGTCGGACGAGCTTGGTCTCATGACGGCATGACGCAACTCGACACGAGCCCCGAGGCCTCCCCGCCCGCCATCCGGGTGCGGGGAATGGTCAAGCACTACGGCGGGACCAAGGCACTGGACGGCGTCGACCTCGATGTTCCCGAAGGCACCGTCCTCGGAGTGCTGGGCCCCAACGGTGCCGGCAAGACGACGCTGGTCCGCTGTCTGTCCACCCTCGAGCGGCCCGACGCGGGCACCGCTGTGGTCGCCGGGTGCGACGCGGTGAACGACCCCGGCGGGCTGCGCCGCATCATCGGCCTGACCGGCCAGTACGCCTCGGTCGACGAGAAGCTGTCCGGCTGGGAGAACCTCTACATGATCGGGCGGCTGCTGGACCTCTCCCGCAAGGACGCCCGGCGTCGCTCGGACGAGATGCTGGAACGGTTCTCCCTGACAGAAGCGGCCAAGCGGCCCGCCAACCAGTACTCCGGCGGCATGCGGCGACGGCTGGACCTCGCGGCGTCCATGATCGGGCAGCCGGCGGTCCTCTACCTGGACGAGCCGACCACCGGCCTCGACCCCCGCACGCGCAACGAGGTCTGGGCGGAGGTCCAGCGGATGGTGGGGGAGGGCGTCACCGTCCTGCTCACCACCCAGTACATGGAGGAGGCCGAGCAACTCGCCGGCGAGCTGGCCGTCATCGACCAGGGCAAGGTCGTCGCCAACGGCGGGGTGGACGAGCTGAAGGCGAAGGTCGGCGGCCGGACGCTCAGGATCCGCCCCTCCGAACCGGCACAACTCTCCGCCATGCAGCGGGCGGTCAACGAGTCCGGCCTCGACACGATCGCCGGAGCGCACACCGCTCCGGAAGAAGGCCTGCTGTACGTCCCGATCCTCCACGACGAGCACCTGACGGCGGTGATCACACTGCTGGGCGCGCGCGGCTTCGGCATCGCGCACATCAGCACCCACCTTCCGAGCCTGGACGAGGTGTTCCTGGCGATCACCGGACAGAAGTCCACCTCCGCCCTCTCCGACGAGTCCGCGGACCGGGCGTCCGACACCGTTCCCGAGGAGGTCGCGGCATGAGCACTGCGACGCTTTCCCGTTCTTCGTCCACCGCTCCGTCCTCTCCTCCGAAGCAGGGCACCGGTGGCCGGAAGCGGATCGGCCTGCGGTCCAACCTCCGGCACATCGGCGCCCTCACCCGGCGCAACGTCATGCAGATCAAGCAGGACCCCGAGTCGATGTTCGACGTCGTACTGATGCCGGTCGTCTTCACCCTGCTGTTCGTCTTCGTCTTCGGCGGCTCGGTGGGCAAGGCGCTGGGAGGCGACAGCGACGCGTACGTCAACTACGTCGTGCCGGGCCTCATGGCGATGCTGGGCATGAACATCGCCATGGCTGTGGGCAGCGGCGTCAACGACGACTTCCAGAAGGGGGTCATGGACCGGTTCCGGACGATGCCGATCGCCCGGTCCTCGGTGCTGATCGCGAAGATCGTGGTCGAGTTGGGCCGGATGATGGTCGCCATCGTCGTCCTGCTGGGCGTGGGCTTCGCACTCGGGCTGGAGATCAAGACCTCGGTGTTCGGACTGCTCGCGTCCGTGGGACTGTCCGCGGTGTTCGGCTCCTCGTTGATGTGGGTCTTCATCCTGCTGGGGCTCACGATGAAGAACAACCAGACCGTGCAGGGCATGGGGCTGCTGGTGCTGATGCCTCTGCAGTTCGGGTCCTCCATCTTCGCCCCGCCGTCCTCGATGCCGGGATGGCTGCAGGCATTCACGGACTTCAACCCGCTGTCCAACCTCGCGGACGCGGCGCGCGGCCTGATCAGCGGTGGGCCGGTCGCCCACTCCGCGGTCGTGACCCTGGCCTGGGCAGCCGCGATCACCCTGCTCACCGCACCGCTCGCCGTCGCCAAGTTCCGCAGCAAGACGTGAGCCCCGCCCCGCACCGGCGGGGCGGTCAGACAGCTGCCAGGGAGGCTGCCTCATCCACCGTGAGGCAGCCCCCTTCGGCGTACAGCGTCCAGTAGGCGGCGTCCGCCAGGCCGGCCCGGACAGCTGCCTCGGCGTTCGCGTGCGAGGTGCGCTCCTGCGCGGCGGGGGAGTAGCCGGGCGGCAGCAGGGCGTCGGCCGCCCCCAGCAGGCGGGCTGCGTTCGCGACCCGGTCCGTTCCTCCCAGCCCGGCCAGCGCCCGGGCCATGGTCATCAGGTGGACCGCAGGCATCTGCGGCGCGACCAACGCGCCCAGCGGGTCCCGTGCCCGGTCCAGTGCTTCCCGTGCCCGGTCGAGCGCGTCTGCGTAACGACCGTCGAGATTGGCTGTCCAGGCCAGCAGCCCGTGCACGAGTCCCTCGAACATCGCGAGGCTGGAGTACCTGAACGTGCCGAGCAGCCGCTCCAGTTCGGCACGCGCCTCCTCGGTCCGACCGGTGCGGTTCAGCCGGACGGCCAACGTCATCCGCGCGGCGGGCTCGACCATGTGACTGTGCCGATCGGCCTCGGCGAGGACCTCACGGAGCAGTGCTTCGGCCTCCGCGTCCTGTCCCGGCTCCGTCATGACGCCCGCCAGACGGGTCTTCAGCACGGCGGCCTGGGAGAGCGCGCCCAGTTGCTGCGCATGACGAACCGCGGCGCGGAAGTCCTTCGCCGCGCGGACGTCGTCACCGATGCGCTCATAGGATTCGCCCCGGACGGACAGGGCCTCCGCCGCACCCCAGGAATCACCGAGCCGGGTGAACAGCGCCAGGCTCTCATCGGCGTCCCGGGCCGCCTCGGCGGCCTTGTCGCCCCGGTTGGCCAGCATGTTCGCCCGCAGTTGGAGGGCTGAGGCCAGATCCCAGTCGTCACCCAGCGAGCGGCAGGACCGGGCGGCAGGATCCGACGGCCTGGTCGACGAGCCGGAACAGGCGGCCCGGATCGCCCGTCAGCATGACCGCGTGGATCCACAGGACTCCTGGAGTGCGGCAGGTCTGTGGCACACCCGGCGAGTAGACCTCGACGATCCGGCCGCAGTACTCCACCTCCTCGGGCATCGTCCACTTGTCGAGCTCATGGCTCATGGAGGCGAGATGGATGAGCCGGACACCGCGTCGAGCCTCGATGAGCACATCCGGACCCATGGGCGGTGGGGCGTCGTTGCACCGCTCGTGAAGCGGCACGGCGGGCGCCGCCGGGGCGGCGAACGGGTCGGGTCCGAGCGCGGCGACGGCCGCGGACCAGTGCCTTGCGTCGGCGCGCAGATCACGGATCTGCCAGTACCAGGCGAGGGCGTGGACCAGGCACAGCGCCTCGTGCTCGTCCTCGGCCGCCACCGCCCTGCGCAGTGCGGCCCGCAGATTCTCGTACTCGTTCTGGAAGACCGCGATCGCCGCCCGCTGTCCGTGCCCGCGCAGCAGCGGGTCGGTACGGCGGGCCAGTTCCCGGAAGTGGCCGAGGTGGCGGCGCTCCACCTCGGCCCGTCTCCCCGACTCGTCCAGACGCTCGGCGCCGTATTCGCCGATCGTCTCCAGCAGCCGGTAGCGCATGCCGGTCCCGGACGACGCCGGCGCTGTCGCCACGACCAGCGACTTGTCGACGAGTGAGCTGAGCAGACCGAGCGCGTCAGGCCCGCAGACCGCCTCGACCGCCGGCAGGTCGCAGTCCCCGGCGAACACGGACAGTGCGCTCAGGGCCGCACGTTCCTCGGCACCGAGCAGGTCCCAGGACCAGTCGACGACCGCGCGCAGGGTCTGCTGCCGAGGCAGTACGGTCCTGGCCCCGCCGGTCAGGAGCAGGAAGCGGTCGTCGAGCCTGTCCGCGATCTGCCGGGGCGTGAGTATCCGCAGCCGTGCGGCGGCCAGCTCGATGGCGAGGGGCAGTCCGTCCAACCGGCGGCAGATCTCGGCGGCGGCCTCAGGATCGTCCTCGGGCCGGAAGTCGGGACGTGCGGCCTTACCGCGTTCGGTGAGCAGCCGCAGGGCCATCGGGCCGGGCAACGGCTCGACCGGGCGCAGCACTTCCCCCGGCACCCCCAGGGGCTCACGGCTGGTGGCCAGGACGGTCACCCCTGGGCACCGGGCCAGTATCTCCTCGGTGAGCAGGGCCGCCGCGTCCACGACGTGCTCGCAGTTGTCGAGCAGCAGCAGCATTCTCCGTCCGCCGCAGTGCTCGGTCAGCCGGACCAGCGGTGCGTCCCCGCTGCCGCGGTCGACGGCGCGCAGTTCCTCGGTCTTCGCGCCGGGCAGCATCGTCTGACGGGCGCCGAGAGCGGTGAGTACGACCTCGGGCAGGGTGGACGGGTCGGCTACGGGAGCGAGTTCGACGAGCCACACTCCGTCCGGCCAGCGCCGCTCGGCATCGGCCGCCTCCGCTGCCTCCATGGACAGCCGGGTCTTGCCAGCCCCGCCGGGGCCGAGCAGGGTGACCAGCCGTGCCCGCGCGAGATCGGTTCCGATGGACGCGATGTCGTCCTGCCGCCCGACGAAACTGGTCAGGCGCGCCCGGAGCCTCCCGCCGGACCTCTGGGGCTCCTCGAAAGGCGGTTCCTGACCGGCCGGAGTGAGCAACTCGACGTGCAGAGAACGCAGTTCCTCGCCCGGGTCGGCGCCAAGGCGTTCGGCCAGGTCGCATCGCAGCGTCTCGTACGCGTCGAGTGCCTCAGCCGTTCGGCCGGTGGCCCGCAGCGCCCGCAGCCGCAGCGCCTGAAGGGGTTCGTCCAGCGGGTGTTCGTCGCACAGAGCCATCAGCTCGGGCGACGCCTCCTCGGCACGCCCGAGCGCCAGCAGCGCACCGAGCCGCTCCCGACGGGCGGCGAGCAGCCGGGTGCCGAGCCGCCCGGCGTCGGCGCTGTGCTCGGGCAGATCGGCGAGGGCGGGCCCGCCCGGCCACAGTCCGAGGGCTTCATCGAGGAGGGCGAGGGCGGCCGCCGGATCGTTCGCGGCCAGGGTGCGGGTGCCTTCACGGGCCAACTGCTCGAAACGGTGGGCGTCGATGTCGGCCGGAGCGGCACGCAGCGCCCTTCGCAGCCTGCCCACGAGCGCGTGAAGGGCACCGGCCGCGTCGGCGGGGGGCGTGTCCACCCACACGGCGTCCACGAGGGCCGGCACCGGGATGCTGTGTCCCGGCCGCAGGGCGAGGGCGGTGAGCAGCGCGCGCAGCCGGGCCCCGCCGACGGCGACGGGGGTTCCGTCCTCGCGGAAGGCACGGGCGGGGCCGAGAATCTGGTAACGCACGCGCCCATTCTCCCGGATGCCTTGGCCGGGGGTGCGCAAGAGCCTGAACTGAAGCTTTCCGACGTCGCTTTCGTCACTCATCGCCCCATGGACGGGGCATCGGCCGATGGGTGGGGGCACCGTCCGGCGGACGGACGGGGCACCGACCGACGGACGCAGACGCGCCCGACGGATGTAGCGCCTGCGCCGTGTGCGCAGCACCGCCCGGCGGGCGCAGCGCCTGCGCGGTGGAGCGGGGCGCCGCCGGACCGTGCCCGCTTCCGACCGTCGACCGCCCGGAGCCTCATCCGTCACGAACTCCCCGCGGCCGGGGACAAGCAGGTTCCCGCACACGGAACCGCCGCTGACCCGAGCCCCACGCGGCGGGCACGGAACCTTCCCGTCGGGGGGCCTGCCTGACGCCTCGGTGGCGAATTCCGCGGTAGGCGACGGCTTTGCCCTGTCAGCAGATCTCGCCCGGGGAAGCCGCTGTGGCCTTCAGCAGGTCACGCACCAGGTCGAAGTCGATGCTCCCGGGCTTGCGGAACCGCAGGCAGCCCTTGCCCACGTCCTGGCGGGACAGCCGCTCATCGAACGCTTCCCTGACGTCGCTCCGCACGAGGTGAACGAGATGTACTGCTTCTGACGCGCGAAGGCGATCTCCGCGACCCCGGCCACGCTCGTACGCGGGCATGCCGTACGCCATGACCTCGTCGAACCCCTCGTGCTCCGCACGGCACGGCCGGCGCAGTCTGCTCAGGGCAGCCCTGCGGTCCTCCGGCACCTCAGCCAGGTGTCCGTCGACGTCTTGCGCCCCGCTTCGCACTTCAGTTCCAGCGTGACGCCGGACTCGCGCTTGCGCGCGACCCGCACGACGTCCTCGCGGAACTCCTTGGGATACGGCTTGGGCACTGCAACATCCTTCCAGGCCGCCTCTCAGCAAGCCAGGTCAGGTGTCACCTACCCGGGCAGCGGTCCCGACTTCCGACCCCTGAATACAGAGCGGCATAATCGACTCACTTTCAGCGACTGGTGCATGTTCAAGACGTGGCGCGAGGAGTACCGGCTACCCAGGCGGTCAAACGGCAGATCGAGCTGGAGCGGTGGGAGCAGGACAAGCGGTGGCGGGAGGAGGACCGGGCCGCGCGGCAGAAGGCCACAGCGGAGAACCTCGCCGATTTGACCGTGCACTACGAGAACGTGAAGGTGGCCATCGGCGTCTCGTACCTGTCCCTCGTCTGCCATGAGGACACCTGGACCTTCGGCGGA
>NZ_KL585421.1:23041-23557 GCF_000721935.1 Streptomyces sp. NRRL WC-3549
GCCGGCCACGACGCCGTCGCCGAAGCCGCCGTGGTCGGTTTCCCGGACCCCCGCCTCGGTGAGGTCGGGCGCGCGTACGTGACGATCCGTCCCGGCGCCGAAGCCGCTCCGGACGATCTCGTCGGCCACTGCCGCGAGCGGCTCGCCAACTTCAAGGTCCCCCGCGCGGTCGTCGTCCTCGGGGCCCTTCCACGCAACGCCACCGGAAAGGTGGACAAGGTCGCTCTGCGGACGGTCTGACCGAGACTTCGCACGGTACAACGGTATGGAGGACGGACCACGGGCAACGAGGTTCTGGAGTTGGTGCGGGCCCTGCTGCCGGCCACCGGGAAGAGGGCTGTCGCCACGGACGAGGGGCGGCGGATACCGGATGCCACGGTCGAGGAGCTGGCCCGGGCAGGCGTGTTCCGGATGCTGCAGCCCGCCCGGTACGGCGGCCTGGAGAGCGACCCCGTCGACTTCTACCAGGTGGTGCGGGCGATCTCCGCGGTGTGCTGCTCCACCGGCTGGGTGGCG
>NZ_KL585421.1:23828-24491 GCF_000721935.1 Streptomyces sp. NRRL WC-3549
GGCTCGTCCCCGTCGACGGCGGCTACGAGCTCACCGGCCGTTGGAGCTTCTCCTCCGGCTGCGACCACGCCTCCTGGGCGCTGCTCGGCGCACTCGTCGTCGGGGCACAGGGCCGGCCCGTGGACTTCCTCACCGTCCTGGTGCCCCGGTCCGACTACCGCATCGAGGCCATGTGGGACGTCGTCGGCCTCCGCGGCACCGCCGGCAACGACATCCTCGTCGAGTCGGCGTTCGTCCCCACCCACCGGGTGCTCCGCAACTACGAGCAGGCCCGGCTGAAGGTACCGGGACAGCAGGTCAACCCGGGGCCGCTGTACCGGCTGGCGTTCGGCGCGATCTTCACGAGCGCCGTCACCGCGCCGGTGATCGGCCGTCTCCGGCGGCTACGCCTCGTACGTCTCGCGGATGAAGGAGCGGGTACGGCTCAGCCTGGGCGGCGGGAGCTTCACCGAGGACCCCTTCGCCCAGGTCGCCATCGCACGCGCCGCCTCCGACACCGACGCGACGGTCCTCCAGATAGACCGTAACCTGCGCGAACTGTCCGAACTCGCCGCATCCGGCGCGGAGATTCCCATGGAGCTGAGACTACGCACCCGTCGCGACCAGGTCTGGGGCACAGAACGGGCCGTCGCCGCGATCGACCTGCTCTTCAAGACCGCCGGC
>NZ_KL585421.1:24684-28676 GCF_000721935.1 Streptomyces sp. NRRL WC-3549
GACCTGCTCTTCAAGACCGCCGGCGGCAACGCGCTGCGACGCGGCATCGCCGTCGAACGCGTCTGGCGGGACGCGCCCTCGCCATGTACGGCCGTGGGGCGTTCGGCCTCACGGTCGAGGACAACCTGGTCTGACCCGGCGACCGCGGGCCCGGCCGCCGGGAGACCGCGGCTCACCCGCCGGCCAGCGCCCGTTCGATCAGCCGTCGCCCGGCGGCGTCCTGTTCGTCCTGCGCCGGGTCGCCCATCCGCAGGCTGAAGGTCGCACTGGTCGCCGCCCGCGTACCGTCCGGCGTCACTCCGCTCTCGGAGACGGTCCCCAGATGGGTACCGCCGTGGAACCAGATTCCCTCGCGGCTTCCGGCCACCGGCCGCCAGGCGATGCCCAGGCCGTAGCGGACCCCGGGGACCGCGAGCCAGTCGTCGGCCGCCACCGTCTCCTTCATCGCGGCGAGCGGGGCGGGGCCCAGCAGCCGGCCGCCCATCAGCGCGCGCAGGAAGACCCCGTGGTCATGAGTGGTGCTGATGAGCGAGCCGTCCGCCCCGCCGCCGGTGGTCAGCGTGGTGTCGGTCGGCCGGCCGGCACCCGGGAACCAGGTGTACGCGGACGCGGTGGGCGCCGGTACGTACGACGAGGTGCCCGGTGTGAGGGTGTGACGCAGGCCCAGCGGTCCGATGATCCGGTCGTGGATCTCCTGCGCCCAGGGGCGGCCCGTCACCTGTTCGACGATCATGCCGGCCACCACGTAGTTGGTGTTGGAGTAGCCGAAGCGCTGTTCCCGCTCCGGATGCCGGACGTTCGGCAGCCAGAGCGGGGGCCGGGTCAGGGCGGCCTTCAGCTGCTCCTCGGGGGCTGTGTACCGGAAGCGCGAGCGGAGGTACCCGGCAGGGGTGAAATCGTCGGCGGCGTCGGGGGAGACGGCGAGATAGTCGTTCAGCCCACTGGTCTGCCGCAGCAGATTGGCGACCGTGATCCTGCGGCCGTCGTTCCCCTCACCCCGCACCGCGCCGGGGAGCCACCGTTCGACGGTGTCGGTGAGCGCGAGCCGCCTCTCGCCGGCCAGTTGGAGGAGGAGCACGGCCGTGAAGGTCTTGGTGTCGCTGCCTATCCGGTAGTACGCGTCCCAGGGGACCGGACGCGACGGGCCGGACCGGTCGGCACGGCCCGCCCGGGCCGCCGTCCGGCCGGCAGCGGTCTGCACCTCGGCCAGGACACCGGTGGCGCCGGTGGCCGCGATCGCGTCGACGTCACGCTGGAGGCGTGCGGATGCTCCGGCGTCCCCGCGCGGCCCGGCGGCTCCGGACGGGGCCGCGGCGGCGGCGGTGGCTGACGCCCCGGTGAGCAGGGTCGCGGCCGCGGCCGCCAGGCTTCTACGTCGGCTGATCACCGGACCACCTCGGTCCGGCGGCAGGTCACGTCGGCGGCGGGGAGCGTGCCGTCCCGGAGGTAGGCGACGACGGCCCGGTCGGCGCAGGGGACGGGCGTCATGCCGTCCAGCCCCCGTCCGAACACTCCGTGCGCCCGGATGTCCGCCGTCACCAGCCGTGAACCGGTCAGGCGACGGTGCAGGGCCAGAGCCCCCTCGTACGGGACGTTGTTGTCGCGCCGGGCCTGGAGCATCAGCGCGGGCACGCGGTTGCCGATCACCGTGGTGGGCTCGCGGGAGGTGCTCGTCCAGAACGCGCACGGAGCGGTCATGCTGTTCACGAGCGGACCGAACGCCGGCTGGTTCGCGCGGCTGCTCTCCATGTTCCGCCAGTACGTCTCCGGGTCCTTCGGCCAGCCCCCGGCGGGCCAGCCGCCGTCCCCGCACATGTAGAGCGCCCCGCCCAGCATGCTGTCCGCGAGTTCGGGGGAGGAGAGCATGTCCAGCATGGAGGCGAGCTCCGGACCTGGCTCGACCGGCCGGCCCGCGGCGGCGTCGACCAGGTCGTGCACCGTGGACGCGAGCGCCGGATCGTGCTCCTCGTTCTGGATGAACTGCCTCAGCACCAACCGCAGTACCGGTGCCGTGAGGCGGACGCCGGAGACCACGACCGGCCGCGACTCCGCCCCGTCGAGCAGATCCTGGACCTGTGCGCGGACGCGGGCGGGCGTGCTGCCGAGCCGGTAGGTCCCGTCGTGCCGGGCGGCCCATCCGGCCCAGGCGTCCAGGGCCTCTTCGAGCGGCAGACCAGCCCGCTGGAACAGCTCGTACTGGGTGGCTGAGGGATCCGTCGACGAGTCGAGGACGATCCGGTCGGAGCGGCCGGGGAACATCTGGGTGTAGACGGCGCCCAGATCGGCGCCGTACGAGACGCCGTAGTACGAGAGTCTGCGCTCGCCCAGCGCGGCGCGGATCGCATCCATGTCACGGGCGACGTTCCGGGACGTGGCGTGCGGGAGGAGCCGGGCGTTGTCCCCGTGCTCCTGGCAGCGGCGTGCGGTGTCCTGGGCGTCGAGCAGCGACCGGTCGAACTCCGCACGGCGCGTCGTGGCGGGGCCGGGATCGGGCACCGGAGCGGCAGGGGCACAGGCGACGGGCGTGGACTCGCCCAGGAAGCGCGGGTCGAAGCCGATCAGGTCGTAACGGTCAGCAGCGTCTTTCAACGCGGTCCGCAGATAGAGCGTGTTGGCCAGGCCGGTGCCGCCGGGGCCGCCCGGATTGGACAGCAGGATGCCCCGGCGCTTCCCGGGCGCTCCCTTCGCCGCGATCCGCGAGACGGCGATCTCGATCGTCGGGCCCCCGGGGCGTGCGTGGTCGAGGGGCACGGTCACTTTCGTACAGCGTGCGCCCGCGGCGCGTAGCTCCGTCTGCTGTGCTGAACAGGCGGCCCAGACGAGAGGGTGACGGGCCGGGGCGGACGAGGCCGACGCCGGCATGCCGCCGGCGAGTAAACAGGTCAGGCCGAGCCCCGCGGTGACCAGACGGATGGCGCGCATCGTGCTCCTCGGATCGGGTGTGAGATACGTGCCCCGACGCTAAGGGCCCACGTGACCTGGGAACATCGGGCCACCCGGCGGACGGGACCGGGGGACAGCCCCCCATCACGCCGCGCCCGCCGTGCTCACCCCGGCCCGCCGGCCGCCTTCGCCGCCAGATAGCGGGCGGGGAACTCCCCACCGCCGTGCACCGGCAGGTCCGCCCCGTTGACGTACCCGGACAGACCGCTCGCGAGGAACAGGCAGGCACGGGCCACGTCCTCGGGCACCGCCATCCGTTCCATCGGGATGACGCCCGCCACCGCCGCCCCGCCGTCCGCGCGGTAGACCGACGCCGCACTCTCGGTGCGGATCAGCCCCGTGGTGATGTGGTTGACCCGGACCGTCGGCGCCCACTCCAGGGCCAGCGCCTTGGTGAGGGCCAGCAGACCGGCCTTGGCCGCCGTGTAGGCGGCGGTGCCCGGCTGCGGGGTATGGGCCGAGACACTGCCGATGTTGACGACCGAGCCGCCGCCCTCCTGGGTCCGCATGACACGGTGGGCGGCCTGCGCCACATAGAACGGGGTGAGCAGGCTGAGCGCGACGATCTTCTCCACGAAACCTTCTCCACGAAACGCGGCGAGACGGTCGCCGCGTCGGCGTCCGGCGAGCCTCCCGCGTTGTTGACGAGTACGTCGAGCCTCCCGAAACGTTCCACCGCGGCGTCCACCAGCGAGGACGCCGCCGCCGGGTCGCGGACGTCGGCCGGGACGAACACCGCCTCGCGGCTGCCGGCCGCAGGCAGCGACCGAGGCGCGTTGCGGCCCGCAGACCACCACGTCCGCGCCCGCGCCGAGAAACGCCCCGGCGATGGCGGCGCCGATGCCCTTGGTTCCGCCGGTGACGAGCGCCACGCGCCCCGTGAAGTCCAACGGGTTCCCGGTCTCCATGCTGTGCGGCCCTTTCGCTGTCTGCGGATACATGATCAGTGGGCGGTCAGTCCGAGGCCGGCGGCGAGCCGTTCCCGGTGCCGGGCGGGTGACCCGAACAGTTCGCCGGACCCGTGCGCCCGCTTGAAGTAGCGGTGCGCG
>NZ_KL585421.1:28823-37522 GCF_000721935.1 Streptomyces sp. NRRL WC-3549
GCCCGCTTGAAGTAGCGGTGCGCGTCGTGCTCCCAGGTGATGCCGATCCCCCGTGCAGCTGGATCATCTCGCCGGCCACCGCCGAGAACGCCTCGGAGCAGACCGACTTGGCGACGGCGGCGGCACGGGGCAGCGCGCCCGGATCCTCGTCGGCGGCGAACGCGGCACCGAGCGCCGCCGAGCGCGCGGACTCCACCAGGACATAGGCGTCCGCGAGCCGGTGCTTGACGGCCTGGAAGGAACCGATGGGCCGGCCGGACTGGACACGGTCCCTGGCGTACTCGGCGGTGAGCTCCAGGCAGCGCTCGGCCGCGCCCACCTGTTCGGCGGCGAGTGCCGTGCACGCCAGATCCCGTACGTGCTCCAGGGCCCGCCCGCCGTCGCCGTCCACGCCCAGCAGGCGACCCTCGGCTCCGGTCAGCACCCACCGGGCCTGGGCCCGGGTCTCGTCCATGGTCACGACGGGCTCCCGGCGCACCCCTGCGGAGCCCGGTGCCACCTCGAAGAGCGAGACCCCGTGTGCCGTGCCGGCCGCGATGACCAGGTCTTTCACCCGCTGTGCCGGCTCGGGGTAGGCAGGGGCCGGCCGCCGGCCCCTGCCGGGGTAGGTCGGGGTCGAGGGCCGTGCGTCCTCGGGCTGTGCGGTGGTTGTGGTCGAGATGCCACCACGTAGTCGAGTCCGCGTCTCCAGGCCGAGCCGGAAGACGGCGGTGTCACCGTAGCCGCCGTCGGCGATGACCTGGGGCACGTCGATGCCCCAGGACCGCGTCTCGTCGATCATGTCGAGGGCCAGCTGCCACTTCTCGACATGGCCCACCTGGGCAGGGATGGCGCACGTGTCACGGCGGGCGACCTTGGCCGGATCGGCTTTCGGTGAGGCGGGATCCCAGCTCCCTGGCAGGAACAGACACCAGTTCACCGCCGCCGAGGCGCCCTTGGAAGCGAGGTGAAGCGAGACGCCGGCCTGGCAGTTGGTGACCTTGCCCGCGGTGCCGGTGTACTGCCTGCTCACGCACGCTGACGCGTCCCCGTCCTTGAGGAACCCGGTGTCATCGATGACCAGCGCGGTGGGTTTGATGACCGGCTGCATGCGCCAGGCCAGCCGGGCCCGCACATGCGCCGCATCCCACGGGCTGGACGTGACGAAGTGGGCCAGCGCCTGCCGGTTCCCGTCCTCGCCCAGGCGGGCGGCCATCGGCTCCACCGACTTGCGCCCGCCGTCCAGCAGCAGCCCCCGCAGATAGACCCCGCCCCACCGGCGCTGATCCGCCCGCGCGAACGGCTCGAACATCTCCGCCGCGAAGTCCTCCAGATCACACCGGACCGCAGCCAACTCCTCACTCAGCACACTCACCCTCGTCGGCCTGCGGCAGGACCGCATGCTCAACGAGGCGTTTGCCACCGGTGATCCCCTCAAGCTGATGCGGCTTTTCGGGATCACCGCGCAGACCGCCATGCGCTATGGCAGCGCCGCCTGCCCGGAGCGCACCGCGAAACTGCCCAGGTAGCGGGCCTGCTCCCAGCCCGATGCCAGCTGAAAGCCCGTGGCGGTGTAGCAATGGGTCCGGCATCATCCCCATGTGATTGTGATGCAACCCGTTCTGGAGATCTCCGCAGCCGACGACTTCGCGCTCTGGCCTGTTCGCCAGCACGAGTCATATGGCTACCTCGTGCTGAACGGGGAGCTCACTCCGGCGGAAGTCGGCACGGCGGTTATGCAGATCGCCGGCTGCAACGACTTCGAGCCGGAGGAGGAGCACGGGCCGTGCCCGACCGACCCGCTCGGCACCTTCCTGCACGGCTTGCTCACCATGCCTGACTTGTTCGCCGCCGGCGGCTTCCGGGTGACCGACAACGCCACCGACATCGTCTTCGTCGAGCCGGGCTGCTGCAACGGCCTGGAGACCTGGCGCGACTGGCTGGAGGTGCTCAACGGCACCGGCTACTCCTACTTCGGCCACGATCCGTCCTCGACGGCCGAACGTCTTGACGACATCGTCCGGCTGACGCTCGACGCCCACGAGACGGACAGCAGCCCGGTGATCGAGCTGTCGGTAGACCAGATACGCACGCTCGTCACCGGCGCCCAGCAGGATTTGCAGGACTTCCTCAGCCTTGCCGAAACCTGGGCTGAACAACACCTGCCGGCACACGCCGCCGCTGTCACTGCCGCCCTGGCACGGGCACTGAACCTGGCGCCCACACAATGACCAGCTTCCTGACCCACCGAGCGCGCGTGCACGACGCCCGGCTCCGCCTCCACCGGCGGCACAGCGCGTTGCGCACTTGCCTCACCGTTTTTGCTCCTTACGGCTTGCGGGCGACATACCACCACCTCACGCTCAGCGCCGCGATCCCCCGTCGGTTGGAGGCGGGCCCGGACGCGCTGTCGCGGGCGGTGGAGGAACTGCACGAGGCGCGGGTGCTGTGGCTTGTGCGGGCAGACGAGTACGCAGCGCAGCGCCGGGCGGAGAAGCAGGCTGGGCGGCGGGCTGTACCGAACCCTCGGCCGTGGTGGCTGCAGAGCTGGTGGGAAAGCCCCGACCGTGCCTGGTACGAAGACCCGTTTCGCCACCCGTCGCTGCGTCTGTCCGAGTACGTCCGGCGACAGAACGCGATTCTGGACGGCGCCGAGCCGCCCGGCTGCCCGGCTTGTGGGGATGAGGGACCACGAGTGCTGAGCTCGACCGGGCACGGTTGGGCCGAGCTGTGCCGTGGGTGCGCGCGGGCGCTGGCGCCATGTCCGTGCGGGCAGCGGCACCGGTTCGTGCCGGAGACCCCGTTCAACTGGAACGAAATCTGGCGACGGGCGCACATGAGCGATGACGGCACGCCGAACCCACATTGGCCTGCCGGTTAGCCAGTTGGATCGGCAGCACTGCGAACGCTCGGAAAGTCAGATTCCGGCAGCTTCGCCGGAACCCGCGTGCGGGACCGCCGCAGCTATCAACTGACGCGCAGGTTCCGCCCTGCCAGCGTTCAGGAATCTCGGAACCCGCGTGCTGCCGACGCCGACCACTTCAAGCAGATCGAACGACACGATGGGCCACCCGGCCGGGGACGCTGTCCTAGCGGCGTTCGGGACCCGGCTCACCGCGTGGGCGGGCCCGCGCGCGTCCGTCGGCAGGCTCGGGGGCGATGTGTTCGCCGTGGTCCTGGAGCTGAAGTCCGGCCGCCGCGCGCAGCGCCTGGAGCAGCTGGTCCGGATGCTGCACACTCCGGTCGCCCTGGACGACGGCCGCACCGTCGACGTCGCCGCTTCGGTCGACGCCGCGGCCCCGGCATCGGTCGGCTCTCGCGACCTGACCGTGTTACAGAGGGCCGCCGACGCCGTTCTGTATCCAGTATCTGTGGTTGCTGAGAGGTTTTTGCCTGTTGGTGCATCCGACGCCGCGGCAGCCGCCAGGGCGATCGACATTGAACTGCCCGTCCCGAATGAGTATGGGCGGCCAGTTGGATCTACCCGCCTGCGGCCACCTGATAGGGAGGCAAATGACCGCGAGATCGGTGACCGTCAGTGACTCCTTTTGGGTACGTCACTCATCTCGTTCGGCGGTTCCCGCGACGGCCGGACCGACACCGGTAGCGAGTTGGGACACCGCCAGGGCGACGGCTTCCTCCGCCGTGGCCGTCTCGCCGATGGCGTTGGAGTGCGGGTGCCTCATCACGCGATAGGGCCTGCCGTTGTGTGCGGGGACGATAGCTGCCTCATTCCGGAAGGGGAACCCGGTGCAGGAGCTGAAGCCGAGCGTCCAGTGGCTCGAGTACACGTAGAGCTGTCGCAACCTCGGATCAGCGTGAGCCGCTTCTACGAGTAGGCCGAACCCTGGAAACTCCGGGGCTTCATCCGCCTGCTCCTGCATCTTCCGCCATTGCAGTTCGACCACCGCTGCTGGCCCACGGCCGTGCGCCTCGGCGCGTTCGCTGGTGTGCAGAAAGGGCAACAGGACCAGCTCTCGCAGGCCTCTGCCTTGCCCCCAGGCCACACCAGCTCTGACCACATCTGCCAGGTCCGGCGTGGCCCCGGTAACCAACTCGATGCCCTGGTCCCATCCCGAGAGGCTGAAGAAGCGGCTGTCTGCTCCGATGTAGATGGACAGTGGCTTGCGCCCTGGGACCGACGAGGCGATGGCCGCCGTGACGGGGGAGCCTCCCTCGTGGGCAACCACCGTGAGACCGAAACCGAGTTGGGCCGCCAGCTGTTCCAACGCTGCGGTCAGGCTGCCCGCAGCAGCCAGGTCAGGATAAAGATTCAGAGTTCATCTGCACAGTCTGCCGTTGCGCGGCCACCAAGAGAGCTGCGATCAGGTCCAGGCGCAGGGGACGGTGCATACCTCACCCCGTGTGCTCGTTGCTCCGGCCGCACGCAGCGTTTCCTCGACCTCGTCGGCATCCCGCCGAGTCGGCACATCCGCTTCAACCCACGCCTGGTCCACGGGCACGTTCTCAGGCCAGCACGGCCGCCACTGGGCCAGCCACTCGTCGAAGTCCTCGCGCAGGAACTGGCGCTCTACGGGCTTGAGTCGCACCTGCGGCCGCGCATCGGCCCACCAGACCTCGAACTCCGCCACGGTCCCTACCGTCGGCCAGCGCTCCGCGGGGGCCGGAAGCAGTAGCACGTCGACGAACCCTCCAACCGGAAGGCCGATGTCAATGAAGATCCCCGTCGCACCCGGATTCGGGACCGCGGTTACCGTCCCCGAAAGCCTCTGTCCCAATCGCAAGCCTCTCCGGGCCTGGATCCACTCTTCGACGCCGACCATGAAGCACATCCTCACAGCGGAATCAGCGCAACGGGGTGATGCGCCTGCAACAGTGCTGTTGCCTCGATGCCAGACACGTCAGCAGGTCAGCCCCGCCCGACGAAGGACAGTAGCAACTCGAACTGGCGGAAGAAACGCCGCCCTGTACAACGGCAAACACACCGGCCGCGCCGTCCTTGCCACGCGGAAGCACGCCACGGTGCCGTCCATCAACGGACGTCTCTCCGCAGCACGCCAGTAACCCTCAACAAACCGAGTTACACCGCTCGTTCGGCTCTGTCTCACATCCGGTGGTGACGGAAAGTCACGGTGGCGACGGATAGACCATCGATCATGAACCCGCAGGTCCGCGCACCACAGCGGTCGTTCTCTGGGACTGACCGAGCGGCCCGGCGTCTGTCCGTGAGCGTCCGGCGCGACAAGCTCAGCGACCCCGATGCGCTGCCATCCGCTTCAAAGTATCGAGGTCAGAGCACCGGCCGCACTCTCTGCAAGGTAGAGATGCCCAATACTCACGGTCCGTCACCACCGAATGTGAGACAGAGCCGCTCGTTTGACAGACCCCGACCAGGAGCCAGCCGAGAGCCACCGCGGCCGTCGACCAGGCGGCGAAGGCGACGCCCAGCAGGCCCGAAAGAAGCAGCAGGGGCAGCACCACGGCACGACGGACGCGGTGCACCGTGAAGGCATCGGTCCGTGGCGACCGCCGTCGTGGCCGGTCGCGGCCGGCCGTGTCGGGAACGCGCTGTCAGACATGAGAATCCTCGTCAGTGGAAAGGGGCGGCTAGGCGTGCTGCGACATCAGGGCCCTGCGGTTCTGTAGCGACCCGAGTGAGGGGGAACGGCGCGCCGGAACCGACACCGCGCCTCGGTGAGGGGAGGACTGTTCCGCCAGCTGCTCCAGGAGCAGGGCACTCTGGATCAGGCCCATGTGGCTGGACGCCTGCGGGAGGTTCCCGAGACGCGGGCGCATGCCGGTGAGCCGCACCTGGTCTCTTGAGGGTCCCGGCGCCGGAGCCGGCATCGTGGGAGAGCCGAGACTGGCTAGGTCCACCCCGGCGATGTGACATCTCGTGACAGATGAGAGGGTTTTCCGGGTGACCGAGACATCACCGAACACCCTGCAACACCGCTTTGACGGGCCAGAAGACGCTCCGGTCCTGGTGATCGGGCCCTCCCTGGGTACCACATGGCACATGTGGGACCGGCAGATACCCGAGCTCTCCCAGCACTGGAGAATCTTCCGGTACGACCTGCCCGGCCACGGCGGAGCCCCCGCCCACCCCGCCGCCTCCGTCACCGACCTCGCCGACCGTCTGCTCGCCACCCTCGACGGCCTGGGCGTCCAGCGCTTCGGTTACGCGGGGTGTTCCATCGGCGCCGCGGTCGGCGCCGACCTCGCTCTGCGCCACCCGCACCGGGTCGCCTCCCTCGCGCTGATCGCCTCCTCACCCCGCTTCGGCACGGCGGACGAATTCCGTCAGCGCGGGGTCGTCGTCCGCAGCAACGGCCTGGAGCCGATCGCCCGCACCTCCCCGGAACGCTGGTTCACCCCGGGCTTCGCCGCCGCGCAGCCCGCGATCGTCGAGTGGGCGGTCCAGATGGTCCGCACCACGGACCCCGGCTGCTACATCTCCTTCTGCGAGGCCTTGGCCGCCTTCGACATCCGCGCCCAGCTGCCCCGGATCAGCGTCCCGACGCTCGTCCTGGTCGGCGCCGAGGACAAGGTCACCGGGCCGGCCGAGGCGCGCACCCTCGTGGCGGGCATCCCCGACGCCCGGCTCGCCCTCGTCCCGGGCGCGTCCCACCTCGCGCCCGTCGAGCAGCCCGCCGCCGTGACGGACCTGCTCCTGGTGCACTTCTCCACGTCCTGGCAGGACACCCTGGCGTCCTTCCCCGCGCCGCCCGCCCCGGCCGCTGCCGCCGCGCCCTTCGTCCCCGTGACACCGGTCGCCGAGATACCGCCCGCCGCTGCGGCGGACAGCCCGCCCGCCGGTCCGGGCGACCGGTACGACCGCGGGATGAAGGTACGGCGCGAGGTCATGGGCGACGCCCACGTGGACGCGGCGACGGCCGCGTCCGACGACTTCACCGGCGACTTCCAGGACCTCGTCACCCGCTACGCCTGGGGCGAGATCTGGAGCCGTGAGGGCCTCGACCGCCGGACCCGCAGCTGCGTCACGCTCACCGCGGTGGTCTGCTCCGGCCACATGGAGAGCCTCGGCCGGCACGTCAGGGCGGCGCTGCGCAACGGGCTGACCCCGGCCGAGATCAAGGAGGTCCTGCTGCAGACCGCCGTCTACTGCGGCATCCCGGCGGCGGACGCCGCGTTCGCCGTCGCGCAGTCGGTGATCCAGCAGGAAACGACCCCGCCCGCGTAGCAGGATGGTGGTATGAACGCATCGCCTCTGACACTCACCAAGAAGACCCACTCCTGCGTCCGTCTGGAGCGGGACGGACGGACGCTCGTCATCGACCCCGGCGGTTTCTCGGAGGACGACGCGGCGGTCGGCGCCGACGCGATCCTGGTCACGCACGAACACCCGGACCACTTCGACGAGGCCCGGTTGCGCGCGGGTCTGGAGGCCGACCCCGCCGCGCAGATCTGGACCCTGCGCAGTGTGGCGGAGCGGCTGTCGGCCGCGTTCCCCGGCCGGGTGCACACGGTCGGCCACGGCGACACGTTCTCCGCGGCCGGCTTCGACGTCCAGGTGCACGGGGAACTGCACGCGGTGATCCACCCGGACATCCCGCGGGTCACCAACATCGGCTTCCTGGTGGACGGTTCGGTCTTCCACCCGGGGGACGCCCTGACCGTCCCCGACCGGCCGGTGGACACGCTGATGCTGCCGGTGATGGCACCCTGGAACAAGATCTCCGAGGTCATCGACTACGTACGCGAGGTGAAGCCGCGCCGGGCGATCGACGTCCACGACGCACTCCTCACCGACCTGGCGCGCCCGATCTACGACAACCAGATCGGCGCCCTCGGCGGGGCGGACCACGGCCGGCTGGCCCCGGGCGACGCGACCCGTCTCTGACCCGACCCGCCTGGGGTCCGGCTGTCAGTGGGAGCGGTTAGGTTTGCTGTATGCGCATCGCAACGTGGAACGTCAATTCGATCACGGCCCGGCTCCCGAGGCTGCTGGCCTGGCTGGAGAGCAGCGGCACCGATGTGCTGTGCCTCCAGGAGACCAAGTGCACGCTCGACCAGTTCCCCGCCGAAGCACTGCGCGAGGCGGGGTACGAGTCCGCGGTCAACGCCACGGGCCGGTGGAACGGCGTCGCGCTGCTCTCCCGTGTCGGTCTCGCGGACGTCGTGACGGGCCTGCCGGACGGCCCGGAGTACGAGGGCGTGCAGGAGCCGCGGGCCGTCTCGGCGACCTGCGGCCCGGTCCGCGTCTGGTCGGTCTACGTCCCCAACGGCCGCGAGGTCGCCCACGACCACTACGCCTACAAGCTGCGCTGGCTGGAGGCCCTGCGGAAGGCCGTCTCGGCGGACGCGGCGGGACCGGTGCCGTTCGCGGTCCTCGGTGACTACAACATCGCCCCGACGGACGACGACGTCTGGGACCCGTCCCTCTTCGAGGGATCCACGCACGTGACCCCCGCCGAGCGGGACGCCCTCGCCGCACTGCGCGCCGAAGGGCTCTCGGACGTGGTGCCGCGCCCGCTCAAGTACGACCACCCGTACACCTACTGGGACTACCGCCAGCTCGGCTTCCCGAAGAACAGGGGCATGCGGATCGACCTCGTCTACGGCAACGCCCCCTTCGCGGCGGCCGTCGAGGACAGCTACGTCGACCGCGAGGAGCGCAAGGGCAAGGGCGCGTCCGACCACGCCCCGGTGGTCGTGGACCTGGACATCTGACCGGTCGCCGGTCGCCGGTGCCCGCACGGACAAGGTGGGCACCGGCGACCCGCGGCAGGCGCCGC
>NZ_KL585421.1:37721-42536 GCF_000721935.1 Streptomyces sp. NRRL WC-3549
CCGGCCGCCGCCACGTTGGAGCAGCCACCAGGAGGCCCACGCGCCATGACCGGCTGGATACGCCACGCGCCGCTCAGGGCGGTGGTGCCGGCCCTGGCCGTCGCCGCCGGCCTGCTGTTCGTCGGCACGGTCTCCCACGTCAGCGACCTCGTCCGGCACGGCCTGCACCCCTACGACTGGGCGCCGGGGTGGCTGAACCTCTACTGGTCCTCGCTGGCCCTCTTCGACACCCTCGCAGCCGCGCTGCTGCTCGGCGGCAGACGGCGGGGGCTGGACCTGGCCTGCGCCGTCATGGCGACCGATCTCGCCGCCAACGCATACGCGGTGTACGGCATCCAGCACAGCGGCCTCGCCGCCCAGCCGGGATTGCAGCGCCTCCTCGCCTTCGGCGTCCTCGTGTTCTGCGCCGCTGCGCTCGTCCGCCGGCACCTCGTGTGACGGGGCCGCCGCCGCGGGAACGGGCGCGGCCCGGGCCTCAGTGCACCGAGAAACCGCCGTCCACGAACACCGACTGCCCGGTGACGTACGCGGAGGCCCGGCTCGCCAGGAACACCGCGGCGCCGGCGAAGTCCTCGGGAAGGCCGTTGCGGCCGGTCATCGTGCGGGCGGCGAGAGCCGCCACCTTCTCCGGGTCCTGGGAGAGCCGGACGTTGAGCGGCGTCATCACGAAGCCAGGCACCAGTGTGTTGCAGGTGACCCCGTACGGTGACCACGCCTCGGCCTGGGAGCGGGCCAGCGACTCCAGCCCGCCCTTGGAGACCCCGTACGCCCCGCTCTGCACGAACGCCCGGTGCGCCTGCTGCGAGGTGATGTGGATGATCCGGCCGAATCCGCGCTCCGCCATGCCGGGGCCGAACCGCCGGCCCAGCAGATAGGGGGCCTTGAGGTTCACCGTCATCGTGGTGTCCCAGACCTCCTCGTCCAGCTCGCCCATCGGCGGACGCAGGTTGACCCCCGCGGAGTTGACCAGGACGTCCGGCTCCCCGAAGACGGCCGCGGCCTCCTCGCCCGCGGCCCGTACCCCCTCGGACGTCGCGAGGTCGGCGCTCACCCAGGCGGCCCGGCAGCCGTCCGCGGTGAGTTCGTCGACGGTCCGCACCAGTTCGGCCTCCCGCCGGGCGATCACCACGACGCTCGCGCCCGCGCGGGCGAGCGCCCCCGCGATGGCACGGCCGATACCGGAACTCCCGCCGGTCACCACGGCGACACGGCCGTCCAGCGAGAAGAGTTCGGAGAGGTAGGTCTGCGACGTCATCCCGGCAGCCTAGTAGTGCGAGAGCGCCTGCCGTGACGGGTGGTCAGCCTCAGGTGAGGCGTGAGTCCTTGTCGTCCGTAGGGGCCGGGGCCACACCCAGCCCTCCGGCACGGCCCGCGTGGCATCGGTCACCGACGACGGGAAGCTTCGGACCCGGACGACTCACCCCCGGTCAACGGCGAATCTCCGACCCAGGTCATCGGGCCCGGCAGGTCAGATCCTCGGCCGGCAGCCTGCCAGTGGTCAGGTAGGCCGTGGCGACCGCGTCCGCGCAGGAACCGCCGTCCGGAGCGTAGAGGACGCCGTGCCCCTCGCCACCGGTGACGGTGAGCATCCGGGAGCCGCGCAGGGCCCGGTGCATGGCCCGGCCGGCGAAGAGGGGGGTCTGGGGGTCCCACTCGTTCTGAGTGATCAGCGCACCGGCCTTGTTGTCGACGGTGGTCTGCGGCTCACTGCCCTGCGGCCAGAAGGCACACGGGGTGACGGCCGCCGCGAAGTCGCCGTACAGCGGGTACCGGGCCTTGTCGCGGATCGCCTCGCGGCGATACTGCTCGGGGTCGTGCGACCAGGTGCGGGTGTCGGCGCACATGAAGGACCAGGCGGCTGAGACGTAGGCGTCGTCGGGCTCCTCGGCCCGGTTCGGGTCCCCGGTCCCGTCGGGCTCCTCGGCCCGGTTCGGGTCCCCGGTCCCGTCGGGCTCCTCGGCCCGGTTCGGGTCCCCGGTCCCGTCGGGCTCCTCGGCCCGGTTCGGGTCCCCGGTCCCGTCGGCCGTGCCGGACGAGGCCGGGCCCCCGTCCTCGGCCGCCGTCCTCAGCCCGGCTGTCCATGCGGCGGCCTGCTGGACGTGGAAGAACATACGGCTGCCGGCGCGGATGTCGTCGCCGGTGAGGGTCTGCCCCTCGAAGGCGACGGGTTCGCGGTCCGCCCGCGCGATCAGGTCCCAGAAGGTTCGGCGGACCTCGGCCGGGGTGTCGCCCAGCCCGTACGCCGGGTGCCGCCGGGCGGTCCATACGGCCCACCGGGCAAAGGCTTGCTCGGCCGCCCTCGCCATGTCCTGGAACATCCCCCGGTAGATCCGCGTGGGGTCGTTCGCGCTGTCGAGCACGACCCGGTCGGTCCGCCGGGGGAACAACTGCATGTAGACGGCCCCGAGATAGGTCCCGTAGGAGACCCCCAGGTAGGAGATCCTCTCCTCGCCCAGCGCGGCGCGGATGACGTCCATGTCGCGGGCGCTGTTGCGGGTGGTGAGCTGCGTCAGCTCACCACCGGCTTCGGCCCGGCACTTCTCGGCGACCGTACGTGCCCGGGTCACGTCCTTGGCGAAGGTCTCGGCCTTGTACGGATGGTCGGACTGTTCCTCGGCGGTCAACCGGCAGCTGACGGGGGCGCTCCGCCCGGTGCCCCTCGGGTCGAAGCCGATGAGGTCGTACCGCCGCTTCACCTCCGAGGGGAACACCATGAGCGGGTCGACGGGCAGGCGCAGCCCCGGTGCGCCGGGGCCGCCCGGGTTGAGCAGCAGGACGCCGCGGCGTTCCTTCGGGCTGCTCGCCTTGAGCCGGGATATCGCGAGGCCGATCGTCCTGCCGCCTGGGTCGGCGTAGTCCAGCGGCACTTCGAGCGTCGCGCACTGGAAGGTGTCGGGGTCCTTCGCGTCGCAGCGCTTCCACCGGGGTTCCTGCCGCGTGTACGGCCGCAGGAGGTCCTCGGCGGAGGAGGCACCGGACGGCTGTGACGCGGCGCAGGCCCCTGGCGCCGTCGTCAGGAGGGAGGCCGCCGCGAGTCCGGCGGCGAAGAGGCGGGCCCTGCGGGTGTTTCTGTCGCGCATGGTGAGGCTCTTCCCTGCGTCAGTTTCCGTCGAGGTGCAGGCGGACGCATTGCGCGTACTGGTGCAAGCTGTCGGGCCGGTAGCACTCCTGCGTCCTGTTCGCGTACCAGAGCAGGAGGACGACGGCGAGCCCGGACACCACGATCGCGAGGGACGAGGTCACCACAGCGGTGACGGCCCTGCCCCGGCCGACGCCGGTCCGCCCGGCCGTCATCAGCGCGGCGAGGCCCAGGACCAGACCGATCACGGCGAGGGGGCCGCCGACGAAGACGGGGGAGATGAGCAGCCCGGTGATGCCCACAGCCATGGAGGCCGTGGCCAGACCGTTCTTCGGCGCCATGACGCCGGGGGCGGCCCCCGTGTGGTTCGGCGGCGTCTCGATTACCTGGGCGTTCATCGGCCCGTCCTTCCGTCCGGTCAACTGGTGCGAGGCCCGATTCTGCTTTCCGGGGCGCTCGGGGACATCGCGGAAAGGCGGGAGAATCCGCTCCCCCGATCGGGGGAGGCCGCCGTTGGGCGGCCCGGTCATACTGACCTGATCATGTTCAGAGGAATCCGGCCGCTGATGCGCGGCTCCACCTATGCGGGCGCGCTCTTCGCCTACTGCGGCGCGCTGGCGAGCCTTCCACTGCTGCCTTTCGCGGCGCTGCCGGCGGTGGCGTGGTCCTCCGCTCCGGAGGGGGTGGGCTTCGCTCTCACCCTGCTGGTCTGGTCCGTACTGATCGGCGTGACCGGACTGGCCCGTACCACGCGGCGTGTACTCATCGCCTGTGCCCGGCGGATGCTCGCGGTGCCGTTGCCGGACCCCGTGGCCAAGCCCCGGTGCGCGGGCGCTCCCGGCGCGGGCCGCGGGCGGACCGCTCTCTGGTTGCTGTCGCACGTCGCACTGGGCTGGGCCGGGGCGCAGCTGAGCGTCCTGCTGTTCGTCGCGGGCCTGCTCCTGCCCGGCGGATGGGCCGGTGCCGAGGCCGGGGTGAGCGTGAACGGCTGGTCGGTGCGGCTGGACAGCGGCTGGCGGAGCTGGGCGGCGGCGCTCGGCTGCCTGCTGCTCGCGGCGGCCCTGTGCCCCGCGGTGACGTACGCCCTGCGGTGGCTGGCGCCCCGGCTGCTGGGGCCCTCACCGGCCGAGCGGCTCGCGCTGGCGGCCGAACGCGAGCGGGCTCTCGCCGAGCGCAACCGGCTGGCCCACGAACTGCACGACTCGATCGGGCACACGCTGACGGCCACCACGATCCAGGCGGCGGTCGCGGGCGAGGTGCTCTGCGCCGACCCGGTGGCGGCGCGCGCCGCCCTGCGCAGCATCGAGGAGTCGTCCCGGGCCGCCCTGGAGGACCTGGACCACGTACTGGGCATGCTGCGCGAGGAGCCCGTGGGGACGGCGCCGACCCGTACCCTGGCCGACCTCCCCGAACTGCTCGACCGCCTGCGGCACATGGGCGCGGTCGTGCAGCCGGAGCTGTCGGGCGACCTCGCGCGGATGCGGGGGACGCTCTCCCGGGCCGCTTACCGCATCGTGCAGGAGGGCCTGACGAACGCGCTGCGGCACGGTGCGGGCGGACCGGTCCGGGTCACCGTGACGGCTGCGCCGGACGCGCTGGAGCTCACGGTGGTCAACCGGAGCGGTACGGGAACGAGCTCGGGCCGGGGCGCCTTCCGGACGTCCGGCCACGGCCTGCCGGGGCTCACCGAGCGCGTGCGTCTGCTGCACGGCGAGATCTGTCTCTTATACACATCT
>NZ_KL585421.1:42730-49109 GCF_000721935.1 Streptomyces sp. NRRL WC-3549
TCTGCCTTGCCAGCCCGCTCAGAGATGTGTATAAGAGACAGGCCCGGAGGCGAACGTGGCGGGCACCCCTGTCACCCTCCTGATCGCGGACGACGACGAGGTGACCCGCAGCGGTCTGCGCACGCTGCTCGGGATGCAGCCGGGGATCGCGGTGACCGGGGAGGCGGCCGACGGCGTCGAGGCGGTCCGGCAGGCGCGGCGACTGCGGCCGGACGTGGTCCTGATGGACGTACGGATGCCGCGCCTGAACGGCATCGAGGCCACCCGGCAGCTCCTCGCGGGGCCTGGCGAGCCGCCGAAGGTCGTGGTGATCACCACCTTCGAGAACGACGGCTACGTCACCGCCGCACTCAGCGCCGGGGCCGGCGGCTTCGTCCTCAAGCGGCTCCCGGTCCCCAGGATCGCGGAGGCGGTGCGGGTGGTGGCGGCGGGCGAGGCGATCCTCTTCCCGGCGGCCCTCCGCCAGATGGTCACCGCCCGCCCGCTGGGCTCCGCCGCGGCGCTGCCGCGGGCGGCGCTGACGGCCCGTGAGGAGGAGGTGCTGCGCCTGCTGGCCACCGGCCTGTCCAACCCGGAGATCGCGGAACTGTGCGGGGTGAGCCAGGAGACGGTGAAGACACACGTCGGCAACGTCCTGACCAAGCTCGGCGCACAGAACCGGACCCACGCGGTGGTGATCGCGTACGAATCCGGCCTGGTCGTGCCGGGGATCGGGGGCTGACAGGCTCCGCGCCGGAGGCAGGGTGGATCGGTTTCGCCCAGTACGTCAGCAACGGTGCTCGCCGTGGCGGGTGGGCAGGCCGGTCGTCGGTCGCGTCAGGGGGGATCTGAGGTCAGACCGTGGGCCGGTGAACCGACCCCGACGCAGGGGCGGTTCGTGCGCCACCGCCCCTTTGGGCAACGAGGACACACGCCCCACCAGGTGCTGACCACCCGTCACGGCAGGCGCCGTTGCCGTGCCAAGGGGTGACCCGTCGACGGGCGTGGTGCGGCCACGGCACCGCGCTTGCCGTGCACCGGCGGGCAAGTCCCCTGGGCGGTGGGGGAGACGGCACCTGTACGACCGGTCGGTGCCCGGTGCCCAGTGCCGGACCGAGAACGGTCGCGCGCCCTGCGGTACGGAACGCGGTGGGGATGGGACCCTGGTGGTATGTACATCCCTTTTCTGGACAACTGGCGTAAGCGTCAAGGCGGTACGCGAGGGGGCGCCCTCGCGGCAGCCGTCGAGAACGACCCGGAGGGCATGGCGGAGCTGTTCGCGGAATGCGAACTGCTGCGGACCCGCGCGACCCAGAGCGGTCTGCGGCTCGACGACAGTCCCGCCTCGTTGTCGGCACTCGACCAGCTCCCGCCGCGGTGGCGCGACGACCCGGACGAACTGCCCTGGCTGGGCAACGACGCCGGGCTCTACCTCGGCACCGTCCTGGTGCGGACCGTCCCGGGCGCGGCGTGGGACATCCTGGCGAGCGGACAACCGGTGGTGCGCCTGGCGTCCGGCCGTGAGATCGACGTCGTCACCGCCGGTCTGGACTGGGCGATGACGGGCAGTCCCGAGCTCTCGGAGATGTACGCGGAGTCCGCCGAGAGCGGCCCCGAGGCGATATCGCGATAAACAGCCTTATGCGCCGCTGGTGCGTGTCGGCCCACAAGTCCGGCTGGAGCATGGATAGTTTGCGCTGACCTCGACACAGCGAAAAGTGGGTAGGGCAGCGTATGGCCGTCGATCCGTTGATCGAGCTGCGGGACGTCAACAAGTACTTCGGGAAGTTGCACGTCCTGCAGGACATCAATCTCACCGTCGGCCGCGGGGAGGTGGTCGTGGTCATCGGCCCTTCGGGATCGGGCAAGTCCACGCTCTGCCGGACCATCAACAGGCTGGAGACGATCGAGTCCGGCCGCATCCTCATCGACGGCGAACCGCTCCCCGAGGAGGGCAAGGGGCTCGCGCAGCTGAGGGCCGAAGTCGGCATGGTCTTCCAGTCGTTCAACCTGTTCGCGCACAAGACCGTGCTGGCGAACGTCTCGCTCGCCCAGCTCAAGGTCCGGGGACGGAAGAAGGACGAGGCCGACCGGCGCTCGCGCGAACTGCTGGAGCGGGTCGGGCTGGCCGGTCAGGCCGACAAGCTGCCCGCCCAGCTCTCCGGCGGGCAGCAGCAGCGGGTCGCCATCGCCCGGGCCCTCGCGATGGACCCCAAGGCCCTTCTCTTCGACGAGCCCACCTCGGCGCTCGACCCGGAGATGATCAATGAGGTGCTCGAGGTGATGCGCCAGCTCGCCCGTGAGGGGATGACCATGGTGGTCGTCACCCATGAGATGGGATTCGCCCGGTCCGCCGCCAACCGCGTGGTGTTCATGGCGGACGGGCGCATCGTCGAGGACCGGACCCCCGAGGACTTCTTCACGGCCCCGGAGAGCGACCGGGCCAAGGACTTCCTGTCCAAGATCCTCAAGCACTGACGGGGGCACCGTGTTGCGTACGAAGAACATCGCGGCCGTGCTGGCCGGCCTCCTGCTCGCCGCGCTCGCCGCCGGCTGCGGCAGGGAGGGCAGTCCTCCCGTCAAGGGCCCCCGGGCCGACGAACTGCCGGTCTACAAGGTCGACACCGGCTTCCAGCTGCCCCAGTCGCCCACCTGGCGCAAGGCGCACCGGCGGGGCCACCTCGTCGTCGGTGCCAAGGAGGACCAGCCCTACCTGGGCGAGAAGGACCCGGCCAGTGGCGTCTACTCCGGTTTCGACATCGAGATCGCCCGCATGATGGCCGCCTCCCTCGGCTTCGAACCGAAGACGATCCGCTTCCGGACCATCGCCTCCGCCAACCGGGAGACGGCACTCCAGAACGGGCAGATCGACTACTACGTCGGCACCTACACCGTCAACGCCATGCGTAAGAAGATCGTCGGCTTCGCCGGGCCCTACTACATGGCGGGGCAGGGACTCCTTGTCCGCACCGACGAGAACGACATCCACGGTCCTCAGGACCTGGCCGGCAAGACCGTCTGCTCGGCCGCCGGTTCCACGCCGTACCAGCGCATCAAGGCCGACTACCCCAAGGCGAAGCTGGTCGCCTACGACACGTACTCGATCTGCGTCGACAACCTGCTCACCTTCCAGGTCGACGCCGTCACCACCGACGACGCCATCCTGCTGGGCTTCGCCGCCAAGGCACCGGACGAGATGAAGGTCGTCGGCAAACCGTTCTCCGAGGAGCCCTACGGCATCGGCGTCCCGCGCAAGGACAACGCGCTGCGCTTCGCGATGGACGACGCCCTGAAGGAGAACGAGAAGAACGGGAACTGGAAGAAGGCCTTCGAGGCGACCCTGGGCCTGTCCGGGGTGCCCGCGCCGAAACCCCCGCCCATCGACCGCTACCCGGCGAAGTGAGGGGCCGGCCACCACCATGGACGTACTGACAGACAACTTCTCGCTCTACGGCAAGGGCTTCCTCGGAACCGTCGAACTCACCGTGTACGCGTCCCTCCTGGCACTGGCGCTCGGCTTCGTCATGGCCTCCTTCCGGGTCGCGCCCGTCAGCGCTCTCCGGGCGATCGGCACGGTCTGGGTCGCGGTGCTCCGCAACACCCCGCTGACCCTGCTGTTCTTCGCCGTGCTGCTGGGGCTGCCGCGCTTCGGGCTGGTGCTGCCCTTCCAGCTCTTCGCGGTCCTCGCGCTCGGCTGCTACACCTCGGCCTTCATCTGCGAGGCGCTGCGCTCCGGCATCAACACCGTGCCCACCGGACAGGGCGAGGCCGCCCGCAGCCTGGGGATGTCCTTCAGCCAGACCCTGAGCAACGTCGTCCTGCCGCAGGCCTTCCGGTCGGTGATCCCGCCGGTGGGCTCGACGCTCATCGCCCTGGCCAAGAACTCCGCCATCGCCGGCGCCTTCAGCGTCACCGAGCTGCTCGGCACCTACAAGACGCTCAACGAGCTCGGCTACAGCATCATCTGGTCCTTCGTCTGGATCGCCGTCGGCTACCTGATCATCACCCTCGCCATCAGCGCGCTCTTCAACTTCATGGAGAAGCGCTGGGGAGTCGCCCGATGACCCGTTCCTCCACCCCCCACGCCACCGCGCTCTACGACATCCCGGGGCCCGTCACCCGTAGACGGCACTTCCTCTACGGCATCACCGCGTCGCTGGTGATCGCCGGGCTGATCGCCTGGGTCCTCCATCTCCTCTTCGAGACCGACCAGTTCACCAGCCAGAAGTGGACGCCCTTCACCTACGTCGGTATCCAGGAACTGCTGCTGCGCGGCCTGGGCAACACCCTCAAGGCCTTCGCGTACGCGGCGGTGCTCTCCCTCGCGCTCGGCGCCGTGCTGGCGGTCGGACGACTCTCCGTCCACCGGCCGGTGCGCTGGCTCTCGACGCTGCTGGTGGAGTTCTTCCGGGCCATGCCGGTGCTGGTGATGATCTTCTTCGTCTTCGTCGCACTGAAGGTGCAGCCGCTGCCCGCACTGGTGGCCGGCCTGACCCTCTACAACGGATCGGTACTCGCCGAGGTGTTCCGTACCGGCATCAACTCGGTGGAGCGGGGGCAGCGTGAGGCCGCGTACGCGCTGGGCATGCGCAAGACCCAGGTCACCACCCACGTACTGGCCCCGCAGGCCGTGCGCGCGATGCTGCCCACCATCATCAGCCAGCTGGTGGTGGCCCTCAAGGACACGTCGCTGGGCTACCTGATCACGTACGAGGAGTTCCTCCACGCGGGCAAGCTGATCGCGTCGAACCTCGACTACGACCTGCCGTTCATCCCGGTGGTCATGGTGATCTCGCCGATCTACATCGGCATGTGCATGCTGCTCTCCTGGTTCGCCACCTGGGTGGCCAGGCGGCAGCGGCGCAACCCGAGGACGGAGGCGACGGGCGTCTCCACGGCGCAGCCGGGACCGGTGATGCCGGGCACGTGACAGCCACGGCCGAACCGTCCGGCGGCAGCCGGTGATCACCTCTCCTCCCGGACGGCGGAACCCGTCACGGGAGGAAGGGAAGGTCAGCTGCGCGCCGGTCGGATCGCGCTCGACACAGGTGGGTCGGACGGGCCCGCGCCGCGCCGGTGACGACGGGGGCACCGCCCGGCCCGCCTGAACGGCGGCTCCGCACGACACGGGAGATCTTGTCGTGCCGCTGAACGCGCTCCACGAAGCCCCCGCCATGCCCGGCCAGGTGTCCATGAGCACGGGCAGTCTCACCCCGCGGTAGAGGCGGCGGCCTGCTGCCCCTGCGCCGTCTCGTGTGGGAGTGCGGTGGTGGGATGGCTTCCAACCGCGTCGCCCGCACCTCCTGCGAAGGGGGTCGGGGCTCGCCGCCCTCAGCCCGTCACCCGGAGGACGGGTCCGGGGCGGCCGGGGGCGGTCTGCGCGGCGCGGGTGACATCGCCGATCAGCTCCACCACGTCCGGCCCGTAGGACTGGGAGTTGACCACCTTCAGCAGCAGGACGAACGAGTTGTCGCGGTGCCTGCGCAGCAGCTTCTCGTGGTTGCGGACGAGGTAGCGGGACGCCGCCTGGTTGGTGATGGCCCGCTGCCCGCAGAACAGGAAGACCGGGCGGCTGTCCTGACCGCCCTTCAGCCGGGCCAGCAGGACGTGCTCCGAGACGCCGCGTTCCAGCCGGTAGTGCTCGGACCCGATCTGGAACGCCGCGCGCTCGGGGCCCGGTTCGGGGCCCGTGGTGATCCGTACGCCCGGCAGCAGGGTCGTCAGGTGTGCGGCCGTCCGGCGGTTGGAGCCGGGCCCGCCGACGCAGAACTCCGTGCGCTCGCCGAAGCCCTGCTGGGTCAGGTCGTGGGAGAGGATCCGGGCGTGCGCCGAGCAGTCCTTGATGAGCGCGGAGAGTTCGAGCAGGGCGAAGACGTCGTGGCGGTGGACCGCCCCGTCGGTGCCGGCGTCGCGGTTGACGACGAGCAGGCACTCGGAGTTCCCCGGCAGTCCGAAGAACGCCTGCTTGCGGCGGAGTCTGCGGCGCCAGAGGTAGGTGCGGGCCAGCCAGCCCAGCGTGGCGCTGACGCCCGCGGCTATGACACCCAGCACGATGTTGCGTACGTCGTCCGTCATGGCCGGGCATATTAAGGGATCTTCCGCGGTCCCTGCCAGGCGCACGACGACAGGCACGACACCTCGCCGCGCCGCCCGGGCGTCCCCGTCCCACCGGTGTGCGGACGCCCTTCACCCTCGCGGCGCGCCGCCCGCCTGTCCACCAGGCATGACGGGAGAGCCCTCGGCGGGCGTACGGACGCGTGTCCGAGGCGGTCCTGACGATCCGGGTGCGTCGGCGTTACCCTGCGCGGACGATCCTTCACTGGAGGTACGGATGCGTCGTTCCGTAGGCCGGAATGTGTCGTTCCTGAGCGTGATCGCCGTCGTCGGCTCCCTCGGCGCA
>NZ_KL585421.1:49423-49713 GCF_000721935.1 Streptomyces sp. NRRL WC-3549
CCCCGGAGCCGTACTCGGCGGGCGTCGGCGGCGGAGGCTATTTCGTCCACTACGACGCCCGGACCCACCGCGTCTCGACCATCGACGGCCGGGAGACCGCGCCCCGCAGCGCCGACTCCTCGCTCTTCCTGGAGGGCGGGAAGCCGATCCCCTTCGACGCCGCCGTCACCAGCGGTCTCGCGGTCGGCACCCCTGGCACCCCGGCCACCTGGCAGAAGGCCCTCGACTCCTGGGGCAGCAAGTCCCTGCGGCAGGTGCTGGAACCCGCCGAGCGGCTGGCCCGCGACGGG
>NZ_KL585421.1:49924-51136 GCF_000721935.1 Streptomyces sp. NRRL WC-3549
CGCGACGGGTTCACGGTGGACGAGACGTTCCGCTCCCAGACCGCCGCGAACCAGAAACGTTTCGCCGACTTCCCCGCCACCGCCGCGCTCTTCCTGCCCGGCGGCGAGCCCCCGGCGGTCGGCTCCGTCCTCAAGAACCCCGATCTGGCCCGCACCTACGAGACGCTGGGCCGCAAGGGCGTCGACGAGCTGTACCGGGGCGAGCTGGCCGAGGACATCGTCCGGACGGTCCGCAAGCCCCCCGTCGACCCGCGCTCCACCCGTGTGGTGCGCCCGGGCGACCTCACCGCCCAGGACCTGAAGTCCTACCGGGCGCTGCGGCAGGCGCCCACCTCCGTCGGCTACCGCGGCCTCGACGTCTACGGCATGGCGCCCTCCTCCTCCGGCGGTACGAGCGTGGGGGAGGCGCTCAACATCCTGGAGTCCACCGACCTCTCGAAGGCGAGCGAGACGCGGTACCTGCACCGCCTCATCGAGGCGAGCAGGATCGCGTTCGCCGACCGGGGGCGCTGGGTCGGTGACCCGAGGTTCGAGGACGTACCGACCCGGGAACTGCTCAGCCGGCGCTTCGCCGACGCCCGCGCCTGCCTGATCAAGGACGACGCCGTCCTCACCAGCCCGCTCGCCCCCGGCGACCCGCGGCACCCCGAGCGCTGCGGCACCGGCGGCACGGCGACCCCGACGACGTACGAGGGGGAGAACACGACCCACCTCACCACCGCCGACAAGTGGGGCAACGTCGTCGCCTACACGCTGACCATCGAGCAGACCGGCGGGAGCGGCATCACCGTGCCGGGCCGGGGGTTCCTGCTCAACAACGAGCTGACCGACTTCTCCTTCGCCCCGGCCGACCCGGCGGTCCACGACCCGAACCTGCCCGGTCCGGCCAAGCGCCCCCGGTCCTCCATCTCGCCCACCATCGTGCTGGACCACGGGGAGCCGGTCCTGGCCCTGGGGTCGCCGGGCGGCGCGACCATCATCACCACCGTGCTCCAGTCGCTGACCGGATATCTGGACCGGGGCCTGCCCCTGGTCGAGGCGATCGCCGCGCCGCGTGCCAGCCAGCGCAACGCGGCGGCCACCGAGATCGAACCGGCCCTCTGGGACAGCCCGGTGCGCGGGCGGCTCGAAGCGCTCGGCCACGTCTTCACGCTGAACCCGGAGATCGGGGCCGCGACCGGGGTCCAGCGGCTGCCGGACGGGCGCTGGCTC
>NZ_KL585421.1:51408-51571 GCF_000721935.1 Streptomyces sp. NRRL WC-3549
CCGGCGGGAGCCGGTCAGAGCCGGGTGAGGATCCGGGGCCCGTCCTCGGTGATCGCCACCGTGTGCTCGGCGTGGGCCGCGCGACTGCCGTCTGTCGTGCGCAGCGTCCAGCCGTCCTGGTCGGGACGGAACTCGTCGCCACCGCCGCCGATCAGCATCGGCT
>NZ_KL585421.1:51784-58032 GCF_000721935.1 Streptomyces sp. NRRL WC-3549
GCCGATCAGCATCGGCTCGATGGCGAGCACCATCCCGTGCCGCAGCGGCATCCCGCGACCGGGGCGCCCCTCGTTGGGGACGGACGGGTCCTCGTGCATCCTGCGCCCGATGCCGTGGCCCCCGTACCCCTCCATGATGCCGTAGCCGGCACCCCGGCACACCGTGCCGACGGCATGGGCGATGTCGCCGATCCGGTTGCCGACGACCGCCGCGGCGATGCCCGCGTCCAGGGCCGCGAAGGCGGTGTCGATCAGCCGGGTGTCGTCGGGGCGGGCCCGGCCGACGGTGAAGCTGACGGCGGAGTCGCCCGCCCAGCCGTCGAGCAGGGCACCCGCGTCGATGCTCACCAGGTCGCCGTCGCGCAGCCGGTAGTCGTCGGGGATGCCGTGCACGATCGCGTCGTTGACGGACGCGCAGATGACCGCGGGGAACGGGGTGGGCGCGAAGTGCGGCCGGTAGTGGAGGAACGGCGAGGTGGCGCCCGCCGCCCGCAGCACCTCGCGCGCCACGGCGTCGAGTTCCCGCAGCGAGACGCCGACCGCGGCCGCCTCCCGGGCGGCGGTCAGGATCTGGGCGACGACCCGGCCGGCCTCGCGCATCGCGTCGATGGATGTGTCTGTCTTGAGTTGCACCATGCCAATTATTATACCGGTCGAAGCGGTATTAGAATGACGGCATGGTACGGACTCCCCTGACCCCGGAAGAACGCGCCCGCGGCGAACGGCTCGGCGAACTGCTGCGCCGGGCACGCGGCCCGCGCAGCATGGTCGCGGTCGCCGCGAGCGCCGGAATCTCCCCCGAGACGCTCCGCAAGATCGAGACGGGCCGCGCCCCGACCCCCGCCTTCTTCACCGTCGCGGCACTGGCGGGCGCCCTCGGCCTGTCCCTGGACGAGGTGCTCGCCCGGTGCGCGACGGAGGCGGCGGACGAGGAGCCGTCACCGGAGGCGCTGCCGCTCATCGCGTAGGGCGGGTAGGGTCGCGCCCGTGACCCTCCAGGACTTCGCCCGCAGCGAGTACGTCAGCCTGACCACCTACCGCAAGGACGGCACCCCCGTCGCCACGCCCGTCTGGGCCGCGGCCGACGGGGACGTGCTGTACGTCTGGACCCGGTCCGACTCCTGGAAGGTCAAGCGGCTGCGCAACGACAGCCGGGTCCGCGTCACCGTCTGCGACGTGCGCGGCCGGATCGCCGAAGGCGCGCCGAGCGCCGAGGGGACGGCGCGGCTGCTCGACGGGGCGGGGACGGCGGCGGTACGCAAGGCGCTCGGGCGCAAGTACACCTGGAAGTTCTACCTGGTGGACGTGCCCGCCATGGTCGTACGCCTCGGCAAGCGGCCCCACACGGGCATCGCCGTCACCTTCTGAGCGCCTCGGCTCAGCAGGGGTCGCGCCACACGTCGAGGTCGAGTCGCTTGCGCATCGAGGACAGCCGCAGCGCACGCGACTCGGCGCAGAAGTCCTCGGTGGGTACCTCGTACTCGACGTGGAAGACCGCCTTGCCCGCCGCGGTGAAGGGCTTCAGCCGCTCGCACTCGTCGTACTGCGCGCACTCCTCGTTCACCGCGAAGTCGAAGTCCCCGACCAGCTGCGGGATCTGGGCCAGGTCGTTCTTCAGGCCGACGGACAGCCCCCGCTCGTGGGCGACGTCCGCGATCATCCGGTTGTACGCCAGCTGGTCGGCCCCGGTGAGCGGGAAGCCGGTGTCGTTGGCGTAGCCCTCCAGCAGATCCGGTTCCACCGCGTCGAAGCCCTTGTCGCGGCACATCTGGATCCGGCGCTCCATGAGCGGGCGCAGTACGTCCAGCCGGCGGATGTCGAGCCAGCGCTCGCCGTCCCAGCCGTTGGGCTCGCCCCGCACGGACCGGGGGAAGGAGCCCTGGTCCGGGCGGAAGTCCTCCCAGGCGCCGGCGTTGAGGTAGCAGATCACCTTGCGCCCGTCGGCGTGCAGGCGCGCCACGTCGGCGGCGGAGTTCTCGAAGCCGTCGATGTCGTACACCGGCACGTCCACCGAGGCGTCCACCCTGCCGTCCAGCTGCCACTGCCAGGCCAGGCCCGGCCGGGGGCGCCACCTTCCCGCCGGGGAAGGGGCGGGGGAGCCGGGGGAGCGGACCGTGGGGGAGCCCGCCGGGGCGGAGGTCGCCTCGGCGCCGGGTTCCCGGGGCCCCCCGCTGCTCGTCCCCCCGCCGTCGTGCGGTGTCCCGGGGCTCGGCCGTGCGGACGCGGAGGGAGCCGGTCCGCCGTCCGCTTCCCGCCGCCCTGCGCCGTCCCCGGTGGAGCACCCGGCGAGGACCGCCGCCACGAGAGCGGCGGCCGTCAGCCCGCACGCCCGGCCCGGGCGCACCCGGGCCGTCATGCCGGCCCGCCCAGTGCGGGCGTCAACTCGGACCAGGGATTGGGGAGTTCGCCGGTGACCGGCCCCGACACCCCCGCACCCCGCTCCCGCGCGGTGCGGACGGCCAGCGGGATCAGTGCCGGGGGCACCCCGTAGACCAGGTGGCAGAAGCGGTCGGGCGGCTGCCGGACGGCCCACCGGGGCCGGCTGAAGGCCGACACATAGGTCGACCAGTGCCCCTCGAACGTCACGACGAGGTCGGCGGCGCGGAGATAGCCCGGAGCCGGGTGGACGCCCGGGTTCAGCGCCACCAGGGGGATCCCCGACCGTCTGATGCGCCGTACCAGCCGTCGGCAGGACGGCAGTTCGGCCGGGCCCGGGGGTGTCCGGTCGAGGAAGCAGCCGTCCGCCCCGTACCACTCCAGGTGCCGCGCGGCCTCTTCCACGACGTCGGACGGCGGGCGCTCGCCGTAGTCGGTGTCCACGTACCCGAACACGTGCGCACCGGCCGACCGCAGGGCGCGGGCGGCGGAGGCGAAGGCCGGGTCGGGGGCCGCCCCCGGGCCGCTCGCCGGATTCAGCACCACCCCGTACGTCCGGCCCGCGGCGGCGATCAGCCGGTGCCAGGCCCCGGGGTCCTCGGCGGGGTGGACGTAGAGGGGGACCAGGAAGTTCACGGGCTCCGCACCCCTTCCACCGGCGCGGGCAGCCGCGCCGTGGGCGGTGACACGGCCCCGTCCCCGGCCGCCCACAGCGCGGCCGACGAGTCGTCCAGGGAGTAGGACGGCCGCCACCCCAGGGCGGTGCCGGCCGCCGTGTTGTCGGAACACTGCCACGACACCCCCTCCGAGCGGGCGGAACCGCCCCCCTGCGCCACCTCCTCGATCCGCCCCCGGAATCCGGCGGCCCGGACCAGCGAGGCCACGAGCTCCCGCACCGCGACGGCCCGGCCCCCGCCGATGTTCAGGACACCGGGCAACGGGCCCGGTACGGTCGCCGCGAGGACCACCGCCCGCGCCACGTCGCGTACGTCCACGAAGTCCCGGTACGCCGACAGATCGCCGAGCCGGAGCACCGCGCCCGGGTCCCGGCCCGCCGCGCGCAGCAGAGATGTGTATAAGAGACAGGGATTGCCGACGCGCAGGACCACCGCGTCCAGCCCGGACGAGGTCACCGCGACCGTCCCCGCCAGCTTGGTCGCCCCGTACGGGGCGACGGGCCGGGTGGCCGCCGACTCCGTCACGCGGACCCCCTCGGCGCCCGGCCCGTACTCCGCGGCGGACCCCAGGTGCACGAGCCGCGCCCCGGGGGCCGCACGCCGCAGCGCGGCGCACAGCACGGCGGGGCCCCGGGCGTTGGTCTCGGCGAGCTCCACCGCGTCGCCGCCGACGGCACCCGCGCAGTTGACCACCGCGTCGGGTGCCGCCGACGCCAGGGTCCTCGCCAGCGCGTCGGCGCCGACGCGGGCCAGGTCGACGGCGAACTCCGCACCGGCCGAGCGGCCCGCGCGAAGGGTCACCGCGTCCGGCAGACGGGTCAGCGCCCCGGCGACGTGGCCGCCGAGATAGCCGGTGTGGCCGAGGACGAGAACACGCATGGTGAGGTCAGGCTCCCTTGAGCAGCATCGACTTGCGGCTGGTGAACTCCGCGTTCGCCTGGTCGTAGTCGTCCGGGCGCCCTATGTCCAGCCAGTACCCCTCGAACTCGTGTGTATAAGAGACAGCTCTCCAGCAGGTCCAGCACGAGTTCGTCGAAGCCCAGCGGCAGCCCCGGGGTGTAGGCGTCCAGGGTCGCCCGCGAGAGGCCGTAGACCCCCATGGAGACGCGGTAGTCCATGCTGGGCTTCTCGGTGAACGCGACGACCCGGCTCTGGTCGGTGGTCAGCACACCGAAGTCGATGTGCACCTTGCGGGCGTACGTGGCGATCGTCAGCGGGGCCCCCGAGGCGCGGTGCCGGCGCAGGACGTCGGCGTAGTCGAGATCGGTGAGGATGTCGCCGTTCATCACGAGGAACGACTCCGGAAGTCTCTCGCGCAGGGTGAGCAGGGGCCCCATCGTACCGAGCGGGCTCTCCTCGGTCGCGTAGTCGATGTCCAGACCCCACTGCGAGCCGTCGCCGACATAGGCGCGGATGATCTCCCCCAGATGTCCGATCGCGAGGGTGCAGCTGGTGAAACCGGCGCGGCGAGCTGCCGCAGCACGATCTCCAGGATCGCGTGCTGGTCACCGATGGGCACCAGGGGCTTGGGCAGCGCGGTGGTGTAGGGCCGCAGCCGCACGCCTTTGCCACCGGCCAGGATCACTACGTGCATGGGTTCCTCCATCGTCGACGTGGTGCGGGGTCGTGCCGGACGGGTCAGACGTTGTAGATGCCGGTCTTGTAGCGGGCCAGGTTGGCCGGGTCCCGGAAGAACGCGGCCGTGCGCGCGAGGCCCTCCTCCAGGTCGTGGGCGGGGGCCCACCCGGTGGTCTCCCGCAGCCGGGTCGCGTCGGCGACGAGCCGCATCACCTCGGAGGCCGCGGGCCGTACGCGCTCGGGGTCCTCCCGGACGTCCACCTCGGTGCCGGTCACCTTGCCGATCAGGGTGACCAGGTCCCCGACGGAGATCTCGCCGCCGGTCCCGGCGTTGAAGGTCCGGCCCACCACCTGCCCGGCGTCGGCCGTGCCGACGGCGAGGAACGCCCGCGCGGTGTCCCGGACATAGGTGAAGTCGCGGGTCGGCCGCAGGTCGCCGAGGGTGATCGTGCGCTCCCCGGCGGCGAGCTGTCCGATGACCGTCGGGATCACGGCCCGCATGGACTGCCTCGGCCCGAAGGTGTTGAACGGCCGCAGGGTCACCACCGGGGTGGAGAAGCTGGCGTGGTAGCTGTCGGCCAGCCGGTCCGCGCCCGCCTTCGACGCGGCGTAGGGGGACTGGGTGTTGATGGGGTGGTCCTCGGTGATCGGCACGGTCCGCGCGGTGCCGTACGTCTCGCTGGTGGACGTGTGCACGAGCCGCGGGGTTCCCAGCGCGCGCACCGCCTCCAGGACGTTCAGCGTGCCGGTGATGTTGGTGTCCACGTAGCTGTGCGGCGCGCGGTAGCTGTACGGGATCGCGATGAGGGCCGCCAAGTGGTAGACGCAGTCCGCCCCTTCGGCGAAACCGCGCACCGACCCCGGGTCGCGTACGTCGCCCAGGACGATCTCGACCTCGGCGAGCACGTCCTCGGACAGGGTCTCCAGCCAGCCGTACGAGGAGAAGGAGTTGTACTGGGCCATGGCCCTCACCCGGTGCCCGGCGGCCACGAGGGTCTCGACGAGGTGCGAGCCGATGAATCCCTCGGCTCCGGTGACGGCGGCGAGCGGTGTGGAGGTCAACGTGGGTGTTCCTTACGTTGTCGGTGGGTTGGTTTCCGGTGACGCGTGGGAGCGGGAGGCCGGTGTTCGGCGCCGGTCGCGGTGGCCCGTCCCCGGGGACGCGGAGGGAGGTCAGGCGTGGGCCGAGGGCCGCCCCAGGGCACGCAGGGCCCACGCCCCCAGCACCGCCGCGGCCGTCCCGTGGCAGAGGGACAGGGCGAACAGGTCCCGCCCCGCCCCCGCCAGGGTGAGCGCCCCCACCGCCCCGGCCGCGGCGAGGCACACCACGGCCGGCGGCCAGGCCACCCCGAACGCCTGGAGGAGCAGCGCGGTCCACAGCGTCGCGGCGATCAGCAGCAGCACCGCCGGTTCGGCCCCGGTGAGCAGTGCGGCGGGGACCAGGGGCGCGAGGTAGGCGAGCAGGCAGAGCACGAGGATCCCGGCGGAGCGCAGCCGGAACCCCGCCGGGGTGGCCGTCGCCCGGAGGGCCGCCACGGACAGCCCCCGGTACCGGTACAGCAGCCACTCCGCGAGTCCCATACTCACCGTCAGCACCACCACCGCGTACGGCTGCTG
>NZ_KL585421.1:58267-62956 GCF_000721935.1 Streptomyces sp. NRRL WC-3549
CCGCGTACGGCTGCTGCCGCCCCTCCAGCAGCACCAGCACACCGGCGCCCAGACCGAACAGGCCGTACGGCAGGGAGAGCACCCGCCGTGGCGGGACGGCCCCGGGTGCCGGGGCGGCGGAGAGCGGGCCGGTGAGGGCCCAGCCGGCCGCGACGACCGTCCCCACGACCGTCAGCAGCGGCATCCCGACCCGTGCCGCGGTGCCCGGCTCCCACCAGGGGAGCGCCGCCGCGAGGGCGACGACCGGGGTGAGCGCGGCCAGCAGCAGCCGTTCCCGGCCCAGCACCAGCAGCACCGCGGCCCCCGCCAGATACACCGACTGGCCCGCCACGAACAGGGCCGTCGGACCGGACCCGGCCACCGCCGCCCCGGCCGCCGTGGCCAGCACGGCCCCCGGTGGTGCCCCCAGCAGCAGGGTCCGAGCGCACTCCCGGCGCCCCGAGGCCAGCCGCAGATAGGCCCGGTGGCCCAGCGCCTGCCCCCAGGCCCAGGAGACGAGACCCGCCACGATCAGGGCGGCCACACCCCGGCCGGACGCCCACAGCGGCCCGGTGAGCAGGTGCGCGAGCCCCGGAAGGGCGAACAGCGCCCCCCGCAGGGCGCACCGGACGTGGTCGGGCCGCCACGGGTCGGCCGGCGGCGGCAGCTCGGGGAAGCTGCGGGGCACCCGCTCGTGGAGCGCGGCGGCGAGCGAGAACAGGTCGGGGTGCCCGTAGGTGTCCCGGACGACCTCCACGGCCAGCCCCTCCGACTCCAGCAGCGCCGCGACCTCGTACGGGTGCACGGCGGGGCCGATACGGTCGGTCAGCTCGGCGGCGAGCGCGTCGACCGCGTCCTCCCGCGCGCCCCGGCCGGGCAGCCGCAGGGCCATGGTCCGCTCGTCGGCCAGCCGCAGGGCCAGCGTGTCGTCCGAGGCGCCGCCGGGTTCCAGCGCCAGCGGCCCGCTCATCCGGCCACGCTCCCGAGGACGGGGCCCGGCGCCGCGCCCGGACCCGGTGGCGGTACGCCCACGGAGGCCGGCGCGAAGCCGGCGGCGCCCGGAGCGGCGGGGTCGGTGAACGTTCCTCCGGGCCCCCGGCCGTCGTGGCGCCTCCCCGCGCCGAAGGCCGCCGCGACGGGTACGGCCGGGGAGGCCCCGGTCCGCGCCTCCGACAGCTCCAGGTAGACCGACCGGAAGGTGTCCACGGTCTGCCGCAGGGTGAACTGCTCGATCACCCTCAGCCGGGCCGTCTCGCCCATCCGGCGCCTGCGTTCCGGGTCGCCCAGCAGCTCCAGGGCCGCGGCGGCCATCGCGGCCGGGTCGCGCGGCGGCACGACGAGCCCGCTGTCGCCGACGGCCTCCCGTACCCCGCCGACGTCCGTGGAGACGGTGGCCCGCCCGCAGGACATCGCCTCGATCAGCGTGAAGGGGAAGCCCTCGCTGATGCTGGACAGCATGACCACGTTGCCGGCCGCGTAGGCGTCCGTGATGTCGTCCACCCGGCCTTCGAAGGTGACCGCGTCCGCGTGCCCGAGTCCGGCCGCCAGCGCCTCGCAGCGCCGCCGGTAGTCCTCACCGCCGCGCGGAGTGCCGCCGAACATGCGCAGACGGGCCGAGGGCAGCCGCTCGCGTACCTGGGCGAAGGCCCGGATCAGGGTCTCCAGGTCCTTGATCGGGTCGACCCGGCCCGCCCAGCTCAGGGTGGGCACGCCGGGTTCGGGCCCGGCCGGCGGGAAGGCCGCCGGGTCCACGCCGTTGTAGACGGTGCGGATCAGGGCGGGGTCCGCCCCGCCCCGCTCCTCCCACAGCCGGTTGTAGCGGTTGCCCGGGGTGATCAGGGCGGCCTTGCGGTAGGTCTCCTCGGCGAGCAGCCGGAAGAAGCCGAGGACGACCGCCTTGACGGGCCACCGGTAGGGAGCGGTGCGGTAGCCGAGGTACCGCTCCCTGAGGTACACCCCGTGCTCCGTCAGCAGCAGCGGGACGCCGTGGCGTTCGAGCGCGACGAGGCCCGGCAGTACGGCGATCCCGCCGCTCACCGCGTGCGCTACGCCGCTGCGGGGCGGAGCGGCGGCCAGCGGGCGGAGCGCGTGTTCGAGGAGGGTGGTCGCGGTGAGGGCGTCGTACAGCGTGGGGCGGGCCTCACGCACCATCAGCCCGGACCGGTTCCACACCGAGGTGAGGACCGAGATCGCCCGGTCGCTCCGCAGGAAGGGGCTGAGGAACCCGTCCTGCGCCGCCTCGGCCATCGTGTACAGGGCCGGGGCGAAGCCGTCCTCGGCGCAGGGGTCGAGCAGAGCCGTGAGGAACCGCTCGTAGGCGCCGACGAGCCGCCGCCCGCGCCGGCCGTTCGGCGGGCGCCCCGCCGGGGCGGGGCCCCACATGGGGACGGAGACGACGCGGGAGACCTGGGCGGGGACGTCCCAGACGACGGGTTCCCGCCCGGTGCCGGTCACCGCGAGGACGTCGAACGCGACGTCGGGCATGCCCCGGACGATCTGGTCGCACCAGACGCTCACGCCGCCGTGGCTGTGGGGATACGTTCCTTCGGTGAGCAGGGTGACATGGGCCGCGTGAGGCTGCCGCGGACCGTGGAGAACGTGCATGGATGGCTCCACCATCGGGTCTGTGGGGGCGTGCCGGTGTCCGGTGCCGGCCGGCACCGGGCGCGTTGCGGGAGAGCGGTCAGCTCTTCGGTGCGTACGTGGCCGGCTCGGTGACCCCGGCGGGGACGGGGAGCGCGGGCACCGTGCTCGTCGGTCCCGCCGGCCGGCCCGTGTCCGGGCCCGCGGTCGGGGCCTCCGTGGACGCCGGCAGGGTGAGCGTGAGGGGGGCGCCGGACGTGCTCCATCCGGAGACCTGGCCCGCGTAGGCGCCGCCGAACGCGCTGGAGCCCGCGGAGGTCCCGGTGGGCATCGTCGCGGGGACGGCCACAGCGCCGGGCGCCCGCACGGTCACCGTGGAGCCGACGCGGTACGCGGTGACGTCCCCGGCGTCCAGGGCCTGCCGCCATTCCGCCCGGCGCCGCATCTCGGTGCCGATGTCCTCCATGCGCAGGTTCACCAGGGGCGTGTCCTCGGCGAACAGTGCCGCGTATCCGTCGGTGACGCCGCTCAGCACCGGGTAGGCGATGCGCTCCTCGGCCAGGTTCGACTGGTGGATGAAGTGCGGCCGGGGGTCGTTGGCGAGGACGTGGCCCAGCGCGATCCGCGTCTCCAGCGGCACGATGTGGTCGGTGTAGCCGGTGGCCGGGTCCAGCGGCTGGGGCAGGCAGGTGGTGGTGGCCGGGTTGTCCTCGCAGATGCCGCTGCCGCCCTGGGCGCGGGCCGTGTAGATCCAGTTGTACTCGTCGACCTGCTCGGCGGCGCGCCCGGCGTTGTAGAAGACGTTCATCGGGTAGCGCGACACCGTCAGCGCGAGGCCGACCTGACGCTGCTGCGGATCACGGGAGTTGTCCGAGCCGAGCCATGTGACGCCGTTGTCGGCGAGGGCGCCGGCCAGGTTCGGGTTGTCCTCGGGCTGCTGCGGGGCGACCTTCATGCCGGAGTGCTCGCCGGTGACCAGCTCACCGTTGTGCAGGGGGAGGCCGGCGGCCTCGCCCCAGACGCGGTTGGTGGCGATCTCGTCGGAAATCTCGGCTCGCGTGACCCAGTCGGTGGAGCCACCGGGGGTGGTGGCGCACTTCCACGGCACCACGGAGGTGTCCTGCACGCAGCCGAGGAAGGAGTGCGTGTAGGTGTGGTTGATCCAGCGGAACTCGTCGCGGTCCGCGATGAACCGGTCGGCCAGCGCGTCGGTGCCGCCGTTCTCCGCGCGGTGGTCGATGCTGCCGACGGCGTTGTACGCCAGGTCGAACGTCAGGCCGTGCGCGTCCTGCCACGCGGTGGCGTACGCGACGTCGTCCGCTTCCATCCGGATCGGGTCGGGCTGCACGCTGCCGTCGGCGCAGTCGACGTCTCCGGGTGTGCAGTTGAGCTCGGAGTTCCAGCGGTCGTCGGCGGCGAACACGTCGTCGACGTGGACGGCGAAGTAGTTGTGGGAGGCGCCGAGATGGACACCCCCGGTCATCCACTCCACGATGCCCCGCGCCAGCAGCCGGAACTGCTGCTGGTACCGGTTGTAGACGAAGGTGACGACGAGTTCCCGCCGCCCGTCGTGCCGGTACTCCCCGACCAGCGAGCCACGGGTGCCGTGGCCGGGGATCGCGGCGTCGACGTACGGGGTGAAGTCCGCGCCGTCGGCCGGGGCGGAGAGGAAGGCGTAGCTCTCGCCGACGGTCGGCGAGAGGTCCTCGAAGGGCACGTCGCCGTCGAGGTAGCCGAAGGGGCCCGCCAGGCCGGCCGCCGTCACCTCGGCCTGTACGCCGTCCACGCTGCCCGCGTACCCGCCGTTGTCGGGGGTCTTCAGCCCGGCCGCCGGGCGTGCGTAGGTGTAGGCGTCCACCTGAGGGATCGCGTACGTCCGCTCGTAGGAGGCGAGGGCGGCCATCTCTGCGGACCCGTCCGCGAACGGATTGTCGTTGGGCAGGACCACGGCCTGGAACTTCGCCCGTTCCCGGCCGTCCACCGTGTCGGCCAGGAAGCCCGCGTCGATCACCGGACGGCCGGGCGCGGTCAGGTCGACCTCGGTGTAGGGCGTACCGGCCGTGTCGAGTTCGGCGGCTATGGCGTCGGTCGCCGGGCCGCCGTCGCTGACGACCAGGACCCGCAGAT
>NZ_KL585421.1:63192-63640 GCF_000721935.1 Streptomyces sp. NRRL WC-3549
ATGTGTATAAGAGACAGGTGCACAAGGCCGCGTACATCCTGCGCTTCATGCTGTTGGTCCCTCCCCAGGGCGGAGTGCGCACGGTGCTCCGCGGAACGCGCGCGACTCCGTGCGGGCGCCGGCGCCCCCCTCAGGTACCGGTCACCCGCATCAGTCCCTCCATATGGTGATGGGCTTATGAAGCTTTTGTGTGACTAGCTCGAAACCTGACGGAAAACCGCAGGGGGGTCTTGAGGTGGCGGAGTGTGTACGAAACGTCCGCCCCGAAGGCCCCGTAGCGCTCTCGGGCGGTGCGTTCGGTGGAATGACGTGCGGGGACGTGCGGGCGGTGCGGGTGTGCGCGGGGCGCGGGCCCGGTGTGCCGGGCGGGCGGGCGGTCGTCCGGTGGCCAGGCCTTTCCCCCACACGGGTGATCGATTTCAGGACAGGGGCTGTCTCTTATACACAT
>NZ_KL585421.1:63867-65550 GCF_000721935.1 Streptomyces sp. NRRL WC-3549
GGGGTGCGCGGGCCGGCCGCCGTTGGCGTACCAGGTGTACGGGTCCGGGCGGGACCCGGGTCGTGTGCCGGTCGGACGGTGCGGGGCTCAGGCGCAGAGCACGCGGGTCTCGGGGGTGTAGACGGGCCCGCCGGTGGCGTTCGCGCTGTCGCTGAACTCCGCGTAGTAGTACGAGTAGAAGCCGATGTCGCCGTTGCACCCGGAGTCCTCCGCGATCTGGAGGGTGAGGGTGACCGTCCGGGTCTGGCCGGGGGGCACGGTCGTGCCGTAGTTGCCGCCGAGGTCCGCGGGTCCGGTGCCGGAACAGGGGGTGCTGCCGGCCGCGGTGGCCAGGGAGCATCCGGTGAAGCTGTACTTCAGGTCGGGGCGCTGGGTGGTCAGCCAGGTCGGGTCGATCGTCTGGTAGACGAACCAGATGTCGTAACTCCGGTTGTTGGTCAGCGTCATCGACAGGTTCACCGTGCCGCCCGGCGTGGTGGTGGCGGTGTCGGTCGTGAAGGTCAGCTCGGCCGGCTCGGCCGCGTTCGCCGCCGGGGCCAGGCCGAACACGGCGAGGAAGAGGGCGAAGACGGAGGCGAGTCCCAGGCGTCTCATCTGTGTGCGTCGCATGGCGGGGAGGCTACGAGAGCCGCCGCGGGGACGTCTGCCGGTCGGCGGAGCGGAGACGCGGCGAGGCCGGAAGTGTTCACGGTGTGGAGGTCATGTGATGTCACCTTCACGAGGTGACAGTGGGGGCGTTTCCGCACGATGCGGGTGATCGGGGCGGCCCCCTTCGCGTACTCGCCCCGGGCGCCGGGCCCGGGCGGGCGCCGTCGAGGCAATGGCGCATACCGAACGCCCGCGCCCCCGTGCCGGCCGCGAGCCGGGTGCCGGCGGCGGTGGCCGGACCGCACCGGGGGCGGCGGTCGCGGGGCCCCGCGGGGCCGCCGAGACGCGGTCCCCGGCATCGGGCGGCGGCAGGGCGGGCCCGGGCCCGCCCGCGGCTGTGGACCGCTCGGGTGCGAAACATGATCGACTCCGCCGGTTCACGGCGATGGTCTTGCCCCGCTGTGGGGCGGGGCTTACGTTCTCTTCCTATGCACCGTGTCTACGTGCGTAGAGATCGCGTAGAGGCTCTCTGACGCCGCGTCGAAGGAGCAGCTCATGTCCGATGTCGTACGCGCCGCACTCGTCCAGGCGACCTGGACCGGCGACACCGAATCCATGATCGCCAAGCATGAGGAACACGCCCGCGAGGCCGCCCGGCGGGGTGCGGGGATCATCGGTTTCCAGGAGGTGTTCAACGCCCCCTACTTCTGCCAGGTGCAGGAGCCCGAGCACTACCGCTGGGCCGAGGCCGTACCCGACGGGCCGACCGTCCGGCGGATGCGGGAACTGGCCCGCGAGACGGGCATGGTGATCGTCGTACCGGTCTTCGAGCTCGAACAGTCCGGGTTCTACTACAACACCGCGGCGGTGATCGACGCCGACGGCTCGTACCTCGGCAAGTACCGCAAGCACCACATCCCGCAGGTCGAGGGGTTCTGGGAGAAGTACTACTTCAAGCCCGGCAACGCGGGCTGGCCGGTCTTCGACACCGCCGTCGGCAAGGTCGGGGTGTACATCTGCTACGACCGGCACTTCCCGGAGGGGTGGCGGCAACTCGGTCTCAACGGAGCCCAGTTGGTGTACAACCCGTCGGCC
>NZ_KL585421.1:65797-67184 GCF_000721935.1 Streptomyces sp. NRRL WC-3549
GGCCGTCGCCAACGAGTACTTCGTCGCGGCGATCAACCGGGTCGGCCAGGAGGAGTACGGCGACAACGACTTCTACGGCACGAGCTACTTCGTCGACCCGCGCGGGCAGTTCGTCGGTGACGTCGCCGACGACAAGACTGAGGAACTCGTCGTCCGCGACCTCGACTTCGGCCTCATCGACGAGGTACGGCAGCAGTGGGCGTTCTACCGGGACCGACGTCCGGACGCCTACGAGGGGCTGGTGGAACCGTGAGCGGGCTGTACGAGCGGCACCTGGCCGTCAGCCCTGAATGGCTGGCGCTCTACTACCGCCACCCCCTGGAGCTCACGCACGGCGAGGGCCGGCACGTCTGGGACGCGGACGGCAACAGGTACCTCGACTTCTTCGGCGGCATCCTCACCACCATGACGGCGCACGCCCTGCCGGAGGTGACCGAGGCCGTCGCCGAGCAGGCCGGGCGGATCGTCCACTCCTCCACGCTCTACCTCAACCGCCCCATGGTGGACCTCGCCGAACGCGTCGCCGCGCTCTCCGGAATCCCCGACGCCCGGGTCTTCTTCACCACCTCGGGCACCGAGGCCAACGACACCGCCCTGCTGCTCGCCACCGCCTACCGGGGGTCCAACCAGGTCCTGGCCATGCGCAACAGCTACCACGGCAGGTCGTTCTCGACGGTGTCCGTCACGGGCAACCGGTCCTGGTCGCCCACCGGCCTGTCACCGCTGCAGACCCTCTACGTCCACGGCGGGGTCCGCCACCGCGGCCCGTACGCGGACCTGGACGACGCCGCGTTCGTCCGGGCCTGCGTGGCCGACCTGGAGGACCTGCTCGGGCACACCAGGAAACCGGCCGCGCTGATCGCCGAACCCGTCCAGGGCGTCGGCGGCTTCACCGCACCGCCCGACGGGCTGTACGCGGCGTTCCGCGAGGTGCTCGACCGGCACGGCGTCCTGTGGATCTCCGACGAGGTGCAGACCGGCTGGGGCCGCACCGGGGACCACTTCTGGGGCTGGCAGGCACACGCTTCGAACGGGCCGCCGGACATCCTCACCTTCGCGAAGGGCATCGGCAACGGCATGTCCGTCGGCGGCGTCGTGGCCCGGGCGGACGTCATGAACTGCCTGGACGCCAACTCCATCTCCACCTTCGGCGGATCCCCCGTCACCATGGCGGCGGGGCTCGCGAACCTCTCCTACCTGCTGGAACACGACCTCCAGGGCAACGCGCGCCGCGTCGGCGGACTGCTGATCGAGCGGCTGCGGGCGATCGGCGCCCGCTCACCGGCCGTACGTGAGGTACGCGGCCGGGGCCTGATGATCGGCGTCGAACTGGTGAGACCCGGCACCGACGCGGCGGACCCGGAGGCCGCGGCGGCCGTACTCGAAG
>NZ_KL585421.1:67371-71882 GCF_000721935.1 Streptomyces sp. NRRL WC-3549
CCGTACTCGAAGCCGCCCGTGCCGGCGGGCTGCTCATCGGGAAGGGCGGCGGCCACGACACCAGCGTCCTGCGCATCGCACCGCCGCTCTCGCTCACCGTCGCCGAGGCCGAGGAGGGAGCGGACATCCTGGCCGACGCGCTGTCGGCGGCCGGATGAGCCGAGGCGGCCCGGCCGCCCGGCCCGCCGGACCCCGTGTACCCGATGCGAATGGAGACGAGTTGTGGCACGCACTCTGATCACCGGCGGCCTGGTCGTCACCGCTTCCGACGAGCTCCACGTGGACGTCCTCGTGGACGGCGGTCGCGTCGTGGCCCTCGCCACCCCCGGGAGCCACGGGTGGACCGCCGACCACGTCATCGACGCGACGGGGAAGTACGTCATCCCCGGCGGCGTCGACGCGCACACGCACATGGAGATGCCGTTCGGCGGCACCACGGCCTCGGACACCTTCGAGACGGGGACCAGGGCGGCGGCGTGGGGAGGTACGACGACCGTCGTGGACTTCGCCATCCAGTCCAAGGGCGGCTCGCTCCGGGCCGGGCTCGACGCCTGGCACGAGAAGGCCGAGGGGCGCTGCGCGATCGACTACGCCTTCCACATGATCATGTCGGACGTGAACGAGTCCTCGCTGAAGGAGATGGACCGGCTCATCGAGCTCGGGGTCACCTCGTTCAAGCTCTTCACCGCGTATCCCGGTGTCTTCCTCTCCGACGACGGCCAGATCCTCCGCGCCATGCAGCGTGCCGGTGCGAACGGCGGACTGGTGATGACGCATGCCGAGAACGGCACCGCCATCGACGTGCTCGCCGAGCAGGCGCTGGCCCGCGGGGAACGGGACCCGCGCCACCACGGCGAGGTGCGCAAGGCACTGCTGGAGGCGGAGGCCACACACCGGGTCATCAGGCTCAGCCAGGTCGCGGGCGCCCCCGTCTACGTGGTGCACGTATCGGCCAGGGAGGCCGTCGCCGAACTGGTACGGGCCCGCGACGAGGGCCTGCCGGTGTTCGGTGAGACCTGTCCGCAGTACCTCTTCCTGTCCACCGACGACCTGGCGGAGCCCGGTTTCGAGGGTGCGAAGTACGTCTGCTCCACCCCGCTGCGCCCCGCCGACCACCAGGAGGCGTTGTGGCGGGGACTGCGGACGAACGACCTCCAGGTGGTCTCGACGGACCACTGCCCCTTCTGCTTCAAGGGGCAGAAGGAGATGGGCCTGGAGGACTTCTCGAAGATCCCGAACGGACTGCCCGGCGTCGAGAACCGCATGGACCTGCTGCACCAGGCCGTCGTGGACGGACACATCGGCCGGCGCCGCTGGATCGACATCGCCTGCGCCACCCCGGCCCGGATGTTCGGCCTCTACCCGAGGAAGGGCACGATCGCCCCCGGCTCCGACGCCGACATCGTCGTCTACGACCCGCACGCTGAGCAGACCCTCTCCGCCGCGACCCACCACATGAACGTCGACTACTCGGCGTACGAGGGCAGGAAGGTGACGGGCCGGGTGGAGACGGTGCTCTCCCGGGGCGTCCCGGTGGTCGCGGACCGGGCGTACGTCGGTCACGCGGGGCACGGTGTGTACCTGCCGCGCGCACTCTGCCAGTACGCGGGCTGACGGGACCGTCGGCCGCCCCCGCTCGGCGCCCCGATCCCGTGGGGCATGTGTCCGGCCCCCGTCGGCGACGCTCCCGCGCCGTCCCGGACCTCGCGGGCCGAGCTCCCTGCGGGGGTGGGCAGGCCCCCTTCCCGAGGCCCGGGAAGCGGTCCAGGATTGTCTCCCTCGCGACTCGCCCCGAAGGCGTGGTCGTACGGGGTTCCGCGCGGCCTGGTGTGGAAGGATCTCCCGCAAGCACGGCAGGGGACGCGTCCGCAGAGCCCCGGCCCGCGTGCTCCCGGGCACCGGAAGAGCGGCGCCCGGGGGAGGGCGGTACACGCACCGGCCCCGCCTCTCCCGCGATCCACGACCCGCGCGCCACCTGTCGGCATCCGGAACAGGAGCACGTCATGGATTTTGGCCTCGTCCTCCAGACCGACCCGCCCGCCTCGGCCGTCGTCGGGCTGATGCGCCGCGCCGAACGGAACGGGTTCCGCCACGGCTGGACCTTCGACTCGGCGGTGCTCTGGCAGGAGCCCTTCGTCGTCTACAGCCGCATCCTGGAACACACCGACCGGCTGATCGTCGGCCCGATGGTCACCAACCCCGGGACCCGCACCTGGGAGGTCACCGCCTCCACCTTCGCCACCCTCAACGACATGTACGGCAACCGCACCGTCTGCGGCATCGGCCGCGGCGACTCGGCGATGCGGGTGGCCGGCCGGGCCCCCAACACCCTGGCCCGGCTGGGCGAGGCCATCGACGTCATCCGCGACCTCGCCGAAGGACGCGAGGCCACGGTCGACGGACAGCGGGTCCGGATCCCCTGGGTGAAGGAGGGCAGACTCCCCGTCTGGATGGCGGCGTACGGCCCCAAGGCCCTCGCCCTGGCAGGCCAGAAGGCCGACGGCTTCATCCTCCAGCTCGCCGACCCGTACCTCACCGAATGGATGGTCAAGGCGGTACGCGACGCGGCGGCCGACGCCGGACGCGACCCGGACTCCGTCACCATCTGCGTCGCCGCCCCCGCCTACGTGGGCGAGGACCTGGACCACGCCCGCGACCAGTGCCGCTGGTTCGGCGGCATGGTCGGCAACCACGTCGCCGACCTCGTCGCCCGGTACGGCGAGCACTCCGGCCTGGTCCCCGAGGCGCTCACCGCGTACATCGCGGGCCGGAACGGCTACGACTACAGCCACCACGGCCGTACCGGCAACCCCGACACGGCCTTCGTCCCCGACGAGATCGTCGACCGGTTCTGCCTGCTCGGCCCCGCCGAGGCACACATCGAGAAGCTGCGGGCCCTGCGCGACCTGGGCGTCGACCAGTTCGCCCTCTACGCCATGCACGACGCGCGCGAGGAGGCCATCGACGCCTACGGCTCCACGGTCATCCCGGCCCTGTCGGGCTGACCCGCCCGGCCGTCGAGGACGGTCCCTCCTCGCCCCGCCTCGGGCAGTCGGAGCAGATGCCGGTGGGGGACCGTGGCACAGGGCCGGCGTCCGGCCCGCGGGACAGGCTCCGGGGCGAGGTTCCTGGCCGGCGCCGTACGCGCTGCCGAGTCGGCCCGTCAGGAGGGGGCCGGTGTCCGTCCGAGCAGGGCGCTGACGTCCACCGTGTCCTCGGCGGCCGGGGTGGTCGCGGGCACCGGCTGGTCGTAGCGGGAGAAGTCCACGGCCGCGTCGGCCCCGCCGCCCCGCACGGTGAGCCGCACCGGGTGGTGCGCGCCACCGGTGTCCACGTACGCCGTCACCCGCTGCCCTCGGGCCTCGCGGGTGACCGGGACGGTCCGCACGCCGTCGACCGTCGTCACCGTGCCCTTGGTGAGCGTCCCGCCCGCGCGGCCGGCGTTGTCGGACACCAGCTCGCGGAAGGTGTCCAGGTCGCAGACGTCCACCACCGGCCGCAGCCGGGAGTCGGACGCCTCGCCCTTCAGGTAGCGCCCGGCCAGCACGGCCTGGAAGGCCGAACCGCCGACCGGGACCTGGTTCTTCCAGAAGGCCGCGTCGGGCTTCACCCAGACCGTGCCGCCCCGCTTGACGATCTTCACGGTGCCCTTGCCGCTCCCGAGGTCCACGCCGCCCGCGCAGTTCCCGTCCCGGTCGAGGGAGAGGTCTGCGGTCATCGCGTTCCGGCCCTTGCCCAGATCCCCCGACACCCGCAGGTGCAGGGACCGGGCGTCCAGCAGTGCGTCGCGGGAGCGGTCGGCGATCTGCTGGGCGGGGAGCGACGCGAAGTCGTCGTCCGCGCGGGCCACCGCGCCGGCGGTGACGGTGAGTACGGTCACCGCCGCGCAGACGGCGGCGCGGGCGGTGATGCGCTGTCCGGCCACAGTGCCTCCTCCGGAAACGTTCCTGGTCAGAGCCTTGCGGAGTCGTGACTGCTCCTGACGAGCGTACGCCCGCCCCAGGGCGCGTGCCCGGTAGAAGGTGCGCACGGAGAGTGAGGGGTGGCTCGATCTCCGTACACAGGGCGGGGTGGAGGCCGGCCCCGGAGGGCACCGGTCGCCGGGCCGGAGAGCGGGGGGCCGACGGCCGCCCCGAGCGGCCACACCGGCGGGCGGGGCGTGCTTGAGCGGGTCGGCGCACCTCGTTACCCTCCAGTAGACCCGTGGTGCGGTTCCGTGAGCGGCCCTCAGGAGGCCGGCGGACGCGAGGAGGCGGCAGCGATGTCATCGGCAGAGCCCGGCCGGCAGACCGGAGTACGTGGGCGGCGGCCGGAGCCCCCGGCCGTACCGCCCGGACTCGCCGACAGCGCACGGTGGCTGGCCGACGGAACCATCACGTCGGCGGCGCTCGTCGGCGCGGCCCTGAGCCGCATCGAGGCGAGCCGCGACACCCTCAACGCCTTCCGGCACCTGCGGGCCGACGCCGCGCTCGCCGAGGCCGCGGAGGCCGACCGGCGGCTCGCCGCGGGGG
>NZ_KL585421.1:72180-72293 GCF_000721935.1 Streptomyces sp. NRRL WC-3549
CGCCGACAGCGAGGCGGTCCGCAGGCTGCGGGCCGCCGGGGCCGTCGTCGTCGGCAAGACCAACTCCTGCGAGCTGGGCCAGTGGGCCTTCACCGAGGGGCCCGCCTTCGGCG
>NZ_KL585421.1:72499-73524 GCF_000721935.1 Streptomyces sp. NRRL WC-3549
GGCCTTCACCGAGGGGCCCGCCTTCGGCGCCACCCGCAACCCGTGGAACACCGCCCACACGCCCGGCGGCTCGTCCGGGGGCTCCGCTGCGGCCGTCGCGGCCGGGCTGGTGCCCGCCGCCCTCGGGTCCGACGGTGCGGGCTCCATCCGCATCCCCGCCGCCTGGACCCACCTCGTCGGCATCAAGCCCCAGCGCGGCCGGATCTCCGTGCACCCCTACAGCGACGCCTTCCAGGGCCTCACCGTCAACGGCCCCCTCGCCCGTACCGTCGCCGACGCCGCGCTGCTGCTGGACGCCGCAGCCGGGCCCCACCCCGGCGACCCGCACCGCCCGCCCGCCGTCGACGCCTCCGGCGCCGCGCGCCGCGACCCCGGAAGGCTGCGCATCGGCCTCGCCCTGAGGCCGCCGCTCACCCTCACCGGTACCGCCCCGCACCCGGAGGTGGCGCGGGCCGTCACCGCGCTCGCCGAGGCCCTGGCCCGCCTCGGCCACCGGGTCGAGGAGGCCCGCCCCCGCTACGGGCTGATCGGCCTCGCCTTCGTGCCCCGGGCCACCGCCGGCATCGCGGAACTCGCCGCAGCGCACCCCGAACCCGGCCTCCTGGACCCGCGCACCCGCAGCGCCCTGCGCACGGGGACCCGGCTCGGCGGCCGGATCGTCCGGGCGGCCCGCGCCCGGGAGGTGCGCCAGCACCGCAGGATCGGCGCGTTCTTCGACCGGGGCACGGGCCCGTCCGGCGCCGGGTACGACGTCCTGCTCACTCCGACCACAGCCGTCCCGCCACCCCGTGTCGGGGCCCACGACGGCCTGAGCGCCTGGCGCACCGAGCTCGCGATGACCGCGGCCTGCCCGTACGCCTGGCCCTGGAACGTACTGGGCTGGCCCGGGATCAACGTCCCGGCGGGGTTCACCCGGGACGGACTGCCCGTCGGCGCCCAGCTCCTCGGCCCCTCCCGCAGTGAGGCCCGGCTCATCTCGCTGGCCGCGCAGCTGGAGGCCGACCGGCGGTGGTACGAGCACCGGC
>NZ_KL585421.1:73717-76040 GCF_000721935.1 Streptomyces sp. NRRL WC-3549
GGTGGTACGAGCACCGGCCGCCGGTACCGGGTGCCTCCCGGGCCGGCGCCGGACACTGACCCCGCGCGCACGGTGCTCAGGGCAGACGTGTCCCGGCCGGATGAGTGCGGGCCGCTGTGGAGTGGGGGGCGCCTACGAGATATCTTGATGTCAAGCAATGTTGCAGACGTGGAGCGGAGCACCCGGTGACTGACTCGACCATCATCTATACGCACACCGACGAGGCCCCTGCGCTGGCGACGTACTCGTTCCTGCCCGTCGTCGAGGCGTACGCCTCGACCGCGGGGGTCACGGTGGAGAGCCGCGACATCTCGCTGGCCGGACGCATCATCGCCAGTTTCCCGGAGCGTCTGAAGGCCGACCAGCGTATCGATGACGCACTCGCCGAGCTCGGCGAGCTGGCCAAGGCTCCCGGCGCCAACATCATCAAGCTGCCGAACATCTCGGCGTCCATCCCGCAGCTCAAGGCCGCCATCGCCGAGCTCCAGGGGCAGGGCTACGCGCTGCCGGACTACCCGGACGACCCGAAGAGCGACGAGGACAAGGACGTCCGCGCCCGCTACGACAAGGTCAAGGGCAGCGCCGTCAACCCGGTCCTGCGCGAGGGCAACTCCGACCGCCGCGCCCCCGCGTCGGTCAAGAACTACGCCAAGACCCACCCGCACCGCATGGGTGCCTGGACGGCCGACTCCAAGACGAACGTCGCCACGATGGGCGTCGACGACTTCCGGTCCACCGAGAAGTCCGCCGTCGTCACGGAGCCGGGCAACCTGCGCATCGAGCTCGTGGGCGACGACGGCACCACCACCGTCCTGCGTGAGTCCGTACCCGTCCTGGCCGGCGAGGTCGTCGACGCCTCCGTGATGCGGGTCGCCGCGCTGCGCGAGTTCATCACCGCGCAGATCGCCCGCGCGAAGGCCGAGGGCGTCCTCTTCTCGGTGCACCTCAAGGCCACGATGATGAAGGTCTCCGACCCGATCATCTTCGGCCACGTGGTGCGCGCCTTCTTCCCGAAGACGTTCGCCGCGTACGGTGACGCGCTCGCCGCGGCCGGCCTGACCCCGAACGACGGGCTCGGCGGCATCCTCAAGGGCCTGGAGGCGCTGCCCGAGGGCGCGAAGATCAAGGAGTCCTTCGAGGCCGAGCTCGCCGAGGGCCCCGCCCTGGCGATGGTCGACTCCGACAAGGGCATCACCAACCTGCACGTCCCCAGCGACGTCATCGTGGACGCCTCGATGCCGGCCATGATCCGCACCTCCGGCCACATGTGGGGCCCGGACGGCGGGGAGGCCGACACCATCGCCGTGCTGCCGGACAGCAGCTACGCGGGCGTCTACCAGGTCGTGATCGACGACTGCCGCGCCAACGGCGCCTTCGACCCGTCCACGATGGGCTCGGTGCCCAACGTGGGCCTCATGGCGCAGAAGGCCGAGGAGTACGGTCTGTCTCTTATACACATGTGTATAAGAGACAGGGTCCGCGTCGTCGACGCCGCCGGCGACGCCGTGCTGGAGCAGGCCGTGGGCGCCGGTGACATCTTCCGGATGTGCCAGACCAAGGACCTGCCGATCCAGGACTGGGTCAAGCTCGCCGTCACCCGCGCCCGGGCGACCGGCAACCCGGCCGTCTTCTGGCTCGACGAGGACCGCGCGCACGACGCGCAGCTCATCGCGAAGGTCAAGACCTACCTGGCCGACCACGACACCGACGGTCTCCAGATCGAGATCATGACCCCGGAGAAGGCCACCGCCTTCTCCCTGGAGCGCATCCGCCGCGGCGAGGACACCATCTCCGTCACCGGCAACGTGCTCCGTGACTACCTGACGGACCTGTTCCCGATCCTGGAGCTGGGCACCAGCGCGAAGATGCTCTCCGTCGTCCCGCTGATGAACGGCGGCGGCCTCTTCGAGACGGGCGCCGGCGGCTCCGCGCCGAAGCACGTGCAGCAGCTCGTCAAGGAGGACTACCTGCGCTGGGACAGCCTGGGTGAGTTCCTCGCCCTCGCGGTCAGCTTCGAGCACCTCGCGCAGACCACGGGCAACGCCCGCGCCCAGGTCCTCGCGGACACCCTGGACCGTGCCACGGCCACCTTCCTCAACGAGGACAAGTCGCCCAGCCGCCGTCTCGGTGGCATCGACAACCGCGGCAGCCACTTCTACCTGGCCCTGTACTGGGCGCAGGAGCTGGCGAAGCAGACCGACGACGCCAAGCTCGCCGAGGCGTTCGGTCCGCTCGCCACGACGCTGGCCGAGCAGGAGCAGACCATCGTCGACGAGCTGATCGCCGTCCAGGGCAAGCCCTGTCTCTTATACACATCTCTGAG
>NZ_KL585421.1:76273-76462 GCF_000721935.1 Streptomyces sp. NRRL WC-3549
TGTGTATAAGAGACAGCTACCAGCCCGACCCGGCGAAGGCCGCGGCCGTCATGCGCCCGTCGGCCACGTTCAACGCGGCCGTCGCCTCCCTGGGCTGACCCCCCTCACGCCCGGTCCCGGGCGTACCCGCACCGCCCGACCGCCCCGGCAGGCTCCGCCCGCCGGGGCGGTCGTGTCGGGACGGGCCCC
>NZ_KL585421.1:76655-86261 GCF_000721935.1 Streptomyces sp. NRRL WC-3549
CCCGCCGGGGCGGTCGTGTCGGTACGGGCCCCGTGCCGACCGGAAGGAGCCCGCCCGGGCCGGCGCGGCGCCCAACTCAAGCCTGCCCGCCCCGCCCCCGGCACGGACCCGGTGCGCGCCGGAAGAGGTGGTACAAGAAGCTGTCGGCCCCCCACCGCTCTCCGCGCGGTGCGCTCACTTTCCCGTCGGCTTGCCCGGGGCGGCCCCGGGCGCCGCGGACCTCGGCCGCATCCGGTGTCCTGGTCGGTTCCCGTGCGCGCATCGGTGGACCTCATCGGTGTGGTGCCGGGGCCTCTCCTGGGGACGCGCGCGGGTGGCAGCCGAACAAGGTACGAACGGGCAGGGTGCGGGCACATCGGGTGCCCCTTCGGGGGGTGAGCCCCCAGGGAGCCCGCGGAGGCCGCTCGGACGGGGCGGGACCCCCGGCTCGGACCCGCCCCGCGCTGGGGGCCCGTCGAATCGGCGTGCCGGCCGGCGCCCGCGACGGGTGCCGGCCGACACCCGTCCGAACGGGCTCCCCGACCGGGGCCGGTGGGCCTACGGCACCCGCGCCGTCCACTCCTCGGTGGCGAACTTCGTCCGCACCAGCTCCTCCGCCCGGGCCATCTCCTGCGCCGTGACGTCACCGGTCGTCAGCCCGTAGCGGTTGCGGAAGGAGGCGATCATGTTCTCGATCACCTGCTCCCGGGCGAGGCCCGTCTGGCGGCGGAGCGGATCGACGCGCTTCTTGGCGCTCCTGGTGCCCTTGTCGGACATCTTCTCCTTGCCGATGCGCAGGACGTCGAGCATCTTGTCGGCGTCGATGTCGTACGACATGGTCACGTGGTGCAGGACGGCTCCAGGGCCACCATCGGGCCCGACCATCCGCTTCTGGGCGGCGCCGGCGATCTTTCCCGCGTCCGTGGCGATGTCGTTGAGGGGCTGGTACCAGGCCTTGATACCCATGTCGCCGAGCGCGCCCAGCACCCAGTCGTCGAGGTAGGCGTAACTGTCGGCGAAGGAGAGGCCGGAGACCAGGGACTCCGGTACGGACAGGGAGTACGTGATCGTGCTCGTGGGTTCCACGAACATGGCACCGCCACCGGAGACGCGGCGTACCACGGCCATGCCGTGCTCGGCGGCCCCTACGGGGTCCACCTCGTTGCGCAGCGACTGGAAACTGCCGATGACCACGGCGGGTGAGGCCCATTCCCAGACCCGCAGCGTCGGTGCCCGCCGCCCGGCGGCCACCTCGGCGGTGAGGACCTCGTCCAGCGCCATGTGCAGGGCCGGGGCCTGCGGTTCGGTGTGCACCAGCTGCCAGTCGTAGTCGACCCAGTCGGTCGCGTGGGCCAAGGCCCGGCGGACGGCGATGCCGACGCCCTCCGCGGTCAGCCCGAGCATCACGGTCGACTCCGGCAGGGCCGCCGTGATGCGGGCCGCCAGGCCCGCGGCGTCCATGGAGGAGGGCGCACCTTCCAGGGCCCCGTCGATGGAGAGGATCGCCTCGTCGGGCTCCAGGAAGAAGTCCCCGGCGACCTGCACGTTGCGCAGTACGCCTTCCTCGACGTCCAGGTCTGCGACGACCAGCTTGCCGCCGGGCACCTTGTACTCGCCATGCACCGCTTCGTTCCCTTCCGGTGCGCGGCGTGTCCTGAGCCTGCTGCTCCGAAATCCTGATACATGCGCACACGCTTCGTATGGCACCTTAATGCCCGCCGGTGACGAGTGGACGGGCAGCCAGGACCTCCTCCCTCATCCCGGGGGCCGACTGCTCCAGCCCGACGCGGTACGCGTACCGCCCCTCCGTGCGCCCGCCCGGGTCTTCGCGGGCCGGTGCGCAGTGACCTGTGAGTACACCGTCGGGCGGGTCGTCCTGCGGCAGGGCGACCTGGTCATCCGGCCCGACGGCACCCGCAATTACCATGGGTCCCGCCGGCCGAGGCCATGCCGCGCGAGGACTGATACAGGGCCACCCGGCTCCTGAACCTCTCCGCCGGACGACCCTGTGCCGCCCACCGCCCGCGGGTGAGAACGGGGCACGGCGGCCGGTGCCGCCGCCGCGAGGTCCACCGAGGAAGACCACCATGACACTCACGCTCACCATCGACACCGCGCGCTGGCGGGAACACCACCGCGGCGTCCTCGACGGCTACCCGGGGCTCGTGCCGGTCTGCAAGGGGAACGGCTACGGGTTCGGCCTCCACCGGCTGATGCGGGAGACGACCCGGCTCGGCATACGGCTCGCCGCCGTCGGCACCGTCCAGGAAGCGGCCCTCGTGCAGGACTCCTTTCCCGGAGACCTCCTGGTGCTGACGCCGTACCGCAACGGGGAGGCGTCCCCGGCGCTCTCCGAGCGGACCATCCGCGTCGTCTCCTCCCCCGAGCACTGCGACGGCCTGGCGGGGCACCGCGTCGTGATCGAGCTCAGGTCGTCCATGAGGCGGCACGGCATCACGGAGGCCGATCTGCCCGCCCTGCGCCCGGTGATGAGCGGGTGGGAGTTCGAGGGCTTCTCGATCCACCTCCCGCTGAACCGGGTCGGCGGCCTGGGCGGGGCCGAAGAGGTCGCCTCCTGGGTGCGGCGGCTGCGCGCGGAGAGGATGCCACTCCACCACGTCTTCGTGAGCCACCTGACGGCCGAGGAGATGGCCGGGCTGCACGCCGAGTTCCCCCGGACCCGCTTCCGGCTGCGCACGGGGACGAAGCTGTGGCTCGGCGCCCCGGAGGCCACCCGGTACTCCAGCCCGGTGCTCGACGTCACACGCCCGGAGCGGGAGGACCGTCCCGGTGCCGGGCGACGGCAGCGGGACTCCGGCCGGCACCTGATCGTCGTGGCGGGCGGCATCTCGCACGGGGTGGGGCTGCGGGCGCCCAGGCTGCTGAGCGGTCTGCGCGACCGCGCCCGCCATGTCGCGGGCATCGGCCACGCCTGCCTCAACCACCACCTGTCGCCCTTCGTCTGGGACGGCGTGCGGTGCAGGTTCGCCGCCCCTCCCGGTTTGCAGGAATCGGTCCTGCTGGTGCCCGGGGACAGTCCCCGGCCAAAGGTCGGCGACGAGGTCGCGGTGCAGTTGCGCTACACCATCACACGTCCCGACCGCGTCGTGGACGAGCCACGGGTCCCACCGGCCGCGTCCGCGGTGACGGGCGGCCCCGCCCCGGAACAGGGGTGACCGGCCCGGCGGAGCGTCGCGCCAGTGCGGGGCCCGCCCGGGACGCCGCCCGGCGCCGGGACACCGCACGAGGCCGCGCGGAGGAACACGGGACCACCCACCCGGGCCCCGGAGGCATGAGCGGCCCGACACGAAGGCCGCGGTGCGTGACGGCGAAGGCCGCGGTGCATCGCGGTGCATGACGGCGAAGCGCCGCGGTGCATGACGTCCCGGACCCGGTGCTGACCACCGGGACGATGCCGGTAGCCCCCGCATCAGCGGGGCTCTCACCACACCGCGACCCGTTCCGCCGTCCCCTCCGTGCTCTCGCGCAGGACGAGCCGGTGCGCCACCACGCGGTCCTGCGGCGACCCGGAGCCCGCCCCCGTGCCGTCCGGCGGGGGACCCGGGCGCGTCGCCTCGTCGATGCGCCGCAGCAGCAGGTCCACCGCGACCCGGGCCACCGCCTCCTTGTCCGGGGCGACCGTGCTCAGCGTCGGTACGCCGAAACGGCCGCCCTCCACGTCGTCGAAGCCGATGACGGCCACGTCCTCGGGGACCCGCGCGCCGTACTCGTGCAGGGCCCGCAACGCGCCCAGGGCCAACTGGTCGTTGAGGCACAGCAGGGCGTCCGGACGTACACCCTCGGCCAGGACCCGGCGCATGGCCGACGCCCCGTCGGCCATGTGGAACGCCCCGACCGGCAGCAGTGACGCCGGGTCGTGGGCGACGCCTGTCTCTTATACACACGCGCCTGGGCCGTGCCGACGCCCCCGTCGTCCCGCCCGCCGACGGTCAGGACGCGCCGGCGGCCCAGGGAGAGCAGGTGCTCGGTCGCCTCGCGGGCGGCGCGTTCGTTGTCGATGGCCACGTGGTCGGCGCCCTCGGTCAGCAACTCGCCCAGCAGGACGGTCGGTGGAGCCCCGGTGTGCGCGCGCAGGTCCTCCGGCGCGAGGGCCAGCGGACTGAGGATGACCCCGTCCACGAAGTCGGAACCGAAGCCGGCCACCGCCGCCTTCTCCCGCTCCCGGTCTCCGCCGGACTGGTGGATCAGCACGGTCAGGGAGCGCTTCTCGGCCTGCCGGACGACGTGCCGGGCCAGATCGGCGAAGTACGGGACGTCGAGCTCCGGCACCACCAGCGCGATGATGCCGCTCCGGCCGCTGCGCAGGTGCCGCCCGGCGAGGTTGACGCGGTAGCCGAGGTGGTCGATCGCCTCCTGGACCACCCGCCGGGTCCGATCGGACACGTGGACGTAGTCGTTGAGCACGTTGGACACCGTCTTCTCCGACACCCCCGCGTGCCGTGCGACGTCCTTGATCCTCGGCCGTGCCACCCGCAACCTCCCCGCCCTGGTACGCGCCGAGTCTATGCCGTGCCGCCCGGCGGTCCCGGGCGGCACCGGAGTGCCAGGACGAGGGGAGCGTCCGGCGCACACGTGGTGACGCAGCTCTTTACAGCCAATGTACATCGATGTAAAAACAGGTCACCGCACTGCGAGATCCGGTGCGGATCACCCCGATGTGCGCGGGCGGCCGACGGCTGCCGTGCCGATGGCCCGTGCCCTCGGCCGGGCACGTCGTCCGGCCGACGAAAGGTCAGTGATGAGCTCTGCACCCCCCGACCGCGGGCCGCTCGGCACCTGGAACCCGAACCGGTCGCCCGGCATCGGCCGTCGCCGGCTGCTGCGTCACGGGACGGCCGGGGCGGCGGCGCTGCTGGCCGGCGGCCCGTTGGCCGGATGCGCCTCACCGGCCCGCGCCGGTGAGGCGTCCGCGCTGAAGGTGTGGGACCTGTTCCAGGGCGGCGACGGCATGCTGATGGACGAGATGATCGCCGCCGTGTCCCGGGGCGCAGACGGGTTCGACGTGGACCGGACGATCCTGGACTGGGGCCCTTCGTACTACACGAAGCTCGCCATGTCGGCGGCCGGCGGCCGGGCCTCGGACGTGGCCGTGCTGCACCTGTCGCGGCTGGCCGGGTACGCCCCCGGCGGCCTCCTGGACCCCTTCGACCTCGACGTCCTGGCCGAATTCGGGGTGACCGAGAAGGACTTCGCCCCCGCCGTGTGGAAGCGCGCCCGGTACCAGGGGACCGTCTACGCGATCCCTCTGGACGTCCACCCCTTCATCGTCTTCTACGACAAGGACGCCGCGGGCGAGGCCGGACTGCTCGACCCGTCCGGCCACCTGGCGCCCATGGGCTCGCCCGAGGCCTTCCTCGACGCCGGCCAGAAGCTCGCCGAGGCGACCGGGAAGTCCGGGGTCCTCTTCGGGCACGTCACCGACACCGCCCAGAGCTGGCGGCAGTTCGCCGCGCTGTACGCCCAGACCGGCGCCTCCTTCACGCTGCCCGACGGCGGTCCGCCGAAGATCGACGTCGAGGCCGCCGTGAAGGTCGTGACCTTCATGAAACAGCTCTTCGACGGCAGGACGAACCCGAACAACCTCGACTACAACGGCGCGATGGCCGCGTTCATGGACGGCCGCGGCGGCATGATCATGGCGGGGGAGTGGGAGCTGCCGACCTTCCGGAAGTCGGGCATCAAGCACCTCGGTGCCGCCCCCTTCCCCCAGGTCTTCGACCGCCCCGCCGTCTACGCCGACTCGCACAGCTTCGTGCTGCCGCACCAGGACGCCCCCGACCCGGCCCGGCGCCGCGAGGCCCACCGGTACGTCGCCGAGATCATCAAGCAGAGCCTGACCTGGGCGAGTGCGGGGCACATCCCGGCCTACCAGCCGGTACAGGCCCGCCCCGAGTACGCGGCCCTCGACCCCCAGTCCTCCTACGCGGCCGCGGGCGAGATCGCCGTGCTCGACCCGCCGAACTGGTTCGCCGGGGCCGGCGGCAACTTCCAGAACCGCATGTGCCAGCCGCTCCAGTCGGCGCTGCTGGGCAACACCTCCGCCGAGAAGGCGGTACGGCAGATGGTCCGGGAAGCGGACACCCTGCTGCGCCGGCCCAATCCGGTCGCCTGACTCAGCCGAAGGAGCCGCATCGTGACCACCACCGCGCCCGCCGGAGCCACGGCGCCACCCCACCCGCACCCCTCCGCAACCCCGCCCGCGCCCCGGCGCCGCCTCTCCCTCACAGGCGGCGGGGGACTGTTCGTCCTGCCGTTCCTGGTGTTCTTCGGACTCTTCCTCGTCTGGCCCGTCGTGCAGGGCGTCTGGATGAGCCTCACCGACGCCTCCCTCACCCTGCGCGCCCCCGAGTTCGTCGGGCTCGCCAACTACGTCGAGGCGTTCGGGGACCCGGACGTGTGGAGCAGCCTCGGCAACACCGTCTTCTTCACCGTGATCTCCTGCGTACCGCTCGTCCTGGTGGCCCTGGCCATGGCCCTGCTGGTGCACAGCGGGCTCGCCGGCCAATGGGTGTGGCGGCTGGCCTACTTCGCCCCGTACCTGCTGCCCGTCACGGTGGTCACGCTCATCTGGACGTGGCTCTACCAGCCCGACATCGGCCTCGGCAACCAACTGCTGACGTCCCTCGGACTGGAACCCGTCGGCTGGCTCTCCGACGAGTCCGTGGCGATGTGGTCCGTCGCCGCCCTCACCGTCTGGTGGACGGTCGGCTTCAACTTCCTGCTCTACCTGGCGGCCCTGCAGTCCCTGCCCGTCACCTACGACGAGGCCGCCGCACTCGACGGAGCCGGGGCCTGGCGGCGGCTGTGGTCCGTCACCCTCCCCCAGCTGCGCCACACCACCGTCCTGGTCGCGATGCTCCAGGTGCTGGCCTCGCTCAAGGTGTTCGACCAGATCTACATCCTCACCAAGGGCGGCCCCAACGGCTCCACCCGTCCGATCCTGGAATACGTCTACGACGTCGGGTTCACCGGATACCGGCTGGGCTACGCCTCGGCGGTCAGTTACGTCTTCTTCGCGATCGTCATCGTCGTCTCCGTCGCGCAGCTCCGCTTCTTCCGTCAGGAGGGCTGACCGTGTCCACCGTCTCCACCCCCGTCCGCAGGCCGCGCCGGCCGCGCCGTGAGGAATCCGGGTCCCCCCTGCTGCTCGGCCACGGGCGGCTGCCCCGCGTGCTCGCCGGAACCGCGCTGACCGTCCTGGCCGCCGTCTGGCTGCTGCCGTTCCTCTGGGCGGTGGCGACCTCGCTGCAGAGCGAGCAGGACGTGATGAAGTCGGGCCTGTCGCCGTTCAAGGGCGCCTTCACACTCGACGCCTACCGGCAGATCCTGGAGCGCGGAAACGTTCCGACCTGGGCGTTCAACAGCGTACTGATCGCCGCCCTGGTCACCGTGCTCACCGTGGCCGTCTCGACGCTCGCCGCCTACGGCTTCTCCCGCGGCACCTTCCGCGGGAAGCGCGCGCTCCTCGCCGTCACCGTCGCGGCGATCATGGTCCCGCCGCAGCTGCTCATCGTCCCGCTCTTCGAGCAGATGACGATGTTCCACCTGGTCGACACCTACGCGGCGGTCATCCTGCCGCAGGTCGTCGCCCCCATGATGGTCTTCATCCTCAAGCGGTTCTTCGACGGCATACCCCGCGAACTGGAGGACGCCGCCCGCATCGACGGCGCCTCCGAGCTCCGGGTCTTCTGGTCGATCGTGCTGCCGCTGTCCCGTCCGATCGTCTCCGCCGTCGCGATCTTCGTCTTCATCGGCGCGTGGAACAACTTCATGTGGCCCTTCGTCGTGACCAACGACCCCGGCCTCATGACGCTCCCGGTGGGCCTCGCGACCGTCAAGGACGCCTACGGCATCCAGTACGCCCAGGCGATGGCGTCCGCCCTGCTGGCCGCGCTCCCGCTGATCGCCATGTTCCTCCTCTTCCAGCGGCGCATCGTCAACTCCGTGGCCACCACCGGCCTCGGCGGCAGCTGACCCCGTCCACCTCCCCGCCTGTCTCTTATACACAGCTGACCCCGTCCACCTCCCCGCCCGTGCCGGCCACCCCGCCGGCCGCCACCACCATCAGACTGGAGTCCCTGTGCACACCCCCTCCGTCCCCCGCCCGGAGTACCCGCGACCGCAGTTCGTCCGTCGCGACTGGCTCAACCTGAACGGGACCTGGCAGTTCGAGACCGACCAGGGGGACAGCGGCCTCGAACGCGGACTCCTCGACCGCGAACTCAGCGGCGAGATCCTCGTGCCCTTCGCCCCCGAGTCCGCACTCTCCGGCGTCGGCGACACCGACTTCCTGGAGGCCGTCTGGTACCGGCGCCGATTCACCCCGCCCGCCGCGTGGGCGGGCCGCCGGGTGCTGCTGCACTTCGGCGCCGTCGACCACGACACGACGGTCTGGGTGGACGGCACCGAGGTGGTCCGCCACCGCGGCGGCTTCACCCCCTTCACCGCCGACCTCGGCGATCTCGCCCCCGCGGGCCGCGAGGTGGAGATCACCGTCCGCGCCCGCGACCCGAAGTCCGGACCACAGGCCCGGGGCAAGCAGGCGATCCAGTACGCCAACCACGACTGCAACTACACCCGCACCACCGGCATCTGGCAGACGGTGTGGGCGGAACCGGTCGCCGACGCCCACCTGCGCCGCCCCCGGATCACCCCCGACCTGGCGGGCTCCGCCTTCTCCGTCGAACTGCCCCTGTCGTCCAACCGCCCCGGCCACCGCGTGCGCGCCGTCCTCAGCGACGAGGCGGGCGAGGTCTGCCGCGCCGAGGTGCGCGCCGACCTCGACCTCGCACCCCGCCTGCACCTGGCCCTCCCGGAGGACCGGCGCCGCGAGTGGAGCCCGGAGGACCCCTTCCTGTACGGCCTCCGCCTCGAACTCCTGGACGCCGACGGCGAGGCGGCCGACACCGTGGAGAGCTACGCGGGCCTGCGCGCCGTCGGTATCCAGGGCAAGGCCGTGCTCCTCAACGGCCGGCCCCGCTTCCAGCGCCTCGTCCTCGACCAGGGCTGGTACCCGGACGGGCTGATGACCGCCCCCTCCGACGAGGCCCTCGTCCGCGACATCGAACTGGCCATGGAGGCGGGCTTCAACGGCGCCCGGCTGCACCAGAAGGTCTTCGAGGAGCGCTTCCTGTACCACGCCGACCGCCTCGGCTACCTGGTCTGGGGCGAGTTCGGCGACTGGGGCTGCGAGGTCGGAGGCTCCTCCGGCGACAACCAGCGCCCCGACGCCTCCTTCGTCGCCCAGTGGCTCGAAGCCGTCGAACGCGACTACTCGCACCCCTCGATCGTCGGCTGGTGCCCGCTGAACGAGACCTACCAGAAGCTCCACGACCGGATCACCCAGCTCGACGACGTGACCCGGGCGATGTTCCTCGCCACCAAGGCCATGGACACCTCCCGCCCGGTGATCGACGCCTCCGGATATTCCCACCGGGTGCTGGAGACCGACGTCTACGACTCCCACTCCTACGAGCAGGACCCCGCCGCCTTCCGGCAGCTCGTGTCCGGCCTCGCCAAGGGCGAGCCCTTCGCCAACGCCCACGAGAACGGGACCGCCTACTCCCTGTCTCTTATACACATCTCTGATGGCGCGAGGGAGGCGTG
>NZ_KL585421.1:86489-86894 GCF_000721935.1 Streptomyces sp. NRRL WC-3549
GGCCGCCGCGGGACAGTCCGGCAGCGACCGCACGGTCTCCTGGGGCTACGGCGACCGGGTGCGCACCGAGGACGAGTTCCACGAGCGCTTCGCCGGTCTCACCGGTGCGCTGCTGGAGGACCCGCGGATGTTCGGCTACTGCTACACACAGCTGACCGACGTCTTCCAGGAGCAGAACGGCGTCTACCGCTTCGACCGGGGCACCAAGCTCGACGTCGCCCGTGTCCGCGAGGCGCAGCTGCGGCCCGCCGCGATCGAGCGGCCCGACGCTCCCGGGTCCGGTCCGGCCACCGGAGCCGCGGCGGGAGGCCGTCGCGGCTCCGGCGCCGGACGACGCGGCCGGTGCGACCGGGGCAGGGGGAGGGGCGCCGGGTCAGTGGCCCAGCGCGAACGCTGGTCCCGCGC
>NZ_KL585421.1:87098-88873 GCF_000721935.1 Streptomyces sp. NRRL WC-3549
CCTGGCACCGTCGGCCGTGGAGGAGCCGTTCACCGTCAGGCACAGGCCGCTGTGCCGGGCGGTGAACCGGTACTGCCCGTCCGCCCCGGCGGGCTCGGGCCGCCACTGCTGGTTGGTGCCTCCCACGTAGCTCCACAGGTGCACGGCGCTCCCGGCACCGGTGGCGCCGGGGCCGCCGTCGACGTCCCAGACCTTGGAGTTGTGCCGGTTGACGACCTGGACGTAGCCGTCTCCGGTGGGCCGGAACTGCCAGCCCTGGTTGGCCCCCGTCCCGCAGGACCACTGCTGGAGCGCGGTGCCGTCGACCGTGCCCCAGTCGGCGGCGTCGAGGCAGGCGCCGCCGTGGGCGTTTTTGACCTGGTACCAGGTGCCCGGGTCGATGGAGCCCACGGGCGGCCCGGTGGTTCCGCCGTCGCCGTCCCACACGAACGTGGCCACCGCGCCGGCCAGCAGGGTGTAGGTCAGGGACCTCCCGTCGTCGGTGAGGGAGAAGCGCTGGGCGCCGCCGGCCGTGTTGACGACGTACGCGGCACGGGTGCCGTCGGGATTCTGGAAGGCGACGTTCTGGACGCCACCGGAGCCCTGACTGGTGGAACCGATCCGGGTGGCGCCGGGCTCGACGAACTTCGCGACGTGGCCCAGGACGTAGTACTCGGCGTTACGGGTGACGGTGCTGCCGTCGATCCCGACGACGCCGTTGCACCGGGTGCCGCAGTGACCCTGGTGGGGACCGCCGTTGCGGTCCAGCGCGAGGTTCCAGTTGACGACCGTCTCGCCGCCGTGGCGCATGTTCTGCACGACCAGGTTCTCGGCGTGCCACCGCAGGGTGTCCGCGAAGGTCGCTCCCGGGTCCTCGCTGTCCGTGCCGGAGCACTCGGTGAAGAAGACGCGCCTGCCCGCGTCGACGACCTGCTGCTGCGCCGCGGGGGTCCCGCCGTAGCAGTGGAAGGCGGCGCCGATCACCCGGTCGATGCCCCGGGTGCCGTCGAACACCTCGGTGGGGTAGTCGGGGTGGTCCCAGTTGTGGTCGTAGGCCAGCAGGTTGGTGGGCAGGCCGGCTGCGGTGAGGGTGCGGTCCAGGACCTGGAAGAACGCGGCCTGTTCACCGGACGTCATGCTCATCGACGGGTAGGTGGTGGCGAATTCGGGCTCGTTCTGCACGGTCAGGTCGGTCAGGGTGATGCCCTCCCGCCCGTACGCCTTGACCGCCTCGACCAGGTAGTCCGCGTACGCCTGGTAGTGCTCGGTCCTGAGGCTGCCCCCGCTGAGTGAGCCGCCCGTCTTCATCCAGGCGGGCGGGGACCAGGGCGAACCCATGAAGCGGATGGCGGGGTTGAGGGCGGTGGCCTGCTTCAGGACGGGGAGGATCTCGGCCCTGTCCCTGTCGATGGAGAAGGACCCCGGGGTGTCCTCGTAGGTGGAGAAGTTCCCGTCGGCGTCGAAGTCGGTGCTTCCGAGGGGCTGGCGGAGGTAGTTCAGCCCGATGCCGTCACCTTCGGCGGAGAACAGCGACCTCATCAGCTCGGCACGCGCGCTCGGGGGGAGGTTCTGGACGAGCCGGGCGGAGGCGCCGGTGACCGAGGCGCCCGCGCCGGTGAACTTCTGGCCCTTGTCGGCGGCGTCGACGCGGATGTCGACGGACTGGGGGGTTCCGGTGAACGGGACCTCGCCCTCCGCCGACAGTTTCTTGCCGCCGTCCGGGGTGGTGACCCACACCCGGGCGGACGGATCGGCGGCCTGCGCGGCTCCGGCGCCCGTACCGGTGAGGCCGATCC
>NZ_KL585421.1:89053-91742 GCF_000721935.1 Streptomyces sp. NRRL WC-3549
ATGTGTATAAGAGACAGGGCCAGCGCCAGGGCGGCGGCCGCGGCGCGTACCCGGGGGCGCGGGGAACTGTCCGGACGGGGGGACCTACTTGGGCGGAGGGGGAGGGGTCTGCGGGGACGGAAGGCACTGCTGTGCGGCATGGTGCGGCTCTCCTTCGGTCGGTACCTGTGGGGTGGTGCGGCCGGCCCCCGGTCGTGGGTGGGGAGGACGCGCGGGGCCGGTTGCCCGCCTGAAGGGACCGGGGCAGCACGGGGCCGCCGGTACCCGGGCGGGCCTCCGGGGGCGGAGCGCGGCGGTGCTCCCGGGGAGACGGCGCCATGAAAGCACAGTCACTGAGCGGTTAGTAAGTAGGCTGCGCGCTTTTCTCACGGCGTGAAGTCCGGTGGCGCGCACCGGAGGCGGGGGCCCTCCGCCCCCGTCGGCCGCGCGCCGCCTTGCCAACCGGAACAACGTTCCGTATCTTTAGCGGAGCAACGTTCCGTTTGCTCCCTGCCGGAGCAGACGGCCCCGGAACACCACGGAGGGACACAGCCATGCAGTACCGCACCTTGGGCCGCACCGGTGTGCAGGTCAGTACGCTCGCGCTCGGCGCGATGAACTTCGGCGCGATCGGGCGCACCACCCAGGACGAGGCCACCGCGCTCGTCGACGCCGCCCTCGAAGGCGGGATCAACCTCATCGACACCGCCGACATGTACGGCCGGGGCGAGTCGGAGGAGATGGTCGGCAAGGCGCTGGCAGGCCGCCGCGACGACGTCGTGCTCGCCACGAAGGCCACCATGCCGATGAGCGACGAGCGCAACCACCGGGGCAGCTCGCGCCGCTGGCTGGTCACCGAGCTGGACAACAGCCTGCGCCGCCTCGGCGTCGACCACGTCGATCTCTACCAGATGCACCGGTGGGACCCGAGCACCAGCGACGAGGAGACGCTGTCCGCCCTGACCGACCTGCAACGCGCGGGCAAGATCCGCTACTTCGGCTCCTCCACCTTCCCGGCGTACCGCGTGGTGCAGGCGCAGTGGGCCGCCCGCGCCAACCATCTGAGCCGCTACGTCACCGAGCAGCCCAGTTACTCCATCCTGCAGCGCGGGATCGAGGCCGACGTCCTGCCCGTCGCCGAGGAGTACGGCCTCGGCGTCCTGGCGTGGAGCCCGTTGGCCTCGGGCTGGTTGTCGGGGGCGGTCCGCGAGGGCCGGGAGATCACCACCAACCGCTCGACGATGCTGCCGGAGCGCTTCGACCTCTCCCTCCCCTCCAACCGGGCGAGGCTCGACGCCGTCGAGCAGCTGGCGCAGGTGGCCGACGAGGCCGGCCTGACCATGATCCAGCTCGCGCTCGGATTCGTGACCGCGCACCCCGCCGTGACCAGTGCGCTCATCGGTCCCCGGACCCAGGAGCACCTGAGCACCCAGCTGGCCGCCGCCGACACCGTCCTCTCCGCGGACCTGCTGGACGCGATCGACGCGATCGTCGCCCCCGGTACCGACCTGGCCGCGCACGAGAAGTTCGACGCCCCGCCCGCGCTGCTGGACCCGTCACTGCGGCGCCGCTGAACAACCGGGGGGCGGCACGGGGCGTGTTCCCGAAGTCCCGTCCGCCCTCCGGGCGGACGGCGCCACTCTCGGGGACACGCCCTAAGGGCTGTCCCGCACTTCCCGGTGGATCGGCGCGCGGCGTCAGATGCGGTGCATCGCAAGGCGGAGAGGCATCCGCATACTGGACATACGGGGATGTTCCGACAACGCGGCGAGGTGCCGTAGCTGTCGTCGTGCGCCCACCGGGAATCGCGGGGCAGCCCTTAAGCTGTGCCGGTGAGCAACCAGCCAGCGGGCGGACCGGGGCGGCGCCCGGCCGGGCCCCGCGTTCCGCGCAGCCCGAAAGCACGGCAGCGGCAGCAGGACATCCTGCACATCGCCATGGACACCTTCGCGGCCCGCGGCTACCACAACGCCTCGCTGGCCGAGATAGCCGACCGGGCCGGGCTGACCCAGGCCGGCGTCCTGCACTACTTCCGCTCCAAGGCACTCCTGCTCACCAGCGTCCTCGAACTCCGCGACCGGACGGACATCGAACAACTCGGCCCGGACCGGCCCCAGGGCCTCCAGTTCCTGAGCCACCTGGTGGACACCGCGCTCCGCAACGCCGAACGCGAGGGCATCGTCCGGCTCTACGCCGTGCTGTCCGCCGAATCAGTCACCGACGACCACCCGGCGCAGACCTACTTCAGGGACCGCTACAGCGGGCTGCGCGCTTTCGTCGCCGACGCGCTGCGCGAGGCGTGCGGCCTTGCGGAGGACGACTCCGGACGCGTCGAGAACGCGGCCAACGCCGTCATCGCGGTGATGGACGGCCTCCAGGTGCAGTGGCTGCTCGCCCCCGACGCCGTGGACATGGCGGCCTCCACGGAGCTCGTGGTCACCTCCGTGCTGAGCGCCCTCACGCCGGGCGCGGCCGGCTCCCGGCCGGCCCCCGGCGCCTGACCTGCCGTCCCCCACGGGGACGGCCCGGGGCAGGGCCCCGCCACCGCGCACGGACACCCGACGGCGGGTACGACCGGGAGCGACCGTGCCCGAGGCGTCCGGAGCCGGCCATGCTTAGCTGGAGGCATGATCGATGACTTCCTCGCCGCGGGAACAGGGAACCTCGAACGGGTCCAGGCAGCGGTCCGGGCGGCAGCCGCAGCCGGGAT
>NZ_KL585421.1:91977-105353 GCF_000721935.1 Streptomyces sp. NRRL WC-3549
GCGCACGAGATCGTCGAGAAGAGCGGGCCGCACGACCTCGTCACCGCCGCCGACCGGCTCGCCGAAGAGCACCTGACGGCGTCTCTGACACAGCTGCTGCCCGGTTCGGCCGTGGTCGGCGAGGAGGCCGTCCACGCCGACCCGACGGTGTACGACGCACTCTCCGGCGACGCGCCCGTCTGGATCGTCGACCCCGTCGACGGCACCCGCCAGTTCGTCCACGGCGAACCCGGCTTCTGCACCCTGGTGGCCCTCGCCCACCACGGCGAGGTGTACGCCTCCTGGACGTACGCCCCCGTGCTCGACGAGCTGGCCGTCGCCGTACGCGGACGCGGTGCCACGCTCAACGGGACTCCGGTGCGCAGCGGGTCGCCCGCGCCGGGGGCCGTGCTGAAGGTGGCGATGTCGCACCCCGACCACACCTCCGACGCCCAGAAGCGGGCCCTGCTGGGCCTGCGCACCGAGGGCATCGACGCCCGCGCCTGCGGCTCCGCGGGCCTGGAGTACCTCGCCGTCGCCTCCGGGGCACAGGACGCGGTGGCCTTCAACTGGGAACTCGCCTGGGACCACGCGGCCGGTCTGCTCCTGGTCACCGAGGCGGGCGGCACCCAGTCGACGCTCTCCGGCGTCCCGTACCGCATCACCGGCGGCAACGACCTGCCGTTCACCGCGGCCAGGGACGCGGCGACGGCCGAGCGGATCCTCGACGCCCTGCGGGTCGGGGCGCCCGGTTCCGGGGCCGCGGACGGCTGACGGCCCCCGGTTCGGCGTCCGGCCCCCGGTTCGGCTCGCGCTTCCGCCGTTCATGTGGGGCCGCTGTGTCCGTCGCATCGACAGCTCCTCGCCCGCACGCGGATCACCGGATCCGAGGGGCCCGGTGGTAGGGGTCCAAGTCCCGGTCGCATTCGGGGCGGTCGGTGCGACGGGCGCGGCTGCGGCCCAGCGCGACGGCCTCGACGCCGGACAGCCGGGTGAGCCGGGCGGCCGTCGCGGCGACGGCGGGGGAGGGGCGCAGGGGGTGTTCATCGGGCCGGAGGCCACCCGGGGGCCCGTCGTCGGTGCCCACCCATATCCTGGGCCCACAGGCCGTCGGCTGACGAAGGAGTCCGAAGGTGCCATCGATGCTGGATGCCGTCGTCGTGGGTGCGGGCCCCAACGGGCTGACCGCCGCCGTCGAACTGGCCCGCCGGGGCTTCGCCGTGGAGGTGTTCGAGGCCGAGGAGACCGTCGGGGGCGGTGCGCGCACGGAGGAGCTGACCCTTCCCGGCTTCCGCCACGACCCCTGTTCCGCCGTCCACCCGCTGGGCATCGGCTCGCCCGCCTTCAACGCCATGCCGCTGGCCCGGCACGGCCTGGAGTGGCTCCAGCCCGAGCTGGCCCTCGCCCACCCCTTCCCGGACGGCACCGCCGCCGTCCTCACCCGGTCGGTGGGGGAGAGCGCCATGACGCTCGGCGCCCAGGACGCCGGGGCCTACCGCCGGACGGTCGCGCCCTACCTCGGGCGCTGGGACACCCTGGCCCAGGACTTCCTGCGCACCCCGTGGGACGGCTTGCCGCGCGACCCGTACCGCTGGATGCGGTTCGGGCTGGACGCGCTCCCGCCCGCCACCCTGCTCGCCCGGCGCTTCCGGGGTGCCAGGGCGCGCGGGCTGATCGCCGGTCTCGCCGCCCACGCCATCGCGCCCACCAGCGGCATCGCCACGAGCGGGATCGCCCTGCTCTTCGCGATCGCCGCACACGAGAAGGGCTGGCCCGTGCCGCGCGGTGGCTCGCAGGCCATCTCGGACGCCCTCGCCTCCTACCTCCGGGCGCAGGGCGGCACCATCCGCACGGGTACGGAGGTCCGGCGCCTGGACGAGCTCCCGCCCGCCCGCGCGTACGTCTTCGACACCTCGCCCACCGCGCTGGCCCGCATCGCCGGACTGGGCGGCGCCTACCAGGGCTACCGGTACGGCGCCTCCTGCTTCAAGATCGACTACGCCCTCTCGGGCCCGGTCCCCTGGACCGCGCAGGAGGCCCGCAGGGCCGGTACCGTCCACATCGGTCCGACCGCCGGGGAGATCGACGCGGCCCTGCGCGCCGCCGTGGAGGGCCGCGACCCGAGCGTCCCCTTCCTGATCACGGCACAGCCCAGCGTCGTCGACCCCTCACGCGCCCCCGAGGGCCGCCACGTCTTCTGGGCGTACGGGCACGTCCCGGCCGGCTGGGAGGGGGACGCCACCGACGTCGTCGAACGGCAGTTGGAGCGCTTCGCCCCCGGCTTCCGCGACCTGGTCCTGGCCCGGGCGACCGCCGGCCCGCCCCAGCTCGCCGCGCGCAACGCCAACTACGTCGGCGGGGACATCGCCTCCGGCGCCTTCGCCGGACTCCAGACGGTGATCCGGCCCAAGCTCGCCCGGGTGCCGTACGCCACCGCCCACCCGGCGGTCTTCCTCTGCTCCTCGGCCACCCCGCCGGGACCGGGCGTCCACGGCATGTCGGGCCACCACGCGGCGAAGGCGGTGTGGCGGCGACTGCGCGCCGCGTGACCGGGCGAGGCCGGTTGGCCCGCGGCCGGCCGACCCTTCCCGGGGAACCCGCCGACCGGGTCCACCGCTCGGGAGCCGCGCGCACCCGCTGTGCGCGGCGGCTCCCGGCCATCCGGCGATCCGTGCGGACGGCTCAGATCAGGTCCTCGCCGTTGCGGCGGGCCTCGGCCCACTCACGGAAGAAGGCACGGCTGATCACGAACAGGACGGCGGCCACGAGGACGGGCCACATCAGGACGTAGGCGCTCAGGGCGAAAGTGGTCATCATGCTCCTTCTGACTCACGGGGTGGTCGCGGCGGGCTCGGGTGCGTCACTGCTTCCGGGGCCGTCCGCCTGGCCGGGGACCTCGGTCCCGGTGGCAGGCGCGCCCGTGGCGGACCCGTCGTCGAAGTCACCGGTGCGCTGGGCGATGACGGCGAAGTCGAAGCCGTCGCGCCGGTTGACGGACATCGCCCAGCAGATGACGGTACTCACGGAGTAGGCGACGAGGGAGCCGCACAGCGTCGCGTACTCGTGCAGGGTGCCGATGGCGAACGGGGCGGTCACCACGACGGCGAGCACACCGACGATCTTGGCTGCCCTGGTGCCGAAGAAGCCGAACACCATCAGTCCGAGGACGACACCGACGCCGAGGACCGACAGCACGTCCACGACGATCCCGAAGACACCGTCCACCGGGATCCAGGCGAAGCGGACGGGGAGGAACACGGCGAGTGCCGCGAGCACCGAGACGGTGAACGCCTTGTTGGTGACCTTCTCCCAGTAGAAGCTGGCCAGCACCGGGAAGACCAGGGCGCCCCACAGCGCGCCGACGAACACCAGCAGGTCCAGGATGCTCAGTTGGAGGCTGGCGAAGGCCACGGCGACCGCGGTCGCCACCACCATCGACATGCGGCCGATCAGCAGCATCGTCTTGGGGTTCGCCTTCTTCGCGCCCGCCACGTTCTGCCCGTAGACATCGGCCATCATGATCGAGGAGAGCGCGGCGAGGTCGGAGTCCGCGGTGGAGGACAGCGCGCCGATGATCATGATGAAGAACAGGGCCAGCAGCACGGGCGGGAGATAGGTGGCGGCCATCTCGGGGATGAGGTTGTTCAGGTCTCCGCCGCTCGGCTCGAACCCCAGGTAGAGGGCGAGCACGCCGAGCATGCCGACGCCGATCACCATGGCGCCGTAGCCGACGGTGGCCGTGATGAACGTCGGCTTGATCAGGCTCTGCTTCACGGCGAAGAGCCGCTGCGCGATGGTCTGGTTGCCGATGGCGTAGGCCAGGACCGCGGCGATGTAGGGCGCTCCCTGGCCCATGAACGCCTCGCTGGAGAAGAAGTCGCCCTGCTGGGGCGTCAGGTTCTCCGCGCCCGTCTCGAACGCCGCCGGGAACCCGGCCGCGAAGAAGATGAACGGGACGATCACGGCCACCGCGCCGAGCATCGCGATGACCTGGACGAAGTCGGTCAGGACGGAGGCGCGGAACCCGGACCACAGGGTGTAGAGCAGGACGCCCGCGGCCACCGCGAAGACACCCTGGGTGAAGTTGAACGGCGACAGCAGCGAGATCAGCACACCGCCGGCGATGAAGTTGGACATCAGGCTGATCAGGCTGCCGACGATGTTGGAGCCGGCGAGCATCAGCTGGCTGGAACGCCCGTGCCGGGCGTACATGACCTCGGCGAGCGTGTGCGCCTTGGGGGCCACGGAGCGGATGCGCTTGCCGAAGGGGTAGATGAACAGGATCATCAGGGCACCCCAGAGCCCGTAATGGATGGGTCCCGAGATGCCGTACGTGTACCCCGACGACGCGGAGGCGTACATCGAGGACGCCCAGATCCACGTCGCCGTCATGCTGGCGGCCGATATGCCGAAACCGATGTTGTTGCCGCCGGTCATGTACCCGTCGGCGTTCTCGTCCTTCTTCCCGATCCGGGTGGAGATCAGGAAGGTCCCCCCGTAGAAGAGGACCAGCAGACCTACGATCACCACGGCGCCGAACTGAGCTGTTTCCGTTCCGCTCACACACGCCACCTCCTTCGCACTCACGGAGCCGGGCGCCGGGCGGGACGTCCGGGATCGTCGACCGGGTCCGCGTGCGCGCGCCACGCCGCGGCGCGGCAGGGCTCCTGTAACCGGCCCCCGGAACGTGACGGCACGGGAGCCGGGGGCGTTCACCTGAAGGCGGACTCTTTGGGTCCGCAAATGCCAGGCACCATAACAGCCCTTCGCGCATCGATGATCTTCGCTTCCGGAGGTTTCTTCAGGGCTTTTTCGGGTATGGCATCTGCCCTGATGTCGCTTGTGGAGGGCTTGTTCTGTTTTGGCGCGCCCTGTTTGCCCCGCCTTGATCCTTTGGGTGTCGTCCCTCGCTCCGAACTCTTTGCGGGTCGCAACTGCGACGGCGTCCGCTTTGTTATGGGGTAGTGATCACGAAGGCGTCCCGGGGTGCGACCGACGGCACCGACAGCCGCAGGGAGCGCGCGCGGCGGCAGGCTCCACGCCCGTGTCGGATTTCCGCCGGATCCGGGGCGCCGGGTGACCCATCCTTGAACCATGCACACCGACACCGAGCGCTGCGTGCGGGCCGTCCGGTCCAGGGACGCCAGATCCGACGACCGGTTCTTCACCGCCGTCCCGACCACCCGGATCCACGGCCGGCCCAGCCGCCCCGTGGTGCCGCCCAAGGCCCCCGACATGGCCTTCCACCCCGGCGCCGGCCCCGAGGGCGGGCTCACCTTCTTCCCGACCCCCGGGGCGCCGGCCGGCCCCGACCGGGACGAGGCCCGCGCCGGACCGGGTACCCTTCCCGGGCTCGGGCCCCGGGCCGTCGAGGCGACCGCGATGCGCGCCCTCGGTGACCCGGACGCCTTCCTCCCCACCGGCCTCGGGATCCGCGGCGCCGCCCGGCGCCTCGGCCTCCCGCCGACCCCGGCGGCCCTCACCGCACGCGCGGGCGGGTGGCGGCCCTGGCGCGCGTGCGCCGCGCAGTACCTGTGGACCGCCCACGGCCACCCCGTCAACCACCTGCCCGCCTGAACACGCCCCCGAAGGACGACTGCGCCATGACCACCACCCCCACTCCGGCCCGACGGCACACGGTCGTCGACAGCCCGTACGGGCCGCTCACCCTGGTCGCCACCGACGGCGTCCTCGCCGGCCTCTACATGACCGGGCAGCGGCACCGCCCGCCGGAGGAGACCTTCGGCGCCCGGGACCCCGGGCCCTTCGCCGAAACCGTCCGTCAGCTGGACGCCTACTTCGCCGGCGACCTCACCGCGTTCGACCTGCCGCTCCACCTCGACGGCACGCCCTTCCAGCGCAGCGTCTGGGCCGAGCTCCGGCGCATCCCGTACGGCGAGACCCGTTCGTACGGCGAACTCGCCGAACGCCTCGGCAAGCCCGGAGCCTCCCGCGCCGTGGGCCTCGCCAACGGGAAGAACCCGGTCGGCATCATCGTCCCCTGCCACCGCGTCATCGGGGCCTCCGGCGGCCTCACCGGCTACGGCGGCGGGCTGGAGCGCAAGCAGCGGCTGCTCGCCTTCGAACGGGGAACGGACGACGCCGTACCGGCCCTGTTCTGAGAGCCGGTACGGCGTCGGGGTCCGGCCCGGCGGCCCGGGCGGAGGCGGTCGGGTGCCGGTCAGCCGACGAAGATCTCGACCAGCGACCAGATCGCCAGCCCCAGCATGCACAGACCGCCGATGCGCTGCACGGTCTTCAGCGGCACCCGCTTGGCGATGAAACGCCCCGCCAGCAGCGCCAGCGCGGACACCGACATCAGGGCGGCGGCCGAACCGATCGCCGTGGACCAGGCGCCGTTGCTCGCGGCGAGGTTCGCGGTGGTGATCTGCGTCAGGTCGCCCCACTCGCTGATGAACACCGCCATGAACGCCGTCGAGTAGACCGGCCAGAAGCCGGTCACCGTCTTGACCTCGCCCTCCCCGTCCTCCTCACCGCCGTTCGGGCGCAGCAGCATGAACGCGCCGACACCGAAGAGGACGGCCGAGACCAGCTTGACGAGCCAGTCGGGCAGCAGGCCGATCAGCCCGCCCGCCCCGACGGCGATGGCCACGTGCACGAGGAACGCGGAGGACGTCCCGAACCACACGTAGAGCGGGCGCATACGCGTGCCCATGGCCAGCGAGGCGAACATCGTCTTGTCGGGGAGCTCCGCGAGGAAGATCAGCCCGAAGGCGGTGAGGATCGCCAGGAGGTCGAGGTGCATTCCGGGTGGCTTTCTGTGTGAGCCGGGCCCGGGCCGTTCGCGAAGTGCCGTCAGGCTTCCTCGGAGGACCACTCGGCCCGGCATGACCGCAGACCCGCGGGACACGGGCCTGTCATGCCTGACCGAAGGTCTCGCCCGCCCGTGGAAGACCATGGGCCCGGCCACCGGGAACCCGGAGGTTCCAGTATGTCGACGACCGGTTTGCGGGGCTACTCCCCTTCGCAGCCCTCCACACTACCCCAGACCGGGCCCGTCCGACCGGCGGGGACCGCTGGGTACAGTCGGTGTCCACCCGCACCACGGCGTATCGCCCACCACCCCTCTGGAGCCACCCCGCATGAGCCGCCGCACCCGAGGAGCCCCCGCCGCACCGGGACCGTCCCGGCCCACCGTCAGCGTCTGCCGGGGCTGCTGCTGCGGTACTCCCAAGATCCCGGGGGTGGACCACGCCGGCCAGCTCGCGCGACTGCGCACATCGCTGGACGGGTGCGCCACCGTACGGGCCGTGGAGTGCCTGGACGCGTGCGAGCACGGCAACGTGATCGTCGTCCAGCCCTCCGCCGAGGGGCGCAGGGCCGGGGGCCGTCCGGTCTGGCTGGGACTGGTCAACGACCCGGACGCGCTCGCCGACATCACCACGTGGGTCCAGGACGGCGGACCGGGAGCGGCGGATCCGCCCGCGATCCTGGAGCTGTACGTGTTCACCCCCTCGCGGCGCGTCCGGGAGGGCCTCGAAGGCGGCGGCAGGGGCTGAGCACGGCCCGCCGTCCCCGACGGCGGGGCCCGTCAGACCGACGCGCCCCCGGCGATCCGTTCCAGCAGGGCGGGCAGCGCCGTCCCGATGGGCCCGCGGATCGTCTCCTCCGCCAGCGCGTCGTGCGGGGTGGGCTCCGCGTTCACCACGAACAGCCGGGCCCCGTGTTCCACCGCGATCCCGGCCAGGGAGGCGGCCGGCTGCACCTGGAGGGTCGTCCCCACGGCGACGAACACCTCGCTCGCCTTGGTGATCGCCATGGCGTCCGCCAGCACCCGGGAGTCCAGGCGCTCGCCGAACATCACCGTCGCCGACTTCAGGATCCCCCCGCAGGCGGCGCACGGCGGGTCCGCCTCGCCGGCCTCGACGCGGGCCAGCGCCCGGGCCATGGAGGTACGGGCGTGGCACCGGGTACAGACCACCTCGCGGGCGGTGCCGTGGAGTTCGAGGACCTTGCGGGCGGGCAGCCCGGCCGCCTGGTGCAGTCCGTCCACGTTCTGGGTGATCACCCGCACCGGTGTCCCGGACCGTTCCAGCGCGGCCACCGCGCGGTGGGCCGCGTTGGGCCGGGCGTCCAGGATCGCGCCGGAGCGGCGCATCTGCCAGGAGCGGCGCCGGATCTCCGGGTCGGCCATGTAGAAGTCGTAGGTGACGAGCTTCTCCGCCTCCGGGTCCTTCCGCCAAAGGCCCTGCGGCCCGCGGTAGTCGGGGATGCCGGAGTCCGTGGAGATCCCGGCGCCGCTGAGGATCGCGACGAGAGTCATGGCCCGAGCGTACGGACCACCCGCATCGGCCGCGATCACATTTCGGCGGTGGGGTCCCGGCGGCGGTCAGCCCTCACCGGGGGCGGGTAGCCGTCCCCGGTGAGGCGGGGCCCGCGGGTGCGACCGGTCCGCCGTCCTCCAACTCCGCCGTACCCGCACCGGAGTCCAGTACCTCCAGCGCGGCGACGACCCGCCGCCCCAGCTGGTCGGGCAGATGGCTCGCGAGGTCACAGCGGTCCACCAGGCGCCAGGACAGGAGTTCCTCCTCCTGGAGCCGGATCGCGTCGAGCTGCTCCCCGGACAGCACGCCGCCGTCGTAGAGATACGCGGCGATCGGCGGACGCCCCGGTCCTCGGGCCCAGTCCACCACGAGCAGTCGCCCGGGTTCGAGGTCGAGGCCGATCTCCTCGGCCGTCTCCCGGCGCGCACCCGCCCGGGGGCCCTCGCCCGCGTCGGACTCGATCGTGCCGCCGGGCAGCGCCCAGCCCTCCCGGTAGTTGGGCTCGACGAGCAGCACCCGTCCGCGCTCGTCCCGGAAGAGCGTGGCGGCGGCGGACAGGATCCGGGGCAGGCCCGCGATGTAGGTGGCGTAGTCAGAGGTGGTCACGGGGGCAGCTTATGCGTGCCCGTGGACAGGCCTGGGCAGACCGGGGGCGGCCCGGATAGGGTCGGGGCGGCGCGACTGCCTGTTCGAAAGCAAGGGATACAAGGTGACGGACGGAGCAGTGATCGATGCCGCACGCGTGCTCGTCGCGGCGGACAAGTTCAAGGGCTCGCTCACGGCCGTGGAGGTCGCGGAGCGGGTGACGGCCGGGCTGCGGCGCGTCGTCCCCGGCGTGCGGGTCGAGGCCCTGCCCGTCGCGGACGGCGGCGACGGCACGGTCGCGGCGGCGGTGGCCGCCGGATTCGAGCGCCGTGAGGCACGGGTCACCGGGCCGCTCGGGGCCCCGGTGACGGCCGCCTACGCGCTGCGCTCGACCACGGCCGTGGTGGAGATGGCGGAGGCGTCGGGCCTCCAGCACCTGCCCGCAGGGGAGTTCGCCCCGCTCACGGCGACCACGTACGGCTCCGGAGAGCTGCTGCGGGCCGCGCTGGACGCGGGGGCCCGCACCCTCGTGTTCGGCGTCGGCGGCAGTGCCACGACGGACGGCGGCGCGGGCATGCTCACCGCGCTCGGAGCCCGCTTCCTGGACGCGGACGGCAAGCCCGTCGGTCCCGGCGGCGGCGCCCTCGCCGAGCTGGCCGAGGCCGACCTGTCGGGGCTCGACCCGCGGCTCGCGGACGTCGACCTGATCCTCGCCAGCGACGTGGACAACCCGCTGACCGGACCGAAGGGCGCCCCCGAGGTCTACGGGCGGCAGAAGGGCGCCACCGAGGACGACATCGCGGTCCTCGACGCGGCCCTCGCCCACTACGCCTCCCTGCTCGGGCCGGAACACGCCGCCCTGCCCGGAGCGGGCGCCGCCGGAGGGATCGGATACGGCGCCCTGGTCGCCCTGGGCGCACGCTTCCGGCCCGGCATCGAGGTCATGCTCGACGTCCTGGGTTTCGCCCCGGCGCTCGCCCGGGCCACGCTGGTCATCACCGGTGAGGGCTCGCTCGACGAGCAGACCCTGCACGGCAAGGCCCCGGCGGGAGTGGCCGCCGCCGCACGGGAGGCGGGCGTGGAGACGGTCGCGGTGTGCGGCCGCCTCGCCCTGCCGCCGGAGGCCCTGGGCAGGGCCGGCATCCGGCGGGCCTACGCCCTCACCGAGCTGGAGTCCGCCCCGGCGCTCTGCATGGCCCAGGCGGGCCCTCTCCTGGAACGTGCGGCCGAATCGATCGCGCGCGACTACCTGGTCTGACACCGGGACCGACGTGTGACGGGCCCGGGCGCCGTGCCCGCCCCGTCACCCGGGCCCCGGCTCCCGCGTCCGCCCCGGCGGCGCGCCCCTGCGGGGCGTCCGAACACCGTGCCTGCGCCACGGCCTGTGCCCACCCGGCCGTCGGCCCACCCCCTGCGCACGCCTTCTCCGACCCGGCGGCGCCGTCCACCCGGTCGCCGCGTCCTTGACGGCGAAGCCCTGACCCCGCACCGCACGGTGACGGGCCCGGCCGCCACGGCCGGGCCCGTCGAGCCGATCCGGTTCAGCCGGTGTAGGCCTCCAGTTCGGACAGCTGGGCGGCCGGCCACCCGGTGTTGCCGGTGAAGGTCAGCCGCAGGTGGCGGACCGGCGTCCCCGGGAGGGAGACGGTCGCGGTGTTCCCGCTCGACGGGTCGAAGGTGTAATGCGCCGACGCCTTCAGCGAGTCGTACGTGCCGTTGTCGGTGCTCCCGGACACGGAGAGCGTCTGCGTACGGGTCGCCCACGCCGCGGCCGGCGGCACCTTCAGTACCAGCCGCTTCACCGCCTTGGGGGAGCCGAGGTCCACGGTGAGGGACTGCGGGAAGGCGTTGTTGCGGCTCTCCCAGTACGTGTCCGCGTTGCCGTCCACGGCGTTGGCCGCGCCGTACACGTCGGTGTGGCTGGTCTCCGTCACCGGGCGCCCCTGCGCGAGGTTGCCCGTCTCCTCGGGCGGGTCGGTGGGGTCGGTCGGGTCCGTGGGATCGGTCGGACCGGTGGAGCCGCCGCCTCCGGGCACCCCGCCGTTGGTCCACACCGGGTCGGGCCAGACACCGGTGCAGGCCGGCGGGTCGGCGTACCAGCCGGAGTTGCCGCTGCCCCGGGTGATCTGGAAGCCGCTGCCCACGCAGTTGTGTATCGGGTTGGACTGGGCGATGTGGGTGGCCACGACGTTCTCGAAGGTGGCGGTGCCCGGTGCCTGGATCTGGAGGGCGTACGTGCCCGCCCCGTCGATCTTGACGTTGCGGAAGTGCAGCCCGTTGCTCGCGCCCTCGATCAGGTGGATCGCGGCGTAGGAGCTGTCCAGGATCTCGCTGTCGGTGATGTCGACGGTGGCGTTGCTGATGGGCTCGTTGAGGCCGCTGAACCAGATCGCGCCGACCCCGAAGTTCCAGTTGAAGTCGCTGTTGCCGGTGCGGATCAGGGTGTTGCGGGCGGCCGTGTGGGTCCCCGCGACCGCCGTGCCCTGACCCGAGTTGACACCCGGGTAGCGGTTGGCGATGTGCAGCCCGCCGCCGTTGGTGACGGTGTCCGCCATGACGTTGTCGGAGATCGTGATGTCCTTGCCGCCGTACGTCACGATGTTGTTGGCCAGGATCGGCAGGATCACCGTGTTGAAGGTGAACGAGTTCTTCACGTTCGGGACGTTCTCCGCCCACATGGCCAGGCCGTCGTCGCCGGAGTTGCGGACGAAGGTGTTCGTGACGGTCGAGTTCGTGACCCCGTAGTGGAAGTTCACGCCGTCGGCGGTCTGGTCCAGGATCCGGCTGTTCTTGATGGTGAAGTCGTCCATGGGGCCGTCCATCCAGGCCCCGCACTTGGTGTGCTGCAACCAGACGTTGTCCACGACCGAGTGGGACATGGCCCCGCCGATGGCGTTGACCTGGTCGTCGTCGACGCGCTCCTGGATGTCGCCGATGACGGCGAAGTCCTTGAGGGTGACGTTCCTGCTGCCGCCCTGCGCCGCGTACTTCCCGTAGACACCGACCGCCTTGCTCCGGTCGGTGGGGTGGCGCCCCGTCAGCACGCTGTACCAGGGGCCGGCACCGCGCAGCGTCACCTGGTCCACGATGATGTGCTCGCGCACCTGGAAGGTTCCCTGCGGGATGTAGACGGCCTTGCCCTGGGTGCGGCCGGCGTCGACCGCCGCCTGGATCTTCGCGGTGGAGTCGGCCGCCCCGGTCGGGTCGGCCCCGAAGTCGCTCACCACGTCCAGCGCGCCGGACGGTTTGCCGACCGGCGCGGCCACCTGCTCGAAGTCGGCCAGGTCGACGGTGAACGAGGGGGAGCCGGCGGTGGACGCCACCTGCAGCCGGACCTTCGTACCGGCGGGCAGGGTCGAGCCGAACATGGTCCGGGTCTCGTCGTAGAAGTGGTGCGGGTTGGTGTCCCCGGGGTTGTTGTTGAAGGGATAGCCGCCGTAGTACCAGCCGTACTTCGAGGTCACCGGCACGCTCTTGAGCACCGAGCCGTTCACCCGCAGGTCGAGAGCGGCGTCCCGGCCCGTCCCGGCGGCGTTGTCCGGCAGCGAGTAGCGGAAGGTCATGGCGTTGGCCGGGGCGGTGAGCGTGAACTCCACGTACTCACCGACCGCGTCGAGCGTGACGGCCTGCCGGCCGGACGCCTCCGAGGGCAGTGAGCCGTAGCGCCGGTCCGGGCCGATGAGCGTGCCGTTGGTCGCGGCGTACTCCGCCTCCTGCTCCGTGAACGGGACGGTGGCGCCCCGGCCGGAGACGCCGACCGGGGAGGGCGCGGGGACCGCGGCGGCCTGGGCCGCCGGGGCGCCGGCCAGGACGACCGCCGCGGCGGTGCCGACGGCGGTGAGGGCCAGCGAGAGGGAGGCGGACAGCGAGCGCCTGAACAGGCGGTGTCTGTGCGGTGGGGTCATGTGTGGGACGTCCTAGCGGCTCGTGGGGGCTCTGCGGACGCCCACAGGCTAGGAGCAACCGCGCAAGGAAGTCCACGCTGCTGCGCAAGATTTCGCGCGCGGAACTCAAATTAATGACTCACCGACGGGAATTGCTGCCTTCGGTGGTGTCGAACCCATGGACGGCACGGCGTGCCTGGGCTACCGTGCGGCTTCGACCGGGAGGATTGACATGTACATCAACGGGTCGTCGTCGTGCCCCCGGCCGCCGACCCGTCGTACCGCGGCCCCGTGGCGGTGCCGCCCGGCCGGGGCCGGTCAGCCGGGCGCCCCCAGGGCGTGGATGAGCAGCAGGGCGATGTCGTCGGTGCCCGGTGTGCAGCGCTTGGCGTACTGCACGAGTGTGTCGGCCACGGATTCCATCGGGCGCTCCAGGGCCAGCGCGAAGTGTTCGGCCAGTGCCGCGGTGGCGTGGTCGAAGTCCACGCCCGGGGCCTCCACGAGCCCGTCGGTGAACAGGGCGAGGGCCGCCCCCGGTGGCAGCGGAATCTCGGCCGTCGGGTAGCGGGACGCGCGGTCCACGCCCAGGAGAAGACCCGGCGGCAGGTCGAGGGCCTCGGTCCGTCCTGTCTCTTATACACAT
>NZ_KL585421.1:105566-105988 GCF_000721935.1 Streptomyces sp. NRRL WC-3549
GCGGCGGCGGGTGCCCGGCGGTCGCCAGCCGGGCCCGGTTCCCGGCGAGGTCGAGATGGACGTACAGGCAGCTGGTGAACAGGCCGGGGTCGAGGTCGGCGAGCAGCCGGTTGGTCCGTGCCAGCACCTCGTCGGGCGGCGCCCCGGCGGAGGCGTGCACCGCGGTCCGCACCTGTCCCATGAGCGCGGCGGCGTTCACGTTGTGGCCCTGGACGTCACCGATGGCGGCCGCCGCCGTGGTGGCGTCCAGCCGGATCACGTCGTAGAAGTCCCCGCCGATGCCCATGCCCCGGGTCGCCGGAAGGTACCGGGCGGCGATGTCCAGGCCGGCGATCCGGGGCAGGGTGTGGGGGAGCAGGTGGGCCTGGAGGCTGTGTGCGAGCCGGTCCTTGGTGTCGTAGAGCTGTCTCTTATACACATCT
>NZ_KL585421.1:106166-106673 GCF_000721935.1 Streptomyces sp. NRRL WC-3549
TAGAGGCGGGCCCGGTCCAGGGCCTGGGCGAGCAGCCCCGCGATGGAGGTGAGCAGGGCGCGCTCCTCCGGATCGAAGGCGCGGGGGCGGTCGTAGGCGAGCACCAGGGTGCCGACCGGGTGCCCGGAGACGATCAGCGGCAGGAACGCGCAGGCCGCCACCGTCTCGCAGAGGCCCGTCGTGGGGTAGCCGCGCTCCAGCTCGGCGAATTCGGAGAAGAAGCCGGGCACACCCGTCATCAGCACGTGGGCGGCGGGGTTGTCGGAGGACAGCGGGGCGCCGTCGAGGCGGTTCATGAGCGTGGGGTGCGGGCCCCGGCGCCCCTCGACCCGCAGGCGCCCCTCGGCCGAGGTCATGACGACGAGGGACTGGATCCGGAAGGCGGGCATGATCTGGTCGCCGGCCAGCTCGATCACGTCCCGCGTGCTGACGGCCTCGGTGAGCGTCGCCGCCAGGTGCATCAGCTGGTACAGGGCGGTCGCCCGGCTCGGCCCGGACGAGCCGGGC
>NZ_KL585421.1:106905-107346 GCF_000721935.1 Streptomyces sp. NRRL WC-3549
GGGGCGCCGGCTCGTCCGTGGTGAGCGGCCGGTCGGCGGGCAGGATCCGGACGCTGATGCCGGTGGCGCTGGGGAAGAGATGGAAGGACAGCCAGTGGTCGGGCGGCCGCAGAGCGGTGAAGGAGGTCTCCCGGCGGCTGATGACCGCGTCCCGGTAGTGGTCCTCCACGGCCGGGTCGTCCAGCCACGGCAGCGACACCCAGGGGAGCGTGCCCATGAGGTCCGGGGCCGGGGCGCCCAGGAGCGTGGCCGCGGCGTCGTTCATGAAGCAGATGGTCCCGTCGAGGTCCAGGGCGCAGCTGCCGCCCGGCAGCCGCCGGACGAATTCCAGCGAGGCCGCCGCCTGGTCCCCCTGGGGAGTGGGAAGGGCGGGCGGCGGGAGCACGCGCGGGACGAGCCCCGGCAGGACCGGGTACCCGCTGCTCTCGGCCTGCTGGAGGA
>NZ_KL585421.1:107516-116541 GCF_000721935.1 Streptomyces sp. NRRL WC-3549
CCCCGCTGCTCTCGGCCTGCTGGAGGAGCCCCCCGATACCGCGGCAGCCCGAGACCACGGCCTCGCGTTCCGGGGACGACAGCTCCGGCGGATGCGCCCCCGGCCACAGCAGCACCAGGCCGCCCCGGTCCCGGTCGCCCGTCCGGATGGGCGCGGCGGCCAGGCAGAAGCGGTACGGGAGCACCAGCGCGGGGCGGGGGTAGCGGCGGGCCAGCTCCTCCTGGCTGCCGAGCCAGATCAGGCACCGGTGCCGTACGGCGTCCGCGACCGGCATCGGGGCGCCGAGGTTCACCCGGTTCCACGGAGCGGCCAGCTGCCCCGGCGCCCCGGCCAGCACCGTCAGCCGCAGGGTGCTCTCGCCCGGGGGCAGCAGGTACAGCATCACCACCGAGGCACCGGAACACCGCAGGAGGTGGGCGACCGCGGTGTCCAGGAACTCCGTGCCCGAGCCCGTGGTGGCGACGGTAGCGGCTTGGTCCTGCACGCTCTCAGCCCTTTCGGGTCGCACGGCTGGGTGTCCGGCGTCATGCCCTTATATGGACAATACGCCCGATAGGGTTCCCGGACGCGGCCGCACGGCCCCGGCGCCGCCCGGAACCGCGGTTCCCCATCCGCCGGAACCGCGCCGGGCGAGCCGCGTACGCACGAGGGCCCGGACGCCGGGGAGCGTCCGGGCCCTCGTGGCCGTCTGTCTGCGCCGAGGCTAGGGCAGCTGTGCAGCCCGTGCCTCTCGGCGGTTGTCACGGAAGGTGTTCACCCGCCGCGCCGTGGCGAAGAGCGGGATCACCGCCCCCAGTACGACCTGGAGAGCGCAGCCCGTCTGCAGGAGCAGCTGGCCGCCCGGGGCGTCGAACGCCCATGCGGCCAGCAGGCCCATCGCGGCCACGATCCAGCTGAGCATCGCCACCGCGAGGACACCACGCGGCTTCGGGTACTCGACCCGGCTGACCATCAGCCACGCCACGCCGATGATTGCGAGCAGCGTCGGGACGAACGGCAGCTCCAGGAGCACGATCGAGACGACCGTGAGCGCCCCGAAGGGGCTCGGCATGCCCTGGAACATGCCGTCCTTGAGCGTCACGCAGGAGAATCTCGCAAGCCTGAGCACCACCGCCAGCAGCACCACGATCGCCGCGAGCGCCGACACCCGCTGGTACGCGTCGTCCGCGACCATTCCGTACACCAGTACGAAATAGGCCGGTGCGAGGCCGAAGCTGATCAGGTCGGAGAGGTTGTCCAGCTCCGCGCCCATCGGCGAGGACCGCAGCTTGCGTGCCACGAGCCCGTCGAACAGGTCGAACACCGCCGCCATGAGCATGAGGATCACGGCGGGCCATGCCCGACTCGTCGCTGCCCGTGAGGTGCGGGATGAGGATCCCCGTGGTGGTGAAGTACACCGCCATGAATCCGCACGTGGCGTTGCCGAGGGTGAGCGTGTCCGCTATCGAGAGCCGTAGCGAGAGGGGCATGTCCTCGGCGTCGTCCTGCTCCTCGGCCTCGGGCACCCAGCCCGCCTGAGTGTCAGGATCAATCACGGTCAATGCGAGTCACCCCCGCGGTGGTGGCCTGGCCGACCTCGACCGCGGCCTCGACACCCTCCGGAAGGTAGATGTCGACGCGCGAGCCGAACCGGATCAGACCGATGCGCTCTCCCTGCTCCACCTTCGTCCCCTGCGGGACGTAGGGGACGATGCGACGGGCGACCGCTCCCGCGATCTGCACCATCTCGATGTCACCGAGCTCGGTGTCGAAGTGCCAGACGACGCGCTCGTTGTTCTCGCTCTCCTTGTTGAACGCCGGGACGAAACCACCGGGGACGTGCTCGACGGACGTCACGGTGCCGGACAGGGGTGCCCGGTTGACGTGGACGTTCAGCGGGCTCATGAAGATCGCGACGCGGGTGCGCCCGTCCTTCCACGGCATGATGCTCTGCACCACGCCGTCGGCCGGCGAGATGACGCGACCCTGGGTGATCTCGCGCTCGGGGTCGCGGAAGAACCACAGCATGCCCGCCGCGAGCGCGGTGGTGGGCACGGCCACGGCGGCCCAGCGTCCGGACGTGCGGGCCCGGGCGAGGCTGAGGGCCGCGGTGGCGACGGTCGGCAGGAGCCACGGCGATGCTCCGCGCGCAAGGCGGACCCCACCGCGCGGTGCAGGGGTTTGGCTGTCGGGCATGGATGACCTTCGTAGCGGATGATGCCGCGCTGGCAACGGGGGGGACGGCGGCTTTCCGGCGATGCTATCGGGTACGAGCGGCAACTGGGCAAGCCAGCAGCCGAGTCGGCAGCTGAAAGGCGCCCGAGGCGGGTGACCAGGTGTGATGTTGTTCGCCACCAAACCACCTCGAAGGGGACAATCAGCCCTGGAACCGGTACTCCTCCAGGAGCCGGCGACCGATGATCATTTTCTGTATCTCGGCGGTACCTTCACCGATCAGCAGCATCGGGGCCTCCCGGTAGAGGCGCTCGATCTCGTACTCCTTGGAGAAGCCGTAACCGCCGTGGATGCGGAAGGCGTCCTCGACGACTTCCTTGCAGTACTCGGAGGCGAGGTACTTCGCCATCCCTGCCTCCAGGTCGTTCCGCTCCCCGGAGTCCTTTTTGCGCGCTGCGTTGACCATCATCGCATGTGCGGCTTCGACCTTGGTGGCCATTTCGGCCAATTTGAACTGGATCGCCTGGTGCTGCGCGATCGGCTTTCCGAAGGTGTGGCGCTGCTGGGCATACGAGACACCCAGTTCGAACGCACGCTGCGCGACGCCGCAGCCACGCGCCGCGACATTCACCCGGCCCACTTCGACGCCGTCCATCATTTGGTAAAAACCTCGGCCGGTCGTTCCGCCCAGGACGCGATTGGCCGGAATGCGTAGTCCGTCCATGATGAGCTCGGTGGTGTCGACGCCCTTGTAGCCCATCTTGTCGATCTTCCCGGGGATGGTGAGGCCGGGGCGGACCTCGCCGAAACCCGCCTCCTTCTCCACCAGGAAGGTCGTCATCGACTTGTGCGGAGCCGTGCCCTCGGGGTGTCCTTCGTCACTCCGGCACAGGACGGCGACCAGGGTGGACGTACCGCCGTTCGTCAGCCACATCTTCTGGCCGTTCAGAACGTACTCTCCGCCCTCCTCGCGCACCCCCTTGGACGTGATCGCCGACACGTCCGAGCCCAGCGCCGGCTCCGACATCGAGAACGCGCCCCGCACCTCGCCCAGCGCCATCCGGGGCAGGAAGGTGTCCTTCTGCTCCTGGGTACCGTGCTGTTTCAGCATGTACGCCACGATGAAATGCGTGTTGATGATGCCCGACACGCTCATCCAGCCGCGGGCGATCTCCTCGACGCACAGCGCGTAGGTGAGCAGCGACTCGCCCAGACCGCCGTACTCCTCCGGAATCATCAGCCCGAACAGGCCGAGTTCCGTGAGCCCTTCGACGATCTGCGTCGGGTACTCGTCGCGGTGCTCCAGTTGTGTGGCGACGGGAATGATCTCCTTGTCGACGAAATCGCGGACCGTGGAGAGGATCTCCCGCTGGACATCGGTCAGGCCGGCGGTCTGTGCGAGTCGGCTCATGGCTGCTTCTCCCCGTTCTTCTTCTGCGGCTCGACGGGTTCGGGGCGTCCGGGCTGCTCTCCGCCCCGCTCCTGGACGTAGGTCTCGGTGGGCACCATCACCTTGCGGCGGAACACGCAGACGAGCGTGCCGTCCTGCTTGTAGCCCTTCGTCTCGACGTGGACGACACCGCGGTCGCTCCTGGAGCGCGACGGGGTCTTGTCCAGGACCGTCGTCTCGCCGTAGACCGTGTCGCCGTGGAAGGTCGGCGCCACGTGTTTCAGCGACTCCACCTCCAGGTTGGCGATGGCCTTTCCGGAGACGTCCGGCACCGACATGCCGAGCAGCAGCGAGTAGACGTAGTTGCCGACCACCACGTTCCGCTTGAAGTCGGTGCTCTTCTCCGCGTAATTGCTGTCCATGTGCAGCGGGTGGTGATTCATGGTCAGCAGGCAGAAGAGGTGGTCGTCGTATTCCGTGACGGTTTTCCCGGGCCAGTGCTTGTAGACGGCACCGACCTCGAATTCCTCGAATGTGCGGCCGAATCGCATGATCAGGCCTCCGGTGCTTCGAACTTCGAGGTGCGCCGCATTCCGGCCGCACGGCCCTTGCCCGCGACGACCAGGGCCATCTTGCGGCTGGCCTCGTCGATCATCTCGTCGCCGAGCATCGCCGACCCCTTCTTGCCGCCCTCCTCCGAGGTGCACCAGTCGTAGGCGTCGAGGATCAGCTCGGCGTGGTCGTAGTCGTCCTGCGAGGGCGAGAACACCTCGTTGGCGGCGTCGACCTGGCCGGGGTGCAGGACCCACTTGCCGTCGAAGCCGAGGGCCGCGGCCCGGCCCGCCACCTCACGGTAGGCGTCCACGTCGCGGATCTGCAGGAAGGGGCCGTCGATCGCCTGGAGGTCGTGCGCACGGGCGGCCATCAGGATCCGCATGAGGATGTAGTGGTAGGCGTCCGCCGGGTAGCCGGGCGGCTGCTCGCCCACGACCAGGGTCTTCATGTTGATGGAGGCCATGAAGTCGGCCGGGCCGAAGATCAGGGTCTCCAGGCGCGGCGAGGCGGCGGCGATGTCGTCGATGTTCACCAGCCCCTTGGCGTTCTCGATCTGCGCCTCGATGCCGATGCGCCCCACCTCGAAGCCCATCGTCTTCTCGATCTGGGTCAGCAGCAGGTCCAGGGCCACGACCTGCTGGGCGTCCTGGACCTTCGGCAGCATGACGCAGTCGAGGTTCTGGCCCGCGCCCTCGACGACCGTGACCACGTCGCGGTACGTCCAGTGCGTCGTCCAGTCGTTGACCCGTACCACCCGGGTCTTGCCGCTCCAGTCGCCCGTGTTCAGCGCGTCCACGATGGTGTGGCGGGCGCCCTCCTTGGCGAGCGGCGCGCAGGCGTCCTCCAGGTCCAGGAAGACCTGGTCGGCCGGCAGGCCCTGGGCCTTCTCCAGGAACCGGGGGTTGGAGCCGGGCACCGCCAGGCAGGAGCGGCGCGGGCGCAGCCGGTTCAGGGACGGCGTAGGCGTGGTCATGCGGGGACCTCCAGAGGGTCGAGCTTGTTCGCTGTGCGGATCTCGTCGACGATACGGCCGATGATCTCCGTGATACCGAAGTCCTTCGGGGTGAAGACCGCGGCGACGCCCGCCGCGATCAGGGCGTTCGCGTCGGCCGGCGGGATGATGCCGCCCGCGATCACCGGGATGTCGGTGGCACCGGCCTCGCGCAGCCGGGTCAGTACGTCCGGCACCAGCTCGGCGTGCGAGCCGGACAGGACGGAGAGGCCGACGCAGTGCACGTCCTCGGCCAGCGCCGCGTCGGTGATCTGCTCGGGGGTCAGCCTGATCCCCTGGTAGACCACCTCGAAGCCGGCGTCCCGGGCGCGTACGGCGATCTGTTCGGCGCCGTTGGAGTGCCCGTCCAGGCCGGGCTTGCCCACCAGCAGCCGCAGCCGCCCCACGCCCAGGTCGTCGGCGGTACGGGCGGCCTTCTCGCGGACGAGGGCGAGCGGGGTGCCCGGCTCGGCGGTGACCGCGACCGGGGCGGACGAGACGCCCGTGGGCGCCCGGAACTCGCCGAACACGTCCCGCAGGGCCCAGGCCCACTCGCCCGTGGTGACGCCCGCCCGCGCGCACTCGACGGTCGCCTCCATCATGTTCCCGGTGCCCGCCGCGGCCTTCTTCAGGGCTGCCAGCGCCTCGGTGGCGCGGGCCTCGTCCCGGGCGTCGCGCCACGCGTGCAGCGCGGCGACGACCCGGGCCTCGTTCTCGGGGTCCACCGTCATGATCGCGGCGTCCAGGTCGGCGGTCAGCGGGTTCGGCTCGGTGCTCTCGTAGACGTTGACGCCGACGATCTTCTCCTCGCCGCCCTCGATCCGGGCCCGCCGGGCCGCGTGCGAGGAGACCAGCTCCGACTTGAGGTAGCCGGACTCGACGGCCGCCATCGCGCCGCCCATCTGCTGGATCCGGTCGATCTCGGCCAGCGACTCGGTGACCAGCTCGTCCACCTTGGCCTCGATCACGTGCGATCCGGCGAAGATGTCCTCGTACTCCAGCAGATCGCTCTCGTGCGCCAGTACCTGCTGGATGCGCAGCGACCACTGCTGGTCCCAGGGGCGGGGCAGGCCGAGCGCCTCGTTCCAGGCGGGCAGCTGTACCGCCCGGGCGCGGGCGTCCTTGGACAGGGTGACGGCCAGCATCTCCAGGACGATGCGCTGCACGTTGTTCTCGGGCTGCGCCTCGGTCAGTCCGAGGGAGTTGACCTGTACGCCGTAGCGGAAGCGCCGCTGCCGGGGGTTCTCGACGCCGTAGCGCTCACGGGTCACCCGGTCCCAGATGCGCCCGAAGGCGCGCATCTTGCACATCTCCTCGATGAAGCGGACGCCCGCGTTCACGAAGAAGGAGATACGGGCCACCACGTCCCCGAAGCGGTCCTCGGGGACCTGCCCCGACGCCCGCACCGCGTCGAGCACGGCGATCGCCGTCGACATGGCGTACGCGATCTCCTGGACCGGGGTGGCCCCGGCCTCCTGGAGGTGGTAGCTGCAGATGTTGATCGGGTTCCACTTGGGGATGCGGTCGACCGTGTACGTGATCATGTCGGTGGTCAGCCGCAGCGAGGGCCCGGGCGGGAAGACGTGCGTCCCGCGCGAGAGGTACTCCTTGACGATGTCGTTCTGCGTGGTGCCCTGGAGCTCGGCGGGATCGGCGCCCTGTTCCTCCGCGACGACCTGGTACAGCGCCAGCAGCCACATCGCCGTCGCGTTGATCGTCATGGAGGTGTTCATCTGCTCCAGGGGGATGTCCTGGAAGAGCCGGCGCATGTCACCGAGGTGCGAGACGGGGACCCCGACCCGGCCCACCTCGCCGCGGGCGAGGACGTGGTCGGGGTCGTAGCCGGTCTGGGTGGGCAGGTCGAAGGCGACCGACAGGCCGGTCTGGCCCTTGGCGAGGTTGCGCCGGTAGAGCTCGTTGGACGCCTCGGCCGTCGAATGACCGGCGTACGTCCGCATGAGCCACGGGCGGTCCTTCTGGCGTTCGGTCATCGCGGGACCTCAGACGTCGCGGAAGCGGTTGATGGCGTCGAGGTGCCGTTCGCGCATCTCCGGGTCGCGCACGCCCATGCCCTCGCGGGGCGCCAGCGCGAGGACGCCGACCTTGCCCTGGTGGAGGTTGCGGTGCACGTCGTACGCGGCCTGGCCGGTGTCCTGGAGCGAGTACACCTTGGAGAGCGTCGGGTGGATCTTCCCCTTGGCGATCAGCCGGTTCGCCTCCCACGCCTCGCGGTAGTTGGCGAAGTGGGAGCCGATGATGCGCTTGAGCGACATCCACAGGTAGCGGTTGTCGTACGCGTGGTTGTAGCCCGAGGTGGAGGCGCAGGTGACGATCGTGCCGCCCTTGCGGGTCACGTAGACGCTGGCGCCGAAGGTCTCGCGGCCCGGGTGCTCGAAGACGATGTCCACGTCCTCGCCGCCGGTCAGTTCACGGATGCGCTTGCCGAACCGCTTCCACTCGCGCGGGTCCTGGTGGTGCTCGTCCTTCCAGAACCGGAAGTCCTCGGCGCTGCGGTCGATGATCGCCTCGGCGCCCATCTTCCGGCAGATCTCGGCCTTCTGGTCGCTGGAGACGACGCAGATCGGGTTGGCGCCGCCGGCGAGGGCGAACTGGGTGGCGTACGAACCGAGTCCGCCGCTCGCCCCCCAGATCAGCACGTTGTCGCCCTGCTTCATGCCCGCGCCGTTGCGCGAGACGAGCTGCCGGTACGCGGTGGAGTTGACCAGGCCGGGGGCCGCGGCCTCCTCCCAGCTGAGGTGCTTCGGCTTCGGCATCAGCTGGTTCGACTTCACCAGGGCGATCTCCGCGAGGCCGCCGAAGTTGGTCTCGAAGCCCCAGATGCGCTGCTCGGGGTCGAGCATCGTGTCGTTGTGGCCGTCGGAGGACTCCAGCTCGACCGAGAGGCAGTGCGCGACGACCTCGTCGCCCGGGTTCCAGGCGTTGACGCCGGGACCGGTGCGCAGGACGACGCCCGCCAGGTCGGAACCGATGACGTGGTACGGCAGGTCGTGGCGCCTGGTGAGCTCGCTGAGCCTGCCGTAGCGCTCCAGGAAGCCGAAGGTCGACAGCGGCTCGAAGATCGAGGTCCAGACGGAGTTGTAGTTCACCGAGCTGGCCATGACGGCCACCAGCGCCTCGCCGGGGCCGAGTTCGGGGACCGGCACCTCGTCCACGTGCAGGGACTTACGGGGGTCCTTGTCGCGCGTGGCGAGCCCGGCGAACATCTCGGTCTCGTCCTTGTGCACGGTCACGGCGCGGTAGGACTCGGGGACGGACAGAGCCGCGAAGTCGGCGGTGGTGCTGTCCGGCGACTGGATCGCGTCCAGGATTTCCTTCACGGTGATGCCTCCGGCAGATCGGGTCCCGGGCGTCGAGGGAACGCCCCAGGAGCCCCTTGGACAGGGGAGCGGTGCGGTGTGGAGGTGTGCCGTCGGTTCGGCGGGTGCTGCGGCGTGCTCGGTGGAGCGGAAGGGATGCCTGTGACGCAGGCGCCCGGGCGCGCTGACCGTGGTCTGCGGGGACAGCCGGCGCACGAAGGGTCTTCTGCGCGCCGGCCGCCCGGACACCTTCAAGGTATGGCACTGCGTGACAGCTGACAAGGCACCGAGTGCCAACAATTTCTCTCACTTGTCATCCACGGATCACGCATGAGCGGCATCGTGGCCGGAATGCCGGATTGATCCGGCGGTGGAGGGTGCTACTGGCGCGTGGCGCGGTACACGTACGGCGTGGTGGTGCTCAGGGCGCTGAAGCCGAGCCGGCGCAGGATCGGAGCCGAGTCGTCGGTCGCGTCGACCTGGAGGTACCGGTAGCCGAGCTCGGCCGCGAGACCGGCCCGGTGGGCGACCATGGCCCGGTAGATGCCCATGCCCCGCCAGGGCGCCGCGGTCCCGCCGCCCCAGAGTCCGGCGAAGCCCTGTCTCTTATACACATCT
>NZ_KL585421.1:116759-117549 GCF_000721935.1 Streptomyces sp. NRRL WC-3549
AAGGTGCCGACAGGGCCTGCGAGCCGGGCCAGCGTTCGGTGGCGCAGCCGCGACCCGTCGGTGCCGAAGGCCCGCTCGTGCGCGCGCACCATCAGCTCGACGCCGGCCGCGTCGGTCACGGTACGCAGCCGGAGGCCCTGGGGGAGCCGTACGTCGGTGGCGAGGTCCGCGACCGGGGCGATCAGCAGGGTCTCCGGGGGTTCCGGTTCGAAACCGGCCGCGGTGAGCAGCTCGCCGAGCGAGGCGGGGGCGTCGTGGGCGTACCGCTTCCACTCGAACTCGCCGATACCCAGCGCCGTGAAGTGCTCGATCTGCGCCGCGATCTCGGCCTCAGCGCCGGCGGGGGAGAGGCCGGGAGCGGTCCAGACGACCCCGTTCCAGTCGTCGGCGCCGCCGGTCTGCCGTACGACCGCGCCCGCCCGCTCGACACGCACGCCGGGGCCATCGGGGCGGGCGTGTTCGCGCATCTCACGGTCGAAGAGGGCCAGGGTCTCCTGAAGTCGCATCCGCGCATCGGACCACGGGCCCCGCGGTCGTGCCACAGGGTTTCCGCGGTCCGGGCGTCAACCCGGCCGCGCGGGGCACACGGAAAGTGATCTTGACGTGGGGCACGAGGAACGAGGGGGTGGGACGCCCGATGCCGATACAGGCGCGCAGACGTGTCCGCGGGAACCGCAGGGCCATGTTCGATCTCCGCCGCACGGCGCTGGGGTTCGTCCTCCTCGCCGTACTGGTATGCGGCGCCGGGCTGACCCTCCGCACGGCCCTGGCGCTGTCTCTTATACACATC
>NZ_KL585421.1:117823-122010 GCF_000721935.1 Streptomyces sp. NRRL WC-3549
GAACCGCAGGGCGGCGGCCCGGGGTGCGGCGGCGGCCGTCGAGACCGTGTACGAGGTGGTGGACGCCGCCCTGGCGGAGCCGGCCCCCGCCGCGTACGAGCCGGCCGGACCCGCCCCCGGACCGGCCGCCCCGCACCCCGTGGACTGGGTGGCGATGGACCCGTACGACTTCGAGGAGGCCGTCGCCGCCCTCTGCCGCCGGGACGGCTGCCAGGACGTCGAGGTGGTCGGCGGCGCGGGCGACCTCGGGGCGGACGTGGTGGCCACCACGCCCGACGGCCGCCGCCTGGTCGTCCAGTGCAAGCGGTACACGGCCGAGAACAAGGTCGGCTCGCAGGACCTCCAGCGCTTCGGCGGCACCTGCTACGCCGTACACCGGGCGAGCGCGGCGGTCGTCGTCACCACCAGCGCCTTCACCGAACCGGCCCTCGAGTACGCCGGTCAGTGCGGCATCGTCTGCCTCGACCTGGCCGGGCTGACCGCGTGGGCCGAGGACGGTGCGCCGCTGCCCTGGCACACCGGGGCGGCCGTGCTGCCCGCCGAGGGGTGAACCGCCCGCTCAGCGCTCCTTGAGCGCCTGCTGGATCGTCCGCATCACCTCGTCGAGGGGCGCGTCGGTGCGGGCCACGGCGACCAGCACCTCGCCCTCGGAGGCGACCGAGACCGCCGGCGCCCGCGCGGGCTCGCCGCCCCCGGTCCGCCCCGCGCCGATCCCCGAGCCGAACGTGTCCCGCACGATCGCGAACGCGTGGTCGAGCTGGGTCTCCACGTCACCCTGGCCGTCCGCCCGCAGCCACCGCCGCAGTACGTGGTTGTGGGCCGTCACCACGGCCGAGGCGGCCACCTCGGCCAGCAACGGGTCGTCGTTGCCCACCTGGTGATCCCGCTCGTCGAAGTGGCCCAGCAGATAGCGGGTGAACAGCCGCTCGTAGCGGGCCACCGAGGCGATCTCCGCCTCCCGGAGGGTCGGCACCTCGCGGGTCAGCTTGTAGCGGGCCACGGAGACCGCGGGCTTCGCCGCGTACATCTTCATGACCTCTTTGATCCCCCGGCACACCGTGTCGAGCGGGTGCTCGTGCGCCGGTGCGGCGTTCAGTACGGCCTCGGCCCGCACGAGCGTGTCGTCGTGGTCCGGGAAGATCGCCTCTTCCTTCGAACGGAAGTGGCGGAAGAACGTACGCCGGGCGACCCCGGCCGCCCCCGCGATCTCGTCGACCGTCGTCGCCTCGTACCCCTTGGTGGCGAACAGTTCCATGGCTGCGGCGGCCAGTTCGCGGCGCATCTTGAGCCGTTGGGCGGCGGCGCGGGTACCTGCGGCGCTCTCCGGGGCGTCGGCTGCGGCGGAGGAGCGGGGTGACTTGGCGGGTTGGGACATGGTGTGAACGTAGCCCATCGGCGCGTGTGTGTGGGCCGATGGGGGCGGACCGCCCGAGGGCCCCAGCAGCCCGCCCCACCCCGCCCCCGGCCCCTCGGGGGCGGAGGCGGGCGCCGAGGCCCCCACCCCGTCCGCCGCGGGCCCCTCAGCGGCGGGCATGCTCGCGGAAGCCGCGCCCCGTCTTGCGGCCGAGGCAGCCCGCGGCCACCAGGTGTTCGAGCAGCGGAGCCGGTGCCAGGCCCGGGTCGCGGAACTCCCCGTGCAGCACCTTCTCGATGGCCAGGGAGACGTCGAGCCCCACGACGTCCAGAAGCTCGAACGGGCCCATCGGGTAGCCGCCGCCGAGCTTCATGGCCGCGTCGATGTCGTCGAGGCTCGCGTAGTGCTCCTCCACCATCTTGACCGCGTTGTTGAGGTACGGGAAGAGCAGCGCGTTCACGATGAAACCGGCCCGGTCCCCGCAGTCCACCGGGTGCTTGCGGACCGCCGCGCAGACCTCGCGGACCGTGGCGTGCGCCTCGTCGCAGGTCAGCACCGTCCGGACCACCTCGACCAGCTTCATCGCCGGCGCCGGGTTGAAGAAGTGCATCCCGATGACGTCCTCGGGACGCGAGGTCACCCGGGCCACGGCCACCACCGGAAGTGAGGAGGTGGTGGTGGCCAGCACCGCGCCCGGCTTGCACACCTTGTCCAGCGTGCGGAAGAGCTCCCGCTTGACCTCCAGGTCCTCGGCGACCGCCTCCACCGCGAGGTCCACATCGGCGAACGCGTCGAGAGAACCGGCCGGCGTGATCCGGGCGAGCGTCTCGTCGCGTGCCTGTGCCGTCAGCCGCCCCTTGGCGACCGACCGCTCCAGCGACCTGGCGATCCGCGCCTTGGCGGTGTCCGCCTTCTCCCGGCCGCGTGCGGCGAGCACCACGGCGTACCCGGCCTTCGCGAAGACCTCCGCGATGCCCGAGGCCATCGTCCCGGAGCCGGCCACCCCCACCGAGGACACCGGGCGCCCGGCCGCCGCGCCCGTGCCCGCCTTCGGTGTCAGGGCGTCCGGCACCACGTCCTGGCCGCCCGGGGCGTCGTACGTGTAGAAGCCGCGGCCCGCCTTCCGGCCGGTCAGGCCCGCCTCGCCGAGCTGCCTGAGCACCGGCGCGGGGGCGTGCAGCCGGTCCTGGGAGGAGGCGTACATGGCTTCCAGGACCGTGCGCGCGGTGTCGATGCCGATCAGGTCCAGCAGGGCGAGCGGACCCATCGGCAGCCCGCAGCCCAGCCGCATCGCGGCGTCGATGTCCTCACGGGAGGCGTAGTTCGCCTCGTACATGGCTGCGGCCTGGTTCAGGTAGCCGAAGAGCAGCCCGTCCGCGACGAAGCCCGGCCGGTCGCCGACCGCGACCGGCTCCTTGCCCAGTTCGCGGGCGAGCAGCGTCACGGCCTCCACGGCGGGCGGCGCGGTCAGTACCGAGGAGACCACCTCGACCAGCTTCATCGCCGGGGCCGGGTTGAAGAAGTGCAGGCCCAGCACACGTTCCGGGTGCCGCGACTCCGCCGCGAGCCGGGTCACGGACAGGGCGTTGGTGCCCGTCGCGAGGATCGCGGAGGGGGAGACGATCGCGTCCAGCTCGCGGAAGACCCGCTGCTTGAGTTCGTACGTCTCCGGCACGACCTCGATGACCAGCTCGGCCTCGGCCGCGGCCTGCAGATCGGAGAAGGTACGGAAACGGGCGAGGATGTCGCGCCGTTCCTGCTCGGTGATCCGTTCGCGCCGTACGGCGCGCGCGGTGGAGGCTTCCAGACGGGCCACGGCCTGCCGGGCGGCGGCCTCGCTGACGTCGATGCCGATGACCTCGCGGCCCGCGCGGGCCAGGACCTCGGCGATGCCGGTTCCCATGGTGCCGAGGCCGACGACGGCGATGGTGCTGAGCGGGGTGTCCATCACGGGACTCCAGGGTGAGTGACGACTGTGAGGGGCACGGCGGCGCATGCGGCACGGATGAACCGGCGCGCGGCGTGCGGAAGTTGCGTGTCGTGGTGCACGGGTCCCGGGCGTGCCGGGCACACCCGGGCCGGGAGGGGGCGACGGACTCTGTCCCGGAGTCGCGTCTCACGAAAACGCCGAACCGACGAGCACTCCGGGTGGCTGCGTCACCAGGCCACCGGAGCCGGCGGGCGTGTTGCCCGCTCACATGAGATTAACCGGCGGGTAACGAGCGCACCAGCCCTGGGGCGTTGTGCGCTGGACCACATGTCCGGGCCCGGCGGATGATCGATCGTAGACACTGTCTACCGGGCTTTGGTAGACAGTGTCTATGTCTATGACGCAGAGGAACGCGGGCCTCGAAGCCCGCTTGGTCGCGGCCGGGGTCCGACTGGTCGAGGAGGAGGGGGTGCAGGCGCTCTCCCTGCGCGAGATCGCCCGCGCCGCCGGGGTGTCGCACGGCGCGCCCCGCCGCCACTTCCCCACCCATGTCTCGCTGCTCTCCGCCGTCGCACGCACCGGGTTCGCCGATCTGGCCGCGCGGGCCGCCGTGGCGCTGGATGAGGAAGGGGAGCCGCGCGCCCAGGTCGAGCGGCTCTGCCGCGTCTATCTCGGCTTCGCGCGGACCCGCAGCGGCATGTACGAGCTGATGTTCCGTCACGACCTGCTGGAGAGCGGGGAACTGGGACTGCGGGAGACGAGCCTCCCGCTCTTCGGCCTGCTGGTGGACCGTGTCGCCCGGGCCCGCCCGCACCCCGCGGGCACCGGACCCGACGCCCGGGTCGTCGCGGGTGTGCTCTGGGCCGGCCTGCACGGCATCGCCCAACTGCGGCGGTGGCGCAG
>NZ_KL585421.1:122173-124172 GCF_000721935.1 Streptomyces sp. NRRL WC-3549
GTGCTCTGGGCCGGCCTGCACGGCATCGCCCAACTGCGGCGGTGGCGCAGCCTTCCGCTCGCGGCCGGCACCGACGACGTCGAACCGCTCCTGAGCGCGCTCCTCGACGCGCATCTCGGCCCGGACGCCGGATGAGCGCGGTCCACCGCCGCGTCGCCCTGGCCGGCAGCGTCGTCGGGGCGGCGGTCGTGGCCCTGGACGGGACGGTGCTGACCGTCGTCCAGCCCACCCTGCAGAAAGAGCTCCACGCCTCCTTCGCACAGGTCCAGTGGACCAGCACCGGCTATCTGATCGCTGTGGCGGGCCTGCTCGTCCTCGCCGGGCGCCTCGGCGACCGGTACGGACACCGGCAGCTGTTCGCCGTCGGGATCCTGGGCTTCGGCGCCACCTCCGCGGGCATCGGACTGGCCTCGGGGATCGAGACGGTGATCGCCCTGCGGGTCGCCCAGGGGGCGTTCGGCGCGGTCCTTCAACCGGCCACCCTCGGCATGCTGAGAGCCGCCTTCCCCCCGGACCGGCTGGGGATGCCCCTCGCGCTGCGTACCAGTGCCATCGGCCTGGCAGCCGCGGCGGGCCCGCTCGTCGGCGGCGCCCTGGCCGTCCACCACGGGTGGCGAGCGGTCTTCTTCCTCAACGTCCCGGCCGCACTGGTGATCGGTCTGCTCGTCCTCGCCGTACGCGGACCCGACCGGCGGGCCGCGGCACCGGTCGGACGCCGGGCGGACGCGGGGCTCGACCTGTCCGGAGCGGCACTCCTCGCGCTCACCGTGGGCTGCCTGGTGTACGCCCTCGCGGGGGTCTCCGGAGGCGGAGGCGCGGTGGTGCCCGCGACCGGCCTCGTGACGGCCACGGTGGCCGGCCTCCTCTTCGCGGGGCGCCAACGGCGGGCGCCGGTCCCGCTCGTGCCACCGGGCCTGCTCGCCTCGACCGCCGTGGTCTCGGGGCTCGGCGTCCTGGTGGCCGCCTCGGCGACGCTGTACGGCAGCCTGTTCACCGCCGTCTACCACCTCCAGGACGTCCTCGGCCTCGACCCGCTGCGCTGTGCGCTGGCGGTGCTGCCGGGGCCGGTGGCCATGGTGGTGGCCGCCCCCCTCTCCGTCCGGCCGGCGCGCCGGTACGGGCCGCGCCGCACCGTCGTGGGCGCGACGACCCTGCTCGCACTGGGCGATCTGCTGCTGTCCCGCCTCGGCGCGGGATCCGGGACGACGCCCGTCTGTATCGCGTTCATCCTGATGGGCGCCGGCTTCGGCACCGTGATGGTCGTCGCCACGGATGTCGTCGTACGCCACGCCCCCGAGCGGCACGCCGGGGTCGCGGGAGGGCTTCAGCAGACCGCGATGAACATCGGCCCGGCCCTGGGCGTGGCCGCCGCGACCGCGCTGCTGGTCCTCGGCGCGCCCGACGGGGCCGCCTCCGGATCGCGGGAGGCGCTGCTCCGCGCCGTTCCGCCCACCCTGGCGGTGCTGGTGGTCGTCGCCGCCACGGGCGCGCTCCTCGCCCGAGGGCTGCCGGGCCGCGGCGGCCCGGCGGTCGCACAGGACTCCACCGTCCGTGCCCGGCGTTAAACTGAGCGTCATGGACGAGGAGTCGCGCTCGCTGACGGACCGGCTCCGGGGCGAGGCGGGGGAGTCGCCCCTCTTCGCCCGGCTCCTCGCCACCGAGGACGACGAGGAGCTGACCGCCGCCCTCACCGGCGCCGAACACCCGCTGTGGGCCCGGGAGATCGCAGCCTTCCGGCTGGGCTGCCGGGGCGACCGCCGGGCCTTCGAGGCGCTGGTCCTCCTGCTCAACCACCGCGACCCGGAGCGCTGCGCGTCGGCCGCCCACGCTCTGCTGCTGCTCGACGACCCCCGCACCCCCCGGGCCGCCGCCGCACTCGCCACCAACACCCTGCGCACCGCCTACGCCCTGCACCCGGTACGCCTCCTGACCGCACTGCGCGCCTCGGAATCCGTCCCCGCCCTGGCCGCCACCCTGGACCTGTCTCTTATACACATCT
>NZ_KL585421.1:124443-134522 GCF_000721935.1 Streptomyces sp. NRRL WC-3549
CACTGGCCTGCGTCGAGGGGCTGGGCGCCCTCGGCGACGACCGCGCCCGCCCGGTCCTGGAGGCGGCCCTGCCCCACCCCCGGCTGGGAGCGGCGGCGGCGGAGGCGCTCAGACGGTTGCGGGCGGGGTGAACGGGCGTACGGCGCCCGAGAAGAGCGCAACCGACCGGCACCCCCTCACCGTCCGACCGTCACCAGCGGCGCCAGGAAGGGGCTCGGTCTGCCGTGCCAGAAGATGTCCAGGCTGTCGCGGGCCCGTGTGGTGGCGACGAACAGCAGTGAGCGTGCCTGCTGGACCTCGCGCCGGTGGCGCACCGGATCGGTGGTACGCCTCCGGTTCACGTCGTCCCGGGGGACCAGCCCGTTGCTGACCCCGGCCACGATCACGCGCTGGTAATCGAGCCCCTTGAAGCGGAACATCGTGCCGATACGCACGCCATCGTCACATCAGACCGCTGGATGAGCTAAGTCCTGCCCCGTGAATGATCTCTGAGTCGTGTGGACGTGGTCGGTGACCAACCCGACTGCCCGTTCATCCGGCGAGGTTGAGGTTGTGCAGGCGGGCGATTCCGAGCATGGCGTGGTGGACCCCGTCGCCCTTGAGGCGGCAGCCGCGAAGGACCTTCCAGGTCTTCATGCGGGCGAAGACGCGCTCGACGCGGGCGCGGATCTGTTTGTGGGACATGTTGTGAACCTGTTTCCAGTCGGGCAGCTCTTCGCCTTTGCGGCGTCGGTGGGGCATTACGAGCCCGGTGACCGGATGGCCGCCGTCGGCGATCGCCATCGTCTTGCCGACGGCGGCCTTCGCGCCGGACTCCTCCTACGCCTTGCAGTCGTTGCGGTTGCCGGGCAGTGGCCGGCCGACCAGCACGACGAGCCGGGTGTCAGCTTCGAGGCCAGGGCCGCATACTGGCCGTCAGGGGGAGCGGGCAGGAATCCGCCTCTCGGCGTGATTCCTGCCCGCTCTGTTTCACACGGCTTCACGCGGCGGTCGGCGTATGGAGGCAACACGCAAAAAAATCACATACGTCCTCGCGAGCAAGGGCCTCGTGAGCGTCTACCTCATCACAGCCTGAGCGTCTTCGACGCCACCTGCACCGAGCTCGCCACCTGGATCAGAGGCCACTGGGGCATCGAGAACCTCCTGCACCACGTCCGGGACACACGTCCCGCGAGGACGACTCCAAGGTCCGCACCGGCAAGCTGCCACGAGCCATGGCCTCCCTACATAACCTCGCCATCAGCATCTTCCGCCAGGACGGCCAGACCAACATCGCCGCCAACCCTCCGCCACACCGGCCGCGACTACCACCGGCCCCTACGACCCCTCGGCCTCACGTGACGAACCCAGACAGATCACGTTCATGCAATGACCCTGCCCACCCGACACCCGTCGGAACAAACAGGGCGAAGTGATCACCTCGTCAGCCAGCGATCACCGCTGACGAATCGAGGTCAGTTCAACGGCTCCGAATCCCTACGAGATACATGCGGACCTCTACCTGGGTCTCCCCTCCAACTCGCCAGCAGCACAATCTGCTTGAGACGACTCAGAACCTCATGCCGAAACCGGCAACTATTACGTCAGGTCTTCTCGGCGTCCAGCGCGTCAAGGGCTGCCGGGGCGAGCGTGAGGAAGGGAGCTTCGGAGGCATTGCTCTCCAGGTCTCGCAACGGGATCATTACGCCGTTGAGGTCGAGATACTCCTCAAGGTAGTAGCCGCCCCCGCGTTCGTACATAGCCAGAAGCGGCTCGTACGGATCCGGCAGATCCGTGAGTAGGTCGCTGCCGGCTTCCCGCAAGGCTGCCCAGCGGACTGCGCCGCGGCAGGTGGTCCTGAGGGAGGCGGGGGCGAGCTCTTCCAGGAATTCCTCCAGCTCGTCAGCGATGTCGATCGGGGTCGTGATCGCGGTGTCGACGTGCTCGGCGATGTCGAAAAACGGCCAGGATGACTCGGCGTCATAAGCCCTGGCCCACAGGGCCGCCCGGCGCAGGTACTCACGCATCAGCAGAGCACGCGAATGGGCGTGGTCGAAGGCCGCGGAGTCGTCGTCCCAGTTGATGGCCCGCAGCCTGGCCAACACGATACGTGAAGAATTGTCGGTCACTTCAGGTTCAGCCCCTTGGCTCGCAGCTCATGAAAGACATCCTTAACGAAGTCATCGATATTCGACAAATCCGCGGCAAGTTCTGTTTTCGGATGCTTCAGGCCGAGCTTCTGCCAGGCGGTTCCGAAGCCACCCCGCACTGGGTTCGGCGCCAGGTCGTGAGCGCCGGCTGCACTAAGACTCTTGGGCGAATACCTTCCGCCGTCGGCGTACGTGCCGTCGGCTTCCTTCCGCCACAGGCCTGCCTGGTCCTGTAGGTATGGCAGACCAGCCTTCATAAGCCGACTCTCCACGTACTCATGCGTCATGAGGTTCCTGAATTCTTTGACCTGTGCCTTGCTCAGCGTGCCCTTGCGCGCACCGTCCCACAACCTCGCGATGTCGTCACGGGGTGTGAACCGACCGCGCACCCACTCGCCGGGCCGGACGATCACGTCGTGGAGGGTGCCCGTTATGTCGAGGAGCCAACGGCTGAGCACCCGACAGCGGCACTCTTCTACGACATGGTGCGCACCAACCCGGCTTCACTGAACATCCAGAGAATTTCAGACAACACCGGTATCAGCTTGGACGTGCTGGATCGGGTCCGGACACACTTCTTCCTCACCGAGCACGCAGTGACCCAAGGACCAAATCTTATGCGCCAGGCCTATTTCACGCCGCGTAGCGATATAGCCGAGATCTGGAAGGCGGCGAGCCGGCGCCCCCTTACCGCCGCCGAGACGCAGAAATTTGAGCGGTATATTGGTCACGAATACACCGAGAGCTACTTCATCGAGGCAGGCCTACCGTACGTGCGCGACGCTGAGCATCTCTGGGAATTCTACCGAAACCCGAATGAGTCCGGCTACTATCATAGCTGGCCTGAGAACTACCGGGACGCTGGCGCTCATGAGCTTGCACTGAACGAGAACCGAGGCGGATTCAACCAGTGGCGCGCCTTGGGGCTCGGGCTGCCAGAGGTCGAGTTGTCTCCCGGCCTGTCCAGCATCGATGAGGTGACGGCAGCCCTGCTACAAGAGCTGCGAGCAAAGGGGATTGCGAAGTGACTGACCGGGCATCGCCGGCCGTGCTGGAGCGCCTACGTGCGGTGGAGTGGACAGGAGACTGGGAAGATGGCGTTGCGCATGTCATGTCACGCCGTGTACTGATGCGTGAATATCTCCGTCGGGCGGGTATGTGGGCACACGCATGCTCGGCTGACACCGCGTGGCCCTTCTTTGACGCCACCGAATACCTGAACTCCGATTTCGCGCTTTCCCCAGGAATCGAAGCGGACTTGCGCGATTTCCTAGTCCAGCTGACAGGGGATGACGCCATCAAGCGTACCTGCACGGGTGCAGTACACCTGGCAGAACTTCGAACGCAGGGAGCAGCGATTGATGCGGATCTACCCGATCTCTACGAGCCGCTCATCCTATTCTACGAGCGGGGTGGCGAGTTCCTTCGCGACAACGCTGGGTTCATCGACCTGACAGGCGCGCTCATGCGTCCTGGAACTCTGCAGGGCCACTTGGGCACCCCCGCCCTGCGCTCCCTCGACAGCGCAGTGCTTGATGCAGTGGATGGGAAGGGGCGCATCACGTACTACACAGCAGCAACTGACTCGGAGGGCACCTTGTTGCGGCAGCGCGTCCTACAGGGTGAACAGCACAACGAGGCCTTCAGTCGGGACGGGCTGCGCTGGGAGTGCGCCGTGCCGCTTCCCTCGTCTGCAGAGAATGCTTCAGCGCTCGGGTTTGTCTGGCTGGACGAGATGGAAGCGGCAAACCTCATCGCGGAGACCCTGGCCTCCAGGAGTTGACAGACGGGGACAACGCTTCTCTCGTGGGCTTGGGAAGCCATGCGGGTCGTGCTGGCCCGCCGACTAGCCTCAAGCCTCCACGAGGTGGGGTGCGCCATGCTTGAGAAAATAAGCGGAGAGCGCTCCTGACCTACAACGATGGGACTTTTCTAGGGTCCTGTTGGCTGCACGGGAAGAAGCACTCTCCAGGTGAAGAAGCGTATCGGGTCCTACCCGCGTGTCCGCATCGAGGGCAGTGGTCGCAGGCCGGGGCGTGCTACTGGTCAAGATCGTCCGCAAGGCCGGGTTGGACGCCTTGTGAGGTGTCCCCTGGAGCGCGGACACAGGGGTTCATGCTGCGAGTGCGATCTACGCGTTCCTGGCGAGAGGTAGTACGTGAGTGGGGTCCCAGGCAGGGGCTTTGAGAAGTGATCTTGTGTCCGGGTTCGTCATGTCAGGCCGAGGGCGGTGAGGGGCCGCAGGTGGTCTCGGGCGGTGCGGCGGAGGGCGGCGGCGATGTTGGTGTGGCCGTCTTGGCGGTGGACGCCGATGGCGTGGTTGCGCAGGCCGGCCAGGACGCGGGGTAGATGCCGGGTGCGGATGTGCGAGGCATCTTCGTGGAAGGTCCGGTCGCGGACGTGGTGGAGCTGGTTCTCGATGCGCCAGTGGCCGCGGAACCAGGCCGCGAGTTCGCTGCCGTCGGCCGCACCGGGCGGCAGACTCGTGACCAGGTGGATCCGCTCGATCGTCAGTTTGCCCGTGCCCAGATCGCGTCTCCAGCGCACGACTTGGAGGACCTGGCGGGCGTGCGGGTAGTCGATGTGGGCGAAGGCCGCGGTCTTCAGGCGGCGGATCTCGTCGCGGTGATGGGCCCGGGTGCGCTCGACGTGGTCCAGGCGGATCTCGCGCCAGGGCAGGCTACGGATGCGCGCATGCAGTCCGGGATGGTTCCGCTTGACGACGGCGAGGTAGTGAGCCCCGCGTTCGTGCAGGTAGACGGCGTGGTCGTGCTGGGTGTGCAGGGCATCGGCGGTGATGACGGTACCGGTCAGGTCGAGGCCGTCCAGGAGCGGGCCGAAGGCCGGGATCTCGTTGCTCTTCTTGTCGATCTGTCGTTGGGCGAGGACCTCGCCGCTGTGGGTCATCGCGGCGATCAAAGCGGTGGCGGTCCGGTCGGCGGTCCGGGTGCCGCGGAGTGTCTTCCCGTCGACAGTGACCGCCCTCCGTCCCGACGATGGGGCCGGGCCTTGCGTTCCTGGAGAAAGTTACCGATGGCGCGGTCGAGTGCGTCGCCGTCCGCGGCGGCGAGGACGAGGCGGACGGTGGTGGCGTGGGTAGTCGGGCCGGACACCGAGGTCCGGGAGCGAGTACTCGTCGTGCCAGCTGACTTCGTGCTGCTGATGCCGCTCACCGACAACCTTGAGCAGGGCTTCGAGCGGGCCGTGTATCGATGCCTCGGGGCCGCCCCCACCTTGGACGCCCGGCCGAATTCAGCGACAGCAGTAACAAGCCATCCGTACAGCCTTGAGCGGGCGTGTGTACCGGAGTTCGGGGATCATGGCGCCGTCGGCCTCGAAGGTCTCCTCCGTGCCGTCCGGCCGGAAGTCGGCCCGCTCGTAGAAGCGCCGGGCCCGCCTGTTCTCCTTCAGCACCCAGAGCGTCATCCAGGCGAATCCTTGCGTCCGTGCCCGCGCGGTCACCTCGGCCAGGAGCGCGCGTCCGGTGCCCGTGCCGATGTGGTCGGGGTGCGCGTAGAGCGCGTACAGTTCCGCGCTCTCCGGCCGCGTGCTCCCCTCGCGGCAGGGGCCGTAGCAGGCCCAGCCGGTCACCGTGGTGTCCGGGGCCTCGGCCACCAGGTTCACCGGGCCGTCCTCCGCCATGAGGTACGCGCGCCGGTGCTCGGCGTCCCGGGCGGTGTCCATCGCGTCCAGATGCGCCTGCGGGATCATCCCGGCGTACGCGCGCTGCCAGCCGCGCACCCGGATCTCCGCCACGGCGGCGCAGTCGTCGAGGGTCATGGCGCGTATACGCGTGCCGGGGGCGTACGCGGAGGAGGGGCGTGGGGTCACGCGGGCCATTCTGGCGTACGCCCCCGGCACGGGGCTGAGCATTTATCAGCCGCGGAAGCCGAGCAGGCTGTGCAGGGCGGTGCCCTTCTGGCCCGTGGCGGCCTTCGCCTGCGCGCCCGCCTGCGCGCCCGCCTGCGCGCCCGCCTGCGCGCCCGCCCTCGCGGTCGGCGCCGCCTCCGGCTCCGGGAGGGCGTCGCAGACCGCGTCGGCGCCGCTGCCGGAGGAGCGGGGCAGGGTTCCGTCGGTGAGGTAGGCGATCAGGTGGGCGTCGAGGCAGTCGTTGCCGCTCAGGCTGATGCCGTGGTTGCCGCCGCCCTCCTCGACCACCAGGCGTGAGCCCTTGAGCTTGCGGTGCACGGCGAGGCCGCCCTCGTACGGGGTCGCCGCGTCGTCGGTGGCCTGGAAGAGCAGGGCCGGCGGGATCTGGTGGTTGGTGACCCGCACCGGCTCCAGGGGCTTCACCGGCCAGGTGGCGCAGGGCGCGTTGTACCAGGTGTTGTTCCACGACATGAACGGCGCCTTGCGGTGGGTCTGCCAGGTGTCGTTGCGCCAGGTGGTCCAGGACTTCGGCCAGGCGGCGTCGCGGCACTGGACCGCGGTGTAGACGGAGTAGCCGTTGTCGCCGCTCGCGTCGACCGCCGCGAAGTCGTCGTACGCCGTGGCCAGCGCGTCCTCGTCCTTGTCGTGGACGTACGCCGCGAACGCCTCGGCCAGTTGCGGCCAGTAGCCGTTGTAGTAGCCGCCGGGCAGGAAGGTGTCCTCCAGCTCGCTCGCGCCGACCTTGCCCGCGGCGGGGTGCTTCCGCACCGCGTCGCGCATCCGGTACCAGGCGGCTTCGACCTTCGCCGGGTCGGTGCCGAGGCGGTAGGTGGCGTCGTTCTTCGCCACCCAGGCGGCGAACGCCTTGTGGCGGGCGTCGAAGGCGTGGTCCTGGCCGAGGTTGTCCTCGTACCAGACGCCGTCCGGGTCGACGATCGAGTCGAGCACCAGGCGCCGCACGTGCTCCGGGAACAGCTTGGCGTAGACGGCCCCCAGGTAGGTGCCGTAGGAGTAGCCGAAGTAGTTGATCTGCCGTGCGCCGAGGGCCCGGCGGATCACGTCGAGGTCCTTCGCGGCGCTGACGGTGTCCATGAAGGGGAGCAGGTCCCCGTACTTCTTCCCGCACGCGGCGGCGAACGACGCGGCCCTGTCCCGGTTGGCCCTCTCGTCGCGGAGGGTGCCGGGCACGGTGTCGGGGCGTACCGGGTCGAAGTGCTTCGGTACGCAGTCCAGCGCGGGGCTGCTCCTGCCGACGCCGCGCGGGTCGAACCCGATCACGTCGTACTGGGCGGCGAGCTTCTCCGGCAGCGAGGACGCCACGAAGCCGGCCATCGAGAGCCCGCTGCCGCCCGGTCCGCCGGGGTTGACCAGCAGCGGACCCTGCGAGGTCTTCACCGTGTGCGGGATCCGGGTGAGGGCGAGCGTGACCCGGCGGCCTGACGGCCTGTCATGATCCAGCGGAGCGCTGACGGTTGAGCACTGCTGCGTCGGATACGCCTGGGTCCCGCAGGCCGTCCACTTCAGTGGTGCGGCGGCCGGAGGGGCCCCGGGTGCGGTGGACGCGGCGGACGGTACCGCGGTGACCAGCCCGGCGACCGTGGCGCCGACTGCGACCAGAATGCCTGCACGTTTCGTCATACGGCCTCCCGTGGTGGGGAATCGCGGCTGTGAGGGGCACAGCCACGGCCGCATGCTCCCCGAATCCGGGCGCGGAAGGACAGATTCCGGCAAGAGTTGACCCGATTGGTCAGCGCGCGGTGGCGCGGTCAGAGCAGGGTCAGCTGGGTGGGTCCCGGATCGTCCGGCAGTGGGACCGGCGTCGGAGTGTCCGGCGTGAGGACGCGGCGGGCCTCGCCCCGGCGGGCGGGGCCGATGCCGTACTCGGCCGCCAGCTCGTGCACCCGGCGGGTGACGCGCCGCTGGTACCAGGTCGGCGCGTACGCCCCGTCCGCGTACAGCCGTTCGTAACGCCGCACCAGCTGCGGGTGGTGCTCGGCGAGCCACGCCATGAACCACTCCCGGGCGCCCGGTCGCAGGTGCAGGACGAGCGGGGTCACCGAGTGCGCGCCGGCCTCGGCGACGGCGCGGACCGTGGCGCGCAGCTGCTCGGGGTGGTCGCCGAGGAAGGGGATGACCGGTGCCATCAGCACCGAGCAGCCGATGCCGTGGGCGGCCAGCGTGCGGACGACGTCGAGGCGCCGCTCGGGGGAGGGCGTGCCCGGCTCGACCGTGCGCCACAGCTCGCGGTCGGTGAAGCCGACCGAGACGGAGATGCCGACCTCGGTGACCCGTGCCGCCTGCTTCAGCAGCTCCAGGTCGCGCAGGATCAGTGTGCCCTTGGTCAGGATGGAGAAGGGGTTGGCGTGGTCCCGCAGGGCGGCGATGATCCCGGGCATCAGCCGGTAGCGGCCCTCCGCCCGCTGGTAGCAGTCGACGTTCGTGCCCATCGCGATGTGCGCGCCGTGCCACTGCGGGGAGGAGAGGTGCCGGGCCAGCAGTTCGCCCGCGTTGGTCTTGACGACGATCTGCGAGTCGAAGCCGAGGCCCGTGTCCAGGTCCAGATAGCTGTGGGTCTTGCGGGCGAAGCAGTACACGCAGGCGTGGGTGCAGCCCCGGTAGGGGTTCACGGTCCATTCGAACGGCATCCGGGACGCGCCGGGCACCCGGTTCACGATCGAGCGCGCGCGGATCTCGTGGAAGGTGATTCCCCGGAACTCGGGCGTGTCGAATGTGCGGGTGGTGACCGCGTTCGCGGCGAACAGGGCACCGCTCTCCGCTTTCGTGGTGTTGTCGGCCAGATTGTCCCAGCGCATGGACACCTCCTCGGTGGTACTGGGCAGAGAATAGAACACTTGTTCCCTTGATCGTGCGGCCCGCCCCCGGACGCCCGATTTTGAGGGGCGCACCGGAGGTGGTTGGCTCAGCACGACCCCGAACAACCGAGTGCTGGAGGAGCAGGCATGGCGCAGGTCGAGGCCACGACGGAGCGGATCATCGCGGCGGGCCCGGAGGCGGTGTTCGACGCGCTGGCCGACTACGAGGAGGTCCGGGGCAAGATCCTCCCCGGGCAGTACAGCGAGTACGAGGTGCGCGAGGGCGGCGACGGCGAGGGCACCCTCGTGCACTGGAAGCTCCAGGCCACCAGCAAGCGGGTCCGTGACTGCCTGCTGGAGGTCACCGAGCCCACTGAGGGGCAGCTGGTCGAGAAGGACCGGAACTCCTCGATGGTCACCACCTGGACCGTCACCCCGGCCGGAGAGGGGAACTCCAAGGCGGCCGTCTCCACCGTCTGGAACGGCGCGGGCGGCATCGGAGGGTTCTTCGAGAGGACCTTCGCGCCCAAGGGGCTCGCCCGGATCCACGACGAGCTGCTGCAGAACCTCGCCACCGAGGTCGAGAAGTAAGTCGTGTACTGACGCGGGCGGTTCGCGATCGGCCTCACCGGAACGAGTGGTTTTCCGGGGCGGCCGGTTGCGCGCCGTAACACCTCTCACCGGCGCATACGCCCTCAACGCGCGCCGCCTGCACGCCCGGTCGCGTTTGCCCCGCCTTGCCGCCTGATGCGAGAAATGGGCGGCGCAGGAGCGACGAGGGGAGCGTCAGGTGGTGGGTGGGATCACTCTGCTGAAGGACGAGGCGGACGGGCCCGGGGGTGACGGCCCCGGACCGGGCGGCGGGGAAGGTGGCGGGGAAGGCGGCGGGGCGGAGCCCGGCGGCACGGGCAGCCTGGCGGACGATCTCCTCGGGCGGTCCCCCGACGCATCGGCCGGGCCCGTCGCCGTCCCTCCCGCGCCGCCGTCCGGAGCCTCGTCCGACGGCCCCGCCGAAGAGATCAGCCCGCGCCGCATCCGCCTCGTCTTCCTCGGGCTGATGCTCACCCTGCTGCTCGCGGCGCTCGACCAGATGATCGTCGCCACCGCCCTGCCGAAGATCGTCGGTGAGCTGCACGGTCTGGACAAGATGTCCTGGGCGGTCACCGCCTATCTGCTCGCCTCCACCATCGGGCTGCCGCTCTACGGCAAGCTCGGCGACCTCTTCGGACGCAAGGGCGTCTTCCAGTTCGCCATCGTCGTCTTCGTC
>NZ_KL585421.1:134724-136872 GCF_000721935.1 Streptomyces sp. NRRL WC-3549
TCGTCTTCGTCATCGGCTCGGCGCTCGCCGGCTGGTCCCGCACCATGGACGAACTGATCGTCTTCCGTGCGGTCCAGGGCATCGGCGGCGGCGGGCTCATGATCGGTGTGCAGGCGATCATCGCCGACATCGTCCCGCCCCGTGAACGCGGCCGGTACATGGGCCTCATCGGGGCCGTCTTCGGTATCGCCTCCGTCGCCGGACCGCTGCTCGGCGGCTTCTTCACCGACCACGCCTCCTGGCGCTGGTGCTTCTACATCAACGTGCCGTTCGGGCTGGTCACCCTCCTCGTCATCGCGCTCGTCCTGAAACTGCCCAAGCCCTCCGTCCGGCCCCGCATCGACGTGCTGGGCGGACTGCTGCTCGCCGCCGCCTCGACCTGTCTCGTGCTGCTCACCAGCTGGGGCGGCACGGAGTACGCCTGGGGCTCGCGGACCATCCTGGGACTGGCCGCGGGGGCCGTCGGAACGACCCTGCTCTTCCTCGTCGTCGAGCACCGGGCCGCCGAACCCATCATTCCGCTGCGGCTGTTCCGCGACTCGGTCTTCACCGTCACCTCGCTCGTGGGCGCGGTCGTCGGGGTCGCGCTCTTCGGGGCCGCCAGCTACCTGCCGACCTACCTCCAGATGGTCGAGGGTGCCTCCGCCACCGAGTCGGGCCTGCTGATGCTCCCCATGATGGGCGGCATCGTCGTCGCCTCCGTCGTCTCCGGCCAACTGGTCTCGCGTACCGGCCGCTACCGCGTCTTCCCGCTGGTCGGCGGTGCCGTCTCGGCCGTGGGGATGTGGCTGCTCTCCTTCCTCGGCACCGACACCACCGCCCTCGAGTACGGCGTCTGGCAGGCCGTCCTCGGCATCGGGATCGGCCTCGGCATGTCCGTCCTCGTCCTGGCCGTCCAGAACTCCGTACCGCCGGCCGACCTCGGCACCGCCACCAGCGCCCACAACTACTTCCGGCAGATCGGCGGCAGCGTCGGTGCGGCCATCTTCGGCACGCTGTTCGCGGGACGGCTGGCGGACGCGCTCGCGGTACGGCTCCCCTCCGGGGCCGACCTGCCCGACCCCGCGTCGATCACCCCGCAGGCCGTCCACTCCATGGCGCCCGCGCTGCGGGACGCCTACATCCAGGCGTACGCCGACGCGATGCCCCGGATCTTCCTCTACCTCGTGCCGGTGCTCCTGCTCGGCCTGTTCCTCGCCTTCTTCCTCAAGGAGAAACCGCTGGTGTCCCACCACACCCCCACACCGGCCGCGGAACCCACCGCGCCCCCCACCGCCATCCCGCCGGCCCGCGTCGAACCCGCTCCGCCGCAGCCCGGCCCGCCGTCCGGCATCCCGGTCCGCGGCAGCGTCCAGCACTCCGACGGCACGAAGGTGGGCCGCGCCGCGCTCACCCTCATCGACGTGCTGGGGCGGCAGGCCGGACGGGGCGCCAGCGACGACGCCGGGCGGTACGCGCTGAGCGTGCCCGGTTCCGGTTCCTATGTGCTGATCGCCGCGGCGGGCGGGCACCAGCCCCAGGCCGTCAGCGTCACCGTCGGCGAGCGCCCGGTCGACCTCGACGTGGTGCTCGGCGGCGCGGGACGGCTCGCCGGAGCAGTCCTCACCCCGGACGGCGCACCGGTGCGCGATGCCGCCGTGACCCTCACCGACGTACGCGGGGAAGTCGTCGCCAGCACCCGAACCGGGCGCGAAGGCCTCTATGTGATCGGCGAGTTGGTGGCCGGGGAGTACACCCTGGCGGCCAGCGCGCAGGCCTTCCGGCCCGCCGCGCTGCCGGTCAGCGTGCAAGCAGCCAGGGAGACCCGGCAGGACATCGAACTGGCCGGCGGCGCGGTGCTCCGCGGTGTCGTACGGGCCCCCGGCGGCCGGGTCGTCGAGGACGCCCGGGTCACCCTGCTGGACGCGGCCGGCAACGTGGTCGACACCCACACCACCGGACCCGACGGCTCGTTTCGCTTCGTCGACCTGTCGACGGGGGAGTACACCGTCATCGCCGCCGGATACCCCCCGGTCGCCACCGTCCTCCAGGTCCCCGGAGGCGGGCGCACCGAGCGCGACATCCAGCTCGGGCACGAGGACTGAACAGCCCGGCCGGGCGGCGGGTGCAGGGGGTCCGAGAGGCCCGCACACCCTGTCTCTTATACAC
>NZ_KL585421.1:137079-140328 GCF_000721935.1 Streptomyces sp. NRRL WC-3549
CCGCCGACACCTGCGGCGGGGCGGGCCAGGGGGACGGTCCTCTCGCCGAGGCACTCGGCGGACCGGCGGGGGCGGACTGAGCGGGAACGCTCAGTGCGGCACGTCCTGGCGGACCAGCGCCATCAGCGCCTTCGCCCCCGGACTCAGGCTCCGGGCCGGCGGCAGCACCACCACGCTCTCGTAGCCCGGCCGGTGCGCACCGGCGAACTCCGCCACGCCCAGCCCACGTGCCTCCGGTTTACGGGAGAAGTGGTGCGGTACCACCGCGACCCCCAGCCCCTCGTGCACCAGCTCCAGCAGGCTGTGCACGTCGTTGACCTCCAGCGCCACCGTGCGCCGCACCCCCGCGGCGGCGAAGGCCTCGTCGGCCGCCCGCCGCGGCCCCCAGTCCGGGTGGAAGTCGATGAAGGACTCACCGCGCAGCCCGGCCCACTCCACCGGCGCCCCGCCCGCGAGGCGATGCCCCGGCGCGCACAGCACCACCATCCGCTCCCGGGCGAGCGGCATCAGCTCGCCCCGCCACTCCGGCGGGCTGACGGTGGCCGCGAAGGCCAGGTCCAGCCGCCCGCCGGCCACCCCCGCCAGCAGGCTGGACGTGCCCTCCTGGCGCAGCCGGATCTCCATGTGCGGGTGCTCCCGGCGGAAGGCCGCCAGCAGCCGGGCCGGGCTGACACCGGCCACACACTGCTCGACCCCCAGCGTCAGCCTGCCGCGGAGCAGCCCCCGTACGGCGTCGACCGCGTCCCGTGCCGCCCGGGCCCCCGCGAGCGTCCGCTCCGCCTCCACGAGCAGGGCCTGCCCCGCCTCCGTCAGCCGCACGGTGCGCGTGGTGCGGCTGAACAGCGGCGTCCGCAGCTCGTGCTCCAGTGCCCGCACCGACGCGGACAGGCCGGACTGGGAGACGGCGAGCCGCTCGGCCGCCCGGGTGAAGTGCCGTTCCTCGGCGACGGCGACGAAGTGTTCCAGCTGGCGCAGTTCCATGATTGAGCAATCTAGGCGATGAATCCCAGCGGAATCTCCTGTTGGACCGCTGGATCGTTCTCCGTCAGGCTGGGGCCCGCACCACCCGTTCCCGATCCCTCCCGTGGAGTGCTCGTATGTACCTTCCGTCCGCCGACCGCTACTCCGCCATGCCCTACCGGCGCACCGGGCGCAGCGGCCTGCTGCTGCCCGCGCTGTCCCTCGGGCTGTGGCACAACTTCGGAGGCGACCGGACCCCCGAGAGCCAGCGGCAGATCCTGCGCAGGGCCTTCGACCTGGGCATCACCCACTTCGACCTCGCCAACAACTACGGCCCGCCGCCCGGCTCCGCCGAGCTCACGATGGGCCGCGCCCTGAAGGCGGACTTCGCCCACCTGCGGGACGAGATCGTCGTCTCCACCAAGGCCGGCTACCACATGTGGGAGGGCCCGTACGGGGAGTGGGGCTCCCGGAAGTACCTGCGCTCCTCGCTGGACCAGAGCCTGCGCCGGCTCGGCCTCGACTACGTCGACGTCTTCTACTCCCACCGGCCCGACCCGGACACCCCCCTCGAGGAGACGATGGGCGCGCTGGACACGGCGGTGCGCCAGGGCAAGGCGCTGTACGCCGGCATCTCCAACTACTCCGCCGAGCAGACCCGGGAGGCCGCCCGGATCCTGGGCGAGCTGGGCACCCCGCTCCTCATCCACCAGCCGCGCTACTCGATGCTGGACCGCTGGGTCGAGGACGGGCTGCTGGACACCCTGGACGAGTTGGGCACCGGTTCCATCGCCTACTCGCCGCTCGAACAGGGCCTCCTGACGAACCGATACCTCAACGGCATCCCGGAGGGCTCGCGCGCCGCGGGCGACAGCCCCTTCCTGTCGGCCGACGCCGTCACCCCCGAACTGGTGGAGCGGCTCCGGTCGCTGGACGTGATCGCGGGGGACCGCGGGCAGTCCCTGGCGCAGATGGCACTGGCCTGGGTGCTGCGCGGCGGCCGGGTCACCTCCGCGGTCGTCGGCGCGAGCAGCGTCAGCCAGCTGGAGAACAGCGTCGAGGCGGTCCGCAACCTGGAGTTCGACGACGCGGAGCTCGCCCGGATCGAGGAGCTCCTCAAGGGCGCGGGCCGCTCCTGAGAGGCCGCCGGGGGCCTGTGGACCGGGCGCCGCCGCCCGGTCCGGGGCCCTTCGGCGGGCGGCGGGCACCGGTTCCACCGGACTGGACCAGTGACAGGTGCCGACGGCTCTGGTCCGGTGCCGTCGCGGCGCGTACCGTGAGGCGGCACGAAGATCCTCTTCCGCCGCAGGCGGTCGGGGGACCCCCGGAACCAGTGACAGGACCGCGCATCGTGAAGATCCTCGTCAGCGCCGACATGGAGGGCGCGACCGGAGTGACCTGGCCGGCCGACGTGCTGCCGGGCACCCCGCAGTGGGAACGCTGCCGTTCCCTGTTCACCTCCGACGTGAACGCCGCGGCCCTCGGCTTCTTCGACGGGGGCGCCGACGAGGTCCTCGTCAACGAGGCCCACTGGACGATGCGCAACCTGCTCCTGGAGCGGCTCGACGACCGCGTCCAGATGCTCACCGGCAAGCACAAGTCCCTCTCCATGGTCGAGGGCATCCAGCACGGCGACGTCGACGCGGTGGCGTTCGTCGGCTACCACACCGGTGCCGGCACCGAGGGCGTCCTCGCGCACACCTACCTCGCCAACTCCATCACCGGCGTCTGGCTGAACGGTGTACGCGCCAGTGAGGGCCTGCTGAACGCCCACGTCGCCGCCGAGTACGGCGTCCCGGTCGTCCTCGTCACCGGCGACGACCTGACCTGCGTGGACGCCGGGCTGTACGCCCCGGACGCCCGCAAGGTCGCGGTGAAGGACCACGTGTCCCGGTACGCCGCCGTCTGCCGCACCCCGGCGCGCACCGCCGCCGACATCAGGGCGGCCGCCCAGGAGGCCACCGCACTCGCGGGGCGCAGGGCCCCGGTGGAGGGCGGCCCCTTCACCGTGGAGCTGGAGTTCGACGCCGAGCATCTGGCCGCCGCCGCGACGGTGGTCCCCGGCGTGGCGCCGAGCGGCGAGCGGCGCGTCGCCTACACCGGCGCGACGATGTACGAAGGCATCCGCACGTTCAAGGCGGTGACGACGATCGTGTCGGCCGCCGTGGAGGAACAGTATGGCTGAGGCGACGCACCCGTCCGGACCCGTGGACGAGCGGGCGCTCGACGAGTCGGTCACGTTCACCTCGGAACTGATCCGCATCGACACGACCAACAACGGCGACGGCA
>NZ_KL585421.1:140573-148884 GCF_000721935.1 Streptomyces sp. NRRL WC-3549
CGCCGACACCGGCCTGGAGCCACTCCTCCTGGAGCGCACGCCGGGCCGGACCAACGTCGTCGCGCGCATCCCGGGCACCGACCCGTCCGCCGACGCGCTGCTCGTCCACGGGCACCTCGACGTGGTGCCCGCCGAACCCGCCGACTGGAGCGTCCACCCGTTCTCCGGGGAGGTACGTGACGGAGTCGTGTGGGGGCGCGGCGCGATCGACATGAAGAACATGGACGCGATGGTCCTCGCCGTGGCCAGAGCCTGGGCCAGGGCCGGCGTACGCCCCCGCCGGGACATCGTGGTCGCCTACACCGCCGACGAGGAGGCCAGCGCCGCCGACGGGTCGGGCTTCCTCGCCGACCGGCACCCCGAGCTCTTCGAGGGCTGCACGGAGGGCATCAGCGAGTCGGGGGCCTTCACCTTCCACGCGGGCCCCGGGATGTCGCTCTACCCCATCGCGGCCGGCGAGCGGGGCACCGCCTGGCTCAAGCTGACCGCCGAGGGCAGGGCGGGCCACGGATCCAAGGTCAACAAGGACAACGCGGTCAGCGCCGTGGCCGCCGCCGTCGCCCGTATCGGGGCGTACGAGTGGCCGGTGCGGCTGACCCCGACGGTCCGCGCGGCGCTCACCGAGATCGCCGCGCTCCACCACGTGGAGGCCGACCCGGACGCGCCCGGATTCGACGTGGACGAGCTGCTGGGCAAGCTGGGCCCGGCCGCGGACCTGGTCGCACCCACCGTCCGCAACAGCAGCAACCCGACGATGCTGGAGGCCGGTTACAAGGTCAACGTCATCCCCGGCCGGGCCACCGCCCACATCGACGGGCGGATGGTGCCCGGAGGCGAGGAGGAGTTCTGCCGGACCCTCGACCGGCTGACCGGACCGGGCGTCCACTGGGAGTTCGACCACCGGGAGGTCCCCCTCCAGGCCCCGGTCGACTCCCCGACGTTCGCGAGGATGCGGGAGGCCGTCGAGCTGTTCGACCCGGGGGCGCACGCCGTCCCCTACTGCATGTCGGGCGGCACGGACGCCAAGCAGTTCTCCCGGCTGGGCATCACCGGCTACGGCTTCTCCCCGCTGAAGCTGCCCGTCGGCTTCGACTACCAGGCGCTGTTCCACGGCGTCGACGAGCGGGTCCCCGTCGACGCCCTGCACTTCGGCGTCCGGGTCCTGGACCACTTCCTGCGTACCGCCTGACCCACGAGGGGGGAACCGAGCATGGTGTCCACAGCGGCGTACGGCACATGGCCGTCACCGATCGACGCGGCCCTGGCCGCCTCGCACGACGGAAGGCCGGAGTTCGCCGACACCGTCGGCGAGGAGGTGTGGTGGACGGAACCACGCCCCGCCGAGGACGGCCGCCGCACCCTGGTCCGCCGCCGCGCCGACGGCACCACCGCGACCGTGCTGCCCGAGCCGTGGAACGTGCGCAGCCGGGTCATCGAGTACGGCGGGGTGCCCTGGGCCGGTGCGGCGCGCCCGCCCGAGGAGGGCGGCGCGCTCGTCGTCTTCGTCCACCACGCAGACCAGCGGCTGTACGCGTACGCCCCGGACGGGACCGAGCCGCCCCGGCCGCTCACCCCGGTCTCCGCCACCGGTGACGGGCTGCGCTGGGTCGACCCGCACCTGCACCCGGACCGGGGGGCGCGGGGCGAGGTCTGGTGCGTGCTGGAGGAGTTCACCGGACCGTCCCCCACCGACGTGCGCCGGGTGATCGCCGCCGTACCGCTGGACGGATCGGCCGCCGACGACCGTGGTGCCGTACGCGAACTCAGCGACGACCGGCACCGGTTCGTGACCGGGCCCGAGCTCTCCCACGACGGCCGGCGCGTCGCCTGGATCGCCTGGGACCACCCGCGGATGCCGTGGGAGGGCACGGTCGTGATGATCGCCGAGGTCACCGCCGAGGGCACCTTCACCGGGGTACGGCCGCTCGTGGGCGACATCGGCGAATCGGTCGTCCAGGTGGAGTGGGACCGGGACGGCTCGCTGGTCTTCGTCTCCGACATCAGCGGCTGGTGGGAGCTCCAGCGCATCAGGCCGGACGCCGTCGCCGGTGCGGTCGTGCCCAGCAGCCGGCTCAGCTCCGGCCGGAACGAGGAGTTCGGCGGCCCGCTGTGGAAGATCGGCCAGCGCTGGTTCCGACTGCTCGACAACGGGCTGATCGCCGTCATCCACGGCCGGGGCACCACCGCGCTCGGGCTGCTCGACCCCGAGACCGGCGAACTGGTCGACGCGGCCGGCCCCTGGACCGCGTGGTCCGCGACACTCGCCGTGCAGGACACCCGGGTCATCGGCATCGCCGCGAGCCCCCGCACCTCGCACGAGGTGGTGGAACTGGACACCGCGACCGGCCACACCCGGACCGTCGGCGCACCCCACCAGGACGCCGTCGACCCGGCCTACTACCCCGAGCCGCAGGTCCGCACCTTCACCGGACCGGGCGGCAGGGACGTCCACGCCCACGTCTACCCGCCCCGCAACCCCGAACGGACCGGCCCGGACGGTGAGCAGGCGCCCTACGTCGTCTGGGCGCACGGGGGGCCCACCGGGAGCTCCGCGCTCGTCCTCGACCTGGAGATCGCCTACTTCACCTCCCGGGGCATCGGGGTCGCCGAGGTGAACTACGGCGGCTCCACCGGCTACGGCCGGGCCTACCGCGAACGGCTGACCGGGCAGTGGGGCGTCGTCGACGTCGAGGACTGCGCGGCCGTCGCCCTCGCCCTGGCGGAGGAGGGCACCGCCGACCGCGCCCGGCTGGCGATCCGGGGAGGCAGCGCCGGAGGCTGGACCGCGGCCGCCTCCCTGACGGGCACGGACGTGTACGCCTGCGGGGCGATCAGCTACCCCATCCTCGACCTGGAGGGCTGGGCCACCGGCGAGACGCACGACTTCGAGTCGCGTTACCTCGAATCGCTCGTCGGCCCGTACGCCGAGGTGCCCGAGCGCTACCGGGAACGCTCGCCCATCAACCGCACCGACCGGCTCACCGCGCCCTTCGTGCTGCTCCAGGGGCTCGACGACCCGATCTGCCCGCCCGTGCAGTGCGAGCGCTTCCTCGCCCGGATCGAGGGCCGCGGCATCCCGCACGCCTACCTCACCTTCGCCGGGGAGAGCCACGGCTTCCGCCGCACGGGCACCCTGGTCCGGGCGTTGGAAGCCGAACTCTCGCTGTACCTCCAGACGTTCGGCATCGCACGGACCGACGTACCGGTCCTGGAGCTCACCCGGTGACGGATGCGGCCCCGGCGCTCGCGCCCCTGCTGCGCCCGGCGCGTTTGCGGCCCGGCGCGCGCGTCGCGGTCGTCGCCCCCGGCGGCCCGGTCCCCGCCGACCGTCTGGAGGCGGGACTCGACCTGCTGCGCGGCTGGGACCTCGACCCCGTGGTGGCCCCGCACGTCCTGGACACGCATCCCACGCTGAGCTACCTCGCGGGGACGGACGAACACCGCGCCCAGGACCTCCAGGAGGCCTGGTGCGACCCGTCGGTCGACGCGGTCCTGTGCGCCAGGGGCGGCTACGGCGCGCACCGCATGGCCGGCCTGCTGGACTGGGCGGCGATCCGCGCGGCCGGGCCCAAGGTGTTCGTCGGATACAGCGACATCACCGTCCTGCACGAGGCGTTCGCGCTGCGGGCCGGGTTCTCCACCCTGCACGGCCCGATGGTCGCCACCGAGGCCTTCCTCGAGGACGCGGCCACCCGGGAAGCTCTGCGCGCCACCCTCTTCGAGCCGGAGTCGGTACGCACCCTCGGCCTGGACGGGGCGGTGGCGCTGGTACCCGGCCGGGCCCGGGGCGTCACCTACGGCGGCTGTGCGAGCCTGCTCGCCGCCGACGCCGGCACTCCGGGCGCCCGCACCTCGGCCCGGGGCGGCCTGCTGGTGATCGAGGACGTCACCGAGGACCCGTACCGGCTGGACGGCGTCCTCACGCGGCTGCTGCGCACCGGGGTGCTCGACGGGGTGGCCGGGGTCGCGTGCGGGTCCTGGGAGGGCTGCGGCCCGTACCCGCAGGTGCGCGCGGTGCTCGCCGACCGGCTCGGCGGGCTCGGGATTCCGGTCGTCGAGGAGCTGGGCTTCGGGCACGGCCCGACGGCGCTGACGGTCCCGCTCGGCGTACCGGCCGTACTGGACGCGCCGGTGGACGGCGGGCGGTGCACGCTCACCGCCGAACTCCCCGCCCTGGTCTGAGGCCCCGCCGGACCGACGCGTGGGCCGAGGGACCGTCACGAGAAACCACCTGTTCGGTGCGTTGACAGTGGCGTGACGCCTGTCACACGATGGGCCCGACTGTTACTTACCGGTCGGTGGGGTGCCCTCGGCGTGGAGGTCCAAGTGTCGCGTGCTGTCCCCCGGTTCCGTCCTCTCCGCGCCCTCCTCGCCCTCCTCACCGGTGCGGCCCTCCTGGCCCCGGCCGCCCTCGTCGGCGCGGGTCCGGCGGTGGCCGCCGAATCCGGCGTCACCCCCTTGGAGTTCACCGTGCGGGCCGGGGGCCGCTCCTGCACGGTCGACGCCGACCTCTACCGTCCGGCCGGCGTCGACGCGGAGCACCCCGCCCCGGCGGTCCTGGCGACCAACGGCTTCGGCGGCAGCAAGTCCGACGGCACCACCGACGCGCTGGGCAGGGCGTTCGCCTCGCGCGGCTACGTCTCCCTCGTCTACTCGGGGCTGGGCTTCGGCGGCTCGGGGTGCCTGATCACCCTCGACGACCCGGCCGACGACGGGAAGGCGGCCTCCGCGCTCATCGACTTCCTCGCCGGGACGCGGGCCGCCGACGACGGCACGGAGGCCGACTACGTCGTGTCCGACGGCCCCGGTGACCCGCGCGTCGGCATGGTCGGAGGCTCGTACGGCGGAGCGGTCCAGCTGGCCACCGCCTCCACCGACCACCGGGTGGACGCCCTGGTGCCGCTGGTCACCTGGAACGACCTCGCCCACGCCCTCGCGCCCAACGCGGCCGGCGCCCGCCACGGCGTCTCCTCCGACACCCCCGGCGTCTTCAAATGGCAGTGGACCAACGGCTTCTACCTCATCGGCGAGGGGCAGCCGCTGCTGGTCCCGAGCCTGGACCCGTCCCGGTTCAACCGCCTCACCTGCCTGCACTTCGCCACCCGGGCGTGCGACATGATCCGGCTGCTGAACTCCGGCCGCCTCCCGGCCGGAAGCACCCGGGAGATGCTGGCGTACGCGCGCGGCGTCTCGCCCGTCTCCTACCTGGCGGGCGTCCGGGCGCCCACGCTGCTCGTCCAGGGCCAGGCCGACAGCCTGTTCAACCTAGACGAGGCCACCGCCACCTACCGGACCCTCCAGGCGCAGGGCACCGCGGCGAAGATGATCTGGCAGGCGTGGGGCCACAGCGGCGGCTTCGTCCCCGGCGAGCTGGACCTCGCCGCCGGCAACCTGGACACCAGTTACGTCGGGCAGCGGATCCTCGCCTGGTTCGACCGCTACCTCCGCCTCGACGAGAGCGCGGACACCGGGCCCGCGTTCGCCTACCACCGCGACTGGGCGAGCGGTTACGGTACGGCCGCCGCCCTGCCCGACGCCTCCCGGACGCTGTACCTCTCCGGCGACGGCGCCCTGGTGGACGACCGTTCCCAGGTCGCCCCGGGCAGCCGCCGCTACACCAACGGCCCCCTGCCCACCAGCCACTCCGAAAGCTCTCTGGCCCGGCTCATCGGGCTGTCCGACCCCGCCCCGTACGACACGAAGGGCACCTACCTCGGCTGGACCAGTGCTCCGCTCACCGCCCCGGTGGACGTCGTCGGGGCCCCGAAGGCGACCCTGAGGGTCGGCTCCCCGGCGACCGAACGCGTCCAGGACAGCGGGGACGCGGCGGACAGGCTCGTCCTCTTCGCCAAGGTGTACGACGTGGCGTCCGACGGCACCCAGAAGCTGGTGAACCGCCTGGTGGCGCCGGTACGCGTCCCCGACGTCACCCGGCCCTTCACCGTCCGGCTGCCGGGCATCGTGCACCGGTTCGGGACGGGGCACCGGCTGCGGTTCGTGATCGCCGGAAGCGACACGGCGTACTTCGGCAACCGGGGCGTGAGGCCGGTCACCGTCACCAGCACCCCCGAGGACACGGGCCTGCTGGAGCTCCCGGTGGTCGGCGGGTCCGCCCCCTGACCCCCGCCGGCGCGGCCGGTCAGCCTCCGTGGACGGTGACGGCGTACCCCTCGGGCCCGGCGAAGGTGAACGTGCGGCCGAACGGGCTGTCCGCGGGCGGGGCGAGGACGGTCACCCCCGCGGCGGCGAGCTGGTCGTGGAGCCCCTGGGCGTCGTCGGTGGCGAACCACAGGGCCACCCCGACGCCGGGCCGCGCGACGGCGTCGAGGTCCACCCCCGGCAGCGGCGGGCGTACGGCGAACGGGATCGGCTGGGTGTCGAACACCACCGCACCGGGAGGTGAGGCCGGGGCCCTGCGCAGCCCGAGGTGCTGCTCGTAGAACGTGGCTGCCGCCTCGACGTCGCGTACCTGCAGGGCGATGAAGTCGGGGCCGTGGACGGTGGCCGTCATGTCGGAACTCCTCGAAGACGTGGGATGTCAGGACTTTGACATGAGGGACGGTAGGCGGGGGAGCGGCCTATGTCAAAATGCTGACATGGAAGACCGGAAACCCGTGGCCGCGCCGCACCCCGCCCAGGATGTCACCGAGCACGTCGGATACCGCCTCAAACGCGCCCACGCCGCCCTGCGCGCCGCCATGGACGGAGCGCTGCGCGAGCACGGCCTCACCGTTCCGCAGTACTCGTGCCTCGAACTCCTCGACCTGCGCCCGGGCCTGTCCAACGCCGAACTCGCACGCGGCGCGTTCGTCACCCGGCAGTCCATGAACGTCGTCCTGCGCGGTCTCCAGGACGCCGGGCTCATCGCCCGCCCCGCCACCGCCGACCATGGCCGGGCCCGTCCCGCCCGCCTCACGGCCGAGGGGCAGCGGCGCCTCGACGCGGCGCGGTCCGCCGTCTACGCCGTCGAGGCGCGCATGATCGACGCCGTACCACGACCGCGCCTGGCCGCCCTCCTCGTCGACCTCGAGCGCATGGCCGGGGCGCTCGGAGGCTGATCCGGCCGGGGGAGCGGCCGGGGAACCGGCACGGGCCCGCAGGCCGGGAGGTGGGACCGTCCCCGTCCTGCGGGCCCGTCAGGGCTCGCGCCCGCGCGGCTCTTGCCGCGCGAGTGGCTCTCAGGCCTTGACCAGATCCTCCGTGGCGCTCGGCACCGGGATCTCGCGGTGCAGCCGCTCGCCCTCGATGTCGAGGTCGGGCAGTGCGCGGTCGACCGGGCGCGGCAGCCACCAGGCCGCCCGTCCCAGCAGGTGCATGACCGCCGGTACGAGGGTCATCCGCACCACGAACGCGTCGACGAGCACGCCGACCGCCAGGGCGAACCCGATGGACTTGATGATCGGGTCCTCCATGAGGACGAACCCGCCGAAGACGGCCGTCATGATCACCGCCGCGGCGGTGACCACCCGTGCGTTGTGGCCGACCCCGCTGACGACGGCCTCCCGGGCGTCGGAGCCGTGGACGAAGTCCTCGCGCATCCGGGAGACGAGGAAGACCTCGTAGTCCATGGCCAGCCCGAAGAGGATGCCGATCAGCAGGATGGGAAGGAAGCTGACCAGCGGCCCGGGTGTGTCGAGGCCGACGAGGTCCGCGAGGTGGCCCTCCTGGAAGATGGCCACCGTGATACCGAACGTCGCCCCCACGGTCAGCAGGAAGCCGAGGGCCGCCTTGACCGGTACCAGCACCGAGCGGAAGACGAGCATCAGCAGCAGGACGGACAGCCCGACCACCAGCAGGAGGTAGACCGGCAGGGCGTCACCGAGCTTCTCGGAGACGTCGATGCCGACCGCGGTGGCACCCGTCAGCGCGATCGTGGCGCCGTCCACCCCCGCCACCCGCTCGCGGATGGTGTGGACGGTGTCCTCGGTGGCGGCCGCGGTGGGGCCCGTCTTCGGGATCACGGCCAGCAGGGCGGTGGTCCCCGCCTCGTTCAGCTGCGGCGGGGCGACCGCCAGCACCCCGTCGGTGCCGGTGATGAGCGCGGCGGCCTCCTTGGCGGCCAGGGCGGTCGCCTCCGCGGTCTCACCGGACACCACGGCGACCAGGCGGCCGTTGAAGCCCTCCCCGAAGCCCTCCGTGGTCAGGTCGTAGGCCTCGCGGTTCGGGGACCCGACGGCCTCCGTACCCGCGTCGGGCAGCGCCAGCCGCATGTCCTGCACCGGCAGGGCCAGCGCTCCCAGGCCGACGACACCGAGGACGAGGACGGGGACGCGCAGCCGGGCCACGATCCGGCCTGTCTCTTATACACATC
>NZ_KL585421.1:149112-150461 GCF_000721935.1 Streptomyces sp. NRRL WC-3549
GTACGGTCCGGCGCCCGCCGCTTGCGGGGCAGGACACGGGGGCCCGCGAAGCTCAGCACCGCGGGCAGCAGCGTGAGGGAGACCAGCACGGCGAGTGCGACCGTGGCCGCCGCCGCCACGCCCATGACCGTCAGGAAGGGGACCCCGGCGACGGCGAGGCCGACGAGCGCGATGACGACGGTGGCGCCCGCGAAGACGACGGCCGAGCCGGCCGTTCCGGTGGCCCGCCCGGCCGCCTCCTCCGCGTCCATGCCCTCGAAGAGGTACTGGCGGTAGCGGGAGGTGATGAACAGCGCGTAGTCGATGCCGACGGCGAGGCCGAGCATGAGCGCGAGGATGGGCGCGGTGCTGGTCAGTTCCACGGCGCTGCTGAGCGCGAAGAGCCCGGCCATGCCGGCCGCCACGCCCACCAGGGCGTTGAGCAGCGTCATCCCCGCCGCGGCCAGGGAACCGAAGGTGAGGACGAGGACGAGGGCGGCGACCGCCACACCGATGCCCTCGGTCGAGCCGATCTCCGGAACGCCGCGCATGATCTCGCCGCCGTGTTCGACCCGGAGCCCGTCGGCGGACGCGCCCGCCTTCGTGAAGGCCTCGCGCTGGGCGTCGCTCACGCCGTCGACGCCCTCGGCGAACTGCACCTGGACCAGGGCGTACCGGCCGTCCGGGGAGACCGCTCCGGCGGCGAAGGGGTCGACCGCCCCGACGACTCCGGGGACCTTCCCGGCCTCCTCCGTCACCGGGGCCACGGCCGCCGGAGTGAGCTTTCCGCCTTCGGGGGCGGCGACGACTATGGTGCCGGTCGCACCGCTCGCCTGCGGGAACTCCCGGGCGAGTGAGTCCAGGGCCTTCTGCGACTCGGTGCCGGGGATGGAGAACTTGCTCGTGGTGGGCCCGCTGAAGGCAGCGGCCCCGCCACCGAGCAGGGCGAGCAGCAGCAGCCACAGGGCGACGACGCGCCCCCGGCGGCGGAAGGACGACCGGCCGAGCCGGTACAGCAGAACAGCCATGCGAAGGTGGGGTCTTTCTCTTCGGTCTGGACGACTTCTGTCAGCTGGTGGAGCGCCCGAGGGTCCTCAAGGCCCCCTGGATCAGTTCTGCGCGCATCGTGTCCGGTGCGACGTCCACGCCGGAGGCGACCGTGACGGCGACGCCGCCGATCACCATCTGGGCCGTGACCCGGGCACGCGGGTGCCCCGAGCGGCCCGCCAGCGCGTCCGCGAGCCGCTCGACCGCCGGGGGGATGACGGCCAGTACCGGGTGGCCGAGCATGTCCGGGAGCTCGGCGAAGATGATCTTTATCTCCAGGTGGAACCGCATCGCCAGGCCGACGTAGCCGCTCACGGCCGGTT
>NZ_KL585421.1:150693-162253 GCF_000721935.1 Streptomyces sp. NRRL WC-3549
CGTCCAGCGCCGCCAGTTGCTCGCCGAGGGCGCTCAGTCCCTCGGCCGGTGGCGTCAGCAGTTCGGTGAGCATCGCGTCCTTGCTGGCGAAGTGGTACAGCAGGGACGCCTTGGAGCAGTGTGCCGACGCGGCGATGTCGTGCAGCGAGGTGCCCTTGAAACCGTGCTCGGCGAAGAGCCGCAGGGCGGATCCGAGGATGTGGCGACGCATCGCGGACGGTGGACGTGGCATGGGCCCACCGTAGCTGACCGATCGGTCAGGGTTTTCCCCGCACCCGCCTGCCGCGCCCGAGCAGCCTGTCCGTACCGCCCGTTCCCGCCCCGCGTACGCCCGCCCACCGGGTCCCGGAACGCCGTGCGCCCCTTCCGCCGAAGACGGAAGGGGCGCACGGACGCGGGGTACGGGACTCTCAGGTGCCGGCCAGCCGCAGGTCGGCGCCGCCGGCGCGGAGCCCTTCGGCCGCCGCCTCGGCCAGCGACCGGTCGGTGACGATGGTGTCGAAGGCGCTGAGCGGAGCCACCCGGAACTTGCCGAAGGTCCCGTACTTCGACGATCCGGCGACGAGGACGCTGGACCCCGTGCACTCCATCGCCGCCTGCTTGACCTCCACCTTCGCGGCCGACGGGGTCGTCACCCCGCGCAGCAGGTCCCAGGAGCTGGTGCTGATGAAGGCGATGTCCAGGGCGAGCTGACGCAGCGTCGTGGCCGCGAGCCGCCCGACGCTCGACCGGTTGGACGGGTCCACCTGGCCGCCGATGTGTATGACGTCCAGGTGCGTGGAGCCCATCAGCCGGTCCACGGTCGTGAAGTCGTTGGTGACGACGGTCAGCGACTCGTGGCGGGCGAGCAGCGGCACCATGGCCAGCAGCGTCGTGCCCGCGTCCAGGTAGACGGTCATGCCCTCGCGCACCAGCTCCGCGGCGGCCGTCGCCATGGCCTGCTTCTCCGGCTGCTCGATCAGGGCCTTGGCCTGGAAGCTGGGTTCGCTCTGCAGATGGCTGGCGATCCGCGCCCCGCCGGGTACGGAGAACACCAGCCCCCGGCGTTCCAGTTCGGCGATGTCGCGGCGGACGGTCATGTGGGACACGCCGAAGAGCTGGGTGATCTGCTGCACGCTCAGCACACCGTCGCGCCGCAGGTGCTTCAGCAGGAGCTCGCGTCGCTGATCGGGGATCAGGGGCAACTGCTCTTCGTCGGCCACCGGATTGTTCACCTTTCCTCGTGCGGCCACCGCGGCCACTGCTCGATTGTGCCGTTCCGCCCGGCGGCGTCCCAACCGGGCACGGCGGGTCTTCCGTACCGCACCGGGCGAGCGGGCCCGGCCCGGTGCGGTACGGGCCCTCAGGAGCCGACGAACGTGCTCAGCAGGAGTACGCCGCCGAGGCTGAGCAGCGACTGGAGGGAGAGCATGAGCGTCCAGGTGCGGAAGGTCTGGGCCACCGAGAGCTGGTAGTACTCCTTGAAGAGCCAGAACCCGGAGTCGTTGACGTGCGACAGCATCACCGCGCCCGACGCCGTGGCCAGCACCAGGAGTTCGGGCGAGAGCCCCGGGTAGGCGCCGATCAGCGGGGCGACGATCCCGGTGGCCGCGGCGGTGGCGACCGTCGCCGAGCCGAGGCAGATGCGCAGCAGTGCCGCGACCAGCCAGGCGAGCAGCAGCGGGGGTATCGACCAGCCCACCGCGTAGTCGGAGATCAGCTTGTCGATGCCCGTCGCGGTGAGCATCGCCTTGAGGCCGCCGCCGGCGCCGAGGATCAGCACGATCCCGCCGACCGGCCCGAGGCCCTTGCCCGCCATCTTCTGGAGCTGGTTCAGTCCGAAGCCGGAGCGCAGCCCCAGCGCGAAGAAGGCGAAGACCACCGCGGCCAGCAGTGAGATGACCGAGGAGTCGCACGCCTCGAAGACCGCGTACGGAAGCGAGCCCTCCGCGGTGTTCGAGGTGCCGACGGTCCCGATCAGCATCAGGACGGGCGGCAGCAGCACGGTGATCAGGGCGAGTACGAACGAGGCCGGCCGCTTGCGGTTCTCCGGCTCGGGGCTCGATTCCGGGATGGGGCCCTTGTCCAGGTCCGGGGCCGGGCCGAACCACCGCGAGGCGAACTTCGTCAGCAGCGGGCCGCTGACCACCGCGATCGGGATGCCGATGATCAGGCCGTACATGATGGTCAGGCCGGTGTTCGCCCCGTACGCCGAGACGGCCAGCGTGGGGGAGGGGTGCGGGGGCAGCAGACCGTGCGAGATGTACAGGCCGGCGGCGAGCGGCAGACCCACGTACAGCAGGTGGGTGTTGGTGCGTTTGGCCACCGCGTACACCAGCGGCACCAGCATCACGAAGCTGACGTCGAAGAGGTGCGGCATCCCGATGAGCAGGGCCGCGGCCGTGATCGCCGTCGGGATCCACTTCACCGGACGGGCGCCGATGAAGACGGTCGCGATCCGGTCGGCACCGCCGGAACCCAGCAGGATGCCGCCGAGGATGGTGCCCAGCCCGATGGTGGGGCCGGTGCTCTTCAGCGCGTCGCCGAAGCCGTCCTGGAAGTGGCCGACGGTGTCACCGGGGCCGAGCCCCGCCGCCAGGCCGAGACCCAGGGCGGAGAGCGCCAGGGCGAGGAACGGGTGGAGCTTGGCCTTGGTGATCAGCAGGATCAGGACGACGACCGCGGCGGCGCCCAGCAGGAGGTGTTGGAGGTCGGTGCTCATCATCGGCTCGCGTGGGGAACGGGGGAGTGGGCGGCGCGGGAGGCGCGCCCGGAGGTCCAGGCGTGCAGCAGGTCGGCGTCCGGGTCGGCCAGGTCGCCGAGCGTGACCAGCTCGCCGGCCCGGACCTCGCGCCCGAGGGTGGCGTGGGCGGCGAGGTACAGCGGCGCCGTGTCCGCGGGGGCGTCCTCGTCGCGGAGCAGGACCGCCTGGACGCCGGTGACGTCGTGGTGGTGGCCGCCCATGTCGAGCACGGTGCCGGCGGGCAGGTCACGGCGGGCGCGGCCGGCGAGCACGGCGTGGGCGTGCGGGTCCGTCCCGCCGGACGGACGGCCGTGCAGCACCGCGGAGAGCAGCGAGACGGGGGTCTCGACGCCCATCAGGTGGTACGGGAGGTAGACCGCCGCGTACCGGCCGTCGCGGCTGACGACGTGGCCCTTTCCGCGCAGCGTCTCCCAGGTGACCGGGTCGCCCGTCCGTACGACGACGAAGACGCCGCCCGCGAAGGACGCCTCGTCCGGCAGCCGCAGCGCGCTGAACACGTCCACGGCACCGGGGCGGTGCAGCAGGCCGCCGTCCTCGCGCAGGGCGTAGACGTCGGCGAGCTCGGCGATCCGGGCCACCGGGTAGTGCAGGCGCTCGGTGTCCGGCCGGAATCCGGTGTTCGTCGCCACGACCGCCATCTCGCAGTAGTCGGCGGTGGCGCCGGTGGGCAGCGCGGTGACGGCCGCGGCCCGGGCGGCGAGGGTGGCGCGCACGTCGGAGCCGAGGGTGAGCAGCCCGGCCAGCTCCGGGGCGGGGACGGTGGTGTCGAGCTGGGTGACCGAGCCGGTCGCGGGGTCGAAGACGAGGTCGTACTCGCTGGACTTGCCGATCGCCACGATGTCCAGGCCGAGCAGTTCGGCCCAGGTCACCAGCGCGATGAGGTTGGCCGGCTGGTCGCCGTCGGCCGTGGTGTAGACGACGCCGTTGTCCCGGGCGAGGTCGGCGAGGTGCAGACCGGCGACGGAGTCGACCTCCTTGCTGACCATGGCGACATGACGGCCGTCGGTCAGGGCGGAGCGGGCCATCGCGTATCCGTCGGCGGGGCTCCCCGTGGCCTCGACCAGGATGTCCCAGGGGGCGGCGGTCAGCAGCGCGCTGTCCGCGACGAGGGCCACGGAGCCTTCCTCGACGGCGCGGGCGACCTCGTCGGCGTCGGCGCACACACGCAGCCCCCCGGTCTCGTAGCCGAGCTCGACGAGCATCGCGCGCAGCCGCTCCACGTCCCGGTCGCACAGCACGGCGGGGGTCAGGCGGTCGATGCGCGGGGTCTGGGCGAGCAGGGTCCGGGCGAAGCCGCCGCCGGCCCCGGACAGCGCGTAGCGCACGGTCCGGTCGCCGGTTCCGGCGAACAGGTGTTGCAGATTCATGGGCTCTCCTAGACGGGCGCACGGCTCGGTTCAACGGCTCCGGCGAGGCGGTCTCGGCAACGGCACGAGCACCACAGGGGAGCGTGTTAACAAGATGTATCAGCAGATCCCGCCTGCGTAAAGTCTGTTAACATTTTTTCACATGCAGGCGTCGGGGAAGCTCACCCGGCACCACGTCCCCCTACGCAAGGAGGTCCGATGCCGACCCTCGGGGCCATCGCCGACGACTTCACCGGAGCCACCGATCTCGCCACCATGCTCGTCGCCCGGGGGCACCGGGCCGTGGTGACCGTCGGCACGGACGCCTTCGCGGACGCCACGGGGAGAGAGGCGCTGTGCGAGGCGGACGCGGTCGTCGTGGCCCTCAAAACGCGTACCGCACCCGTCGAGGAGGCCGTCGGCGCCTCCCTCACGGCCCTGCGCGCCCTGCGCGAGGCCGGCTGCACGCGCTTCTTCTTCAAGTACTGCTCCACCTTCGACTCCACCCCGCGCGGCAACATCGGCCCGGTGGCCGACGCCCTCCTCGCGGAGCTGGGCGAACGCCGCACGGTCGTCGTCCCCTCGTTCCCCGCCACCGGGCGCACCGTCGAGCAGGGGCTCCTGCGCGTCCACGGGGAACTCCTGGCGGAGAGCCCCATGCGGCACCACCCGCTCACCCCGATGCGCGACTCGCACCTCGGCCGGCTCCTGGCCCCGCAGACCGGACACCCGGTCCGGCTCATCGGCCTCGACACCGTACGGGCGGGGAGCGCCGCCCTGCGTGCCGCGCTCGACGCCCCGGACCTCGCCGACGCGCTCGTCGTCGTGGACGCCGTCGGCGACGAGGACCTGGTCACCGTCTCCGCGGCCACCGCCCACCTCCCCCTCGTCACCGGCGCGGCCGGGCTCGCCCTCGGCCTCACCGGCCCGCACCCCGACGCGGCCCGCGCCACCCCCGCCTCCGCCCCCGGCGACCCCGGTGCCGTCCTCTCCGGCAGCGCCTCCGCCGCCACCCGCGCCCAGGTCGCCCACGCCCGCACCCGGCTGCCGCACCGCAAGCTCGACCCGGCCGCCCTGCGCACCGACTTCACCGGCACGGTCGCCGGCCTCGTCGCCTTCGCCCGGCGGGCCTGGGACGACGCCCCGGGGCGGCCCCCGCTGATCTACGCCGTCGGCGACCTCGACGACCTCGAACGGAGCGCACCCGACGGCGCACCCGCCGCCTCCGAACTGGTCGAACGGGCCCTCGCCGCCTGCGCCACCGGCCTCGTCGCGGCCGGCGCACGCAGGCTCCTGGTGGCCGGCGGCGAGACCTCCGGGGCCGTCGTCACCGCACTCGGCGTCCGCGCCCTGTCCATCGGCGCGCCCATCGCCCCCGGCGTCACCTGGGCCCGCGCCGAAGGCCGGGCACACGGCCGGGAGCACACCGTGGACCTCGCCCTCAAGTCCGGCAACTTCGGCGACACCGCCGTCTTCACGGAAGCCTGGAGCGCCCTGGCATGAGCGACCCCCGTACCGAACTCGCCGCCGCCGGTGCCCGGCTCGCCTCGCTCGGGCTCAGCCCCGGCTCATCCGGCAACCTCAGCGTGCGCGTCGAGGACCGCTTCCTCATCACCCCCACCGGTGCCGACCTCGCCGACATCGACCCCGGCGGACTCAGCGAACTGGGCCTCGACGGCGTCCACCTCGCCGGACCGCGCCCCTCCAAGGAATTCCCCCTGCACAGCGCCTTCTACCGGCGCGACACCACCACCCGCGCCGTCGTCCACCTGCACGCCCGGCACGCCACCGCCGTCTCCTGCCTGCCCCCGTGGTCGGCCCGCAGCGCCGTTCCCCCGCTCACGCCGTACTACGTGATGCGGGTCGGCCAGAGCCCCCTGCTCCCGTACGCCCCGCCCGGCGACGCGGGGCAGGCCGAGGAACTCGCCCGGCTGCCCTTCCCGTTCCGCGCGGCCCTCCTCCAGAACCACGGCCCGGTCCTCGCCGGCGCCACCATGGCGCAGGCCGTCGACGCGGCGGTGGAACTGGAGGAGGTCTCGGCCCTGCTCCTCGCCCTGGGCGGACGGCCCGCACGGCTGCTCACCCCCGAGGAGGCCGGCGGACTCGCCCGGAAGTACGGCTCACCCTGGGACGACCACCGCTGAGGCCGTGGACGTACGGCTCCGGCTCCGGCGGAGTGGTTCTCCCGGCCGTCAGGCCGCCCCGGGCCCCCGCCGCCCCTTGTAGTTGATCTTCATCGTGTCCATGTCGGTCACGGTGGAGCGCAGCTCGCCGTGGGGCAGACCACGGTCCCGGAGCGTCCTCTCGGCGCGGTCCTCCGCGAGGGCGGCGGCCATCTCGTCGCCGTCCCCGGGGTCGGACACCACCACGTAGCGGAAGCTGAAGTGCTTCAGGGCCGCGTCGTACGCGAGGGAACCCTCCTCGGTGAACTGCATGGCGGCGAGCCCGTGTTCGTCCACCTCGGCCAGCAGGCGCTCCCGGTCCGGGCCGGAGAGCCCCTCCCAGGTGCCCCGCACGATCACCCGGTACGTGTGCTGCGTGCTCATCGTCCTGTTCGTCCTCACTGTCGGGAAGCCACTCCCGAGGCCGTTCTCGAAGGCGCTCCGGAGAACGGCCTTCGAAGCGTCGGGCAACGAAGCGTACGACGGCGAGGACCAGGCACATGCGCAATAATCGTGGCCGCCGAGGCCCGCCCGGCCCGGGCCCGCGACCTCCCGCCCCGGTACCGGCCCCGGCTGGTGCGAACCCGCCGGTGCCCCTCCGAGGGCCGGCGCCCGCGATACGTTGATCCGGTGATCATCTGGGTGAACGGCGCCTTCGGCAGCGGCAAGACGACGCTCGTGGACGAGCTGCACCGGCGGAGGCCGGACGCCCTGGTCTACGACCCCGAGCAGACCGGCTTCGTCCTGAGGAACATCGTCGAGGTGCCCACCGGCGACTTCCAGGACCTGCCGCTGTGGCGCAGCCAGGTCGCCGGCATGGCCGTCGACCTGGTACGGGCCTACGGGCGGCCGGTGCTGGCGCCGATGACGCTGGTCGACCCCGGATACGCCGAGGAGATCTTCGGAGCGGTCGAGGCCGCCGGGGTGTAGGTCCACCACTTCTTCCTGCACGTCCCCCCGCACACGTTGGAGGCCCGGCTCGACGCGCGGACCGTCGTGCCCGGGGACCCCGAGCGCGACGAGATCGTCCGCAGGTGGTGCAAGGCGCAGATCGCCCGCTGCACGGCTGCGGCCGGGAGCTTCCGGCCCGGGACCGTACGCCTCGACGGCGAGCGGTCCACCGGCGAACTGGCCGACGAGGTCATGCGCCACCTCGGATGACCGGCCGTCAGGCGGAGGCGGTCCGGTCGACGTACTCGAAGACCGAACCGTCGGGGTGGAGGGCGATCAGGTTGCGGCCGGCCGGAGTGGGGACGGGCCCGGCGATGACCTTCGCCCCCGCGCGGGTCAGCGCCGCGTGGGCCTCCTCGACGTCCTTCACCGCGATGGTCGCCGACACCTTCCGCAGCACGTCGATCTCCGCCTGCGGTCCGCTCATCAGGAGGAAGCAGCCGATGGCGGCCACCGAGACGCCACCGCGCTCGAAGCGCAGGGCGGGAGTGCCGGTCAGGCCCTCGTAGAAGGCCACCGAGGCGTCCAGGTCGTCGACGCAGATACGCAGTGTGGTTCCCAGAATCTCCATGCCCACGAGGTTAGTTGGACCTGCGGCGAGGTGTGATCGATTCCGCCGGACGGCACCGTGGACCCGTCGCGGTACTCCCGCTGCCCGGGCATGAGCCGGCCGGGTCGTGGGCGACCGGGCTCGTGATTGCCGTCAGACGGCTGCCCGGCACGGCCTCGGGGCGGGCAGCACCGAGCCGGGAGGTGGCTCCGGGGCCCGGGCGACTCCGTGCGCGACGTGGCGCTCGACGCCGAGGGGGACGGCGACCCCGGGCAGGGAGGAGGCGAGGACGGACGAAGGCGTCGGTGGCGCCGCCCCCGTACCGCGAAACCGGCGGCTGGTCGCCGGGCGAGGGCGGCCCCATGGATGTCCGGTGTCGGGTGGCTGTCGGAGGTGGTCGGTGCGCTGTCGGTGGTCTGTCGGCGCCCGCCGCGAGAGTGGTGCGGGTCGGCGCCGGCTCTCGGTCCCGAACGTCCCGGCTCGCCGGAACGGTGTTCCCGTCTTCCCGGCGTCGACCGCCGGGGCACCGTCCGGCGGCCCGCCATCAGGAAGGAAGTACCCATGACCACCGACATCACGATCATCGGCGCCGGACTCGGAGGCCTCACGCTCGCCCGCGTCCTGCACCTCTACGGCATACCGGCCACGGTGTACGAGGCGGAGCCCTCCCCGGCCACGCGCTCGCAGGGCGGGATGCTCGACATCCACGACCACAGCGGCCAACCCGCCCTCGCCGCGGCAGGTCTGACCGACGAGTTCCGTGGCCTCGTCCTTGAGGGCCGCCAGGCCATGCGGCTCCTCGACCCGGCCGGGACCGTCCTGTTCGACAAGGACGACGACGGCACAGGGGGACGCCCCGAGGTGCAGCGCGGCGAGCTGCGGCAGATCCTGCTCGACTCCCTCCCGGCCGGTACCGTCCGGCGGGGGCGCAAGGTCAGCGGTACGCGCACCCTCGGCGAGGGCCTCCACGAGGTGACGTTCGCGGACGGCGCCACCGTCGTCAGCGGCCTGCTGGTCGGTGCGGACGGCGCGTGGTCACGGGTCCGGCCGCTGCTCACCACCGTCGTACCGGAGTACACCGGCAAGTCGCTCGTCGAGACCTACCTCCTCGACGCCGCCACCCGGCACCCGGCCGCCGCGAAAGCGGTCGGCGGCGGGTCGATGATCGTGCACACCCCCGGCAGGGAGATCTTCGCCCACCGGGAGAAGGGTGACACCCTGCACGCCTACGTCGGGCTGTCCGAGCCGCAGGAGTGGTTCGCCGCCATCGATTTCACCGACACCGCCGCGGCCACCGCCCGGATCGCCCAGGAGTTCGACGGCTGGGCGCCGGAACTCACCGCGCTGATCACGGACAGCGACATCGCGCCGGTCCTGCGCCCCCTCCACACCTTGCCCGCGGGGCACCGGTGGGATCGGGTGCCGGGAGTGACCCTGCTCGGGGACGCCGCCCACCTCGCGGCTCCGAACGGCGAAGGCGCCAATCTGGCCATGCTCGACGGCGCCGAACTCGGCCAGGCTCTCGCCGCGCACCCCGGCGACGCCGAGGCCGCGCTCACCGCGTACGAGCAGGCCATGTTCCCCCGTAGCGCCGAGGCGGCGGATCCCGAGGCCCCCGGAAGCGCCTCGAACGACGTCACACCCCATGACCTGATCGCCGCGTTCACCCAGGACGAGCAGCCGGAATAGGGCGGTCCGCGAGGCGTCCGCCGGTGGGCGGGCTCCGGGTACCGCGCGTGAGGTGCCGGGCGCCGGGCGCGAGGCACCGGGTACCGCGCGTGAGGTATCGGGCACCGGGCGCGAGGCACCGGGCACCGGGCGTCCGGCGCCGGGTCCCGGGTGTCAGGCCCGGCAGAGCAGTTCGCCGTGCGGGACCATGAACCACGCGTCGGGCTCCTCGCCCCACGCCCGCCAGGCGTCCGCGATCCCCGCCAGCTGTCCGGCCGTCGCGTGCCCGCCCTCGATCGCGCGCTCCGCGTACGCCGAGGCCGTCGTGCGGTCCGCCCACAGGCCGCTCCACCAGGCCCGGTCCTGCCCGGCGTAACACCAGGCGCCCGCGCTCGGGGTGATGTCCGTGAAGCCCGCCCGCCGGGCCCAGGAGAGCAGGCGGCGCCCGGCGTCGGGCTCGCCGCCGTTGGAGCGGGCGACCCGGTGGTACAGGTCCAGCCAGTCGGTCATGCCCGGCACCTCCGGATACCAGGCCATCGCGGCGTAGTCGCTGTCGCGCACCGCGACGACGCCGCCCGGCCGGCACACCCGGCGCATCTCCCGCAGCGCCCGGACCGGGTCGCCCACGTGCTGGAGCACCTGGTGGGCGTGGACCACGTCGAAGGCGTCGTCGGGGAAGTCCAGGGCGTGGACATCGGCGACGGCGAACTCGACGTTGTCCAGGCCTCGTCCGTCCGCCACCGTGGCCGCCTGGGAGAGGATGCCGCGGCCGGTGTCGACGCCGGTCACCCGTCCCGGCGCGACCAGCGCGGCCAGGTCGGCCGTGATGGTGCCCGGCCCGCAGCCGACGTCCAGCACCCGCAGGCCGGGGCGGAGTTCGCCCAGGAGGTAGGCCGCGGAGTTCGCGGCGGTGCGCCACCGGTGCGAGCGCAGCACCGACTCGTGGTGACCGTGGGTGTAGACGGCGGTTTCCTCGGGCATGGCCGTGCATCCTCTCTCGGGACCGGGCGCGCGTGAGCGGCCGGCGGTCCTGTCACCGTACGCCCGGACGCCACATCATGAGATGGTGATCTCATCATGCGGGCGCACTCACACCGGCCTCGGGCAGTAGACGCTCAGCGCCTCGGGCACCTTGTCGATCTGCAACTCCGTTCCGGAGTGCGCCACTTCGCCGTCGTACGCGTAAGGGGTGCCCTCCGCGAGGCCGGAGATCCGGACCTGGCGACGCCGCACCGCCGCGTGGACGGGGGAGCGGCTCAGGGGCCCGGCGACCGCTGCCGCGAGCAGTCGGAGGCCCGGTGTGCGGCCGCCGTGCACCACCCGTACGTCCAGCAGTCCGTCCGCCAGGTTGTGGCGTCGGCCGGGCGCCGGGCCCACCCGCTGGAACATCCCGTTGCCCACGAAGAGCAGCCACAACGGCCGTCGCCTCCCCTGGAGTTCGGCTGTCAGGGGGCGCTCGCCGCGGAGCGCCTCGAACGCCGCCAGGACACCGGCCGGCCAGCCGCCGATCCGCGGCGCCCAGCGTTCGCGGGTCCGCACCAGCTCCGGATACACCCCCAGGCTGAACGCGTTGAGGAAGTACCCGTCCGGACCGGACGGGCCGTGCGGGCCCGGCCGGAACCGTCCCAGGTCGACCCGGACCGCGTCGCCCGCGGTGAGCGCGATCACCGTGTCGTGCACCGCCTCGACGCCCAGGTCGTACGCGAAGTGGTTGAGGGTCCCCCCGGGGAACACCGCGAGCGGCACCCCGTGCCTGGCCGCGACCGCCGCCGCCATGTTGACCGTGCCGTCACCCCCGCAGATCCCCAGTGCCGTGCCCCGCTCCGCGGCCTCCTCCAGGCACCCGGAGAGGTCGTCGGGCGCGCACTCCATCACCGTGGCCAGCGGCAGCGCGTCGCGGACGAGCCCCGCGGTAGCGGTCGCGGTCCCGGACGCCCGGTTGACCACCACCACGAGCCCCTCCCCGGCGGGCAGTGCGGGCGCCTGGGCCGGCGGCCTGCCCGGCGCGGGCAGCTGCCCACGGGTCGGTACGACGCCGCGCAGGGCGAACGCCGCCCCGATGCCGAGAGCCGCGCCGGCCAGGACGTCGCTGGGGTAGTGGACCCCCGTGTACACGCGCGACGCGGCCACGGCCGCCGCC
>NZ_KL585421.1:162570-163606 GCF_000721935.1 Streptomyces sp. NRRL WC-3549
CTGCCGCTTCAACCGTCTTATCACCGGCACCAGATCCAGTATCGGACGCTCCCTGCGCACCGCCCTCTTGGCCACCGTGTTGATCGCCGCCGACGCCAGGGCCAGCGAGGCGACCCCGCGCAGCGCGGCCCTCCGGGACCGTGCGCTGGTGCCCAGCGCGGCCATGCCCGCCGCGGCGCCGAGCCACAGCACGCCGTGGTTCGCGCTGCGGCTCAGCCGGGGCAGCACGGGTTCGGCGCCCGGCCAGTGCCGCTCCGCCACGTGCCGGAACGCGGCGAGGTCGTACCGGTGGAGCCGGCTCTGCCAGGAACCGGCGGCGGGGAGTGGGTTCGAAGTCGACATGGCACAGCGAATACCCTGCCCACGGGCCGTGAACCAGGAGGCTCGCCCGCTTGGGAGCGGCCACGAATCCGACGAGCCGTGGCCTATGCGGTGGATTGTCCCTGTGTCCGGCCGTGCCTCGTGCCGGGCGCGTTGCCCGGACAAGTGGGCTGCGGCTAGCCTGCGTTCGTGATTCCGGTCAATGACCGGAGTGTCGAACGGAATGGGGTGGGTGATCATGGGGCGACTCGTCCCCGCGGTGACCAGGGCGCTGGACGTACTCGAACTCTTCCTGCAGAGCGACACCACCCTCTCCGCACCCGAGGTCACCCGCAGGCTCCAGCTGCCGCGGACCACCGTCCATGAGCTGCTCACCACCCTTGCCGCACGTTCCTACCTGGTCGCGGTCCCCGGGCAGCCCGGCCGCTACCGGCTCGGGGTACGCACCTACCAGCTCGGCAGCCGGTACGCGGAACAGCTCGACCTGGCCGCCGAGGGCCAGCAGGTGGCCCGGGAGGTCGCCGAGTCCTGCGGCGAGACGGTCCACGTGGCGATCCTGGAGGACACCGAGGTCATCTACATCGCCAAGGTGGACTCCACCCACGCGGTCCGGATGGTCTCCGCCGCCGGCCGCAAGCTGCCCGCCCACTGCACCTCCGTCGGCAAGCTGCTGCTGGCCGCACTGCCGGAGGCGGAGCCTGTCTCTTATACACAT
>NZ_KL585421.1:163780-164249 GCF_000721935.1 Streptomyces sp. NRRL WC-3549
GCTGGCCGCACTGCCGGAGGCGGAGCTCGACGCCCGCCTCGACGGGCGCGAGCTCGTCGCGATGACCGACAACAGCGTCACCGACGCCGCGGAACTGCGGGCCGCGCTCGCCGTCGTACGCGAACGGGGCGTCGCCGTCGAGCACCGGGAGTCCAACCCGGACGTGAGCTGTGTCGCGGCGCCGGTGCGCGACCGCTCCGGCCGGGTCGTCGCCGCGCTCTCCATCTCCGTACCGATGATCCGCTGGAGCGAGGAGCGCGAGGAGGAGCTGGCCCGGCTCGCCGCGGACGGCGCCGACACCCTGTCCGGCAGGCTCGGCCACCACCGGGGGCAGGCGTGAGCCCGTCCTGGGACGTGGCCGTCCGGGAACGGGCGGAGCTCGGCGAGGGCCCCACCTGGGACCCGGCGTCCGGCAGGCTGATCTGGGTCGACATCCTCTCGGCCCGCGTCCACACCTACGACCCGTCGA
>NZ_KL585421.1:164492-165578 GCF_000721935.1 Streptomyces sp. NRRL WC-3549
CCGTACGGTCATGGCGACCGGCCAGCACGTCGGCGCGGCGAAACCGCGGGCGGGCGGCGGCCTGGTGGTCAACCTGCGGGACGGCGTCGGTCTGTACGACGTGGACGGGGCCTTCTCCTGGCTCGTGACCGACCCGGTGCCCGGGCGCCGGGGCAACGACGCGGCGGTGGCGCCGGACGGGGCGCTCTGGGCGGGCACCATGCGCTACGACGAGGCGGCCGGCGGGGGCACGCTGTCCCGTGTGGCGCCGGACGGCACGGTGGCGTCCGTATCCGGCCCGGTGACGGTCAGCAACGGCACCGGGTGGAGTCCGGACGGCCGCCTCATGTACTACATCGACACCCCGACCCGGCGGATCGACGTGTTCGACGTCGACGGCACGCGCGTCCACGGCCGCCGTCCGTTCGCCACCGTCCCGCCCGCCCAGGGCTGGCCCGACGGACTGACGGTGGACGCCGACGGCTGTGTCTGGGTCGCCTTCTGGGAGGGCGCGGCGCTACGGCGCTACACGCCCGACGGCCGCCCGGACCGGGTCGTGGAGCTGCCCGTCCGCAGACCCACCGCCTGCGCCTTCGGTGGTCCCGGCCTGCGCGACCTGTACATCACCACCGCCCGGACCGGCCTGGAGGCCCCCCACCCGCTCTCCGGTTCGCTGCTGGTCCTGCCCGACGCGGGGCAGGGGCTGCCCGGGACACCGTTCGCGGGCTGACACCGTCCCGTCCGGCCCGTTGATCACCCGCACTTCGGGGTAGCAGACGCCAGGGAGGCCGACCGGGACCCGTGCGCGGGCGAGGGCCCGGGAACCTCCGTATAAAGGCCACAGGGCGAAGTGCGCGGAGGAGGTCCGGGATGCACGGGAGCGAACCGAGACGGACACGGACCCCACCCGTCCGCCAGGACCGCGGCCCCGTCCGGTTCGGCCCGCCCGCCCTCGACCCCGGCCTCCCCGCCCTGCCCGACCTGGTCGGCGTCCTGGCTGCCTCGGCCGACCGGACCCGGCCCGAACCGCCCGGCGGGGGGACCGCCCTGCGGGAGGCCGCGCGCGGCTACTGGCAGCGGCGGGGACTGCCCGGCGCGGCCCAGGAC
>NZ_KL585422.1:0-8788 GCF_000721935.1 Streptomyces sp. NRRL WC-3549
TCGGGACCGAGCGGGCCCGCCCGGCGAAGCCGGGACGCCACCGCTGCGCCGACACGTGCTCCAGGGTGCCCGGGTCCTGCCCCCGTGCAGGGGGCGGCGAACGTCTTCGATGAGAACCACGTGGCCGAGCCGGCCCACGGAACCCTGGTCCAGGCCCTGACGCTCACCGCGGGCCGACGCCGAACCCCCGCCCCCGGCAACGGAAAAGGACACGGACATGACCACAGGCCTCCGGATCACCGGAGTGAGGATCACCCCCGTCGCCTTCCGGGACCCGGCGCTGCTGAACGCGGTCGGCGTGCACGAACCCTTCGCCCTGCGGGCGATCGTCGAGGTGGCCACGGGCGACGGCCTGACCGGTCTCGGCGAGACCTACGCGGACGACGGGCACCTGCGCCGGCTGCGGGCGGCCGCGGACGCGCTCACCGGCATGGACGTGTACGCGCTCGGCGCCATGCACCGCGAACTGTCCCGGGTCCTGGCCGGGGACGACGGCACGCACGGCTCCGGGCTCACCGGGATGATCACCACCAGCAGCGCCGTGGACCGGGTCTTCTCCCCGTTCGAGGTCGCCTGTCTGGACATCCAGGGCAAGGCGGCCGGACGCCCCGTGAGCGACCTGCTCGGCGGCGCGGTCCGCGACCGCGTCCCGTTCGGCGCGTACCTCTTCTACAAATGGGCCGGACACCCGGGCGGCGCCCCCGACGACTGGGGGGAGGCGTTGGGCCCTGAGGCGATCGTCGCCCAGGCCCGGCGCATGATCACCGACTACGGCTTCACCGCGATCAAGCTCAAGGGCGGCGTCCGGCCGCCCGATGAGGAGATCGAGGCCGTCCTCGCCCTGCGCGAGGCGTTCCCCGGGGTGCCGCTGCGGCTGGACCCCAACGCCGCCTGGACGGTGCCGACCTCGGTCGAGGTGGCCCGCCGGCTGGAAGGCGTCCTGGAGTACCTGGAGGACCCGACCCCCGGCCTCGGCGGGATGGCCCGGGTGGCCCGCGAGACACCGGTCCCGCTCGCCACCAACATGTGCGTCGTCGCCTTCGGGCACCTCGCGCCGGCCGTGGCCCAGGGCTCGGTCCAGGTGGTCCTCTCCGACCACCACTACTGGGGCGGACTGCACCGCTCCAGGCTCCTGTCCGGCGTCTGCGACACCTTCGGCATGGACCTGTCGATGCACTCCAACTCGCACCTGGGCGTCAGCCTGGCCGCCATGACCCACCTGGCGGCCGCCACCCCGAACCTCACCTACGCCTGCGACACCCACTGGCCGTGGAAGACGGAGGACGTCGTGGTCCCCGGCGCCCTCTCCTTCTCCGGCGGCTCCGTGCGCGTACCGGCCGGGCCGGGGCTCGGCGTGGAACTGGACCGCGACGCGCTCGCCCGGCTCCACGAGCAGTACATCGCCTGCGGACTGCGCAACCGGGACGACACCGGCTACATGCGGCGGATCGACCCGGACTACGAGAAGAAGACGCCCCGTTGGTGACGCGCCGCGGCCGGCGGCCCCCGCCCGCCGCGGCGCGCCCGACGTAAGAGACAGGCCATGCTCGACTGGGCCGCCCTCGGCGGCTACTTCCTGGTGATGCTGCTCATCGGCCTCTGGTCGCACCGCCGCATCGGTGATGTCGGTGACTACTTCACCGGCGGCGGCCGGATGCCCTGGTGGCTCTCCGGCATCTCCCACCACATGTCCGGCTACAGCGCCGCGGTCTTCGTCGCCTACGCGGCGATCGCCTACAGCTACGGCATCACCGTCTACGTCTGGGCGTTCCTCCCGCTCGCCTTCGGCACCGCCGTGGGGGCCTGGCTGTTCGCCCCGCGCTGGCAGCGGCTGCGGCAGCGCTACGCGGTCGCCTCGCCCTTGGAGTACCTCGCCGAGCGGTACGACATACCGACCCAGCAGGCGCTGGCCTGGAGCGGGGCCCTGCTCAAGGTCTTCGACGTCGCCGCGAAATGGGCGTCCGTCGCCGTCCTGCTCAACGTCTTCACCGGCCTGTCGATGACGGTGGGCATCCTGGTCACCGGCATCGTCACCCTGCTCTACTGCACCGTCGGCGGTCTCTGGGCCGACGCGCTCACCGACTTCGGGCAGTTCGTCATCCAGGGCCTCGCCGCCCTCGCGATGCTCTGGGTCGTGCTGGACCGGCTCGGCGACGGACCGGCGGGGCTCGCGACCCTCTGGGACCGACTCCCCGACGGCCACGCCGAGCCGCTCGTCGGGCCGTACACCGCCACCTTCCTCGGCGCGTACGTCGTCGTGAAGCTCTTCGAGTACAACGGCGGCATGTGGAACCTGGCCCAGCGCTACATGGCCACGGACTCCCCGAAGGCCGCCCGCCGTTCGGCCGGCCTCTCCGCCGTGCTGTACGTGGTCTGGCCCGCCGTGCTGCTGTTCCCGCCGGTCGCCGCGGCGGTGCTGCTGCCGGACATCGCCGATCCGGAGAAGGTCTACGCGCTGATGGCCGAGTCCTATCTGCCGGCCGGGCTGGTGGGCCTCACGCTCGCCGGGATGTTCTCCCACACCATGGCGATGGCCTCCTCGGACGCCAACGCGGTCTCCGCGGTCGTCACCCGTGACATCATCCCCGCGGTGGTGCGCCGTGCCCGGGAGCTGCCCCCGGCCACCGCCCTGCTCGTCGCCCGTGTCTGCACGGTCGTCTTCATCGGCGTCAGCATGGTGGTCGCCATCGAGGCCGACCACTTCGGCGGTGTCCTCGGCATCATCGTCGGACTGGTGGCGGCCGTGATGGGGCCCATTTCCATCCCGATGCTGCTCGGACTGCTCCCCGCGTTCCGGCGGTTCGGGCCCCGCGCCGCGCTCTCGTCCTGGGCGCTCGGCCTGCTCGGCTACGCCCTCGTGAGGTTCGTGCTCGACAGCGCCGACCAGACGCTCGTGATCGTCACCCCGCTCGCCACCTCGCTCGTGGTCTACCTCGTCGTCGGCCTGACCGGCCCGGAGCCCGACGAGACCGCGGACGCGATCGTGGCCGCGCTCTCGCCCGCGCCCGGCGGCGACGAGGAACCGGGCCCCGCCCCGAGGCCCGCCGCCGCACCCGGCGCCACCGACTGACCCGCTGTTTTCCGGACCCGCGCCGCACACCGCGGGTCTGCCTGTCATGAACACGTACCCATGGGGAGAGCCAGCATGGACCAGCACACCCCGCATCACACCAGCCGCAGGACGCTCCTCGGGGCGGGCCTCGGCATCACCGCGCTGACGGCGACACCGCTCGGTTCGCTGACGGGGCTCACCGGCGAGGCCGGGGCGGCACCGCACGCTCCCGCCGGCCCCGGCGCCGTACGGTCCACGGACCCCGGCGCGTACATCTCCTTCACTCCGCGATCCGGGGCGTTCGCCCTCGTCAAGGCGGGTCGGGCGGTACCGGTCGTGGTCAGCGACCGCGACCACCCGGGCGTCGTCCGGGTGGCCGGCGACCTCCGGGACGACATCCGGCGGGTCACCGGCGTACGCCCCGCCCTCGCCCACGACCTGCCGGCGAAGGCCCGCGAGATCGTCCTGGTCGGGACCATCGGCCGCAGCCCGCTGATCGACCGGCTGATCGCCACCGGCAGACTGAACGTCTCCGGTGTCGAGGGCGCCTGGGAGACCGCCCTGCAGACCGTCGTCGACAAGCCTCTGCCCGGCGTCGACCGGGCCTTCGTCATCGCGGGCAGCGACCAGCGGGGCACGGTCTTCGGCGCGTACGACGTCTCCCGGGGCATCGGCGTCTCACCCTGGTACTGGTGGGACGACGTCGTCCCCGTCCACCGCGACGCGCTGTACGTGCTGCCCGGCCGGTACAGCCAGGGCACCCCCGCCGTGAAGTACCGCGGCTTCTTCATCAACGACGAGAACCCGGCCCTCGGCACCTGGGCCCCGGCGTACTTCGGACCCGGCAAGGCCCCCGGTTTCGAAGGCGGCTTCAACGCGGACTTCTACGCCAAGGTCTTCGAGGTCATGCTGCGCCTCAAGGCCAACTACCTGTGGCCCGCCGTGTGGGGCCGGGCCTTCGCCGAGGACGACCCGCTCAACCACGCCACCGCCAAGGCGTACGGTGTCGTCATGGGCACCTCGCACGAGGCGCCCATGATGCGGGGCATCGAGGAGTGGAACCGCCACGCCGTCGCGGCGGTACGCGACGCCGAGGGGAACATCACCACCCCCGGACACGACCCCTACGGCGGCACCGGCGAATGGTCCTTCCGCCGCAACGCCGAGGCCGTCAAGGCCTACTGGCGCGAGGGCGTCCGCCGTATGGCCGACGAGGACTTCGAGGGCGTCGTCACCCTCGGCATGCGCGGCAACGGCGACGTCAGCCTGCCGGACGGCGACGGCATCGAGCTGATGCGGGAGATCATCGCCGCCCAGCGCGCGATCCTGGCCGAGGAACTGGGCTCGGAGACCGCCGTCCCCCAGGTGTGGACGCTCTACAAGGAGGTCCAGCACTACTGGGACCGCGGCCTGCGCGTCCCCGACGACGTCACCGTCGTCCTCACCGACGACAACTGGGCCAACGTCCGCATGCTGCCGGACCTCGGCAAGGACGACCGCTCCGGCGGCTACGGCCTCTACTACCACTTCGACTACGTCGGGGTCGGCCGCAACTACAAGTGGGTCGACACCACCTCGCTCCCCAACATGTGGGACCAGCTCCACCAGAGCGCCGCGTACGGCAACCACGGGCTGTGGGTGACCAACGTCGGCGACCTCAAGGGCAACGAACTCCCCACCCAGTTCTTCCTGGAGTACGCCTGGGACCCCGAGCGCTGGCCCCTGGAGGAGCTCCCCGAGTGGGAGGAGCGCTACGCCCGGCAGAACTTCGGCGAGAAGCACGCCGAGGAGATCGCCGGCGTCCTGCGCACGTACGCCGCCCTCCAGTCCCGCCGCAAGCCCGAACTGCTCAACCGCAGGATCACCCTCGACCCCGCCAAGGACCCGGCGACGGACTCCTCGGCCGTCGTGTACGACGACGAGGCCACACCCTTCAGCCTCGTCGACTACCGCGAACTGGAACGCGTCACCGAGGACTGGCAGCGGCTGGACAAGGCCGCCGAACGCGTCCGGCACACCCTGCCCGCGTCCGCCCAGGACGCCTGGTACGAGCTGGTGGGGTACGCGGTACGGGCGACGGCGAACCTCTACGCCCTGCGCGAGGCGGAGTTCACCAACCTGCACTACGCGCCGCAGGGCCGGGCCCTGACCAACGAGCTCGCGGCCACCGCCGAGGCCCGCCTCCAGGACGACTTCGCCCTGGCCCGGCGCTTCGGCACCGAGGTCGCCGGCGGGAAGTGGGAGGGCTTCCAGTCGCAGCCGCACATCGGGTACGGCGACGTGGACCGCTACGGCCCCAACGCCCCCTGGCAGCAGCCCGAACTGAACGACGTGGCGATCGCCGACGAGATCTTCCCGGCCGTCAAGCGGATCACGCTGCCCCGGCGCGCCGAGATGGGCGTGGCCGTCGACGGGTCGGAGCACTGGTGGCCGGGCGGGGCCGAGGGCGGCGGCGAGCCGGAACTGCCGGCCTTCAGCCCCTACCAGAGCCAGCCCGCGCAGTACGTCGAGGTGTTCAACCGAGGCACCGTGCCCTTCGACTTCCGGGTCCGCACCGGTGCCTCCTGGCTGGTGGCCGACCGGACCCGGGGCAGGGTGAGCACCCAGACCCGCGTCACCTTCCGGGTGGACTGGGCCCGCGCGCCCAAGGGCGTCACCCGGGTCCCGGTCACCGTCACGGGCCCCGGTGGCCGGGAGGTCGTCGTCCGGGCGGTGGTCGACCGCCCCCGCACGGACCGCTCCCGGCTCGCCGGATTCGTCGAGGCCAACGGGTACGTCTCCGTCGGCGCCGACCACTACCACCGCGCGGTCGGGCGCGGCGGCATCTCCTGGCGCCGCATCCCCGGCATCGGACGGACCGGCGCGGGCATGGAGCCCTTCCCGGTCACCGCTCCCCGGCAGACCCCGGGGGGCGCGGGACCCCGGCTGGAGTACCGCCTCAGCCTGTTCACCACGGGGCCGGTCACCGTATGGGCGTACCTCTCGCCCCGCAACGCCGCGCCGGCCTCCGACGGGCTCACCTACGCCGTCTCCTTCGACGACGAGGCACCGCGCTCCGTCGACATCACGGCGGTGACCGGCTCCGACGACGGGACCATGAACCCGCAGTGGGCCCGCAACACCTCCGACAACGTCAACCGCACCTCCACCGTGCACCGCATCGGCCGGGCCGGGACGCATGTGCTGAAATTCTGGATGGTCGACCCGACGGTGGTGCTGCAGAACCTGGTGGTCGACACCGGCGGCCTCAAGCCCAGCTACCTGGGCCCGCCGGAGAGCCTCCGGCTGAGCTGACCGGAGCGGGACGAGGAGGCGCGGATGGGAATCCGGATCGAGGACACCGACGGGCACGGGGCGGCGCTGGAGGTGACTCCCGGACCACCGGGGCACAAGCCGTCGATCGGCATCCTGGTCGAGGACCCGTCGGGCCGTGCCTCCTGGTCCTGCTCCCCGGCCGCGGCCAGGGAACTGGCCGCGGCGCTCGTCGCCGCGGCCCGGGAGGCGGAGGAGGCGCCGTCGGAGCCCGTCACCGTCAAGGCGCGCGACCTGCTGCGCGGGGACGTCCGGGACGGGCACCGGGTGATGACGGTCGAGGCCGTCCGGACGGACGGGGCGAACGTGCAGGTGACCTGGGTCTCGGAGGGGGGCCGCAGCTGGAGCCAGGTGTACGAGGCCGGCACCGACATCCGGCTGAGGCGCCGGCTGCGCCAGGGAGGCTGAGAGGCGGGCGGAGGGGCTGGTACGGCAGGTTGCGTATTACGGCGTTCCTCGTAGTACGGTGAATCTCGTACGAGTGGTGGCCCGGCGTGTCCGGGGGCCGCGCCGTCCGCCCTGCCGTCGCACCCGAGGAAGCGGAGCCCCTGTGAGCGCGCTGTTCGAGCCCTACACCCTGCGGTCGCTGACCGTCCCCAACCGCATCTGGATGGCACCCATGTGCCAGTACAGCGCGGAGCCGTCCGGGCCCGACGCCGGCACGGCGAACGACTGGCACCTCGCCCACTACGCCTCCCGCGCGGCGGGCGGCACCGGCCTGATCCTGGTCGAGGCCACGGCCGTCAGCCCCGAGGGCCGGATCAGCCCCGCCGACCTCGGCCTCTGGAACGACCGCCAGACGGAGGCGTTCCGCCGCATCACCGCCTTCCTCGCCGCGCAGGGCACCGTCGCGGGCATCCAGCTCGCCCACGCGGGCCGCAAGGCGTCGCACGACCGCCCCTGGCGCGGTGGCGGGCCCCTCCCCGCCACCGACCCGGCCGGCGAGGGCTGGCAGACGGTCGCCCCGAGCCCCCTTCCGTACGACGAGGGCCACCCGGTGCCCGCCGAGCTGACCACCGACGAGATCGCGGAGGTGGTCACCGCCTTCGCCGATGCCGCCCGCCGCGCCCTCGCGGCCGGCTTCCGGGTCGCGGAGATCCACGGCGCGCACGGCTACCTGATCGGCCAGTTCCTCTCCCCGCACAGCAACCACCGGACCGACTCCTACGGCGGATCCTTCGAGAACCGCACGCGCCTCGCCCTGGAGGTCGTGGACGCGGTGCGCGCCGTCTGGCCCGAGGAGCTGCCGCTGTTCTTCCGTGTCTCCGCCACCGACTGGCTGACCGAGAACGCGGACGACGCGCGCGAGGGCTGGACCGCCGACGACACCGTGCGGCTGGCCCGCGAACTGCGCGCGCACGGCGTCGACCTGCTGGACGTCTCCACCGGCGGGCTGGCGCCCAGGGCGAGCATCCCCGTCGGACCGAACTACCAGGTGCCCTTCGCCGCCCGGGTACGCGCCGGGACGGACCTCCCGGTCGCCGCCGTCGGACTGATCACCGACCCCGTGCAGGCCGAGAAGATCCTCACCGAGGGCGAGGCGGACGCCGTGCTGCTCGGCCGGGAACTGCTCCGCGACCCCTACTTCGCCCGCAACGCGGCACGTGCGCTGGGCGGTGACGTCGCGGCGCCCGAACCGTACGGGTACGCGGTCTGAGGAGGCGCCGGCCGGTACGCCGGCCGTCCGGGGCGGCGCCCGCGGGCGCGCCCGCCGCCCGCCGGTAGGCTGGGCCGCTCGGTAGGCTGGGCCGCGATGTTCACTCCCCAGGGGCCCACCCTCCGCGAACTGGCCGTCCAGGCGCTCTCCTCGACGATGCGCGGATACGACCTGCTCGCCCCGAAGTTCGACCTGACGCCCTACCGGACCCCGGACCGGGTGCTGGACGCCGTCGCCCGCACGCTTAGGCCGCTCGGCCCCTTCGACCGGGGGCTCGACGTCTGCTGCGGCACCGGCGCGGGCGTGGGCGTCCTGCGCGGCCTGTGCCGGCGGCGGGTCACCGGCGTCGACTTCAGCGCCGGCATGCTCGCCGTGGCCGGCGCCGCCTTCGCCGACGCCGACGGCGGCCCTCCGGTGGACTGGGTACGCGCCGACGCCAGGGCGCTGCCCTTCGGGCCCGTCTTCGATCTGGCCCTGAGCCTGGGGGCGTTCGGGCACTTCCTGCCCGAGGAGCGGCCCGTCCTCTTCGACCGGGTGCACGCCTCGCTGCGGCCGGGCGGCAGCTTCGTCTTCCCGGTCGGCGCGCCGCCCCCGGCCGGTTCGCGGGCGTATCTGGCGATGCTCGGGTTCGACGCCGCCATGCGGGTGCGCAACGCGCTGTGGCGCCCGGAATTCGTCATGTATTACCGCACGTTCCCGCTCGCCGGGGTCATGGACGACCTGGCCCGGGCCGGGTTCGAGGTGCGGCTGCTGCCGCTGGAGGACCT
>NZ_KL585422.1:9008-9507 GCF_000721935.1 Streptomyces sp. NRRL WC-3549
GCCCGCCGTTGACCGGGAGCCTGGCGCGGCGGTGCGGGGCGGCCCCCGGTTACGGCGGTTCTCGTGAAACGGCGCATAGCTACGACGACTCTCGTACAATGGAGGTCCAGGACGAAAGGGAGCCACCGTGACGCCCAACGCCCGTGCACTCGCGCATCCCTCGCGTGAGGAGATCCGAGTCGAGGGCGTGCTCCACGCGCTCTCCGACCCGATGCGGCTGCGGATCGTGTGCCGGCTCGCGGACGCCGGGGACGAACTGGCCTGCTCCCGTTTCGACCTCCCGGTCTCCAAGTCCACCAGCACCCACCACTTCCGCGTCTTGCGGGAGAACGGGGTCATCCGCCAGGTCTACCGGGGCACGGCGAAGATGAGCGTCCTGCGGGCCGAGGACCTGGACGACCTCTTCCCCGGCCTGCTGGGCAGCGTGCTGGGCGCGGCCGGGCTCCAGGCCGAGCGCCTCGGCGAGAGCTGACGTCCCACTGTCTCTTATACACATCTC
>NZ_KL585422.1:9738-10652 GCF_000721935.1 Streptomyces sp. NRRL WC-3549
GGTGCCCGCCGGGCCGTCAGGTCAGCAGGGCGCGCATCCGGTCGATCTCCACGGTCTGCTGGGTGAGCACGTCACCGGCCATCTCCTCGATCAGCACGTTGTTGCCGTCGGACAGCGCCTCGGTGGCCATGGTGACCGCCCCCTGGTGATGGGCGATCATGAGCGTGAGGAACAGCCGGTCGAACTCCTCGCCCCGGGCCGCCCGCAACTCCTCCACCTGGGCCTCGGTCGCCATCCCGGCCATGGCGGAGTGGTCGTGCGCCTCCTCCTCGCGCCCTTCGCCGCCGTGGTTCGTCAGCCAGCCCTCCATGGCGCCGATCTCGGGCCGCTGCCCCGCCGCGATGCGCTCCGCCAGCCGCTTCACGGACGCGGAGGAGGCACGTTCCGGGACGAGCGAGGTGAGGAGGACGGCCTGCTTGTGGTGTTCGATCATCATGCGCGCGTACCGGAAGTCGGCGGAGTTGGGGCTGTCGTTCCCGGCGGCCTTCACCGCCTCGCCGGGGGACAGGGTCCTGGCCGGTTCGCCCGGCCTGCCGGGTGCCACCACCACGGGGCCCGTGGCCGCCGCCCGGGCCTCCCCGTCGCCGCCGTCCGCGTCGCAGGCGCCCAGGGCCAGTACGGCGGCGGCGAGCGCACCGAGGGCGGCTGCGCGTCCGCGTGCGAGCTGAGGGGGTATCAACACGTCGACCTCCTGTGCCGTACGGATGTGTCGCAGACCGTCCTCCCCCTTCCGCGGAGGGCTGACCGGAAACTTTCATGACATCTCTGTTGCCGTCTGTTGGTGTGTACATGATACGAGCGATACTGCCGAGGTCCAGGAACCGTTCACCAGCGGACGGACACAAGGAGGAATCTGTGACCTCGTTGCACACCACCAGCGTGCGGCGCAGACGTCTGGGAGTGGCGGGGGGCGG
>NZ_KL585422.1:10837-12477 GCF_000721935.1 Streptomyces sp. NRRL WC-3549
CGGCAGCCGCGGCCGGGCTGATCGCCACGCTGTTCACGGCCGGACCCGCGGCCGCGACACCCGACCCCGGTGACACCGCCACCACCGACGGCGGCGTATCCGTGAGCCGGCAGGCCCGGACGGACGCCGAGGCCGCCATCAGGAGCGGTGAGGTACCCGGCGTGGACGAGATCGTCCACAGCGACAACATCGAACACGTCACCAACGTCCCCAAGGACGCGCTCCAGGGGCTCAACACGGACCTGGCCTTCCAGGGCGAGTACGCCTACACCGGCAACTACGACGGCTTCCGGATCTTCGACATCAGCAACCCGAAGAAGCCGAGGACCGTCGCGCAGGTGCTCTGTCCCGGTTCGCAGAACGACATCTCCGTCTCGGGCGACCTGCTGTTCCTGTCCACGGACTCCTCGCGCAGCGACGACTCGTGCTCCAGCACCACCCAGCCCGCCACGGAGAAGTCGTCCTGGGAGGGCATGAAGGTCTTCGACATCAGCGACAAGCGCCACCCGAAGTACGTCGCCTCCGTCGAGACCGCCTGCGGCTCGCACACGCACACGATCATCCCGGAGCGCCGGGACGTGTACATCTACGTCTCCTCGTACGCGCCCAACGCGGCGTTCCCGGACTGCAAGCCGCCGCACGACGGCATCTCCGTCATCAAGGTGCCGCGCAACGCGCCGGAGAAGTCCCGGGTCGTGAACTTCCCGGTGCTCTTCCCGGACGGCGGGAACCCGGGTGCACCGGCCAACCCCGGCGTGTCGCAGACCACCGGCTGCCACGACATCACGGTGCTGCCGTCGAAGGACCTGGCGGCGGGTGCCTGCATGGGCGACGGTCTGCTGTTCTCCATCAAGGACCCGGAGCACCCCAAGGTCATCGACCGGGTGCAGGACAACGTGAACTTCGCGTTCTGGCACTCCGCGACCTTCAACCAGACGGCCGACAAGGTCGTCTTCACCGATGAGCTCGGCGGCGGCGGTGCGGCCACCTGCAACGAGGAGATCGGGCCGAACCGCGGCGCCGACGGCATCTACGACATCAAGGGCCGCGGCGACCACCGCGAGCTCGTCTTCCGCAGCTACTTCAAGATCGACCGCCCGCAGGCCGACACCGAGGTCTGCGTCGCGCACAACGGGTCGATCGTCCCGGTGAAGGGCAAGGACATCATGGTCCAGGCCTGGTACCAGGGCGGGGTCTCCGTGTGGGACTTCACCAACTCCTCGAAGCCGAAGGAGATCGCCTACTTCGAGCGCGGCCCCGTCTCCACGGACGCGGTCACCACGGCCGGCCCCTGGTCGGCGTACTACTACAACGGCTACATCTACTCCAACGACATCGCCAAGGGCTTCGACGTCCTGAAGCTGAACGACCGGCGCACGGACCCGGCGAAGAAGGTGCGGCTGGACGAGCTCAACGTCCAGACGCAGCCGGAGTACTTCGGCCGCTGACGCGAGCGCCCGCACCCCGGGTGACGCGGGTGCCCCGCCGGGCGGCCTCCGCCCGGCGGGACACCCGCGGAATCCTCGTTGACCGGGGAGCCGGGCGGGGACATGATGTGGCCCTCGGTTCCGGCGATGCGGGGGATCGCCGGAACCGTCCGCGGCCGGACCGGCGGCACCGCCCACGGACGGCCGCCGGAC
>NZ_KL585422.1:12647-25701 GCF_000721935.1 Streptomyces sp. NRRL WC-3549
GACTCGGACGGGCGGCTCTCAGACGGCTTCGGCCCCTACGGCCGGCCGCACGCTCGTACCCGCCGCCGCGGCCCACTCCACCAGCAGCCGCTGGTACTCCTTCTCGTCCTCCGGGGACAGCAGTCCGCCCGAACGCCGCCACAACTCGCGGATCTCTTCATTGATCACGGAGGCGGAGCGCACGGGAACGGAGGCGTTCGGGTACGGGGACATGCGTCCAGGCTACGGCCGGTCCGCTCGCTCCCGGGCCGCCCGGGGACGGGAGATCTCTCACATCTCCTCCCGGAACCCTTCACGGCGCCTACCGCTCACACCCCTGTGGAGCCCGCCCCGTCCGGGGCGCGCCGGGTGGGGCCGCGCCGCTGCCCGTGGATTCACGCCGGGTGGGGGACCAGCCCGAGCGAACTGAGTCCGGCAGGCCGCTCGGCCACCGGAAGATGGTCCACGAACCGCACCTCGCAGCCCAGTGCGGCGGCGCCCCCGTCGGCGCCGCGGTCGTCACCGACCATCACCGTCTTCGTCGGGTCGGTCCCCAGCCGCTCGCAGGCCAGCGCGAACAGACGCGGGTCGGGCTTCTGGGCGCCCTCCTCGAAGGAGAGGACATAGGCGTCGACCAGTGCGTCCAGTCCGTGGGCGCGGAAGACCGGCCGCAGGTCCCAGCCGATGTTGCTCACCACTCCGACCGCCGTACCGTTCCGGCGCAGGCCGGCCAGCACCTGGGCCGCGTCCGGGTAGGGCTGCCAGGCCTCCGGGCTCATATGGCGCTCGTACAGCGCGTCGTACAGGGCCTGGTCCGGCAGCTCCACCTGGCGGGCCAGACCCGTGTAGGCCCGCCGGTGCAGGTCCGCGCTCCGGTCGCGGACGCCCCACACCCCGGCCAGCTCCGGCGGGATGCTCCGGGGCGGCGGGCCACCGGGGAGCGCCCCCGCCTCGGTCAGCCCCTCCACGTACGCCGCGAAGTCGTCCGGGGACACCGTCGTGCCCCGCGCGTCCAGCACGGCGCGCAGCCAGGACTCGACGGGCTCGATTCGGAAGAGCGTCCCGGAGAAGTCGAAGAGCACGCCCTCGGTCGGCGTGGGGAGATCGTTCCGCATGGGCCGATCGTCGCCGCTCCCGGCACGATCCACAAGGGGCTGCAAGGGGCTGCAAGGGGCTGCGGGGGTCGGCCACGGGGGCCTGCAAGGGGCTCACGAGGGCGGAGCCGCCCCGACCGGGCCCGGGGCGCCCGGCACCGGCCGGCCGGGACGGCGGGTGAAGAGGGAGAACGCCGCCACCGAGAACGCCACGACGGCGGCCCCCAGCAGAAGACCGCCCAGCACGTCGGACAGCCAGTGCACGCCCAGGTAGAGACGGGTGAAGGACACACCGGCCACCGACACCACCGCCGCCGCGACCGAGGCCCCCCACAGGGCGGACCCCGCACCGGCCGGCCGCAGCAGCCACAGGAGCAGCCCGCAGACCACCGTGGCCGTCATCGCGTGACCCGAGGGGAAGGCCGCGTACTGCGCGGTGTCCACCGGGTCCGGCCACCGCGGCCGTTCCCGGCCCACGGCGGCCTTCATCCCCTGCTGGAGGAGCGCGGCGACCACGGTGGTCACCGCGGCCCACACCGCGGGCAGCCGGGCACCGCGCCACCACAGGGCGGCCACCGCCACGGCGATCAGCGTGCGCATCGTCCACGGATCCCAGACCCAGTCGGTCAGGACCCGGTTGACCCGGACCACACCCGGCTCGGCGACCGCGGAGCGGTGCAGCGCCACGGCGACGCTCCGGTCCAGCGAGGCCAGAGGCGCCCATCCCGCCGCGACCAGGGAGAGCAGGACGGCGGACAGCGCCGCGCACACCGCACCCGTACACAGGGCGGTGCGGGAGACGGTGAGGGGTGGAGGGCACGAGGAAGGGGAGTGCATGAGGAGTGATCCTCGCGTACGGACGGACCCCAGGTCGTCACCCGAGGGCGCGGAGCGCCGGGACGAACGCCACCAACAGCGGTACGACCGGCACCAGGGCCGCAGCCGCCGTCAGCCGCAGCCGACGGCCCGCGGTGAGCCGCTCCACCGGAGCGAGCAGGCGGTTCACCCGGAGGGGGAGCTGGGCGTCCGGAGCGGACCCGGGGCCGAACACCCCGCGGTCCTCGTTGAGTTCGACCAGGGCCAGGGCGATGGTGAGGCGGCCGAAACGCCGTGACGCCACATCGTCCGCGGCCAGTTCGACGAGTCGGTGCATCTCGTCGCGGAACGCGGCGAACACCGGCACCTGCGGGAAACCCGTCGCGAGCGCCGACGAGCAGTGCAGCAGCCAGTCGTGACGGGCCTGTGCGTGCCCCTGCTCATGGGCCAGCACGGCATCGAGCTGACGTCCTTTCAGCCGCTCCAGCGCCGCGGTGGTGATGACCAGCTGGGGAGCCGCTCCGGGCAGCCACCAGGCGCCCGGCCGCTCGCCCTCCAGCACCACCAGGCGACCCGAACCCGGTTCCTCACCCGGCATCAGCGGGGAACGGACCAGCAGTTCCGCCCGCCGCGCCCTGCGGCGCGCCCGCGCCCGCCGCACCTCGCGGACGAGCATGGCGGCCGTCCACAGCCCGCCCAGGGCCAGCAGCACCGCGATGACGGCCGACCACGGCCCGTACTCGCCCAGGGCGTACGCCTCGACCACCGCGTGCGGGGCGGGCGCGAAGACGTGCCCGCGGACCGCCTGCCAGGCGGTGGCCGCGCTGAACGTCATCGAGAGCCCGAAGGAGAGCAGCACCCCCGCCACCACGCACTGCCAGACCCACAACGCCACCACCGGCTCGCGCTCCGGCCACCGGGCCCGGGCCATGAGGCCGGGAGCCACGACGGCGGCCAGTGCACCGAGCAACAGCAGCGCGAGGGAGACCAACATGGGCGTCAGCCTATGAGGGCCCCGCCACCCACCGATATGCCCACGCGCGCCAAGTGACGCAGGACACGGCCGGCCGGGGCCGCCGTCTCACAGGGTGAGCAGCATGGCGAACATCGCGATCCCCATGGTCAGCCTGCAGGCCAGGGCCAGCTCGGGCCGCGCCCCCCAGGAGAGGCGCCCGCCCCCCGCGCCCCGGTACGGCGGTCACGGGTATCAGCCCTCCCGCCGAGCGCAGCACGTAGAGCGCGTAGTAGACCAGCAGCACCCCGGTCAGCACGGGCAGGCCTCCGGCGGCGCCGCCCGCCCCGTGGGCCGCGTGGCCCCCGGCCGGGGCCCCGGCGAATCCGGGGGCCATCGCCACCGCCATGTAGACCATGGCCAGCGAACCGACCAGGTGGTGGACGTGGTGAGCGTCCCTCCGGGCCCTGGCGAGCGTCCGCAGCGCGGCGGCGCCGAAGACCGCGGCGTACACCGCCCACGACCAGTCCGGCGGTGTGAGCACCGCGGCGGGCAGGGCCATGGCGGCCATGCCGAATCCCATGACCGCCTCCGCGCGGGCGGCCCCGCGCTCCCGTTTCGAGCCGCTGCGCGCGCGCAGCAGGCAGTACCCGCCCGTGACCGAGCACAGCACCATCAGCAGCCAGCCGGACAACGCCGGTCCGTGCACAGCGCACCCCCCTTCGGCGAACGACGCCGGTGTCACCCGGTCCATGCCCCGCCAGGACCGGGTCTACCGGGGCGCACGGGCGTAGAGACGGGCGTACAGGGGGAGCGCACGAGGCCGCGGGCGGCGGACGGGACCGGGATACTCTCGGACGGCACCCTCGGTCACCACACACCCGGAGAACGTCATCATGGACACCGCACCGGCCATCGGGCAGCCACGGCTCACCTTCCGCGACGCCTCCGAGGACGATGTGCCCGCCCTCCTGCTGCTCATCCAGTCCGCGTACCGCGGCGACTCCAGCCGCGTCGGCTGGACGACGGAGGCGGACCTGCTGAAGGGCCGGCGGACGGACGCGGAGGGCGTACGCGAGGTGATCTCGGCCCCCTCGGGCCGGATGATGGTGGCCGAGCGCGACGGTGCCGTGGTCGCCTGCTGCCAGCTCGAACACCGGGGCTCCGCAGCCTACTTCGGGATGTTCGCGGTCGACCCCGGCAGCCAGGGCGGCGGCCTCGGCAAGGCGGTGATCGCCGAGGCCGAACGGGCGGTCCGCGAGGACTGGGGCGTGAGCGAGATGCACATGACGGTGATCTCGGTCCGCGACGAGCTGATCGCCTGGTACGAGCGACGCGGCTACCGCCGTACGGGAGAGATGAGCCCCTTCCCGTACGGCGACGAACGCTTCGGCATCCCCCAGCGCGACGATCTCGCCTTCGAACTGCTGGTCAAGGAGCTCCAGGCGCACTGACCTCCGAGGAAGGCGCACCGGCCGCCGAGGCCGGGGAGGGATCAGGAGGTGGGACGGCCCGTCCGAGCGGTCCCCGGATGGTCGGTCGTCGCGCCGTCCAGGCCCAGCGCGTGGGCCAGCCGCAGGTGCTGCGGGGTGTTCACCACCCAGCCGATCACCTTCAGGCCCTCCGCGTGCGCCTGCTCGACCACCTCCAGGGTGAGGCGGCGGATGTTCAGCGCCAGCGTGGCCGCTCCCGCCGCCTTCGCCCGCTCCACGACGTCGCCGCCCCAGCGGCTCGCGATGAGCACCGTGCGCACCCCGGGCACCAGCCGCGCGGTCTCGGCGACCGCCTCGTCGTGGAACGAGGACACCTCGACCCGCTCGACGAGGCCGCGCCGGAGTATCACCTCGGCCAGCGCGCGTGCCGCCGCCACGTCCTTGATCTCCGCCTGCACGGGGGAGCCGACCGCGTCGAGCACCTCCTCGAAGACCGGGACGCGCTCGCCCTGGCCGGCGTCGAGCGTGCGGAGTTCCGCGAGGGTCTTCTCCGCGATCGGCCCGCTGCCGTCGGTCGTGCGGTCCACGTCCGCGTCGTGCATCACCACGAGCGCGCCGTCCTTGCTCAGATGCAGGTCCAGCTCCACGGCGTCCATGCCGGCCCGCTCGGCGTGCGCGAACGACCGCAGTGTGTTCTCCGGTTCGACGCCCATGACCCCGCGATGGCCGAGGATGAGAAATGTCAAGGCACCCCTGCTTCCGTTCCTTCCGCCTGTCGGCGGCTGCCGGGCGTTACTCCTGCCCAGACAACCAGTTCTCGTGCACAGCGCGACGGATCTGCGATGCCTACGGTGGAAGAAGTTGTACCGAAGAGGTGTGGCAGGAAAAAACGCGGTGAAGATGAGGTGTGGCCGGATAATTTTCGGAGCCCCACTTGTCCGATCGAGTGACCCATGGATACGGTGACCGTGATGCCAGGTTCTCCCGTGAAGGAAGTGTCATGACGGAAATTCTTGAGCACACCCCCGCGACTGACACGAAAGTTTCTTCCCGGAGAGTGGTCGACCACCCTGCCTGGACGATGCTCAAGAGCGCCGTCGAGGAGTTCCGCCGCTGGCAGTCCAAGGACGGGTCCGTGGACTTCACCGCGGAGGGCGCCCCGTCCGCGGAGACCGCCGCCGCCACCGTCGAGCGGGTGATCGCCGCGGTCGAGGAGCTCTCACCGCTGCTCCCGCACGACGCCGCCTACCACCGCGCCCTCGTCTCGGACCTGCGCCGCTGGGCCGCGGACGGTTTCGGTACACCGGACTTCCTGGACTCGCTGCTCGCCTTCCAGCCCGCGCGGAACCGCGTCGACGGCCTCCAGCACCTGGTCGTCTTCGCGATGTACACGCAGAACGGCAACCCGGACCGCAACCTGGAAGCCGTGGTGCTGCGGATGGTCTGGCCCGAGTGGCTCGCCGACCTGGAGGCGACGCGGTACGACAACCCGCTGTTCTGCGGCATCACCTTCGAGGACTTCACGTCCGGCTACGACACCAACTCCGCGGTGCTCTTCCCCGAGACCATCGCCGTGCGCGAGGCGCCCGAGCGGTTCAGCTGGGGCGGCATCTTCTGCGACCGGGAGGCCGCCCGGTTCCGGCGGGTGACCGAGGCCGCCGTCGGTCTGCTGGGCCTCGACCTGCCCGAGGACATCCGCGAGCTGGTCGGTGACCAGGAGCGCTGCGAGCAGGCCTTCGTGCTCTGGGACATGGTCCACGACCGCACCCACAGCCACGGCGACCTGCCCTTCGACCCCTTCATGATCAAGCAGCGCCAGCCGTTCTGGATGTACGGCCTGGAGGAGCTGCGCTGCGACCTCACGGCGTTCAAGGAGGCCGTGAAACTGGAGGCCGACGGCTTCAGCCAGGGCCGCGACGTCCAGTACGCCGTGCTGTTCGACCGGATGTTCCGCTTCCCGGTCACCGGCGAGCGGGTCCGCAACTACGACGGACTCGGCGGGCAGTTGCTCTTCGCCTACCTCCACCAGCACGACGTGGTCCGCTGGACCGACAACACGCTGAAGATCGACTGGGCACGCGCCCCCGAGATCACCAACCAGCTCTGCGCGGAGATCGAGAAGCTCTACCGCGACGGCATCGACCGCCCCAAGCTGGTGCACTGGTTCGCCGCCTACGACCTGGTCGCGCGGTACCTCTCCCCGCACCCCGGGTCCCGCTGGGCCAAGGGCCCGGACGCCCTGGACCTCACTCTCCCCCCGCGTAAGCTCGTCGACGAGGTGCTCCCGGACGAGTTTCCCCTGAGCATGTTCTATGAGGCGCTCGCCAAGAAGCTGAAGCACGTGATCGCCTCCACGAAGGGGATCACCGCGGCGGAGAACGGGCGGGCAGCTGCGTGAGCGCAGGTTCCAAGGAGGCGGTGGCCATGAACGCAACAGCAGCCATGTACGAGGGGGGCGGCGTGCTCGAAGGTGCGGTGGTCGCGGTCGCCGGAGCGGCCGGAGCGGCCGGCCGGGCCACCCTGCTGAGGCTCGCCGAACGGGGTGCGACCGTGGTCGCCTGCGACGCACACCCCGAGCGGCTCGCGGAGGCGGTGGACGCGGCGCGTTACGCGCACGGCGGTGCGACCGTCACCGGCGAGACCGTGGATCTGCTCGACCCGGCCGCGGCCCGCGCGTGGGCCGACCGGACCGAGGCGGAGTTCGGCCGGATCGACGGCCTGGTGCACCTCGTCGGCGGCTGGCGCGGCGGCTCCGGCTTGACGGAGTCCAGCCTGGCCGACTGGGACTTCCTGGAGAAGCTCCTGATCCGCACCGTCCAGTCCACCTCCCTCGCCTTCCAGGACGCGCTCCAGCGCAGCGACCGAGGCCGTTACGTGCTGATCAGCGCCGCCGGGGCCGGCCGCCCCACCGCCGGGAACGCCGCCTACGCGGCGTCCAAGGCCGCCGCCGAGGCGTGGACCCTCGCCCTCGGTGACGCCTTCCGTAAGGCGGGGGGCGACGCGGGCCCCACGGCGGCGGCTGCGATCCTGGTCGTCAAGGCACTGGTGCACGACGCGATGCGCGCCGAGCGCCCGAATGCGAAGTTCGCGGGATTCACGGACGTCAAGGAGCTGGCCGAGGCCATCGCCGGTGTCTGGGACACCCCCGCCGGAGAAGTGAACGGAAAGCGCCTGTGGCTGACCCCGAAACCGTGAGGACCGACGCGCGACGGCACCACGATCCGCAGGTACGCGGTTTCGCCAGCGACAACTACGCCGGAGCGCACCCGGAGGTCCTCGCGGCCCTCGCCCTGGCCAACGGCGGCCACCAGGTCGCCTACGGCGAGGACGACTACACCGGCCATCTCCAGCGGGTCATGCACAGCCACTTCGGTCCCACCGCCGAGGCGTTCCCCGTCTTCAACGGCACCGGGGCCAACGTGGTCGCGCTCCAGGCGCTGACCGACCGCTGGGGTGCCGTGATCTGCGCGGAGTCCGCGCACATCAACGTGGACGAGGGCGGAGCGCCGGAGCGGGTGGGCGGACTGAAGCTGCTCACCGTCCAGACCCCGGACGGGAAGCTGACGCCGGAGCTCATCGACCGCCAGGCGTACGGCTGGGACGACGAGCACCGGGCGATGCCGCAGGTCGTCTCGATCACCCAGAACACCGAGCTGGGCACGGTCTACACCCCCGCCGAGGTCCGTGCGATCTGCGAGCACGCCCACGAGCGTGGGATGAAGGTCCATCTGGACGGGGCGCGCATCGCCAACGCCGCCGCGTCGCTGGACGTCCCGATGCGGGCGTTCACCACCGTGGCCGGCGTCGACGTCCTGTCCCTCGGCGGCACGAAGAACGGAGCGCTCTTCGGCGAGGCCGTCGTCGTCCTGGAGCCGGACTCCGTCCGCGCGATGAAGCACCTGCGCAAGCTGTCGATGCAGCTCGCCTCCAAGATGCGGTTCGTCTCGGTCCAGTTGGAGGCCCTGCTCGCCCGCGACCTCTGGCTGCGCAACGCCCGCCACGCCAACGCCATGGCGCAGCGGCTCGCCGAGGGCGTCCGCGCGGTGGACGGGGTCGAGATCCTCTACCCCGTGCAGGCCAACGCCGTCTTCGCCCGGCTGCCGCACGAGGTGTCCGAACGGCTGCAGAAGCGTTTCCGGTTCTACTTCTGGGACGAGACGGCCGGGGACGTCCGCTGGATGTGCGCGTTCGACACCCGCGAGGAGGACGTCGACGCGTTCGTGCAGGCGCTCAAGGAGGAGATGGCCGGCCAATGTGATCGTTGACCTGTGCGGTCGACCGAAAACGAATCGATGTTCGGTCGGCCGCATATCTACGATCAGGATCATGGAGCTGATCCAGCAGGAACCCGAACTCTCGGCCTATCTCGTCGCCGACGAGGTCATGGACCACGAGCACCCGCTCGTACGGGAGACCGCGCGGCGCCTGGGCGCCGGGACGCTCGACGCGTACCCGTACGCGGCCGCCGCCTACGCCCACGTACGCGACGGCATCCCGCACTCCTCCGACACCGGGGACCCGCGCGTCACCTGGCGCGCGTCCGACGTCTTGGCGGCGCGCACCGGCATCTGCTGCGCCAAGGCGCATGCGCTGGCCGCCCTGTGGCGGGCAGGCGGCATCCCCGCCGGCCTCTGCTACCAGCGGCTGACCGACGACGGGGCGGATCCGGCCGTCCACGGCCTGGTCGCGGTACGGCTGCCCGGCGGAACCGGCTGGGCCCGGCAGGACCCGCGGGGCAACAAGCCGGGCGTGGACGCCCACTTCTCCCTGGGCGAGGAGAGGTTGGCCTGGGTGCCGCGTGCGGAGCACGGCGAAGTGGACTACCCGGGCGTCCACGCGGTGGCGCACCCGGCGATCCTCCGCGCGCTGCGGACCGCCCCGGACCGCCCGGCGCTGTGGCGGAACTACCCCACGGCCCTGTGAGCGGGGCGGGCCGCCGCCCCGGGCCCCGGCCCCCGTCGGCAGGTGAGGGGGGCCGGTCCGGTCCGTGGCCGGTCAGCCGCGCTCGCGCACCTCGGCGGGCGTCGGGGCCGTGCCGCCGAGGTGGGCGGGCACCCACCAGGTGTCACCGGCGTCCCGGGGGCGTACCGGATAGGCCCGCTGCGCCGCTTCCAGGAGTTCCTGCACGCGCTCCCGCAGCCGGCGGGTGATCGCGCCCGCGTACTGGTCGGCGGGGGCCTCCAGGGCCTCGCCGACGCGGATCGTGACCGGGATGTGGCTGCGCCGGAAGTTGCGCGGACGGCCCTTGGTCCACAGCCGCTGGGTGCCCCAGAGCGCCATGGGCACCAGCGGGACCCCGGCCTCCTGGGCCAGTCGTGCCGCACCCGACTTGAAGCTCTTCAGCGTGAAGGACTGGGAGATGGTCGCCTCGGGGAACACCCCGACGACCTCGCCGGAGCGCAGCGACGCGAGCGCGTGCGCGTAGGCGTCCTCACCCCTGCTGCGGTCGACGGGGATGTGCTTCATGCCGCGCATCAGCGGTCCTGAGACCTTGTGCCGGAAGACCGAGTCCTTCGCCATGAAGCGGACCAGCCGCTTCTGAGGCAGCGCTCCGAGTCCCGTGAAGATGAAGTCCAGATAACTGATGTGGTTGCTCACCAGCACCGCACCGCCGGTCTTCGGGATGTGCTCCGAACCCTGTGTGTCGATCTTCAGGTCGAGCGCCTTGAACAGCGTGCGAGCGGCGCCGATGACCGGCCGATAGACGAGTTCTGCCATCTGGATGAGGACCCTTCTTCAATGCCTCGGGAGGGTTCTCCCGGTGGAAGTTACGCAGCCGTAGGTTTTCGGCATTGGGCCGATCGTGCCCCATGCGCGACGCGGTGGCCAGTCCCACAGGGGCCTCGGCGGGAGATTCTCGTCACGTGAATCCCCCGGGAATGCGAGGCGCCGGCGTGGCGCTGACCCTGTGTGCGGAGAGCTCGGAAGGGGAGCGGAATGGACGGGCGAACGGCTGCCGGGACACTGGACGCGGCCCAACTCGGCGCGGAGTTGGGGGAACGCGCGACGCTCGTGCAGTTCTCGACCGCGTTCTGCCAGCCCTGCCGGGCCACCCGGCGGGTGCTGGCGCAGGTGGCCGGAATGATCGACGGGGTGGCCCACATCGAGATCGACGCCGAGGCGCATCTCACGTTGGTACGCCGGCTCCGGATCAGCCGTACCCCGACCGTCCTGGTGCTCGACGCGCGGGGCCGTGTGGCGCGCCGGGCGACGGGAACGCCGCGTACGGCCGATGTCGTCGCCGCTCTGGGGCAGGCGATGTGACGGGTCGTGACACATCTCCCACCTGGTGGAACGGGGCTTGACGGTACCCACCACGCATCACCAGTCTGACGTCATGCCGCCAGCACTCCCTCTTCACGGCCGGAACCACGCGGACCTCGTGCGCCACGCCGACGCGCGCTGTCCGGGCGCCTGAGGAACCCCCCCCGACCGTACGCCGCCCCCTCGAAGAAGGACTCCCGCATGACGGCCTCCACCGGTACACCCCGGACGGCATCCCCCGAGCTGCTGCGCTCCGTCTTCCGCCGGCACGCCGCCGGTGTCGCGGTGATCACCGCGGCCGGTGAGCGCCCGGTGGGCTTCACCGCCACGTCGCTCAGCTCCGTCGCCGCCGATCCTCCGCTGGTCTCCTTCGGCGTGGGTACCTCCTCGTCCAGCTGGCCGGTGCTGGCGGAGACCGAGTACGTCGGCGTGCACCTGCTCGGCGAGGACCAGGAGGAGCTGGCAGCCACGTTCGCCCGCAGCGGGGCCGACCGGTTCGGGCCGTCCACCGACTGGCGTGCCGGGCCGGAGGGCGTGCCCCTCCTCGGGGGTGTGGTGGCCTGGCTGATCTGCCGCGTGGTGGCCCGGGTCCCGGCCGGGGACCACCGGGTCGTGATCGCCGAGGTGGTCCTCGGCGAACCGCCGGAAGACGGCAGGCCGCTGGTCTACCACCAAGGCCGGTTCACGGCTCTGCGAGACTGAAAGCGAGCAGGCGCGGACGAACCGGGCGCGTTGGCAAGGTCACAGTTCCAAGCGCTTGCTCATGGGTAAAACAGTGGTTGTACTGGCGAGTAATATTTCGCTTGGCGCATCGGTCGACCCGACCGGAAACCGCCCCAAAAGGCGCCTATGCTGCGTGCAACAAGGCAGCCCAGAAATGACGATGCAGTAGGAGAGCCGGCGTGAGCTTGAGGATCGTTGTCTGTGTGAAGTACGTGCCCGACGCCACCGGCGACCGGCACTTCGCCGATGATCTGACCCTGGACCGGGACGATGTGGACGGTCTGCTGTCGGAGCTGGACGAGTACGCGGTCGAGCAGGCGCTGCAGATCGCCGATGAGGCGGACGACGCGGAGATCACCGTGCTGACGGTGGGTCCGGAGGACGCCAAGGACGCGTTGCGCAAGGCGCTGTCGATGGGTGCCGACAAGGCCGTCCACGTCGAGGACGACGATCTGCACGGTACGGATGTGATCGGGACGTCGCTGGTGCTGGCCAAGGCGGTCGAGAAGACCGGTTACGACCTGGTCGTGTGCGGCATGGCCTCGACCGACGGTGTCATGGGTGTCCTGCCGGCGCTGCTGGCGGAGCGTCTGGGTGTCCCGCAGGTCACGCTGCTGTCCGAGGTGTCGGTCGAGGACGGCACGGTCAGGGGCCGCCGCGACGGTGACAGTGCCAGTGAGCAGCTGGAGGCGTCCCTGCCGGCGGTGGTCTCGGTGACGGACCAGTCGGGGGAGGCGCGTTACCCGTCGTTCAAGGGGATCATGGCGGCGAAGAAGAAGCCGGTGCAGTCGCTGGATCTGGACGATCTGGGGATCGAGGCGGACGAGGTCGGCCTGGAGGGTTCCTGGACGGCCGTGGACTCGGCCGCCGAGCGTCCGGCCCGCACGGCGGGCACGATCGTCAAGGACGAGGGCGAGGGCGGCAAGCAGCTGGCCGAGTACCTCGCGGGCCAGAAGTTCATCTGACCCCCGCAGGACGGAAGGTTCGTCCGGCCCCCTGGCGGGCCGGGACCTTCTTCCGGGCCCCGGCTGTCCCCTCTACCGCCCCCGCTCACCTCGCACGCAGGAGATTGAAGTCCCATGGCTGAAGTACTCGTCTATGTCGACCACGTGGACGGTGCCGTCCGCAAGCCCACGCTGGAGCTGCTGACGCTGGCCCGCCGTATCGGTGAGCCCGTCGCCGTCGCTCTGGGCAGCGGTGCCGCCGACACGGCCGCCGTGCTCGCCGAGCACGGTGCGGTCAGGGTCCTGACCGCCGACGCGCCGGAGTTCGCCGACTACCTCGTCGTCCCGAAGGTCGACGCCCTCCAGGCCGCCCACGACGCGGTGTCCCCGGCCGCCGTGCTGCTGCCCTCCTCCGCGGAGGCCAAGGAGATCGCGGCCCGCCTCGCGCTCCGTACCGGCTCCGGCGTCATCACCGACGCCGTCGACCTGGAGGCCGGTGACCAGGGCCCGGTCGCGACGCAGTCCGCGTTCGCCGCCTCCTACACCACCAAGTCCCGCGTCTCCAAGGGCACCCCCGTCATCACCGTCAAGCCGAACTCGGCCGCGGTGGAGCCCGCCCCCGCGGCGGGCGCGGTCGAGGCACTGGACGTGACGTTCTCCGAGAACGCCACCGGTACCAAGATCGTCTCCCGCACCCCGCGCGAGTCCACCGGACGCCCGGAACTCACCGAGGCCGCGATCGTCGTCTCCGGCGGCCGCGGCGTCAACGGCGCGGAGAACTTCGCGGTCATCGAAGCCCTCGCCGACTCCCTCGGCGCGGCCGTGGGCGCCTCCCGCGCCGCCGTGGAC
>NZ_KL585422.1:25916-26200 GCF_000721935.1 Streptomyces sp. NRRL WC-3549
GGCTGGTACCCGCCCACCAGCCAGGTCGGCCAGACCGGCAAGTCCGTCTCGCCCCAGCTCTACATCGCCTCCGGCATCTCCGGCGCCATCCAGCACCGCGCCGGCATGCAGACCTCCAAGACCATCGTCGCGGTCAACAAGGACGCCGAAGCCCCCATCTTCGACCTCGTCGACTACGGCGTCGTCGGCGACCTCTTCGCCGTCGTCCCCCAGCTCACCGACGAGATCAACTCCCGCAAGGGCTGATCCGGCGGAAGCCGTCACCGATTCCGAACGGCCCCGGG
>NZ_KL585422.1:26435-27693 GCF_000721935.1 Streptomyces sp. NRRL WC-3549
GGGCCGCGTGGTGTTCGCACCACGCGGCCCCGGGCCGTTCCCGGTCACCGTTGACGCCCGGAGCGGGGACTTATAACTTCACCATGCGGATGATTCATTCCGGCAAGTGGAAACCTTGAGCAGGTGGAGGGCATGGTCATGGGTCAGCAGGAGCAGGTGGCGACGAGCCTCGCCGGTACGGTCGGCAAGGAGATCGGCGCCTCCCTCACCGCCGTGGACGCCGAACTCGCCCGGCGGTACCCGGGGGACCCCGGCACCCGCCAACCCGTCCACACCGTCTACGTCCCCGCCGACGCCTTCGAGGCCGGGACCCCGCGCTCCTGGGGCGACCGGGCGCTGGCCGCGCTCGACGCACACGCCCCGGACGCCGCCGCGCTCGCCGAGGTCCTGTCCGTCCCGGGGGAACTCGCCGAGGCCGTGCACGACCGCGTACGCGCCAAGCTGGAGCGGGAACCGGTGGAGGACCTGCGCATCGACTTCGAGGACGGCTACGGGTTGCGCCCGGACGCCGAGGAGGACGAGGCGGCGGCCCGTGCCGCACGACTGGTCGCCGAGGCGTACGCCGACGGGACCGCCGCCCCGTACACGGGCATCCGTATGAAGTGCATGGAGGCCGGCGTACGGGACCGGGGAATCCGCACCACGGACATCTTCCTCACCGGCCTGATGCGGGCCGGAGGTCTGCCCGACGGGCTGGTGCTGACCCTGCCCAAGGTGACCTACCCGGAGCAGGTCACCGCTTTCGTGCGGCTGCTGGAGGCCTTCGAGGACGCCCACGGGCTGCCGTCCGGACGGATCGGCTTCGAGATCCAGATCGAGACCAGCCAGTCGATCCTCGCCGCCGACGGCACCGCCGCCGTGGCCCGCATGATCGGCGCCGCCGAGGGCCGCGCGACCGGCCTGCACTACGGGACCTTCGACTACAGCGCCTGCGTCGGCGTCAGCCCCGCCCACCAGGCGAGCGACCACCCGGCCGCCGACCACGCGAAGGCGGTCATGCAGGTCGCCGCCGCAGGCACCGGCGTACGGGTCTGCGACGGCTCCACCAACGTCCTGCCCGTCGGCTCCGCCCGACAGGTCCACGACGCGTGGCGGCTGCACTACGGCCTCACCCGGCGGGCGCTGGCCCGCGCCTACTACCAGGGCTGGGACATGCACCCCGGGCACCTGCCCACCCGCTACGCGGCCGTGTACACCTTCTACCGCGAGGGCCTGGAACTGTCTCTTATACACATCTCTGAGCGGGCTGGCAAGGCAG
>NZ_KL585422.1:27969-28552 GCF_000721935.1 Streptomyces sp. NRRL WC-3549
CAAGGCCCTCAGCGGCTATCTGCTGCGCGGCGTCGACTGCGGGGCCCTGGACAGCGCGGAGGTCGCCCGGCTCACCGGTCTCACCCGGGCCGACCTCGACGGCTTCGCCTCGCCCCGCCGGGGCGGCCTCACGGTGACGGCGCCGTAGGGCCAGGGGGTTCAGGCGGGCGGGAGCTCGCCCGAGCCCCGGGCGACGAGCCGGGCCGGCAGCACCACCCTGGCCGGCGGGTGCCCGGCCCCGTCGAGGCGGCGGAACAGGTGTTCCGCGGCGATGCGGCCCACCGCGGCGGCGTCCTGGGAGACCACGGTGATGCCGAGCAGGTCGGCCAGTTCGATGTCGTCGAAGCCGACGAGGGCGATGCGGCGCTCGCACTCCGCGAGGACGCGGACGACGGTCACCGTCACCCGGTTGTTGCCCGCGAAGAGCGCGGTCACCGGCTCGGGGCCCGCCAGCATGGTCTCGGCGGCGGCCCGGACACGGGCGGGCTCGGTCGGGCCGAGCGAGACCCAGTCGTCCTCGACGGTGATCCCGGCGTCGGCCATCGCTGTCTCTTATACACATCTCTGAGCGGGCTGGCAAGGC
>NZ_KL585422.1:28741-30297 GCF_000721935.1 Streptomyces sp. NRRL WC-3549
ACTGGTCGCCGATGAAGCCGATCCGGCGGTGGCCGTGCGCCACCAGGTGGGCGACCCCCTCGCGGGCGCCCCCGAAGCTGTCCGAGAGCACCATGTCCGCGTCGATCCGGCCCGCCGGGCGGTCGACGAACACGGTGGCGACGCCCGCCCTCATCTCGGGTTCCAGATAGCGGTGGTCGTCGCCCGCCGGGATCACGATGAGCCCGTCCACCCGGCGTGCGCAGAGGGCCAGGACGAGCTCCTGCTCACGTTCGGGGTCCTCGGCGCTGGAGCCGTTGATCAGCAGTGCCCCGTGTGCGCGGGCCACCTCTTCCACGGCGCGGCTCAGCGGGCCGTAGAACGGGTCCGCGAGGTCTTCCAGGACGAGCCCGATGGAGGCGGTGCGGCCCTTGCGCAGCACGCGTGCGCTGTCGTTGCGGCGGAAGCCGAGTGCGTCGATCGCCTCCTGCACGCGGCGTTCGGTGTCGGGTGTGACGCCGGGCTCGCTGTTCACCACCCGGGAGACCGTCTTGAGGCCCACTCCGGCGCGGGCGGCCACGTCCTTCATGGTCGGCCTGGTGCCGTAACGGGGCTCGGGATGACGGGCGGTCTCGGCCACGGTGCGCTGTCCTGTCGTCGGAGGCGGGGGCGCTCCGGACCCCCGCGCGGGGTGCGGAGGGGCGCCGGAGGCTGTGGCGTCGAGCATAGGCCCTGGACAACGTTGTCATGGCGGGGGAGACTGGGAGGAGCACCGACCGAAGCCGCAGACCCCGCCACCCACCCCCTCCGGAGAGCCGCACCGATGCAAACCGACCTCGTCGCCGCCCTGGACATCGGCGGCACCAAGATCGCCGGCGCATTGGTGGACCGCACCGGAGCCCTGCTCGTACGGGCCCGCAGGGCGACGCCCGCCCGGGAGGACGCCGACTCGGTGATGGGCGCGGTGGACGACGTCCTGGCCGAGCTGACGTCCTCCCCCCTGTGGCCCGGGGTGCGGGCCCTCGGTATCGGCAGCGCGGGGCCCGTCGACGCGTCGGCGGGCACGGTCAGCCCGGTCAACGTCCCCGGCTGGCGAGGTGTCCCGCTGGTGGAGCGGGTCGCCGCGGTGACGGGCCGCCTGCCGGTCGTGCTGGTCGGTGACGGGGTGGCGATGACGGCGGCGGAGCACTGGCTCGGCGCGGCGCGCGGCTACGACAACGCCCTGTGCATGGTGGTCTCCACCGGCGTCGGGGGCGGCCTGGTCCTGGGCGGTAGGTTCCACCCGGGCCCCACCGGCAACGCCGGTCACATCGGCCACATCAGCGTCGACCTGGACGGCGACCTCTGCCCGTGCGGCGCCCGCGGCTGCGTCGAGCGGCTGGCCAGCGGCCCGAACATCGCCCGGCGGGCCCTGGAGCACGGCTGGCGCCCCGGTCCGGACGGCGACACGACGGCGGCGGCGGTGGCCGCCTCCGCGCGAGCGGGCGACCCGGTGGCCGTCGCCTCGTACGAGAGGGCGGCCCAGGCCCTCGCCGCGGGCATCGCCGCCACCGCCACCCTGGTCGAGATCGACATCGCCGTGATCGGCGGCGGGGGGG
>NZ_KL585422.1:30607-31975 GCF_000721935.1 Streptomyces sp. NRRL WC-3549
GAGCTCCCGTCGGCCGGGAGCAACGGCGTACGGGCGGTGGCGGCGCAGTAGCCCCTCGGCCCGCCCGGCCCCTCCCGCCCCGCCTGCGAACCCCTCCGCCGGTGCGGGCCGGGGCTCGTACAGTGGACGTCCCCGGCGGCGCCGGACCCCCGCGGAGGCAACGACTCCGCCTCGACGGGGTTTCCGCAGCGGGGTGTTGCGGGCAAGCCACAGTGGGCTACGGATGAGGGGGACCCGTGATCGTCTGGATCAACGGTGCGTTCGGTGCGGGCAAGACCAGCACCGCGAACGAACTGATCGACCTGATCCCGAACAGCACCTTCTACGATCCCGAGGCGACCGGCGAGCACCTGTGCCGTCTGCTGCCCCAGAAGAGACTCGCCGACATCACCGACTTCCAGGACCTGCCGATGTGGCGGCGCCTGGTGGTGGACACGGCCGCCGCGCTCCTCGCCGAGCTCCCCGGGGTCCTCGTCGTCCCGATGACACTCCTGCGCCAGGAGTACCGCGACGAGATCTTCGGAGGGCTCGCCTCCCGGCGCATCCCGGTGCGCCATGTACTGCTCTCGCCTGAGGAAACGATACTGCGGCAGCGGATGGCCGACCGGGAGAGGGCCGCCGGCGGCCCCCCGCACAGCGGAGGGGGCGGCTGGGCCTACGACCACATCGCGCCCTACCGGGAGGCGCTGGCCTGGATCACCGGCGACGCGCTCACCATCGACACCAGCGCCCTCACCCCGTACGAGACGGCCGAGCGGATAGCCGAGGCCGTGCGCACCGGCGAGGCCAGGGAGTGCGGCATCGTCCAGAGCCCCCAGCCGCGGGCCGAGACCGTCGCCTCGGGCGTCCTGCTCTTCGACGAGCAGGACCGGGTCCTGCTCGTCGACCCGACGTACAAACCCGGCTGGGAGGTCCCCGGCGGAGTCGTGGAGCCGGGGGAGGCACCCGCGGAGGCCGGGATCAGGGAGGTGGCCGAGGAGCTGGGCATCACCCTCGCCACCGCTCCGAAGCTGCTCGTGGTCGACTGGGAGGCGCCCGAACCGCCCGGGTACGGCGGCCTGCGGTTCCTCTTCGACGGGGGACGCCTGAGCCCTCCGGACGCCGCGCGGCTGCTGCTTCCCGTCTCCGAACTGCGCGGCTGGCGGTTCGTCACGGAGGAGGAGGCGGCCTCCCTGCTGCCGCCCACCCGTTACGAGCGGCTGCGCTGGGCGCTGCGGGCGCGGGAGCGGGGCGCCGTGCTGAACCTGGAGGCCGGGGTCCCGGTGGGCTGAGAAGGCCGCCCCGGGCGACCCGGCCGCCCGCTGCGGGCGCCTCGACGAGTCCTGTCTCTTATACACATCTCTGCGCGGGCTGGCAAGGCAGACCGCG
>NZ_KL585422.1:32169-36562 GCF_000721935.1 Streptomyces sp. NRRL WC-3549
GCGGCCGTCCCCGCGGCCCTCAGGCCTTCGACTCCGCGTAGTTGCGCAGGAACAGGGCCTCGGCGACCGAGAGCCGCTCCAGCTCCTCGGGGGACACGCTCTCGTTCACCGCGTGGATCTGCGCCTCAGGCTCGCTCAGTCCGATCAGCAGGATCTCCGCCTCCGGGTACAGCGCGGCGAGGGTGTTGCAGAGCGGGATGGAGCCGCCCATGCCGGACGACTGCATCTCCTGGCCCGGGTAGGCGGCCCGCATGGCCTCGGCCATCGACGTGTACGCCGGGCTGCTGACGTCGGCGCGGAACGGCTGGCCCTGACCGACCTGTTCCACCGTCAGCCGGGCGCCCCACGGGGTGTGTTCCCGAAGGTGCGCGGTCAGCAGCTTCGTCGCCTCGGCGGCGTCCTGGCCCGGCGGCACCCGCAGGCTGATCTGCGCCCGGGCGGTCGCCTGCACGGACGGCGTGGCCCCCACGACCGGAGGGCAGTCGATGCCGATGACGGTCACCGCGGGCCGGGCCCAGATCCGGTCGGCGACCGTGCCCGTGCCGATGAGCCCCACCCCGTCGAGCACCTTGGCGTCCGTACGGAACTCGTCCTCCGGGTACTGCAGACCGTCCCACGTCTCGTCCGTCGCGAGCCCGTCGACCGTCGTCGTCCCGTCCTCGGCGCGCAGCGACGCGAGCAGCTGGATCATCGCGGCCAGGGCGTCCGGGGCGGCTCCGCCGAACAGCCCGGAGTGCAGGTTGCCTTCGAGGGTGTCCAGCTGCACCCGCAGCATGGTCATGCCCCGGAGGGTGGTGGTGACGGTGGGCAGGCCCACCCGGAAGTTGCCGGCGTCACCGATGACGATCGTGTCCGCGGCGAGCAGTTCCGGGTGCGCCTCCGCGTACCGCTCCAGACCGCCCGTGCCCTGCTCCTCCGAACCTTCGGCGATCACCTTGACGGAGACCGGGACGCCACCGTTCGCCTTGAGGGCGCGCAGTGCGAGGAGGTGCATGATGAAGCCGCCCTTGCAGTCCGCCGCGCCGCGGCCGAACCAGCGGCCGTCGCGCTCGGTGAGCTCGAACGGCGGGGAGATCCAGGCCGACTCGTCGAGCGGCGGCTGCACGTCGTAGTGCGCGTAGAGCAGCACCGTCGGGGCGCCGGCGGGGCCGGGCAGGAAGCCGTACACCGACCGGGTGCCGTCGGGGGTGTCGAGGAGGGCGACGTCCTGGAAGTCCTCGGCGCGCAGCGCGTCGGCGACCCAGTCGGCCGCCGCCTCGCACTCGCTCGGGGGGAACTGCGCGGGGTCCGCCACCGACCGGAAGGCCACCAACTCGGCCAGCTCCGCCTTCGCACGGGGCATCAGCGAGGCAACGGTCTCGGAAATCGGACGGGCGGTCATGGGCACGCTCCTGGTGGGTGCGACGTTAGGACTGTGGCGCGGTGTGTAGGCAACCGTGGGCGACGCCGTGGACGCGGCGTTGCGTGTACGACGAATTCATGGCCGATCCTCCCACAGCGGGATTCGGCCACGACGCGCCGTAGGATGCCGTGAGCAACTGGGGCCACTGGTCGGGATCGGGAGCAGAAGCACATCGTGAGCAGCGAGAACGCAGACGCCGGACGTGAGCCGGAAGAGTCGTCGTCGGTATGGGACGTCGTCGTGGTCGGCGCGGGTCCGGCCGGAGCTTCCGCGGCGTACGCGGCGGCCGTCGCAGGCCGCCGGGTCCTGCTGCTGGAGAAGGCGGAGATCCCCCGGTACAAGACCTGTGGCGGCGGCATCATCGGATTCTCCCGGGACTCCCTGCCCCCGGGGTTCGAACTCCCCCTGAAGGACCGGATCCACGCGGTGACCTTCTCCCTCAACGGGAAGCTGTCCCGCACCCGCCGCTCCAAGCGGATGCTCTTCGGCCTGATCAACCGGCCCGAGTTCGACGCGGGTCTGGTCGAGGAGGCGCAGAAGGCCGGCGCGGAACTGCGCACCGGCGCGTCGGTCTCGCGTGTCGAGCAGCACGGCCCCGCGGTGCCCGACCGGCGTACGGTCGCGGTCGTGCTGGCCGACGGGGAGACGGTCCTGGCCAGGGCGGTCGTCGGCGCCGACGGCAGTGCCGGCCGCATAGGGGCACACGTCGGGGTGAAGCTCGACCAGGTGGACCTCGGCCTGGAAGCGGAAATCCCGGTCCCGGAGACGGTCGCGGAGGACTGGGCGGGCCGGGTCCTCATCGACTGGGGCCCCATTCCCGGCAGTTACGGCTGGGTCTTCCCCAAGGGCGACACCCTGACCGTCGGAGTCATCGCCGCGCGCGGCGACGGTGCGGGGACGAAGCGGTATCTGGAGGACTTCATCGGCCGGCTGGGACTCGCCGGCTTCGAGCCGAAGATCTCCTCGGGCCATCTGACGCGGTGCCGCAGCGAGGACTCGCCACTCTCCCGCGGGCGTGTGGTGGTCTGCGGGGACGCGGCCGGTCTGCTGGAGCCGTGGACCCGGGAGGGCATCTCCTTCGCCCTGCGGTCCGGACGGCTCGCGGGTGAGTGGGCGGTGCGGATCGCGGAGTCGCACGACGCGGTCGACGCCCGGCGCCAGGCGCTCAACTACGCGTTCGCGATCAAGGCGGGCCTGGGCGTCGAGATGGGCGTCGGCCGCCGCATGCTGCAGCTCTTCGAGCGCCGTCCCGGCCTCCTGCACGCGGTCCTGTCGGGTTTCCGCCCGGCCTGGAACGCCTTCGCGGGGATCACCCGGGGGACCACCTCGCTCGCGGAGCTGGTACGGCAGCCGCGCCCGGGTACGGCGACCGGGCGCCGCGGCCGGCTGACCGGCTCGTCGAGGGGCCGGGCCGGCGGCCACCCCCTGGCCCTCTCGGCCGCGACGGCGCCCGCGCACCCGCACCGGCCCAGCCACCCCGCCGACGGTGACGGGGCCGGCCGTCGCCCTTCCCGCCCGCGGACGCGGCCCGGTCCGGCTCGCTGCCGGCCGGGCACGGGGCCGGGGGCCTCAGCCCGTGACCGTGATCCGGAAGACCGGGTGGTCGGGACAGGCCGCCAGGAGCTCGGAGTCGGTGGACTTCGCGGTGACGCCCTGGAAGTACTGGTCGACCTCCCAGCCCCACCGCTCCAGGTAGGCACGCAGGACCTGCGCCTTCTGCGCGTCGTCCGCGATCTCCTGCGCGGTGAACGCACGGGCCTTCCGGCCCACTCTGAGCTCTCCACCGCCCGCCACCCGCATGTTGCGCACCCACTGGGAGTGGCCGCGCGCGGAGACGAGGTACTGCGTGCCCCGGTGGGTGTGCGGGTTCACGGGGATGCGCTGCATCTGCCCGCTCCTGCGGCCCCGCACCGACATCTCCGCGGTGCCCATCAGGCTGATCCCGTGGCGGGCGAGCCATCCCACGAGGCTGTTCATCCGGACGTTGAACGCGCTGCCCCGAAGGTAGTACGGCTGCGACATGGTGGCCCCCACCGGTAGTCCATTGAGAGAGCAGTGCTCTCGCTTGAGATCAGTGTGCACGAGAGTGCTGATCCAAAGCAAGAGCACTGCTCTCGTTGTTGGTCGGTGATCTGATCCCGTGGCAGACTGAGGCCCATGAGCGCCATCCGAGGAGCCAGAGAACGCGCCCGCATCGAGGTCACCGCCGCCATCAAGGAGGAGGCGAGGCGGCAACTCGCCGCGGACGGAGCCGCCAAGCTCTCCCTGCGCGCCGTCGCCCGCGAGCTCGGCATGGCCTCCTCCGCCCTGTACCGGTATTTCCCCAGCCGCGACGACCTGCTCACGGCGCTCATCATCGACGCCTACGACGCGGTGGGTGAGGCGGCCGAAGCCGCCCGCGCGACCCCCCGGGGGTCCACCGGCCCGCACGCCGCCCGCTGGACCGCGGTCGCCTGCGCCGTACGGGAATGGGCGCTGGCCCACCCCCACGAGTACGCGCTGATCTACGGCTCACCCGTTCCCGGCTACAGCGCACCGCAGGACACCGTCGGTCCGGCCTCCCGGGTCGGCTTCGTCCTCATCGGCCTGGCCCGCGACGCGGTCCTGACCGACGGCCTCGCCGTGCCGAAGACCTCGGACGAACTGCGCCCCGAGACCGAGCGCATGGCGGCGGACCTGGCTCCCGACCTGCCACCCGCCGTCATGGCGGCCCTCATCGCGGCCTGGGCCCAGCTCTTCGGCCTGATCTCCTTCGAGGTCTTCGGCCAGTTCCACGGGGTCGTCGGGGCGCGGGACGCCTTCTTCCGGCAGGCCGCCCACGATCTCGCCCGGTCGGTCGGTCTGCCCGCCGTCCCGGGGGTGGCGGCTCCCCGGAGGACCGGCGACGGGCGTCCCTGACGCCGTGTCACCCGCGGACGCGTCCCGCCTCCGATCGAAGGGGTACTCCCCGGCGGAGGGCCGTCCCCGGGGTGCGGGCCGGTGACCGGCGGG
>NZ_KL585422.1:36797-37016 GCF_000721935.1 Streptomyces sp. NRRL WC-3549
CCCCCGGGCGCTTCGTCAGCCGCTGGTTCAGCTCCCCGCTCACCCTGGCCGGCCGATGCCGATGCCTCCGTCCCGCGCCGGGGGAGTGGAGTGGAGTACGCCTGACTACTGCTCGTCCGCCGGCGGGTGCGCCGCGCGGGCCGCGTAGGCCGGCACGGCCGCGACCGCGGCGAGCAGCGCAGGCGTGGTGAGCGCCACGGCTGTCTCTTATACACATCT
>NZ_KL585422.1:37268-39565 GCF_000721935.1 Streptomyces sp. NRRL WC-3549
AGGTGGAGGCGGCGGCCACTCCGGTCGGCCCGGCCAGTGCGCCCGGCCGGCCGACCGCGACGGGAAAGGTGTTGGCCGGCCCCAGTCCGGCCGTGTCCTGGCCACGGCCTCCGGGCAGCGCCGTCCGCAATTTGTTTAATTGCGGCACAAAGGCAGCATAGGGGCGCCCCGACCACGTACGCAAGGCCCCCGGCCGCCGTGGCCGACGGGCGGCCGGTGCGCGGTGCCGGGGCGTCGGCGGCGGTCCGGGGCCATGGGAGACTCGCCCCCATGAACGGCAAGTCGACCACCACGCGGACGAAGCTGGAGAGGGGCCGCAGCGCCCTCGGCCCCGCCCTGGAGCTGGTACACACCGGCCGCGCGCCCACGCGTGCCGTGCTCACCTCCGAACTGGGCGTCACCCGTGCCACCGCGGGCGCCGTGGCCGCTGAGCTGGAAGCGCTGGGACTCATCAGGGTCGACTCCAGCCCGGGCTCCGCCGCCGGTTCGCAGGGCCGCCCCTCCCACCGGCTGTCCGTCCGGGACGACGGGCCCGTCACCCTCGCCGCCCAGGTTCACTCCGACGGCTTCCGCGCCGCGCTGGTCGGGCTCGGCGGCAGGATCGTGGCCACCGCGCCGGGGTGCGTCACCGTCATGGCGGACCCCGCCCAGGTGCTGGGCGAGGTCGTCGAGGCGGGCGCGCAGCTGCTGCGCGAGACCGGGCTGCGGTGCGTCGGTGCGGGACTCGCCGTCCCCTCGGCGGTCGCCGAACCCGAGGGGACCGCACTCAACCCCATGCACCTGGCCTGGCCCGCCGGCGCTCCGGTACGGGAGATCTTCGCCGCCCGGGTACGGGCCGCCGGCATCGCCGGACCCGCCTTCACCGGGAACGACGTCAACCTGGTCGCCCTCGCCGAACACCGGCACGGCGCCGGACGCGGCGCCCAGCACCTGCTCTGCGTGGCCACCGGCCACCGGGGCGTCGGCGGCGCCCTCGTGCTGGACGGCCGCCTGCACACCGGGAGTTCGGGCCTCGCCCTCGAAGTCGGCCACCTCACCGTGCACCCCGAGGGCCGCCCCTGCCACTGCGGCGGACGCGGCTGCCTGGACGTCGAGACGGACCCCCTCGCCTTCCTCACGGCGGCACGCCGGACGCCCGGCCCCGAGGAGTCGCTCCTCAAGCAGGCCGGTGACCTGCTGCGCACCGAACACGCCGACCCCGCCGTGCGGTTGGCCGCCGAAGCGCTGATCGACCGGCTCGGCCTGGGCCTGGCCGGACTGGTCAACATCCTCAACCCGGACCGCATCATCCTCGGAGGTCTGCACCGGGACCTGCTGGAGGCCGACCCGGAACGGCTGCGCGCGGTGGTCGCCGACCGCAGTCTGTGGGGGCGCAGCGGCAGCGTACCGATCCTCTCCTGCACCCTGGCCCACAACAGCCTGGTGGGCGCGGCCGAACTCGCCTGGCAGCCCGTACTCGACGACCCGCTCGCCGCGCTGGCCTGACGGGCCACCGCCCGGACCGGGACGAGTCTTCCGGCCGCCACAGCGGGAGTGTGACGGCCTGAGGGCGGCCGGGTGCGGCACGAGCGCGCCGGCCGCCAAAGGGCGGGCGCGCGCGTACCGGGCGGGGCCCGGGTGCGGCACACCGCCCGGCAGGTCAGCCGACGACGGCCGAACGGGCCCGCGCGGGCGCCGTCACGGTCTCCACGGTGATGCCGAGACCGGAGCCGAACGGGCCGTCGGTCGTCGACCCGTACACCGGGAGAGGAGGCAGAGCGGCGACGAAGGAGGGCGCCGGCAAGGTGAACCAGACGACCTTTCCGCAGTCGTCGCCCGGTCGTACGCCCCAGCTCTCGCTGACTGCCGCGATCATCGCCAGGCCGCGACCCGAGGTCGCGGACGAGTCGGCGTCGCACACGGTCGGCGGCCGGGGGTCGTGGTCGTGGACGGAGACCGTCAGACGGTCGAGCAGCAACTCGATCTCGACGGTGCATGATTTGTCCGGCTGGGCGTGCCGGTGGACGTTGGTCAGCAGTTCGGTGACGCCGAGCGCGGCATGGTCGATCAGAGGGTCGAGATGCCAGTAACGCAATTGCGCCGAAATGATTCTGCGGACCTGACCGATTCGCGACGGCAGGGCTTGGAGCTCCACCGCGCAGTGCCTGCTTGGCTCGCTGATCACGGCTGCGACTCCCCGAAATAGGTCCGGAAGAAGACGAAGGGACGGATCCAGCAGATGGCTGACTGCTGTTTCTGGTCGGGTCATGCGTGGTCCGCCCTGATCGCCCGGCGGAGCGGCTTGCGCTGTCACCGCC
>NZ_KL585422.1:39732-46201 GCF_000721935.1 Streptomyces sp. NRRL WC-3549
GTCCCCGCCGGTACACGATCAGTGACGTGTGTCCAGCGTGACTCAGGGGGTTGGGGTCCGCAACTCGCGGTGCGGGTACGGGACCGCTGCGTCAGCTCCGCCGCCTCGCAGCGCCTCCAGGAACCTGCGGACCGGCGCGGCTCCGCCGGGGCGGCGGCTGCGCTGGCCCATCGTCAGCCGGTACCGGACCCCGTTGACGCTCGCTATCGCCGAGTCGGCGGCCAGGAACCACCGCCGGTGGACGGTCACCGCGCTCAGCGGGGCGCTGTCGATCTCCCGGCCGTAGCTGGTCAGCAGCGCCAGCCGGCCGTCCTTCACGATCACTTGTCCGGCCCGGGTGAGTGAACGGAACGACCGCTCGATCCTCACATCCGTCGCGTTGAACTCGGTCGCGGTCACAGCGACTTCACCCCCCTTGTCCCGGCTTCTCCTGGGAATTTTCCCTCGGGCCGGGCGTTCGCGCCAGACCGCCTCCCGGCCGAAACGTTCCGCCTGCGCCAAGTATGGGCTATAGCCGCTCAAAGTAAACGTTTGTGCAGGTGGGAGGGCTATCGTGAAGGAAGAGCACCCGCAGACTCACGAGGGAGAGCGCCGATGGACACCACCGGGCACGGGCAGGACGGCGCGGCCACGGCCACCGTGGACATCGACCGCAGCGACCCGGAGTACCGGGCGTGGCTGAAGGACGCGGTACGCAAGGTGCAGGCGGACGCCAACCGCTCGGCCGACACTCATCTCCTGCGCTTCCCGCTGCCCGAGCAGTGGGGCATCGACCTCTACCTCAAGGACGAGTCGACGCACCCCACCGGCAGTCTCAAGCACCGGCTGGCCCGCTCGCTCTTCCTCTACGGCCTCTGCAACGGCTGGATCCGGCGGAACAAGCCGGTCATCGAGGCGTCCAGCGGCTCCACCGCCGTCTCGGAGGCGTACTTCGCCAAGCTGATCGGCGTGCCGTTCATCGCCGTGATGCCCCGGACCACCAGCCCCGAGAAGTGCCGTCTGATCGAATTCCACGGTGGCCGCTGTCACTTCGTCGACGACGCCCGGCGGATCTACGAGGAGTCCGCGAACCTCGCGGCCGAGACCGGCGGCCACTACATGGACCAGTTCACCTACGCCGAGCGGGCCACCGACTGGCGCGGCAACAACAACATCGCGGAGTCGATCTACCAGCAACTGCGGCTGGAGCGGTACCCGGAACCCGCCTGGATCGTCGCCACGGCCGGGACCGGAGGCACCTCCGCCACTATCGGCCGGTACGTCCGCTACATGCAGCACGACACCCTGATCTGTGTCCCCGACCCGGAGAACTCCTGCTTCTTCGACGGCTGGACGCACCACGACCCGCTCGCCACCAGCGACCGCGGCTCACGGATCGAGGGCATCGGAAGACCCCGGATGGAGCCGAGCTTCGTCCCCGGCGCCATCGACCGGATGATGAAGGTCCCGGACGCCGCCACCGTCGCCGCGGTCCGCTTCCTGGAACGTGCCATCGGCCGCAGGGCCGGCGGTTCGACGGGCACCGGTCTGTGGAGCGCGCTCACGCTGGTGGCCGAGATGGTGGAACAGGGCCGGACCGGCAGTGTCGTCACCCTGATCTGCGACCCGGGCGACCGCTACCTCGACAAGTACTACTCCGACGGCTGGCTGGACGAGCAGGGACTGGACATCCGGCCGTACACCGCCACCCTCGACCGCTTCCTCACCACCGGAACCTGGTCCTGAGCCGTCGGCCCGGACGGCCGGAGGGCCCCTCGCCTCCGCGGTCCCACCGGGACCGTCCGGTGAGACCGCGAACGAGGGGCACCTCCGGCCGGAGCGCTCACTCCGTGCCCGGACGGTTCCCCGTCAGCACGCGAGGGGGGCGGAGCCGACGGCCACGTCGTCGAACCACAGGGTGTCGTCGCCCGTGCCGTAACTCTCCCATCCCAGGCGCAGGGCGGTGGGCCGGGGAGGGGTGGAGCCGGTGAGCCACTGCTGGTCGACGTCCTGGGTGGGGACGCCGTCGACGTGCAGGCCCGGGACCTGGTCGTCACCGAGCCAGGTGTCCATACCGGGGGCCGTCGTGTCGATCGCGAACCGCAGGCACTGCCAGCTTCCCGTCGGCAGCGGTCTGCTCAGCGCCACACCGGCGGGGCTCTGCGCCGGCAGTGTGGCGTCGTCGCTCTCCCGGTTCCACTGGAGGGCGCCGTTCTGGCCGCCGACGCGCAGACTGCGCCCGCCCTGGGCGCTGTCGGGCAGGGAGACGAAGGTGACGTGCGCGGCGGGGAGGGCCGTGGTGTGCCTCACCCACATGCGTACGTACATCACCGGTCCGACCGATGAGAGGTCGGCGGTGGAGGCGGCGAAGGCGTGGTTGCAGTAGCCGTCCCGGCCGTCGATCCGCAGCGATCTGCCGCCGCTGTGCGCCACCTCGGTGTCGACGGCGGCGGTGCCGGTGCCCTGGCAGTCGGGTGCGGTGAACCGCCAGTCGCCCGACGGATCGGGGCCGGTCTGGTCCTCGAAGTCCGAGCAGACCACCGCGTCGCCGCACTCCGCGCCGGCCGGCGGGGTCGTCGGCGGCGGGGTGGTGGGGGGAGTGGTCGGTGGCGGGGTGCCGCCACCGCCGCACGGCACGCCGTCGAGGGCGAAGTCGCTCGGTGCCGGGTCGGCCGGCCGCCAGGTTCCCTGGACGCCGAAGTCGGCGGAGCCGCCCGTGGCCAGCGCGCCGTTCCAGCCCGCGTCGACGGCGACCACGGACCCGCCGCTCTGGGTGACGGTCGCGTTCCACGCCGATGTCACCTGCTGCTCGCCGGTGTAGGTCCAGGTCAGACGCCAGCCGTTGAGGGCCGGACCCAGATTGGTGAGCTTGATCTGGGCGGTGTAGCCGTCGGCCCAGCCGTTCACGGTGTAGTCGACCCGGCAGCCGGACTCGGCACCGCTCGCGGACATCGCCGTGAAGCCGGACGCCAGCAGCGCGACGGCCGTGAGGACCACCGCCCAGGGCCTGCGCCGTAATCGCGGGAGCCGGTGCGGTGATCGTGGGGGAAGGACGCGCACGTGTGCCTCCGGGGTAGGGGTGCGGGGGTGCGGGGAGAGAAGGGGTGGGAGCGCTCCCGTAGGCCGGGGCCCGGAGAGGCCGGGCCCCGGTCGAAGGCGGTCAGCCGGTGGGGAAGGAGTCAGGGGTGCTGATCCGCTCCTTGAGCAGCGCGCCGGACTCGGTCAGCACGCCGCTGCCGCTGTAGTCGGTGCCGCCGCAGGTGCCGGGCCGGAACGCCGCGCTGCTCTCGGGCGCGTCGGAATAGGTCCAGTTCGCATAGCTGATCTTCAGCTGATCGAGCAGGTCCAGCCAGGCCGTGGTGCTCGCCCGGTCCATCGCCCCACCGCCGGTGGCGCTCACCGTGCCGAACTCGGTGACGAAGAGCGGAAGCCGTGCGGCCGCCCGGCTCACCGCGGCGCGGTAGGCGTCCTTGTGGCTCGCGGCGTAGAAGTGGAACGCGTACATGATGTTGGTGGCGTTGACGGGGCTGTTGACCACCTCGCTCTCGTCGGAACCGTCCGAGACGCCCAGCGAGGACCAGCCGCGGGTGCCGACGATGACGACGGCGTCGGGGTCGGCGGCCCGGATCACCGGGATGACCTGCTCGGCGTAGTTCCTGACGGCCGCCCAGCTCACGCCGTTGGGCTCGTTGGCGATCTCGTAGATCACGTTCTTCTTGTCCGCGTTGCGGGCGGCGACGGACGCGAAGAACGTCTTGGCGCGTTCGAGGTTGAAATTGGGATCGCCCGGCGTCAGGGTGTGGAAGTCGATCAACGCGTACATGCCGCGGGCCTCGGCCATGTCGACGAGTTCGTTCACACGCCGGGTGAAGCCCGCCGGGTCGGTCTCGTAACCGTCCTCCTGCACGTACATGGCGATGCGGAGCAGGTCCGACTTCCAGTCGTTCGCCAGCGCGTCCAGGGAGGCGGCGTCGTAGCACGCGCTGAACCACTGGATGCCGTGCGTGCTCATGCCCCGCAGCTGTATCGGGCGGTCGTACCGGTTGCAGAGGTTCACCCCGCAGACGTGGAGCTGTCCGTTGACGTCCAGGGGGGTGCCGTCGTCGGAACCGGCCGGGGGTTCTCCGACGGAGCCCGTACACGCCACGCCGTTGAGCGCGAACGCCGTGGGGGGCGGGTTGGCGTGCGTGAAGGAGCCCACGAAGCCCATGTCGGCCGCCGCACCGGTGGCCAGCGTGCCGTTCCAGTCGACGCCGGCGGCCGTGACCGTGGAACCGGACTGCGACCAGGCGGCGTTCCAGCCCTGGACGACCTTCTGTCCGGCGTCCGGCATGGTGAACGTGAGCTTCCACCCGGACACGGGGGCACCCAGGTTGGTGACCTTCACCGCGGCCTGGAAGCCGTCCTGCCACTGACTGCTGATCGTGTACTCGGCGGTGCAGCCGGTGGCGGCCGCCGCCTGGGGGCCGGTCAGCGCCGTGAGGCCCAGGACCGTCGCACAGGTGGCCAGTAAGGCCAGAAGGCGTTTCATTGCGTTCCTCCTCGTGTGAAGCGGGAACAACATGATGGGAGCGCTCCCAAGGCCCATCGGCCCGAGACCGTACACCGGCGCGTCGAGGCGTGTACAGACGTCCGACCGACCGGGCGACGCCCTAATCGGCGAGCAGCGAGTCCAGTACCCGGCCGAATACGCGTCGCCCCGCCCTCGCCAGCAGTGGATCGGCCCCCCGGGGCAGCAGCCGCACCCGCAGCTCCTCGACCCAGATCACATGCGAGCCCGAACCCGTCGGCGAGACATCGATGGAGGCACGCCCCCGCACCAGGGAACCGCGCTTCTCCAACTCGCACAGCCCGGCCCGTCCGGCCGCGGGCGGAACCCACCTGACCACTTCCATCGGGTCGTCGAACCCCAGCGCGCCCGAGCCCGTACGTGCCACGAAGACCGTGCCGGCCCGGGTGGGCGGGTCCGTCCGCACGGTGACCGAGGTGAGCGGAACGGCGTCACCGTGCCGTTCCCAGACGGTCACCCGCCGCCAGGCCTCGGCGGCGGGGAGGGGAGTGAAGCGCTCGATCCGGAAGACGGCCACAGCATGATCCTAGGACGTCCGGGGCCTGCGGGAGTGCGGAGCGGAACGCGGACGTACGGCCCTGTCGGCGCCGCGCCCGCGCCGGGCGAGCCCTCAGGGAAGCGGTGTCCCGTCCGCCACGACCAGCCCCGGCAGATGGTCCTCTATCTCCCGCCGGACCTCGTCCGACAGGCCCGCGTCCGTGACGAAGGTGTCGACCTCTTCCAGGGCGGCGAACGAACTCAACCCCACCGTCCCCCACTTGGTGTGATCGGCCACCACCACGACCCGGCGGGCCGCCCGCACCAGACGGCGGTTGGTCTCGGCCTCCGCCAGGTTCGGGGTCGACAGGCCAGCCTCGACCGAGATGCCGTGCACCCCGAGGAACAGGACGTCGAAGTGGAGCGAGCCGATCGCCCGGTCGGCGACCGGGCCGACCAGCGAGTCCGACGGCGTACGGACCCCGCCGGTCAGCACCACGGAGGCCGCACCGGACCGCCCGTTGCCCGGCACCGGCCGCTGCGCGTCGTGGAACACGTCGGCGACCCGCACCGAGTTCGTCACCACCGTCAGGCCCGGCACCTCCAGCAGATGACGGGCCAGCGCGAACGTCGTCGTACCACCCGACAGGGCGATCGCGCTGCCGGGCACCGCCATCGCCGCGGCCGTCCGCGCGATGTCCTCCTTGGCGCTGAGCTCCAGCGTCGACTTGGCCTCGAACCCGGGCTCGTGCGTGCTCGCCTCGACCACCGGGACGGCCCCGCCGTGCACCTTCTCGATCACGCCCTGCCGGGCCAGCGCGTCCAGATCCCGGCGGACGGTCATGTCGGAGACGCTCAGCTTGCGGGTCAGCTCGTTGACCCGGACACCGCCCCGCTTGCGCACCTCGTCCAGGATGAGCGCACGCCGCTGTTCCGCGAGCAGATTCTGGTTCTCGCTCAACGCCGGGCCCGGCCCTTCCCTGAAGTCCACACGGTCCGGCAGCGGGCCTGCAGGACGCCCTCATCCTTTCACGCACCCCCACCGGCCGGGCCACTGGGGAGATTCGGTGAGAGGGGTGCCGCGGACGCCGCCCGTCCGGGACAGTGGTGACTGAGCGTCAGTGAAGGACTCCGGACGGCGCCGTCACCCCCACACGCCGGACCAGAGAGCGAGGCAACCTTGACCCGTGCCCACCAGGCCCCGCCGAGCAGCGGGGCGGCCTTGGAACTGCTCGTCCACGGCGTCGGCGGAACCACCCCCCACGAGATGCTCGGCGAGCCCCGGATCACCCGGGTCACCGGCGACGACACCGCGGCCGTCTACCGGCGCACCGAGGACGTCGGCGCCGAGCAGGACCCCGATCGCCACCGCGAGGGGCCCGTCCCCGAGGCCTACTGCTGGTCCAACCTCACCTCGGGCAACGGCTCACGGGCGCTGTGGCT
>NZ_KL585422.1:46414-47359 GCF_000721935.1 Streptomyces sp. NRRL WC-3549
GGCTGCTGCTGCTGCCGTTCATGGTGGTCAACCTCGCCCACTGGATGCGCCCCGGCGCACGCGGGAGCGGCACGGCGGTCCGCCTGTACGGCGTGGTGGTGCGGCTCATCGCCCTCAGCCTCACCGTGCTGCTCACCGCGGCCGTCTGCGAGGTGGCGCTCGACCTCGTCGCCTGGCAGTGCGCCGGCGCCCCCGAGTGCGTCGGCCGGCGCTCCTGGCTGGGGTTCGTCTCGCCCGGCCAGGGCGGCTGGTGGTCCCAGCCCGGCCGCCGCCTGGCCCTCGCCGCCCTCCTGCCCACGGCGCTCGTCGTCCTGCTCTGGTACCTGTCCAACCGCACCTGGAGCGCCTACGAGTCGCAGCGCCCGCTCGACCTGGAGGAGTCGGACGGCCCCCCGGCACCGGCGGCGGACCCGGAGCCGTCCGGTGCCCCCGCCGTCCGCCCCGCCCTCGGCCGGCCCGGCTTCTGGTACGGGCGCCGGCTGGTGGCCCGGCTGCGGGCCGCGCACACCGCCGCGGGCTTCCTCACCGTCGCGGCCGCCCTCGCGGGAGCGGCCGCCCGGTACGACCGGTCCGCGGACGGGCCCGTACCCGCCCCGGTCGGCCGGCTGTTCGAAACGGGGCTCGTCCTCTGCGGGATCGTGGTCGTCACGGTGGTCTGCCGCAGGGGCCGCAGCGAGCGGCGCCTCGACAACCGGATCGACCGCGCGGTCACCTCCTTCCTGCCGGCCACCGCGCTGGCCCTGCTGGTCCTCGCCGCCGTCTACGCGGCCTGGTCCCGCCCGCGCTGGGACTCCTCCGGCGCTCTTCCCGGCGAGGCCGTCTTCGGCGTCCTCGTGCTCGGCCAGGTGCTCCTCGTCGTCGTACTCGCCGGTGCGGCACTGCGTCTCCACGGCCGTGCGGCCGAGGCGCGCACCACCATGCGCGGGCTCGGCGGGCCCGCCGTGG
>NZ_KL585422.1:47548-48274 GCF_000721935.1 Streptomyces sp. NRRL WC-3549
GCCTGCGCGCTCGGCGGGGTGATGACCGGCGGGGTGGCCCAGCGCGTCGCCGACTGGCTCGACGGCCCCGGGACCCCCGGGATGGGCGGCAGGACCGTCGTCGAGGGCCCGCCCGTGCTCCTGAGCTGGCAGGCCTCCGTGATCCCCGTCCTGCTGCTCCTGCTCCTGGTCCCCGTCGCCTGGCTCGCCGCCCGCACCGCCCGGCGCGCCCGGCGCATGGAGCCGGGCATCGAGGCCGAGTACGCGCAGGCACACCCCGACCCGTGGCGCACCCGGCAGATCGCCCGCATCAGGGCCACGGCCGCGCTCACCGACTCGGCGCCCCGGATCGTGGCGCTGGTCTCCGGCGCCACCCTGTTCCTGGGGGCCGCGGCGGTCGTCGGTTCCTGGGTCAGCGGACAGGTGCCCGGACTGGCCCTGCACGGAGCGGGCCCGCTCGTCGAATCGGTCGCCGAGGCCGCACAGGCGACGGGGTCCTGGCTGATAGGGGTCGGGTTCATACTGTTCGTCACCTGGGGGCGCCGCGCCTACCGTGACGTCTCCGCCCGCCGCACCATCGGCATCCTCTGGGACGTCGGCACGTTCTGGCCGCGCGCCGCCCACCCCTTCGCGCCGCCGTGCTACGCGGAGCGGGCCGTCCCCGACCTGTCGTCCCGGATGTGCGCCTGGACGGGCAGCACCCGGGGCAGGCTCGTCATCTCCGGCCACTCCCAGGGCAGCGTCCTG
>NZ_KL585422.1:48481-49840 GCF_000721935.1 Streptomyces sp. NRRL WC-3549
GGGCAGCGTCCTGGCGGCCGCCGCCGTGTGGCAACTGCCGGCCGCCGCGCGCCGGCAGGTCGCGCTGCTCACCTACGGTTCACCGATCGAGCGCCTGTACGGGCGCTGGTTCCCGGCCTACTTCGGACCGGAAGCACTCCAGGGCCTGCACGCGTCCGTGCACTGCTGGCGCAACCTGTGGCGCGCCACCGACCCCATCGGCGGCCCCGTCCGCATCGACGAGGGCGGCGGCCCGGAAGTGGACCGCGGGCCGCTGAGGGACCCGCTGGTCTACGGCCGCACGGTGGCACATCCGCTGCCCGAACCCGTCCTGGGACACTCCGACTACCAGGCCGACCCGGCCTTCGCCGTGGAGCGGGCCGCCCTTCTGGACCGGCTCGGACCCGAGCTGCCCCGGCAGGCCACCGGACGGGCCACCGGGAAGGCTCAGGGCAGCTCGGGCAGGTCCTCGGGGTAGAGCAGGGTGAGGTCGTCCGTGCTGGGCTCCGTCAGCTGCGCCACCCGGCCCGCGTGGCGCTCGACCATCGACTCGAACGTCTGGCGCGCGGTACGGCCGTTGCCGAACGCGGGACCCTTGGGGAGCGCCGTGAAGTACTTGAGCAGCGCCTCCCCGGTCCCCTCGGCGAGGCTGTACTCCTGCTCCTCGGACTGCTGCTCGACGATCCGCAGCAACTCCTCGGGCAGATAGTCGCTGAAGGTGATGGTGCGTGAGAAGCGGGAGGCCACGCCCGGGTTGACGGTGAGGAAGCGCGCCATCTCGTGGGTGTACCCGGCCACGATCACCACCACCGCGTCCCGGTGGTCCTCCATCAGCTTGACCAGCGTGTCGATGGCCTCCCGCCCGAAGTCGCGGCCGGAGTCCTCGGGGGAGAGGGCGTACGCCTCGTCGACGAACAGGACTCCGCCGCGCGCCCGGTCGAACGCCTCCTGGGTGCGGATGGCCGTGGACCCGATGTGCTCCCCGACCAGGTCGACCCGTGAGACCTCGACGAGGTGGCCGTGCTCCAGCACGCCGAGGGAGGCCAGGATCTCGCCGTACAGCCGGGCCACCGTGGTCTTGCCCGTGCCGGGGGAGCCCGTGAAGACGAGGTGGCGGCGCACCGAAGCCGCCTTGAGGCCGGCGAGTTGGCGCCGCCGGCCCACCTCGATCATGTCCGTCAGCGCCCGCACCTCGCGCTTCACGCTCTCCAGGCCGACCAGCGCGTCCAGTTCGCCCAGGACGGCGCCCGCGTCGCGCGGCGTCCCGGCGTCGGCCGGCGGTGCGGGGGCGGGGGCGGCCGGGGCGGGGGCGGGCTCGGTGGTCCGCTGCCCCGGCATCGAGCCGAGCAGCCCGGGTACCGGCCGGTCGGACGTCAGTAC
>NZ_KL585423.1:0-1799 GCF_000721935.1 Streptomyces sp. NRRL WC-3549
GGCGGGGGCGGTAGGGCGTCGGGCCGACCAGGTGCGTCGGCCGCGTCCGGGTGGGGGCCGCCCGCGTCTTCCTCGACCGCGGCTTGCGCGGCGGACGGTGCCGGGGCGTCCGCCGAGGCCGGGTGCTCTTCCGCCGCAGGACAGGAGAGGCCGAGACCCTCGGCACGAGGGCCCGAGGTCTCGGAGCCTGTCTCTTATACACATAGAGACAGGCGCCGGGAACGGCGCACCGCCCGACTCCGGTGCGTCGGCCGGCACGCTTCCGCCCACTCCGGGACCCCCGGTGGGGGTGGGCCCCTCGCTCGGCACCGGCTCACCGGCGCGCGTGCGGTCGCCGGCCTCGTCGGCCTCACCGGACCCGTCGGCCCTCACCCGTCCGTCGGTCCTCACGGGGGTTTCAGCTTCCGCAGGAACGTTTTCCTGTTCCGGGCCGTGCTGGCCCGGTCCCACCGCCGGTCGGCTCGGTTCGGCCGCACGCCGAGGTCCGTCCATCCGGCCGGGGCCGGGGTCCGGTGACGGTGCGACCGCCCCGGCCGGACCCGGCCCGGTGCCGGGCCGGGTGGCCCGAACGGGGTGGGCACGCCGGGCGGTGGACGGGTTCGCCGGCCGGGCGGCCGTCGTGGCCTCGGGCTCGGGTGTTCCGTGGCGCCCGGCGGGCTCCCACCGCTCCTCCGGTACCGGGGCGGTCGGGCCGGTCGTGGTGCCCGACGCCGGTCCGCCGGCCGGGCCACCCGCCGGTCCCGTACTCCTGGCACGCCCCGGCGGCCCCGTCACAACGGGGTCGTCCGGCCAGTCGGCTGCCTCGGACGGTCCTCCGTCCGGTCGGGGAGTCACCGCGGGCCTCCTGGGCGCGCCGAGTGACCGGAGGCCGCCCGGCCCTTCGACCGCGTCCGGGCCGGGGGCGCGTCCGGGCGTCCCGCCGGCACGTGCCGGCGTGCTCGTGTCCGCCGCCGCGGCACCCGCTGCCATGGCCTCCCTCAGCTGCCGGGCGCGTTCGACCCGCGCGGCCCGCGCAGCGCCTTCCGCCTGTCTCTTATACACCTCGGCCGCCCCGGCTGTCCCGCCGGCGACGGCTGCCCCGACGCGTACGGCCGCGATGGGTGTTCCGGCCGCCCCTCTCGCCACGGCCCCGACTGCGGCGGTCGGCCCGGCAGCGACGGCCGGGCGGGCCGCGTCCGTGACCCGGGCCCCGGCTCCGGTCGGTCCGCCGGGGCGACGGCACCGCCCGCGGTGGACGGCCGCGGTCCTCCGGTCCCCGGTACGGGCACGGTGGACGGACGGATTCCCTCGGTCGCCACCGGTACGGACGGGGCCGCGGCCTGGCCGGGCCGGGCCTCCGGACGGGTGTGGACGGCCGGCCCGGAGCGGGCCGGGGCCGGGGCGGCGTAGCGGAGGGTCCGCAGACCGTGCTGGGCCGCCAGCCGGCGCAGCTGGTGTCCACCGTCCTGGGACACACCGTGCACATGGAGCGTCGCGCACGCGCGCAGGGCCGGTGTCAGGGCCCCCAGCAGACCCGAAAGGGCCGGCCAGAGCGAGGCGTCCAACGGGTCCCCCGGCGTGCCCAGTTCGATCACCGGACCACCCGGGTCGACCTGACGTGCCGTCAAAGACAGCTGGGGGCCGTCTTTCGGGCCGACCCACAGGCCGGCCCTGGTCACGGTGACCTGCCAGCGGTCGGTCAGGCCGATCACGCCCCCCTCCGGGCGTGCGGGCCCCGGCAACGGGGGTGTCCAGCGCAGCAGTCGGGGCGGCCGGGAACGCCCTTCCCCGTCCGGCGGCCGGCACACGACGGCGTCCAC
>NZ_KL585423.1:1970-3582 GCF_000721935.1 Streptomyces sp. NRRL WC-3549
CTCAGAGATGTGTATAAGAGACAGAGCCACTTCGGCGTACCGTCCGGCGCGGCCAGGACCGACCGTACGGAGTACGCCCCCAGCGGGCCGGCCGCCGCCACGAGGGGCAGCCCGGTCATCACCTCGACATCGATGTCCAGTCGGTCGCACACCGCCTGCGCCAACCGCAGCACGTCACGCCGCCCGCCGGGGGCGAGCCGTACGCCGGACCTGGTTTCCTCGGGCAGGGCCTCCAGCACCTCGGCGACCTCCTCGGCCGAGACGTCCTCACCGTAGGGCACACCGACCACCACGGCCGGGCGCCGGGGGTCGACCGGCACCGCGTGGTAGAGGTCGCCGGGCCGGCTCGGCGCGGCCTCGGCGGGGCGTACGAGCAGCCCGGCCGGGATCTGTTCCACCACGCTCCCGCCGGCCGTACCCGACGGCACATCGCGCAGCGCGGGCTGCCAGGACGGCTCCGGGCTCCGTGGGCCGAGCGGTTCCGGGTCCGCGCCCGGGGCGAACCGCCACCAGCCCCCGGAGGAGGCACCGGGCGGGACGAAGAGCGAGCCGCCCGGTACGACGAGGGGCGCCCCGTCCGGGGCCTTGACCTCGAACCCCCAGGCATCGGCGATCCGGCGCGCGGTCGCGGGCCGTTCCTTGGCGTCGTGCCCGGCGCCGGGCATGACCAGCCGTACGGTGTCGGCGCCCGACTCGCTCAGGGAGTCCAGCAGTTCGCTCAGTCTCGGCCAGAAGGCGGGGGTGTCCATCCCCTCGGAGCCGGCGATGACGGTCACGGTCCCGTCGTCCGTGCGTGTGCCGCGCGCCAGATCGGCGACGTCGGCGGGGGTGAGCGCGTTGTCCGAGGGAGTCCGGAGCAGCAGCAGGCCGTCGTGGTCCTCGACCAGGAGCGGTTCCGACGCCGCGTCCGGTCCTTCGGCGGCGGGTTCGGCGCCGGTACGCCGGCGCCCGGCCGGATTCGTGGACCGGTCACCGCGGCGGCGTGCGAAGGGACCACCCCAGCGCGTCACTGCCGGGCCCCCCTGCCGGCCGGGGACAGGGGCACTTCGGTGGTGTGGGACGTATCGGCCCAGCCGGTGCCTCCTTCCGTGTCGGCGCCGGCGGGTGCCGTGCCCGGGGACGCGGCGACGTGCGGGGAGGCCGCGTCCGTGGGCGCCGCGGCGCCCCGTGCCCGCTCCACCGGGTCCTCCACCCGCACCGCGTGGATGCGCGGGGTCCTCGTCTCCCCCGGTGCGCCGGCGTCCGCCGACCGGGGCTCGCCGCGCTCCTGGGCCGCGATCTCGTCGGCCAACGCCCCGGTCTCCATGACCATTCCGGCCGGACCGGTCGGGTTGACGTAGAGGGAGTGTCCCTCCGGCAGCCCTGCGACCACGTCGGCCACCGGGAGCAGCCGGGCGGCCAGCGTCCCGAGGCCACGGAGGTACGCAGGGCAGGTGAAGACCGGGACCACCGGCCCGCCCTCTGCCGACCGCAGGGCCGCCGGCTCGCCGTCGGCGCCGACGAGCACCGCGACCTTCGCGGCGGCGAGCGTGCGGAGGACCTCCCCGGCGGGGCCGTAGCCGGTCACGGCGCGCTGGATCGCGGACTCGACGGGGTCGCCGGCCCTGGGCCA
>NZ_KL585423.1:3745-11961 GCF_000721935.1 Streptomyces sp. NRRL WC-3549
GTCACGGCGCGCTGGATCGCGGACTCGACGGGGTCGCCGGCCCTGGGCCAGCCGAGCGCCTCGGGCGAGGGGCGGTAGTGCTCGTTGTCCTCCCACGCGACGATCCGGCCCGAGGAGTCGGTACGCCACCGGCCGGGCACCGCCCACGGCGGGGGCGTGCCCTCGCCCGGCCACGCGGCGTCGGGGACGCTCAGCCACCGGCCGGGCAGGGCCCGGGCGGCCTCGACGACCTCCGGGGGCGGTTCGGGCAGCGACTCGTCCGGGGCTTCCGCTCCGTCGTGCACGGCCTCGGGGCCGACGGTGGCGGCGGGCCCGGCGGACGTGGTGACGGTCCGCCCGTACACCGGTGTCGCGGTGGTGTCCTCGGCGACGGGGAGCGGTTCGGGCGAAGGCGCGGGGGCCGGCTCCGGGACGGGCCTGTCGTCGTACTCACTCACCGGCGGGCACTCCAGAATCAGCGGACACGGTCCATCCTCTCGCACTCACCCTCACCCGTCGGCAGGCCCGTGGTGCGGGCCCCGTAGCCGGCTTCCCTGCCCCGACAGACCGGGCGGGCCGGGACGTGACGCCGCGGGGCACGACGGGGCCGCTCTGGGTCCGGCCCGGACCTGCCGTCCGCTCCGTACGCCACGAGAGGCGCCGTCGCCTCGGGGAAGACGCCGTTGCGCCGCCCCGCGTTCCACCGCACGACCGGCGCACGGGGCCCGACCGCGAGAGGTGCCTCCGCTTACGGGCGGGAGACCGCCTTCGACGACGGGTCGAGGATACCGTTCAATGGTGAACCGTACACGCCGTGACGTGAGTTCGGTGGTCCGCCGAGCAGCGTCCCGGTGTCCTGCTCGTGGCCCTCGGGTGAACCGTCCGGGGCAGCCCGCGGATCAGGATGCCTCCGCCGTCCCGGGTCCGGAACGCTTCCGTTTCACGGTGGTCTCCGTACGGGTGGCGGTGTCGTCCGCCCCCTCGGGCGCCGGGGGCGTGCAGTCGGGTCGGCCGGCTTCCGGTCCGCCGAACGGCGGGTCCGCGACGCCGCCGGAGTCCCCGGGCCCCGGTGCGGGTTCGGGCGGCCACGCGTCGCCCTCGCCCCACGCCTCGTACCGCTCCAGTTCGGCCTTGGCCGCCCGCAGCGCGCTCGCCGTGACGAGTTGCCCCACCGGGGCGGAGGAGCTGAGGAACAGCACCTCCCTCCCTTCGGGCAGCCGGTCCACGAGGTCGGGCACGAACATCATCGTGTGCGGGGGCAGTTGGCCCTGTCCCATGTCCGGTGCCGCCGAGAAGACGGGCACGGCCTCGGTGCCGTCCTCCGCGGCGGTCACCGCCGGGCCGCCGTCTCCGTCGACGCACACGGCCACTTCGGCGTCGGCGAGCATGAGGGCGAACAGGTCCTCCGACGCGTAACCGGTGGCGACGAGTTGGGCGGCGGCGTCCACGGGGCCGACCGGCGGGGCCCAGCCGTGCGCGTCGGGTGAGGGCCGGTACCCGGTGTTCGCCTCCCACTCGACGATCTCCCCGTTCTCGTCGCTGCGCCAGCGGCCGGGGCTCGCCCAGGAAGGCGGGGGCTCGCCCTCGTCGCCGCTCCAGTGACGGTCGATCACGGACAGCCAGTGGCCAGGGGCCACCTTGGCGGCCTTGACGTAGTCCTCGGACGGCTCCCGGAAGCCCGGACGGCCCTTCAGCACGGCCGACGGGCCGCCCTGGGCGGTGGCGGGGCCGGGGCCCTCGTCGGGGGGCCCGGTCGCGGTGTCCGCCTCGGCGGTGGCCTCGGGCTCCTGGTCCGGCGTCCCGGCGGGGTTCGTCATGGGGGCAACTCCATCGGTGTGCGGTGTGCGAAGTCAGGTGTGCGTCCGCCTGGTCAGGTACGGGGGGCGGGGGCCCGCCCCGGAGCGGTCTCCGCCCCGGCCGGGGCTCCGGCGGGCGTCGCGGTGTCCGACGGCCCTGCCGGCGCCTTCCCGTCCCGGTCGGGAGCGAGCCGAGCGGCCTCCCTGATCTCCTCGGGAACGGGCGGCGCGGCGTCGTCGCCGGGACCGGTCACCCCCGCGGCGGTGTTGTCGTTCATGGGTTCCTCGTCGGAAATGTCACGCGCGGTCGTCGTTCAGTATGCGGCGGAGCCCTTCGGCCAGGGAGCCGGGCGGGGGCAGGTCCCGCGCCCGGAACCAGGCGTCCACCAGCCGCTCCAGCCGGTCGGCGGTCAGGACACCCTCGCCGGGACCGGGCACGGCGTCGGGGCCCAGCGCCGCCAGGAGGCGCAGGGCGTCCTCCAGTACGTCGCGGTGCTCCGCCGACCACGCGGCGACCGCCGGGTCGGCGGGGCCGGCCGGGCCCGTCCGCTCCTCACCGTCCGGCGGGCCCGCCGGGTCCAGCGCGTGCCCGTCGGGGAACCTGCCGTCGACGGCCACGTGTTCCCGCAGCTCGGCCTCGGTCAGGGGGGCGATCCGCCGGTAGCGCACACGGGACAGGGCGTCCGCCACCCGGTTCAGCCGTGCGTCGCTCTCGGCGGTGGTGTCCCCCGGTCCGTCCGGGAGACCGGCGAGATGGCCGTCCCCGTCACGGACGAGCAGGGCGGGCGGTGCGTCACCGGTGCGCCCGCCGTGGATCACCACCTCGCCGTCCGGGGCCGCCACGGCCACCGCCGTCCCGAGCCCGCGGGCCGCCGCCGCCGCGAGCGGGCCCATCGGCAGGGCCGCACCCCGGACCCCGTGGGACGGGTCGGCCAACAGCACCCGCAGACGCCGGGCGGGGCTCAACGGGACCCGTGCGGCCGGGAGTCTGTCGCCGAGGAGCATGCCCTCCGTGCGCTGGGAGACGTCGAGGGGTGCCCCGATCCGGTCCAGGAGGCTCAGCGGGATGTCCCGGCTCCCGTCCAGCGGCGGCACCTGCGAATCGGACACGTCGTCGTCGGTGACGGCGTCGTCCAGCCAGGCGCGGAAGTCGTCGGCCGTCTCGACGCCCGCCTCCCGGAGCGCGTCGGCCGCCGCGTGGCGGAGGGCGGACAGAAGGGTGTCGACGGTGCGGTCGCCGTCTCCCGGCGACGTGTGGAGGGCGAAGACGGTGCCGTCGAGCTCGGCGGTGTACGGGCCGGTGCGGCGGTAACCGTCCGCGGGTGCGGGGGCGCCGGCCTCACCGGTGATGGCCTCGCCGGCGGGTTCCGCGGTCTGCGGCGACGGTCCGCCCGCGTCGTCGCGGGAGGCGGGGTGCGGGTAGGCAGGCGTCTCACGGAACGCGTGGTCGGCGTGGTCGAGCCCCGTGTCGGGCTCCTTCGGCGCCGGCAACGGGTCGGTCGGCCCGCTGAACGCCCCGGACAGCGCCCACGGGGCGGCGGGGGCCGCCGCGGAGGCGGGCCCGGTGTCCGACGGCGCGAAGAAGGACGGTCCCTGCTGCGCCACCGCCCCTGCCACCGCGGCCCGGTCCCAGGCCCGCACGCTGTGGTACTGCGGGACGATCGACAACCCCGACAGTTCCAGGGGGACACCCGTCGAGCCCGCGGCGGCGAGCAGCAGGAACTGCAGGGCCACCGGCAGCGGGGGCTCCGCCTGGTCGTTGGCGGTGAAGTACGCGCTGACGGCGAGGCGGAGGTCGCTCCATGTGAGGGGGGAGCGGGCGCCGTCGGCCGCCCGGGCCAGGTCCAGGGCCCAGAAGCCGCGCAGCAGCGCTTCGTGTGCGTCCGCGTCGTTCTCCAGTGTGGGGCCGTAGACCAGCCGGACGGCTCGGACCCACCGCTGTACGTCGGGTGCCCTGCCGCGGTCACCGGTGATCCGCTCGGCCCACCGGCCCAGTTCGGCGGTCGAGGGCTCGGGGCGGAAACCGGCCCACCGGTCGCCCTCGGCCAGCCGCCAGTGCGGTCCGACCGTCCCGTCCGCGGGCGCCAGGAACGCTTCGATGCCGCTGCCGGGAGCCCAGACCCAGCGGTCCAGGCCGTTGGCCAGGACCTGGCCGGCCGGCGGCGTCTCCAGCGGGGGGCCCGCCAGGTCGGCCCCCGTGACCACGACCGGGGTCTGCGGTGCCAGTGCGGTCAGGTCCCCGTCGACCGCGAACAGGAAGTCCACGACCCGGGCGTAGTCGACCACCACGTCGGTGCCGTCGGCCAGGGCGAGGAGCGCGCCTCCGGGGCCGCCGCGGAGCCCGACCAGGTACGCGTGGCCGAACGGCAGCGGCCAGGGCGGGCTCTCCAGCGGCACCGGGCCCGGTCGCAGGAAGGTGAACGCGGACACCTCGGGCAGCAGGCCGTAGGTGTCCCGCAGTCCGTCCTGCCAGTCCCGCATCGGCCGGGAGGACGTCCCCACCGGCCTGCCGTGCGCGTCGCGGTGCCTGACCACCAGCACCCGGTCCAGCGGCACCCGCGAGCCGTCCACCGCGACCATCTCCGACGCCCACACCATCGGCGGAGGCGTCCGCCCGGGATCGGCCAGGACCTCCAGAGCACCCCGCGCCGCCTCGGTCAGCGCGCGGAGCTGCGCCTGGTGCTGCGGGGGAACGCTGTCGAGGGCACCGTACGCCTCCTCGACGGCCGTACGCAGCGCCTGGTGCACGGGGTCGTCGACGGGCAGCGGGGTTCCCAGGGCGTACGCGCCCACCGCACGGGCGATCGTCTGGCTCTCCCCCACGGACATCAGTCTCCGGACACCGCCGGCCTGCGGCAGGCCCGCCATCAGCACCATCTGCACGAAGTGGGCGAGGCCGCGGACGACCTGGTCGTCCAGGACCCGGGCGACGGACTCGCGGAGGACGTCCTCGGGCAGCGGCGCCCGGTGGGTGAGCGCCCGCCGGTATGCCTCGCGGCTGAGCTGCGACAGCTCGGCCACCGCCCGCCGGATGTCCTGGGGCGCCATCAACTGCGCGTTGTCGTAGGCGAAGTGCCGCAGCTCCGTGAGGACCAGCGGAATCTCCAGCCGGCCGTCGTCGGTGTCCAGGGTCGGGTACTGGTCGTCGTCCATGTCGACCATCTGCTTCTGGGTGACGACCTCGCCCCCGGAGGTGCGCCCCGTCAGCACGGACGTCGTGTGCTCGCGGGCCGACGGCACATCCCCGATGGTGGCGTCGAAGTACCCGGGGAAGAACGGCTTGTCCGGCGTGATGGCCGCCCGGTAGAGCTCCAGCAGCCTCCCGAGCACGACGCCGAGGTGGGCGCTGATGCCGTCGTGGTGCTGGTCGAGGAAGGCCCGGGTGCGGGGCCGCAGCGCCCGCAGGACGCGGTCCAGCGCGGGGCGGGACGCCACCGCCAGGCCGTTCTTGGCCATGAACGCGGACGGGCCCTGGTTGAGGATGGCACCGGTCGGCCTGGCGACGGTGTGGGCGTAGCCGAACCGCAGGTAGCCCCACATCTCGTCGATGTCCGGGATCGGGGAAAGGAAGGGAACGACCAGGTCGGGCACGTCGGTCCGGCCGGTGAAGGCGCGCACGAAGTCCGCGGTGGCCTTCATCCCGAATTCCCTGCCCGACGCCTCCACCGCGCCGATGGCGCCCTTCGGCAGCCGGTCCACCGCCCGGTCCTGGAGCACGCTCAGGCCCAGGGCCGGGAATCCCGTGGTGGGCTGTACGTAGGCGAGGTCCGTCCTCGCCGGGTTCGGGCCGACCAGGGCCCGGTCGCCCAGGCCGGTGGTCGTCCAGCCGTCCTGGGCGGGGAGGAGAGCGGCGAGAGTCGTCTGCGGGGCGGCACCCGGCTCGTCCCTGCCGTCCATGGCCCGCTCCACCCGCTCCAGCCGTGCCAGCGCCTCCTCCTGGGACTGGCGCCGCTCGCCCGGGAGCACCGCCATCGGATCGACGACGATCTCGCCGATGAGGTAACTGGCCTGCTGGGGCTTCGGCTCTCCCGGGGCGGTCCTGGGGTAGGTGATGTGCAGCCGCCCGTCGGTGGTCCGCCAGAGCCCCGCGTGATCGGTGACGATCTTGAAACCGGGTGCGTGGGCCAGGACCAGCTTGGCCGGGACGTCGCCGATGCCGTCGATCACGAACACCTGGCGCTTCTCGACCTCCAGGCCGAGTGCGCCGTACCGGCGCCCGGTCGCCGCGTCCAGCACGGCGTGCGGGGTGGACGACGACGGCGCGAACTCCGGCAGCGCACGCTCCAGGACCCGCCCGGCGGGGTCCATGACCACCACCCGCGCGTCCGACGCCGCGACCGCCGGGGGAAGCGCCGACACCTGACGGCCGTCACCGGCCGACACGTCGACCCACACCACACCGTCACCGCCCCCCAGGTGGTACGCCGCCCACGCGTGCCCGAGCGCCCCGCCCCGGCGCCGCGCCAGGACGAACGCCACCGCACCCGGCCCGTGAACGGCGACCGCGTCCAGCACCGACTCCCACGACCGCACCCCGCGCCACCCGGGACCGACCACCAGCGACGACTCCGCCGACGTCACGCCGGTCACCGTGTCGTCCACCGTCACCGCGGGACGCACACCCCGCGGGTACAACGCGTCCCGCAGCGCACCCAGCAGCACCAGGCACCGCTCGACGGACAGGTCCGCCGTGGGCCCGCCGTCCGCCACCCGACGCGCCACCGCCGTCAACTCGGCCCGGCCGAGCACCGGAAGAAGCCCACGGCCGTCGAGCCGCCGGGCGCCCACGGACGCGGGAGAGGCCGCCGGGACGGGGGCGTGGGGCTGCGGCTCGTACGTGTTCCCCGTCTCGTCCCACAGCGCGCGGAAGGCCGCCCAGACGCCGGCCTCCCCTCTGGGGTTGGAGCCCCACGGGTGAGCGCCCTCCGGGTCACTGCCGTACAGCTCCCGCAGCAGCGGCAGCAGCTTCGGTTCGTGGTGCCTGACCCACCTCGCGCCGTTGTTGCGGGGCAGACCGGTGGAGGGATCGGTTCCGGTGTTGGTGCCGAGATAGGCGTTGGTGAGCTGGGCGAAGAACTCGAACTCGTCCTGTGCGGAGTAGTTCCGGTGCGTGCCGGAGGGGTCGTACAGCGGGCCGTCGGGCCACCGGGCCGACTCGCCCGCCAGCACCTTGTCGTGGAACGCCTCCGTGACGAGCCGCCGTTGGTCCTCGGTGAGTCCGTGGCGGTGGACGGCGTGCGCGAAATCGTGCGTCGCGGCGGAGTAGCCGTCGGCGTACAGCCCGGCGCCCGGCACGCTCGTCGCCCCGCCCAGCAGGTTCTCCTCGCCGACCGCGACCTGTCCGTCGGCCTGGACGCCGCGCACGGTCTCGAAGGGGCGGCCGTCCTGGGCCGACTCCCCCCGCAGGACACGGAACGCGTCCAGCGACGTCACGGCGGCGTCCTTCGGGACCACGACCATCCGCACGCCCTCGTTCAGCATCCGCTCCGCGACGGCGGGAGAGCGCAGCATCCGTGCCACCTGGGCCCGCGCCTCGATGCCGGAGGAGACGGGCAGCTCCACGCCTGCCGGGACGTCCACCATCAGCAGGGCGGCGGTCCGCGCGAACCCCTCGGCGGGAAGGGCCAGGCGCAGCCCGGCGGTCAGCGCCCGGTCGGCGGCGAGGGCCGCTCGGTCCCGCGGCGACAGGGGCAGCAGCCGGGAGGCCCGTTCGTCCTCCGTCATCGCGGGCAACCGTGCGGCCAGCTCCGCCCGTTCGGCCGCCGGCAGGTCCGGCCGCGGTGCCGGGGACGGGGACGGGGCCGGCACGGTGGAGGCGGGGGTCTCGGCCGTCCCCCGTTCCCCGGGCGGCGGCGCGGGCAGGGGCTGACCGCTGAACCGGCCGGAGCGGGTCGGTCGGGCGGGGGCCGAGGACATGGAGCTGCGCAGGGACGGCCCCGCGCCGGTGCTCTCCGCGCGGCGACCGGTCTCCAGCGCGCTGGTGAGGCCCGGCAGTCCTTCCCAGGCCCGGCGGTGGCGGCGCGCCTGCTCGCCGAGTTCCCGCCGGGCGTCGTTCAGGTCCCGCTCGATGCCGCCGGCCTGGGCCCGGATCGCGTCGCGGACCCTGGTCGCGCGCCCCAGAGCGGCCTTCGCCTGCAGCACCGTACGCTCCGCGCGGGCCACGGCCTCCTGCGCGTGGCCGAGCTCCCGGGTGAGCGCGGTCTCCCGCCCGAGGAGCCCTTCGAGGCCGGCCCGCAGCGCGTCGGCGTCCGTACGGGCGGTGGCCTCCGCCTCCAGGTGCTCCTGACGCTGCCGGCTGAGGGCGGCTCCCCGTTCCCGGATGTCGTCTGCGAGGTCCTCGGCCGCGGCCGCGGCGCTTCGTCCGGCGGGGACCGGGCCGGTGGCGGCCGCGATGAGCTGCCGGAGCCGTTCGGCCTCGGCCCGTGCCTCACGCCACTGCTT
>NZ_KL585423.1:12177-21902 GCF_000721935.1 Streptomyces sp. NRRL WC-3549
GCGGGTCCGCGCGTCCCGCGCGGCCGTGTCCAGCCGTGCGATCTCGGCCCGCGCCTCGTCGATCCGCCGCCGGACGGCGGTGCGTTCCGCGCCCATGGTCTCGGCCGCCCGGACGGCCGCCGTGCGGGCGCGGACGGCTCCCCCGTGTGCGGTGGTGGCAGTGCCCACGGCAGGACCGGCGCCCTCCAGGGCCCGCAGCGCACCCGGCAGCCGCCGCGCCAGCACTTCCTCCCGGTGGCGTTCCGCCGCCTCGGCCCGCACCGCGTGGAGGTAGGTGCCGATGGCGTCCTGTACGTCCCGCCAGGCGCCCCGGGTGGCCGCGGTCGCGTCGGCGAGGGAGCCGTCGGCTTCGAACGGCCAGTACCGCAGCCCCTCGTCGGTGCGTACCACCAGCTCGACCGGTTTCCCGGTCAGCTCGGCCGTACGGGACCCGACGAACAGCGCACGGGCCAGCCGTGTCCCGTCCGGGTCGGGTCCGAGCGCGAGCCACATCTCCGCCGACGCGTCCCGCTCGTCGATGCCGTCCGCCAGCACCGCCGGAAGGTCGGTGACCGGATGCCGCGCCCAGTCCCGCAGGTCGTCCGCTTCCAGGTCGGCGAGCATCGCGGGCAGGTCGTAGAGCCGGGGGCCGGGACGCGGCGGGGTGACACCGAAGCCGAGCACGTCGCGTTCCCACAGCCGGGTGGTGGAGCTGCCGGTGACGTAGCGGACGCCCGTGGGACCGTTGACCTCGACGACGGTGTCGACCAGCGTCTCGTAGCTGCGCGTACCGTGCCGGTCCGCGGGCGCGCTGGTGGTACCGATCCGCAGGCGGGAGAACGACGTGGCGGACACGTTGCCGCCGGTGGTGGCGGCGTGCGGCTGCTGCGCGGCCAGGGGGAAGGTCAGTCCCAGCAGCTGGAAGTTGCTGTCCCTCAGGCTGTACGTGCCCTGCTGGTTCAGGACGAGGGAACCCGCGGCCGAGGAGGACGTCGCGGAGGTGCGGACCTGCCTGCGCACCCGGTCCACGGCGACGTCGCCCGTCTCCGTGACCGGCCGCGGGCGGTGCAGGGAGATCCGCAGGGACGGGGCGGAGTCGGGCCGCTGGGCCGGCCAGCTCCCGGGCATCGTGGTGGTCAGGCCCGGATCGACCTCGCGCAGCGCCTGCGCGAGTTGCGGCGTCGCGTTGGAGTCGTACACCGGTGTCGGGCCGGTCGGCTCCAGGCGTGCGCCGTCCGGGAAGGGCAGGGTGCCCCGGGCCGCGGCGTCGCGCGGTGACAGCAGCAGTGGATCGGCCGTGAGCAGGGCGGGGGGCCGGGGCCCCGCGTGCGGCCGCGGCGGGACGGCCTCGGAGCCGATGAACCGCAGGGCCGTGGCGGCCGGTACGGAGATCCGGCTGACCGGCCGGCCCCGCAGCAGACGCCCCGCCCAGGTGCGCACGCGCTGCGCCATGTCCCCTTCGAGGCCGGACAGGTTCAGCAGCCCGTTCTGGAAGACCGCGCCGGGGATGTTCGGCGGCCACTGCCACACCGCCTGGGAGCGGGCCGACGCGGTGTAGCCGTAGTCCATGTCGAAGTCGGCGGCGCTTCCCGAGCGCGTCCAGAAGCGGTCCTCCGTCGCCACCTCGGACCGCGTGGTACGGGAGCGGGTGGCGGCCAGCGCGACGGACGGGCCTTCGCGGTCCGTGCGTCCGCCGCCGCTGGTGCGCGGGTAGCGGGAGACGAGATTGGCCGTTGCCTGGCGGGTCGTGGTGACGCCCGAGGACGTCACCCTTCCCTGCGGGATGTGCGCGTCGACCTGCTCCATGGCGGTTCCCTCGTCGGCCGGACGACCGCGTACGCCGCGCAGGGCGGGCGTCTGCATCATCGGCTCGGCGCTCAGGGTCACCTCGACCAGTCGCGCCCCGCCGTACGAGACGTGGACGAAGTGGAAGCGCAGGGGGCCGCCGGGGCCGCGCCGGGGCAGGGCCCGCAGCGCGGCGGGCTCGGTGGCGCGGGTGATCTCGGTGGCCACACCGGGCACGTAGGAGGCGTGGCCGGGCTGGGTGACGCCCGGCGCCTCGGCCTCCACCAGGGCGGTGAGTTCCCGGCGCAACCGGTCCCGGCGTTCCCTGCGGTTCGTCGTGTCGTCGAGCTGCGTGACCGTCAGGACGCTCGCCTTGCCGAGTTGGCGGGTCCGGACGAACCGGCCGGGAAGGGGGACGTCGGGCCGGGGCTGTGTCAGGGCGGGGACGCCCGGCATGCCCTGGAACCACGCGGCCAGGCGGGCCAGGGACTGGGCGGGGGCCAGGTACGTCACGGCGCGGGGCAGGTCGACGGCGACCGTGACCGGGGCGTAGGTGCCCAGGCCGACGGTGTTCCCGGCCACGTTGCGCACCCCCCGCCTGACGGTCACCAGGAGCGTCAGGTCGTTGCCGATCCACAGCTTGCCGCCCGAATGCTCCGTGGCGTGCGTGGCCTTCGTCGCGGAGGTCACCGTGCTGATGTCGTCGGTGCGGCGGGACTGGGAGTACCGGCCGCCCGGGTTGGCCTGGTGGACCAGGAGGTCGGGTGGGGTGGGAGCCGCCTGCAACGCCGTGATCTGGAGGTTTCCCTGGTGGGTGACGCCGACGCCGCGTTGCCGGCCCGCTGTCTCCCCGGCGAGGACGTCCTGCTCCGAGTAGAGCGACTCGGAGCCCAGGTTGCGGGGGTTGGTCAGGTAGCCGCTTATCTCCAGCATCATGACCTGGTCCGCCGCCATGCCCGGCAGCGTCAGCCCCTCCACCACGTAGGTCCCGCCCAGGATCTGGGCCGCCCGGGAGATGAGCTGGGCGGGGCGGACGGCGTCGTGCCGGGCCTCGGTCGCGAGGGTGCCCTGGTCGTTGAGGGACGCGCCCGCCACGGCGACCGACGTCCACTTGTAGGTGGCCGCCACTCCGTCCGCGGATGTCCTGGCCGCCCAGGTCACCGGTGTCGCGGCCCAGTTGACGGCCGAGCCGACCCGGTTGACCGCGCCGCTCAGGCCCGCGGGCAGCGACTCCTTCACCACGGACCCCCGCCTGGTGGTCTCCGTCGCCAGCCCGGTCAGCGTCTGGGAGGCGCGCCGTACCGCCCGGCCCACCGGTCCCTGTTCCGGGTGGCCCGGGTAGGTCCCGGCGACGATCCGCCCCAGTGCCTCCATCAGCGCGGCCGTACCGCGGAAGGTGTCCACGAGCGCCCCTTCGGGCAGCCTGGTCAGGCCCGGCAGCGGATCCCCCAGGGCGTCGACCAGGTCCAGGCGCCGCTGGTCGTCCGCCGGCCCGCCGTCGGTGACCGGTTCCCGGATCACGTGTCCCGGCCGGGGCCGTACGGGCGCGGTGGCGGCGACGGGCGCGTGGGTCCGGTAGTGCGGCACCAGTACGGAGACGTCGCCGGGCACGGTGTGCGGCAGGGCGCCCGGGGCCGCCAACCGCGTCCCGTCCGCCGGGTCCACGTCCCCGTCGGCGTCCGCACCCAGGCCGTCGGCGAAGTGGACGCGCGGGACGTCGCCGGGGCCCTCGTACAGGTCCAGGCCGAGCCTGGCGGGCACCTCGAAGAGTTCGCTGCCGTTCTGGGTCGTCATGGTGAACTGGTCGTAGCCGACCGAGTCACCGGTGTTCCCGGCGTCCGTGAGCTGCCGGGTGACCAGGTAGTCCGGGGCCGTGTTCAGTCCCCAGGCGCCGTCCGCGAAGGGGGCGTTGAAACCGCCGCCGCCGCCCGCGGATCCGCTCAGGGCCGTGCCCCACCGCCGCCCGCCACCGGCCTCGTACGAGCTGAAGCCGACCTGGAGGATGTCGGGCAGCCTGCGGGTGTGGACCGCGGGCCGCGCGGTGTCCCGCGCGACGGAGAACCGCAGCTGCACCCGGCGGGTGCCCGAGACCGCGTTCGGCCGGTCGAACCAGACCGGCTCCCCGCCGTCCACGCCGTCCGACGCCGACGCGGCGAGACCGAACGTCGAACGCATCTGCCGCAGCCGCCGCAGGTCTCCATAAGAGACAGCAGGAACCCCTCCTGGCGCAGCCACGCCTCCGCCCGGGTGAACAGGGCGTCCGCCCCGTCGATCTTGAGGGGGGTCTCGGTGTATCCGATGCTCTCCAGGTTCTCCAGGTGCTCGGGGAGTTCGCGCACCTCGTCCGGGCCGGGCGGGTGTCCCGCCATCGCCGCCCGCCGGGCGATGCGCAGCCGAAGACCGTCCTCCCACGGCCCGAACGTGCTGCTGGACCGACCGCCGCCGGCCCGGTGCAGCGTCACGGTGTAGGTGACCCGGCCCGAGGTGAGCAGGTGACTGGTCTTGGTACGGAGGCCGTACATCAGGGTCGCGCTGCTGACGCTGTTCAGCTGGTCGTTCACCTGCCAGTTGAGGCCGGCCTTGCCCATGACGTTGCCGCCGAACGACGCCGCGGCACGCGGGTGTCCCTCCGCGTGGTCGGTGGTGAACGACGGCCCGCCCGAGCCCTCGATCCCCAGCCCGCTGGTCAGTTTCGCCGACCGGTCCACGTTGGAGGTGTGGGAGAACCAGGTCTCCAGGGTGGACTTGCCGTCGGCGCTCTTGCGCATCGGCCGCCCCGGTTCGATCACCGCGGTGAGCTCGACCATGCCGACCGCGTTGCCGTCCTCGTCCAGCAGCGTCGGCGAGAACACCCCGCCGGCGCGCTGGAGGTGCGGGGTGCCCTGCAGCATCCGCTGGGACAGGAAGTTCTCCAGTGCCTTCTCGGAGTCCCGGTCGAGGCCTCGCAGGGAGCCGAAGTTCTGGTCCTGGAGGACTTCGGTCAGCAGCCGGCGCGGTTCGGCGACGCTGTCGCCGCCCCACAGCGGCAGGTCGTCCACGTCTCCGGGCTCCGGGAGATCGGTGGAGTCGGCGGTGTCGAAGGCGAGGTGCTCATGGAACCAGATGGTGAGGGTGCCGTGCGACTGCTCGGGCAGCCAGGGGCCGGCCGGATCCTCGCGGGAGGTGTCGACCTTGATCTGCCACAGCCCGTCGACGTCCATCGGGTGCGCGGGTTCCTCGGCCTGCTGTTTGCTGGTGACCTGGAACGTCTCGCCGACGGTGAGGGACTGGGCCAGCTGGTTGTGCGTCGCGGACACGTTGACGGTGACGTCGCCCCAGCGCAGCGCGCCGGTGCGGTCGTGCGGGAAGATCGCGCTCCACGGGAGTGAGGCGGTGCGGACGTTGCCCGACGCCTCCCCGTGCGAGGTCCCCTGCCCGCCCGCGGCGCGCAGCTCCACCTGCATGTCGGGCAGCGTCACCGGACGCTCGCCGGTGGTCCGGCCGTACCGCTGGGACTTCGCGGGATCGGCGTAGGCGAGCCGGACGTCCACCGGCCGTTCGCGGCCACCGTGCCGGAGGGTGATCCGGTGTCCCTGCCGGCTGCGCAGGTACGGCCGGTTCAGCTCGACCTCCTCGGCGCTCAGCACGTCGCGGAGCCGGGCCCGCAGTGCCTGTCCCTCGGCGTCGGCGGGGTCTGCTCCCAGCGCACGGATGATCTGCCGGTGCAGCCCCTCCAGGACGGAGTCGGGGGTCGGCTCGTGGATGACGAGACCGATGTGCCCGTCGTGCTGGGTGCCGTGGGTCCGCAGGTAATCCGACAGCTCGGATGTGTATAAGAGACAGGGTACAGCACGTGCTCCAGGGCGTTCGCGGTGAGGGAGCGGTCCCAGCCCCGCGTCTGGGCGTAGGCGCCCACGATCTGCTCCAGCGACCGCCACGTCAGCGGCCCGGTGTCCGGGTTCTGCGGGGTGTCGGTCCGCAGCCGTTCCAGCGCGCCGAAGCCGCGGAGCAGGTTGTGGTACTCCGCGACCCGGCCGGGGGCGGTGTCGATGTCGACACCGTGGGTCTCCCGCAGCGCCCGCACCCACCGCAGCGCACGGGCCGTCCTGTCCACCGCGTGCGCGGGCAGACCCGCCAGGTCGGCGACGGTGGCGAGGGTGCCGGTGCCGGGCTCGGGGCGGAACTCCCGGTACCGGAACACGGGCCGGTCCGGATCGTCGAACTTGATCAACCGCGGTGGCCAGTCGCCCTCCGCCGCGCTCCAGCCCTGCGTCGCCTCCGCGGTGAACACCGTGCGGTCGGACATGTTCGCGGCCCACTGGGCCGGTGGCGGGGAATCCAGCCGGTCCTTCCCCGTCCGTACCTGGCCGAGTTCGCACCACAGCGCCCAGACCGGCTTGTCCGGTCGCATCCGCTGAAGGCTCTTGCGGCGGGCGAGGAGCCTGCCGAACTCCTTGTCGCCCAGCAGGTGGCCGCGGCCCGTGCTCCGCACCGGGACGGTCTTCATGCCGGTACGGCCGTGCCCCGCGAAGATGTAGGAGTCCGTCAAGGGCCGTGGCAGCGGGCGCAGTCCGCTCTCCCGGTCCGTGTCGACCCCCGGCAGCCCCTCGTACAGGTCGGTGTAGTACCGCACCGCGGATATCTGGCGCAGGCCCTGCTCCCGCATGGCCGTGTCCATCGCGTTCAGGAAGACCCGCCCGGTCAGCTCCTGTCCGTCGACGGTCGTCAGGGCGTACGACTCCAGGTCGGTGTCGAGGACCCTCCTCCCGTCGGCCAGCGTCACGGAGGCGCCGGGGTCGTCCGGCACCAGTCCGGGATCGGCGGGGAGCCACGTCCCCAGGGGGACCTTCCCCGGGTCGGTGTTCTCCAGGGCGACGTACCGCGAGCCGTCGCCGTCGGGCACGGGCTGCAACCGGAAGGTGCCGTCGGTGTACCACACCCGCCCGGCGATCCGGTCCGCCAGCAGCCGCGCCGGAGACTCGCCGGCCGCCTCCACCAGCAGCACCACCGGGACACCCGCGGGCCGGTGCGGATCGTGCGCCACCAGCTCGATGAACTCCTGCTCGTCCACCTCCACCGGGTTCCCCCCGCCGTCGTGCACGACGATCAGGTCCGAGGGGCCCCGCTGCGCCACCACCGCGTGGACCGGGCCGCCCCACGGCGCCGTCGCCTGCACGATCGTGCCCCGCTCGTCCTGGGCGCCCGTCCTGTCCAGCAGCAGGCGCAGCCCTTGGCGGCCCGTCAGGTTGCGTACGTGGGAGCGCCCGTCGGGACCGGCCGGCTCCGTGGGCGCCGCCAGCGCTCCCGACCGTTCCAGCTGGTAGGCGGCGACGGCCGCCAGGCTCCGGGCCCGGTGCCTGCGCGCCGCGCTGCCCGCGACCGACAGGGCCTGGAAGACGTGGTCCGGGGTCACCGGGGCCGAAGCGGTGAGGTGGAGTACCTGCCGTGTCATACCCGGCAGGTCGATCGGCCCCGCGCCGAAGCGCCGGTCACCCCGGCGCGCCGCGTCCAGGACCGCGAGCGAGTTCACCGTCTGCGGGAAGGCGGGGTTGTCGACGGCCTCCGGTCCGAACACCTGCGTGAGGGCAGCCGACAGCTCGTTCCACCTGGCGGACGCCGTACCGCCCGGGTCCGGCGGCGGGGCCGGCGTGGCCGCGCCGCCACCGGCCGTCCGGACCGCCTCGGCCGGACGGGCCGGAGGCGCGGAGACGGGAGCCGGGCCGTGGGGCTGCGGCACGTGCACGCCCTCCGCCCGGTCCCACAGCGCCCGGAAGCCCTCGTAGACCTCGTTCTGCTCCCGCGTGGCCACCACCGGGTTGACCGGTGCCTGGTCCGGGGCCTCTCCGTACAGCCGGCGCATCAGCGGGAACAGCGCCGGGTAGTGCCTGCGGACCCAGTCGGGTCCGCCGTTCTGGCGCCTGTGCCCGGTGTAGGCGTCCGTCCCGTGGTTCGCCCGGAAGTAGACGTTGGTCAGCTGGGCGAAGAACTCCAGCTCGTCCCGGCTCGAGTAGTTGGCCCCCGTGCGGCGCCCCTCGCCGTCCGTGCCGTGGAGCCACCCGTCGGGCCACAGCGCCCCGTACTCGTCGCCGGTCTCCTGGAACACGTCGTGGACGAGCCGCTGCTGCTCCTCGTCCAGCCCGTACTGGTGGATCGTGTGGGCGAACTCGTGGAGGGTCGTGGAGTACCCGTCCGGGTAGGCCGGCGACGCGCCCGGGACGGTGGTGGTCTCGCCGAGGAGGTTCTCCTCCGTCACACCCGCGGTACGCCGGCCGACGCCCCGCACCCGGTCCCACGGCCGGCCGTCCCGCAGGGTCCGTCCGGCCAGGTCGCGGAACGGGTCGAGCGAGGTCATCGCCTCGCTCCTCGGGACCACGACCACGCGCGCCCCGTCCCCGAGCAGCTTCGCCGTGACGTCCGGATCGCGCAGCATGCGCGCGATCTGTCTGCGTACCTCCTGACGCGCGGAGACGGGCTGGTCCACCCCGCTCGGCACGTGCACCATCAGCTGCGCCGCAGTCTCCGCGAAGTCCGCGGCGGTCAGGGTGGTCCGCAACGCGTCCACCAGGGCCGGGTCCGAGGCCAGCCGCTCCCGCTCGCCGGGCGGCAGTTCGGCCAGCGCCTGGTCCCGGTCCTCCTTCGACAGGTCCGCCAGCCGTGACGCCAGACGCCGGACCGGGTCGAGGGCCACGGCGTCGGAGGCGCGCACGGTGTCGGCGAGGGTGACGCGTTCGTCGTTCAGCCACCGCACATCGGCCTGCACCGCCCCGAGCCCCAGCCAGGTCCGCTCGAGTTCCGACCGGGCCGCGGGGTTCCGCGCCGCCCCGTCCAGGAGTTCGCCGAGGCGGACGGTCAGGTCGGGGGCGGCGCCGGGCGGCCGCCCGGCGCGGTAGGCGTCACCCCGCAGGGCCTCCAGCGCGGCGACCGGCAGCGCGTCGTCGGCCGGAGCGTACGACAGCCCCCACAGCAGGTCGAAGAGGTCCCGCGCGCTCTGCTGCGCGTCGGTGGCCAGGGCCAGCGTGTACGCGGTGTCCGCCAGCGCCCTGGTGGCGTCGGGGACCAGGAAGCCGCCGGTCACGGTGGTGTGGGCGGCGTCGGTGGAGACGTGGGGGTCGGTCCCGACGACGATCTCCGCGCCGTGCACCACGCCGGACAGTGTGCGTCCGTCCTCGCCCACCCGCAGTGCGTTCCGCTGCGCTCCGGCAAAGCGCCGGGCGATGGCCTCGTTGATGGCGTCGGCGTGCCGGGCGACATCGGCGGGGAGGGCGAACTCCAGGCGTCCGAGCGGACGCGGGTTCTCGAACAGGACCCTGCCCCGGGCCCCTCCCGCGAGGACCACGGGATGCCCGAGGTCCCGCATGAGCGCGCTGAACCGGCGGCCGACGTCCAGCTTCGCGTCGTCGGTGGCCGGGGCGACGGGCGACGTCCCAGGCGAACCGGCGGCCGACGGGGTGGCGGACGCCCGGTCGGCGAAGGTGTGGACGGCGCCCTGCTCGGCCGAGGTACCGGGCAGGACGGCCGGCCGCCGGGCCTGCCAGTGCGCCGTCCGCCGAGCCGGGTCCCCCGCCAGGACGATGACGTTCTCGTCGCGCGACGGGTCGAGGACCGGGGCACTCGGAAGCTCCGACAGCAGCGTCGTCCGCGCCGTCCCCGCACGGGCCGCGAGGTGCTGTGCGAGGCCCACGGGGTTGTCGTGGGTACCGATCACGAGGAGGGGGGCGCCCAGGGCGGTCTGCCGGTGGACCCGGTCGTGACGCACCAGCGCGGCGATCTCGCTGCCCGGGACCCACCGCTCGGAGCCGTCGGGCCACGCCATCGACACGTGGCCGTTCGTACTGTCCGCGTAGAGCACGTACGCGCCCACCGCCGAGCCCGCGGGGGCGTCCGGCCACGCCGCGCCGTACTGCGTACCACCGGCCACCGAGCCGTCCGGGGACACCACGTATCCGCGCGTCGCGACGCCGCCGGTGACCTGCCGGCGGGGC
>NZ_KL585423.1:22087-25194 GCF_000721935.1 Streptomyces sp. NRRL WC-3549
CCTGCCGGCGGGTCCAGTTGCGGCCCGAGGGCACACCGCCGGTCGTCAGGCGGGTGGTGTCGTCGAGGGCCCCCTGGCGTACCAGGTCCCACGCCGCGAGATCCGACGGGTCCGACGGGTCGAACCCGGACACCGCCGCGCCCGCCATCAGCCACAGCAGCCGCTCACGGGCCTCGTCCGGCGACAGGTCGGCCCCGGCGGGAACGTGCAGCACCTTCCTCGCCGCCGCCACCGGGTCGGACACGGCCCGCACCGCCTCGGCGCCCTTGACCGTGCCCCACACCAGCCGGCTCACGTCCACCCGGGTCACGGCGCGTTCCGGCGGAAGCCTCAGCACGTCGATGGCCGTCGCCGCCAGGTCCCGGCCGGCCAGCTGCTTCAGCGCCCAGTCCATCGACGGCATCGGCGTGTAGTCGTGGAGCGTCAGCTGCCGTCCGCCGGCCCCGTCCGCCCTCCGGGCCGCGTCGGACAGCACGCGGCGGACCTCGTCCGGGGACGGCGCGTCGTTGCTGGTGCGCCCGTGACGCGCGTGCACGACCAGGTGCAGGTGGTGCAGGGTGAACGGGCCCGCCACCCGCAGGTGCGGGTCCGCCCGGCGCATGTTCTCCAGCGCGCCGAGGCCCTGCAGCAGGGTGCGGAACTCCGGGTCCGCGTGGACCTCGGCACCGAAGGTCCGGCGCAGGGCTCGCACCAGCCGGGCCGTGGTGTCCTGTACGTCCTGCGGGGCCGGGCCCGGATCGGGGTGCAGCCCCGCCCACCGCGCCAGGTCCGTGAGCTGGGCCGTGTCCGGCTCGGGAAGCAGCAGGCGGCGCTCCCCCGCCTCGCCCGAGGGGCTCGTCAGCACGCCCGCCTTCGGGGACTCGCCCCGCATCAGCACGTGCACCCGGTCCACCGCCAGGACGCCGGCACCGCTGCCGTTCGCCACGCCCTGGGCGTAGGAGGTCGTTCCCAGGACGTCGAACACGTACGGAGGCGTCGCCGCGTCCGTCACGTACGGCAGGTCCTCCGCCACCGCGTCGGCCCAGCACGCACCCAGGTCGATCACGGCGCGGGGGCCGAGCTTCCTCATGCTCGGCCGGCGGCCCAGGAACCGGCCCGTCTCCGTTCCCCCCACCTGCACCGGCGGACGGCCGTCCGTCACCTCCATCACCCCCCGCAGCGGCATGCCGTGCTGGGAGAAGTGGTAGACCGGCCGCCCCGCCTCAAGAAGCGGGACGGGGTCGCCGAGCGCCCGTTCCGTCACCGGATCGAACTGGGAGAACGCGGAGATCTCCCCCAGGACCTCGAACACCGGCTCGTTCGTCACGAGGTCGGGGTCGGACATCGTGACGCGGCCGAACGAGCGGCCCTCGTCGCCGATCGTCCGCGTCTTGACCGCATGGTCCGGGACGACCGTGCCGTCCAGCGTGGTGACGAAGCCCTCGTCCGGCACTCCGTCCGGCCCCAGGTCGTTCGCGTCACTGCCGAACCAGCCGCCCAGCGGAAGCCCCTGCGACCGCTGGTTCTCGACGACGATCCGGTGCGTGCCGGACACCGGATCGAGGACCAGGCCCACCTGGCCGCTGTGCGCCCAGACGCCGTCCCGGCCTGCCCGGAACGCCAGGGTCCGGGGCATGGCCAGACCCTGGTCGCCCCCGTGGTTCAGCACCAGGACGACCGGCACACCGGCCGGGAGCCGGGCCACCCCGGGGTCACGGGCCACCAGCTCCACGAACTCCTGCCAGGGGACCCTCGTCCGGTCCTGGCCCCAGGGCAGCAGAACGTGGTCGTGGCCGCCCTCGGCCACCACCACGTAGGCACCCGCGTCCGCGTCCCACATCGGTTCCAGCGGTCCCTGGAACTGGCCGTTGCGCCGCTGCCACACCCGCGACGTGTCCACCGCGCCGACCGGCCGCCCGGTGAGGTTCAGTCCCTGGTACGAGCCGTCCCCCGCCACGATGTGGTGCTCGTGGTTCAACGCGCCCCGGGCCGCCAGGTGATAGGCGCCCAACGACGCCGTGCTCGACGACCATCCGGCGGCCATCGCGTTCTCCACCAGCGTGAACAGCTCGGCCCGGAGATCCGCGGAGACCTCGGCGTCCCCGGGCACGTGCAGGACGCGTCGCGCCAGGGTGTCCACGTCGACGGCGCCGCCCGGCCCGTCCAGGAGACGCAACCGCTCCAGCTCGGCGACGGCCGCCGACTGCGGGGGCGTGACCACCTCGGCCGTCACCCGGCCCGCACCACCCGTGCCCACGCGCACGGTGATCTCGAACAGGTCCGCCAGGTCCCCGGCGCCGAGTTCCACCAGCGCCTGGGTCAGATCGTCCAGGACCGACGCGGCGACCGCCTCCACCCGGTCCCGTGCGGAACGGCCACTGCGGCCGAACCCCGTCAGCACCACCTCGGGCGCCGGCACCCCGGCCCGTAGGTTCAGCACACCGGCGGCCGCCACCCGGCCCGCCAACGCCTTCAGCTCCCGGCCGTCGTCCTGGCTCACCGAGGCCGACCCCGGGCCGAACCCGACCGTCACCGCCGGCGCCTCGGGCGCACCGCCGGGCAGCCGCGGAGGCAGACCCAGCTCACGCCGTACCCGGCTCGCCAGGTCCGTCCCGGAGACGGCGTGCGTACCGTGCACGGCGAGGTGTTCGGCCACCTGTCGCACGGCGTCGCGGAAGTCGCCGCGCGCGTGACGGGAGTCGGAGAGTACGGGGTGCAGCTCCAGCGGCAGCACCAGCGAGGTCGCCCGCCGCCAGGCTTCGGCCGGGTCCGTACCGGCCGGGAGCCCGGAGGCACCGGACAGCGCGAGCGCGAAGTCGTCGTGGGCCGAGCGCCAGGTACGGCGGGCGGCGCGGGCCGCGATGCCGTCGAGCGCGCCGGTCCAGGGCCCGGGCCGGTTCATCAGCAGCCGGACCTGGTCGACGGGGCCGAGCCCGCTCTCGCCGGCCCGCACGAAGCCGTTGAGGGCGGCCTGGAGTGCCGGGCCCTCGGCCAGGGTGATCCCGGCGGCGGTCAGGTCGTCCGTGGTCAGGACGGTGTCGGGCGCCGGCCGCGGCGGGTCGTCGGGGAGGTCGTCGGCGGTGATCAGGGCGGCGGTGCGCCGCCGTTCGGCGTCCGTACGGCTGACG
>NZ_KL585423.1:25396-26307 GCF_000721935.1 Streptomyces sp. NRRL WC-3549
GGTCCGCACCGAGGGCGTGCAGGCGGGCCACGGCCTCGTCGAGCCGCCGCTGTCCCTGCTCGACGTCCCGCCACGCCTCGCGGCGCCTCGCGGCGTCGTCGGTGCCGCCCCGGCCGCTCTGCACCCGCACGTCGAGCGCGCCCGCGGTCCGGACGGCCTGGTTGAAGGCGCCGAGGGCGTCGGCGTGCTCCCGGCGGGCGTCATCGAGGGCGAAGTCGACCGCGAGGGCGTCGGGGAGGCCGACCGGGGCGGCGGCACCGAGGGGCCCCGTGCCGTGGTCGGTGCCCTTGCCCTTGTCCGCGGCGGTCGTGCTCACGAAGTCGCCGGTGGGGGCGGCCGGCGGCGCGTCGGACGCCGGCGGCGCGTCGGATGCGGATGCGGCCGGCGGCGGGCCGGCGGTCTGCGGCCGGGCTCCGTCCGTGCCCGTCGCCGGCGCGGCCGACGCGGTCCGGACCGGAACGGCCGGCGCGAGGGGGCCGGTGGGGTCCGTACGGTCGGCCGCCGGCGGCCGGGGGGCACGGGCCGGGTCGTCGACGCCGCTCGGGGGCCGGGTGCCGCGTGCGGCGAGCGGGTGGTCGGGGACGGCGGCGCCCGTACCGGTCCGTACGGGAACGGCCGGTGCGTCGTTGCGCCCGGCCCGCCGTTGCTCGGGCCGCACCGGATCGGCGACGGGCACGGCGGGCTCCGTCGCCGGACCGCTGGACGCGTCCGCGCCGGTGGCGGCGGGGTCGGCGGGGGTGCCGCCGGTGGGGGTGTCACCGCTCGCCGTGGCCGGTCCACGGGCCGGGTCCACGCGGGGCGGCTGCGAGGGTGTCTGCGTCCCGGGGGCCCCGGGGGTCATGTCCGGGCGCGGGACGTCGGCAGACGTACGCAGCCCGGCCGGCGGTGCCGGCGGAGCGGGCACGCCGTCA
>NZ_KL585423.1:26498-27020 GCF_000721935.1 Streptomyces sp. NRRL WC-3549
ACGCCGTCGGGTCCGGCCGTGACCGGGTCCGCGCCCGGGGCCGTGGCGGCGCCGTCCGTCGCCGTGCGGTCCGGCACTCCGTCGCCGGGCGGCGGGGTGAGCGACCGCTCCGTACCGGCCGGCTCCTCCTGACGGTCCTGGTCCGCCCTCGGGTCCGGCGTGCCGGTGGCGTCGCTCCGACCGCTCGGGCCGGTCCGGGGCGACTGCTGCGACTGGTTCCCCGTGCCGGGCGTGCCCTGCGGCGCACCGGGCGGTGCGCCCTGCGTCCCGGTGGCGGGCACCGTCGTGTGCGGGCCGGCCGACGTGCTGACGGGCGCCTGCGGCGGGGCGGTGCCGGTGCCGGTCCCGGTATCGGTGCCGGTCCCGGTCCCGGTCCCGGTCCCGGTCTCGGTGCCGGTCTCGGTGCCGGTCTCGGTGCCGGTCCCCGTCTCGGTGCCGGTCCCGGTCTCGGTCCCGGTCTCGGTCCCGGTCTCGGTGCCGGTCCCGGTCTCGGTGCCGGAGACCGGCGGGGCGTCGCTCACC
>NZ_KL585423.1:27215-36986 GCF_000721935.1 Streptomyces sp. NRRL WC-3549
CGCTCACCTGCCGGCGCGCGCCGTCCTCCATGCCCGACGGCCCGTCCGCGTCCGTGTTCCGGCCGGCCGTTCCGCCTCCGGGTACGTCCTGTCCGGTGGCCTCGCCGTGGCCCTCGCGGGTCCCGTCCTGGTCGGCCGGCGTCTCGTCCGGGCCGGTTCCGGCGTCCGTACCACTCCTGCCGTCCGCGGTGCCGGGGTCCGGGGCGGTGGAGGGCCCCTTCGGCGCGGTGAGTCCGGTCGGCAGGTCCCCGGCCGTCCCCGTCAGGGGCGGTGTCGTACCGGGCAGGAGGTCCGGCGTCGGATCTGTGGCGAGGTCGGGGGTCAGGTCGGGCGCGGGGTCGGACGTCAGCGGCGTGGTGCCGGGCGGGGAGGAGGAGGGGGCCGTGGAGGGCGAGAAGAAGGACGGAGAGGCCGACGACGGTGTGGGGGCGGAGAGGTCCGGGATCGGCGAACCGCTCGTACCGGTGAGGCCACCGGCCCCGCCGAGCCCGTTCGTACCGCCGAGGACGCCCGTGCCGCCCGTGGCGCCCGGTGTCCGCGCGGTCAGGTCGAAGGGTCCGGACAGGGCGTCGGAGCGGCCGGTGGGCAGGGTGTTCAGCGCGGACGGGGGCGTGGACGACGGCGGAGGCGTGTACGGGGCCGGCGCGGCGGTGCCGATACCGCTGCCGATGCCGTGCGGGAGGTCGGACGAGACGGTGTTCGGCAGGGGGGCCGAGGGGCCGGGCGTGAAGGGGTCGGTCTTCACCGTCGAGGGCCCCTTGGCGTACGCGGCGCCGGGCGGGTCCGCGTCCGGCCGCCGGGAGCCGGCGGGGTCCGCACCGCCACCGCCACCCAAGGGGCTGCCGGGGCCCGGGAGTTCGTTGAGATCGGTGAACTGGTTCTTGTTACCGAAATAGGTGTTGTAGACCGAGAAGGCCCCGGCGCCGATGACCAGCCCCGCGCCCACGTCGAACAGGCTGCTGGTGCCGGAACCGACGAAGGTCTCCCACTTGAACTCCCACTGGTCGTAGAAGGCCCCGTTGATGATGACCTCGGCGGTGCCCTCGGCGGCACCCCCGACCACGAAGACGGTGACGACGGTCGGCGGGCCGTTCACCAGTCCCTTGAACAGCAGGCTGTCCCGGTTGACGGGGAACTTGCCGAAGACGTCCCCGAGGAGGTCCTTGAAGTAGTTCGAGACCGGCTTCAGGAACTTGTCGAAGATCTCCATGAAACCGGCGGTGAGCGCGCCGAACGCGGCGGCGACCCCGACGTCCTTCCAGTCGACGCCGTGGGGCTTGCGCCCACCGGTGTTCAGACCGATCTGCGCCAGCCGGACCGCCAGCGTCTGGATGGCCTCCTGGATCGCCTCCCCGAGGGTCGGCGCGATGTGCGACATCCGCAGCAACCGGTCGACGATCATCAGGACCGCCAGCTTGCTCCGGGCTCTCGCCAGGAACATCTGCGACACCGAGGCGCCGCCGGTGAACGCCATCAGCGCCGCGAGCAGGGCCAGTTCGGCGATCAGCATGAAGATCTCGGCGATGATCTCCCACTTGGACCCCTGAATCTTCTGGGAGTAGTCGACCTGGCCGTTGGCCAGGTCGTCCAGTTGGTACAGCAACTGCTGGACGGGGTCGGTGCCGCCGGGCATATCGGTGAGCATCCGCACGCTCTCGATGTACGGCCGGGCCACCTCCGGCGGCAGCGCCCCCTCCACCATCTGGATCGTCTCCCGCGAGGCGGCGCGGAGGTCGATCAGCCCCTTCTGGAGAGCGAGGTAGAGTTCACGGCTTTCCCACGCCAGATTCTCCCTGGCCTGCAAGGGCATCTCGCCCAGCAGGATCCAGAGCATCGTCCGGACGTCCGGTGGAAAGTCGATCTCCTCCACTTAGTGCCTGCCGCCCCCGGCGGTGCCCCCGCCCAGACCGTCGAGGCTCGTCGCCTGACGCCCGATCTGCTCACTCGCGTAGGCCGATACGCCCTCGATGTGCTGCCCGTTGGCCCACACCGCGTGCCGGAGCTCCGCCAACGCGGTGCCCACGGCCCTGATCAGTGCCAGGCACGCCTCGTTGTTCGCGTCGAACTTCGGCAGCACCTGGTGGGCGAAGTCGTCGCTGTGACCGGCCCAGCCGCGGTAGTTCTGTATGTCGGAGACGAAGTTGTCGGCGATCTTGTTCGTCCGCTCCGGCAACGCCTCCATCATCTCGCCGCCGCGACGTATACGCCCGGGGTCCGCGATGAACTTTCCCGTCACCATGCCTGCCTCCTTCGTCGTTCTCCGGGGACGTCAGTCTTCGTGGATCTCGTCGTGCAGCCGGGCCGACGAGCGTCTCCTCCCGCCGTCCGGGCCGTCGAGTGCCGAGCCGAAGGCCCGGTCCCAGTCGATGTCCACGCCCCTGAGGCCCGTGGGACCACCGGTCGTCCGCGTCAACGGCTCGAAGACGTCCATCACTCTACGGGCCATCCGGGCGCGGCCCTCCTGCACGGCCTCCAGTACGGAAGCGGCGAGTTGAGGTCCCGTCATGTCCTGGAACCTGTTGTCCGGGAACTTCAGCGCCGTCAGTTCGCCCTGCGGCCCCACGGTCACCTCCACCGCCCGGTCCCGTGACCGGACCGTGGCCGATGCCTGACCGAGTTCCTCCTCCGCGCGCGCGACCGCATCCTGCACGGCCGTCAGCTCGGCCATGGCCTCGGCCAGCTTCTTCTCCATCGACTCGCTCACCGCTCACCCCTCCACCTGGTCATACGCGATTCTGCCGTACGCGTGTGCGCCGCGGACGAACTCCCCGGTGGCCCGACGGCGTCGGGGCGACCCGCGGGCGCGGGCGTACCGGTCATCGCCCGATCACCGCCGGCGCGCCGCCCTCGTCCGTGCCCCATACGTCGTCGTCCTCCGGCACCCACGAGTCCCGGGCCCGCTCACCGGACTCGGTCCGGGTCTGCCCGCCGGAGGCGCCACCGCCCCCTCCGGCCATCGGCGGAAGGAACGGCGTGCCACCAGTGGTGGTGCCGCCCGTGGCCACGCGCACCTCGTCGTCCGCGTACCGGCCGTTCCTGACGGGAGCGCCCGCGCCGGGCCGTGGACGGCGGTGGGTGACCACCTCTCCGTCGATGACGTTACGGACGCGCTCGCCGGAGTCCGACTGGCCTCCGCCCTTGCCACCCCCCAGACCGCCGCCCATCCCGCCCATGCCACCGCCCATGCCGCCGCCCGCCCCGGTGCCGGCGCCCGTACCGGTGCCGGTGTCGCTGCCCATGGAGCCGACGGCGCCCGTGTCCCCGCCGGTGGGGCCGGGGAACGCGCCGGTGTTCAGGAACGGGCGGTTGTGGCTGGGGGCGGTCGCCCCGCCGGACGCCCCGCTGCCGGCCAGGGGTGACTCGTAGGGGTTCTCGTCGAACAGCTCCTCCTCGTAGGAGGAGTAGTCGTACGACGGAGGCGTGTAGTCGAGCGAGCCGCTGTTGAGTTGGCCCGAGGTGAAGCTCGACGGGCCGGAGTCGTCCAGATATCCCGAGACGGTCGAGCCGTCCGGCCGTGTGACGGTGGTGGTGCCGGTGTCCGGATTGATCGTCCGGGCGGAACCGTCCGGGTACTCCGTGACCAGGTTGCCGCCCGAGTCCAGGTGCGTGGTGCTGCCGTCGGGGTTGGTCAGCAGGTCGCCGGTGTTGAGCGGGCCGGAGACGGTCGAGCCGTCGGGCCGGGTCAGGGTCGAGGAACGGGTCTCCGGATCGATGGTGACGGTGGAGCCGTCCGGGTAGTCCGTGATCACCCGGCCGTTGGGGTCGAGACGCGTCTCGCCACCGCCGGGGAGGTCCAGGACGCCGTCGTTGACGGGGCCGGAGATGGTGGTGGGCGACAGGTCGGGCAGGCCGCCGTCGCCGCCGAAGAGGCTCTGCCGGGTGCTGTCGAGCCTGCCCTCCGCCTCGGCCTGCCTCTTCTCCTGCTCCTGGCGGATCTCCTCCTGCTTGGCCTCGGCCTCGGCCTGCTTCTTCTCCTGCTCCTGGCGGACCTCGTCCTGCTTGGCCTCCACCTCGGCCTGGCGCTGTTCCTGCTTGGCCTCCAGCTCCGCCTGCTTGGCCTCGGCCTTGGCCTCGGCCTCGGCCTGCTTCTTCTCCTGCTCGGCCTGCTGCTGCTCCTGGCGCTCCAGCTGCTCGGTGCGGATGCGGTCCTGCTTCGCCTCCTGTTCGGCCTGCTTCTGTTCGGCCTCCTGTTCCCTCCGGGCCTGTTCGGCCTTGGCTTCCTGCTCCTTGGCCTCCTGTTCGGCTTTCTGTTCGGCCTGCTTCTGTTCGGCCTCCTGCTCCCTCCGGGCCTGTTCGGCCTTGGCTTCCGCCTCCTTGGCCTCCTGCTCCTTCTTCGCCTCCTCCTGCTGCTTCTTGGCCTGGTTCATCTGCATGATCTGCATGTTCTCGGCACGGGCCTGAGCCTCCGCCTGCTTCTTCTCCTGTTCCTTGCGGATCTCCTCCTGCTTGGCCTCCTGTTCGGCCTGCTTCTGTTCCGCTTCCTTCTCCTTGGCCTCCGCCTTGGCCTCCTGTTCGGCCTGTTTCGCCTCCGCCTTGGCCTCGGCGGCGGCCCGCTTCGCCTCGGCCTCCGCCTCCTTCCGCTCCTGTTCGGCCTTGGCTTCCGCCTCCTTGGCCTCCTGCTCCTTCTTAGCCGCCTCTGCCTTGGCCTCCTGTTCGGCCTCCCTGGCCGCCGCCTTGGCCTCGGCCTCCTTCTCCTTACGTTCCTGCTCCTCCTTCGCCGCCTTCTCCTTGGCCTCCTGCGCGGCCTTGGCCGCCGCGGCCTCGGCCGCCGCCTTGGCGGCCTGGTCCTTCTGCCACTGGATGAACTCCTCCTGCTTCTTGGCGCGGCCTCCTTCTTCTCCGCCTCCTCCTCAGCGGCCTCGGCCTTGTCCTCCTTGTAATCCGACGCGAGGGTGCCGCTGGTGCCCCGGGACTTCACGGACCCCAGGTCGAACGTGCTGTTGCTCCAGCTGTCCCGCACCTTCGTCATGGCCGTGACCGCCGCCGCGTCGAGTTGGTCCTTGACGGTCTGCTGCCACATCAGGAGGGCCTTGTTGCCGATGTGCTCCCAGGTGCTGAGTTCCTTGAGGTCGCCGAATTCCTTGGCGTCGACGCTCAGTCCCGTGTCACCCTTGCCCGTGATCGCGTCGATGGCGGCCTCGTTGCTGAACCCGGGCTCCGTGATGTAGGTGGTGGTGGTGCCGTACCCGCCGCCGTACGTCCCGTAGGTGTCGATCTTGTACGTGATCTTCGTGATGTTGTTGTCCCACACGTACTTCATCACCGCGGACAGGAGCGTGTGCAGCACGGTCAGCGGATTCCCGTACTGCCACTGCCACTTCGACCAGGCGGATTCGAGCTCCGTCACGGCGGCACGGAAGTCCTTCTTCGCATCCCGGATCTCGTTGCCCTGTTTCGAGTAGCCGGTAGCCGAACTCATGTCATCCGCATAGTCCGTGTACTGCTTGTTGATCTTGTTGACGAGGTCCCAGAAGACGCCTGCGGCCTTGCCCCGCCAGGCCTCGTTCTTCTCCGTGCCGACCCTGCTCTGCCACTCCTCCACCAGTTTCTGCTGGGTGGTGAAGAACTGGGCGACCCGGTCGAAGGCGCCGGCCACCACGTCGAAGTTGCCGAGCGTGACCGAATCGGCGTCGGCCACGGGCAGGCCGTTCCAGCTGAAGCCGTGGGTGCCGAGCGTGTCGTTGTTGAGCAGCGCCCGCAGGGCCAGCCCCGTGCCGTAGGCGTATCGCGTGGTCGGCGTGGTGTCCCAGGTGGGCTTGCCGTCCATCCCCAGGTGGCCGTCGATGGTGCTGGAGAACTTGCCACCCTCGTGGTAGCCCTGGGTCGGCAGCCTGCCGTCGCCCTTGCTGCCGAGCAGCGTGATGCGCGCCTTGTGCATCGACACGCTGGAGCCCGCGTCGTCGCCCTTCGAGTGGTAGAAGGGGATGACGAAGTCCGTGTTCTGGATCTCGGAACCGGCGTTCTCGTAGAGCCAGTTCATGTCCTCGGTGTCGACGTAGTCGACGTAGCCGACGTCGGAGATCTCCACCTTCATCAGCGGAATTCCCTCGTTACCGACGAGGGCGTCGAAGAGTTCACTCCTGTTCGGCGCCTTGTATCCCGTGAAGAAGTTGACGGCCTCGGACCACTTGTCGTTGGTACCGCTGAGGTCATCGGTGATCTTGCTGGAGTCGAGCGCCATGCCTGGATGCCTTTTCGATCAGGGCGGATGGGGTGCGGACGGGCAGGGGTGCGGTGCACGAAGTCGCGCGGAGCCGGGCGCGGGGCGGCGGCCGGGGCGGGCCGACGGCGGCGTCTGCTCAGTCGTCCTTGTTGCCGCTCGAGCCGCCGCCGCTTTCGGAGAGCACCTCGTCCACGCCTTCGAAGAAGTCGACGAGCTTCTTCCCGTCGATCTTCTCCAGGTTGTCGTCCTGGGTCTTGAACATCTTGGCGATGGTGTCCTTGAGGTCCTCCCCGATCTCCTCGAAGAGATCGACCTGGAGCTTGAGGATCTCGTCGAGTTGGTCGACCATCCCGTTCAGGCTCTTGACCAGGTAGCCGCCGTTCGTGCGGCCTTCCGCGTCACCCGCCATCGCCCCGATCGCGAGCGGCACCTTCTGCCCGTCGAGGAAGCCGGGTGCCGTCTTCGCCCCGTCCGCCCCGCCTTGCAGCGTGGACATCCCGGGTACGTACAGTCCCCCCGGTGAGTTCCCGTTCTCCCTGATCGACTTGACCGCGGCGAGGAACGGGAGGACGTCGTTGTCGAGGAATTTCTGCAGCCACTCCTTGTTGAGATTGACTGCGGGCGTTTCTTCCGCCATGTCGCACTTCTCCTGATCTTTGGGGGGACCCGCCGACGTCAGAGGGCCCGCGCGTGCGCGGTGCCGACGCTTCGCGGGGGTAGCGGGCGGCCGCACGCCGCCCTCACCACGACGGGCGGCCGCGCGCGTGCGTCGCACACGGACGACCGCCCGGAAGGGAACCAGGGCGTCCCGCCCCGGTCAGCCGCCGATGCGCACGCTCTCCCACAGCGACGTCAGGGACTTCTCGCTGTGCTGGTAGCTGTCGGAGACGTCGGTCAGCAGGGCCGAGTTCTCGGCGAGGATGCGCTTCATCTCCTCCACGGCGTTGTTCCAGGACGCCTGCTTCTCGGCGTACACCGTCTTGTCCTGGCCTTCCCAGGTCTTCTGGAGCTCCTGGAGCTCGGCCTCCAGGTTGGTGAGGATGCTGTCGATCGACTTGGTCTGCTGGACCATGTCGTCGGCGGCGTTGTTCATGTGGGAGTAGTCGACGTAGATCTGGCCGTCGCTGAAGTCCATGGTGGTCCTCGTCTCGCAGGGGTACTTCGGGGGGAAAGCGTGTCGCGCCCTGCCCGGGTGCGGGTGAGGCGCTCCGGGGCCGGCGGAGTCGTCAGCGGCCGGCGGTGGAGCCCGCCAGCGCGTTGAAGATCTCCTCGGAGCGGTTGTAGGCCTGCTGGATGGACTCACCCGCGTTGGACTGCTGGATGCCCTGCGCGCGCATCGTCTCCTCCAGCGTCGTGATCATGTCGCGGAGGTTGCGGGAGATGATCTCCGCCTGCGCGTCCCACCGGTCGAGCAGCTTCTGGAACGCGCCACCGTCGCTGCCCGCGTATCCGGAGGACAGGTTGTGCTTCATGTTCTCCACGTCCTGACGGCTGTTCTGGACGCCCGTGAAGGCCATTTCCAGGGCCGTGACACCGTTCTGTGTCGCCGATGCCAGTGACTGCTGTCCGCCCGAACCTGCCATATGCCTGTGCCTCCTGAGGTGTCACGCCGCCGGTCGTCGAGTCCCGGCGGTCGCTGTGCGTGCCCGGACGCGGCCGGAAGACCGGCGTCCGGATGGTTGTGATGAACCGAGCCTAAAGAGAAGAGAGTTGACGATTCAATGGTTCACGCCACCTTCTCGGGCTCCGCCCGTCGTTCCGGACGATGCGCCGGGCAGGCGCCCCTTTCGCGACACGCCCTACCGGCGCCTTCCTGTTCGAGGACGTCCGTTCGTCACGTCCCGTTCCGGTGAAGGACGCGAATTCACCGCTGTCCACCTGAAGTTCACCTTCCTTTACGCGAACGGCCCGTTCCCGCGCCGTCCCGGAGCGGCGTGTCCGGCGACACCGTCACTTGCCTTCACAGCGCGGCGTCGTGTTGCCGCTGCGGCCCAGGGCGGCGGCCTCCTTCGTCAGGTCCGGCCCCGTCGGCAGCATCGCCAGCAGGGGGGCCGGCAGCCCGCGCGCCTGGTCCTGCGAGTAGCCGAGCGCCGCGAGCGCGTCGGCCGTGACCACCCGGTACTTCATCCCGGTGTCCGTCACCAGGTAGACGGTGGCACCGATCTTGCTCCCGCTCGCCCCGAGGGCGCGCACCAGGGACCCGCCACCCGGCCGGACGGTGATCGTGCCGACCGGCATGCAGGCCGGGGTGAGCCCCTCGGGCGGCGCCTGGGAGGACGGGCCCAAGGTACCCGTCCCGGTCAGGGCGACGCTGATCCGCGGACCGCGCTCGCCCGGCTCGACCCGTACGCAGACGGTACGGTCCTCGCCGAGGGCCACCGCCTCCGGCGGTGCGGAGGGCAGGTCCGGGTCCTCGGCGCTCTCGCCGGCCCCCGGGGCCAGATGGCTGCTCAGCGCGTCCGCCCCCAGGGCGGTCACCTTCGCGGCGCCGCCCCCGTAGACCTTCTCGCGGGTCTCCGGGTCACCGAGCACCAGCGCGGCGGCGGTCGCCGTGAGGGGGACCAGGCCCTCCTTGCGCAGCAGGTAGTAGCGGTCGGTGGAGCCCGGCACGGTGACCCGGAAGACCTCGCCGATCCTGGACTTCCGGCCGCTCGGCGACGGCCCGTCCTGCCCCTTTCCGGGCACGTCCGGCGGGCGCAGGTCGGGGCCCGACGGGAGGGCGTTCAGGAAGGCCGCCGAGACCGGGAGCCGGGGGGTGGAGCCGTAGCCGAGGGCTTCGCGGGCGCGGCTGTCCTCGTCGAGCCGGAGCTTGCTGCCCCGCCACACCAGGTAGCCGGCCTTGTCCGGGCCCGTCACCAGCATCGCCTGGTCCGTGGGCAGGCCGGCGGCGTCGGCCGGGGCGCCGACCGCGACGGTGGTGCCGGTCGAGCCCGTCCCGCTGCCCGAACAGACCTGCCACGGACCGGTGTCCAGGTCCCCGCTCCCCGGCAGCGCGTCCGGGGCGCCGCTGATGCCGACGGGCGCCCCGTGCGGTGTGCCCTTCAGGGAGGCCGAGCCGACCGTCACGGCCTTCATGTCCGCACCCGCGAGCAGCCGTGCCGACGCGTAGTTGCGCACGGGGCGCAGCCGCCCGTCCAGATAGAGGTAGCGGGAGCCGGTGTCCTTGTTCACGACGAGGGTCCCGGCCGCCCGCCAGGAGTCCTTGGTGCCGGGTTTGAGCAGGCCGAGGACGAAGGAGCCGGCCGACAGCAGGACGGCGATCACGATGCCGATCACCATGCCCCGGTTGGTCCGGCCCTGCGGGCTCTCCGGGGCGTCCGGATCCGCGCGCAGCATGCCCGAGGTCAGCCGGCCCATGACGAACATGTGGGCGTGGACCTGGTCGCGTTTGGACTGCATGGCAGCGTCTCTCCCTTCCGGTCAGCCGTTGATGGACCGCAGGGCGCCGTACACGCCGAGCACCCACAGGGCGAGCGGCAGCATGCTGATCGCCAGCGCGGAGTGCAGCAGTTCCCCCGCACGGCCCCAGTACGGCACGAGCCGGCGCCCGGGGACGGTCCAGGCGGCGATCGCGACCGCCGCCGTGGCCGCGAGCAGGCCCGCGGCCG
>NZ_KL585423.1:37213-37764 GCF_000721935.1 Streptomyces sp. NRRL WC-3549
TCACCAGCCGGTGGCCCGGCGAGGCGGCCGGGGCGGCGACCAGCACCAGCAGGAGCAGCCCCGTCACCCCCGGGACCACCAGCGACATGCGCTGCCAGATGTTGCCCAGTCCCCGCGCGTGCAGGAGGAGCAGCAGGCACAGCGCCACCGTCATGACGGTCTCGGCCAGTCCGCGCTCCCGGCCCAGGGCGAGGAGGCATCCGGCGGCGACCACGCCCACCGCACCGTACAGCGAGGTCATCCAGCCGTCGGCGAGGACGGCGCGGGCCGAGACCACGGAGGTGGCGTGCGGCTCGATGCCCTCCTGCAACTGCTGGGCGTTGGTCGGCAGGGGCGGCATGCGCATCCCGGACATCCGGAAGGCCAGCGAGGGGACGAAGGCGCCCAGGACCACGGCCAGGACGGCGACGATCCCGGCGGTGTGCACGGGTGCCAGGTCCGTCGTGATGAGCAGGACGGCGGCGAGGCACCCGAACACCGAGACGACGGCGACGCCCAGGAAGAGCGCGGCGAACGCGGCCACGACGGCGAGCGCGAGGACCGCGCCGCCC
>NZ_KL585423.1:38005-39262 GCF_000721935.1 Streptomyces sp. NRRL WC-3549
GAGCAGCCGGGCGCCCAGCGTCTCGTACGCGTCCGGTCCGCCGAGCGTGCCGCCCGGCAGCAGCCAGCCGGCCAGCGCGAGGTAGGGCGCCACCATGAAGCCCAGCGCGGCTCCGGCGCCGGCGTCCCCGACCGCCCGGCTCGCCGCACCCGCACCCGCGAGCAGGAGCAGGCCGGTCGCGGTGGCGAACACGGCCCGGGGCAGCGCGGACCCGCCGGGCCACGCGATGACCGCCATGCCGCCGACGAGCACCGCGACCGCGATGCCGAGCAGCACCCGGCGGCTCACCGCGGGGGTCCAGCCGAAGGGGTGGTCGCGCATCGTGGTGGAGATGCCGTCGACCAGGTCGTCGAGGTGCACCTCGGGCAGGGCTTCGGTGCGCGGTCTGAGGTAGAGGATGTCGCCGTCGCGCAGGCCGTAGGAGTCGAGGGTCCGCTCTTCGTCCAGCGGTTCGCCGCCGAGCCGCTGGAGCACCCAGCCCCCGTGGTCGATACCGGCTTCCTCGAGGTCGTCGCCTGCGTATCCGAGCACCGCCGGCAGCAGGTCCGCCACGGGGACGTCGGCGGGCACGGCGAGATCGATGCTCTTGGCGGGGGCTCGCACCGTCAGACGGCACAGCCCGGCCACCTGAGTGTCAGTCATCGGAATGGCTCACGCTTCTCCGGTTACTGCTGAGTACGGTCAGGGGAACGCGATCTGACGCACCGCCGGACATCGATCGCACTTGGCTGGACGCGTCCCACAACCTCGGACAGGGCCGGTTTTCGGCGGTCGGCGCGATGATCGTAATATCAGCTGCCCGCCATGGACGACACGGTCCGTGGCGCGGAACGCGACGTGGACATCGGCGCGGAAGGCGATGGGGCGCCGAAGGCGTCATGGCACGTCCGGTGGGGCGGCGTGCGCCGCGGTGCGCCGGGAGGGCCGCGGTGCGGTGGGCCCGTGGCCTGGGGCTGTAGCAGGATTGTGACATGGCGGCACGGAGGGGGCGGCCGCCCTCCACCGCCTCCCGGGCGGGCGGTCGTCGTCGGCCGGGGCGCGGCGTAGGGTGCGTGCGACAGCGAGGTCCGCCGGTGTCCCGGCACCGCGTCGACGACGACGTGCGTCGCCCCCGGCGACGGCGTCGACGACGTTCCGCCCGCTCTCCCCCCTGCCCCGTAAGGAGACGGTTCCTTGAGTGTGGTCCTGTTCCGCCGCCCGGCCCGACGCCGGGGCCCGGAGATGCCCGACGGGGAGCTGAATCTCCAGGAACCGCCG
>NZ_KL585423.1:39474-41658 GCF_000721935.1 Streptomyces sp. NRRL WC-3549
GACCCGCCGGTGCTCCCCGAGACGGTGCCCGACACCTCCGCCGTGTGGACGTACCTCCCCATGGCGCTGATGTCGGTCTCCATGATGTTCATGTTCATGCGGCCCGGTATGACACGGGGCACCGGCGGGTTCGTCTACATCGCGCTGGGTCTGATGGTGCTCGGCGCCGCCGCGATGTTCATCGGCCAGTTCATGCGCAAGGCGTCCGAACGCAAACAGAAGTTGAAGGGTGAGCGCCGGGACTACCTGCGCTACCTCACCCAGATCCGGCGCAAGGTCCGCGGTGCCGTCGTGGACCAGCAGCTGGCCCTGGCCTGGCGGCACCCGGAGCCCGCCGCCCTGTGGTCGATGACGGGCACCACCCGGCTGTGGGAACGCCGCCCGCGTGACGAGGACTTCGGCGAGGTCCGGATGGCGGTCGGCGAGCAGAAGCTCAGCCTGAAGCTGACCCCGAACTCCACCAATCCCGTCGAGGATCTGGAGCCGCTCAGCGCGCACGCCCTGCGCAGCTTCATCCGCGCCTACTCGACGGTGCCCGACCAGCCCATCGCGATCTACCTGAGAGCCTGGGCCCGGGTGCTGTTCCGGGGCGACGAGGAGCGGATACGGTCCGTGACCCGGGCGCTGATAGCCCAGTTGGCCACCTTCCACTCGCCGGACGACGTGTGGATCGCCCTGTGCGTCTCCGACGAGCGGCGCCCGGACTGGGAGTGGGCGAAGTGGCTCCCGCACAGCCTCCACCCGCACGACACGGACGGTGCGGGCCCCACGAGGATGACCGTGTCGGCCCTGGGCGAGCTGGAGCACCTGCTCGGCGCCGAGTTCATGGAACGGCCCGCGTTCGACCCGGACGCCGTACCCGGGCGCGAGGAGCCGTTCACCGTGATCGTGGTGGACGGCGGTACCGTCCCTGTCTCTTATACACGGTCGTACTGGACCTGAGCGGCGCGCTCTCCTGGCGGCCCGGCCGGATCACGCTGCGCTTCGAGGTCGGCGAGGACGAGCTCGGCCTGGTGCGCACCGACCGCGAGCGCAAGGAGCGGACCACCCGCCTCGGCAGCCCCGACAGCCTCGGCCCGACGGGCGCCGTGACGCTGGCACGGCGGCTCGCCCCGTACCGCATGGGTCTGGGCACGGCGTCGGACTCGGCCGAGCCGCTGTCCGCGAACGTCGAGCTGACGACACTGCTGGGCATCCCCGACCTGCACCGCCACGACCCGGAGACGCTGTGGCGCTGTCTCTTATACACATGGCGGCAGCACACCGGGCCCGGCCGGCTGAAGGTGCCGATCGCGGTCGGCGCGGACGGCGAGCCGGTCGAACTGGACATCAAGGAGTCCGCCCAGGGCGGCACCGGGCCGCACGGCATGCTGATCGGCGCCACCGGTTCCGGCAAGAGCGAGCTGCTGCGCACCCTCGTCCTCTCGCTCGCCCTGACCAACTCCTCGGAGACCCTGAACTTCGTCCTCGTGGACTTCAAGGGCGGGGCCACCTTCCTGGGGCTGGACGAACTCCCGCACACCTCCGCCGTCATCACCAACCTGGCCGGTGAGGCCGCGCTCGTCTCCCGCATGCAGGACGCCCTGCACGGGGAGCTGATGCGGCGACAGGAGCTGTTGCGGTCGGCGGGCAACTACACCTCCGCACTGGACTACGAGAAGGCCCGCGCCTCGGGCGCAGCGCTGGAACCGCTGCCCAGCCTGTTCGTCGTCGTCGACGAGTTCAGCGAACTGCTGGCAGCGCACCGCGAGTTCATGGAGCTGTTCGTGATGATCGGCCGGCTCGGCCGGTCCCTCGGGGTCCATCTGCTGCTCGCCTCCCAGCGCCTGGACGAGGGCCGCATGCACCAGCTGGAGAGCCACCTCTCGTACCGGATCGGTCTGCGCACGTTCTCCGCCATGGAGAGCCGCGGTGTCCTCGGCGTGCCGGACGCCTACCAGTTGCCGTCGGCGCCCGGCAACGGCTTCCTGAAGTCGGGGGTGGAGGCGCTGACCCGCTTCCGCGCCGCGTACGTCTCCGGCTCCTACCAGCAGCGGCGGGGCAGCGCCAACCAGGCACGGGTGGCCAGCCAGACCGTCCCGTGGACCAACGGGTACGTCGTGCCGCGCCGGCTTCCGGACGCCCCGGACCCGGAGCCGGCCCCCGAGCAGGAGGAGAACGGTGACTCCCTGCTCTCGGTGGCCG
>NZ_KL585423.1:41831-42701 GCF_000721935.1 Streptomyces sp. NRRL WC-3549
ATGTGTATAAGAGACAGCCCCGGACCCCGCACTCGGCCTGACGACGGTCGGCTCGTCGAACCGGGGGCGGCTCACCATCCCCATCGGCATCATCGACCGCCCCTTCGACCAGCTCCGCGACCTGCTGAGCGTCGACCTCTCCGGCGCGGGCGGGCACATCGCCGTCGCGGGCGGTCCGCAGAGCGGCAAGAGCACGATGGTGCGCACGATCATGACCGCGCTCGCCCTCACCCACACCCCTCGCGAGGTGCAGTTCTACTGTCTCGACTTCGGCGGTGGAACGCTCGCGTCACTGGCCGGCCTGCCGCACGTCAGCGGGGTCGCGGCGCGCCTGGACACCGAGCGGGTCGGCCGTACGGTCTCCGAGGTCACCACGCTGCTGGCGGAGCGCGAGCGGTTCTTCCTGGACCACGGCATCGACTCCATGGCGACCTTCCGGCGCCGGCTGGCGGCCGGGGAGTTCCCCGAGCACCGGCACGGTGACGTGTTCCTGGTGGTCGACGGCTGGTCGACGGTCCGCCAGGACTTCGACCGGTACATCCAGACCTTCGGGGCGATCGCCGCCCGCGGTCTCAACTACGGCATCCACCTGATCGTCACCACCGCCCGCTGGGTGGAGCTGACCTCCTCCATCCGGGACCAGGCGGCCACCCACCTCGAGTTGCGGATGGGCGACCCCATGGACTCCGAGATCGACATGCGGCGCGCCGCGACCGTACCGCGGCTGCCGGGACGCGGCCTGACCAGGGAAGCCAAGCTGCACTACCTCACCGCGCTCCCGCGGATCGACGGCGTGGAGTCCGCGGACGACCTGTCCGACGGGGTGGCGGGTCTGGTGGCGGCGGTCCGGGAGAGCTGGCAGGGCCCGCT
>NZ_KL585423.1:42913-46864 GCF_000721935.1 Streptomyces sp. NRRL WC-3549
CCCCGCCGGTCCGGATGCTGCCGACCCGGCTCCCCCTCTCCGACCTCCCGGCTCCCAAGGGCGACTTCAAGATGCCCATCGGTCTGGAGGAGGAGCGCCTGAGCACGGTGTGGCACGACTTCTCCGAGACCCCCCACATGATCGTGGTCGGTGACACGGAGAGCGGCAAGACCAACATGCTGCGGCTGACGGCCAAGGCCATCATGGACCGGTACACCCCGGCCGAGGCACGCATCATGGTCGTGGACTACCGGCGCGCGCTGGTGGAGGCGATCCCGGACGAGTACCGCCTCGGCCACGCCGTGTCGATGGACGCCCTCAAGGAGCTGATCGCGGGCGCCGCCCGCGCGGTCGCGGCCCGCGTCCCGGGCCCGGAGATCACCCCGGCCCGGATGCGCACGTGCGACTGGTGGGACGGCCCGCGGCTGTTCATCCTCGTGGACGACTACGACATGCTCGGCACCAGCGCGATGAACGCCCCCTTCGACCCGCTGCTGAACCACCTCGCCCTCGGCTACGAGGTCGGTCTGCACATGGTGGTCTCCCGCTCCGCCGCCGGCGCGGGCCGGGGCCTGGGCGAACCCGTGCTGCGCCGCATGCAGGAGGTCAACACGCCGACGCTGCTGCTGTCGTGCCCGCCCTCGGAGGGCTTCATCCTGGGCAGCGTCAAGGGCCGCAACCTGCCGCCGGGCCGGGGTACGCGGGTGACGCGCCGCAAGCAGATCCAGGTGCAGACGGCGGTGCTGGAGGACGAGGAGGCGTAACGGAGCGGGGCCGGGGCCCGGTGGTCCGAAGACACGGGGCCGGGGCCCGGCGGCCCGGGCACCCGAGGTACGGGGCCGGACCCGACGGCTCGGGAGCCCGGGACACGGGGCCCGGCCGAGGCGCCCGGGGCCCGGGCCCGGGCCGGACCCGTCAGCCGCCGGCCGGGCGCCAGTTCCGGGCCCGGCCGCGCGGGATCACCACCGCGCCCGCCGCCACCAGCAGCACCAGCCCACCGCCCACACCGGCCACCAGCAGCGCACGGGTGCGCGGCTCGTTCGGGGGCGGGGGCGGGACCACCGCCCGCTCCGGCCGGGCCACCACGCCCGTGGCGCCCGCCGGCACGGTCGTCAGCGCGGCGTACGGGTCGAGCCGCGGCGGCACCGCCGGGTACGCCGCCTCCGTCAGGCGGCGCGAGACCTCCGCGGCCTTCAGTTCCGGGTAGCGCGCCCGCACCAGCGCCGCCGCCCCCGCGACGTGCGCGGCGGCGAACGAGGCGCCCGAGCCGATGAGATGTGTATAAGAGACAGCATCGGGCCGATGCTCACCACCGCGTCACCGGGCGCGGCCAGGTCCGCCCCGCTCACCACAGGCGCGTCGGCCGGCCGGCCACCGTCCGGGCCGTAGTCCGTCACGGCGAGCACGTCCGGCGCGGAGGCGGGCCAGTACCAGGGCTCCGGTGCCGTGTTCCTCGGCAGCGCGTCCGGCGCCACCGGGGCCACGACCAGCGCGTCCTTGCGGCTGGCGTACCTGACCGCGCCCGTCAGCTCCGCCTTGCCGCTGTCGAGGGCCACGGCGACGTAGATGACGGAGGCGCCTTCGTCCGCCGCCCGGCGTATCCCGTCGGCGACCTGGCCCGCCGTGGTCCCGCCGCGCTCGTCCGTGCCCTGTACGGCCAGAATCCGGGCCTGCGGGGCAAGGCCGGCGGGGCCCCCGCCGTCGCCGGGCGTCGCCGCGATCAGACCGGCCGCGAACGTACCGTGGCCCACGCAGTCCTCACCGGCCGTCCCCAGCGCGGTCACCCGCCCTTTCAGCGCGGGCGCGGCCTCGGCCACGCCCGTGTCCACGACCGCCACCGTCGTCCCGGAGCCCTGGGAGAGCGGCCGGGCGCGGGACGCGCCCAGTGCCCGCAGCGTCCAGGGCTCCGCCCGGGCCTTCTCGCTCGACACGGAGGCGCAGGGGTCGTCCTCCGCGAGGGCGGAGCGCACGACCGGCAGACCCACGGAGTCGGCGGTGGCGGGCGCGGCCCCGACGGCGCCCAGCGCACTCACGGTCACGGTCATCAGCAGGGAGGCGGCCACAACCGAGGCCCGGGGGCGGCGGCGGGAACGAACTCGGGCACGGGGCATGGCGCGCATGATAGGCGCAGCGGATGACGGTGTGTCGGGCGGGACACTGCCGCGGGGCGGCGGGGCGGCCCCGCACGATGCGAACAGGAAGCGGGAGTTGAGGGAGCGGCCCCGCCGTCGGCAAGGCGGGCCGTGCACTGGCGTACCGTCCGACGCGACGCCCCTCCCCGCCCCGGCGGTCCGCCGGCCGGAACGCCCGTGGTGTACTCGTTGCCCCTCGTCCGCTCCCGCGCGAACTCGCCGGTCCCTCCTGGAACATCGCCCCACGGGTCCCGTAGCCTTCGTCGCGTGCGCACAGCCGTACGTACCCGGACGCGGAACAGTCCCCTGGCCCCCTGGGTGGGTGAGGCACGCGGCGGCGGCACCACAACGAGGAGGATCGAGCGTGTCACGGCAGTTGCTCAGGGTCGGGTCGGGACAACCGGACAGCTTCCGGACGATCGGCGATGCCCTGGACAAGGCACGCACGGGTGCGGTGATCCGGGTCCACCCCGGTCGCTACCCGGAGAACCTCACGGTGCGGACCCGGGTCACCATCGTCGCCGACGGCGAACCGGGCAGCGTCGACATCTGTCCGCGCCGGGGCACCGCCGTCGTCCTCGTCGCCGACGCGGTCATGCTCACCGACCTGACCCTGCGCGGCGGCAGCGAGGACCTGCCGGTGGTCGACGCCCCGCGCGGCCAGGTGGCGATGGACGGCTGTACGGTCATCGGCTCCGGCTGGACGGCCGTCCTGGCCCGTGAGTCGGGCTCGGTGGCCATGCGCGACTGCCGTGTCAGCAATCCGAAGGGCGCCGGGGTCGTGGACTCCGCGCCCACGGGCAGCGTCATCGCCGGCTGTCTCATCGAGAACCTCGGCACCTCCGGTGTCGTCATCGGCGCGGAGGCCCGGTCGACGGTACGCGACTGCCGGATCCGGGACGCCCGCGCCAACGGCGTGCTGACCTCCGACGAGGCGCAGGGCCTGGTGGAGGACTGCGACATATCCGGGACGGAGAAGCCGTCCATCGCCCTGGAGGGCCGTAGCGGCACCCGGGTCGTACGCACCTCGGTGCACGACACCTCCGTCGGCGTCTACATCACCAGTTCCGCCCGCCCGGTCCTGGAACACGTCACCGTCAGCGACACCTCGGGCCCCGGCATCATGCTGGCCGCGAGCGCCGACCCCGAGTTCCTGAACTGCCGCACCTCACGCACCAAGGGCAGTGGTCTCGCCGTCACCGAGCGTTCCCGTGGCACCTTCCAGGACTGCGAGTTCGACACCGCCGCCGCGCCCGCGATCCGGGTGGTCAACTCGAGCGCCCCCTCCCTGACCGGCTGCGCGGTGCGGGACTGCGCGGACACCGGCGGCGCCGTGCTGCTGGAGGAGGACTCGTCGGCGGAGTTCGACGATCTGCTGATCGCGGACGCGGCCGGCACCGGCATCCGGATACGTACCGGCGCCGACCCGCTGCTGCGCCGCGCGCGGATCACCTCGTCGGGCGGCCACGGTGTGGAGGTGGCCGAGGACGGGCGCGGCCGGCTGGAGCACTGCGAGATCGACCGGGCCGGCGGCGCCGCGGTACGCATCGTCTCCGGCGGCAACCCCGACATCCGCGACACGGTCATGCGGGCGGCGACCGACGCCACCGTGTCCGTCGGTCCGGAGGGCCGGGGCACCCTGCGGGACTGCCGCATCGAGTCCGCCGCGGCCGGTGGCATCACGGTGGACAACGGCGGCGACCTCTTCGCCCTGCGCGCCCACATCACCGACTCCGGGGCCCATGGCGTCCTGCTCGTCAACGGCTCCCGCGCCACCCTCACCTCCTCCCAGGTCATCGGCAGCGTCGGCGACGGTATC
>NZ_KL585423.1:47034-49070 GCF_000721935.1 Streptomyces sp. NRRL WC-3549
ACGTCGGCGACGGTATCCGCGTCGACACCGCCGAGCCGGTCACCGTCACCGACTGCGCCGTCCGCGACAACCGCGGCGCGGGCCTCAAGCAGACGAGGGTGAACGAGCGGCTCACCGTCGAGAACCTGAACAGCTCCGGCAACGTGGCACCGGACGCGTGGGGCGACACCCTGCCGCCGGACGCCGCGAACGGCGGGGCCGGTGACTCGGCCAAGAAGCCGGAGGGCCCGCTGGAGGAGCTGGAGTCGCTGGTCGGCCTGACCGAGGTCAAGGAGCAGGTGCGGACCCTGGTCAACCTCACCCAGCTCAACCAGCGCCGTACCCAGCTGGGCATGCCCGTCTCCCAGATGAGCCGCCACCTGGTCTTCTCCGGCAGAGATGTGTATAAGAGACAGCTGTGGCCCGTCTGTACGGCGGCATCCTGGCGGGCCTGGGCGTCCTGCGGTCCGGGCACCTGGTGGAGGTCTCCCGCGCCGACCTGGTGGCGCAGGTCATCGGTGGTACGGCCATCAAGACGACCGAGGTGTTCAACGAGGCGCTCGGCGGCGTGCTGTTCATCGACGAGGCGTACACGCTGCACTCCGACAGCAAGGGCTCCGGCGCCGACTTCGGCCGGGAGGCGATCGACACCCTGCTGAAGCTGATGGAGGACCACCGCGACGACGTGGCCGTCATCGCCGCCGGCTACACCGGCGAGATGGACTCCTTCCTCTCCTCCAACCCGGGTCTGGCCTCCCGTTTCACCCGCACCATCGAGTTCGCCAACTACTCGGTCGGCGAGCTGGTCACGATCACCGAGAACATGTGCGCGGGGCACCGCTACGCACTCGACCCCCGGACCCTGGACGCCCTCGCCCTGCACTACGAGCGCATGCCGCGTGACGCGACGTTCGGCAACGGCCGTGCGGCGCGGCGGGTGTTCGAGGAGATGGTGGACCGGCAGGCGTCCCGGCTCGCCTCCATGAAGAACCCGGCGGAGAGCGATCTCACCCTGCTGCTCCCCGAGGACGTGGCGACGGATGCCGGCACTCCGACGGACGACGGCCCCGGCTCCGAGGAACTGCTCGCCGAACTGCACGCCATGATCGGCCTCACCGCGGTCAAGAACGAGGTGACCGCCCTGGTCAACCTGCTCACCGCGGCGAAGCAGCGCAAGGCCGCCGGGCTGCCCACCCCGAGGATCAGCAACCACCTCATCTTCTCCGGGCCCCCCGGCACGGGCAAGACCACGATCGCGCGGCTGTACGCGGACCTGCTGCGCTCCCTCGGCGTCCTGCCCAAGGGCCAGCTGGTCGAGGTGGCCCGCGCCGACCTGGTGGGCCGGTACGTGGGACACACGGCGCAGCTCACCAAGGAGGCGTTCGAACGGGCCCTGGGCGGTGTGCTGTTCATCGACGAGGCGTACACGCTCACCCCGGAGGGTGCGACCTCGGACTTCGGCCGGGAGGCCGTCGACACGCTGCTGAAGCTGATGGAGGACCACCGCGACGAGGTCGTCGTCATCGCCGCCGGCTACACACGCGAGATGCGCCGCTTCCTCGACTCCAACCCGGGTCTGGCCTCGCGGTTCTCGCGGACGGTGGAGTTCGAGAACTACTCCACGGACGAACTGTTGGAGATCCTGTTCAAGCAGGCCTCCGACTACGGCTACGACTGCTCCCCGGAGGTGACGGCCGCTCTGCGCGGCTATGTGGACGCCCTGCCGCGCGACCACGCCTTCGGCAACGCGCGTACGGCACGCCAGATCCTTGAGGGCATGATGACCCGTCAGGCGGGCCGGATCGGTGCGATGTCGGCGCCGGGGCTGGACGACCTGCGTCTGCTGCTTCCGGGGGACCTGCCCCCGGAGGCGGCACCGATGAGCCGCTGACGGGGGCGGGACGGAGGCCGGACGCCGCGCCGGTGAGCGGCTGTCCGGCTCCCCGGCCCGTAGAACGAGGCCAGGCAGTCGCGGGGCCAGGGCTTGAGCCGGCAGACGTGACGCTCGTAGAAGACGCGCATCGCCTCGTGGTACTCGTCCGTCTCGGTGGTTCCGG
>NZ_KL585423.1:49276-54797 GCF_000721935.1 Streptomyces sp. NRRL WC-3549
GAGCAGGGGGCCTCCCGGCCGCCGGCCCTGCCCGCCTTCATCGGCGTCCTGGAGACGGTGGCCCAGGCCCACCCCTACCCGTGGCTCCAGGTTCTGGTGCACGGGCAGGAGGCGCCCCGCTTCCGGGACGTACGCGGGTGGCTGGCGAGGAATCCGCGCGTCACCCTGCACCACGCCCCGGCCGACTGCGCGTGGACCGGTCTCGCCGAGGTCCTGCTGCGGCTCGGCGGACCGGCGACGGGGTGACGGTTCCGTTGCCCTCGGAGCAGGGCACCAGCCTGGTCGCGTTCCACACCGGGGAGCGCTGAGGCGCGGAAGACAGACCCGCCGCGACCGCGAGAAGGCGACCCCCGGACAGGATGCCCACCGCCGATGAGTACAGAACACGCAGTGCGTACGCGATACGCGCGTACGTGATACGCTCAGCGTGTTGCGTACTCAGGGTCTTGACGCAGGAAGGCATGGACGTCCGCCATGACAGAAATCAAGCCCCGGGCGGGGCTCAAGGAATGGCTCGGCCTCGTGGTGATCGTCCTGGTCACCCTGCTGATCGCCATTGACATCTCGGTGCTCGGCTTCGCGGTCACGCCCATCAGCGAGTCGCTGCGGCCGAGCGCCACCCAGCTGCTGTGGATCATGGACATCTACAGCTTCGTCCTGGCCGGCGCACTGATCACGATGGGCTGGGTCGGTGACCGCTTCGGCCGCCGCAAGCTCCTCATCATCGGCGCCCTGGTCTTCGGCATCGCCTCCGCGCTCGCGGCGACGGCGGACGACGCCGAGACGCTGATCGGCGCGCGCGCCCTGCTGGGGCTCGGCGCCGCGACGCTGACGCCGACCTCGCTGGCCCTGATCCGCAACATGTTCCAGGACTCCAAGCAGCGCAAGACCGCCATCGCCGCCTGGAGCGGCACGCTCGCCACCGGCGCGGCCATCGGCCCGGTCGTCGGCGGGCTGCTGCTGAACAACTTCTGGTGGGGCTCGGTCTTCATGGTCAACACCCCGGTGATGGTGCTGGTGCTGATCCTGGCCCCGATCCTGCTCCCGGAACGGCGCGACCCCTCACGCGGCAAGCTGGATGTCCTGGGCGCGGTCCTGTCGGTGGCCGGCATCATGCCGTTCATCTACGGCCTCAAGGAACTGGCCGTCGACGGCTGGGACCGTGACTCCGCGATCTGGGCCGCGGCCGGCGCCGTCCTGCTCGTCGCCTTCGTACTGCGCCAGCGCGCGACGTCCCACCCGCTGATCGACATCTCGCTGTTCCGCTACGGCGGCTTCACCGGATCGGTCATCACCAACCTGATGGTGATGTTCTCGTTCATGGGCGTCAGCATCCTCACCAACCAGTTCCTCCAGATGGTGCTGGGCATGACACCCTTCCGGGCGGCTCTGTGGTCCATGGCGGTGATGCCGGCGATCGGCATCGCGGTCGGCCTGGTCTCAGCCCTGTCCCGCAAGGTCAGGCCGGTCTACCTGGTCTCCAGCGGCATGCTCGTGATGGCCGCGGGCTTCGCCGTGCTGAGCCGTCTCACCGTGGAGTCGAACGTCGCCGTCCTGCTGGTGGGCGTGGGGCTGATGGCGGCCGGTATGACGGCCTCGAAGACGCTCACGGCGGAGATCGTGCTCACCTCGGCGCCGAAGGAGCACGCGGGATCGTCCACGGCCACCTCGGAGACGTTCACCGAGTTCGGCAGCGCGTTCGGTTTCGCCGTCATCGGCAGCATCGGTTCCGCCATCTACCGGCATGACATGAACGCAGTGAGCCCGGCCGGACTCGGCGGCGAGGCGCTGGGCGCGGTACGCAACACCATCGGCGGCGCCGCCACGGTCGCCGCCGAGCAGCCGGCCGCGATCGGTGCCGAACTGATCGCCGCGAGCCGTGAGGCGTTCACCCACGGCCTCCAGGTGGCGGCGCTCTCCGGGGCCGCCACCATGGTGGTGGTGGCCGCGATCGTCGCGATGCTGCTGCGCAGCGTGCCGATCGAGACGGGCGAGCCGATCGACCCGTACGACAACGACGCCCCGGCGACCGTCCCCGCCACCAAGCGCATGCAGACCACGGCCTGAATCGCCGGGATCGGACGAAGGGGGCCGGGCCCCCACCCTCGGGTGGAGAACCGGCCCCCTTCCGACGCCCGGGCCGCGTCGGATTCCGACGCCCGGACCGTGTCAGGTGAGGGGCTTCTCGCCGTTACGGATCCGCACCAGCACCTCGACGCCGTCCAGCACCCGCTGGAGGCCGAAGGTGAAGTCGTCCTCGGGTTCGTCGAACGCCCCGGCCTCCAGCAGCTCCGCGATCGCGGGGAACGAGCTGGCGTCGGCGTACTTGGCCAGCGCGCGGCCGTAGTTGGCCATCAGGTCCTCTTCACTGATGCCCTGGGTGACCACGCCGAGCGACAGCTGCACGTTGTTGCGCACGTAGCCGATCATCAGCATCATCACGGCCAGCTTCTCGTCCGGCCGCAGACTGGTACCGCCCAGGGTGCGCAGGCCGCACTCCAGCCAGCTGAGCTGTCTCTTATACGATGTGTATAAGAGACAGATCCACGGGTGACGCCGGAAGACCTCCTGGAAGGCCCGGGCCCACTGCTCCAGGCCGGCGCGCCAGTCCCCCTCGGCGGTGTCGATGCGCGGCGGGGTGCCGTACGCCATGTCCAGCATCAGCTGTCGCAGCTCGTCCTTGCTCGACACATGCCGGTAGAGCGACATGGTGCCGAAGTCGAGGCTCTTGGCGACGCGGGCCATGGACAGCCCGGCGAGGCCGTCGGCGTCCGCGGACTCGATCGCGGCCGTCACGATCCGCTCGACGCTCAGCCCCGTCCGCGCGGCGCGCTGTTCGCGGTTACGGAGTTCCCAGAGCACAGCGATGCTGTTCGGCAGGCCGGCGCCTTCCGCGCTCGTTCCTTCACTGGTCGTCATCTCGTGCCTGCCTTCATCGGAAGCCTTCCATGCGTATCACGCACGCATAGAGCATCGTATACGCCGAGGCCCCCCCGGACGCGGGGTCGGGGCGACACCGAGGTGGGGAGACGGTGTGAGACCGCTCTCGGTGAGCTCGGGGACGGCTCACACCTGCCCTGGGCCGGGAGGGGGGCCACTCGTACGCCGGTGTCCCAGGGGTTTCGAGGAGCCGGAGCCCCCGCCGTCTCGCGGGCCGGCTCCTTGCCCTTACGCGGGCCCGGTTCAGCCCGGGCCCGCGGGCCTCAGACGCCCACCATCGTGGCGGCGAGCTCAGCCGACGGGCGGCCGAGGAGCTGTCGGCACTGCCGCAGGCCGCGCGCGCTGTTCCAGCCGAGGGCGCCGACGGGCATCCCGCCGCGGTGGTACGCGGCGACGAACTCACGCCCGGCCGTGGACCCGCTGACGATCTCCGTCCGTGCGTCCGGGGGCACCAGCCGATGGTCTGGATCTTCGCCCCGAACTGATGGGTCCAGCCGAAGGGCACGGGAGCGTACGGCCGGCCCCCGGCGTCCCCCGAGAGCAGGTTTGCCCACGACCTGCGCGCCGAGGACGAGCCGCACTCCGTGGTCGCGGTGCAACCCGGCCACGAGCTCACCGACCTCCGCGCCGACCTGGTGCTCCAGGGGCTGGGCGTTCGTGTCGATCAGGGTGACGTCGAGCCCGGCCTCACGGGCGGTGTCGGCGCCAGCCGGCAGCCGGTCACCTCGCTGATCCGGTTCCTCGGTTCCAGCGCCGTCAGCGAGTCGAAGCCGATGTCGAGAAACCCCCGCTCCGGTGCGACGGCTTCGGCGCCGGAGTGTCCGAGTACGGCGGCGGCGTGACCGCGCACCAGGTCCAGCAGGGTCCGTTCACGGCCCTCGGTGTCCATCCCGGTCAGACGGGCGACCAACGCTGCCGGGGTGGCACCCTTCGTGCGGGTCCGTACCACGGGGACGCCCTCGGTGAGCACCACGTCCCGTAGCAGGGCGGGCACTTCGCCGGGCTTCGCCCGGAGGGCCGGTACGTCGACGGCGAGCGGTACGAGCGCGGGCCGCCCGGACCGCAGTCCGGTGTCGAAGAGAGACGGAGGGCGTCGGCGGGGACGAGTGCGGGGCGGCCGACGGAGTCGGTGAACCGCGCACGGAAGCGCACAGATGTGTATAAGAGACGGGCTCTGCCCGCCCGTGGACGTCTCAGTCCGTGTAGACCTCGGCGCGGTCCACGCTGACGAAGGAGGCCGCCGACCGCGGGTCGTGCTCACCGGTGACACGGACCCGCAGGGTGTGCCGGCCGGAGGCGAGCCGGGGGCTGAGGTACTGGAGCGTCTCGCCCGTGCGGATGGCCCCGTAGAAGTCGACGCGCTCTTCCGGTCCGCCGTCGATGCTCAGAGCGGCGATGCCGTTGCCCGTGTCGCGTACGGAGAGCAGGGCGATGCGGGTGCCCGTGAAGGTGAAGGTGGCGGTCGCACCCGCGCTGTCGCTCCAGTGGTCGTCGCTCCAGAAGCACTGGGTGGCGCAGCCGGTGCCGGAGTTCCAGGCGCCGGTGTAGGCGACGGTCCCGCCACCGCTGGACCGGCCGTCGTCGTTGATCCAGTGGTTGCCGGAGCCGGGGTCGCCGGAGGGCAGGTCCTGGGTGGCGCCGAGCGCGAGCGGGCGGCCGAAGTCGGGGCTCCCGTCCGCCTTCCACGTGAACCGCTGGGCGCGGGTGGTGCGGTTGGAGTAGGTGAGGTCGGAGGTCGTCTTGGCGTGGTAGACGATCCAGTCCTCGGTGCCGTCGGGCGAGCGGAAGAAGGCGTGGTGACCGGGGCCGAACACCCCGTGGTCGTCGGCGCGTGAGAAGACAGCGCCGGGGTGCTGGGTCCAGTTGCCGGGCACCAGCGGGTCGGCGGCGTCGGGCAGGGACATCATCCGGACCTGGTAGTCGGGTTTCCCGGTGTCGCAGGCCGAGTAGGTCATCCACGTACGGCCGTTGCGGTAGAGGAATTCGGGTCCCTCCCGCACCTCCGGGCACCCGCCGTCGCCGTTGAGGGCGACCGCGTCGCCGGAGACCGTGTACGGGTTCGACATCGGGGCGATGTTCAGCCCGTTGTGCTGGTACTGGTTGATGCCGCTGTAGGCGAGGTACAGCCGGCCGTTGTGCTGGAGGATGCCCGCGTCGATGGCGAAGTCGTCCGCGTGGTTGGGCGGGGCGAGCTTCGCCTTGAAGTGGTAGGGGCCGGCCGGGTCGTCGCGTTCGGACTCCAGGACGTACAGGCGGTGATGGTCGTCGATGCCGTCGTCGGCGGTGTAGTAGAGGTACCAGCGGTCACCGAAGCGGTAGAACTCCGGGGCCCAGATGTCGCGGTTGCGAGACGGGTCGGAGTCGGTCCACACGGTCACCGGGTCGGCGGCGAGCAGGGTGCCCAGCGAGGACGAGCGCCACATGCGGATGCTGTCGCCCTGCGTGGTGGTGAGGTAGTAGGAGCCGTTCCAGTGCGTCATGAAGGGGTCGGGTCCGGCGTTCAGCGGATTACGGAAGGTGCCCGCGGCTGCCGCCTTCGGCGCCGGAGCCGCGGTGTCCGCCACCGCGGCCGGTGTGGCGG
>NZ_KL585423.1:54942-59130 GCF_000721935.1 Streptomyces sp. NRRL WC-3549
GTCCGCCACCGCGGCCGGTGTGGCGGTCAACAGGCCCGCCAGGACGGCGAGGAGCGCGGCCAGTACCGCGGCCCCGCGGCGCAGGGCACGGCCGCGGCCCGGAGCGCGGGCACCGGCGGAGGCGGGGGGTGGTGTCGGTGCAGCGCGCATGGGCGGCTCCTCGCAGCTGTGGGTGCTCGTTGCGTGAGTGGGGGGGAAACGCTGGGTCATTACATCGATGTAATGACGGGGTGACACGCTAGGGACACCGTCTGCTCAAGTCAACGGATCGGTACCGACGGACAGTTGCGGCGTGACGTGCCGCACGACGAAGAGCCCGGCCCCACCGTCGTACGGGGGGACCGGGCTCCGGGATCCTCAGGCCTCAGGCCTCAGGACTGCGGCCGTCGGCCGTGGTTCGCGGCGTTCTTGCGGCGCGCCTTCTTCTTGCGGCGTCGTTTGGAGGACATGGCCACCTCTCACAGGTTCGGGGAGGTCAGGAAGCATCCTGATGTCTGACCGCTCCATGCTCGCAGCACCGCGCGGGAAAAGCGAAGCGACACGGTATCCGCCCTCTGTGACAGAGCTGAAGCACGCAGGACGGTTGGGAGACCGCGGGAACGAGCAGGCGAAAGGCATGGACTCACAGCCGTTCGCCCCGACGCCCCCGACGCCCCCGACGCCCCCGGCGCCACCGCCCTTCCGCCCTCCGGACCGCCGGACGCCCGGGAGCGGGCGCAGGCTCCGCCGGTACGCGCTCGTCCCGGCTGCCGCCCTGTCGGTGGCGGTCGTCCTGGCCGGATGCGACGACACCTCCGCATCGAGCAGTCCAGCGGGTTCCGGTCAGACGATGCCGGACAGTGCCACGCCCCGGCCCCCCACCACCGCTGCCTCCTCCTCGGACGAGCCGTCACCGCCCGGTACGGCCGCCTCGAACGACCCGTCGCCGTCCGGCACCTCCCAACCCTCGGAACCGGCCACCCAGGCCGGCCCGCAGCGCTGCACCGCCGAGCAGCTGACTCCCGGTGTGAGCCGTTCCGATGGCGGCGCGGGGCAGATCTACTACCGGCTGACGCTGGCCAACACGTCCGACACCGCGTGCGTCCTCCAGGGCTTCCCGGGCGTCTCACTGATCAAGCGCGACGGCGGCGTGATCGGTGACCCGGCCGAGCGTGAGGGGTCGGCGGGGAAGAAGACCGTGCTCAAGCCCGGCGGGAGCACGGCGGTCACGCTGCACACGGTCAACCAGGGTCTGACCGACGCACCGTGCTGGGACCGCCCCGACTACCTCAAGATCTACCCGCCCGGCTCCAAGGAGGCGGTCACCCTGCGCACGACCGAGCCCCTCGTCTGCGGCGACCGCTTCACGACGACGGCGGTGGGCGGCTGAACGCGACCGGAAGCCGAGGGTCTCCTCGGCCTCCGGAAGTTGGCCCCGCGTCTCAGGCGCGCTCGCGCCCGCCCGGCCAGGCCGGCCCTCAGGGGTTTCGGCGGCTCATCCCGACCAGTCGTCGTGGCAGGGCGGAGACCCGATTCGGGGACTTGTCCGCAAGGCCCCGGAAGCCGTCGTCCACCCTTCCCTCAGGCCGGGGTGTCGCAGAGACCGCGGCGGTCCGGCACCTGGAGGCCCGCCACCGCGGGCACACCGTCGTCCATGACCACACTCGCCGCGACAGGAACACGGGCTCCGGCCGCACGTCGGCACACCGCCACGCCCACCCGACGAAAGAGCCACGGAACCCGCAAGTCACCGGCGTTCGGCGTCCCCTCACCGCGACCCGAACGGCGGGGGGTCAGCCCTCGCACTCCGTCAGGTCCGGGGGGCTGGGAATGGGCTTGGCCCCTGTCAAACCGGCCAGGTTCTCCCTGTACATCGCCTCCCAGGCGCCACCGGCGGTGATCTCCTTGAGCGCCGAGCACACCTCCCTCTTCAGGGCCGGCGTCTCGGAGCGCATGGCCACGCCGTACCCCTCTGCGCCCTGGAGGTCGTCCAGCCGTCGCACCTTGCCCCGGCCGGCCTTCTCGTACCCGGCGACGACGATGTCGTCCGAGACCATCGCGTAAACGTCGGACCTCGGGTCCAGCAGCATGTTCAGGCATCCCTCGTAGGTGTCAGGCTGTGCACGCGCCATGGTGAAGCCCAGCTTCGGCAGCGCCGTCTCGTACGGAGAGCCACGTGCGGTGCATACTTTCGCTCCTGTATCAAGCAGGTCGCCGGAGTCACTGATCGCGTTCTCGTTGGCGTTCCCGCGGACCAGGAAGCCTCCGCTCGCCATGTAGTACGGGCCCGCGAAGCTGAGGGAGCCCGCCTTGCGGTCAGCCCTGCGGTCATCCGTGATGCCGAACGAAGCGATGACGAAGTCGACGTGTCCCGTACCTAGAGCACCAACCCGGGAGTCGGTCGCCACAGAGGAGAATGCGACCTCAGAATCGTCATACCCCATGTTTCGGGCGATCTCGCGGGCCATCTGGATCTCGAAGCCCGACCAGCTGTTCGTCTCCTCGTCGTACACGCTCATGCCCGGCTGGTCCGCAGCGACGCCGACACGCAGCAGAGGGTGCGAGACCTTCCACGGATCGGGCTCGTCCGTGGCCCCGCCGCTCATGAGCCAGCCGGCCATGACCAGCAGGGCTGCGCTCAGGGCGACAGCAGGCAGCCCCAGCATCTTGTTCCGCCGCCGGATGGCTTGGGCGCCGGCGTGCAGGAACGTGCGTTGCAGGGGGGTGGGGCGACTGTGGCCGGTGGGGTTGGCGGCCCATTCCCGAGCAAGACCGAGGCGGGACCCGCGATACAGCCGGGCGGGGTTTCGCCCGTCCTGGTCCCAGGCGTCGGCGTCCTGCGCAAGCTGTTGATGGATGCGCAGCCCTGACCGGTCGTCGTGGATCCACTGGCGCAATCGTGGCCAGGCGTGCAGCAACACCTCATGGGTGATGAAGACGGATCCCGCCTCAACGGTGACCAACTGGGCGTCGACCAGCCTGTCCAGAACTTCGTCCGTGGTCTCCGGATGGGTCGAGTCGTGGAGCAGCCGGATGCGATTGGCCCGGCGACGGGTGTCCTGGGTGCCTTCGCCGATGTGGACCAAGTTCAGCAGCAAGGACCGGGCTGCCTGCTGTTCGGCGGAGTCGAAGTGGCCGTAGGTCGCCTCGGCGGTGTTTTCGACCGAGTTCCGGACGTAGCCCGCGGCCGCATAACCGGCCACGGTCAGTGAGCGGCCCTCGCGATGGTGCCATGTGGCGTGCAAGGCATGGGAGAGGAGCGGCAGGGACTCCGGGTCGTATCCCTGCGCGGTCTCGTCGACGCCGAGATCACGCAGCAGAATCTCGACCAGCCCCGGCTGCAGTTCCAGTCCGGCGATTCGAGCAGGCCCCGCAATGGCCTCACGCAGTTCGGCGGCGGTCATCGGCCCGAGGAAGACGGGAGTGTCACGCACAGCGTGCCGCAGTTCAGGGTAGGTGGCGCAGTGGTCCTGGAAGTCCGACCGCAGACCCAGGACCACCAGTGCGGGCGGCTCGTCGCCACCACCGCCGGCGGCAGCGCACAGGGCACTGATGAAAAGCTGGCGCTCGCGCCCGTCCGCACACTGGGTGAAGACTTCCTCGAACTGGTCCACCACCAGCACCAGACGCGACCCGGTGATCGCTGTTCGGCCGGCTCGGGCACGCAGCATCTCGCGGATGACGGGGGCGAGTCGACGCGGGTCGCTCTCGATCTCCTCGCGCAGCGACGCGCCTGGCACGCCGGCCAACCGCTCCAGGCGGGTGGCCAGTTCGGCCAACGGGTGCTCGGTGGGGGTCATGAGCAGGTGCGGCCATGTTCTGGCTCCGGGCATCGGCATCGCCCCCTTGCCCAGAGCGGACAGCAGGCCCGCGGCCAGCACGGAGGACTTCCCGGCCCCGGAGGGGCCCATGAGGACCAACGGGTCGGTTGTGTCCATACACCCGGCCAGCCCTCCGGCCAGCTCGGTGATCACATGCTCGCGGCCGAAGAACCACTGCGCCTGGCTGGGTGCGAACGCGGCCAGACCCGGGTAGGGGCACGTCTGCGGTACGGGGCCCTCCCGCACCCGTTCCGGCACGGGCAGGAGAGCCGGCGGCCGGTAGGCCGGGTTCGGACACAGCACCAAGTCGTCGATCCACTCGCTCGCACGGTGGCGGGGGCGCGGAAAGCCTCGCGCGGTCAGCGTTCGGTCCAGGTAGCGGTAGGCG
>NZ_KL585423.1:59323-60276 GCF_000721935.1 Streptomyces sp. NRRL WC-3549
ATCCAGGTAGCGGTAGGCCTGCCGTAGCGTCAGCTGTTGCGTGCCTTCCGGGTCGCCTTCGGAGAGCAGACGGATGAGCTCGCCGGTGAAGGCGGTGTGCGGGGCGCCTGGCGTGGCCAGGGCCAGCTCATCCCGCGCTGCCGCGGCCAGGACGTACCCGCCATGGACCCGAGCCAGGTCCACCTCCTGATCCTCGATGCTCCCCAGGACACCCACCGCCCGCCCTGAAAAGCAGCAGTCGAGTACGACGACGATGGACCGGGCCCGAGTTTGCAGCAGGGACCCACGCACCGCTGTGTAGGCCAGCGCTGTGTACGCCACCCACCCCGGGCGGGCGTCAGTGGCGACCGTGGCCAGGTACAGCTCGCCGGCGGGGTTGACCAGCCCGTGGCCCACGTAGTAGATCCACAGCACCCCCTCAGCGAGCTCGGCCTCCTGAGCGATGGCGATCCCCAACTCGGTCGGGTTTGCCGGGTCGCGGACCACTCGCAGGTTTTCCTCAGCGAGTCCGCAACGCTCGACCAGCACCTGTCCCAGATCGGCCAAGGTGCCCGTCACCGCCGGCACCGGCGGCAGGCCGGAGGTCTCGCCGTGGGAACTGGTGCCGATCAGAAGCACCCGAGTCCCGGGCGCACTCAAGCTGGTCATCGAGGCTGCTATCGAGGCGATACGGTCGGCTCGCCCTCATCGCCCACGACGGTGCCGGCACCGCCTTCCAGCGTCCTGGCCAACTCGGCGACCAGCTCCCGTACCTCCGCCATGTCCGTTCCCCGCACCCGCTGGGCCGAGACCTCCACGCTTGTCCCGTCCCGCCGGGTCAGTTTGCACACCACCTCGCCGGTGCGGTGCCGCATCCATGCGATGACAGCGCTGGCCAGTACCGCCGACACCCCGCCCGGGGCCAGGGCGATGGCCAGCACTTCCGAGGTCGTGCCGAGTGCGCCGACCGGCGG
>NZ_KL585423.1:60508-64315 GCF_000721935.1 Streptomyces sp. NRRL WC-3549
CCGTACCCGGCCCCGGAGCTCCTCCTCGACCGTCAGCCACTCGTGCAAGGAACGCAGCTCATCCGCCGCCCCAGCCCCAGTGATCGCGACGCCCACGTTCATCCTCAGCTCCTCCGCAACCCGTGCCGCATGACGGCCTCTTCCCACCCGCAGGGCGCAGGCCCGGTCTCCACGCTCACGCCGTCGCCTCGCCACAGAGCCGCCAACATTAGCGGGAAACCGTTGCTCACGAGGGGACTTGGGGATGGACATGGGCTGGTGGTGTATCGACTCGGCCACTCGCAGGCTGTGGATACGCGACAGGGACAGCGACCCGCCCGCGTAAGGCCTCTGCAACAACCCCGGCGTCCCGTAGTGCTGGTCGAGGGCCTGCACCACCTCCGGGCCGCCGATCGTCTCGCCCTTCTCCATTTTGCTGAACAACGACCAGTCCCAGCCGAGCCGTTCACCGAGCTGCCGCAGGCTGTCGCCCCGCGCGCTGCGCGGAAGACGCAGTCCCTCTGCGGACCGGGCGCGGAGTTCTCCGCTGCGGCCTGTGACCGCCCGCCCCGTCGGCATCGCACTCTCCGTGGCACGTGTGGAAGTTGACCGGAACACCGGGGAGTCACGTCCCGCCCTCGGTGTGTCGCCAGGGTGGGCCGGTTCATTGTCGTCACAGCCCCTCACGCACCATAACGCGGTGAGCGTGCCCGGCCAGGGGCGATCCGGCAAAGAGCAACCGAGGGAAGAACGCCCATGACCACGCCGTCACACCCCGCCGCCGTCGACGCACCGTCGGCCGGACGTACCGCCGCCGCAGCGGGCAGGGTCGAGGACAGAGTCGCGGAAGCCCTGGAGGCGCGGGATGCCCTCGCGGCCGCCCTGACGGCCGCCGGCGTGCGGTTGCCCGCGATGGACGTCCGTACGCCGTGGCAGGACGACGGTTCGGAGGCGGAGGTGGAAGGGGGCGCCGGCGTACGGCCGCCCCGTACGCCCTCGTCCACCTCGGTGTCTGTTCTGCCCCGTCGCGCTGGAACTGGCTGCCGTGGTCAGGAAGGGGGCGGGCCGGTGACCGGCGGGGGTGTCCCTGCCGTGGGGGCGGTGGCCTTCGACGAACGGAGCGGGCGGGTGGGCCGGGTGACGACACGTCGGGACGCCTGCGTGCGGCTCCGCCCACTCGGTGGGGGCCGTGAGTGGGACGCGGATCCGGCCCTCGTCCGGCCCGCCGCCCGGGACGAGCTGCTGAGCGCCCAGCTCGCCGAGGTGAACGCGCGGAGCCGGAACCCGCTGTGACGGGGTCAGCCGATCCCGAGGGCGCTCATGGTGTGTTCGGCCATGCGGCGCTCACCCAGCGCGTTGGGGTGCACGGGGACGATGTTGGTGCCGAACACCAGCGGTTCGATCCACCGGGTGCCGGAGGCCTTGCACGCGTCGTGCCCTTCGGACGCCTGCGAGAGGTCGACGTACGTGACCCCGGTCTCGGCGGCGGCACGGGCGACGGCGGCGTTCAGGTGGGTCTGGATGCCGCGCAGGTAGGGCACGTCGCCGGAGGCGACCGGCAGTTTCAGGAAGCAGGCCGGGTCGGCGGTGGCGGGGGTGATCCACGGGTATCCCAGTGCGGCCACGCGGGCGTCGGGCGCCTTGGCGCGGACGCTCCGGAAGGCGGACACCAGCGCGGGATAGGTGTTGGCCTCGATCTGGTCGTCGAAGTGGGTGCCGTTCTTGTCCTTGCAGGGGCTGCCCTTGCCGCCGCTGAGCAGCCCGGCGGACGCACACGCCGTGAGGGCGTTGATGAAGGTGCCGTTGTCGTTGCCGCCGATGGTCAAGGTCACCAGGTCCGTGTCGGCCTTCACGGCGTCCACCTGGGGGGCGACGCCCGGGTACTGGGACTGGGTGAAGTGCTTGGTCTCGGCGGCCCCGCAGGTCACGTCCTTGAGGTGGGCGCCCGTGCCGGCGGCGATGACGTGGGGGTAGTTCGCCGTGGAACGCAGGCACAGGGGACTGGAGAGGTCCACGGGCAGGACGCCCGATCCCGCGCTGTAACTGTCGCCGAGGGCGACGTAGTCGAGCGGTGCGGCGGTCTGCGCGGCGGCTCCGCCGACGCTGAGCGCCAGCGCGCCCATCGCGGCCACTGTCGCGGTCATGACATGACGGAGGGTTCTCTTCGGCATGTGCACTCGATTCTCGGTGGGGGGGGCGGGTACAGGCGGGCGCGCCGCACGGCCGCCCGGGTCCGGACGCGAGGGTTACCGCGCGGTTCTACCGTTAGGTAATGTGCAGCCGCCCGGACGGCACGTCAACGCCGCTGACAGAACTTCTCCCGGTCTCTGCGGACCTGCACCCACCCGCCGAGGAGAGGGAGGCACCCGCTGCCGGCCCGCCGGGACGGACATGACGTACTTCGACAACCCGGTGCTACCCGGATTCAGCCCGGCCCCGAGCATCTGACGGTCCGGTGACGACTTCTACGCGGCGACGTCCAGCTTCGAGTACGTCCCCGGGGTGCCGCTGCGGCACAGCCGCGACCTGGTGCACCGGCGGCTGATCGGCCACGCCCTGGACCGGACACCGGCTCTCCCGCCGCACGCCTGGCCGCCGGAGCCGGGCCGGGACGACTTCGGGGGCCGGCGTGGAACGCCGGCCCCCGCCGGGTCACCGCTCCTGGTGACCGGGTGCCGAGAGCGCGTAGCGGGCCGTCTCCGCCCCGGTGGACCGGCGCCGGAATCCGGCCTTCTCCAGTACGCGGACGGAGGCCGGGTTCGAGAGCTCCACGGTCGCGACCACCGTGTGGACCTCGGGGGCGGCCAGGGCGAAGTCCGCCAGCGCCCTGGCGGCTTCCGAGGCGTAGCCCCGGCCGCGGCGGGAGGCGACGATGCCGTACCCGAGCTCGACGGTTCCCTCGCCGGGCGGCCAGAACAGGCCGACCGAGCCGACCACGAGTCCGCTCTCACGCTCGACGACCAGACGGTGGCCGTACGCGCCGAGCCAGACGGGGTTCTGCCCGAGGAGACCGGCGATGACCCGGTCGCCTTCGGCGGGGAAGTCGTGCGCCCAGTGCGCCTGCGCGGCGTCACCGGGGGCCTCGTGGCCGAGGACCGCGTCGGCGTCCGCCGCGCTCCACGAGCGGAGGTCCAGGCGGTCGGTGGGCAGCACGGGATGTGCGGATGACGAAGTGGGTGTCATGTGTTCACTCCTGGTCGTGGGACGACCCGGACCACGCTCGCTACCGCACGGTCCGGACGAGGGCATGCTGACGACGGCCTGCGGCAGCCATATTCATCAACCCCCTTGTCCGGTGAACACGGTGGCACGGTGAAGACGGTGAAGACCCGCTTCTCGCGCCGCCGTGACGGTAGCGGACCCGCGCGGGCGGGGGCAAGGCTTTTCCGGGTTGCCCGGGGCATGTCCCGGCGGACCGGCAGTGACGGCTGCGGGCGGGCCCCGCGGACCGCCGTGACGTCTTCCCCCCTCACCGTTCGGCCCCGGGCCGTCGGAGTGAACCCCGCTCCGACCGGGGTGTGCGCCGGGCAGGCATAGGCGCATCCGTGTTCCCGTCGGCCGGAGGCACCGGTGGCCGCGGAAGCGGAACGCAGTGAAAGGGGTACTCCATGCTCGGTCCACGGGCGACGCGGCCAGAGGCAGCCGGCCCGCCCGGCGCCGGCGGGGTCCCGTCCACGGCCCGCGACGCCGCCGCGACCGTGGACGCCTTCCTCGCCTCGTACCTGGACGGCAGGCTCCAGGAGGCGCGAAAGGTGGACGCCGTGTTCGCCGAGGAGGTGGCGAGCCGGGTCGCCGCGTTCGTCCTGCGGGGCGGCAAGCGGCTGCGGA
>NZ_KL585423.1:64497-71589 GCF_000721935.1 Streptomyces sp. NRRL WC-3549
CGTTCGTCCTGCGGGGCGGCAAGCGGCTGCGGACCGCGTTCGTGTGGTGCGGCTGGCTGGCGGCCGGCCGTGGGGGCGACCCGGAGACGCCGGTGCGGGTCGGCGCGGCCCTCGAACTGCTCCAGGCCTGCGCGCTGGTGCACGACGACGTCATGGACGACTCCCCGGTACGCCGGGGCGCACCCGCCGTCCACGTGGACTTCGCCCGGATGCACCGGGAGAGCGGAATGCGGGGCTCCGCCGCCTCCTACTCCGCCGGCGCCGCCGTGCTCGCCGGTGATCTGGCGCTGGCCTGGGCCGACGACCTGTTCACCGAGACCGCGCTGGGCTCTCCGCACGGGGGCCGGCTGCACCGGGAGTGGCGGGCGATGCGGGGCGAGACGGTGGCCGGCCAGTACCTGGACCTGCGCGCACAGGCGACCGGCTCCTCCGACGGGGACGAGGCCAGGAACATCGCGACGCTCAAGAGCGCGCTCTACACGGTGGAGCGGCCGCTCGCGCTGGGTGCCGCGTCGGCCGGGGCCGACGCACGCACCACGGAGGCGCTGAGGTCGGCCGGGCGGTGTGCCGGTCTCGCCTTCCAGCTCCGCGACGACCTGCTCGGCGCGTTCGGGGACCCGGCGACGACGGGCAAACCGGCGGACGTGGACCTGCGCGGGCGCAAGCTCACCTACCTCCTCGCGGTCGCGGTCCGGCGGGCCGCCGAGATGGGTGACACCGAGGCCGTGGCCGCGCTCGGACCCGAGGGGGCCGCCGACGCCGAGGACGGCGTCGGCCGGATGCGTGCCGCCCTGGACCGTACCGGCGCACGCGCGGTGGTGGAGGACGAGATCGCCATCCTCGCGGCGTCGGGCCTGCGCCACTTCGCGGCGAGCGGTGCGGACGCGGACGCCCGGCGGGAGTTCGCCTCGCTGGTGGAGCGGGCCGTGGGCTCCGCACCCGTCCGGGGCGGGGAGGACGCATGAGGACGGTGCCGGGTCCCACGGACCACGTGGTGGTGGTCGGCGCGGGGCTGTCCGGTCTCGCGGCGGCCCTGCATCTGCTCGGCGCGGGACGCCGGGTGACCGTCGTCGAACGCGGCGCGGGGCCCGGGGGCCGGGCGGGCCGGCTGGAGCTCGGCGGCTACCAGGTGGACACCGGCCCCACCGTGCTGACCATGCCGCACCTGGCCGACGAGGCGTTCGCCGCCGTGGGTGACAGCCTGCACCGGCGCGTCGAGCTGATCGCCCTGCACCCGGCCTACCGGGCCCGGTTCGCGGACGGCAGCGGACTGGACGTGCACACGGACGGCGACGCCATGGAGGCGGAGGTGCGGCGGTTCGCCGGAGGCCGCGAGGCGGAGGGGTACCGCCGGCTCCGCCACTGGCTGGAGCGGCTGTACCGGGCGCAGATGCGCCGCTTCATCGACACCAACTTCGACTCCCCCTTCCAGCTGCTGCACCCGGACCTGGCGCGGCTGGCCGCGCTGGGCGGCTTCGGCCGGCTCGACCCGCAGATCGCCAGGTTCCTCTCCGATCCGCGGCTGCGCCGGGTGTTCTCCTTCCAGGCGCTGTACGCGGGGGTGGCCCCCGCCCGGGCGCTCGCCGCGTACGCCGTCATCGCGTACATGGACACGGTCGCGGGCGTCTGGTTCCCGAAGGGCGGCATGCACGCGCTGCCCCGGGCCATGGCGGACGCGGCGGCCGACGCGGGGGCTCGGCTGCGCTGGTCGGCGGAGGTGGGACGGCTGGAGCACGCGGCGGGCCGGGTGCGGGCCGTGCGGCTGGTGTCGGGCGAGCGGATCGCCTGCGACGCGGTCGTGCTGACGCCCGATCTGCCCGTCGTCCACCGCCTCCTGGGGCGTGCGCCCAGGCGCCCCGTCGGGCTGCGCCACTCGCCGTCCGCGGTGATCCTGCACGCGGGCACGGACCGTACCTGGCCGGACCTGGCGCACCACACGATCTCCTTCGGCGGTGCCTGGGAGCGCACCTTCGACGAACTCACCCGCGCCGGGCGGCTGATGAGCGATCCGTCGCTGCTGATCACCCGGCCGACCACGCACGATCCGTCGCTCGCGCCCGAGGGCAGGCACCTGCACTACGTCCTGGCTCCCTGCCCCAACACCACGACCGGTCCCCCGGCGGACGCCTGGCACGGCCTGGGGCCGCGGTACCGGGAGAGTCTGCTGGCCGAACTGGAACGCCGGGGGCTCGACGGGTTCCGGGCGTCGCTCGACCGGGAGCTGCTGGTGACACCGGTGGACTGGGCGGCCCAGGGCCATGCGGCGGGCACCCCGTTCTCGCTGTCGCACACCTTCGCGCAGACCGGCCCGTTCCGGCCCCGCAACCTCGTGCGCGCCTACGACAACGTCGTGCTCGCCGGGTGCGGGACGACGCCCGGCGTCGGGGTGCCGACGGTCCTCGTCAGCGGGAAACTCGCCGCCGCGCGCATCACCGGCCGTCCCCGTGCGAGGACGGCCCGCACCACGGTCACGTCGTCGAAGGGCAACTGATGAACCGCCGTGAACTGGACGCGGCCCGGATCACCGATCCCGCGCTGCGGGCCGCCTACGACCGGTGCCGCCGGCTCAACGCCCGGCACGGCCGCACGTACTTCCTGGCGACCCGGCTGCTGCCGCTGGAGCGGCGCTGCGCGGTGCACGCGCTGTACGGCTTCGCACGGTGGGCGGACGACATCGTGGACGACCTCGACCGCCACCGGCCACCGGCGGAACGCGACCGGCTGCTGCGCCTGCTGGAGGGCGACCTGGCACACGGGCTGCGGACGGGGGGCGGGGACGAGCCGGTGGTGCGCGCGGTGGCGGACACCGCCGCGCGATACGCCATCGGCCACGGATTGTTCGCGGACTTCATGGCGTCGATGCGCAGCGATCTCAGCGTCACGGACTACCCGACGTACGCGGACCTGCGGGCCTACATGCACGGGTCGGCGGCGGTGATCGGGCTGCAGATGCTGCCGGTGCTGGGCACGGTCGTGGACCGGGAGGAGGCGGCGCCGCACGCGGCGGCCCTCGGGGTGGCCTTCCAGCTCACCAACTTCCTGCGGGACGTGGGTGAGGACCTGGACCGGGGCCGGATCTACCTTCCGGCGGACCTGCTGGCCGGTCACGGGGTGGCGCGTCCGCTGCTGGAGTGGTGCCGTCGTACCGGACGCCGCGACCGGCGTGTCCGGGCGGCGCTCGTCGAGGCGGAGGCGCTGACCCGGGCGGTGTACCGGGAGGCGGAGCCGGGCATCGCCATGCTGGAACCTCGGGTGCGGCCCTGTATCCGTACGGCGTTCACGCTGTACGGGGGCATCCTCGACGCGATCGCCGCCGACGACTACGCGGTGCTGCACCGGCGGGCCGTCGTCCCGCGCGGGCGGCGGGCGGCCACCGCGGCGGCCGGGCTGGCGAGGGTGCTGGGGGCGCGGGTGCGGACCCGGGTGCCCGCCGCACCGTCCGACGCCCCGGCCCGTGCGGAGGGGACGCGGCGATGAGCGGACGGCACGGGAGGACGTGGACCTCGCCGCTCCGGGTGCGGCGCGCCCCGGCCTGGGAGCGGCAGGCCCCGACCTGGCGCGAGGCGCGGCCCGCCCTGATCGCCGGGGCGCTGGAACGGGCGGCGGCCCGGCCGTCGGGCAACTGGTACGTCGTCGGGGCGTCCCGGGAGGTCGGTGCGCGGGAGCGCCCGTACGGCCGGACGGTCGCCGGGACCGAGGTGGTCGTGTGGCGGGCCGGTGACGGCTCCCTGCGGGCGGGCCCCGGGGTGTGCCCCCACCTGGGGGCCCCGCTGCGGGACAGCCGGGTGGTGTGCGGGACGCTGCTGTGCCACTGGCACGGGCTGGCCCTGGACGGCGGGCCGCGGGCCGGGTGGGAGCCGTATCCGGTGCACGACGACGGGGTGCTGGTGTGGGTGCGGCTGGACGCGGCCGGGGGCGGGCCGGCGCTGGAGCGTCCGGTGGTGCCGGTGCGGCCGGGGGCCGGGGGCGCGGTGGACGCGGTGTTCACGGCGGTCGGCCGGTGCGAACCCGAGGACGTGGTCGCCAACCGGCTCGATCCCTGGCACGGGTCCTGGTTCCACCCGTACGCCTTCGTCGGCCTGAAGGTGGTCGGCACCCCGGACGACGACGGGGACGACGGGTTCGCGGTGGAGGTGTCGTTCAAGGTCGCGGGGCGGCTGGTGGTGCCGGTGCGGGCCGTGTTCACGGCCCCCGAGCCCCGTACGGTCGTCATGCACATCACGGACGGGGAGGGTGCCGGTTCGGTGGTCGAGACCCATGCGACGCCGCTGACCGCGCGGGGTGCGGCCGAGCCTGTCTCTTATACACATCTGGCCCGGGCCGCCGCGCCGGTCCTGCGGCCCCTGATGCGCAGGACGGCGGGACGGCTCTGGCGGGACGACCTGGCGTACGCCGAGCGGCGCTGGTCGCTGCGGAGCTCAGGGCGCTTCCCGGGGTGACGCGCCGCCGGGGAGGCGGTGTCAGTACCGTTCCGGCACCACCAGGGCCTGCGGGGCGGAGAGGCGGTGTCAGTACCGTCCGGCCCGGCGGGCGAGGGCGCCGAGGAGCCGGGAGCGGCCGGACCGGGGGACGGTCCAGAGGGTCTGGCCGCGGACGCCCCAGTCGGCGAGCAGCGCGTTGGCGGCGAGGAAGCCCGAGGTGGCCGCGCGTTCCATGAGGGCGACGGGCAGTCCGGTGCGGACCAGGTCGCCGGCCAGGGTCACGCGCGGATGGGGGGTGCGGACAGTGGGGCGCCGGTGGTGGCCGCCGACGGAGAAGACGGGGCAGTCGGCGCGCCATTCGTGGCGGCCGTCGATGATCCGGGCGTCGGCGGTCTCGGGGTAGACCTCGTGCAGCCGTTCGACGATGCGCCGCTGGACCTGCTTGGGTTCGGCGTCCTCGGCGACCGCGTAGGCGTGGAGTTCGACCACGCTGCCGCCCGTCCGCGCGGCCCAGCGGGCGGCTTCGCCCTCCCAGCGGTCGAGGACGCTGATGTTGTCGAGGCCGTCGTAACCGCTGGTGCCGAGGAACCCGGCGCGGTCGGCGCGCACGGGGCGGTCGAGCCACAGCCGGGAGACCAGGAACGGCGGTGCGGTGCGCAGCGCGGCGACGTCCGCGCGCCAGGCCGCGTCACCCAACTCCTCGGAGGCGGCGACGACATGCCGCAGACCGGTGGTGTCCAGCGCGAGGACGACGGCCTGGTGGCGGTCGGCCGCCCCGTCCCGCTCCACGGTCAGGGTGCCGTCCGCGGCCGGGCGGACGCGGTGGACGGGGGTGCCGGTGCGCAGGTGTGCGCCGAGCCGTCGGAGGTAGCCGCCGAGCGGCTCCCACAGGGCCTGGGGGAAGGGTTCGCGCGGTACGTCGAAGAGGAGGCCCTCGGACGAGCCGAGGAAGTAGATGTGGAACATCAGCAGCAGTTCCGCGGCGGACAGTTCCCGGGGGTCGGCGAAGAAGCTGCGGGAGAACACCTCGAAGGCCAGGTGGTGGGCGGCCTCGGGGAAGTTGATCCGGTGCAGGAACTCCTCGGCGCTGACGTGGTCGAACCGCTCGTAGACCTCGGGGACGCGTACGTCGAGCAGCGGCAGTGCGGCGCGGGGGTCCATGGCGGCGAGGTCGCGCAGGCCGAACGTCGGGCTCAGCGCGACGAACCCGAGCGCGCTGAACGGCGGGGTCCGGGGCACCCGGGCGAAGCTGTCGGTGAGTCCGCCGCGGTGCCGCAGCGGGTAGTCGGGCAGCGGGGTCAGGGTGCTGAGCGAGGGGTCGGTGCGGCGCAGCAGGCCGCGCAGGTTGTAGTACTGGCGGAAGAAGGCGTGGAAACCGCGGCTCATGGTCGCCCCGGACCCGTCGGCGAGGCGGACGGGCCAGCCGGCGAGACGGCCGCCGAGGGTGTCCTCCCGTTCGTACAGGGTCACCCGGACGCCTCGCTCGGCGAGGGCGGTGGCGGCGGCGAGACCGGCGATGCCGCCGCCGATCACCGCGGTGGACGGGGCGTCGCCGGTGAAGCGCTCGCGCCCGGGCGCCGGACGGACGGTCTCGGCCCGGCGGTCGCGTCCGTGGCGGTCGGCGGCGGGGCGGCCACGGCTCATGGCGCCTCCGTCCGGGCGAGGAAGGTGTGGACGATGCCCGTCTGCCAGCCGGCGACGGGAGCGGTGCGGACGTACGGGAAGCCGGCCCGGGCGATGCGCCGGGCGAAGGCCGGTGCGGTGTCGAAGTCGAGGACGCTGCGCCAGAGATGGCGGTACAGCTCGCGGTCCCCGGTCAGCGTGCCCGCCGGGACGATCAGCCCGCGGCACACCGCGTGCCACAGGGCGCGGTGCACGGCCGAGCCGCTGAGGCTGTACTCGTGCGCCAGCAGCCGTCCGCCCGGACGCAGCAGCGTGCGCACGGCCTGGAGGACCTCGCCGGGGGCGGTGACGTTGCGGAAGAGGTAGGCGGCGAACACCGCGTCGTACGCGCCCTCGTGGCCGGCGGCGCCCAGCGCCTCCGCGGACCGGTGCAGGAACCGCACGTTCAGCGGCCAGCGTTTCGCGCGGGCCCGCTCCAGCATGCCGGCCGAGGCGTCGGCGGCGGTGATCCGGGCGTACGGGGCCGCGCGCAGCAGGGCCCGCGTCGAGGCGCCCGTACCGCAGCCGAGGTCGAGGACCCGCAGGCCCCTTCCGCCGTCCGGGAGACGGAGGCGGCGCGCCGAGCGGAGCAGGTCGGTGCGGTAGCCCGGGTTCAGTGCGGTGAGGCGGTCGTAGCTGTGCGACGCGTGGTCGAACGCGTGCGCGAGGTCGTGGTCGCGCAACAGGGTCATCGCGGGCTCTCCTCGGATCGGCCGGCGTCCCGGCGGTCGGTGTCCCGGCGGGCCGGGTCCCGGCGGGTGGTCTCGCGGCGGGTGGTCTCCCGGCGCGGCAGGAAGGGCAGTTCGGCCGCGGTGCGGAGCATCGGGCCCACGGGGGTGCGCAGGCCGATACCGAACTCCTCCCAGGGCGTGCTGCCGCCGTCGAGGAAGCGCAGGAGCCGCTCCATGGGCACCCGGCGGAAGAGATCGGTGAAGAAGCGCGGGCCGTCCACACGCCCGGTGTCCAGTGCCCGCAGCAGCACGGCGTCCATCGCGAGCTGCCGGCGGGC
>NZ_KL585423.1:71804-79432 GCF_000721935.1 Streptomyces sp. NRRL WC-3549
CGTGCGGCGGGGGTACGTCGGCGCGGCCGTGGCGCAGGGCGGCGGCGACGGCCCGGCTCTGGCGCTGCACGGCCGCGAAGGTGTAGCCGGTCGCCGGGCGGGTGGCGCCTCCGGCCGCCCCGATCCGGTGGACGGCGGGCCCGGTGCGGCGCGGGAAGCGCGCGTCGGTCATGGGGATGACCCCTTGTTCGGCGGACTCCACGGTGAGCGGGCCGAGGCGCAGGACGTCGGCCGTGTAGTGCCGCAGGGCCGATTCGTAGGCGGGGGTGGTCAGCGGGGCCCGGGAGAACTCGGTGTACTCCACGAGCGCCCGGTCGGGGGCGAGGGGCAGGACGTAACCGAAGGCGAGCCCGTGGCGCGGCTGCGGGACCCGGAAGTCCATGAGGTCCGCGACCCCCGGGTCGAACCGGGGGGTGTCGGTGCGTACGAACCAGCCGCGGAAGTGCTGGAGCAGCAGCGTGCGGTGGGGCGGGGTGCGGTGCACGGGCCGGGAGTCGAAGACGTGGCTGCCCCGCAGGGTGAGCGGGCGGCCGTCGGCGCCCGTGCAGCGCACCTCGGCCCCGTACGGGGTGTCGCGCACCTCGTGGGCGGTGGCGCGCAGGAGCCGGGCCGCCGGGCGGGCCGCCAGCCGGGAGTGCACGAGCTGTTCGAAGCGGGCCGACCGGACCATGCGGTACCGCAGCGGTGCGGGGGCCGACTCGACGGTGGTGCCGTCCGCGCCCCGTACCCGCAGGCGCGTCCAGGAGGCGACGACGGCGTCCTCGAATGCCCCGGGCCCCGCCTCCCAGTAGCACCAGGTCCGCTCCGCGGGCCGCAGCGGCCCGTCCGGCGCCTCGACCACGGTCACCCGGGGCCCGGGGTCCTCGGTGAGCCGGTCGGCGAGGCAGAGGCCGGCCGCGCCGCCGCCCACGCCGCGCGGCTCATGTCCGGGCGGCGCGGGCCGCCGCGCGGTCGGCCAGCACCTCGCGTGCCGCCCGGCTGCCGGAGGCCAGCGCGCCCTGCACGGAACCGGTGGCCCGGTGGTCCCCGCAGACGTACCGGCCCGGGGCGAAGCGGGTGGTGCGGCTCAGCGGCCAGGGCGGACGCATCGCGGGCAGCGCGCCCTCCACCGTGTAGGCGGCGACCGGGTCCCAGGTGCTGGTGTCGGCGTCGTACAGCTCCGCGAGCCGGGCGCGTACCGTCTTCTCACCGCCCGGCGGACCGGCGCCCAGGACGGAGGCGGAGACCAGGGCGGTGCCCGGCGGGGCGTACGTGGGGGCGGCCTCGGTCAGGACGCAGCTGTTCAGGACGGCCAGGGCGCTGTCGACGACGAGCGTGGGCTCGGTCAGCGGCGACTTCCCGGCCGCGTAGTAGTACGTCGTCACGGTCCGGCCGTCCGGGACCCGGAGGCCGGGCAGCAGGCGGGCGGCGGTGGCGGCGTCCGTGGCGACGACGACGGCGGCCGCCGCGCGTTCGTGCCCGTCCGCCAGGAGCACACCGGAGTCGGTGAGCCCGGCGACGGGCGTACCGAGCCGCAGCGCGCCCTCCGGGAGCCGGGCGGCGAGCTGGGCGGGCACCGCGCCGATGCCCTGCGCGGGCAGGCAGAGCGTGCCGCGCGCCATGCTCCGCCAGACCAGGTGCAGGAAGCGCGCGGAGGTCTCCAGCCCCTCTTCCAGGAACACCCCGGACAGGAACGGGCGCAGCAGGTCCTCGATCGCGTCCGGTGACAGTCCGGCGCGGACGAGCGCCTCCGAGGCGGTGCGGTCGGTCCTGCGGGCGAGGCGTTTCGGCGGCAGCAGGACGTCGCGCGCGGTGAGGGCGGCGAGCGCGGCGAGGTCCCGGGCGGAGAGCACACGGCCGGGCAGCAGTTGCGCGGCGTCGCCCGGGCACCGGGTCGGGTCGGTGAGGCGGACCCGGCCCGAGCGCGTCCGGGCGACGACGCCCGGGGTGAAGGGACGCAGGCGCAGTGCGCGCAGGTCGAGACGGGACCTCACCTGCGGGTAGGAGGTGTTGAAGACCTGGAAGCCCCGGTCGAGCAGGAAGCCGTCCCTGCGGTCCGTGCGCATCCGGCCGCCGACCGCGTCGGAGGCCTCCAGCACTTCGACGCGCAGGCCCGCGCGGCCGAGGTCGAGCGCGCAGGCCAGGCCGGCGAGACCGGCGCCGACGACGAGGGTGTCCGGCGGTGCCGGGTGCTGTCGGTGTGTCATCCGTGCCCCTCAGGCTGCTCCGTCCCCGCACGGCTGACGGGCCCTCAAGCCGATCATGTTCCGGGCGCCGAAGCCAGCAGCCTCCCCCGGCCCGTCCCGGCGTGTGACCCGTGTGCCCCAGCCCCACGGGGGGTGCGCGGGTCACTTCAGCGGGGCGTGGGCCCGGTTCCTCGCCATCGTGCGCGGCCGGGGTCCGCCGTCAGGAGCCGTCGCCCTTCTTGTGCAGGGCGCCCGGCTTGTGCACGGCGGAGCGGCCGGACCGGTCACTCTCCACCTCGTACTGCGGGTCGTCCTTCGAGGCGTCGACGGTCCGGCCCGCCGCCTCGGTGCGTTCCGTGATCTTCCGGGTGACCTTGCCCGGTACCTCCTGGCCGTGGCTCTGCCAGGAGACCCGGTCGCCCTTCGCCACGTCGTCGTCCTTCTTCGGCACGGCGTCCTCCTCCTCGTGTCCGGCGCTCCGGCGCTCCGGCACTCCGGCACTCCGGCACTCGAACGGTCGCTCGACTCCTGTCGGCACCTCCAGGGTCGGACGGGCCGACGCGTCACGCACCCGCTGCGGTCCGGGGGCCGCGCGTCCGCACCGGTGAAACACACCGCGGGCCGTGCGCGGCCGGACCGCGGGGCCCGGGGCGACCTGTTTGTCTGGGTGTCTCACCGCCCAGACACGCAAGGAGCCCGCCGTGGCGTCACAGCGCTCGAACATTTCGTACACCGTGCCCGGGGTCAGCGACCAGGACAGCACCGAGATCATCGCGCTGCTGCAGATGCGTCTGCACTCCCTCAACGATCTGTCCCTGACCCTGAAGCACGTGCACTGGAACGTCGTCGGTCCGCACTTCATCGCCGTGCACGAGATGATCGATCCCCAGGTCGACCAGGTCCGGGACATGGCCGACGACCTGGCCGAGCGGATCTCCACGCTCGGCGGCGAACCGAACGGCACGCCCGGCGCGCTGGTGAAGGACCGCACCTGGAACAACTACTCGATCGGCCGCGCCGAGGCCATCGAGCACCTCGGCGCCCTCGACCTGGTCTACACGTCGGTCATCAAGGACCACCGCGAGGCCATGCAGGCCACCGAGACGTCCGACCCGGTCACCCAGGACATGCTCATCGAGCAGCTCAGGGGCCTGGAGCTCTTCCAGTGGTTCGTCCGCGCCCACCTGGAGTCCAGCGGCGGGGTGCTCTCCACCCGCGGCGCCTCGACCGAGACCGGCGCCGCCGGCCAGGCCGCCGAGCAGGCCCGCACCCAGCCCTGACCTGCCGCCGCCGGTGCCCGCGTACGGTTCCGTGCACGGGTTCGGCCCGCCGCCGGCGGGTACCGGTTCCGGACGGTCCCCACACCGCTGCCCGACGACAACGAGGAGTTCACATGTCCAAGCCGCCCCTGCCCTCCGAGGCCGTGGATCTGCTGCGCCGCCCCAACCCGTGCGTCGTCGCCACGGTCCGCTCGGACGGCGCCCCGGTCTCCACCGCCACCTGGTACCTCTGGGACGACGGCCGGGTGCTGATCAACATGGACGAGGGCCGGGTACGGCTGAAGCACCTGCGCAACGACCCGCGCGTGACGCTCACCGTGCTCGCCGACGACGACTGGTACACCCACGTCACCCTCATCGGCCACGTCGCCGAGATGTACGAGGACGAGGGCCTCACCGACATCGACCGCCTCTCGACCCACTACACGGGCAACCCGTACCCGGAGCGGAACCGGGCCCGGGTGAGCGCCTGGGTCGAGGTCGACCGGTGGCACGGCTGGGGCTCGCTGAAGGACAGCGACCAGGCGTCCACCTGAGACGGACGGGCGTGCGCGTCCGGGGACGTCCCCGGTGGCGATGCGACGGCTCACCGCCACCGGAACCGGCCCCGTCGTCGGCCTCGCCAAGCCACGGTCACCGCGCGCGGGCCGGCCGGCCGCGCCCTCCGCGCGGCGAGGCGCCTGGGCTCAGAGCGGGATCAGTCCGGCGGCCGTCGGCCTGAACCCGCAGGCGTCGAAGTAGAACGGCTTCAGGTCGCCCTCGAAGTCCACGTGCAGCCACGCGCACCCGGCGGCCCGGGCGCCGCGTGCCGCCTCCGCGACGAGCCGGGAGCCGACGGCGGCCCCGCGGTGGCCGGGGGCGACCACCGTGTCCAGGAGGAACGCGTGGGCACCGCCGTCCCAGGCGACGTTCACGAAGCCGACGAGGTCTCCGTCTCCGTCATGGCGTGCGCAGACCCAGCCGAGGCTGTGGCCGTGCAGCCGGGCCGCCCAGCCGGCGCCCTGGGCCGGGTGGCCGAAGCCCTCCGCGTGCAGCGCGTCGAGGGCGGCGTCGTCGGAGTGGCCGCGCCACGTGTACGTGATCGTCATGGCGGGAGCGTAGGCCGCCAGGTGCAGGGCCGGACAGGGGAAAAGCCCGGCCCTGCGCCTGGGGCGCCGGGCCGGGTCCGGGTTCGCTGGGTGGTCAGTCCGTGCCGAACTCCATCGCGGCGCGGTCCAGCATCTCCTCGTCGCCGGAGACCTCGCCACGGGAGGCGATGGCCTCGGCGCCGCCCTCGGGCATGTTGCCGATCAGGCCCGTCGCGGCGGCCTGGGCGGCGCCGATGGCCGGGTTGGCGGTGCCGATCAGGCCGATGCCGGCGTACTGCTCCAGCTTGGCGCGCGAGTCCGCGATGTCGAGGTTGCGCATGGTGAGCTGGCCGATCCGGTCCACCGGCCCGAACGCCGAGTCCTCGGTGCGCTCCATCGACAGCTTGTCCGGGTGGTAGCTGAACGCGGGGCCCGTGGTGTCGAGGATCGAGTAGTCCTCACCGCGCCGCAGCCGCAGCGTGACCTCGCCGGTGACGGCGGCGCCGACCCAGCGCTGGAGCGACTCGCGCACCATCAGCGCCTGCGGGTCCAGCCAGCGGCCCTCGTACATCAGGCGGCCGAGGCGCCGGCCCTCGTTGTGGTACTGGGCGAGGGTGTCCTCGTTGTGGATCGCGTTGACCAGGCGTTCGTACGCCGCGTGCAGCAGGGCCATGCCGGGCGCCTCGTAGATGCCGCGGCTCTTGGCCTCGATGATCCGGTTCTCGATCTGGTCCGACATGCCCAGGCCGTGACGGCCGCCGATGGCGTTGGCCTCCATGACGAGGTCGACCGGGAAGCCGAACTCCTTGCCGTTGATCGTCACCGGGCGGCCCTGCTCGAAGCCGATCGTCACGTCCTCGGCGGCGATCTCGACCGTCGGGTCCCAGAACCGCACGCCCATGATCGGCTCGACGGTCTCCACACCGGTGTTCAGGTGCTCCAGCGTCTTGGCCTCGTGGGTGGCGCCCCAGATGTTGGCGTCGGTGGAGTACGCCTTCTCCGTGCTGTCGCGGTAGGGCAGCTCGTGGGCGAGCAGCCACTCCGACATCTCCTTGCGGCCGCCGAGCTCGGTCACGAAGTCCGCGTCGAGCCAGGGCTTGTAGATCCGGAGGTTCGGGTTGGCGAGCAGGCCGTAGCGGTAGAACCGCTCGATGTCGTTGCCCTTGAACGTGGAGCCGTCGCCCCAGATCTGTACGTCGTCCTCCAGCATCGCCCGGACCAGGAGCGTGCCGGTGACCGCGCGGCCCAGCGGGGTGGTGTTGAAGTACGCACGCCCGCCGGAGCGGATGTGGAACGCCCCGCAGGTCAGCGCGGCCAGGCCCTCCTCGACCAGCGCCGCGCGGCAGTCGACCAGGCGCGCGAGCTCGGCACCGTAGGCCTGCGCCCGGCCGGGCACCGAGGCGATGTCGGGCTCGTCGTACTGGCCGATGTCGGCGGTGTAGGTGCACGGGACGGCACCCTTGTCGCGCATCCACGCGACCGCGACCGAGGTGTCGAGGCCGCCCGAGAAGGCGATGCCGACGCGCTCGCCGGCCGGAAGGGAGGTGAGGACCTTAGACATAGGAAGAGTATGCATGATTACGCATGACCATGCAAAACCCGTTGTCCGAGGCCTCGACCGACCGCCCGAAGGACGGGAGGGCGGGGAGACGGGAGGACGGCCCGGAGCCTCGACGCGCCGCACGGTTACCCGGGAGGTAATGGCACGGCCCGCGCATACCCGCCAAGATGCTGGTGCCGCTCGCACCGCGTCGCGGCGGCGCGGCGGCCCGAACGGAGTGATCAGCCATGTCCACAGCCACATCCGTCACCACCCGCGCCGCGGTGGAGGAGCTGCTGCGCCGGATCGGCGAGGGGAGCCCTGAGCGCATCGCCGAGATATACGCCGAGCGGGGCGACTGGAAGCTGGACTGGCCGGAGGCCGAGCACGGCCGGGCCGCCACGCCGTGGATCCGTCGCCGCTCCACCCGCGCCGACACCGCCGCCCACTACCGTGAAATCGCCGAGCACCACGTGCCGGGCGAGGCGGCCACCGAGATCGAGCGGGTACTCGTCGACGGCGCCGACGCGGTCGTGCTCGGCGAGATCCGCCAGACCGCCCGCTCCACCGGGCGCGCCTATCGCGCCCGGTTCGCCCTGCACCTCACCATCGAGGACGGCCTCGTCACCCGGCACCACGTCTACGAGGACAGCCTTGCCGTCGCCCAGGCCTTCGACCCGGAGCAACCGGGCTGAGCCCGCCGCGCGCGGCCGGGCGGCTGTCTCTTATACACATCCCCCCGCCCAGCCGGTCCAGGGCCGCCGCCGTCAGGGCCGTGATCGCCGGCGGCAGGGCGGTGCGGACGTCCGGGGCGAAGTACGGGGAGTGGTTCGGGGGGAGGCCGGCGCCCGCCTCGGCCCACTGCCGCGGGCTCGCCGTGCCGAACATCCAGTAGCACAACGGGATTCCGCGCTCCCCGTGCACCGCGAGGCCCGCGTCGCCGTAGAGGGGGAAGTCCTCCGCGGCCATCGACGGCGGCCAGTGGCCGACGCGTTCGGGGCCGTGGAGGGCGGTGTGGGCCGCGCGGACCGACTCGGTCACGGCCGGGTCGCCCCACAGCGCCGGGGAACGGGAGAGCGTCGTCAGTTCGGGCTCGCGCGGGCAGGCGGACGCGGCGCACTCCGCCCGTACGACGCGGTCCACGGCCGCCAGGGCGCGGTCCAGGGACGCGTCGGTGAGCGCCCGGACGCCGATGCCGAGTTCGGCCGTGTCCGGGACGACGTTCACCGCCGTGCCCGCCCGCACCGTGCCGACGGTGAGGCCGTGACGGCCAGGGCCGCGCTCGCCGCGGCGAGCGGGCCGTGCGGGCCGCCGTGGGCGACCATTCCGGCGGGCAGCGGTGCCGCGTGCTGGGCGAGGACCACGTCCGGTCTGCCGCAGCGCTCGTACAGCCCGTCCTCCAGCATCGCCCGGGCCCCCGTCAGGGTCTCCGCTCGCGTACGGGAGGCCGGTGCGCTCGGTGAGGGGCAGGGCGTCCAACTCGGCGCGCAGGTAGACGCGGGGGCCGTCGCCGTTGCGCAGGACGCCCGCGACGCCGTGGCCGCCGATGCCCCGGGTGACCTCGAAGCCGCTGCCG
>NZ_KL585423.1:79692-83242 GCF_000721935.1 Streptomyces sp. NRRL WC-3549
CCTCGAAGCCGCTGCCGGCCAGCCGGTCGGCGAACAGGGCGGCCGTACGGCTCTCCTCGCCGGAGAGCTCCGGGGTGCGGTGGACGTCCAGGTAGAGGGTGAGCGCGGATCGGACCACCTCCCGCGGGAGGGCCGGGGCGGTACGGGGCTGGGACCGGGGCATCTCGGGGCTCCTGGTGCGCGGTGTGGAGGGGCGCTGGCGTCGCGTGCCAGCGATGTGTGTGCGGGAGGCAGGCCGAACGGTGAGCGGCGGGCGGTGGAATGGGCGCGTACCCCCCACCGGGCGTACACCCAGCAGGCGGCCCCGAGCCCGGCGGCCCCCGATCCGGAGGAGACACCATGGAGAAGAACCTGAGCACCCTCGCCGACGAGATCCTCGAGCTCGAGGCCGAGACCTTCGAGATCTCCGACTACTCGGACGCCAGCGAGGTCGTGCTCGCCGGTTCCACGAGCACCAGCTCGACCTCGACGTGCAGCTCCACCACCAGCACCACCTCCTGCTCCGCCTGATTCCGGGCGCCGGCAGCCGCAGGGTTCACGCCCGGTATCCGTCCAGCGGACGGGTACCGGGCGTTCCCGCTGCCCGCGCCGCCCTACGGGAACGGGTGCGGGACCATCCGGATCTCGGCGTCGGTCAGGTCCGTGGCGCGGTGGCCGCCGCGCCGCAGCGCGGTGCGCAGCCGCGGCATCAGGGGGGCGCGCTGACGGTTCCAGCCGAAGTCGATCGGCAGGAGTCCCGGCACCAGGGTGCTGACGGTGCGCAGGCCCATGTGCTCCTGCTCCGGGGTGGTCTGGTCGACCACGATCACGTCGTGGCCGGCCCGGGCCAGTGCGCCGGTGACGGCCAGTACGTCGTCGCGCAGGTCGCCGGTGCGGGGGCGGCCGGTCGCCTCCCAGTCCTGGTAGACGGCCTCGAAGGGGCGTACGGCGAGGGGTTCCAGGTAGCTGCGGGCGTGGGCGGCCATCCTGGGCAGGCCGTAGAGCTGGGCGTGGTCCTTGAGGTGGCGGACCCGGAAGAAGTCGTCGGCCATGGCCTCCAGTTCCGCCCGGCGCTCCTCCGTCTGGCGGGAGAGGTGCGGGATGTAGGTGAGCACCTCCGACAGGGCGCCCTCGACCGCGCCGAGCGGGTCCAGCGAGGCCGCCGCGGCGAAGGAGAGGGTGCCGGGGCCGCCGTCGCGGCGCACGGCCAGCGCGGTGACGACGGGGACGGCCAGGTCGATGCGGTTGTCCAGGACGTGGACGTCGTAGCCCTGGAGCGCGGCCCGTTCGGTCATCGCGGCGGCCGTCCCGCCGCCCACGGTCGCCAGGTCGATCTCGGTGAGGCGGGCGTTCCCGTACCAGGCGTTCAGGAAGGCGTCGCGCTCCACGAGTTCGAGGAGGCCGCCGAGGACCGCCTCCTCCAGGCAGCCGCCGATGGCGCAGCCGTTGGAGCACTCGAAGACGAAGTTGTCCGCGGCCAGTCCCGCGCTGTAGTAGACGAGGCGGGACGGGACCAGTACGGGCCGGTCGTCGCGCAGGGACCGGCCCCACTCCCAGGGGATGGCCCGGTCCGGGTCGAAGGGGTCGACCAGCGGGTCGTCGCGGTAGGTGCGGGGGTCGTAGAAACCGCAGGTGGCGGGATCGACGGCGTCGGCCTTGAGGTCGTTGTAGGAGCCGGTGACGGGGGTGGTGGCTCCGCGCCGGTGGGTTCCGGCGTAGCGCTCCAGGCCCTCCAGGAAGGCCAGGGTGCGGCTGGTGGAGAAGGCGTTCTCCTGGCCGCTCCAGGTGACGTCGTTGAGCCCGGCGTAGCCGCGTACGAAGACGCTTCCGGCGACCGGTGCGGTCGTCGGCGAGGTGACGTTGATCCAGGTGCCGCCGCCGAGGGCGCCGCAGACCGGGTTGGCCAGGGCCTCCTCGGGGATGGGGTACGAGGACGCGGGGCGCAGCCGGTAGGTCCCGGGGTCCGGTTTGGGGCGGGCGGTGAGGGTCAGCGGGCGGGGCCCGGCGTCGGTGCGGGGCGGGGCGCAGTCGGGGCACAGCGGATCGGGCAGGAGGGGGTACGTCCGCACCTGGAGGGTCGCCAGGTCGAGCCGGGTGACCTGCGGCAGGGCCCGGTCGGCGGGGGCGGTGGCGGGGGGCCGGACGGCGGTCCCGTCCAGGAGCGCGGCGCAGAGGGCGGCGGCCGTGTCGTAGGTGTGGTCGGTCAACACCGGCCACTGTCCGGCCGGGCGGGGGCCGTCCGGGCCGCCGGTCTCCAGGGCGTCGCGTTCGCTGCGGCTGCGCAGCCGCTGCCAGCGCATCGCGAGGCAGCGTCCGCAGGCCGGCCGGGTGCCGTCGCCGCCCCAGGGGCCGATCAGCACGGCGGAGGCCGAGAGGTGGACGCGCGCCCCGGCGCGGTCGGCGGCGAAGGGGTCCGGGGCGCCCCGGTCGCCGAGGGCGGCCGTGGCGTCGGTCGCACCGACGGGGACGACGGGGACGGGGTGGCCGAGGCGCTCGGCGAGGGCCGAGTGGAGCGCGGACCGGGCGAGGTCCATCGGCTGCGGCAGGGGCCGCGTCAGGGTACTCATGACGACCTCGTCCAGCGGAACGTCTTGACCGCGACCGCGCCGAACACCACGGCGAAGACGGCGAGTCCGGCGCAGCCCACCGCCACGTCGGAGGCGTCGCCGCGTCCGGTCAGCGCGTGGGAGACGGCGTCGTTGAGGTAGCGCAGCGGCATGACCAGGGAGACCTTCTGCAGCCAGGAGGGCATGGCGTCCAGCGGGAAGAAGGACCCGGAGAGGAACGCCATGGGCAGCATGAGGAAGTTGGCGACGGCGGCGACGGACTCCGGGGTGTTGGCGAAGGAGCCGATGATCACGCCGAGCAGCAGGAAGGTGGTGATGCCGAGGATCATGACGGGGACCAGCAGCGGCCAGCCGGAGGCGGGTTCCAGACCGAACAGCGGCAGCATCGCGACGCCGACGAACAGCAGCGACTGGACGGCGCCGACCGCCAGGGCGATGGCGTAGCGGGAGCCGATGACGGCGGAGAGGGGGGCCGGGGACATCCGGATCAGCCGCAGGATGTCGTCGGTGCGCCACTGCATGAGCGTGAAGGCGATACCGAAGACGGCGGCGTTCGCCACACCCCAGGACAGCACTCCGGCGGCGGTGTACGAGAGGTAGGACAGGCCGCTCTCCTCGACGTCCTGGCCCCGGAAGATGAGGCCGAAGACGACGAGGAAGAGGAGCGGGAAGGCGAAGGTGAAGAAGAGGGTCGTCTTGTCGCGGATCTGGGCGCGGTAGCCCGCTCCGGTCAGTGCGGCGTACGCGCTCATGGCTGGTGCTCCGTGGTTTCGGGGGTGCGGAGGGGGGACTGCGGGGCACTGGTGAGCCGGGCGGTCAGGTCGAGGTAGACGTCTTCCAGGCTGGCGGTGCGCGTCTGTACGCCGTCCAGTCCGGTCATCCGGTCGAGGGCGCTGAGGACCTGTCCGGTCGTCCGGGTCTCCAGGACGAGGGAGCCGCCCTGCACCGTGACCCGGTCGACGCCGGAGATGGCCGCCGCCGCCTCCTCGTCGAGCCGGCCCCGC
>NZ_KL585423.1:83463-86260 GCF_000721935.1 Streptomyces sp. NRRL WC-3549
GATGTGTATAAGAGACAGACTGGGGGCCTCGGAGGCGCCGACGAGGTTGTGCGGGGAGTCGGTCACCGCGACCTTTCCGTCCACCAGGATGGCGATCCGGTCGCAGAGTGCCTCGGCCTCGTCGAGGTGGTGCGTGGTGTAGACGATGGTGCGGCCCTCGGCCTTGAGGGCGCGCAGCACCTCCCACAGGGCACGGCGGGCCTGCGGGTCGAGGGCGGCGGTCGGATGTCGCGCTGGGCGCTCAGGCCCACGGACTCCAGGGTGGCCTCGGCCGCCTCCCGGGAGACCCCGTAGAGCGCGGCGACGGTCCGCAGGTGCTCGTGGGCGGTCTGCCGGACGAAGAACGCGGAGGACTGGGTCTGTACGCCGATCCTGGGCAGCAGCGCGGTGTCGCGCGGCCAGGGCGACCGGCCGAACAGGGCGACGGAGCCCGAGTCGGCCTGCCGCAGGCCCTCCATGATCTCCACCAGGGTGGACTTGCCCGCCCCGTTGGGACCCAGGAGGCCGAAGAACTCGCCCGGGTGGATGTCCAGGGACACGTCGTCGACGGCCTGCCGGTCGCCGTACCGCTTGGACACCCCCTGGACGCGGACGGCGGGGGCCGGGTCGGTTCCGTCGGTGGGCGTGGATCGCATGGCCGGTACCTCACTCATGTGGTGCGTGGGTCCTTCGGGTCGGGGGGTGGTCGCGCGACCGGGTCACCGGAGCAGCAGCAGGAGTGCCACGGCGCAGGTACCGGTCACGGCGGAGAGGAGCAGGAGCGCGGCGCCGATGCCGTACGCCGTGTGGACGACCCGGGAGCGGCGGGGGTAGGCGGCGGTCGCCTCGGCCCCTTTCCCGCCCAGGCGCAGCGCCAGGTAGGTGCGGGTCTCGGGGGCGAGGTGGGCGGCGCCCAGGGCGTGGCCGAGCATCCGGTAGCCGTCCAGCGGCGGCAGGGGGACGAGGTTGCTGAGCGCTTGGACGCTGCCGAGGAACAGCAGGCCGGCCAGGAGGGGGCGGGCCGGGTCGTCCCCGGGGAGCAGGGACCACCACAGGGCGAACGGCAGCAGGAGCAGCAGGTTGACGTGGGCGCCCGCACCGGCGGTCACCAGCTTGGCGCGGCGGCCGGGGAGGAAGAGGTAGTTGTCGACGGTGCAGTACAGCATCGCGGCCGGGAATCTCCAGCGCAGCCCGATCTCGGCGACATGGCCGCCGTAGTGCTGGGCCGCGACACCGTGGGCGAGTTCATGGACGGTGATGCTGAACCAGAGGAACAGGGCGACCGCCGCCAGCACCACAGGCTGCCGGAACAACTCCACTGTACCGTCCAGGAGTTCACCGGTGTGCAGGATCAGCACCGCCTCCATGGCCAGTACGGCGGCCAGCAGCGGCAGTTGGAGCGCGGGGTGCAGGAGCGGGCGCAGGATCCGGTGGAGGCGCGCGGTGGTCGCGTCCGCGTCGGCGACTATCCGGCGGGTGCCGCGCCAGAGGGTGTTGGCGCGGGGGCGGGCGGGGGCGGGTGCGGGCGGCGGCGGGTCGGGGGCGCCGGCCAGCAGGCCGCGGGCGCCGAGGAGCCCGAGGAGGCGGTTCCAGTTGTCCTCGGCGAGGCGGCGGCCGAAGCGGGCGGCGTACGCGGGGGCGACGTCGTCGAGGTTCCGCGTCCCGTCGAGCCGGGAGATGACGAAGTGCTCCTTGACCCCGACCTCGAACGCGGCGCCGCCGACGGGGTGCCGGATCAGGTGCACGGTGCGGGGCCCGCGCAGCAGGGGCGGCCCGAGCTGGACGCCGGCCCGCAGCGCGGGGCGGTAGACCCGGGCCGCCGAGGCGCGGGCCTCCGGCACGGGCGCGGGCGCCGTGGTGGCGGGTGGCGGCGGGGCGGTTCCGTCCGGGGTGGCGGTCACGCGGTCGCCGCCTCAGGGCCGTCCGCCCCGCCCGGCTCTCGCAGGACCTGGCCCAGGACGAAGGAGAGGTAGGCCTCGTCCCGGATCGTCACGTGCAGCCGGTTGTTGGTCATGTGCATGTACGGGGACAGCAGCCGGGGCAGCACGGCCGGCACATGGGTGAGCGTCTCCAGCGGCGCGGCGCCGGCCGGCTCGGTGCGCTGCTGCCCGGTGTCCTCCCGGGCCGGGCCGTCCCAGGCGGGGAAGGCGAGCGCGCCCCGGGCCGCGAGCTCCTCGATACGGGCGCGCAGCTCCAGGCAGTGCTCCGCCCAGCCGCGCAGGAACCCGGGCAGCCGCTGGAGTTCGTCGGCCGCGACGGCGGCACGGATCTCGGCGAACCGGCGGCCCAGGGACGGCGCCGTCTCGGCGTAGTTGCGCTCGTACTCCTTCGAGCCGATGAAGCCGGTGCCGGGGAACGCCCGGTGCCAGAACTCGTAGTAGCCGTCCAGGTAGTCGGCGAGCCGGTCCTCCTCGGGCAGGAAGCAGCTCGCCATCACCATCATCAGCTGGGCGGAGGTGCCCAGCAGTACGGTCCGCAGGTGCAGGTTCTTGGTGCGGAAGGCGTCCATGACCAGGTCGCTGGAGTGCCGGAAGTGCCATTCGGCGAGCTCGACCCCGGCGGGGCCGCCGTACTTGGCGTACTCGGGGGCGTAGGGCTCCTCGTGGAAGGAGTTGTTCGGCCGCAGGTTCATCCGGCCGTCCGCGCCCATGTACCGGCCGCGGTCCTCGCCGGGGAACTCGATGTCGAACAGGGCGTTGTAGAAGTCCTTCAGGAAGCCCGAGTCGACCTCGTACAGCGCGGGACGGGTCCGGAGGAACGCGGTGAGTGCCTCCTCGGCCCGGCGCCTGACCTCGGGTGCTGTCTCTTATACACATCT
>NZ_KL585423.1:86524-88150 GCF_000721935.1 Streptomyces sp. NRRL WC-3549
AGATGTGTATAAGAGACGCAGTTGACCAGCATCGGCTGGGGGCTGGCGGCGTAGAAGATGTGCAGGGCGATCCACTCCCCCGGTTCCGCGGGGGCGGCCTCGGGGCGGGCGGGGCTGGGCGAGATCAGTTCCGGCATGTCGGGCCGTCCTCGGTACGGGGTCGGGAGGTGAAGGTCTCCACGGCCAGTTCGGCCACGTGGTGGCCCTGGTCGGAGGTGAGGTGCAGCCCGTCCTCGGCCGGGAGCATCTCGCGCAGGACCACGGCGGTACCCGGTTCGCGGTCCACCAGGGCGTCGAAGGCGGTCAGGGACAGGGGGCTGTCGAAGTCGACGTACAGGGGCTTGGCGCCGAGCGCCCGGCGGCCGTCGCGGAGCACGGTGGCGAAGACCTGGTCGGGCAGCCCGTGGGCGCGGCGCAGGCGCTGCCACTCCAGGTACCACCGGGCCTCGTCGGTCCCGGGGCCGCGGACCGGGAGGGCGGTCGCGGGCGCCGTCCAGCTGCGCCGGCTGATCACGACGTCGCCGTGCACCACGCGGGGCCGGCGGGTGACGCCGTCCACCGGTTCGCCCTCGGGGACGCCGCCCCACACGTCGGTGGGGGTCATGGTGCTCGGGGAGAGGAGCAGCAGGGTGCGGGGGATCTCCGGCAGGGCCACCGGGACGAGGTAGCCGAGGTAGACCGGGACGACCTCGCGGTCCAGCCTGGCCGAGCGCAGGACGAGGCGGTCGGACGCCTCGTCGTGCTCCAGGTACAGGTCGTCCAGGTCGAGGCGGTCGGCCTCCGGGACGGTGGCCCTCTCGCCGGGGCAGACGATCTGGTGGTCGGTCAGCCGGCCGTGGAGGTTGAGGTTGCTGGTGATCTGGCCGCCGGTCAGTTCGGCGAACACCGTTCCGTCCGGCTGCCGGGCCCGCAGTTCGTCCCGCAGCAGCGCGGAGAGCCCGGGCTCCCCCGTGCCCGGTCCGTCGTAGACGTGGGTGAAGCGGCTGAAGGGGAAGGCGAGTCCGCCGTAGGAGCGGTTCAGGACGACCAGCGGCCGGTCCGGGCGGTCCGGACCGGGGCGTGAGACCTGGATGTGGTGGCTCTGCGGGGTGAAGCCGGCTGCCAGGGGGGCGAGTTCGGAGGCGACGGAGGAGAGGAGTCCGTCCGGCAGCCGGATCTCGCCGGCCGTGCCGCGGGCCTCCCACAGCTGTCTCATCCCGGCCGCGAAGCGGCGGCGCGCGTCGTCCAGGGTCCGGAGCGCGCTCTGGCCGAGCCAGTTCTCCTCGGGTACGTACCGGCCGTCCTCGTCGAAGGCGGTGCGTTGGGCGGTGAAGGAGAGGTACTGGTCGAAGAAGTCCTCGTGGAAGTCGTGCACGAGGCCGAGCAGGTCGTCGCAGCGTCCGCCGCGGCCGTAGCGGGCCAGGAAGAAGCCGTGCAGGGTGATGCGCTGGGGCAGGGTGACGTCGAAGAGCGGCAGGATCCCTTCTACCGCGCGCAGGGCGCGCCCCGTCGCCCCCGCGAGCGGGCCGTCCGGGCAGACCAGGTCGTCGCCGGCGCTGACGTCCTCGTACAGCAGGGTCTGCGGGAGGGCGGGCTCCTCGGCGCCCAGGTCCCGTTGCACGTCGAGGAGTTGCTCTTATACACATC
>NZ_KL585423.1:88375-89833 GCF_000721935.1 Streptomyces sp. NRRL WC-3549
GGGCCCGCCGCTCGGTGAGCGGGGCGGCCGGGTACGCGGCCAGGCAGGCGGCCGGGCCGTCCAGCGCGCCGGCCACGGCGTCGGCCCACGGGACCCGCAGGGCGCGCAGGGCCTCCTGGAAGGAGCGGAGCGGGTCGGGGCTGTGCACGTCGGTGCGGAGTGAGGGCACCTGGACCATGCCGAGCTGGAGCAGCGCGGCGGCGTACCGCTCGCACTCGGCCCGGTCGGCGCCGTGCTCGGCCTCCAGCCGGTCGACGAGGTCGCGGTGGCGCAGCCCGTCACGGCTGCCGAAGAAGGTGAGCAGGCGGTCCAGGGTGCCGCTGCTGCGGAGGTAGAACAGCCGGTCGCGTACGGCGTCGAAGGTGACGGCCGCGCTGTCGTCGCCCGCGGTCACCCACTGCCGGACGTAGCGGATGCGGTCCTCGTCGCGGCCCCAGCCCGGGGAGAGGACGACGGGGAGGTCCTGGCGGCGTACCGGGTCGGCCAGGACGAGGTCGGCCAGCCGCCCCAGGGCGACGACGTTGAGCCGGACGTGGCTCGTCCAGGTCTCGCCGACCCGCAGGGGAGCCGGCTCGTCGGCCGGGGCGCCGTCGAAGGTGCCGGACGCCACGGCGGTGAGGGTGCTGAAGGGGCTGGTCTTGCACGCGGTGCGGTAGAGGTAGGTGAGCGCGGACCGTTCGATCTTGCGCATCCGCTTGCCGGGTTCGGGGGCGGTGTCGCGCAGATAGCCGTCGAGCCGGCCGTCCAGGGTGGGCGAGGCGAGCAGCAGTCCCGTCCGGAGCCGGTCGTGGGACAGGGAGCGGCGCAACTCCGCTCGTGCCAGCCGTAGTTCACCGGCCAGCAGCGGGGGCCCCTCGGCCAGGAGCCGCGCGTACCCCGCCCGGTCGTCCAGCCAGGCCGAGGTCCGCTCACCGGCGGCCCGGTCCAGTCCGTTCACCAGGCGCAGGGCGGCCCCGGGGTCGGCGGGCAGGCGGTTGTTGTACACCTGGCGGCGCAGGGTGAGCAGGGCGCGGCGGGCGTCGGCACCGGCCGTGTCGGCCCGCTCGACCAGTGCGTGCAGGAGGTCGCTGAGGGCGGCGCCGCCCTCGGTGAGCCGTTCCTCCTGGTCCAGGATCCGGTCGGCCCACTCCCTGGTGCCGGCGCAGCGCAGGCCGTGGACGCTCTCCACGGGCAGCCCGGCGGCGCGGAGCAGGAAGCGGCGGCCCGGTTCCCACCGGGTGGGGCGGAGGGGGGTCGTGTCGGAGGTCAGCAGTGTCATGGCAGGTCTCCCCGGTCAGGCGATCTCGTGGCGGAAGTCGGCGGGCCGGGGGCGTTCGTTGCCGAGCGGCATGATCAGCAGGGGCGCCTCGTCGCCGTCGCCCAGGCCGAGCTTCTCGATGTACGCGATGTTGTCGAAGCCCAGGGCCACGCCCGCGCCGAGGCCCCTGTCTCTTATACACATCTCTGATGGCGCGAGGG
>NZ_KL585423.1:90069-99260 GCF_000721935.1 Streptomyces sp. NRRL WC-3549
GCTCAGAGATGTGTATAAGAGACAGCCCCCACCGCGTCCAGGACGGCCGTCGTGCGGACGGTCGGCACGAGGACGGCACCGGCCTGTTCCAGGTTGTAGTTGGCCAGGAAGTAGGTCTCCTGGAGGAACGCCCCCTGCGGCCCCGGTTCCACGAGCCGCAGGTCCCCGGCTTCCGGGTCGTGGACGTACGCACCCGGCTCGACGCCCTCCACATGGCTGACGAAGGCGTACAGCCGGGTGTATAAGAGACAGGTCCAGGGTCGTCGCCGCGCAGGCCGCGAGGACGGCCGACAGCTGGTCCGGGATGACCGGGCGGGCCGCGTCGAAGCGGCCGAAGCTGCTGCGCCGCGAGCGCAGCACCCGGCGCACCGGGACCTCGGGGAACGCGGGCGGGGGCAGCGGGACCCGGGTGCCGCCCAAGGGGGTGGGGAGGGCTGCGGCAGCGGCGAGGGCGCCGGGGGCGGGGCGGTCGGCGGCGTGCTCGGTGGTGGCGGTGTGCATGGCGCGGACCGTCGGGAACTCCAGGACCGTGCGGGAGCGTTCGACGTCGCGGTGCGCGACCGCCGGGTCGGGGCCGGCCGTGCCGCCGGTGCGCCCGGGACCGCCGTCCTGGCCCTCCCAGCGCAGCGGGACGACGGCGAAGACGGCCTCCTGGGTCCCGGTGGTGCCGAGCAGTCCGTTGAGCCGGGGCTCGTCGAACCACAGCACCGGCGCGGTCCGCAGCCCGCGGGCGGCGGCCCAGATCTTCCAGGTCTGCGCGACGGTGCCCAGGTCGGTGGAGACCACGTGGTACGAGAAGCTGTTGTACTTGAAGGTGTTCTGCCAGTACTTCACGCCCAGGATCAGGTACTGGTCGGTCTCCAGCGCCTCGGCGGGCGCGTCCGGTCCCAGCGCCTCGCGGACCCGGTCCGTGACGTCACCGGTCAGCAGCCGCTGCAGGGCGTGCCGGTGGACGTCGTAGTGGTGGACGCCGGGGGTGAGCGGGCCGGACGGGCCGGACGCCCAGGACAGGGTGACCGGGTAGAGCCCGCCGCCGCCCGCGGTGCCCCGGGACCAGTTGGCGTGGGTGTAGAAGGGCAGGCCGGAGAGGTCGCTGTTGGCCTGGACGCCCAGCCGGCGGCCGGTCAGCCCGTAGGAGTCCTTGAGCATCGCGGCCAGCAGCGGCAGCGTGAACCCCGTGGCGCGGCCGTGCGCTCCGTCTGCCTCCGGGAGGAGACCGGGTGCCGCCGGGGGGTCGGGCAGGTCGTCGCCGTCCGGCAGGGCGTAGGCCTCCACGCCCGGGTGGAACTTCCCCTTGCGTGGGCCGTCGGCCCAGTCGGGGACGAAGTCGGCGGGTTCCATCGGGACGCGGCCCCGGTGCAGGACGGCGTCGGCGTACTCGTGGGCGTACCCCATGGGGCCGGACCCCTTTCGGATGGGCGTGCGGTGCGGACGGGCCGTCACGGGAACGGGTGGGGTGCGGGGTTGAGGCCGGCCGCGGTCAGCGTGGTGCGCATCCGGGGCATGTGGCGGGCGCGCTGGCGGGACCAGCCGAAGTCGATGGGGAGCAGTCCGGGCACCAGGACCTTCACCGTGTGCAGCCCGAGGGCGCGCTGCTCGGGCAGGGTCTGGTCGACGACGACCACGTCGAACCCGGCGGCGGTGACGGCGGCCACCGCGCGCAGCAGGTCCTCACGGAGGTCCGGGGCGGCGGGGGCACCGTCGGCGTCGGGCCACCGCAGGTCGGCCACCCGCAGCGGCGGGCGGGGGGACGGCTGGCGCAGCAGGAAGTCGGCGTGCCGCCCCATCGCCGGGACCCCGTAGACCAGCGGGTGGTCGTGGAGCGTGGTGACCAGCGAGAAGTCCTCCGCCATGGCCCGCAGCCGGGCCTCGTCGCGCCGGGTCCGGCCGACCAGGTTGACCGAGTCGGTGGCGATCTCGCAGAGCGCCGAGTCCAGCGCGGACTCCGGGTCGAGGCCCGCGCCCGCCCCGAAGCACATCCGGCCGGTGCCGCCGTCGAAGCGTTCGGCGACGGCGGTGACCACGGGGACGGGGAACCCGATCCGGGTGTCGAAGAAGCGGGCCCGGTAGCCGTACATGGCGAGCCGGTCCACCATGTGCCGGGTGGAGCAGCGGGTGCTGGTCGCGGGGTCGATCTCCCGCAGCGGTACCCGGCCGTACCAGGCCAGCAGGAAGGCGTCCCGTTCGACGACCTCCATCAGCCCGAAGTAGGCGGCCTCCGCCGTACTGCCGCCGGAGGCGCAGCCGTTGGAGCTCTCCTGCACGAAGCGGTGCTCCAGACCGGGCGCGTGGTAGTAGCCGAGGACCTCGGGGACCGGGCGGGGCCTGCCGTCGCGGAGGGACCAGCCCCACACCCAGGGGATCTCCCGGTCGGGGGTGAAGGGGCGCACCCGCGGGTTGTCCCGGTAGAACTCCTCGGAGTACAGGCCCGTCTCCCGCGGGTCGACGGCGTCCGGGCCGAGGTCGTCGAGGGAGGCGGTGAGGGCGGTGGTCTTCCCCCGGGCGCGCATCCCGGCGTACCGCTCCAGCCCCTCCAGCACGCCGATGCCCAGACTGTGCGCGTAGGTCCCGGCGTGGCCGCCCCAGAACGTCTCGCGCAGGTACTCCCCGGAGCGGGTGGAGAAGCAGCCGACGGTGGCGGAGGTGGTGGTGGAGGCGACGTCGCAGATCACGGAGGGCCCGAGCGCCCCCCAGTGCGGGTTGGCGAAGGCGTCCACGGGCAGCCGGTAGTCCTCGACGGGCCGTGTCCGGAAGGCTCCGGGCCGGTACTTCGGCGCGGGTTCCAGGGGGAGTTCGGCGGCCTCGGCGGTGTCCGGTCCGGGTGCGCCGCAGGCCGGGCACTCCGGGTCGGGGACGAGCGGGTGGCTGCGGACGGTCAGGGCCTCCAGGTCCAGCAGGTGCACCCTCGGGTACGGTCCGGGGGCCGGTTCCCGGGCGGCGAGCCCGGCGAGCAGCGCGGCCACGGCGGTGGCGGCGAACGGGGTGGCGTACGGCCAGTCCCCCACCGACCGGGTCTCCGAGCCGCGTTCGAGTCCTTCGCGCAGGGACACCGTGCGCACGCCCTGCCACCGCCGCGCCAGGCAGGTCCCGCAGCCGGCGGTCCGGCCCTCGGCGGGCCACGGTCCGACCAGCACCTGGCGCCCGTACAGGTGGACGGGGACGTGCGAACCGGGCGCGGGGGCGCCGGGGCCGTCCGCGTAGGCGTCGCCGACGCCGAGGGGCGCCAGGGCCACCGCGGGACCGTCCGCACCGGCCAGGACCTCGTCGAGGGCGGCGCGCAGGGCACCGCCGAACCGGCGGGTGGACCCGGCCCGCGCGGTGGGGCGCACGGTGACCGGGCCGGGCGGGGCCGTGGGCTCAGCCGGCATCGGTGACCGCCCGGGTGAGCAGGACGCGGACGGTGTGGATGCCCGCGGTGGGCAGGTCGGCGGCGTGGGTGGGCACCACCAGGGCGTCGCGGCCGTCGGCGGCGAGACGCTCCAGGATCCGGGTCCGGCCCACGGGCCCGTCGGGGCCGGCGGCGGGCCCGTCGGCGGTGAGCGGGATCAGCGCGGCGTCCAGGTCGCGCAGGAGCGGGTCACCGGTGTCCGCGGCCGTACCGGTCGGCCCGTCCTCAGCGGCCAGCTGCACCGCGCCGAGCAGGTCGCGTACGGCGTCCACGGCGGCGGCCGTGAGGTCCAGGGCGGCACCCACCGACCAGCGGGCGGGGCCCTGGGCGCGCTGGTCGCCCGTGGTCCTGGCGAGGACCACCGAGGCGCCGGAGCACGGGCGTTCACCGAGGTCGAGCAGTTCCACCGGGACGCCGAGGTGGGCGGCGGAGCGCAGCAGGAACGTCGTCTCGGGGTCGTCCCCGAAGGCCGCGGGCCTGATCACCCGTACCTCCCCGTCCCCCCGGACGGCCCGGCGCAGGGCGTCGTGGGCGAGGGCCGAGAGCAGACCGGCCGCGGCGGCCTCCGGCAGGTCGGCGCCCGCGCCCGCACCGGCCCGGGTCGGCTCGAAGCGGCGGTCGGCGTTGTCCGCGCCGAAGGGGCGCACGGCGCCCGCGGGCACCCGTACCGCCTCCTTGGTGACGAGCGAGGTGGCGAGGGTCCACACCGGGACCGCCCCGGTGCCGCCGGTGCCCGAGGCGATCGTGAGCGCGTCCGGGGCGACGGCGGGCAGCCCGCCGGCCGTCGCGTGCTCGGGTGCGGGGGCTCGGGGCACGAGGTGCTCGGCGTAGACGGTGGCGGCGGCGTTCAGGGCCCGCAGCCGGGCCCCGGCGGTGTGGTGCACGTCGAAGGCGGTGACGGTCCGCGCGCCGCCGGGCAGGCCGAGGACGACGGCGCCCACCTTCAGCGGTGTCTGCGTCAGCGGCTCGTCCGCGTACCGGGTGAACACCCCGGCGTGCGGGCGGACGAGCGCGGAGCGGCGCTCCAGCTCGGCGAGCGGGCCCTGGGCGGCGTCGTCGTCGGGGGCGGTGGCGACGGTCGGGAGGAACGCCGGGCGGGCGGGGGCGGCGGCCAGGTCGACCGGCTCGGCCTCCGGTGCGCCGGGGGCGGCGCAGAACGGGCAGCGGGGGTGCGGCAGCAGGGGTTCCGAGACGACGTCGAAGGAGTCCATGTCCTGGATCAGCAGCTGCCCCCGGGTCTCGGCCGGCAGCGCCCCGGTGACGAGCCGGAACACCTCGTACCCGAGCAGGTTGCCGAGCATCGCGGCGAGCGGGCCCGCGGGCTGCGCCCCCGGGGTGCCGGTGCCCAGCGCCAGCCCGCTCCACAGCCCGGCCGCCGCCGGGCCGCCGGACGCGCCCAGCCGCAGGGCGGCGCAGGACCAGCAGCCCGTCGAACCGGGGGTCGCCACCGGCCCGACGACGGCCCGTCCGCCGAACGTCCAGGCCGGCAGCAGCGTCCGGCCTTCCGGGACGCCCTCCCGGAGCAGCGGCAGCACGGTGCCCGGTACGCCGGGGCCGAAGGCGGGGACGACGACGTCATACCCGTCGTACGCCGCCCAGCCCGCCGGGCGCGCGCCGGCTCCCGGCAGCACCGCGATCTCGACGGGGCAGTCCTGTCCGGCCAGTTCGGCGGCCTCCTGGTGGACCGTGGCGAACTCCTCGGCCGGCACACCGCCGGAACCGTCCACGAGGGCCGGTTCCACGGCGACGGCCGCGCAGCCGTTGCGCACCAGGGACAGGACGCACCAGCGGGCCGCCGGGCCGTCGCCGAGCACGGCGACCCGGGTGGCGCGGAAGCGGGCGAAGCGGGCGTCCGCGTCGTCGGCGTAGTGGTCGACGTAGGCGATCTGCTGCGCGAAGCGGGCGGCCGGGGCCGGCGCGGTCACCAGGGCGCCGCCGGTCTCGTCGGGGCCGGGCACGGGGCGGGCGAAGCCGCGTGCGTAGAGCGCCTTCACCAACTCGCCGACCATGGCCCTCTGGCGCTCCCCGAAGCCCTGGCATATCTCGTCGACGGTTCTGCTGCCGTCCAGGTGCGGGACCAGGAGGGTGGCGAACCGGTAACCGGACTTGGCGGTGAGCTGGAACCCGCCGTCGGCGTTGTGGAAGATCACGCCGTCGGGTGTCTCGGTGAACAGGACGTCGCGACGGACTCGGGGCCGGGTTCCGGCGGTCTCTGCGTACGGCGATGTTGCCATGCGTGCGTCACACCTCGTGGTCTGGGGACGGGTCGGACGGCCCGGGGTCCGGGCCTGGCCTGTGCTGGGGCGTCGTTCGGGTGGGTCGGGGGCCGCCGGACGCGTGCGTGCGGCGGGGTTCGTGTGCTGCCGCGCCGCCGGCGTGCCGTCAGCGCAGGGCGGCCGGCCTGGGACGGCCCGCCGGGGTCTCCTCGCGCCGGGGCGGGCGCAGCGGGGCCGGTACGCGGTCGACGGACGGCGCGGTGGCACGGCGGGCGTGGGCCCGGAGCAGCTCGTGCATCCAGAAGGACCCCGGCCTCCCCTCCTCCAGGAGGCCGGCGTCGAGGAGGCGTTCCAGTACCTCCTCGGCCGTCTCCTCGGGGATCGTGAGGACGGCGGCGGCACGGGCGGCGGTCAGGGCCTGGTGCGCCGACGCGCCGAGCCGCAGATGGGCCTCGGCCAGCGCCGTGGGCAGCCGTCCCAGGGCCTCGTCCAGTGTCAGCGGTACGGACATGCGGGGGTCGTCCGCCAGGGTGAGCCGGGCGGGCAGGTCGCGCCGCAGCCAGTCGGCGCAGTCGGCCGGGCGCAGCCGGGGCCGGGTGAGCAGCCGGGCGGCGGCGATCCGCAGGGCGAGGGGGTGGTGCCCGCACACGGAGGCGAGGAGCAGGGCCGCCGACGGCTCGTCCCCGATCCGTTCCCGGCCGAGCACGGCGGTGAGCAGGGCGTGCGACTCCTCGGGTTCCAGCGCGCCGATCCGGTGGACGGTGCCGCCGTGGGTGGCGACGAGCGCGGCCAGTCCCATCCGGCTGGTGACGATCGCGGCGCCCGCGTGGGCGGTCAGCAGCGGACGGACCTGGTCGGGGTGGACCGCGTCGTCGAGGACGAGGAGGGTGCGGCCGGACCCGGCGCCGGGTCCCGAAGGCAGTGTCCGGCCGAGTGCGTCCGCGGCCTCCCGTGCCGACAGCGGCGTGCCGTCGGGACGGGTCAGCGGCAGCAGCAGGCAGCCTCCCGGGTAATGGGCGCGCACCAGGTGTGCGACGTGCAGGGCCAGCGCGGTCTTGCCGATGCCGGGTGCCCCGGAGAGCACCGCCACCGATGAGCGCCCCGGGGCGCCGTCACCGGGCCCGACGACGCCTGATACGTCATGACGTGGCGTCAGCAGCTCGACCAGGGCCTCCACTTCACGCGCCCGCCCGGTGAAGCACGGCACGGTGGGGAGGGGGGCCGCCACCGCTTCGGCCGGCCGCTCGTGACGGTGCGCCGGTTCCTCCCGCTCCCGATCCGCGGCGGCGGCCGTCCCCGCCCCGTCCGCGGTGCCCCCGGTGACGGGCGTGAGCGCGACGGGGACACGGCCCGTGTCGGGGGTTCCGAGGTCGTCGCCGCGCAGGATGGCCAGTTCCAGCCGCTGGAGTTCGGCTCGGGGATCGACGCCGAGCTCCTCCCGCAGATGGCCCTTGATCCGGCGGTACTCGGCGAGCGCCTCGGTCTGCCGGCCGGTCCGGTAGAGGGCCTCCACCAGCTGCCCGGCGAACCGCTCGTGAGCCGGGTATACGCGCGTAACCTCCCAAAGATCAAAGAGGGTCTCGCGGCAGCGGCCGTGCTCCAGCTCGATGTCGCAGACCCGCTCCAGCACCCTCAGCCGCTCCTCCGCGAGCCTCGGCACCTCGTCCCGGTGCAGGAGTTCGGAGGGCACGTTGGCCAGGAGCGGCCCCTGCCACAGGGCGAGAGCGGCCCGCAGGGCGTACGGCTCGGACTCCGCGCCGGACGCGGCGGCCCGGTCGACGAGACGGCGGAAGTGCAGCAGGTCGAGGGTCTCCGCGTCGGCCTCGATGCGGTATCCGCCGGCGACGGCCACGACGGACTGGTCCTCGATGCCGTACTTGGCGAAGATCCGGCGCAGGCGCAGCACACAGCTCTGGAGCGCCGCCTTGGCCGTCGTCGGCTGCTCCTCTCCCCAGACCACGCCCCGCAGATGATCGGTGGAGACCACCGATCCGGGCCGGAGGAGCAGCGCGGCCAGCAGCGAGGTCGGCTTGGAGGGCGGGAGCACCACGACGTCCCGCCCGTCGGTGATGCTCAATGGCCCGAGCAGTTGGAATCGCACCGTCGTCCCCCTTCCCCCTGTACCTCTCCGCAGCCGCGGTCCCCGCGGATGCCGTACCCGCCCGCCCTACTGCCAGCCGAAGTCGTGCGGGCCGTGGCCGGGAGCGGGCGGGCGGACGGGCGGGTGGGGCAGAACAGCCGTGTCCGGTGCGGCGGAGACGGCGTGCGGGGCGGACGCGGCCGGGGCGGCGGCCTGGGCGGGAACGGTGAGGGCGGCGAAGGCGAGCGCGGTGAGCGCCAGGGTCCCGAGAACCGGACAGGACGTGCGATGGACCTGAGACATGGGGGGAGCCCTTCCAACCATCTACGAGGAACGGTCGACAGCATGGCGAGTTTTGTACGGAAGTGAGGCAACGGTGAAGGTCAGACCCCTGGACCGATGAGGCCATGGCCCTTTCCGTCCAGCGGGCGGCTCCGGGGCTGCTCCGGCCCCGACGCCCTCTGCCCAGGGGGACGCGACCGTGCCATGATCTTTGCCGGAGCGTCACCGGAGAGTCGAGGAGTAGACGTCATCGCCTGCGGCAATAACACTCCGAGGCGCATGTCTCCTGGCGAGGAGGGACGATGCTGGACCCCCTGGGTCTGGACGCCACGGCTGAGGCCGTGTATCGGGCGATGCTCGGTCATCCCGGCGCGGGTCCGGCGGAGCATTGTTCCCGTCTCGGGCTGACCTCCGATCAGTTCGACGGAGCGGTCAAGGTACTGGCCGACCTGTCACTGGTGCGCCCGGCCGCGGGCAACGGCTCCCGTCAGGTCCACGTGGTCAATCCGCGCCTCGGCCTGGAGATGCTGCTGGCCCGTCAGCGGGCCGACCTCGCGGCCCGCACCCAGCAGGTGGAGGAGGGCGAGGCGGCGGTGGCGGCCCTGCTGTGCCAGCTCCCGCCCTCGCACCCGCCCGCGGGCGAGCCGCCGGTGACACACCTGGACGGCGTGGACCACGTACGGGACTATCTGGCCCGGCTCCACGAGGAGGTGGAGGAGGACATCGCGACGTTCGCGACGGGCGGCGCGCAGACCGAGGAGAACATGGACGCCTCCCGGCCGCTCAACGAGCGCCTGCTGGCACGCGGGGTGCGCATGCGTACGGTCTACCTCGACAGCATCCACAACCACGCCCCCACGGTGGCGTACGTGAACTGGCTGGCCTCGGCCGGCGGCGAGATCCGCACGGCGCCCTCGCTCGTCACGCGCATGATCATCGCCGACCACCGGATCGCCCTGGTGGCCCTGGACGACCAGGACTCCTCACTCGGCGCGCTCGTGGTGACCGGACGCGGACTCATCGCCGCGCTGGAGGCCCTCTTCGAGAGCGTCTGGGACCGCGCCGAGCCGCTGGGCCGGGCCGAGCGGACCGTGGAGCGCTCGCTGACCCGCCAGCAGCAGGAGACCCTGCGCCTGCTGTCGCGCGGTTACACGGACGAGGCCATAGCCAAGCGCCTCGGCGTCTCCCCCCGGACCGCCCGCCGCATCGCCACCGGCCTGCTGGG
>NZ_KL585423.1:99480-101243 GCF_000721935.1 Streptomyces sp. NRRL WC-3549
CCGCGGCGGGAGCCGTCGCGGGCGCGGGCCCGGTCGGCACGCCGCTCCGCCTGCCGGAACCGCTGGAACCGCAGCACGGCGCGCGGGACCGGAGACCCCTTCCGCGACGCCGGGAGACCGGACGGCCCCGCCTCCCCGAACTTCGCCGGAACTCCAGCGAAACGGCACGTGTGTGGATATCGTGCACCGAGCGAGAGCGCGTCCGTCAGTCCCCGGGATCGGCGGATGCGCCCCGTTCGGGGGATGTGACTGTGGCTGGGGGGCTCATGGGACATGTCGAATTACCCGAAAGGGATACATCCGGGCCGGTGGGGCTGGCGGGGGCCCCACGGCCGCGCTCGCCGGCCGCGCACCGGCGCACGCCGGCGCTCGAACAGCCGTGGAGGGCGCCGGACTCGCCCCGTGACACCCCACGGCCGCGCCCGGCGGCCGGCGGGCCGGACCGGCGTACGGCGCTCCTCGCCCTGACCGACCTGACGGGCATGGGCGTCCCCGCCTGGTGGGTGCTGCACACGGCCGGCGCCCCGCGCCCCTGGGCCACCGCCGCCCTCGCCGCCCTCGTCTGGGTGGCCGTGCGCGCCGCGCGCGGCCGGTACGCGGAGCGGCTCCCCGCGCGGCCCGGGGCCCTGTCCCCATCGCTCGGCGACTGGCTCGTGCTCGTCGGGACGCTCGTCGTGCTGCTGGCGGTGACGGCCCGGCGGCCGGACCCGGTGACCGCCTTGCCGGCCCTGGTGCCCGGCCTGGCGGTGGCCCTGGTGACCGTCGCGGTGGCACGGTGGCGGGCCGCCGGGCGCGGTGGACCCGCCCGCCGGGTGCTGGTGGTGGGCGAGACGGCCGGCCTGGACCGCGCGGTCGGCAGGCTCACCTCCCGTACGGGCCACCCGTACGCCGTGGTGGCCGCCGTGCCGGTGGGCGGCGACGACGTGTCCACGGTGCTCGGCAGCGCCTTCGCCCACGACGCGGACCTGGTGCTCGTGGCGCCCGGCCCGGCGCTCACCGACGACCGGCTGCGCCGGCTCTCGTGGGGCCTGCACGACGGAGGCATCGCGCTGTGCGTGCTCTCCGACCTCTCCGGGACGGCGGCCGCCCGGGTCCGGCCCGTCTCCGTCGCCGGGCTGACGCTGCTGCACGTGGCACCTCCGCTGCGGCACGGCCCGCAGGCGGCGCTCAAGACGCTGGTCGACCGGGCCGGGGCGGCCCTGGGCCTGCTGGTGCTGGCACCGCTGTTCCTCGCCGTCGCGCTGGCGGTGCGGCTCACCTCGCGCGGCCCGGTCTTCCACCGCCAGGTCCGGCGCGGGCTCCACAACACCCCTTTCACCCTGTGGAAGTTCCGCACGATGGTGGCGGACGCGGAGAGGTGCAGGGAGCGGCTGGCCCCGGCCAACGAGAGCGAGGGGCCGATGTTCAAGATGCGCCGCGACCCGCGGGTCACCCGGATCGGCCACACGCTGCGCCGTACGTCGGTCGACGAACTCCCCCAACTCCTCAACGTCTTACGGGGTGACATGTCCCTGGTGGGTCCGCGTCCGCCGCTGCCGGACGAGGTGGAGCACTACGACGAGCGGGAGTTGCGGCGGCTCGCCGTCCGACCCGGAATGACCGGCCTGTGGCAGGTCAGCGGGCGCTCGGACCTGTCCTGGCAGGAGACCGTGCGCCTCGATCTCTGGTACGTCGACAACTGGTCGGTGGCCACGGACATGGGGCTGCTCGCCCGTACCGTGCGGGCCGTCGCCGACGGCCGCGGGGCTGTCTCTTATACACAT
>NZ_KL585423.1:101474-106084 GCF_000721935.1 Streptomyces sp. NRRL WC-3549
CGGCAGGGCCGTGCCCGCCACGGCCTGCCGGGCCGCGGGTCAGCCGCGGGACTCCGGCCGACCCAGCCACCAGGCGTAGGTGCGGGCGATGCCGTCCTTGAGCGGGATCCGCGGTGCGAAGCCGAGGGAGGTCAGCCGGGAGACGTCCAGGAGCTTGCGCGGGGTGCCGTCGGGCTTCGAGGTGTCCCAGCCGATGACGCCCTCGAATCCCGTCACCTCCCGCACGATGCCGGCCAGTTCTCTGATGGTGAGGTCCTCACCGCAGCCGATGTTGACCGGTTCCTCGCCGTCGTAGGCCTCCAGCAGTCGGACGCAGGCCGAGGCCAGGTCGTCGACGTGGAGGAATTCGCGGCGGGGGCTGCCGGTGCCCCAGAGGGTGACCTCCGGGGCCCGGTCCCGCTTCGCCTCGTGGAACCGGCGGATCAGCGCGGGCAGTACGTGGGAGGTCTCCAGGTCGAAGTTGTCGCCGGGCCCGTAGAGGTTGGTGGGCATGGCGCTGATGAAGGAGGCGCCGTACTGCCGCCGGTAGGAGCGCGTCTGCACGATCCCGGCGATCTTGGCCAGCGCGTACGCCTCGTTGGTCGGCTCCAGGGCGCCGGTGAGCAGGGCGTCCTCGCGGATCGGCTGCGGGGCGCGCCTGGGGTAGATGCAGGACGAGCCGAGGAAGAGCAGCCGGTGCGTGCCGGCCGCGTGCGCGCCCGCGATCACGCTGAGCTGGATGCGCAGGTTGTCCTCCAGGAACTGCACCGGCCAGGTGCTGTTGGCCATGATCCCGCCCACCTTCGCGGCGGCGAGGACGACGGCGTCGGGGCGGACGTCCCGCAGGAAGGCCTCGGTCGCCGCCGCGTCCCGCAGATCGAGGTCCTCCCGGCCGCGCGTGATCACCTCATGGCCGTCGGCGGTGAGGCGGCGGGCCAGCGCCGAGCCGACGAGACCGCGGTGGCCCGCGACGAATACGCGGGCGCCGGGGGGCAGCAGGGCGCGGCCGGATTCCCGTACGGGGCCGGGGAGATCAGTCGTCATGGCTCGGATTGTGCCAGCAGCCCCACGCCCGGGTGACGCGTTACGGCACACAGCTCGGGCCCGGTTATTTCGGTGCACCACACGCCCGTCGGGCGACCACAGAAGGGGGAGCCATGGCAAAGACCGCACTCATCACCGGGGTGACCGGCCAGGACGGTTCGTACCTGTCCGAGCTGCTGCTCGGCAAGGGGTACACCGTCCACGGCCTGTTACGTCGGTCGTCGAGCTTCAACACCGAGCGGATCGACCACATCTACCAGGGCCCCGAGCAACCGAATCGTTCCTTCGTCCTCCACCACGCCGACCTCTCCGACGGCGTCGCGCTGGTCAACCTGCTCCGCGACATCCGCCCCGACGAGGTCTACAACCTGGGCGCCCAGTCCCATGTCCGGGTCTCCTTCGACGCGCCCCTCTACACCGGCGACGTGACCGGTCTCGGCACGGTCCGGCTGCTGGAGGCGGTGCGGGCCAGCGGTGTCGACACCCGGATCTACCAGGCGTCCTCCTCCGAGATGTTCGGCGCCAGCCCGCCCCCGCAGAGCGAGCGGACCCCCTTCCACCCGCGCAGCCCGTACAGCGTGGCGAAGGTCTACGCGTACTGGTCGACCGTCAACTACCGTGAGGCATACGGCATGTACGCCGTCAACGGCATCCTGTTCAACCACGAGTCGCCGCGCCGGGGCGAGACCTTCGTGACCCGCAAGGTCACCCGCGGGGTCGCCCGGATCAAGGCCGGGCTCCAGGACCGCCTGCACCTGGGCAATCTGGACGCCGTGCGCGACTGGGGGTACGCCCCGGAGTACGTGGACGCGATGTGGCGGATGCTCCAGTGCGACGCGCCGGACGACTACGTGGTCGCCACCGGTGAGGGCGTGAGCGTCCGGCAGTTCGTCGAGTACGCCTTCGCCCACGCGGGCCTCGACTGGACGCGGTACGTCCGCTACGACCCGAAGTACGAGCGGCCCAGCGAGGTCGACGCCCTCATCGGGGACGCCTCCAGGGCGGCGGAGCTGCTCGACTGGAAACCCGAGGTCAAGACCCGCGAGCTGGCCCGGATCATGGTCGACGCGGACATCCGGCTGCTGGCCGACCAGCTCGCCGGGGCGACGGTGCGGGTGGACCGGTGAACGGGCCCGCCGGCACCCCCGGCCCCCCGGCCGTACCGCGTACCCGGGCCGCCCGGGCGGCGGGGCGCAGCGGCGTCGTGCCGGTCGCCGGCACCTGGACCGAGGATTCGGTCACCCCATGGACCGCGGCCGGCCGGCCGCTGCTCGTACTCACCTCCGGAGCTGGATCATGAACGTAACGACGGGCCGCAGACCGATCGGGGGGCGCGGCCGGGTGCGCGCCGCCGCCGCCGCGCTCTGCCTGTTCGCCGGGGCCCTGACCGCGGCGGCCACGGGCGGGGCCGCCCCGGCGGCGGCGCTGACGCCACCGGTCTCGATCACCGCCGACGACCTCACCACCTGGCAGACCAACGGCATCGTCTGGTCGATGGCCGCCGGCGACGGCGTCGTGTACGCGGGCGGCACCTTCTCCACCCTCCGCCCGCCCGGCGCCGCCGCCGGCACCTCCGAACAGCCCGCGCTCAACTTCGCCGCGTTCGACGCGGCGACCGGTGCGCCGACCGGGTGCACCCTCTCCTTCACCCTCTCCTCCGGCACCGCGACCGTACGGGCGCTGGCCCTGTCCCCGGACGGCAAGACCCTGTACGCGGGCGGGCAGTTCGGTTCGGTGAACGGCGAGGGCGTCAGCAACATCGCGGCCGTCGACACGGCGACCTGCACCCCGCGCAAGGACTTCAAGATCTCGGTCTCGGCGACCGTGCGGGCCCTGGACGTCACCGCCGACACCGTCTACCTCGGCGGCGACTTCAACAACGTGGGCGGCAAGACCCGGAAGAAGTTCGCCGCCGTCACCACCGGCGCCGCCCTGCTGCCCTTCACCGCCGACGCCGACGAGGTGGCCCGGGCCGTCCAGGTCACCCCCGACGGGCGGCACGTGGCGCTCGGCGGCGACTTCTTCACCGTCAACGGCACCTCCTCGCACGCCCTGGCCGTGGTGAACGCGACGACGGGCGCGCTGGTCAAGAGCTACCCGGGATTCATCCCCGACACCTCCACGGTGCAGGACCTCACCACGGACGCGACCGGCCTGTACACCGCCAACGAGGGGACCGGCGGCGGGGTGTTCGACGGCCGGATCGCGATCGACCTCGCCGGCTACCAGCAGCGGTGGCGGGACACCTGCCTGGGGGCCACCCAGGCCGTCCTGGTCCACTCGGGCGTGCTCTACAGCGGCAGTCACGCCCATGACTGCGCGAGCATGGGGGAGTTCCCGGACCAGCCGCGCAAGCACCTGCTGGCACAGTCGGTGGACGACCCGAAGCTGCTGCCGTGGTTCCCGGACACCAACGACGGCATCGGGGAGCCCGTGGGGCCCCGGGTGATGTCCCAGACCGACAAGGGTGGGCACCACTACCTCTGGGTCGGCGGGGAGTTCACCACCGTCAACGGGGTCCGCCAGCAGGGCCTCACCCGGTTCGCGGACGGCCCGGACACGGGGGTGCCCTGGGTGCCCAACGTCAGCCTGTCCACGCTCACCCCGGGGCGGATCGACGTGAACTGGCAGACCAGCTTCGACACCGACGACGGTGAGCTGACCTACCGGATCTACAAGGACGGGGCGAGCACCCCGGTGCACACCACCACCGGCCGCTCCGTCTTCTGGGACCGGCCGCAGCTGCGGTGGACCGACACCGACGTGGCGGTGGGCGAGACCCACTCGTACCGGATCACCGCGAGCGACGGCACCAACACCAGCGCCAAGTCCCCCGCCCAGTCGGCGACCGTGGCGGCGACGGCGGAGCGCTACCCGGCGCGGGTGCTGTCCGACGGGGCCTCGGTGTACTGGCGCTACGACGAGGGCACCTCGACCTTCGCGGCCGACGCCACGGGCAACCGGAACAACGGCTTCCTGCGTAACGCGCCGGCGTACCGGCAGACCCCGGCGGCCGTCGCCGGGAGCTCGACCGCCATCGGTTTCGACGGGACGAGCCAGTACGCCTACGGCAACACCCTGCATCCCGCGCCCGCGCGGTTCTCGGTCGAGACCTGGGTGAAGACGACCACCACCCGGGGCGGGAAGATCATCGGCTTCGGCAACGTCACGATGCAGAACAGCGTCCGCTACGACAAGCACGTCTACATGGCGAACGACGGCCGGCTGGTCTTCGGCGTGTACAGCGGCGGCTACCGCACGATCACCACGCCCGGGGCCTACAACGACGGCAAGTGGCACCACGTCGTCGCCACCCAGGGAACCGGCGGGACCGCGCTGTACGTCGACGGGCAGCTGCGCGCGTCCGGCTCCTCGTACACCACCAGCCAGAACACCCCCGGCTACTGGCGGGTCGGCGGGGACAACCTGGCCAACTGGCCGAACCGCCCGACCAGCAACTTCTTCGCCGGGCAGCTCGACGAGACCGCCGTCTACCCGACCGCGCTGACCGCCGCGCAGATCAGCGCCCACTACGCACTGAGGACCGGCTGATGAGGCATCCGTTCCTGGCCGGCGCCGCCGTCGTC
>NZ_KL585423.1:106266-110230 GCF_000721935.1 Streptomyces sp. NRRL WC-3549
ACCGTCGTCCTCGCGACGGCGGCGCTGGCCGCCTGCGGCGCGTCCGGCGACGATGAGCCGTCGAAGGGCCCCGCACCGTCCGCGGCGGCCGTCTCCGCGCCCGCCGCCGCGGGACCGTCGAAGCCGCCGGACGAGGACGCCCGGGCCCTGGGCCCGAAGGAGACGAGCGAGCCGCCGAAGGTGCCCGCCGGTGAGATCACCCCGGCCGCCGGGACCTTCAGCAAGCCGCAGAAGGAGTACCTGACCGACCGCGTCCCGCAGGGGATGGACCCGGCGGCGGTGCTCCAGACCGGCCAGGCGACCTGCGACCGGCTCCGCTACCTGGTCAAGGCCGACCGGGACATCGCGGTGGCGGCGATCGTCGCCGGCGAGGTCGCGGACGCGGAGCCGGCGGTGGCCCATCTCTGCCCGCAGCACCGCGAACTGGTGGACGAGGCGGCGCGGGGCTACCCGGACGGCACCCACACCGGCGCGAAGCTCCGCCCCGGCCGCTACCGCGCCCCCTCCCCCACCCGGGACTGCGCGTGGCGGCTGGCCGGGGCGGAGGACGAGGAGCTCACCACGGGCGCCTCGGACACCGGCGACCCCGTCTCGCTCACCGTCCCGGCCGGCGCCCGCGCCTTCACCTCCACAGGCTGCTACGCCTGGCTGCCCGAAGGAGAGCCCTCGTGAGCAAGCTGCCCATAGCCGTGGCGATCCCCACGAAGAACGAGGCCCTGAACATCGCCGAGGCGGTGGGGTCGGTCCTCGGCCACTTCGAGGCGGTCGTCGTGGTGGACTCCCACAGCACCGACGACACGGCGAGGATCGCCGAGGAGGCGGGGGCCGAGGTGGTCACGTACACCTGGGACGGGGGCCATCCGCGGAAGAAGCAGTGGTGTCTGGAGAACGTCCGCACGGACCTGGACTGGATCCTGCTGCTCGACGGCGACGAGCGGATCAGCCCGGGGCTGCTGGCCGAGCTGCGGCAGGTCTTCGCCGGCCCGGAGCGGCCCGGGCCGGCGGCGTACGACATCCCGCTGGGCTACTGGTTCTCGGGGAAGCGGCTGCGGCACGGCTACACCATCCGCAAACGCTCGCTGACCGACCGGACGCGCTGCCACTACCCGGAGGTCGGGGACCTGGACGCGCCGGGGATCGGCGAGGTGGAGGGCCACTACCAGCCGGTGGCCCCGTCCTTCCGGGCCCTGCGCAACCCCATCGAGCACCAGGACCTGGACCCGGTGACCGCCTGGTTCGAGCGGCACAACCGCTACTCGGACTGGGAGGCGTGGCTGGAGCACCACCCCGACGTCAAGGAGCAGGTGCGGAAGGTGAAGTCCCGTCAGGGGCAGCTCTTCCACAAGGCGCCGTTCAAGCCGCTGCTGTCCTTCGCGTACATGTACGTCTACCGGCGGGGCTTCCTGGACGGGCGGGCGGGGCTGGACTTCGCCCTGGCGATGAGCTTCTACCGGTGGCAGATCGCCCTGAAGTCCCGGGAGGGGAGAACGGGCTGAGCCACCGCCGCCTCCACGGCCGGGTGCGTGGAGGCGGCGGGCCCCGCGGGTGACGGGCCGCACGGCGTGACGCGGCTAAAGTCCCGATATGCGCCCGATGCCGTCGTCCGACATGGTCAGCCTGATCTCGTTCCTCGCCGTTCTGCTGGTCTTCTTCAGCATCGACGTACGCTCACGGGATTCGGACGCCTCGAAGCCCTGGCACGCGCACCTCTTCGAATGGGCCTCCCGGATCGGCGGGGTCGCCACCGCCGTGGCCCTGACCCTGGGGTGGGTGGACCTCTTCCTCCCGGACGAGAGCAGTCCCATCCATGTGATGTTCGTGGCCGCCCCCGGGTCGCTGGCGGTGCTGTGCGCGATCGTGCTGGGGCTGGAGATGCTCTGGCAGCGGTGGGAGGCGTCGTAGTGGTCCGACGGCGCCCTGGGCCGCCGTCTCAGTCCCGCCGCCCCGGACGCCTCCGGCGGACCACGTCCTCGTAGGTCCGCCGGAGGGTGCGGGTGACGGTCTCGATGGTGAAGTGCCCGTTGACCAGGTCCCACGCGGCCCGGCCCGCCTTCTCGGCCTCGCCGGGCTCCAGGAGCTCCAGGACCGCCCGGGCGACCCCGGCCGCGTTGGCGGCGTCCTCGCCGACGCGGCTGTCGACGACGCGGCCCGCCCCGGCCGCCGCCACGTCGGGGGCGAGGCCGCAGGTGCGGGTGATGACGACCGGGGTGCCCACCGACATGGCCTCCAGGACGGAGACACCGAGCGGCTCCTCGATCGAGGGCAGGACGTACACGTCGGCCCGGCGCCCGGCGTCGAGCACCTCCTCGTGGCCGAGCGGCCCCACATGGTCCAGCGCGTCCATGACGCCCAGCCTCCGGGCGAGCGCCAGGGTGCCGGGCAGGGCCCCGGTGTCCGGTCCGGCCAGCACGAAGCGGGCGTCCGGGTGCCGGGCCAGGACGGCGGGCATGGCGGCGACGAAGTCCTCGGGCCGTTTGCGCTCCTGGACCCGGGCCAAGAACAGAACGACCGGCGGCCGGCCCGGCTCCCGGGCGGGCTTGCGCTCCTGCGGGCGTACGCCGTTGACGAGGCGCACGGTACGGGTGAGGGCGACCGGCGCGGCGACGGCCTGGACGTCGCGGCGTTCCTGCTCGGTGAGGTGCAGGACGGCGTCGGCGCGGCGCAGCACCGTGCGCACGCCCAGCAGGTCGGTGAGCTGGGCGATCCGGTTCTCGGTGGGGTCGACCATGCCGTGGGTCTGGACGACGAGCGGGGTGCGGGTGGCCAGGGCGAGCAGCGCGGCGGGCAGCGTGACCAGGTCGCGCATCAGATGGACGTGGACGAGGTCGGCACCCCGCATCATGCGGCGGGCGGTGGCCAGCAGGGCGGCGGAGGTGATGCCGCTGACCTCGAACGCGGGCAGCGGGTGGCGGGCCCGGAAGAGGTGCGCGGGGACGCCTTCGACCTCCGGGGGCAGGGGGCCCTCGAAGCCGTCGCCGAGGGCCATGAGGCGGGCGTCGTCGCCCTGGGCGCGCTGCGCCTTCGAGAGGTTCAGCGCGACCCTGGTCGGCCCGCCGAACGCGTGGTCCGGGGTGTGCAGCGTGACGATGTGCAGGACCTTCACCAGGGTTCCCCTCAACCTCGGCCGACGGCGTCCAGCCTAGCCATCCGGCCCCCTCAAGTGGCCTGGTTCGTTAAGGTGTTGAGCGGTCAGAGACCGGCGAACGGGGGACCATGACGTCCGTGCACGAGGCCCCGTCCGCCTCCGCCCCGGCCGGCGGGCCCGGCCGCCGCCCACCGGACGGGCCGGGCAGATCGCTGTCCTGGGCGATGCTCTCGCGGGCGCTGGCGGTGCCGCTCATCCTCGGGCTGGTCTGCTTCCTGCCCGCCGTGGTCGCGGCCCAGCCCGGTTCCGGCGTACGGGACACCGCGTACTGGTTGCAACTGGTCCTGACCTGCTACGCCGGGGCCCGGCTCGCCACGATGATCCTCTCCACCCGGCGGCGGCTGCTCCAGGGCGTCTTCTGGATGTTCGTGTACATCGCGATGGGCGTCGCGCCCTTCGCCCAGGTGGTGCTCGGGCAGACGCCGACGCCGCTGGTCGGGCCGCGCTCGGACCTGGTGACGGCGGTGTCGATGGTCCTGATGGGCTGTGCCGCCTTCGACCTGGGGGCGCTGCTGGCATCCCGGCGTCCGCTGCGGCGCGGGCCGGAGCGGGGCGGGCACGGCCCGGCGCGGGCGCACCGGGTGCGGTTGCGGCTGCTGGTGGTGCTGGCGTTCGCGGCGAGCGGGTACTACGTGCTGAAGCTGGGCGGGCCGGCGGTCTTCTTCACCAGCCGGCAGGAGATCAGCGCCTCCGTGGCCGAGAGCGGGGTGGTGTCCGAGGGGTCGAACGTGGGGTCGGCCTTCCTGAAGGGCTTCGGCACCGTGCCCGCGCTGCTCGCGCTGCTGTTCTACACCCGCCGGCTGGCGACCTCGCGGCGGG
>NZ_KL585423.1:110427-111454 GCF_000721935.1 Streptomyces sp. NRRL WC-3549
CCCCCCGCCGCACCCCGTCGACGGTGCTGGTGTGGGCGGGCCTCGCGGCCCTCAACGTCATCGTCAACAACCCCGTGTCCAACGCGCGTTACTGGTTCCTGACGGTGCTGGTGTCGCTGCTGTTCACCGCGTTCCCGAGCAGCGCGGCGGTGTACCGGTCGGTGCTGGCCCTGGGGGTGGTGGGCGCGCTGGTGCTGTTCCCGTACGCGGACCGCTTCCGGTACGACGACGCGGGCTACCGGCCCGTGCGGTCCGCCTCCGTCTTCGAGCCGCTGGCCACGAAGGACTACGACCAGACGGTGATGTTCGCCGACGCCGTCTCCTGGGTGGACACCCGCGGCCACACCTGGGGCCGTCAACTGGCGGGCACGGCACTGTTCTTCGTGCCGCGCGCGATGTGGAGCGGCAAGCCGGAGGACACCGGGGTCCGGGTGGGCGAGTGGATGGGGATGAGCATGACCAACCTCTCCGCCCCGCTGTGGACGGAGCTCTGGGTGGACTTCGGTGCGGCGGGCATGGTGGGCGGTCTGGCCCTGACCGGCTACGCGGCGGCCCGCACGGACCGGCGGTACGCGCTCGCGGTGACCCGGGCCGGGCCGGGGCCGGGCAGTGTGCTGGCCGTGGCCGTGCCGCTGGTCGCCGGGTACACCTTCATCCTGCTGCGCGGGCCGCTGCTCCAGGCCGCCGGGAAGCTGGCCGTGGCGGCGCTGTGCCTGGCGCTGGTCACCAGCTTCCGGAACGGCTCCCGGAGGGGCCGGCGCTGACGGTGTCCGGTCCGGCGGCCGGGGCCCGGCGCAGCCGGGCGACCCGGGTCCAGGTGGCGGCGGCCTTGCAGACGGAGCCCAGGCAGAGTCCCCAGGCGGCTCCGGGCACCCCGGCGAGCGCGTAGCCGCCCGCCAGGAGGACGACGGAGAGCAGCGAGAAGACGACCTGGACGGAGAGGGTGGTGCGCGGGTCCAGCATCCGCAGGGCGAGCAGCCCGCAGGTGCCGACCGCCATGGCGGCGTACTGGCTGCCGGTCGCGGGC
>NZ_KL585423.1:111744-113233 GCF_000721935.1 Streptomyces sp. NRRL WC-3549
GGGGAGCCGGCCCAGCAGCGGGGGGCCGAAGCTGGTGGCGGAGGTGAAGAGCACGTTGAGCGGGCCGAAGAGGGTGGTCGCCCCGCGCAGCGCGCCGACCACCAGCGGGGTGCCGACGGCGCCGAGGCCCAGCACCGAGAGCTGGCCGGTCGCGTTGCCGACGCCGAACTCCACGACGAACCGGCGGCCGAGGTGCCCGCGGCGGAGCAGCACGCCGATCCGCGGGCGGGTGCCGGCCGTGCGGCGGTGGAGCAGGGCGGCGGACAGCAGCAGGGCGGGCAGTGCGGACAGCCCCCAGACCAGGACGAGCCGCCCGGCGCCGGCACCGTGGGGCTGGGCGGCCAGGGCGGCCAGGACGCAGCCGAGCCGCACCGTGTCGGCGAGCAGGGCGAGATGGGGCAGGTGAAGGGTGGAGAAGGCGTAGCGCAGGGTGTCCTGGCCGAGCACCACGGGCAGGACCAGCCCGAGCATCACCAGGGCGTGGGCGGTGTCGCCCGGGAGCAGCAGGCAGACGGCGGCGAGCGGGGCACCGATCGCGCTCGCGGCGAGCAGGGTGAACACCACGGCCGAGCGGCACGCCCCGCGGGTCTCGCCCCCCTCGCCGCGCCGCAGCACCAGCGGCTGTCCGGTGTAGGCGCCGAAGACGCCCAGCAGCACGGTGAAGACGAGGTAGACGGCGGAGAAGCGGGCGAACCCGTCCACGGTGGAGAGCCGGGCCGCCGCCACCAGCACCAGGATGTTGGTCAGTGCGGCCACCCCCTGGTCCGCGACCGAGCAGACGATCGCGGTACGTGCCCTCACGGGCGTCCGGCGGGGGTGCCGAAGGGGCTGCGCAGGCCGAGGGCGTCGGCGGGGTCACCGGTCGTCCCGTCCCGGCCGGCCCGCCCGGACGCGGGGCCCTGGGCGCCGGGCCCGCGGCCGCGCCGCCTGCCGGGCTTCCCGCGCCCGTCGTCGTGCGTGCCGTCGCGCGTGTCCCCGCGGGCCTCCTTGCGCGCCTCTCTGCGGGCGCGCCGGCCGCGGGCGGGGTGGAGCAGGGCGCCGAGGACCGTACCGCCCGAGGCGCCGACGACCTCGCGGATGCGTTCCAGGTCGCTGCGGTGCACCTCGCGCGGGTCGCAGACGACCATGACGCCCTCGACCCGGTCGACGAGGGCGACGGCGTCCGCGTACGACAGGACGGGCGGGGCCAGCACGATGACGACGGCTCCGGGCCGGTCGCCCTCGGAGAGGATCCGTCCGACGGCTGCCGAGGTCAGCGCTCGGGGCACGTTGTCGACCGGCTGCCCGGCGACCAGGGTGAAGGCGCCGGAACCCGGTACGTCGACGTTCGCGCGGCTGCCGGCGGGCCAGCCCCTGTCCTCGTCGCCCGGGGCGGCCCAGCGGGTCCTTCCCTCGCGGGCCACCGTGCCCAGCCGTGGGGCGAGCGAGGGGGTGCGCAGGTCGGCCTCGACGAGCAGGACGTCGCGGCCCCTGTCTCTTATACACATCT
>NZ_KL585423.1:113493-115547 GCF_000721935.1 Streptomyces sp. NRRL WC-3549
TAGGCGAGCCGGAAGGCGACGGCCCGGTACTCCTCGGCGAGTCTGCTGCCGCCGCGCCCGATGGCGAGCAGCGCCCCGGCCTGCCCGCGCTCCCTGGGCAGGGAGCCGAGGAGGGGGGCGCCCAGGGACCGGACGAGTTCGCGGGTGGAGCGTACGGCGGGGTCGAAGACGAGGCGCACCCAGGACAGGAGCAGCCCGAGGGCGAGGCCCACCACGCCGCCGAGGCCCAGCAGGAGCGGCAGGCCCGCGCCGGTGGGTTCGGTGGGGGTGACGGGTTCCTTGTTCAGGTAGCCGGGGGTGGTGTCGAGGGCCTTGAGCTCGACGATCTTCCGGTTGAGCTCGGATATGGCGACGACGAGGTTGGCGCGGGCGCTGTCGGTGTCCTCGGCCGTGCCCCCGCCGGTCTGCAGTTGGTCGCGCTGCTCGACGAGGGGCTTCATCTGCGCGCGGTAGCCGTCGACCATGTTGTCGATGCTGCCCTCGGTGCGCCGGCGGCGGATTTCGAGGTAGGCGCCCGCCAGGGCGTCGGCGCGGGTCTTGGCGAGGCCGGGGTCGGTGGTGGTGTAGGCGAAGCGCAGGGTCAGCGTGTTGGGCGGGTTGGTGACCTGGAGGCCGCGCAGCAGCGTACGGGCGTCGGCCGCGTCGCCCTTCTTGGCGAGGGTGCGGGCGGCGAGGGCACCGACGGTGTCGCTGACGGCGGTCTGGCGTTCGGAGCCGATGTTGATGCCCTTGTCGGCGGAGGCGCCGGTGGCGAAGGGGTCGGCGGTCGCGGACCTCACCTGCACCTCGCCGGTGGCCGTGTAGGTGTCCTCGCCGCCCAGGGCGAGGAAGGCGCCGCCCAGGAGCCCGACGGCGACGCCTACGGCGAGCAGGGCCCGGTAGCGCAGGAGCTGGCGGAACTGGTCCCGCAGCAGCGCCGGTTCGTCCTGCTCCTCCAGTGTGCGGACCGCGTGCGTCATCGGTGTGCTCCCCCTCGTGCGTCTCGTGGCGCGTCGCGCCGCGCGTCCCCCAGGACTTCGGCGAGCAGGGCGTCGAAGCGGGACAGGCCCGCTTCGCGGCTCAGGTGGTCGGCGACGTACCGGGGCCCGTGGGCGCCCAGCGCGTCCGCCGCCGCCGGGTCGTCGGCCAGCGCGCGTACGGCGGCCAGGAGCGCGCCGGGGTCCTCGGGGGTGACGAGGACCCCGGCGCCCGCCCGGCGCACCTCGTCGGCGGTGCCGCCCCGGGCGGCGACGGAGGCGACGACGGGCCGCCCCGAGACGAAGTACGAGGTGAGCTTGGAGGGCACGCTCATGTCGAGCACCGAGGCCCGCTGGGTCACGGCGAGCACGTCGGCGGCGGCGAGCACGTCGGTGAACTCCCGCTCTCCGGCGGGCGGGGCGAAGTCGACGTTGGGCAGTCCGGCGGCGCTCGTACGCAGCGCCTCGCGCTGGTTGCCGTCGCCCATCAGCACGACACGGATGTCCGGGGCCCGCCGGGCGAGGTCGACGAGGACGTCCAGCCCCTGCTTGAGGCCCATGTTCCCGCAGTGCAGCAGCACGGGGGTGTCCTCGCGCCAGCCCAGCCGCGCCCGGGTGGCGGCCCGGTCCGCCGAAGGAGGCCGCACATGCGTCCAGTTGGGCACCACCCGGATGCGTCCGGCCGCCACCCCCAGGGCCCTGACGCCCGGGACGAAGCTCTCGTGGATGACACCGACGAGGGCCGCGTCCCGCAGGGCGTACCGCTCGGCCGCCGCCGCGGCGGACGCCGCCCTGCCACCGCCGCGGATGCCGCTCTGCGCGGCGGCGGCGCCCATCAGGTCCTGGACGACGGGTATGTACGGGACCCGGTGGCGGCGGGCGATCCGGGCACCGATGACACCGCCCGCGAGGCTGGGCATCTGGGAGACCACCGCGTCGGGGCGTCCCGGGGGCGGCGCGAGCAGGCCGTGGACCAGCACGGACGCCTCGAAGGCGGCGCGGCGCAGGGCGCTCTGCCGGGGCGGGACGTAGTGGCGGCGCCGGTGGACGCGGACCTGCTGCCGGCTCTCCTCGCGCCGCCACGCCCCGCGGTAGGCT
>NZ_KL585423.1:115727-122842 GCF_000721935.1 Streptomyces sp. NRRL WC-3549
CCCGGTAGGCCGCGTCGACCCGCCAGGCGGGGTAGTGCGGCATACCCGCCAGGACCTGGGTCTCGGCGCCCGACGCGGCCCAGTGTTCGGCGAGCTGGGTGGCGTACGGGCCGATGCCCGTCACCTCGGGCGCGTAGTTGGTGGAGACCACGAGGAGCCTGCGGCCCTCGAACGGCCCTCGCGGCCTGCCGTACCCAGCGTCGGACATCGGACGATCGCCTTCCCCCGGGACAGCGTCGCATCGAGCTTATCCGTTCATAGGCCGACCAAGTGGGGTTCGCAGTAAGGTCGTTGGATCAGTTCCACCGTGGGGGGAGAGAACGGATGGCGCAGCACGGAGTCGGTTACGCCCCGGGGGTGTACGACCTGTTCCACATCGGCCACCTCAACATCCTGCGGCACGCCCGGAGCCGGTGCGACTACCTGGTGGCGGGGGTCGTGTCGGACGAGATGGCGACGCTCGCCAAGGGCCACGCGCCCGTGATCCCGCTGCGGGAGCGCCTGGAGATCGTGCGCAGTGTGCGTTTCGTGGACGCGGCGTTCGTGGAGACCGTGCCGGACAAGATCGAGTCCTGGCAGCAGGTCCGCTTCGACGTGATCTTCAAGGGGGACGACTGGCGCGGCACGGAGAAGGGGACGCGTCTGGAGCGGGACTTCGCCGAGGTCGGCGTCGACGTCGTCTACCTCCCGTACACCGTGCACACCTCCAGCACCCAGTTGCGCCGGGCGCTGGAGGTCCTCGTCAGTCCGCCCGGAGCGCTCTCAGCTCCCCGAACCACTTGACCAGGAACGCCACCAGGAACAGGGCGTGCACCGCGGCGAGCACGGCGTACCCCGCCCGGAAGGCCGTCGGGGCGCCGAGCAGCAGGAAGACCAGGCAGAACACCCCGTAGTCCGCGGGCAGCAGCGCGACGGCCCGCACCCGCGAGACCCGGGCCGTGGCGCCGGACTCGGCGGGCGCGGCACCGGCCGCCGCCCTGCCGAGCTGCTCACGCAGCAGCCCCGCGCAGAAGGTGAGCACCGCCGCGAACTGGAAGCCCAGCGGCAGCAGCAGCCAGGCGTCCGAACCGAGTCCGGCGAAACGGTGGAACGAGACCAGTACGGCGGTGTGGACGAGGATCATCTTCGCGCAGTCCACGACGTGGTCCAGCCACTCGCCGTCCGGGCCGCCCCGCCCGGTCAGCCGGGCGAGCTGCCCGTCGGCCGAGTCGAAGGCGAAGCCGAGGGCGAGCCCCGCGTACACCGCGGCCCCCAGCCACCAGGACGGCTCCACGAGGGCGACCGCGCCGATGGCGGCGAAGGTGAACACCGCACTGATCCCGGTCACCTGATTCGGCGTCAGTCCGACCCGGTGGGCGCCGGCGGCGAGCAGCCGGCCGGCCGGCCGGTTCAGGTACCGCGAGTAGAGCGAAACGCCCTTGGACGACTTCTGCGCACCGCGCAACGCGCGCAGTGCCGCCCCCGTGCTCCCCATACGCCCCCCAGCGTCCGGTCACCGCATCCGCTGCATCATGGCAGACGGCGGCCGGGGACCGCACGGGCCCGTCTCACACACCGTCCGGTGCCGGAGCGGCCGCCCGGAGGAGGCGTGCCTCGGTGGACGAGCGACGGGCGTTGCCGGCCAGGCGCATGACGAGCGCGCGCACCCCCGCCAGCACGCGGTTGGTCGGCACGAACCACTGGTGCTTGACCCGTGCCATGCGCTGGTGCGTGGCGACGAACGGCCGGAGCCCGGCCTCCCAGGCGGCCAGCGCCGCGCCGAGGTCGTCAGGGTGCTCCCGCAGGGCGCGGCCGAGCTCCGCCCCGCCCCTCAGGGCGGCCGTGGTACCCATACCGGAGAACAGGTTCAGGCACCACGCCGCGTCGCCGGTGAGGACGACCCGTCCCGTGCTCCACCGGTCCATCTTCACCTGGTGCACGGAGTCGAACAGGTGGTCGGGCGCTTGGGGCAGCGCGTCCAGGACGTGGCGCACCGCGGGGTGGCCCATGTCGTGGAAGACGGCGCGCAGGCGCTCGGTGCGGTCTCCGGTGAACTGAGCGTCGATGTCCTTGGTGCAGTACGTCAGCAGCGCGGTGGGCGCCCGGTCGGCCAGGCCGAACACCCACACCGCGCGCCCCGTACGCGCGCTGATGAGGCTGTCCTGCGCGCCGAAGGACGGGGCCTGTGCGGGCAGCGGGAAGGCGCAGATCATCGCGTTCCACGAGGTCATGAAGCGCTCGTGCGGGCCGAAGGCGAGCCGTCGCACGGTGGAGCGCAGCCCGTCCGCGCCGATGACCAGGCCGAAGGACTCACGGTGGCGGATACCGGAGGAGGCGTCCTCCAGCAGCACCTCCACCGCGTCGTCGCCTTCGACGATCTCCACCGGCACGGTGGCCAGGCGCACCTCCACGCCGCCCTCGCCCTGGCGCAGGGCGGCCACCTTGCCCCAGAGGGCGGCCTCCACGTCGCCACGGACCATCGCCGTGGGGCGGCCCGGCAGATCGAGCCAGCTCAGAGCGGGCCTTCGGTGGCCCCGGCGGTTCAGCACCCACGTGGTTCCGCGCAGGGGATCACGGGTGTGCAGGTCGTCGAGGCCCAAGCCGGCGGCCGCGTCCATGCCCTCCGGCATCAGGTTGACGAAGTAGCCGCCGGTGCGGCGCCGGGGCGCCCGCTCGATGATCACGGGGGTCCATCCGGCTTCGCGCAGTCCTATGGCGGCGGACATGCCCGCGATGCCGAGGCCCACGATCAACGCACGTTTCTGCATGTTCACTCCTTGGTGGACGGTGGCCTCCGGTGCCCGCCCCGGAAGCGGAGCGGGCGGGCCGGGGCGGCGGTGCTACGGGACGAAGACGAGGCGCTCCCTGGTCCGCTCGGTCCACGCCTGCGCGATCTGGGCCAGCGGTACGGCCCGGGCCCGGACGTCGAGGGCGCCCTCGGTGACCGCCTCGGCCAGCTCCGGCAGCTCGGCGAGGAAGTCGCGGGGCGGGACGCGACGCGCGCAGTGCGGCGGAGGGGACGGGGGCGGTCGCGCCGGCCATGGACCCGATCTGGATCCAGGTCAGCGGGGCGGAGCGGTCGGCGCGGGCGGTGAGCATCGGGAGCATGGCACCTGCGGCGGGCTCGCCCCACACGAAGTCGAGGACGACGTCGACGTCGGCCGCCACCCGGGCCTCCTCGAAGGTGATCGCCCGGTCCGCGCCGAGGGCCTCCAGGGCCGTGAAGCTGTCTCTTATACACATCGCGCGGCGCCGAACCGCTTCGCGATCTGGATCGCCATGGATCCGGCGCTGCCGGTGGCACCGAGGACGAGCACGCTCCCGCCTTCGCGGAAGGCGATGCGCCGGCGCAACGCCACCCAGGAGGACATGCCCGGATTCATCGCGGCGGCGACACGGACCGGGTCGGTGCCGTCCGGCAGGAGGACGCTGCGGCGGGCGTCGATGACGGTGCGCTCCGCGAACGTGCCGAGATCCGTGTCGTCCAGGACGGCGTAGCGAAGGCGTCCCGAACCGTCGCGCACGACACCGTCGACGCCGGGCACGAGCGGGAAGCCGCCGGCGCTGGAGTAGTGCGTGCCGTTCGCCTTCGCCCGGGTGAGGTGGTGCAGGCCCGCCGCGAGGACCTCCACGACCATGTCGTGCTCGCCGGTGGCGACCGGATCGGGGTGCTCGCCGTGGACCGGCGGAGCGTCGGACGAGGTGATGACCGCAGCACGCATGAGGGACTCCCGGTTTCGTTTGCATTACCAACTGAATCCAGAATCATTGGTAATACAAACGATGTCAAGTAGGGTGGCCCGCATGACCACCGACGACTCCACGGACGCCCTGCTCGACGGACTCGTCCGCAGCGCCTTCCAGATCATGAGCGTGCTCACCCGCGTCGGCGCCGAGCACGACCTGTCCCTCACCCAGCTGCGCGTCCTCGGCATCCTCCGGGACCGGCGCCCCCGCATGAGCGACCTGGCGGCCTTCCTCGGACTGGACAAGTCGACCCTCTCCGGCCTCATCGACCGCGCCGAACGGCGAGGGCTCCTGGCGCGCGCCGCCAACCCGGACGACAAGCGGGTCGTCGACGTCCTCATCACCGACGCGGGGCGCGAGCTCACCGGACGGCTGTACCAGGAGGTCCAGGAGGCCCTGGCGCCGGCGACGGGCCGGCTCGACGCGGCACGGCGCAGGCAGCTCGCCCAGCTGCTCGAACCGGTCCTGTCCCCGCCCCTGCCGGTCGCACCGCGTCCCCCCGTCCGGCGCTGAAGGGCCCCTCCCGGTGCCCGGGTCGGCCGCGGGCCCGGCTAGGACGTGCCGGAGCCCTGCTCGGGCTCCGGTTCGGGGGCCCGTTCGGTGAGCTGCTCGTCCAGGTCGTCGATGAGCAGGTCACCGTGCTCGATCTGGCCGGTGCGGTACGCGGAACGGGCCACCAGGTGGGACGCGACCGGGCTCGTCATCAGCTGGAAGAACCCGATGAGGGCCAGCGTCGCCAGGTCCATGCCGCTGCGCATCCGCAGCGCGACACCGGCCAGGACCAGCAGCAGGCCCAGGGTCTGCGGTTTGGTCGCGGCGTGGCTGCGGGAGAGGACGTCCGGCAGCCGGAGCATGCCGATCACCCCGAGCAGGCAGATCGCCGCGCCGAGGAAGACCAGGGCGGCGCCGAACGTGTCGGTGAACTGGGTCCAGACGCTCATCGGGTCCCCTTCCCGTCCGCGGGGCGATCCGGCGACGGGCGCGAGGGCGGCCGGTCGCGTACGGCGATGAAGCGGGCGATGCCCACCGATCCGGTGAAGCCGAGGAAGGCCAGCACCAGCATGATCGGGAAGTAGAAGGGGTCGCGGGCCATCGCGGACTTGGCGCCGAGCCCGGCGATGATCAGCGCGGCGAGGACGTCCAGCGAGATGGCCCGGTCCAGCATGGAGGGGCCCCGCCAGATCCGGTACAGCAGCAACGCCCCCGCCACCACGACGATCGCGACGGCGGCGATCAGAAGGACCCGGTCGACGGTCTCCGGTGCGCTCATGCTCCCTCTCCCTCGGTGTCGTCCCGTTCCCGGCCCGGTGGCGGTTCCGCCACCCGCTCGATCTCCTCACTCGTACCGAACGCCTTGACGGTCAGCCTCTCCAGGCGCCAGACCGAACGCCGGGCCGCGTCCAGCGCGTCCGGCCGGTCCGCGTCCAGGACGTGCAGGAAGAGCGTCGCGGTGGCCCTGCGGATCTCGATGACCGAGCCGCCGGGGACGTTGGACACCGAGACCGCCGTCGCCGCGAGCATCAGGTCGCTGCGGCAGCGCAGCTGTACGGCGATGACGGCGGGTTGATGCGGATAGCCGGAGAAGATCTGCTTGGTGACCTTCACCCCGGATGTGTACATGTGGTACAGCAGGTAGGCGGCGAGGACGACGATGCCCCAGGGGTGCAGCCGCAGCCCGAGGTCCACTCTCGGCAGCGGGAACGCCAGGGAGACGAAGACGGCGACGACCGCGCCGGTGATGAAGTTGGCCCAGGTCAGGGTCGACCAGAGCAGCACCCAGATCACGGTGAGCCAGGCGATCAGCGGCAGGTCGAGCACCCGGCGCCGGCGCCCGGCGAACTCGGCGCTGAACGGCGGCAGTTCGGGGTCGCGGCGGGAGAGTGTGATCAGGCGTCTCACCGGCTGAGCACCGCCTCCGTGTAGGGGCCGCGGTCGATCAGTTCGGCCGCCGCGCGGTCGGTGAAGGCGGTCAGCGGACCGGCCAGCACCGTGAAGGCGAGGCCGAGGCCGACCGCAGCGGCGGTGGCCGCGGTCATGGCGGCGGGCGGCCTGGTCGTGGTGGTGACGGCACGTCCGTGCAGACTCGCCGCGACGGCCTGCCCGGCCGGTACCGGTTCCCGGCCGACCCCCTCGTCACCGGACCCGGGGATCCTGTCGGGCCCGGTGTCGGTGTCGGAGTCGTCGGAGTCGTCGGCGTCCTCCAGGACGGTGCCGTAGGCGGCCTGGTCGGGCGGCTCGGCCCGCCAGAACGCGAGGTTCCAGACCTTGGCCATCACGTACAGGGTGAGCAGACTCGTCAGGGTCGCCCCGGCGACCAGGATCCACGCCCAGGCGCTGCCGTCGGCGACTCCGGCCCGCATCAGGCCGAGCTTCCCGATGAAGCCGGAGAGCGGGGGGATGCCGGCGAGGTTCATCGCGGGGACGAAGAAGAGGACCGCGAGGACCGGTGCCGCCTTGGCCAGACCACCGATCCTGGTCAGCTCGTTGGTGCCGCCGCGCCGCTCGATGAGCCCGGCGACGAGGAAGAGCGTGGTCTGCACGGTGATGTGGTGGACGACGTAGAAGATCGCCCCGCCGTACGCCTCGCGGGTGGCGAGTCCGATGCCGAAGATCATGTAGCCGATGTGGCTGATGAGGGTGAAGGAGAACAGCCTCTTCAGGTCGGTCTGGGCGACGGCGCCGAGGATGCCCACGACCATCGAGAACAGCGCCACGGCCATCAGCAGGTCCCCGAGCCGGTTGCCGGGGAAGAGCAGCGTCTCGGTGCGCAGCATGCAGTAGACGCCCACCTTGGTCAGCAGGCCGGCGAAGACGGCGGTGACGGGGGCGGGTGCGGTCGGGTACGAGTCGGGGAGCCAGGCCGCGACGGGGAAGACGGCGGCCTTGACGCCGAAGACGGTGAGCAGCATCGCCTGGATCAGGGTCTGCACCCCGAGCGGGAGTTCGGGCAGCCGGGCGGAGAGCTGGGCGAAGTTGACGGTCCCGGTCGCGGCGTAGGTCATGGCGATGGCGGTCAGGAACAGCATCGAGGAGAAGAGCGAGATGATCACGTAGGTGGAGCCGGCCCGGATCCGGGGGCCGGTGCCGCCGAGGGTGAGCAGCACGAAGCTGGCGACCAGCATGATCTCGAACGCGACGAAGAGGTTGACCAGGTCGCCCGCCAGGAAGGTGCAGGACACCCCGGCCACCAGGATCAGATAGGCGGGGTGGAAGACGGCGACCGGCGTCTCCTGGTCCCGGTCGGCCATGCCCTGGCCGAGCGAGTAGACCAGCACGGCGAGCGTGACGGCCGAGGACACGGTGAGCATCAGGCCGGACAACCGGTCGGCGACCAGGGTGATGCCGAGCGGCGGCGGGAAGGCGCCGAGGTCGACGTGGAGGGGGCCCTG
>NZ_KL585423.1:123033-129867 GCF_000721935.1 Streptomyces sp. NRRL WC-3549
ACGTGGAGGGGGCCCTGCCGGTCGGCCGCCACCATCAGGACCACCGAGAGGCCGAGGACGGCGCTGAGCACGGCGACGCTGATGATGCGCTGGAAGCGGGCGAGCCGGGTACCGAAGGCAAGGCTCAGGCCGGTGGCGCAGAGGGGCAGCAGCACCGGCAGGGGCACGAGCGCGTTCATCCGTCGGCTCCTCGGTCGGGGTCGGAGGGATCGGGTCCTGCGGGGCCGGGGCCCGCGCCCCCGGGCCCCCCGGACCCGCCGGAACGGTCGGAACCGCCGGACCCGCCGGAACCGGAGGAGGCGCCCGGGGGGTCGCCTCCCGTGTCATGGGCAGAGGCGCCCGGGTCGAGGTCCGCGGGTTCGGTGGCGATGGGCGGGTGGCTGCCCCAGGGTGCGGCGTCGGGGTAGTCGTCCGGGTCGGCCCCCAGGATGTCGTGCCACAGGTCGCCCGAGGCGTCCCGGCCCCGGGCCTGGAGGGCCCGGTCGGCACGCAGCCGGGCACGCAGCCGGTGGCGCTCCTCGCGGTAGCGGTCACGCTCCTCGGACGTGGGCTCGGATCCCGTCCGGTACTCCTCGCGGATCTCGGCCCACTCGCCCCGTACCTCCGCGCGCAGGACGATGCGCCGGTCCTCCAGGTCGTCGTGGACCTCGTCGGTACCGGTCAACTGGTGGCTTCGGTACGCCATGGCCAGCAGGAACGCCGTGGTGGCGAGCGTGATGACGATGGCGGTCAGCGCGATGGCCTGGGGCAGCGGGTCGGTGACCCGGCCCAGTGCCACGCCGTAGAGCAGCGGTGCCTCGCCCGCCCTGCCGGTCGCGGCGATCACCAGCAGGTTGATGCCGTTGCTCGCGATCACCGCGCCGAGCAGGATGCGGGTCAGCGGCCGGGTGAGCATGAGGACGCCGCCCACCGCGCACAGGACCACGGCGGTCAGGAGCAGGGAGACGCTGACGGTCATCGGCCCGTGCCTCCGGCCCCGGGCTCGGCCGGCGCGAGCCCGCCCGCCGCCCGTTCGATCTGCCGGTCCACCTTGGCCCCGAGCGCGCGCACGATGTCCAGGACCACACCGAGGACCAGGAGGTAGACGCCGCAGTCGAAGAGGACCGGCGTACCGATGTGGAAGTCGCCGATGACGGGCAGGTGCCCGTGGTAGGTCCAGGCGTGCAGGACCGTGCCGTGGACGAGTCCCGCCAGGGCGACCCCGGTGGAGAGGAACAGCCCGAGGCCGGTGAAGAGCCCCGGTTGCAGGGGGGCGGCCTCCGCGAGTTCGAAGCGGCCGCCCGCGAGGTAGCGGGTGATGAGTCCGAGTCCCGCGACGAGTCCGCCGACGAAGCCGCCGCCCGGCATGTTCTCCGCGCAGAACAGCAGGTACAGGGAGAGGACCAGGATCGGGTGGAAGGCCAGCCGGGCGACCACTTCGAAGACGACCGAACGGTGTTCCGGCGCGAGGGTCGATCCGGCGGCCAGCCAGGTGCGTTCGGGGGCGGCGTCGTCGCCCCGCGGCACCCCGGTCAGCGTGGTGGTACTCAGTGACCAGGCGGTCTCCCCGCGCAGTTCGCCCCGCTTCTGGTCGGCCTCGCTGCGGCGGTGGACGTAGATGAGGCTGGTGACCCCGATCGCGGCGGCGGCCAGCACCGCGGACTCCCCCATCGTGTCCCAGGCCCGCAGGTCGACGAGGATGGTGGCCACCACGTCCTTGAGGCCGTGGTGGGAAGTCTCCTCGACCATCGCCGCACCCGCCGGCGGGGCCACGCGCGCCGCCGCCGTCACCCACAGCGCCACTCCGAGCACGGCCGCGCCCCCCAGCGCGACGGGGACGCGGAGCGCCCGCCGCCAGGGGCTGACCGACTCCTGGAAGTGCACCGGCATGCGGCGCAGGACGAGCACGAACACGATCATGGAGACGGTCTCGACACAGAACTGGGTGAGCGCCAGGTCGGGGGCGCCCTGCACCACGAAGAGCAGTGCGGTGCCGTACCCGGTCAGCCCGGCGAGGACGACGGCCTTCATACGGCGGCTGACGGCCAGGCAGAGCAGCGCGGCCGCGCAGGTCAGTACGGCGACGGCGCCCTGGAGCGGGGTGTCCCACAGCCGGGGGGCGGCCGCCCGGTGCCAGGGGCGGTCCGTGAAGAGCACCGCCAGCTGACCGCCCAGCATCACCAGCAGGGTGGTGGCGAGGTACACCGAGAGCGAGCCGCGCTGGACGAACCCGGTGACCTGGAGGGCGAGGCGTTCCAGGCCGAGCAGCAGGTGGCCGAAGACGCTGTCGGCGGTCGGCCAGGCGATCCGCCGGGAGAGCCGGGTGACGGTGGTGCGCGCGGCGAAGAGCAGGGCTCCGCCCGCCCAGGCGCAGGCGGACAGCAGCAGGACCGTTCCCCAGCCGTGCCAGAGCGCGAGGTGGAAGGGGTGGTCCGGGGCGGGGAAGGTGTCGGCGTACGCGCCCAGCAGTTGGTCCGTCCAGCCGATGCCGGGGCCCAGGACCAGGCCGGCGGCGGCGAGGACCGCGGGCGGGGCGAGGAAGGCGGGGGCCACCCGGTGCATCGGGGTGTCCTCGGCCCCGGGCTTGCGGGCGAAGGCCCCCCACACGAAGCGCAGGGTGTAGGTGACGGTGAGCACGGAGCCGGCGACGGTGGCGGCCAGCGCCCAGCGGTCGGCGGTGCCGCCGTGCAGCAGCGCGTCGAAGGCCGCCTCCTTCGCTGCGAAGCCGAGCAGCGGGGGCAGGGCCGCCATGGACGCGGCGGCGAGCACGGCCGTCGCGCACAGCCAGGGTGCCGAGCGGCCGATTCCGGAGAGTCTGCGCAGGTCACGGGTTCCGGCGGAGTGGTCGATGATCCCGGTGACCAGGAAGAGCGGCGCCTTGAACAGGGCGTGCCCCAGGATCATCGCGCCGGCGGCGAGCGCGGCGTTCCGGTTGCCGGCTCCGGCGAGCACCGTCAGGAAGCCGAGCTGGCTGACGGTCCCGTAGGCCAGCACCAGTTTCAGGTCGTTGAGGCGCAGGGCGCGCCAGCCGCCGAGCAGCATGGTCGCTCCACCGAGCACCAGGACGACGGGCCGCCACAGGGGTACGTCGGCGAAGGCGGGGGCGAGCCGTGCCAGCAGGTAGACGCCCGCCTTGACCATCGCGGCGGCGTGCAGGTAGGCGCTGACGGGGGTCGGCGCGGCCATCGCGTTGGGCAGCCAGAGGCTGAACGGCCAGATGGCGGACTTCGACAGGGCCCCGCACAGGACGAGGGCGACCGCGACCGACACGGCGAGTGTGGTGTCGGGCGGGTGGGCGACGATCGCGGAGATGCGGTAGGTCCCCGCCGCCTGACCGATGATCAGGAAGCCGACCAGCATGGCGAGGCCGCCCAGTGTGGTGACGGCGAGGGCCTGGAGGGCGGACCTGCGGTTCTGCTTGCGTTCGCTGCCGTGGCCGATCAGCAGGTAGGAGAAGACGGTGGTGAGCTCCCAGAAGACGTAGAGGGAGATCAGGTCGTCGGCGAGGACCAGGGCGAGCATCGCGCCGGTGAACGCGAGCAGGTTCCCGGCGAAGGAACCGAGCCGGGGCGAGTCGTCGGTGAAGTACGAGGCGCAGTACAGCAGGACGAGGGTGCCGACCCCTGCGGCGAGCAGCACCATGAGCTCGGCGAGTGCGTCCAGGCGCAGGGCGAGCGAGACGTCGTAGTCCGGGATCCACTTCCAGGTCCAGGAGACCGCTCCTCCGGCCGCCGCGCCGCTCCATTCGGTGATCGCCCACACCGTGGTGGCGGCGGGCGGCAGCGCGAGCACCAGGAAGGCGCGTCGGCCCAGCCGTCGCACCAGCGGGGCCGCGCAGGCCGCGAGGACGAAGTGGCAGACGATCAGCGTGATCACGACGGAGAGACCGGAGGGGCAAAGGGTGCAGAGTGAGCGAAGGGCACCGAATACAGATATATCCCTTGGCTCCCTTCACCCGTCCGGCGCGCCGCGTGGGGCGCGGACCACTGGCCGCGGAGCGGGCCGGACGAGGCCGGCGCACGTTCCGTTCTGGTCACTCAGAGGCGTGTGCCCGGAGCTCTGGTCCTCACACTCCGTCAGCCGTACCCGTACGCGACGGCTTTCCGGAGTACTGAATTCCGCACCGGGTCATCCGGCGGACGTGCGGAAACTCCCGGGAGGGGCGGCAGGCATCCGGTGGGGCATTCCATCGGCGCGGTAACGGTACGAAACCCGAGCCGCACCGGAAAGCGGGGCTGAATTCCATATTCCGGATTCCGGATCGTGAATTCAGGGTGTCGGCACCGAAAGGTGCACGCCCTCTTCCCGGGCGCCCCACGGGCCGGTACGCCCGCCACCGGGATCTCACGGACGCCGATAAGCCCCGGCGATCCGGTGCGCGCGAGAGGGGCGCGCCGTGTTGCACAGGTGAGCCCACTTTCTCTTCCTTTTTGCACTGTGACTAATATCCACGTGTCCAAGTTCTCAACGTATTTGACCAGTCACCGACTGGCACCATCGTCAAGGAGCATCCCCTGCGCACGCGCGCGTCACGGCGGACCGACTCGACACCCATGTCGTTGCGGACAGCCCTTCTCGTCCTGGCCATCGTTCCCGGTGTCGCACTGGCAGCCCTCTGGGCGGTGACCAGTGGTCAGACACTGCTCGACTTCCGACGCCAGGCGGCCCAGGGACTCTTGGCCGAGCAGGCGGGCCAACCGTCCAACATCGTCTACTACAACCTGCAGGAGGAGCGCCGGCTCAGCGCGGAGGCGCTGGCCCGCCCGGACGCCTCCCGTACGGCGCTGAAGGAGCAGCGCAAGCTCACGGACGACGCGATCACGACGTTCCGGTCCCTCTCGGACGTGGACGCGGACGACGCGCCCCCCGAGGTGCGGGACGCGGTCGGCAGGGCCCGCGAGGCCATGACCCGGCTCCCGGCCCAGCGCTCGCTGGTCGACGAGGGCGACGACGATCAGCAGCAGGTCGTCTACGCGTACTACACGGACCTGATCGCCGTGGACCTCAAGCTCTTCGCCGCACTGAGCCATGTGGACAACGGCGAGGTGACCACGGCGTCGCAGCCCCTCGTGGACATGTTCTGGGCCAAGGAGATGATCTCCCGCTCGGACGCGATCCTGGCCCGCGGCTGGCCCACCGGGAAGCTCAGCACGCAGGACGTCCAGGCGGTCCGGGAGGCGGTCTCCGGCCAGACGTTCCAGGTGCAGACCAAAGTGGTCCCCTACCTCCCCGAGGACGAGCGGGCCCGGTGGCAGGAGCTGACCGAGGGCTCCGCCTGGGCGGCCAAGACGAAGACCGAGGAGCAGGTCCTGCGCCCCGCGGTGGCCGACAGGGCCGGGTTCGTCGAGCTGGGGGCCGGGGAGAAGACCTGGCGCGAGGCGATGGACGGGGTCACCCCGCACCTGGTCGAGCTGCTGGAGAAGCGCACCGCCGCGGTCGTGGAGACCGGCAAGGGCAGCGTGCTGTCCCTGCTCTGGAAGATGGTCCTCACCTCGGTGATCGGCCTGATCGCGGTCGTCGCGGTGGTCCTGACCACCTGGCGCCTCACCCGCAACCTCCGCCGCCGCATCTCCGGACTGCAGGAACGCGCCGAGGAGCTGGAGCAGGCGCTTCCGGACGTCGTGGAGCGGCTGGCGCAGGGCGAGAAGATCGACGTCGAGGCCGAGGCCCGCTCGATCGAGGCGCCCGAAGGGGGCGGCGACGAGCTGACCCGGCTCGGCGGCGCCCTCAACCAGGCGCGCACCAGCGCCCTGGCGGCGGCCGTCCGGCAGGCCGACCAGCACCGCGGCTTCGAGCGGCTGCTCCAGCGCATCGCGCGCCGTACCCAGCAGCTCATCGGCCAGCAGCTGAAGAAGCTGGACGAGCTGGAGCGCAAGCACGAGGACCCGGAGGTGCTGGACGGACTCTTCGACCTCGACCACCTGACGGCACGCCTGCGCCGGTACGAGGAGAACCTGGTGATCCTCGCCGGCGGATCGCCGCACCGGCGCTGGCGCAAGCCCGTGCCGCTGCTCGACGTCATGCGCTCGGCGCAGGGCGAGGTACAGGACTACCGGCGGGTGGTGCTGGACCTGGACGGTTCGCCGTGGCTGTCCGAGCGGGCCGTCGGCCCGGTCTCGCACGTCCTGGCCGAGCTCATCGAGAACGCGCTGAGCTTCTCCCGGCCACCGAGCCCGGTCGAGGTCCGGGCCGCCCGGGTCAGCCGGGGCCTGGCCATCGAGGTCGAGGACCGCGGCCTGGGCATGGACGGGGAACAGCTCGCCGAGGCCAACGAACTGATGAGCCGTCCGCCGCGGATGGACGTACTGGCCCACTCGGAGGACATCCGGCTCGGCCTCTACGTGATCGCGCGTCTGGCGGACCAGCACGGGCTGCGGGTCGAATTCCGCCCCTCGGCCTTCGGCGGCACCCGCGTGGTCGTCCTGGTCCCCGACGAGCTGACCGTTCCCCGGCCCGGCGACGGACCGGTGGCCGTGCCGGGACCGGCCGCAGGGCGATGGCCGGGGTCACGGCCCTGGCCGACCGCGCCGCCCGGTCCGGCCGCGCGGCCGGGCACCCCGCCGGCCAGGAACCGCCGGCCGCGCACGACGGGACGGACGGCACACCGCCCCACCCTCACGAGGTGCCGGACCGGCCTTCGTACGAGGCCCCCGACGGCCCCTACCCGCCGGCCGCCCCGGCCTTCATGCCCGCCGGGCAGGCCTACCCGGCGTCGGACGGACCGTACGAGGGGACCGCCCGCGCCCCCTACGCCTCGGGCGACACGCCGTACGCGGACCAGGACCTCCCGTTCGGGGCCGGACCGGCCGCGTACCAGGGCACGGACCTGTCTCTTATACACATCTCTGATGGCGC
>NZ_KL585423.1:130056-131637 GCF_000721935.1 Streptomyces sp. NRRL WC-3549
GGCCCAGCCGTACGGCGGGGGCCCGGCCGGCCGGGCGGACACCGGCGGACCGTACGGGCCCGAAGGCACCGGCGCCCAGGAGCCCGGCCACCCGTCCGGGGCCCCCGGGTACCAGGACGGCGACGCCGCGTACGCCGGGCAGGGCCGGCCGTACCCCGCGGCCGACGGCCCGTACGGCGCGCGGGACCAGACCCACGGTGTGGCGGACGAGCCGTACATGACGGCCGCGGGGCAGTTCCCCGTGTCCGGTCACCCGTTCCCGGCCCCCGACGACGGCCACCAGGACCCGGGGCAGGCGTACGGCCGGCCTTCCGGGGCCGCCCCGGCCGCGCAGCCCTACCCCGGTGCGTCCGGCCACGCTTACGGCCACGACCACGCCGGTCAGGCCGGCGCCCCCGTCGCACGGCCGGCCGCCGTACCGTCCGCCCCGGCGCTTTCGGCCCCCCCTCGCGGAGCCGGAGCCCGCCGTGGCGGACACCACCGGTCCGCCGTCCCCCGCGGGCACCGGTTCGGAACCCCCGCTCCCCCGCCGGGTACGCCAGGCCAGCCTGGTGGACGAACTGCGGGTGAGCCCCACCTCCCGTCACACCCCGCCCAGGCCCCCGAGCTGGGACGAGAACCCGCTGTTCCGGCCGGCTCCGCGCCGCGCCGGTGCCGCGATCGGGGCGTTCCAGCGGCGGTCGCGCGCGGCCCGTGCCGCGCAGGGGCCGCCGGACCCGGCCGGCCCGCCCGCACCCACCTCACCCACCTCACCCACGAGAGAAGAACGGTCATGACACGCACAACGGCCACCCTCCAGGATCTGGACTGGCTGCTCGACGGTTTGGTGGACTCGGTGGCCGAGACCCTGAACGCCGTGCTGCTGTCCGACGACGGACTGGTGGTGAGCCACTCACGGACCATCGAACGCGCCGACGCCGAGCGGCTCGCCGCGATATGCACCGGCCAGCAGAGCCTCGCCCGCGGAGTCGGCCAGCTCTTCGACGGCGGCACCGTGCACCAGGTCATCGTCGAACTCGCCGACCTCTGGCTCTTCATCATCACGGCGGGCCAGGGCACCCACCTCGCCGTCGTCGCCTCCCAGGAGGTCGACGCCGAGGTGATGTCCCTGGCGATGCACAACCTCGTGCAGCAGGTCGGCCAGAAGCTCACCGCACCGGCGCGCGGGGAGTTCGACGCCTTCGGTACCGGGGACGGGCAGCGGGTGTGACGCCCTACTGGGACGAGGACGAGCCGGAGGAGGACGCGGCCGGCACCATGGTGCGGCCGTACACCATCACCCGTGGCCGGACCGCGCCCGAGCGGGACGACTTCAGCCTCATCACCGTGCTGACCACGGCCGACCAGCCGGCGGACGAGCACGGGGTCCCCCTGCGCGCCGGCCGGCTCCAGCCCGAGCACCGCATGATCCTCGACCGCTGCCGGCAGCCGGCCGCGGTCGCCGAGGTGGCCGCCGGCCTCGACCTGCCCCTCTCGGTGACCAAGATCCTGTTGGCGGACCTGGTCGCCCAGGGCCTGCTGCTGGCCCGCGCCCCGCTGGCGGTGGCGCGGGCGTCCGGCGGGGCCGACATGGGCCTGCTG
>NZ_KL585423.1:131844-133023 GCF_000721935.1 Streptomyces sp. NRRL WC-3549
GACATGGGCCTGCTGGCCGCCGTACGTGACGGACTCCGGAGACTCTGAACCGAGATGACAACCAGCCAGACGGCGCCTTCCGCCGTCAAGATCCTCATCGCCGGCGGTTTCGGCGTCGGCAAGACCACCCTGGTGGGAGCCGTCAGCGAGGTCGCCCCGCTGCGCACCGAGGAGTACCTCACCAAGGCGAGCATCGGTGTCGACGACCTGGCGGGTGTCGGCCAGAAGGACACGACCACCGTCGCCCTGGACTTCGGCCGCATCACGGTCAGCCCTGAACTGGTGGTCTACCTCTTCGGCACGCCCGGCCAGGAACGCTTCTGGTTCATGTGGAACGACCTGGTCAACGGCGCGCTCGGCGGGGTCGTGATCGCCGACACCCGCAGGCTCGACACCAGTTTCGCCTCGATCGACTTCTTCGAGAGCCGGGACATCCCCTTCGTGGTGGCGATCAACTGCTTCCACGGGCACAACACCCGTACGCCGGAGGAGATCCGGGCCGCGCTCGACCTGGACCCGCACGTCCCGCTGCTGATCGGTGACGTCCGTCTGCGGCCGTTCGGGCGGGACGTGCTGCTGGCCCTGGTCGACCACCTGATGAGCCTGCCCGCGGCGGTCGGCTGACCGGCGCCCGCCTCCTCCTTCACCCCATTCCCGTCTTCTCGCCTGGAGAGAACCCAAGATGACAACCCCTCTGCGTGTCCTGGTCCACGGTGGCGGCATCGGCGGGCTGACCCTCGCCGTCGCGCTCGCCCGGCGCGGGCACACCGTCGAGGTCGCCGAACTCCGTGACGAACTGGACGCGCTCGGCGTCGGCATCATCCAGCCGTCCAACGCCCTCCACGTCATGCGGGAGATCGGTGTGCTCGACGCGTGCCTCGCGGTCGGCTACGAGTGGGAGGTGCTGACCATCTGCGACCCGGCCGGCACCACCCTCGCCGAGATCCCGCAGCCCCGGATGGACGACGCCCCCTCCAACAACGGCATACCGCGCCCCGCCCTCGCCGAGGTACTGGGCGAGGCCGCCCATGCGGCCGGGGTCGCGATCCGCTTCGGTACGACCGTCACCGAGCTGTCCGACGACGGTTCCGGCGTCGAGGTGGTCCTGTCCGACGGATCGTCCGCCCGGTGGGACCTGGTCGTCGGCTTCGACGGCATCGGCTCGCCGCTGCGGACCCG
>NZ_KL585423.1:133247-134212 GCF_000721935.1 Streptomyces sp. NRRL WC-3549
CGCCTCTACGGCGACCGTTTCGCGCCCGAGTACACCGGCTTCGCCAACTGGCGCGTCACCGTGCCCCGGCAGCCCGGAGTGCGGGGCGTCGTGATGAGCACGGGCAACCGGTCCGCGAAGGCGCTGCTCACCCCGATCACCGACGACCTGATGTACCTGGGCGCGGTCTTCGCCGAGGAGGCGGACTTCCGTCCCGACCCGGAGCGCGCGCACGAACAGCTCGCGGAACGGCTCACCGCGTTCGAGGGCCCGGTCGCCGAGGCGCTCTCGCAGGTCAAGGACCCGGCCGGTGTGGTGTACTCGCGCATCTCGCAGGTGACGGTGGAGGAGCCCTGGCACGTCGGCCGGGTCGTCCTCGCCGGCGACGCCGCGCACGCGAGCACCCCGCACCTCGCCCAGGGCGCGGCCATGGCGGTGGAGGACGCGCTGGTCCTGGCCCAGTCGCTGGACTCCGAGGAGGACGTGGCCGGAGCCCTCGCCGCGTGGGAGGCACGCCGCCGGCCGCGTGCCATGTTCGTGCAGAACCTGTCCCGGGCGATCCTGAAGCAGGAGACCGGCACACCGACCACGCCCGAGGAGGACGAGCTCCTGAAGATCGGCATCCCCGGCGCCGCCCACGTGCTCGTCAAGCCCTACTGACGCCCGGTACCTGGGCCGGGGCGCACGCGTGACGCTCCCGGCCCAGGGGTGTGTGCGGGACGGCCGGAATCCGGGTGCCGGACGGCCTGCCGGTTCGGCAGGATGAGGCGATGACCTGGACCTTCACCGACGACGTGGACGTCTTCCTGGACGCCGCCGGACCCTCGCTCACCGCCCGCCCCGTCGAGAACACACTGCTGCTGACCGTCACGGCGGCCCTCGTGCGCCACGGCCCGCACGCCTACGGTGAGGCCGCGCCGGTACTGGGATGGTGGCGCGGGGCGGACGGCGAGGTGGCGGGCGCCCTGGTGCGGACGCCACCGCAC
>NZ_KL585423.1:134429-142520 GCF_000721935.1 Streptomyces sp. NRRL WC-3549
CCCCCGCCGGTCCTGGGCACGGTGGCCCCGGAGGCGGTCGGCCCGCTGCTGGACGCGTGTCCGCTGCCCCAGGTCAACGCGGACCGCGCCACGGCCGAGGCGCTGGCCGCGCGCCTGCCCGGCCACCGGGTGGAAGCGGAGCACCGGCTCTACCGGCTGGGCCTCCTGGTACCTCCCTCCCCCGCCCCCGGCGGCCTGCCGCGCGTCGCCACCGGGGCGGACCGGAGGCCGGGCAGGAGACCGGCCAGTCGGGCAGCGGGGCCGAGCGGCTGGTGGACGACCGGATCGCGCACGGCGGGCTGGTCCTCTGGGAGGACGGCGGCGTACCGGTGTCGATGGCGGGCGTCTCCCGCACGGTCGCCGGTACCGCCCGGGTGTCGGTCGTCTACACACCGCCCGAGCACCGCGGCCGGGGGTACGCCGCCGCGGTGACGGCCGGGGCGGGCCGGACGGCCAGGGAGGCGGGTGCCGGGGAGGTGCTGCTCTTCGCGGACCTCGCGAACCCGACGAGCAACGGCGTGTACCTGCGTATCGGCGACAGGGCGGGGACGGCGGGTCGGGGTGGCGTGAGTCACAGGCACGGGACAAACGATCCATGAGACCGTGGGGGCGAAGGTCCCGTTTGTACCGGTCGGCGGTCTCTGTGCCCCGGCCGTCGCGCTCCGTAGGGTCGGGTCCAGGTGGTCCTGGTCCGGAAGCCCTGGCGCAGCGGCCCGGTACAGCGGTCCTGGACCAGCAGAACCGGAACAGAGGTCCGCACAGGACGTCTCGCTCCCGAAGGAAACCCCGCCGTGCCGCCCGACATCCCCGCTCCCCGGCCCTCACCGGCCTCCTGGCGTATCGCCCTGCCGCACTCGACGGCGGCCGTGCCGATCGCCCGTGCGCTCGTCCGCACGGCACTGGCGGACATCGAGGTGGCGGCGGACAGCGACACGGCCGAGCTGCTCACCGCCGAACTGGTCGCCAACGCCGTGGAGCACACCGGCGGCGCGGGGCCGATCGAGCTGGTGGTCGAGCTGATGGCCACCGGATGCCAGGTGGAGGTGCACGACCGCGATCCGGGCCCGCCCGGCGACCTGTCCCGGCCGGGGCCGGGCAGTGTGCCCGACCCGTGGCAGGAACACGGCCGTGGTCTGCTGCTCATCCGCACGCTCAGCTCCGCCTGCGGTCACCGCACCACGGAGCACGGCAAGGCCGTCTGGTTCACGCTTCCGGCGATCCCGGCCCAGCCGGGCCCGTCCCCGCGGAGCTGACCAGCCGCGACCTGCGGCGCCCGTAGCAGGCGTAGAGCACCGCACCGACGGCCAGGAAGACCGCGAACTGCGCCCAGGTCGTCCAGCCCGTGCCGTACATCAGGTACACGCAGAAGCCGACGCCCAGGACCGGGCTGAGCGGGTAGAGCGGGACGCGGAAGGACCGCTTCAGCTCCGGGTGGCCCCGGCGCAGGGCGATGACCGCGATGTTCACCACGGCCATGGTGGCGAGGGTGCCGATGGTCGTCAGGTTCACGACGACGTCCAGCGAGGAGAACGCGGCCGGGAGCGCGAAGACGACCGCCACGATCCAGGTGTTCGCCACCGGGGTGTGCGTACGGGGTGAGACCCGCTCGAAGACCCGGGGGACCAGGCCGTCACGGGACATCGACATCAGGATCCGGGTCTGCCCGTACATCACGGCGAGCACCACGGAGGCGATCGCGACGACGGCGCCGAAGGCGATGATCCCGCCGCCGACGGACGAGTCGGTGACCTGGTCGACGACGAGCGAGAGCGCGGCCGGCTTGCCGGAGACGGCGTCCTCCCCCAGGGCGCCGATGGCACCGAGGGCGACGGCGCAGTAGAGCAGGGTGACGAGCCCGATGCAGATCATGATCGCGATCGGGATGTTCCGCCGGGGGTTCTTGACCTCCTCGCCGGCCGTGGTGATGGCGTCGAACCCGATGTACGAGAAGAACGCCACGGACGCGCCCGCGGTGACCCCCGCCACGCCGTGGGAGGCGAACGGCGAGAGGTGGCCGTCCTGGAAGGCCGTGAAGGCGATGGCGCAGAAGGCGATGAGGATGCCGATCTTCAGGACCGCCATCGCCGCCGTGGCGCCCGCGCTCTCCCGGATGCCGCGCACCAGCAGGGTGGCGGCCATCATGACCACGACGACCGCCGGCAGGTTGATGACGCCGCCGTCGCCGGGTCCGGCCGAGAGCGCCGCGGGCAGCTGCAGACCGACCAGGCTGTCCAGCAGCTCGTTGACGTACTGGCTCCAGCCGACGGCGACCGCGGAGACCGACACGCCGTACTCCAGCAGCAGGCACCAGCCCACCAGGAAGGCGACGCGCTCGCCGAGGGTGGCGTAGGCGAAGGAGTACGAGCTGCCGGACACCGGGAGGGCGCCGCCGAGCTCCGCGAAGGAGAACGCGGTGAAGATGCAGGTGATCGCCGCGAGGACGAAGGAGATCACCACGGCGGGTCCCGCCTCGGCGACGCTGTCGGAGAGACCGACGAAGATGCCCGTGCCGACGATCGCGCCGACGCCGAAGCAGACCAGCTGGAAGAGCCCCATGGTGCGCTTGAGGCCGTGCCCTTCCAGGTCGGCGCCGGACTCGGCGAGCAGCAGGGCGGGGCTCTTGACGCGCGCCCCCGGCCTGCGGGGCGGGCTCGCGGGGGGCGGGGTGCGGGGGGCCGGACTCATGCGGGCGTTCTCTTCTTCCGGTGCTGCGTGGGGGGGCGTCGACGGGCTGTGGGGCCGGCCCGTGAACGGAAAGCGGGGTTCGGGCGTGCGAGCCCGAACCCCACCAAGTGGCATCATCGTAGCCACATCTATGCATGTTCACCCAATTGGGTGCATGTTCATGCGGTCGGCCCGTCGTCTCCGGCGAGGGTGGCGACCAGGACGGCCTTGATCGTGTGCATGCGGTTCTCGGCCTCGTCGAAGACGACGGAGTGCGCGGACTCGAACACCTCGTCGGTGACCTCCAGCTCCTCCAGACCGTGCTGGTCGTGGATCTCCCGGGCCACCCGCGTGCCGAGGTCGTGGAAGGCCGGCAGGCAGTGCAGGAACTTCACCGCGTCGTTGCCGGTGGCGCGCAGGACGTCCATGGTCACGGCGTAGGGCGCGAGGGCCGCGATGCGCTCGCTCCAGACCTCCTTGGGCTCCCCCATGGAGACCCAGACGTCGGTGGCGACGAAGTCGGCTCCCCGGACCCCTTCGGCGATGTCCTCGGTGAGGGTGACGCGCGCCCCGCTGGCCGCGGCGAGCTCGTGGGCCCGGTCCACGACCTCCTGCGCCGGCCAGTAGGCGGCGGGCGCGACGATCCGGACGTCCATGCCGAGCAGGGCGCCGGTGACCAGGTAGGAGTTGCCCATGTTGAAGCGGGCGTCGCCGAGGTAGGCGTAGGCCGTCTCCTCCAGCGGCTTCTCGCAGTGCTCGGTCATCGTCAGGACGTCGGCGAGCATCTGCGTGGGGTGCCAGTCGTCGGTGAGGCCGTTGAAGACCGGGACCCCGCCGTACGCGGCGAGCTCCTCCACGACCTGCTGGCTGTCACCTCGGTACTCGATGCCGTCGAACATCCGCCCGAGCACTCGCGCCGTGTCCCTCACCGACTCCTTGTGCCCCATCTGGGAGCCCGAGGGGTCGAGGTACGTGGTGGAGGCACCCTGGTCGGCGGCGGCCACCTCGAAGGCGCAGCGGGTACGCGTGGAGGTCTTCTCGAAGATCAGCGCGATGTTCTTGCCGCGCAGCCGCCGCACCTCCCGGCCCGCCTTCTTGGCGGCCTTGAGCTCGGCGGCCAGAGCGAGCAGGCCGCGGAACTCCTCGGCCGTGAAGTCCAGCTCCTTGACGAAGTGGCGGCCTACGAGGTCATGGGCCATGGTGGCTGCTCCTGGGTCTGGCTCGGGCGTGCTGCGTACGGGTGATTCTGGAAGTGTATACGAGCACCCGCATCGCTATACAGGCCTGGTGCGTTCCTCCCTCCCGCCCCGGATCCGGTGCGCTCCCCCGGTCGGCCCGGGCTCTCTCCTGGTCGGCGCGGTCGGGGCTCCGCCCCGGTCCGGCCGGGTCATACCGGGTCGCGCACCACCGGGCAGCTCATGCAGCGCGGGCCGCCCCGGCCGCGGCCCAGTTCGCTGCCCCGGATCTCGATGACCTCGATGCCCTCGCGGCGCAGATAGCCGTTGGTGGTGGCGTTGCGCTCGTAGGCGACGACCACCCCGGGCTCCACGGCGAGGACGTTGCAGCCGTCGTCCCACTGCTCGCGCTCGGCGGCGTGGACGTCCTGGGTGGCGGTGAGCACCCGGATGGTGTCCAGGCCCAGTGCGGCGGCGATGGCCCGGTGCATGTGCTCCGGCGGGTGGTCGGTGACCTTGAGCTCCCGGGGACCGCTGCCCGGCTCGATCGTGTAGGACCGGAGCATCCCGAGCCCCGCGTACTGGGTGAAGGTGTCACCGTCGATCATCGTCATCACCGTGTCGAGGTGCATGAGCGCACGCCGCTTGGGCATGTCCAGGGCCACGATCGTCCGGGCCGACCCGGCGTCGAAGAGGCCCCGCGCGAGCATCTCCACGGCCTGCGGGGTGGTGCGTTCGCTCATCCCGATGAGGACCGCGCCCCGGCCGATGACGAGGACGTCGCCGCCCTCGATGGTGGAGGGGTAGTCGTCCTGCCCCTGGGACCAGTGGTGGAAGACACCCGCCTCGGGGCCGGTGAACAGCGGGTGGTGCCGGTAGATCGCCTCGAAGTGGACCGTCTCCCGCTGCCGGGCCGGCCACCGCATCGCGTTGATGGACACCCCGTCGTAGATCCAGGCCGAGGTGTCCCGGGTGAACAGGTGGTTGGGCAGCGGGTCGAGGAGGAAGTCGTCCAGGTCCATGACGTGGAAGCGGACCGAGGTCGGTTCGGTGTGCCGCTCCAGGAACTCCCGTTTCGTCATCCCTCCGACCAGGGCCTCGGCCAGTTCGGCGGAGGGCAGCTCCTCGAACACGGTCCGCAGGTGCTCGGTGGCCAGCGGACCGTACGCCTTCTCGTCGAAGACCCGGTCGAGCACGAGCCGCCGCGCCGCCGGGATGCCGAGCGACTCGCGGAGCAGGTCACCGAAGAGGTGGACCTCCACACCGCGGTCGCGCAGCACACCGGCGAAGCCGTCGTGCTCCTCCCTGGCCCTGCGCACCCACAGCACGTCGTCGAAGAGGAGCGCGTCCTTGTTGCTCGGGGTGAGCCGCTTGAGCTCCAGATCGGGGCGGTGCAGGATGACGCGGCGCAGCCGCCCGGCCTCGGAGTCGACATGGAATCCCATGCCTTCATCCTGACCACACGGCCCGCCGTTCACCCCGCGAACCGCCCACCACTTGTCGTACGGACCGTCCCCGGGTTCACAGCCGGGGGTCTGTCTCTTATACACATCTCCAGGGCCTCCAGCCCGAGGGCGTACTCGCGCAGGGCCAGGGACCGCTTGTGGCCCAGGAACCGGGAACGCAGCCGCTCCAGGTTCTCCGGCCGGGTGTACTCCGGGCCGTAGACGATCCGCAGGTACTCCCGGCCGCGCACCTTGACACCGGGCTGGACGAGCCGCCCCTTGGCGTCCCGTACGAGGGCGCCGAGCGGCTTGACGACCATGCCCTCGCCGCCGCGTCCCGTCATCTCCAGCCACCAGTCCGTGCCGGAGCGCACGGATGCCTCGTCACCCGTGTCGACCACGAGGCGCCGGGTGCCCTGGAGCAGCCCGGTCGGGTCGTGCTCGACGAGGCGGTCCACCCAGGCCAGCTGCTCGTCGTGCGGCACCGCGGCCAGCGAGCGCCCCTGCACGGCGAGGATCTGGAACGGCGCGATCCGGACCCCGTCGATCCCTTCGGTGCTCCAGCAGTATCGGCGGTAGGCCTCGGTGAAGGCCGCCGCGTCCTCGGCCCGCTGCCGCGCCGCCAGGCCGCCGACGTCCACGCCCCGCGCCGCCGCCGCGGCCAGGGCCGCCTCCGCCACGGGCAGGACCGCGCCGGACGCGGCGCCCACGGCCGCGTACTGCGAGCGCAGGAGCCCGCCCGCCTTGAGGGACCAGGGCATCAGCTCGGCGTCCAGCAGCACCCAGTCGGTGTCCCACTCCTCCCAGAGTCCGGCGGCGGACACCGCGGCGCGGAGGCGGTCGAGGACCGTGCCGGTGAGGGCGCCGTCGTCCAGGAACGGCCGTCCGGTGCGGGTGTACAGCGCGCCGGCGGGTTCTTCCGCCCCGCCGGCAGGGCGGGAGGTGCCCCCGGTACCGAAACGCGCACGGGCGGCGTCCGCGTCGCGGCAGACCAGGGCCACCGCGCGTGAGCCCATGTGCTTCTCCTCGCACACGACCCGGGTGACGCCGTCGGCCCGGTACTGCGCGAAGGCCTCCGCCGGGTGTTCCAGATACCCCTCCTCCCGGGAGGTGGCGGTCGGGGCCATGGTCGGCGGGAGATAGGCCAGCAGCCTGGGGTCGACGGCGAACCGGCTCATCACCTCCAGCGCCGCCGCCGCGTTCTCCTCGCGCACCGCGACACGGCCCATGTGGCGGGTCTCCACGACCCGGCGGCCCTGCACGTCGGCGAGGTCCAGCGGCCGGCCCTCCCGGCCCCCGGGCGCCTCGGTGGTCAGCGGCTTCACCGGCTCGTACCAGACCCGCTCGGCCGGTACGTCGACGATCTCGCGCTCCGGCCAGCGCAGCGCGGTCATCCTGCCGCCGAAGACCGCACCGGTGTCCAGGCACAGGGTGTTGTTGAGCCAGGCCGCGGTGGGCGTGGGCGTGTGCCCGTAGACCACGGCGGCGCGGCCCCGGTACTCCTCGGCCCACGGGTAGCGCACGGGCAGGCCGAACTCGTCGGTCTCCCCGGTCGTGTCCCCGTACAGCGCGTGCGAACGGACCCGGCCCGACGTGCGGCCGTGGTACTTCTCGGGCAGCCCGGCATGGCAGACGACCAGCTTGCCCTCGTCCAGGACGTAGTGGCTGACCAGCCCGTCGATGAACTCCGCGACCTCCGCGCGGAACTCGGGGTGCTCGGCGTCCTCCCGCTCCAGCTGCTCGACGGTCTCGGCCAGTCCGTGGGTGTGCTGGACCTTGCGTCCCTTGAGGTAACGGCCCAGCTTGTTCTCGTGGTTGCCGGGAACGCACAGGGCGTTGCCCGAGGCGACCATGGACATGACGCGGCGCAGCACCCCGGGGCTGTCGGGGCCCCGGTCGACGAGGTCGCCGACGAACACGGCGGTACGCCCCTCGGGGTGCGCGCCGTCGACGTAACCGAGCTCGGCGAGCAGGGTCTCCAGCTCGGAGCTGCAGCCGTGGACGTCACCGACGATGTCGAAGGGGCCGGTGAGGTGGCGGAGGTCGTTGTAGCGGCGCTCCAGGACGATCTCCGCGGCGGCGACCTCCTCCTCACCGCGCAGGACGTGCACCTTGCGGAAGCCCTCGCGTTCCAGTCCGCGCAGGGAGCGGTGCAGTTCGCGCCGGTGGCGCCGGACGACGTGGCGGGGCATCCCCGCCCGCTCGGGACGCCGCGCGTTGCGCGCGAGGCAGACCTCCTCCGGCACGTCCAGCACGATCGCGATGGGCAGGACGTCGTACTCCCTGGCCAGTCGCACGAGCTGCTTGCGGCTCTCGGACTGGACGTTGGTGGCGTCGACGACGGTGAGCCGGCCGGCGGCCAGGCGCTTGCCGGCGATGTGGTGCAGGACGTCGAAGGCGTCGGCGCCGGCGCTCTGGTCGTTCTCGTCGTCGGCGACCAGGCCCCGGCAGAAGTCCGAGGAGATGACCTCGGTGGGCTTGAAGTGGGTGCGAGCGAAAGTGGACTTGCCCGATCCGGTGGCGCCGATGAGCACGACGAGGGACAGGTCGGTCACCGGGAGCCTGCGTGGGGTGGTGCCCGTCGTGCGAGCGGTTCCGGTCATGCGGCCTTCGCCTCCTTCGTCTTCCCGTGCGCATCGCCGTGCGCCTTCTCGTGCGTCTCCTGGCGCGCCTTCCCGTGTGCCGTCTCGCTGTCCGGCGCGGTCCTCGTGAACACGGCCATCTGCGTGGGCGGCCCCACCTCGGGGTCGTCCGGGCCGACCGGGACGAACTCCACCCCGTATCCTGTCTCTTATACACATCTCTGA
>NZ_KL585423.1:142729-145143 GCF_000721935.1 Streptomyces sp. NRRL WC-3549
ATGTGTATAAGAGACAGACCGTGCCCAGTCCCCGAACTCGGCCCGGGTCCACTCGAAGCGGTGGTCACCGTGGCGTAGGTGCCCGGCCGGGAGCGTCTCCCAGCGGACGTTGTACTCGACGTTCGGAGTGGTCACGAGGACGGTCCTGGGACGGGCCGCGCCGAACACGGCGTACTCCAGGGCCGGCAGCCGCTCCAGGTCGAGGTGCTCGATCACCTCGCTGAGCACCGCCGCGTCGTACCCCGTGAGCTGCTTGTCGGTGTAGCTGAGCGAGCCCTGCCGGAGCGTGACGCGGCCGGCCTGGCGCTCCCCCATCCTGTCCAGCTTCAGCCGGCGTGCGGCGACGGCCAGGGCGCGCATCGACACGTCGACGCCCACGATCTCCGTGTAGCGCCCGTCCTTGAGCAGCGCCTGCACCAGCTGACCCTGCCCGCAGCCGAGGTCCAGCACCCGGTGGGCCCCGGCGGTGCGCAACGCCGTCAGGATCGCCTCACGGCGCCGCTCGGCCAGCGGTACCGGCCTCTCCTCCGTGTCGGTGGTCTCGTCCACCGCGTTGTCGACGCTCTCCACCTCCAGGTCGTCGGACTCCGCCAGCCGCACCAGTTCGAGGCGCTCCATCGCCTGCCGGGTCAGGCCCCAGCGGCGGGAGAGATAGCGGCTGGTGATCAGCTTCTGCTCGGGGTGGCCGGCCAGCCAGCCCTCGCCGGCCCGCAGCAGCTTGTCCACCTCGTCGGGCGCGACCCAGTAGTGCTTGGCGTCGTCGAGCACCGGAAGGAGCACGTACAGCTGGCGGAGGGCGTCCACCAGCCTCATCTCCCCCTCCAGCACGAGCCGTACGTAACGTGAGGCGCCCCACTGGGGGAAGCGCTCGTCCAACGGCACGGCCACGGCGTCCACCTGGGTCCAGCCGAGCGGCCCGAACAGCTTCCGCACCAGCTCGGCCCCTCCGCGGGCCGGGAGGGCGGGCACCTCGACGCGCAGCGGCAACGGATCCCGGGCCCGGTCCGGCAGCGCCCGGCAGACCCCGTTGAGCGCGGACTTGAAGACCGCGGCCATGGCGACCGAGAGCAGCGAAGGCGCCGCGTACGGGCGGTCGTTGACGTACTGCGCGAGCGCCGCGTCCGGTGCGCCGCCCCGGCCCTTGCCCTTGCCGCGCCGCACGAGGGCGACGGGATCCACCTCAAGGAGCAACGCGGCCGTGCAACGCTCCTCGGACGCCTCCGGATAGAAGACGTGCGCGGTGCCGTGCGAGGTGGAGAACGCCTGCGCCTTCCCGGGGTGCTTGTGCAGCAGGAATCCGAGATCGGTGGCGGGGCGCCCAGGGCTGCCGGTCGTACTGATCGTCAGGAACACGCGTCCGAGTATGGTCTCTGGCTCCACCTCCCACCAGGCATTTTCACGGCCCCGGCGGAACCTGTGCGGCGGCCAGTTCCCTGATGCCGGACGGGCCGACCCGGCAGCAGCCGCCGACCAGCCGGGCCCCCGCCCGCCGCCAGTCCCCGACCCGTACCGGGTCGAAGGTGCCGCGCCCCGTCCACCCCCGGGCCGCCGCGTCCCACGCCTCACCGCTGTTGGGGTAGACCACGACCGGCTTCCCGGTCACGGCCGCGGCCACCTCCACCGCCCGTCCCGCGTCCGCCGGGTCACAGCAGTTGACCCCGACCGCCATCACCTGGTCCTCGCCCGCCGCCAGAGCGAACGCCTCGGCCAGTGGCTGACCGGCCCGGGTGCACTCCCCCGCCACGGTGTACGAGAGCCACACCGGCACCCCGCAGCCCCGCACGGCACCCAGCAGCGCCTCGGCCTCGTCGGTGTCCGGCACCGTCTCCAGGGCCAGCGCGTCGGGGGCCGCCGCGGCCAAGGCCTCCACCCGGGGGCGGTGGAAGCGCTCCAGCTCGCGGACGGTCAGCCCGTAGCGGCCGCGGTACTCGCTGCCGTCCGCGAGCATCGCCCCGTACGGCCCGACGGACGCGGCGACCCACACCTCACGGCCGCTGACCGAGGCTGCGCGCCGGGCCAGCTCCACGCTGTCGGCCATCAGCCCCGCCGCCCGCTCCCGCCCGATACCGCGCCGCTCGAACCCCTCGAACGTGGCCTGGTAGCCGGCGGTGATGAGCACCTGGGCACCGGCCCGGACGTATGCGGCGTGGGCGGCCTCGATCTGCTGGGGCGCGTCCACCAGCAGACGGGCCGACCACAGCGCGTCGGAGAGGTCGCACCCCTGCGCCTGGAGCTGGTTGGAGAGGCCGCCGTCCAGCACGAGGAACTCCCCGGCGGCGAGCGCACCGGCGAGCGTACGCGTCGGCGCCCCGCCCGGGTTCCCGTCCGACGCGCGCGGAACCCCCTGCTCGTCCGGGACCCGGCCCGGCTCGTCCGGAACCCGGCCCGGCTCGTACGGAACCCGGCCCGGCTCG
>NZ_KL585423.1:145363-147035 GCF_000721935.1 Streptomyces sp. NRRL WC-3549
CAGCTCCTCTCCCTGGCGCTTCCGTGAACGGGTCCGGTGCGCCGGACCCGTTCACCCCGTCGTTCTCAGTTCAGCTGCGACTGGACCTGTGAGGAGATCAGCTCCAGGTGGTCCAGGTCGTCCAGGTCCAGGACCTGGAGGTAGATCCGGGACGCTCCGATCGCGGCGTACCGGCCGATCTTGTCGACCACCTCGGCGGGTGAGCCGGCCAGTCCGTTCGCCCGGAGGTCCTCGACCTCACGGCCGATGGCGGACGCCCGGCGTGCCACCTCCGCGTCGTCCTTGCCCACGCAGACCACCAGGGCGTTGGAGTACACCAGGTCGTCCGGCGCACGGCCCGCCGCCCTGGCCGCGTCCTTGACCCGGCCGAACTGCTTCTCGCTGTCCTCCAGGGACGCGAACGGGATGTTGAACTCGTCCGCGTACTGAGCGGCGAGCCGCGGGGTGCGGACCGCGCCGTGCCCGCCGATCAGGACCGGCACCTTGGCCTGGGCCGGCTTGGGCAGCGCGGGCGAGTCGGTGAGCTGGTAGAAGGTGCCGTCGTAACTGAAGGTCTTGCCGACCTCGGTCTCCCACAGGCCCGTGACGATCGCCAGCTGCTCCTCCAGCCGGCCGAACTTCTCCTTCGGGAAGGGGATGCCGTACGCCTTGTGCTCCTCCTCGAACCAGCCCGCGCCCAGGCCCAGCTCGACCCGGCCGCCGGACATCTGGTCGACCTGGGCCACCTGGATGGCCAGGACACCGGGCAGGCGGAAGGTGCCCGCCGTCATCAGGGTGCCCAGACGGATGCGCTTGGTCTCGCGGGCCAGTCCGGCCAGGGTGATCCACGCGTCGGTCGGCCCGGGCAGCCCGTCGCCGGATCCCATGCGCAGGTAGTGGTCGGAGCGGTAGAAGGCGTCGAAGCCGAGCTCCTCGGTGGCCTTGGCGACGCGGAGCAGGGTGTCGTAGCTCGCCCCTTGCTGGGGCTCGGTGAAGATTCGAAGATCCATGTCTCCATCCTGCACCTTCGCGGCCGCCGTCCCCGCGCTCCCCTCCCGCCCCCACCTGTCGTGGCGGCTCGGGGGCGGCCCCGGGAGCCCGGCCAGGGCTCCCGGGGCCCGCTCACGACGTGACGGGCCGCGATTCCGCTCGCCTCCCGAGCGCCACACAAGGGCCGTCCCGCTCATGGCCGGACTCCCGCTCGGGGCCGGACTCCCGCTCATGGCCGGACTCCCGCTCGGGGCCAGGACCGCCTCCCCGGCCGTGCTCGTGCTCGCCTTCCCCCACGGTCCCGTGGTCGTGGGGCAGCTCGGCGAGCCGTCGCAGCATGGCGTGCACCCGGTCCACCGACTCGTCGACCGCGTCTATCGCCTCGATGCACTGCCAGTAGAGCCCGTCCTCCGTGTCACAGGCGATCCCCACCAGCGCGATCCCCACCTCACCGAGCAGACGGGCAAGAGACGTCAACGCGACCCGCACGTCGGCGACTTCCGTGAGAAGGCGCGCCCTGACCTCGCCGGCCGGGACCACCGGGTGGTCGGGCACCGCGGTGGCGGGGCCGCTCGTCTCGCCGAGCTCGCGCGCCTCGGTCCGTACTTCGGCCGGTCCGCAGGACGCCAGCCGCCCTCCGACCGCCCGGGCGAGGGCCTGCGCCTGCCACGCCTCCGCCATCACGGCGGGCGCCCCACGGCTC
>NZ_KL585423.1:147213-148601 GCF_000721935.1 Streptomyces sp. NRRL WC-3549
GCGCCCCACGGCTCGCCGCAAGGGCCCGCCGACCCACCTCGATCAACCGCTCCGCTTCCATGTACTGCCCCCGTCGTCTCCGCCGTCCGCACGGCGGTCCGCACGACCCCGGCCGCGAACGCACCGGGAATGCCGCTCACTTCTTCATTACCCACAGTGAGCTGAGAGGCACCGGAAAGCCAGAGGAAGTCGGTAATCTGTGGACAGGGATCCGATTGTGGATAAGTCGATCACTCCGAAGAGTGACGATGCGGGGAAGGAGAAGGATCCGGTACGGGGAAGCGCGTCTCGTTCCGCTCGATCTTGGCGGCCAGGGCCGCCAGCGGGTCGATGCCGAGCACCTCGCAGAACTGCAGCAGATACGCCAGGACGTCCGCCACCTCGTCCTCGACGCGGTGCGCCGTACCGGCGTCCTCCATCACCCGCGACGACTGCTCGGGCGTCAGCCACTGGAAGATCTCCTGGAGCTCGGACGCCTCCACACTCAGGGCGGCCACCAGGTTCTTCGGGGTGTGGTACTGCCCCCAGTCCCGGGCCGCCGCGAAATCGGCCAGCCTCCGGCTCAGTTCCGCCATGCCCTGTCCCGCCCCGCATCCGTCCGTCACGGTGTCAGGTCTACCACTGCCACGCCCGCGGTCGCCCGGGCCACCGCGGCGGTGGCCTCCGTGACCGTGCCCAGGACACGCATGTGCCCGCCCGCGCAGATCGAGGCCGCCAACGCCAGCAGCTCCCGCGTCTGCCGCGCGTCCATGCTCCGGTCGAACCCGTCGGCCAGGACCGTCAGCGCCTGCATCGCCGCGGGCACCTCCGCCGCGGGTTCCACCACCAGGACGTGCGGCCCGGTCAACAGGACCAGGGCGAGGGCCAGGTAGCGCAACTCCCCGTCACCGAGCCGTCCGAGGGGCGTGCTGTGCCCCAGGCCGCGCCCCACCAGGGCCCGCACGGTGCCGTCCGCCAGGTGGTCGACGCCCAGCCCGGTCACCGGGCCCGCACATCCCGCGTCGGCGGTGGCCACCAGCCTGGCGTGCCGCTGCGCGCACTGGCTGTGCGTGCGGTTGAGGACATCGGCGAGGTTGTCGCAGGAGGAGGTGAGCCGCCCCTCGCCGAGCGGCACGGCGGCTCGCATCCCCCACGGCTGCGGATCGCAGGCGAAGGCCGACCTCAGCGCCACGACCACCTGCTCCGCCGCTCCCAGCACCCGCAGCTCCCCCGGCGTGGTGCCCGCCACCCGCAGGGGCAGCAACGCGGTGGCCAGCCGGTCGTCGGGGAACGGGGCCCGGGTGACGGCCGGGCCCGACCTGTGCCAGGCGGCCTGCACGACGGACCGGCGCGGATCGCGCAGCGCCGTGTCCAGCAGCCGCTCGCCACGGCGCGACAGCCGCTCGCCG
>NZ_KL585423.1:148820-151979 GCF_000721935.1 Streptomyces sp. NRRL WC-3549
AGCTCGGCCTGGACGGCCAGTTCGAGCTCCACCGGCCCGGCCGGGCCGTCGACGGTGCAGCCGAGCCGGAAGCCCCGCCGCCCCTGGGCGTCGGCCCCGGACCGTTCGGGCACCCAGGCCGCCGGATCGGGGAACACCTCCTCCAGCGGGTCGCCGGCGGCGAGCCGGGCCAGGGCCTCGTACCCGCACAGGGCCGTCGACTTCCCGCTGCCGCTCGCCCCGGTGAGCAGGGTGAACGGGCTCAGCGGGACGACGGCGCGCCGGTGCGCGGCGAAGGAGCCGAGCCGTAGCTCACTGACGACGGGACGAGCCGCGCCCCGGGGCCCGCGCGGAGGTTCCGGCATCGTGGACGGCGTCGTCGCGGAGGGGCGCGGCGACGGCAACGGGGTCGAACTCCCCGTGGGGATCACAGTCATGAGCGGACCGTACGCACACCGGTGACCGGCGAACCGTTCCGTCCGCACGACCTTCCTACCTTCGAGGTACCGCCGCCCTTCCGGCGACGCGGGCACACCGCCCTCCCCCGGTGCGAGGACGCCGCCCCTCCCTGTGCCGGGACACGCGCCCCTACCCCTGGGGCAGGCCCGCCGCGGTGACCCCCTCGACCTCCATACCCGTCGGTGCCAGCAGGAAGACGTTGCGGTCGACGCGGTGCATACCGCTGCCGAGCCCGAACACCACACCGCTGCTGAAGTCCAGGATCCGCTTGGCCACATCGCTCTCCGCACCGGTCAGGTCGAGCAGCACGGGGATCTGCGCCACCAGGTACTCGGCGACCTCGCGGGCGTCCGCGAACACCTGCACCCTCAGCACGACCATCCGCCGCTGCTCGGCGGCTTCCTGCCGGTCGGGGACCGTCCGGTGGTCGACTCGGGACGGCCACTCGTTACGCCCCCGGAGCGGTACGACCTGGGCGAGCCCCTCCCACTGTTCGTCGGTGGCGTCGTACCTGTCGTACCTGCTCACAGGACCACCCCGTCCGTTTGCCGGTCGGCTGTGCGCCGGCTGCGCTCGCTGTTCATCGGGCAATTCTCTCGTCCCTCACCCGTTCGGCGTACCACCGACACGGGCCGGAACGGGATCGGCGCCTCCCCGTCCGGCACCGGCGGAGGCCTCGGGGAGGGTGTCGAGAGGGGTGAACCGCACCGGCAGGTGCGCCGGCGCACGGTGGAAGGGGCCCGGTCGCCAGAGCAACTCCGAGGGTTCGACGGCCAGTTCCAGGTCACAGAGCTGGCTGGTGATCTGTTCGATCGCGGTCATCGCCATCAGCAGGGCGGGCTGCTTCGCCGGGCACCGGTGCGGTCCCGTCGACCAGGCCAGGTGCGCCCCGTCGCCGGACCGCACCGCGGGGTCCGAGACGGCCGGCGGCGACTGCGTGTTGGCGGCGGCGAAGGAGACCAGGACCAACTGGCCGGCCCGCAGCGGGACACCGTGGAACCTGTCTCTTATACACATCAGCACCTCGTCGATCGCCTCACGTGCCGTCATGGCGCCGCCGTGCAGCGACCCGCCGTAACCGGTGTCGCTGAGCATGCGCAGCAGCGCGTTGCCGATCAGGTTGGTCGTCGGGTCGTGGCCCGCGCTCATGATGAGCGTGATCTGGCGGACGGCCTCGTCGTCGTCCAGGCCCGCCGGGTGCGCGAGCAGGTAGGTGGTGAGGTCCCGGCCGGGCCGGGCCCGGCGTTCGGCGACGAGGTCGGCGACCACGGCGACGAGGTCGGCGTAGGCGGCGGCCGCGTTCCCGGCGGAGTCCATCATGCCGGCGACGCCGCGCAGCAGCCGCTCGCCGTCCTGCGGGGCCACGCCGAAGCACGCGGTGAAGACGTGCAGGGGCAGCAGGCGGGCGTACTGGGCGATCAGGTCGCCGGTGCCGGTACCCGAGAACGTGGCGATGAACCGTTGCGCGGCCTGAGCCACGTAGGACCTCAGCAGGTGGGGTTCGAGCAGGGCGAGGGTGTCGTTGACGGCCTCGCGGTACCGCGCGTGGACCGCGCCGTCGGAGAAGAGGGCGGTCGGCCGGTGGCCGAGCACGGGCAGGACCGGCGAGTCGTCGGGTATGCCCGCCTGCCAGGCGCGCGGGTCCTTGGAGAAGGTGTCGGTGTCGCGCAGCAGGTCGACGGCCGCCTGGTAGTCGGTGACGAGGAGGGCGTCGACGCCGGGGGCGATCCGGACCCGTCCCAGCGGCCCCTGGGCACGGAGCCTGCGGTAGTGGCCGTGCGGATCGGCGGCGAAGTCGGGGCCGTAGAGCGCCAGGGGCTCGTACGGCGAGGGCCCCGTGCCGGGAGCGGTCCGGGTCATGAGGTTTCCTGGGGTGCGGGGAGCCGGGTCAGCGCGTGCTCGGCGAGGGCGATCAGGGCGTCGATGCTGCCGCGCCGTTCGCGGGCGTCGCACTGCACCAGGGGGGTGTGCGGGTCGAGGTCGAGGTGCTTGCGCAGGACCTCGTCCGGGTGGGCGGGCGCGTCGGGGAAGCGGTTGACGGCGACGGCGTACGGCAACCCCTGCTCCTCCACCATGTCCATGACGGAGAAGGAGTCCTCCAGCCGCCGGGTGTCGACCATGACCAGGGCGCCGAGCGCGCCGCGCGCGATGTCCTCCCAGAGGGGGAGGAACCGTTCCTGGCCGGGGGTGCCGAACATGTACAGCACCAGGTCGTCCTGGACGGTGAGCCGGCCGAAGTCGACGGCGACCGTCGTCGTGGTCTTCTGCGGGAGCCCGGCGGTGTCGTCGAGCCCCTCGCCGGCCTGCGTCATCGCCTCCTCGGTGTGCAGGGTCTCGATCTCCGAGAGGGTCCGGATCAGGGTCGTCTTGCCCACGCCGAAGGGACCCGTGACGACGAGTTTCATCAGGGTCTCGGCGGCACTCGGCAGATAGCCGACGCCGCCCCGGTCAGTGGAGGGAACGGAGTCCAACGAGCAGCCTCTCGACGAGCGACCGGTCGATCTCACCGGCACGGGGTATCGGTGGCCGGGCGCGCAGGTGTCCGGAGGCCACGAGGTCCGTGGCCAGGAAGACGGTGGCGCTGACCGGCAGTTCCAGGTGGGCGGCGCACTCGACGACCGTGAGGGCTCCCGGGTCCAGGAGTTCACACAGCCGGCGCTGTTCCGCGCCGGCGCCGGGCGGCAGGCCCGCGTCCGTGCGCAGGAGCACGGCGAGCCGGGC
>NZ_KL585423.1:152204-152929 GCF_000721935.1 Streptomyces sp. NRRL WC-3549
GAGCCGGTCCAGCGGGGGACCGGAGGGTGCGGGGCGCCCCTGGGTGACCAGGTAGGCGGGAATCAGGCGGCGGCCTGGGCCGGGGGTCATGGCCGGGCGGTGGCGTCCGGTCGGCGGGTGGGTGCGTGCATGGCCCGGGTGAGCGCGGTGACCTGCACCTGCATCTGGTAGGCGATGTTGCCCAGGTGGGCGTCGGGGGCCGCGAACAGGGCCAGCGTGGTGTTCCGGCCGGCGGGTACGACGACGGCGAAGCCCAGGTCGGACTCCACGACGGTCTGCGCCAGGCGGGGTGCGTCCACGTCGGTGAAGGCGGTGGTGAAGGCGCGGGCGGCGGCGTGCAGGGTGGCGGTCATCGCGGCGACGCGTTCGGCGGAGGCGCGCTCCAGACCGGGCGACGCGCCTTCGACGAGCCCGTCGCCGGTGGCGACCACCGCGTGCTGTACGCCCGGGAGCTCCAGCAGAGGGGTCAGCACCCAGGCGAGTTCACCGGTGGTGGGGGTGGCGCTCACGTCTCGTCGTCTCCTTGGTCGTCCGATGAGGATGCTGAGGGAGCGGTCGCGCTCCTGCCGCTGAGGGTGCCCTGCTGGAGGGCGGTCCAGGAGGCCCCGGCCCGTTCGGGCGTACGGAGGTCCGCCTCCGGGGCCGTCTCCGTGCCCCGGGGGGTCGTGGTGTCCCGGGGGGCCGTCCGCCGGGCCCGGCGGCGCCGGCTGGGCAGTGCGGGTGCA
>NZ_KL585423.1:153157-153493 GCF_000721935.1 Streptomyces sp. NRRL WC-3549
TCCGCCGGGACGGGGGCCTCGGCCGGGGCCGGGGTGGGGACGGCCGCCCCGCCTTCACTTCTCACGCCTGGGCCCCCGCCCGTGTCACCGTCCGTGGACGTGTCCGGGCCCCGGCCCGTACCGCCGTCCGCGGACCGGCCGGTGGTCCCGTCCTCGTCCACCGCGTCGTCCTCGCGGGCGGCTTGGCTCCCCCGGTCGGCGGGAGGGCGTGCGGGCACCGGTGCCGGGGCGAGCACGGACAGGGTCCTGTCGTCGTCCATCACGGTGAGCAGGTGGGCCGGAACGCGCAGCATCGCCCGCATCCCCCCGTACGGTGACGGCTCGATGTGGCAGGGG
>NZ_KL585423.1:153697-161673 GCF_000721935.1 Streptomyces sp. NRRL WC-3549
CGTACCTGGCGACCAGCCGCCCCACCACCGCGAAACCGGTCTGCGGCGGGTCCCCCAGCTCGGTCAGCAGGACTTCGGAGGGACCGGCCAGCAGCGCCCGGGCCCGCTTCAGCGCGTCGTCGTCCATGCCGATCCCGGCGTCGTCGACCAGGACCAGCGCACCGCGCCCCGCGGCCTGCTGGACCGTCACCGGCACCTCGGTGTCCGGGTGCGAGTAGGCCGTGGCGTTGGCCAGAAGTTCGGCCAGTGCGATCGCCAGGGGTTCGGCGGCGCGGGCGACCAGGGCCAGCCGCTCCTGGCGCAGATGGTTGGCGACCTTGATCCGCTCGTATCCGCCGACCCGGGACTGGGCACCGAGCACGATCTCGACGAGGGAGGAGTTCTGCCGGGCGAGCCCCGGCCAGGCGTCGCAGAGCACCGCGGTGGCCTGGGTACGGCGCAGCGCGAGTTCGTTGCGGAAGTCCAGCTGCAGGATGCGCGGGTCGTCGTACTCGTGCTGGAGTTCGTGCAGCAGGTGCTGGGACTGGTTGAGCAGGGACTGGATCTTGGCGGAGGTGCCGCGCATGGCCGCTCTGGCCGCCGCGTCGACCCGTCCTCGCTCTTCGAGGATCGCCGTGCGCGCGGCCCGGACCACCTCGGTCAGCAGGCGTGCGGCGTCTCCCTCGACGTCGGCCGCCTCGCGCAGTCCCGGGACGGGTGCGGTCCGGTGGGACAGCGCGGTGGCCGCGGCGGGTATCCGTCGCTCGGCGAGCTGGCGTATCTCCTCGGTCAGGGCGAGGGTGCGGGCCTCGGCCGCCCGTGCCTGGCGGTCCGCCAGTTCGGCGCGGGCCGACGCCGCGTACGCGGCGCGGCCGGCCTGGTAGGCCCGTACGCCGTGCCAGATCGCCGTGACGACTGCGGCCAGCGCCACGATCCATGGGAGCACGGCGTCACCAGGCCCTGGTCGTCGGGAGGGGGTCGCGCGACCGGCTTCCTCTCCGGCCGGCCGTCACTCGGCGCCGCCGGTCAGGGCCGGCTCCGTCTCGTGCGCGACGGCCGCCACCTCCGCCATCACCTGGAGGACGCCGGGCATGTCGGAGCCGTCGAGGTGCCGGTACTCGCTCCCGATGGTCACCACCAGGCGCTCGGGCAGCCCGAGCGCCGGGTAGCGGCCCTCGGCGATCACCCGGCGGGCGGCTTCGAGCGCGGGCACCCCGGCGGCGTGGAGGGCGTGGGCGCGTTCGCGTACGTAGGAGAGGTAGCCGATGTGCTCGTGCACCCCGGCCCGGTCGAGCACCGGACCGTGACCGGGCACGATCACCTCGGCGCCGGTGGCGAGCACCTGCTCGCACGCGGCGACCACGTTGCTCAGGGGGCCGGCCCAGTGCACCGGGTGGTCGCCCGGCTGGTCCGCGCTGGAGGAGAAGATGACGTCGCCGCTGAACACCGCGCGCTGGGCGGGCAGGTGGACCATCAGGTCACCGGCGGTGTGCGCGGGCGGCAGGGCCGTGATCTGGACGGCGTACTCGCCCAGGGTCAGTTCGAGCTCCCCGGTGAAGTAGGTGGTGGGCTGCACGGGTTCGGTGGACGACCAGTCGAAGACGCCGAAGTGACGGCCGAGGTAGGCGCCGAGGGGGGTGGCCGGGTCGCTCCCGGTGACCAGCGCGTGCTGCTGCTGCGGGGTGGGGTCGTAGTGGATGTGCTCCCTGGCCTCGCGGGTCGCGATGATCTCCGCGTCCGGGAGCACACCGGCGCCCCAGAAGTGGTCGCCGTTGGCGTGGGTGACGACGATGCGGTCGACACCCGCTCCGGCGGGGAGGCGCTTCTCGCTCTCGGCGAGGAACTGGCCGGCGAGCACGGAGTCGTACGGGGTGTCGATCCAGAGCCCCCCGCGTGGCGACACGAGCAGACCGCAGTTGGCCAGCCCCCAGCCACGTTTCGGCGGCAGCCAGGCGTACAAGCCCGTGCCGAGGTCAACGACGTCCCCACCCGTGATCGACATGGGCCGATTATGCCGACCGGGAACCGGCCGCACGTTCGAACTCAGCCATTCCCTACGACCGGTGGCGCGAAATCGCCTGCCCTCCGGGCGATCCACCACTCACGCGCCATCTCCTTTCTCCGAGTCACCCCGCGCCTCCTGGGTGATTCGTCGCGAGATGAGATGGGTTGGCCGGACGAGGCAGGGGGCTACCCGCTCAGCCGTGGGCGAATCGGAACGAGCCGACCAGTGCCGGAGTATGACTGAAAAGAGCCCCCACCCCCGTCGGGCCGCTGCTCACTCGATGCTTGTTCTTGCTTGATTGACCCCTATAGCATGCAGAACTGAACATCCTGGCGATCAATTCACCCATGCGTGCGGCAGCAGCGGAAGCGGAGTGCAGAGACATGTCCCATGTCGAGACCGAGACAGCCGATCAGCCGGCGTGCTGGCGCCGTGCCGTACGGGTCGCGGCCGACCGGGCGGCGGTACTGCCCGCCCCCGGCGAACGCGTCGCCGTCGTCGGCTGCGGCACCTCGTACTACATCGCCCAGGCCTACGCGGCGCTCCGCGAGGGCTCCGGTCAGGGCGAGTCGGACGCCTTCGCCGCCTCGGAGTTCCCCCTCGGCCGTACGTACGACCGTGTGGTCGCGCTGACCCGGTCGGGGACGACGACCGAGGTGTTCGAACTGCTGACCCGGCTGCGCGGAACCACGCGCACGGTGGCGGTGACCGCCGACCCCGACACGCCGGTGCCGGAGATCGCTGACGACGTGGTGCTGCTCGACTTCGCCGACGAACGGTCCGTCGTGCAGACGCGGTTCGCCACCACCGCGCTCACCCTGTTCCGCGCCCATCTCGGGCTGCACACCGAAGCGGTCGTACGGGACGCGGAGGCCGCGCTGGCCGAGCCGCTGCCCGAAGGCCTGCTGGACTGCACCCAGTTCAGCTTCCTGGGGCGCGGCTGGACGGTGGGGCTGGCCAACGAGGCGGCGCTCAAGATGAAGGAGGCGTCGCTGTCCTGGACGGAGTCGTATCCGGCGATGGAGTACCGCCACGGCCCCATCAGCATCGCGACGGCCGGGACGGCGACGTGGATGTTCGGAGCGGCGCCGGAGGGTCTGGCGGAGCAGGTACGGGCGACGGGCGCCCGCTGGGTGGAGAGCGACCTGGACCCGTTGGCCGAGCTGGTCAGGGTCCAGCGGCTGGCGATCGCCAGGGCGGTGGCCCAGGGCCTCGACCCCGACCTCCCGAGGCATCTGACCCGCTCGGTGGTCCTCGACCCTCAGGGCTGACGACCTGGCGCACGGGCCCGGCCGCCGCGGACACGCTGCCGGGCCCCGTGTGAGGCAGGCCCGGCCCGCGCGGTGAGCAGCACGGCACGGCGGCACGGAGCGACGCCCGGACGTGTCCTCGGGCGAGCGGGCTCCGTGCGGGCACACGGGAGGGGGCCGGGCGGGCCCGTACCTCCGGGGGACACGCGCGGCCTGCCGGTAACCGTCGTGCGGCCCGGACCGAACGCGCGGCGGGCACGGCCGGGCCCGGGACGGGCCCCGCTCCCGGGGCTCGTCCCCGGTCCCGGTCCGGCTCGGCCCCGCGCTGGGTTCCGGTTCCGGGGCCTGTCCCGGGAGCGGCCCCCGGAACAGGCCCGGGAGTCAGGTTTCCTCGAAGTAGGCGTCCAGCGCCGCGTCCAGCTCCGCCGTCCACTCCTTGAGCCTGGCCCTGGCCGGCGCCTCTACCTCGGCGTTGAACCAACGGCGGTTCGCCAGGTGCACCGTGACGGTGAACCGGCGCCCGAGGCGGGGGGTCTTGACCTCGACCGCCCCGATCTCCGACCAGTCGAACTCCGCCTCCTGGTCGTCCAGCCGGAAGCGGACGCCCTCACGGGCCACCCGGATGGACCCGCGCCGGTCGCTGACCTCGAAGACGGGGCCGTCCTCCGGCCCGGAGCCCTCACCGGCCCCGTCCGGGCCGGCCTCCGGGTCCCGGGCCCCGTCCTGGTCCTCGGCAACGGCCTCCGTCGCGTCCGCGGGAGCCTCCGCCTGATCCGCGGCGACGGCGTCCTCCACCACCGCGTCGGACACCCCGGCTTCCCCCTCGGACTCCTTCGGCCCCTTCTTCGCCTCCTCCGTCCGCACCGGGGCAGGGGCCGTCAGGCCGGGGATGAACGCCGGGTCGGTCCCCGCGGCGAACTCGGGCTTGGTGTTTGAATCTATGCGCTGCTCCACGGCGGGCAGTATGGACGACGAACCTGTACGTGACCAGTCGCCCCGCCCCCGGTACGGCACCCGACGCCGAACGGCCGGTGGGCGGCGTAGTTGCACGCGGCCGTGATGTTGGCGACCGGGTCGTAGCTGTCCATCGACGTGCCGGGCACGTGGTAGGCCTGGAAGGTCGGGTCGATGACCTGCAGCAGGCCCTTGGACGGCACGCCGTTGACCGCGTTGATGTCCCAGTTGTTGATGGCCAGCGGGTTGCCGGAGGACTCACGCATGATGTTGCGGTGGATGCCCTCGTAGGTGCCGGGGATGCCGTGCTCGGCCATGACCGAGAGCGACTCCCTGATCCAGCCGTCGAGGTTGTTGGTGTACGCGACCGGCGCGGCCTCCACCGCCGCGACGGGCGTGCCCTGCGCGACGACGTCGTTGCCGGTGCGCTCCGAACGGTCGGCGCGGTCGGCGCTCTCCGTACGGACCGCGGAATCCGAGGCCCCGGAAGCGGCCGTGTCCGCCGTCCTGCCCTCGGCCTCGGCGCCCTTGTGCGCCGTGGCTCCGATGGTCAGCTTCAGGCCCGGGTGAATGAGGTCGGGATTGCCGCCGATGACCTTTCGGTTGTCCTTGTACAGCTCCTGCCAGCCACCGCTCACGGAATGGTCGCGGGCGATCTTGGCAAGGGAATCACCCAAGATCACGGAATAGGTGGCGGACTCCGAGTCCTTTCCGGCAATTTCCTTGCCGGACACGGCAGTCGAGGCTGCGGCCTTTTCGACGGCGACCGGCTGCGCCGGCGCCGCGAAGGCCCCGGTCGCACCGATCAGCGGGAGGGCCAGAGCGGCTCCACCCGTGCTCACGGCGATGATGCCGCGGGTCAGCGAGTTGCGCTCGGAACGACGGCGATGAGCCTTTGCGGGCATGCTGAATTCCTCTCCGTCGCCTGCGAAGTGAGCTGTCGGGTTCGGGCTGGAGATGCCCGGCCGCAGATGACTGCGACTTCACCCCGAGCCGCTCCGGATACCGGATCGGCACTTACCTGGGTCCCCCGCTCCTGCCGTACGAGATGTGGTCGGGTTCCCGGACGGCGGCAGGATTCGGCGTTCCATCCGGAGTGAGGGTGACCGTAGGCGAGAAAAGCCGAAAGGAACAAGCCGCGAATTCGTGATCACAATTCATTCGCATGATCAATTCTCAGGAATTCGTGTTACCGAGCCCACACCGGCCCACCGCCCATCCCCGCACAGCAAGGGAACCGGCGGGCACGCCACGGCGTCCGGGGCCCTCCCGCGTGACCCTGGTCACGGCGTCCGATACGGGCGATTTGCACCACCGCGCGGCCCTCCGGGTCGCACGTGGAGCCGCCCTCCGAGTGAAGGGTCTAATTGCACTTAACCCCCCCATACCGGTCATATGGCTCAGCGTTGGGCCGTGCGCGGCATGGCGCAGGCGGGTGCGTGGAACCGGTCAGCCATGACCGAGAACGCGAGGCATCAGCCGAACAATCCGCGGATCACCGTCCTGCCCGTCGAACCAGGGGACCCTCCCTACCGGTTCCTGGAGATCGACGGAGAGATCGTCGGTACGGCGAGGGCGATGACGGACGTCCTGGTCGTGGCGGCGTCCGCCGGGATCAGGATCGACGACCTCGACGACCCGGACCAGGTCCGGTGGATGGGCGGCGACAAGCTCACCTGGAGGCTGCACGGGACCTGAGGACGGCCGCGCACCGTCCACGCGGCACGCGGGTCCTCCGTACGGGCGCCCAGCGGCCCCTGGGCCCCCGGGTCCTCCGTACGGGCGCCCAGCGGCCCCCGGGTCCTCCGTACGGGTCCACGCCGCCCCCGGGCCCCGGGGTGCTCCCGGCAGCGCCTCGCGGCACGCCGTCCCCTTTCGGCGCGCGTACGGGCTCCGCGGCCCCGGTACGCCCGGCGGGTGCCCTCACCGCGGCCCACGGCGCGGGCGGTCAGGCCATCAGCCCCGCGGCGGCCGTCGCCCCCAGCTCCCAGCAGGCCTCGACGTCCGCCTTGCCGGGCTCACCGGTCACCGTCACGGCGTCCGCGGTGCGGCGCCACCCCAGGCCCGTCGTGACGGACTCCAGGGCGCGCACCGCGCCGGTGGTGTCGTTGCCCCCGTGCACCCAGTAACCGAAGGGCCGGCCCCGCGTCTCGTCCAGGCACGGGTAGTACACCTGGTCGAAGAAGTGCTTGAGCGCTCCGGACATGTACCCGAGGTTGGCCGGGGTGCCGAGCAGGTAGCCGTCGGCGGCGAGGACGTCGGACGCCGTCGCCGCGAGCGCCGCGCGCCGTACGACCCGGACGCCTTCGATCCCGTCCGCGGTGGCGCCGGAGACCACGGCTTCGAACAGCGCCTGGCAGTGGGGCGACGGGGTGTGATGAACGATCAGGAGGGTGGACACGCCGAAGACCCTGCCGCCCCCGCCCGGCCCACCGCAAGCCCGACCGGCCGGCCGCCCCCCACCGCTCGCGAGCGGTACGTGCCCCGGCCCCCACCCCCGCGAGTGGTACGTGATGCAGACCATCGTCCGCGGCCGGAGATCTACGGGGAGGTCTCCGGTACGGTGTCGAACGCTCCGGCCCGAGCACCCCGGAGCACGTCATCACCACCACGTGACCATCGCGGATGCCGCCACGCGCATTCCGCGCGACGCCGCTCGTCCCGCGGGACCGCGCGCCTGTGACACCACTGGGGAGTCTTGATGTTCGAGAAGGTATTGGTCGCCAACCGGGGAGAGATCGCGATCCGCGCCTTCCGCGCCGCTTTCGAGCTCGGGGTCTCGACGGTGGCGGTGTACCCGCACGAGGACCGCAACTCCCTCCACCGCGCCAAGGCCGACGAGGCCTACCGGATCGGGGAGCCGGGGCATCCGGTGCGGGCCTACCTCTCGGTCGACGAGGTGATCAGGGCCGCCCGGAAGGCGGGGGCCGACGCGGTCTACCCGGGGTACGGCTTCATGTCGGAGAACCCCGGACTCGCGGCGGCCTGCGCCCGGGCCGGTATCACGTTCGTCGGCCCGCCCGCCTCGGTGCTGAACCTGACCGGGAACAAGGCCCGGGCCGTCGCGGCCGCCCGGGAGGCGGGCGTACCGGTGCTGAAGTCCTCGGCCCCGTCCGAGGATATCGACACGCTCGTCGCCGCCGCCGAGGACATCGGCTTTCCCGAGGACATCGGCTTCCCGGTCTTCGTCAAGGCCGTCGCCGGCGGCGGCGGACGCGGCATGCGCCGGGTCGCCGAGGCGGCCCAGCTGCGCGAGGCGATCGACGCGGCGATGCGGGAGGCCCGCTCCGCCTTCGGCGACGCGACGGTCTTCCTGGAACAGGCGGTGATCGACCCGCGCCACATCGAGGTGCAGATCCTCGCCGACGCCGAGGGCAACGTCGTCCACCTCTACGAGCGGGACTGCTCGGTGCAGCGGCGCCACCAGAAGGTCGTGGAGATCGCGCCCGCCCCGAACCTCGACCCGGAGCTGCGGGAGCGGATCTGCGCCGACGCCGTCGCCTTCGCACGCCACATCGGCTACGTGAACGCGGGCACCGTCGAGTTCCTCGTCGACGCGCGCGGCAACCACGTCTTCATCGAGATGAACCCGCGCATCCAGGTCGAGCACACCGTGACCGAACAGGTCACCGGGCGCGACCTGGTCATCGCCCAGCTGCGCATCGCCGCCGGCAGGACCCTCCCGGAACTGCGCCTGACGCAGGAGGCCATCACCCTCAACGGCACCGCCCTGCAGTGCCGGATCACCACCGAGGACCCCGCCAACGGCTTCCGGCCGAACACCGGCA
>NZ_KL585423.1:161937-164602 GCF_000721935.1 Streptomyces sp. NRRL WC-3549
CGGCGGGCCGGGCGTCCGGCTGGACGGCGGCACGGTCCATACCGGTGCCGAGGTCTCCGCGCACTTCGACTCGATGCTGGTCAAGCTCACCTGCCACGGGCACGACTTCGACAACGCGGCCCGCCGGGCGCGGCGGGCCATCGCGGAGTTCCGCATCCGCGGGGTCGCCACCAACCTGCCCTTCCTGGGGGCGGTGCTGAACCAGCCCGACTTCCGGGCGGGGCGCATCACGACCAGCTTCATCGAGGAACACCCGGAGCTGATCCGGGCCCGCCCGTCGGCCGACCGCGGCAGCCGCATGCTCAGCTACCTCGCCGAGACCACCGTGAACCGGCCCTACGGTCCGCGCCCCGCCGTCATCGACCCCGCCGACAAGCTGCCCGCCGTGGAGCCCGGCACTCCGCCGCCCGGGTCCCGGCAGCGGCTCGCGGCCCTCGGGCCGGAGGCCTTCGCGGCGGAGCTCCGCGCGCAGTCGGCCGTCGCCGTCACCGACACGACGTTCCGCGACGCCCACCAGTCCCTGCTGGCGACCCGGGTCCGTACCCGCGACCTGCTGGCCGTGGCACCGCTCGTCGCACAGACCGTCCCGCAGCTGCTGAGCATCGAGTGCTGGGGAGGGGCCACCTACGACGTGGCGCTGCGCTTCCTCGCCGAGGACCCGTGGGAGCGGCTGGCCGCACTCCGGGAGGCCGTCCCCAACATCTGTACGCAGATGCTGCTGCGCGGCCGTAACACCGTCGGCTACACCCCCTGTCCCACCGAGGTCACCGAGGCGTTCGTCGCCGAGGCCGCGGCCACCGGGATGGACGTGTTCCGGATCTTCGACGCGCTCAACGACGTGTCCCAGATGCGGCCCGCGATCGACGCCGTGCGCGCCACCGGGACCGCGCTCGCCGAGGTCGCCCTCTGCTACACCGCCGACCTCTCCGACCCCGCCGAGTCCCTCTACACGCTGGACTACTACCTGCGTCTCGCCGAGCAGATCGTGGACGCGGGCGCCCACGTCCTCGCCGTCAAGGACATGGCCGGTCTGCTGCGCCCGCCCGCCGCCCGTACGCTCGTCACCGCGCTGCGGGAACGGTTCGACCTGCCGGTCCACCTGCACACCCACGACACGGCCGGCGGCCAGCTCGCCACACTGATCGCCGCGATCGACGCGGGGGTGGACGCGGTGGACGCGGCGGTCGCCTCGATGGCCGGGACCACCAGCCAGCCCCCCTTGTCGGCGCTGGTCGCCGCCACCGACCACACCGAGCGCGCGACCGGCCTCTCGCTCCAGGCCGTCGGCGACCTGGAGCCGTACTGGGAGGCGACCCGCAAGGTCTACGCCCCCTTCGAGTCGGGCCTCGCCTCCCCCACCGGGCGGATCTACCACCACGAGATCCCCGGCGGGCAGCTCTCCAACCTGCGCCAGCAGGCCATCGCCCTCGGTCTGGGCGACCGCTTCGAGCTCATCGAGGACTGCTACGCCGCGGCCGACCGCATGCTCGGCCGGCTGGTGAAGGTGACACCGTCGTCGAAGGTGGTCGGGGACCTGGCGCTCCACCTGGTGGGGGCCGGGGTCGAGGCGGCGGACTTCGAGGCCGACCCCGGCGCTTTCGACGTACCGGACTCCGTGATCGGCTTCCTCCGCGGCGAGCTGGGCGACCCGCCCGGCGGCTGGCCGGAGCCGTTCCGTACCCGGGCGCTCCAGGGCCGCCCGGAGAAGGCCGAGACGCCGCGTCTGACGGACGAGGACCGCGAGGGCCTGGCGCGGGCACCGCGCGAGACGCTGAACCGGCTCCTCTTCCCCGGCCCCACCAAGGAGTTCACCGCCCACCGGGAGGCGTACGGGGACACGTCCGTCCTGCCGACGCGGGACTTCCTGTACGGACTGGAGACGGAGACCGAGCACACGGTCACCCTCGAACCCGGTGTCACCCTGCTGATCGAGCTGGAGGCGATCTCGGAGGCCGACGAGCGCGGCTACCGCAGCGTCCTGGCCACGCTGAACGGGCAGCTGCGCCCGGTGTCGGTCCGGGACAGGTCCGTGGCCACCGACGTCAAGGCGGCCGAGAAGGCGGACCGGGGCAACCCGGGCCACGTCGCGGCACCGTTCGCCGGGGTCGTCACGCTCCAGGTGGAGGAGGGCGCCTCGGTGACAACCGGTCAGACGGTGGCCACGATCGAGGCGATGAAGATGGAGGCGGCGATCACCGCCCAGGCTGCGGGGACCGTTCGGCGACTGGCGATCGGCGGCATCCAGCAGGTGGAGGCGGGCGACCTGCTGATCGAGGTCGGCTGACCCCGGACGGCCCGCCGGGCCCGGCACCGTACCGCCGGGCCGGGCGGGCCGCGCGGGCCGGGCGGGCCGTCGCGGCCTTCTTCTCCCCGCCCGGCCTCGGCATGCCCTGCCCCGGGTCTCCGGGCGCGGGCCCGCTCACCGGCCGCCCTCGGCGGGGTCGGCCGGGGAGCGCCTCCGGGCCGGGGTCCGGCGTGGCCCGCGCACCCGGCCCGGGGACGGGTTCCGGGCGGGCCCCAGGGCCGCCGTGAAGGCCTCGACCTCGTGCCGCTCCCGGCCCCGCCGCGACCAGGTCAGGACGCCCAGACACCCCACGGCGACGGCTCCGGCGACCGCCACCGCCACGATCGCGCTGAGGGGGGCGGGCGTCAGCAGGAGCAACGC
>NZ_KL585423.1:164804-165355 GCF_000721935.1 Streptomyces sp. NRRL WC-3549
GTCCCCCAGCCGGTCAGTACGGCACCGGCCGCCGCCCGCCGGGAGCGCGGGCGGTCCTGGCCCGCCCGCAGATCGACGCAGGCGGGCAGGTACCAGACGTTGCCCGCCAGACAGAGGGCGGTGGCTCCCAGTGCCAGAACACCGTGGGACATCGGACGGCACTCTCCTCAAGACGGCCGCGCGGGGACGAGGGGAAGGGGAAACGGGGGGAAGGGGGCGGGGGTCAGTGTCGGGCGGGTTCGAGCTCCGCCTGGTCGAGTGCGGCGATCTCCGGATGGTGCAGGTCGAACGCCGGGGACTCGCTGCGGATGCGGGGCAGCGAGGTGAAGTTGTGCCGGGGCGGGGGGCACGACGTGGCCCACTCCAGCGAACGGCCGTACCCCCAGGGGTCGTCGACGTCCACCTTCCTGCCGTACTGGGAGGTCTTCCAGACGTTGTAGAAGAAGGGCAGGAACGACAGGCCCAGCAGGAACGAGCCGATGGTGGACACGGTGTTGAGCGCCGTGAAGCCGTCGGCGGCGAGGTAGTCGGCGTAACGGCGGGGCATGCCT
>NZ_KL585423.1:165554-167963 GCF_000721935.1 Streptomyces sp. NRRL WC-3549
GGCGGGGCATGCCCTCGGCGCCGAGCCAGTGCTGGACGAGGAAGGTGAGGTGGAAGCCGGCGGTCAGCACCCAGAAGGTGATCTTCCCGAGGCGTTCGTCGAGCATCTTCCCGGTGAACTTGGGCCACCAGAAGTGGAATCCGGCGAACATCGCGTACACGACCGTGCCGAAGAGCGTGTAGTGGAAGTGTGCGACCACGAAGTAGGAGTCGGACACGTGGAAGTCCAGCGGCGGTGACGCCAGGATGACTCCGGTCAGGCCGCCGAAGAGGAAGGTGATCAGGAACCCGGTGGCCCACAGCATCGGTGTCTCGAAGGAGAGCGAGCCCTTCCACATGGTGCCGATCCAGTTGAAGAACTTCACCCCGGTCGGTACGGCGATCAGGAACGTCATGAAGGCGAAGAAGGGCAGCAGCACGCCCCCGGTGACGTACATGTGGTGGGCCCAGACGGTGACGGACAGGCCGGCGATGGACATCGTCGCGGCGATCAGGCCGACGTAGCCGAACATCGGCTTCCGGGAGAAGACCGGCACGATCTCGGAGACGATCCCGAAGAAGGGCAGCGCCAGGACGTACACCTCCGGATGGCCGAAGAACCAGAAGAGGTGCTGCCACAACAGGGCGCCCCCGTTGGCGGCGTCGAAGACGTGCGAGCCGAACTTGCGGTCCATCTCCAGTGCGAACAGCGCGGCGGCGAGGACCGGGAAGACCATCAGGACGAGCAGCGCGGTCAGCAGCACGTTCCAGGTGAAGATCGGCATCCGGAACATGGTCATCCCGGGGGCGCGCATGCAGATGATGGTGGTGATGAAGTTGACCGCGCCGAGGATGGACCCGAAGCCGGACAGTGCCACGCCCATGATCCACATGTCGGCGCCGACGCCCGGGGAGTGCGTGGCGTCGGACAGCGGGGCGTACGCGAACCAGCCGAAGTCGGCGGCTCCCTGCGGGGTGAGGAATCCGCCGGCGGCGATCAGGGAACCGAAGAGGAACAGCCAGAAGGCCAGCATGTTCAGCCGCGGGAACGCCACGTCCGGCGCGCCGATCTGGAGCGGCATCAGCCAGTTGGCGAACCCGGTGAACAGGGGCATCGCGAACAGCAGCAGCATGATCGAACCGTGCATCGTGAATGCCTGGTTGAACTGCTCGTTGGAGATGATCTGGGTGCCGGGCCGGGCGAGTTCGGCGCGCATGACCAGTGCCATGACCCCGCCGATCAGGAAGAAGGCGAAGGCGGTGACGAGGTAGAGGGTGCCGATCTGCTTGTGGTCGGTCGTGGTGAGCCATGAGATGACGAGCCGGCCCCGCGAGTCGCGCGCCGTCCGTCCGCGCGGCCCGGGCACCGGGTGCGGGACGTCCGGCTCCCGGCCGTCGGGGGGCGTGGGGCCCTGTGCGGGGGCGGCCTTGCTGCCCTGCGATTCCGTTGCGTCCACCGGACCGTGTCCTCCAGCTCGTGCGGTTCTCCGAGCACACCCCCGCACCCGTCCGCCCGGGGGCGGGACGGTGCGACAGGGATGCGGCCGGGAAGGTCCGCGATCACGCGGGGGACGGAGCCGACCCTCCCGGCCGCACCATGCTGGTCGGGGGCGGCGCCGGTCTCCAGGGGCCGAGGAGCACCCCGGGGCGGGGCCGGGGGACACCTTCGCCGGGGCCGGTGGGTCCCCCCGGCACAGGGCCGGTCGGCCCTGTCGCGAGGCGTGCCCGGTGGCCGGTCCGCCGCCGGCCGCGCAGGCGCGTACGACGGCCGGCCCCCGGCGCGGGAGGCGCGGGCGGCCCCGTGCCCCGGGGCCCGTCGCCGTGTACGTACCGGGGGGACGGGCGTCTTCGGCCCCCGGGGTACCGGGCCGACGGCTGCCGTAAACTGACCGCCCGTGGACCGGTCCCAGCCCCCGCGGTGAGCCGGTGAACGACGACCCGGCCTACGGAACCCGGCCCCAGAGAGCGGCACCCCGATGACAGACGCAGCATGCCCGGTGCCCCACTCCCCCGGCGCCCACTCCGCCGCCCCGGGGGCCTCGTGCCCCGTCACAGGTCGCGGGGCGGGCCGGGGAGCGGCCCCCGCCGCCGGCCCCGGCCAGGGGAACTGGCCGCAGCCCAGCCGTCCGGACCGGATGCGCGGCCTGCTGGACGCCGTGATGAGCCTGGGGCGGGGGCTGGAACTGCCCGAGGTGCTGCGGGGCATCGTCGAGGCCGCGGTGACCCTGACCGACGCGGAGTACGGGGCGCTCGGCATCGTCGGTGACGGGCAGACGCTGCTGGAGTTCCTGACCGTCGGCATGTCCGAGGAGCTGACCGCGCGGATCGGGCAGACGCCGTGCGGGCGCGGCATCCTCGGCGAGCTCATCCACCACCCGGAGCCCCTGCGGCTCACCGATCTGAGCAGCCATCCGCACAGCTACGGCTTCCC
>NZ_KL585423.1:168156-178111 GCF_000721935.1 Streptomyces sp. NRRL WC-3549
GCCCACCACCCGCCGATGCACAGTTTCCTGGGGGTCCCGGTGCGGGTGCGCGACGAGGTGTTCGGCAACCTGTACCTCACCGAGAAGCGGGGCGGACGGAGCTTCGACGCGGACGACGAGGCGCTGTTGACCACCCTGTCGATCGCCGCCGGGGTCGCCATCGACAACGCCCGCGTGTACGAGGAGAGCCGCCGCCGGGAGCGACGGCTGGAGGCCCTGGGCGAGATCACCCGCGCCCTGCTCTCGGGGACGGACGCGGACGAGGTGCTGCACCTGGTCGCGGAGCGGGCGATGGAGGTCGCGGGCGCCGACCGGGCCGCCGTCCTGCTGCCGCCGTCGCTGCCGGGCGCGCCCGCCCCGCAGGAGGCGGCCCAGGACCCGGCGGCCTTCGCCCCGCTCACCGTCGCCGTGGCCCACGGCCGGGACGCCGGCCGGGTGCGGGGCCTGTCCGTCCCGGCGCAGGGGTCGCTGGCGGGGCTCGCGGCCCGTACCGGAACGCCGGTGCACTGTGCCGACGTCCGGACGGACCCGCGGGCGCACCCGTTCGGCGACGGCGCCGAGGAGGGGCCGGGTCCGGTGGTCGCGGTGCCGTTGCGGGTGGGCACGGGGGCGTCGGGCGCGCTGCGGCTGGGGCGGCCGGCGGGCCGTCCGCCGTTCGACGACAGCGAGGTGGCGCTCGTCTCCGGCTTCGCCGACCAGGCGGCCATCGCCCTGGAGCTGGCGCGCGGGCGGGCGGAGTCCGAGGAGCTCGCGGTCATGCACGACCGGGACCGGATCGCCCGCGACCTGCACGACCTGGCGATCCAGCGGCTGTTCGCGACCGGGATGACCCTCCAGAGCACCACCCGGGCCATCGCGGACCGTCCGGAGGCGGCCGAACGCGTCAGCCGCGCCGTCGACGACCTGGACACCACGATACGGATCGTCCGCTCCACCATCTTCGACCTGCGCACGACGGACGGGTCGGGCCGGGGCGGGCTGCGGCACCGGATCGCGGAGACCGCCCGTACGGCGGCGCGTGCGCTCGGCTTCCGGCCCTCCGTACGGATCGACGGGCCGGTGGACTCCGTGGTCCCGGACGAACTGGCGGAGCACGTGGTGGCGGTCGCCGCGGAGGCGGTGTCCAACGCGTCCCGCCACGCCCGGGCGAGCCGTATCGACATCGTGCTGTCCGCCGGTGAGGCGGTGACGCTGACCGTGACGGACGACGGCATCGGGCTCGGGGACCGCACGGAACCCGCCTTGCCGTCCGGAGAGTGCGCGGGCGCGGATTCCGTGGGGCGCGGGGAGCAGCACGGTGGCGGCCTGGCCAACATGCGCGAGCGGGCCGAGCTGTGCGGCGGCACCCTGACCGTGGGGCAGCCGGCCGGCGGGGGCACACGGATCACCTGGCACGCCCCGCTCGACTGACCCGCCGTCCCGGCGGGCCCCGCGGGTCAGTGCCCCGGGGCCGGGGGCCGCCCCTGGCGTTCCCGGATCCGGCCGGCGAGCATGGCGGCCTGGATACGGCGGCCGACGCCCAGTTTGGCGAGGATCGCGGAGATGCGGTTCTTGACGGTCTTCTCGGCCAGGAAGAGGCGCTCGGCGATCTCCCGGTTGGTGAGCCCCTCGCCGATGAGGTCCAGGATCTGCCGCTCCCTGGGAGTGAGCCGGTCCAGCTCCGACACCTCGGCGGCGGGCGGATGCTGGGGCCCCCGCAGCCTCGCCATCACCCGGGCGGTCGTCCGGGGGTCCAGCATGGAGGTGCCGGAGGCGACCGTGTGCACGGCGGCGACCAGGTCGGCGCCGTTGATCTGCTTCAGCACATAGCCGGCCGCGCCGGCCATGATGGCGTCGAACAGCGCCTCGTCGTCGTCGAACGACGTCAGCATCAGGCAGGCCAGCCCCGGCATCCGGGCGCGCAGTTCGCGGCAGACCTCGATGCCGGCGTGGTCACCGCCGCGGTCGTCGCCGAGCCGTACGTCCAGCACGGCGACCTGGGGCGCCACGGCCGGTACGCGGGCCAGCACCTCCCGGGCGTCGGAGGCCTCACCGACGACCTCGATGCCCCCGTCGGCCTCCAGCAGGTCGCGTACTCCACGCCGTACGACCTCGTGGTCGTCGAGGATGAAGACACGCACCGGGGAGGCGGGCGGTGACGAGGGCGTACTCGTCCGGGACTGCGCGGGATCGTCGTTCACACCATGCTCGATCGGTAGGGAACCGGGGCGGACCGGAACCAGTATGTGGCCGCCGCCGGGGCGGTCGGCGGCGGGGTCCGAGGACACGGTGAACCGCATTCCGGAAGGGGCCGAAAGGCCCTGTGACCAGGGCCGGTCAGCACGAGGCACGCGGTGCCATACTGGCGCCGCCCACAGGGTCCGGACGTCACCGGCCCCGTGCGGCCGAGGCCCGTCCCCCCGTCCCGCGGGCGACGCGAGCGCGCTGCGAGGTACCGCAGCCGTCGCCGCACGTCCGCCGACGGGGCCTTGCGCACCCCCACCGCGCCGTCCCGAGGAGCCACCTGCCCATGAACACCCCGAGCGAGGACTATCACGCACTGCTCGCGCGGCACGACGCGATGCGGCTGCGGCGACGCATCCTGACCCCGGAGGGGAGCGGCGGCGACACCCGGCGTCCCCCCGCGCCGGAGCCCTACGACGGATCGGCCGACCAGCTGCTCATCGAGGAGTCCCTGCCGCTGGTGGACCCGTTGGAGGAGCTGATCGCGGACCTCTACCAGGTCCTGTTCGACCGGCATCCGTACCTGCGGTCGCTGTTCCCCGGGTCGATGGCGTTCCAGCAGGCCCATCTGGCGGCCGCCTTCCGGTATCTGATCGGCCATCTGCACCGCACCGACGAGGTGGCCGAGCGCTTCACCCAGCTGGGGCGCGACCACCGGAAGCTCGGTGTCCGCCCGGCGCACTTCACCGCGTTCGAGGGGGCGCTCGTCGAGGCGCTGCGCCTGCGCGCGGGGGCCCGGTGGACCGGTCCCCTGGAGGACGCCTGGCTGCGGATGCTGCGCCTGGCGGTCTCCTCGATGGTCCGGGGCGAGAACGAGGCGATCGCCGAACTCTCCAGCTGGGAGGCGACGGTGACCGCCCACGAGCTGCGCACCCCCGACCTCGCGGTCCTGCGGGTGCGTCCGCAGCAGCCCTATCCCTTCCGTGCCGGGCAGTACGCCTCCCTGGAGTCCCCGCTGCTGGAGCAGGCCTGGCGTCCGTACTACCTGGCGCGGGCCCCGCACCAGGACGGCGAACTGGAGTTCCACGTACGCGCCCGGCGGGCCGGCGGGGTGAGCGACGCGCTGGTGCACGGGACGCGGACGGGCGGCACCCTCCGGCTCGGTGCCCCCCGGGGCCGGCTGGCGCTGCCCGACGGGGCGGCGGACTCCGACGTCCTGCTGATCGCGTCCGGGACCGGCTGGGCCCCGATGAAGGCGCTGCTCCAGGAGATCGACGCCGTGTCCTCGTCCCGCACCCGGGTGCGGCTGCTGCTGGAGGCCGGTGCGCCGGAGGAGTCCGGGGCGACCGCCGGCATGTACGACACGGCGTATCTGGAGGCGTTCCGGCGTGGACGTCCGTGGCTGACCGTCCTGCCCACGCACTCGGCGGTCCACGCCGCGGGCGGTGCGCTGCGGGTCCTGAACGGGGTGCTCGCGCCGCGCCCGGGGACCTCCTCCCCTCCGCACGCCTTCCTGGCCCTGGCCCCCGAGGTGCCCACGGCCGAGCCGGCGCGGACCGTGGCGGCCGGGCTGGCCGCCGCCGGGGTGCCGGAGGCATGGGTCCATCAGGACACCTCCGGAGTCGTGGACGTCACAGAAGCGTCTGCCAGTACGACCAGAACCGGGTCCCTATCAGCGTGAGGACGACCAGGCACCAGGTCACCGGCACCACGAGCGGGAACTCCAGCACCGCCGCCACCAGGGCGCGCGGTGCCGGGAGCACCCCGTGGCGGAGGTTGTGCAGGGTGGTGTGCCAGAACAGGAACACGGTGACCACCCAGACGAGCACACACCACAGGCACAGCGCGCCGATGTCGTACAGCGCCTGCGTCATCAGCCACATGCAGAAGACGGCGCCCGCGAGCGTGCCGAGGTTGAGGCCCAGCCAGTACCAGGGCCGGTAGCGCGCCCCCGCCAGCACCCCGGCGCCCACCCCCAGCACCACCGCGAAGCCGATCAGGCCGATGAGCGGGTTGGGGAAGCCGAACACCGACGCCTGCTCACTGCGCATCACGTCCGTGCAGGAGAGCACGGGGTTCAGCGTGCAGGCGGGGACGAACCCGGGGTCCATGAGCAGTTCGAACTTGTCGACGGTGATCACGAAGGAGGCCAGCAGCCCGAGCGCCGAGGTGACCACGAGCAGCCACCCGAACCCCTGCCGCGCCCCGACGCGCAGGGGTCCGTCGCCGTCGTGCGCGTCCCGCGCGCCGGCCGTCCGCGACCCGCGCTCCAGCACTGTCATGCCCGCCCCCGTACGGAGCCCTCGGGCCAGACGACCTCCACCGGGATGCCCCGCGTACGGGCGAAGGCGACCAGGTGCGCGGTGGCGTCCCGGCCGTCGGTGCGTGAGCCGTCCCATACGGCGAACACGGTCCGGCTCTCCTCGACCAGGCGTTCGTCGGCGCAGACGCAGGCGTCGCGGTCGGCCGGGTCGAACGCCAGCAGCCGTAGCCGGTCCTGCTCGGGGAGCGCGGCGGGCACCACACCCTGGGCCGGCAGCAGGACGGTCAGCTTCCGGCCGGTCTCCCGGGCGGCCCGCCCGGACACCAGGGGCAGCCCCGCCCCCGCCCGTACGAGGGCGGCCGCGCCTTCCGCCAGCCGTCCCAGCCGCGCTCTCAGCTCGGCCTCCACCAGTTCCAGGGTTCTGCTGCCCAGGTCCCTGTGCCCGACGACCGCGATCACCGCGTACCCCTCCCGCGCGTCTTCGTCCCGCCCGCCCGGGCGGAACCCGTCGCACGCCGCGGCCCGGCCCCGGTGGCGCCGTCGGGCCGGGGCCCCGGCATGCGATACCCGAGTGAACCGAGGAAGAGCCCGCCGGGCTAGGGCCGTTCGGCCCCGGGCCGTTCGGCCCTGTCGCCGGGCGGCTCACCGCGGTGTACTCGGGGGCAGGCGAGGAGACCAGGAGACGAGGCCGCACCATGAGCCACACACGGCACCAGTCGCCCCGCACGTCCGTGCGTACGGCGGAGTCGAGGCCCCCGGCGGTACCGCCCGCGGCCGGCCACCCGGTCTCCCGCACCCCGCGGCGCACGGTCGAGCTGACGGCCGCCCAGGCGATGGCGCTGCTCGCCGGGGCGCCGCTCGGGCGGATCGTCTTCACCCGGCACGCACTGCCCGCCATCCGGCCGGTGAACCACCTGGTGGACGCAGGGCGGATCGTCATCCGGACACACCGCGACTCGGACCTGTTCCAACAGGCCCGTCAGCACGGCGGCCTCGGGGTCGTGGTCGCCTACCAGGCCGACGACATCGATCCGCTGACCCATCAGGGCTGGAGCGTCGTGGCCACGGGGTACTGCCACCCCGTCACCGACCCGGAGGCCCTGCTGCGGTACCAGCGGCTGATCAGGCCCTGGCCGGACCGGCCGATGGAGGCGGCCGTACGCATCAGTCCCGACCTGGTCACCGGGGTCCGGCTGACGGCCTGACGGTGCACCGCCCGCCGGCGCCGGAATACGACGGGGCGGTCGCATGCGGGCGGCTCAGACGCCCATGGCGCTGTCCTTCACGGCGGACACGAACGACGACCAGCCGTCCGCAGCGAAGACGAGTACCGGGCCCTGCGGGTCCTTGCTGTCACGCACGGGAACAGCAGAGGCGAAGTCATCGCAGACCTCGACGCATTCGCCGCCGTCCGAGTTGCTGTACGAACTCTTACGCCAAGAAACCGCGCTCAGGTCGAGGGATCGCACCGTACTTCCTCCAACAGGCTCAGGACGAACTTCCGCGACTCAGCAGGAGACAACGCCATGTCACGCACCGCATCGTAGGCACGTTGAAGCCGGTCCACCGGCTGGTTCGCCTCGATGAGGTCACCCCTGTACGCGTTCTCCGTGTAGGCGACGGTACGCCCATCTGGAAGCCGCAGGAACATCAGCGTCGTACTGTCCAAGCCGTACGGTCCTGCGCGGAGCGGAAGTACATGAAGCGTCACGTTCTCCCGATCACCGAGTTCCCCCAAGTACTCCAACTGCCGTCGCCACTCAGCCGCATCCCGCAGCGGCGTCCGCAGCACCGCCTCCGACACGATCGTGCGGAACGGCGGTGGGCCGTCGCCCGTCAGCAGCTCTCTCCGTCCCATCCGCGCCTCGACCTGCTGGTCCAGCTCCTCGCCCGTGATCCCACCTGCCGCCAGCACCTCCCGGGCGTACCCCGGCGTCTGCAACAGCCCCGGCAGCACACTCACCGCGAAGTGCCACAGACTCGTCGCCTCCGCCTCCAGCGCCATGTACCGCCGGTACCGCTCCTTGAACTGCGACTGGTCGTTGATCGCCAACTCCCACAGAGCCAGCAGCATGCCCGGTGTCCCGTAGTACTGGTCCAGCGCCTGTACGACCTCCGGGCCGCCGACCGTCTCGCCCTTCTCCATCTTGCCGAACAACGACCAGTCCCAGCCCAGCCGTTCGCCGAGCCGTCGCAGGCTGTCGCCCCGCTCGGTGCGCAGGTGCCGCAGCTCCTCCGCGAACCGTGCCCGTGGTTCCCTGCTGCGGCCTGTGACCGCCCGCCTCGTCGGCATCGCGCCCTCCGTGGTACGTGTGGAACATGCGGGAGGCGCCCGAGAAGCACCCGTGACGACCCCGCACGGAACGTAGTACCGGGCACACGGCCAGGCAGAGGAATCCGCGAAAGAACAGCCGAAGGAAGACACCTCCTGACGTCACCGTCACGGGGAGGGCGCCCAGGCCTCGGCCCTGCCCCTCAGCGCGGTCGTGCCCCAGGCCGGTGCCGCCGGTCACCGCGGGCGCGGTGACCGGCGGTGCCCGGCCGGGACTCCGGCTCACCGGCGGGCCGGAGCGGCCCGGTCAGACGGCGCCGGTGCGGGCGCGCAGGACTTCGCCGACGGACGTCTCGCGCCACTGCTTCAGCAGTTCGTGGAAGGCGACGGCGCCGTGCGGGTAGGCGTTCGCGCTGTTCGGCCGGCCGAGACCCTCCCGGTTGTAGTAGCCGGGGGTGCACTCGGCGTGGAACCACTCGTGGTCGGGGGCGTCCTTCGCCAGGACCGCGAGCCAGGCGTCCTCGGCCTCGGGGGACGGCTCGATGAGCGCGCCCGCGGCCTCGGCGGCCCCGACGAGGGCGGCGGCGTGGACGGCCTGCTCGTCGAGGACGTGTGAGAAGTTGACGCTGCTGGCGTTCTGCAGGGAGCCCAGGTGGATCAGGTTCGGGAAGCCGTTGCTGGTGAAGCCGTGCAGCGTACGGGGGCCCGACCGGCCCCATGTGGGCAGCAGTTCGGCGCCGCCCCGGCCGTGGACGGGAAGCCTTCCGGAGAAGATTCCGGATACCCCGACGGAGAAACCCGTGGCGAAGATCAGGCAGTCGAGCTCGTAGGCGGTGTCACCGACGACGACGCCGTGTTCGGTGACGCGCTCGATCCCATGGGTGTCCGCGGTGTCCACGAGGGAGACGTTGGCGCGGTTGAACGCCGGGTAGTAGAGGTCCGAGAACGTGGGGCGTTTGCAGGCGTACCGGTACCAGGGCTGGAGCTTTCGGGCCGTCTCCGGGTCGGTGACGTCCTGGACGACACGGGCGCGCAGCTCGTTCATCTTCGCGGCGTCGGCCGCCTCGTAGGCCTCCTCGAAGGCCGGTCCCCCCTCCTCGCGGCGGAAGCTCGGCAGGAGCTTCTCCAGAAGAGCGGCCGACGAGGTCCAGCCGTCCGCCACGAGGTCGCGGTCGGTGCTCTCGCCGGAGACGATGCTCAGGAAGTTCTCGCGGCGCGCCCGCGCCCAGCCCTCACCGCCGGCGCCGACGTCCTCGGCGGTGGTACGGCGGTTGGCGCGTACGTCCACGCTGGAGGGGGTGCGCTGGAAGACGTAGACGTGTCCGGCGTCCTCGGCGAGTTTCGGAATGACCTGGACACCGGTGGCACCGGTGCCGACGATGCCCACGCGCTTGCCCGCCAGACCCGTCATGCCGCCGTCCGGGGTGCCGCCGGTGTAGGCGTAGTCCCAGCGCGAGGTGTGGAACGTGTGGCCCCGGAAGGTCTCGATGCCGGGGAGGCCGGGCAGCTTCGGCTCGGACAGGGTCCCGGTGGCGGTGACGACGTAGGTGGCGCGGAAGGTGTCACCGCGGTCCGTGGCCACGGTCCACGTCTCCGTCGCGTCGTCCCAGGTGAGCGAGGTGACGCCGGTGGAGAACAGGGCGTCGCGGTAGAGGCCGAAGGTCTGGGCGATGCGCACGGCGTGCCGGCGTATCTCGTCGCCGGGCGCGTACTTCCACTCCGGCACGTATCCGGTCTCGTCGAGCATCGGCAGGTAGACGTGCGACTCGATGTCGCAGTGGATGCCCGGGTAGCGGTTCCAGTACCACGTGCCGCCGAAGTCCCCGCCCTTCTCCACGACCCGGACGCGCTCCACGCCCTGCTGCCGCATCCGCGCCCCGGCGAGGATGCCGCCGAACCCGCCACCGACCACGGCGACGTCGACGGTGTCGTGCACCGCCTCGCGTTCACCCGTGCCCCGCGTGTACGGGTCCGCGGCGTAGTAGCCGAACTCGGCTTCCGTGCCGAGGTACTGGCGTGCCCCGTCGGGCCGTACGCGTCGCTCACGTTCGTGGCGGTAGCGCTCCCTCAGCGCGGTGAGCTCGTCGGTGCGCGGTTGCTGAGTGTCCGTCATGTGGGGGGCCTCACTCCTGTCCTGCCGATCGGCCGCACCGAAGTGAGCGGCCGTCAACTACCGTAACCCCTACCGGACAACGCTGTCCGGTTACCCCGTGCACGAACCGACAGGAAGAGTGAGACCCCCCATGCGACGACTTCCGACCCGGACCCTTGCCGCGCTCACCGCCATCGGCACCCTGGCCCTCACCGGATGCGGTACGGAGACGACGGCGGGCCCCGCCGGCGACAAGGCCACCGCCTCCGGTGCCGGCCGGACCATCCGCGCGCAGAAGCTCATGCAGGTGACGAAGGTGCACGAAGAGACCGGGATGACCCTGCTGGAGGGACCGGTGTTCGACGAGGACGGCGGCCTGCTCCTCGTGGACGTCACCGCGCCCGCCGGGAAGCCGAAGGTGATGCGCGTGGACGTGGCCAGGAAGACGTCGCGCGCGGTCCACACGGACGACCGGGGCGCCTACACCTCGGCCCAGTTCAGCCCGTACGACGGACGGCTCTACCTCACCGACTACGCCCACGGCGAGATCGTGAGCCTGGCCCCGGACGGGACCGATCCGCGCACCTTCTTCTCGGGCGAGGTCGACGGAGCACGGATGAACCCCGACGACCTCGCCTTCGACGAGGAGGGGAACCTGTACGTCAGCGACTCGCGGGGCCTGTCCGAGAGGAAGGCGCAGGGCCGCGTGGTGCGGATCGGGCGCGACGGCGAGGAGGCCACGGTGCTGGCCGACGAACTGGCCGCGACCAACGGCATCTCCTTCGACGCGGACTACCGCGGGCTGTGGTTCAGCGAACTCACCGAGAACCGGATCTCCTACCTGGGCCTCGACACGGAGGGCCGGGTGACGTCCAGGCACACCGCCGTCCGCGTCGACGGCGGGATCGCCCAGACCGACTCCATCGCCGTGGACGCGGACGGCAACCTCTACCTGGGACTCCACGGCCGGCCCGCGATGGCCGTGTACAGCCCGCACGGTGAGCGCCTGGCGACCGTCGAGGTCCCCGGCCGCGCCGAGGGGCTCGAATCGGCGACGAACGTGGCGATCACCCCCGGTGGGACCAAGGCGTACATGACCGTCAGCGGGCCCGCCGGCGGATACCTGTACACCTTCGACGCACCGGCGAAGGGCATCCGGCAGTCC
>NZ_KL585423.1:178310-185236 GCF_000721935.1 Streptomyces sp. NRRL WC-3549
GGCCACGAGCCGTCGCCCCGGTCCCCCGCTCCCGGATGCGGCTCTCATCCGCCGTAAGGGCGCACCGGTCCCACCTCGACGCCGAGCAGCCGCCAGGCCTCCAGCGCCCGGCGCTCCCGGAGCTCGCGGGTGGGACCGCCGACGGCGCCGGAGACCATGGCGACGGCGAGCATGAGGTCGTCCCCCGCGCTGAGCCGGTGCCCCGGGGGGAGGCGGACGCGCAGGGCCCGTTCGAGCCGCTCGGACAGGGACAGGGCGTACGCCAGGGTCTCCGAGCGGCCGACGGTGCCGCCGGCGTGCAGCAGGCCGAGGAAGGCCGCCGACTCCGTCAGATGCCAGGTGAGCACCCCGAGTACCTCGGCGAAGGACATCTCCCCGGCCTCGACCGCGTCTTCGATCTGCTGGACGTTCTCGTCCAGCACCGCGCTCGCCAGGGCCGCCCGGTCGGGGAAGTGCCGGTACAGCACGCCCTGCCCGACGCCGGCCCGCCGCGCGATCGCCGAGAGCGGGGCGTCCAGCCCGTACGCCGCGTAGATCTCCCGGGCGGCGGCGATCAGGGCGGCCCGGTTGCGGGGGGCCACCCTCCGCCCGTGATTCGCGGGCCGCCGCCCATCGGGCACAAGGGGGTGAGTCATCCCGAAAGGGTACGTGTCATACCGGGGCGGTGGGCGGGCCCGCCTCGGCGGCCGGGTAGGCGGTGAGCGCCGACGGATCCGCCTCCACCCCGGCCACCCGCGGCACGGTGGTCCGCGCGGGTGACACCCTCGCCCTGCGCCGGTACGCCTGACCGGCCCGGCTCGGGGCCGCCGGCCCGTGCCCGCGGCGGGTGCGGACCGGTGCCCCGTGCCGCCTCACGTACCGGAATGTGAACAGTGGCGCCCAGGGGGGCGGCGGCCCTCTACCCTGGCCGGTGCAACTGGTTCGCCCTGTCCGCCAGGCAGGCGCGTCGCAAGAGGGAACCCGGTGGGAATCCGGGACTGCCCCGCAGCGGTGAGTGGGAACGACCGCCGTCATACGCACTGGGTCCGAGGTACCGGGCCTGGGAAGCGACGGCCAGTAGGTGTCCTCCGACGGAGGGCGCGCCCGCGAGTCCGAAGACCTGCCTGTTGCCCGTACGCGAACGGTCGCGTGCGGATATCCCGGTGACCTCGTGGGCGGGTCGGCGTACCTACCAGACGGACGACCGCGCCGACGGCGCAGGGACCATCCGTCCGGTGCGTATCCCCTTCGCGCTCTCGTCCCGTCTCCGGGATCTCAGGGATTCATCTCGCGAAGGAGATCTCCGTGACAGCGAAGTCCGCAGCCGCGGCAGCACGGGCCACCGTGTACGGCTACCCCCGCCAGGGCCGGAACCGGGAACTCAAGAAGGCCGTCGAGGGCTACTGGAAGGGCCGCGTCACCGCCGAAGCCCTCCGGGACGCCGCCGCCGAGCTCCGGCGGAGCAACTGGCGGCAGCTCACCGACGCCGGCGTGCACGAGGTGCCGACCGGCGACTTCTCGTACTACGACCACGTCCTGGACACCACCGTCATGGTGGGCGCGATCCCGGAGAGGCACCGCGCCGCCGTCGACGCCGACGAGCTGGACGGCTACTTCGCGATGGCGCGCGGCACCCACGACGTCGCGCCGCTGGAGATGACCAAGTGGTTCGACACCAACTACCACTACCTGGTCCCCGAGCTGGGCCCGGACACCGTCTTCACGGCCGACTCCGCCAAGCAGGTCGCCGAGCTGAGGGAAGCCCTCACGCTCGGCCACACCGCCCGCCCCGTGCTGGTCGGCCCCGTCACCTACCTCCTGCTGGCCAAGCCCGCCCCCGGCGTGGCCCTGGACTTCGAACCGCTCACCCTCCTGGACCGGCTGCTGCCCGTGTACGCGGAGGTGCTGGCCGACCTGCGCGCAGCCGGCGCCGAGTGGGTCCAGCTCGACGAGCCCGCCCTCGTCCAGGACCGCACCTCGGCCGAGCTGAACGCCGCCGAGCGCGCCTACCGCGACCTCGGCGCCCTCACCGACCGGCCCAGGCTGCTGGTGGCCTCCTACTTCGACCGGCTCGGCGACGCCCTGCCCGTCCTCGCCAAGGCACCGGTCGAGGGCCTGGCACTCGACTTCACCGAGGCGGCGGGGGACAACCTCGACGCGCTGGCCGCCGTCGGCGGGCTGCCCGGCAAGCGCCTGGTCGCCGGTGTCGTCAACGGCCGCAACGTCTGGATCAACGACCTGCGGAAGTCGCTGTCCACCCTCGGTACCCTTCTCGGGCTCGCCGACCGGGTCGACGTGGCCGCCTCCTGCTCCCTGCTGCACGTCCCCCTGGACGCGGCGGCCGAACGGGACATCGACCCGCAGGTCCTGCGCTGGCTGGCCTTCGCGCAGCAGAAGACCGCCGAGATCGTCACTCTCGCCAAGGGCCTGGCCCAGGGCACCGGCGCCGTCACCGCGGAACTCGCCGCCAACCGGGCCGACCTCGCCTCACGCGCCGGATCGCCGATCACCCGAGACCCTGCCGTGCGCGCCCGCTCCGAGGCCGTGACGGACGCCGACGGCCGCCGCTCCCACCCGTACGCCGAGCGCGCCACGGCCCAGCGCGCCCACCTCGGCCTGCCGCTGCTGCCGACGACCACCATCGGCTCGTTCCCGCAGACCGGCGCACTGCGGACCGCCCGCGCCGACCTGCGCGCGGGCCGGATCGACACGGCGGGTTACGAGGAACGGATCAGGGCCGAGATCAGTGAGGTCATCTCCTTCCAGGAGAAGGCCGGCATCGACGTCCTGGTGCACGGCGAACCCGAACGCAACGACATGGTCCAGTACTTCGCCGAACAGCTCACCGGCTACCTCGCCACCCAGCACGGCTGGGTCCAGTCCTACGGCACCCGCTACGTCCGCCCGCCGGTCCTCGCGGGCGTCGTCTCCCGGACGCACCCGATGACGGTGCGCTGGACGTCCTACGCCCAGTCGTTGAGCGACCGCCCGGTCAAGGGCATGCTGACCGGGCCGGTCACCATGCTCGCCTGGTCCTTCGTCCGCGACGACCAGCCACTGGGCGACACCGCGCGCCAGGTCGCCCTCGCCCTGCGCGACGAGGTGAACGACCTGGAGGCGGCGGGCACATCGGTCATCCAGGTCGACGAACCCGCCCTGCGCGAGACCCTTCCCCTGCGCGCCGCCGACCGCCCGGCCTACCTGGCCTGGGCCACCGAGGCCTTCCGGCTCACCACCGCCGGCGTACGCCCGGACACCCAGGTCCACACGCACATGTGCTACGCCGAGTTCGGCGACATCGTCCAGGCCATCGACGACCTCGACGCCGACGTCATCAGCCTGGAGGCCGCCCGCTCCCACATGCAGGTCGCACGCGAACTGGCCGCCCACGGCTATCCGCGCGCAGCCGGACCGGGCGTCTACGACATCCACTCCCCCCGGGTCCCGAGCGCGGAGGAGGCCGCCGCCCTGCTCCGCAAGGGACTTGAGGCCATCCCGGCCGAACGCCTCTGGGTCAACCCGGACTGCGGCCTGAAGACCCGCGCCTGGCCGGAGACCCGCGCCTCCCTGGAGAACCTGGTGGCGGCGGCACGGGCGGTGCGGGCGGAGCTCGCACAGGACTGACGCGCGTCGGGGGCCGGGTGGGGGGCGGCACGCCCTCCCACCCGGCCTCCCGTCGTGACGCGGCTTCTTCGGTACCTCTCGGTACTGGGGTAGCGGGCTGGCTCAATAGCGGTGGTGGGGCCAGTGCGGGTCCGTCCAGCGGGCGGGGCCGGTGAGTCCGATGAGCCGTATCCGGTGCAGCAGTTCCTCGGGTACCTCCTCGGCCCGAAGCCGCGCGGAGGCGTGCCGGACCAGCCAGGCCGCGAGCTCGGTACACAGGGCATCTGCGTTCTCCCAGGCCTCCCACGGAAGCTGATCACCCAGCAGGTCGTACTCCCAGTGGGCAGCCGCTTCGGCCAGGTGCCGGTCGGCGACGCGGTGTTCGAGCGCCTCCCAGGTACTGAGCCACGGGCTGAGCGTGGCGGACGCCTCCGCGCACAGCGCGAGGACCTCGTACGCGGGGACGGCGGGATCCGGTTCGTCGAGGGTGTGGGCCCACCAGGCATGCAGGAACTCCCCTACCGCCGCGCTCTGCTGGGCGGGCCACTGCTGCCAGTGGCCGCGGGCGAACGAACGCCCGACCTCGTACATGCCGAACATGGGCCCCACCAGGCCACCGACCAGCGCCCTGGCGAATTGAGGAAGGATACGGCGCAGCACCGCGCCGTGGTCGCTCCAGTCGGGGGCGTCCCAGGTGCGCCGCAGAAGGTCCGGGGCGAGCACCACATCCGGGACCTTCAACCGGGCAAGCTCTTCCTCGCTGCCCCAGTGGCAGTCGCACTGGGTCTCGTCACTGCGGGCGGTCATCCCGCGAAAGCTGACGTCCAGGCGGTCCAGAGCACGGTCGAGTCGGAGCCGTGCGGGAGTGTCGTCGAAGTTCGTCATCGGCGCGGCCTCAAGGGGACTCCGGGCGGCTTCCGCCTGCCGAAGATCGCCACCTTACCGGGGCCCCTCCACACCGTCACGGAGGTTCCCTCGAACAGTATGGTCATGGGATCATGACGGCTCTGTTCTTTCCGCTCGCCGCGTTCATCGTCTTCGTCCTGCCGACCTTCCTGGTCTGGTGGCTGGGACGGCGGGCGGGGGTGCCCCGCTGGATGCTGCTCGTGTTCCTGCTGGCCGGGTGGCTGACCCTGGTCATGGGCTGCGCCCTCTCGCAGCGCGCTCAACCGCGCCTGTTCCCTGACACATCGCCCTGCTACAGCACGGGCAGCACTCCTGTGTCGCAGTACTTCCCGCCCGACTCGTTCTGCCTCCACGCGGACGGGGCGTTGCAGACGGTCAATGGGCGGGACGCCAAGTTCGTGTTCTGGACCGCGGCCAACACCACCGTGGCGGTGTCGCTCGGTGCCGCCTTCACACGGCGCCGCCGCCAGTCAGCCTGATCGCACGCTCTCCGGCCCCGGCCGCCGAAGTGGACGGACCCAGGCGCGATCGTGCGCACAGGGTCTCCGGTACGCGGACTACGCGCACCCCGACGCGGAACCGCCAAGCGTGGCACGTTGCGCCGTCACGTCATGCGGGTCCGCCGGACCGCGGACCCGGTCGAAGCAGGCGATGAGCTCGTCCAGAGCGTTCTGCTCGGTCCGACGTCCGCGTGACGCACCCTCTCCCGGCCCCCGGTCACCGCCGACCCGCGCTCGCCGCCACGCGGATCGCCAGCTCCGCCGCCGCCAGGCCGTCGACCGGCGCCTGATCGGGGAGCCCAGGCACGCACACCGTCCGGCCGTCCTCCAGTGCGGCCAGCGAGGCATCGATCACCTGAGCCACGGGCATCCCGCCCTCCTCGTGCACGGACTCCTCACGTCCGCCGACGGGCTCCTCGCCGCGCGAGCGGTGGAACTCGGTGGCGGTCAGGCCGGGGCACAGCACCTGGAGACGCAGCGGCGAGCCGGACAGTTCGGCGGCGAGGGTACGGGTGAAGGTGACCACGTATCCCTTGGTGCCCCCGTACACGGCACGCTCGGGCAGCGGATGCGGCGGAAGCGCTCCGGCGAAGGCCAGCTGGGAGGCCACGTTCACCACCGTGCCCCGACCCTGCCGGAGCATGACCGGGACCACCGCGTGCGCCAGTGTGGTCACGGCGAGCACGTTGACGTGCAGGACCTTCGCCATCAGCGGGGGTTCCAACTCGGCGAAGGGGCCGTACCCGTTGATCCCGGCGTTGTTGAGCAGGAAGCCGATGTCGCCCTGCCCCGCCCGCTCCGCCACAGGGGCCAGGCCGCCGGGGTCCGACAGGTCGGCAACCAGGGTCTCCACAGCCGTCCCGGTCTCCTCGCGCAGCCGTGCCGCCAGGGCGTCGAGCCGGTGCTCCCTCCGGGCCACCAGGACGGTGTCCCAGCCCCTGGCTGCCAACCGCGCCGCGTAGGCTGCTCCGATGCCCGAGGAGGCTCCCGTGACCAGCGCCTTGCCCTGCTGTACGCCCATTTCCGTCTCCTGTTCCCTGTCTCCGACATCACGCTACAAGGGGCGGCACGTGTACCCATCGACGCCCGGCACGGGCGGGCGGCCCGGTCTCCCGTACTCCGACTGCGGCTTCCGGGGCGTCGCACACACGTGATCACTGACGCGTAAGGCCGAGGGTTGCGGGCAGCCGCCGGGCCAGGCTTCCCGTCCGAGCGGCTCGGTCGCCCCGCGGCGACGGCGCGGGCCGGGGCGGGTACCGCGGCGCGCACCGGGGCTGGTGGCGCAGCCCAAGCTTCTGATGGACTCACCCCCATGAGCTTGCTCCCCCGCGTCTTCCGAGCGCTTGAGCGTTTTCATGCCGGCCGCCCCTGGGACCACAACGCCCACTACCACCGCTGGATCCTGCGGCAACTCCCCAGGCGCTTCGGGAGCGCCCTGGACGTGGGATGCGGAACCGGTGACCTCGCCAGGCTCCTGTCCTCGCGGGCCGAGCGGGTACACGGTGTCGATGCCGACCCCGCCGTCCTGGCTCACGCGCGGCAGCTGACGCCTCTTGGCACCTCGGTGACTTTCACCCTCGGCGATGCGTTGAGCGAGATACCGCCCGGCCCGTACGACGTCATCACCTGTGTCGCCGCCGTCCACCACATGCCGTTCAGCGAAGCCCTCACCCACTTCCGTCGGTACCTGGCTCCCGGTGGGACCTTGGTCGTCGTGGGCCTGGCCCGCCGGGCCTCCGGGAGCGATCTACTGATCGACACGGTCGCCATTCCGTCGAACGTCGCCATGGCCTGGATCAAGAACAGGGGCCGTAAGGTGCCCCTTCCCTCGTCGATGACCGCCCCGACGCGGCCCGCGACCATGGCTTTCCCCGACATCGTCCGCGACGCGCGCCGGGCACTGCCCGGCGCCCGACTACGCCGGCGGCTCTTCTGGCG
>NZ_KL585423.1:185429-191231 GCF_000721935.1 Streptomyces sp. NRRL WC-3549
CCCGGCCCCCGACTACGCCGGCGGCTCTTCTGGCGTTACACGCTTGTCTGGTGTCGGCAGTCGGAGCAGCGCCCGTAGGCGATCGCTGTCATGCGGAGGTCCCCAGGCCGGAAGGGTTACGCATCGCCCCTCCCGGCCTCCGGTCAGCGCCGGCGCGGTCTCCGTCCTGCGGATCACGGGCCCGCGACTTCGGCATCTGCTGCGGGCCGCGTCCGACAACAAGGACCTTCCCGCAGGTGTCGACGACGAACAGATCGCCCGTACCGAGGCGCAACTGGGCTTCACTCTGCACCCTCTCCTTGCGCGCCTGTACCGCGAGGTCGCCGACGGCGGTTTCGGCCCGGACTACCAACTGCTGCCGCTGCTCGGCCCGAGGTCGAAATCCTCCGGCAACAGTCGAGCAGGAAGTGCTCGACTTCGCGGTCGGCCCGCTTGGTCAGGACGATCAGCGGTAGCAGGGCTCACGCCGCCATCGAGCGAGGTGCCGGCCTCCCGGTTGCGAAGACCGGTCAACCACCGCGCACCTGGTAGGCCAGTTCCTCGGCCCCGCCGGCACCCCCTGGGAGGTGTACGCGGCCAGGTCCTCGGCACCCCGAGCGGGCGGGAAGGCGGATTCCTGCACAGGGAAAGAGGTACCCGCCCAGCTCGCCAGTTCACGTGGGCGCACATGCGTTGACAGCGTAAACAGGCAGTTTATACTCTCCTTGAGGAGTGAAGGTGTACGCTCCCTGCAAGGCGTACCCGTCTTGCACGTGACGGGTGGAACGGGGGAGGGCAAGTGAGCCTGGGAACGGTCGACCAGCGGTTCCGGATCACGGGGGTCGTGGGACGCGGCAACATGGGCGAGGTGCACCGGGCAGAGGACCTCCGGGCCGCCCCGGACTCCCCATACCGCGAGGTCGCCGTCAAGACCGTGCTGCGCGGCCGGACCGGGGTCGCCGTCGACACCTCCGGGTCCGGCAAGGAGATCGAGCGTTTCCGCCGCGAGGTGCGGATCATGCGCATGCTCTCCCAGGGGCATCCGAACCTCACCCTGCTGATCGACGGCGGCGTGGACGGGACGCCGGGCGGCAGCGGTCTGCCCTATCTGGCCATGGAGTTGCTGGACGGTCATCCGCTCGCGGACCTCATCGACGAGGAGCCCCAGCTTCCGGTTTCCTGGGCCGCCGCCGTCGGAGCCCAGATCGCCGCGGCTCTCACGGCCGCGCACACGGCCGGGGTCGTCCACCGCGACCTGAAGCCCGCCAATGTGATGCTGACCGGTGACGGCACCCTCAAGGTCCTCGACTTCGGCATGGGCTCGATCGTCGACGATCCCGACCAGACGCGGCTGACCAGTACGGGCGTCAGCGTCGGCACGGCCCGCTACATGGCCCCGGAGCAGTTCCGGGCCGAACCCGTCTCCGCCCTCGCCGACCTCTACGCGCTCGGCTGCATCCTGTACGAACTGCTGATCGGGCGGCCGCCGTTCTCCGCCAGGACGCCCTTCGAGCTCTCCGAGCAGCATCAGCACGAAGCGCCGCCGCAGCTGACCCTGGTGCGCCCGGACCTTCCCGCCGAGCTGGTCAGGCTCGTCGGCCGCCTGCTGGAGAAGGACGCCGACCTGCGGCCCGAGAACGCAGCCCAGGTCCACGACGCCCTGGTCCCGCTCGCGCTCGCGCCGGACGACACCGCTGACCTGCTGGCCCCGCACTGGCGGGTGATGGACCCGGTGGCGCGGCTGCGTTCCCTGCTCCCCGAGCGCACCCCTGCCGTGCCCGCGCCCGCGCCGCGCAGGGAGCCGCGCCTGCCCGAGACGATGGACGTCTTCGGCATCCACGCAGATCTGATCAAGGAGTACGAGGACTTCACCAAGAGTGCGACGGTGATCCGGGACGCCCGGATCGAAGGCTTCGTCGAGGACGACCTGGCGGCGAAGTCACAGTGGCCCGATCCGTGGCTGTCGCTCAATCCCTTCTTCGCCGACGGCGGCCAGGTCACCGACCTCGTGCGGGACGGCGTGCTGCACCCCAGGTGCGCGGAGATCTTCCAGGCGGGCAAGAAGGAGAACGCGCGGCGCCCGGACGGCCGTCCGCTGACCTTCCACCTCCACCAGCGGCAGGCGATCGAGGCCGCGCAGGCGGGTGACTCCTACGTCCTGACCACGGGCACCGGTTCCGGCAAGTCCCTGGCGTACATCGTCCCGATCGTGGACCGCGTCCTGAAGGAACGTCAGGCGGCCGGCCCCGGCGGAGGCGGGCGGGTCCGCGCGATCGTGGTCTACCCGATGAACGCGCTGGCCAACTCGCAGCTCGGCGAGCTGGAGAAGTACCTGCGCCACGGTTTCGGGACGGGGGGCGAGCCGGTCACCTTCGCCCGTTACACCGGGCAGGAGTCCGACGAACAGCGTCGGGAGCTGCGCAAGAACCCTCCGGACATCCTGCTGACGAACTACGTGATGCTGGAGCTGATGCTGACCCGGCCGGACGACAGGTCCAGCCTGATCCGCATGGCCGAGGGACTGCAGTTCCTGGTCTTCGACGAGTTGCACACCTACCGCGGCAGGCAGGGCGCGGACGTGGCGTTCCTGATCCGCCGGGTCCGCGAGGCCTGCCGGGCCTCGGCGACCCTGCAGTGCATCGGCACCTCGGCGACCATGTCGACCGAGGGGTCCTGGGAGGACCAGCGGCGCGAGGTGGCCAGGGTCGCCGGCCGGCTGTTCGGTACGACGGTCCTGCCGAAGCGGGTCATCGGCGAGACCCTCGTCCGGGCGACCGAGGAGGCCCCGGCGGACGTGCCCGCCGAGCGGCTGCGGGTTCCGGCGGCCCCCCGCTCGTACGACGCGCTGACGAAGGACTCGCTGGCCCGCTGGGTGGAGTCCCGGTTCGGTCTGGAGCGCGAGGAGGGCACGGGGAGGTACCGCCGGTGTGCCCCGGGCACCCTGGAGGCGGCGGCCAGGGAGCTGGCCGACGCCTCGGGTGTGGCCGAGGAGAGTGTGCGCGAGGCGATCCGCACCACCCTGGAGGCCGGTGCGCAGGCGAAGCACCCGGTGACGGAACGCCCGCTGTTCGCCTTCCGGCTGCACCAGTTCCTCTCCAAGGGCGACACCGTCTACACGACGCTGGAAGATCCGCTCACCCGACCCCTCACCCGCACCTACCAGCTGGAGCAGCCCGGCAGCGCCGGCAAGCCGCTGTTCCCGCTGGCGTTCTGCCGCGAGTGCGGTCAGGAGTACCTGACCGTCTGGCGCTCCGAGGAGAGCGGCGCGTTCCGGTACGAGCCGCGCCGGGACACCTCGGCCTCCGGGGGCCGCGACGGCGAGGGTTATCTGTACCTGGGCGTGCCCGGGGAGGACTACGAGTGGCCCGCCGATGCGCAGAAGGCCGTGGACGACCGGCGGTTGCCGGAGTCGTGGCTCGAACGGGACGCGCAGGGTGTGACCGTCGTCAAGAAGTCCTATCGCCCCCGGGTGCCCAAGCGCGTCGTCGTGGACGGCTTCGGGAACGAGTCCGACGAGGGTCTGGTGGCGGCGTTCGTGCCGGCGCCGTTCCTGTTCTGCGTGCACTGCCAGGTCTCCTACGAGCAGACCCGCGGCCGGGACTTCGCCAAGCTCGCCACCCTCGACCAGGAAGGGCGTTCCTCGGCGACCTCCCTGATCTCCGCGTCGATCGTGAAGTCCCTGCGTGCGGTGCCGGAGGAAAGCCTGGGCAAGGAGGCGCGCAAGCTCCTCACCTTCGTCGACAACCGGCAGGACGCGTCGCTCCAGGCCGGGCACTTCAACGACTTCGCGCAGGTGACCCAGTTGCGCGGTGCCCTCCACCAGGCCGCGGTGCGGGCCGGCGAGGAGGGGCTGCGCCACGACGACCTGGCCGAGGCCGTGACCGAGGTGATGGGGCTGACGCCCCGCGAGTACGCGGCGAACACGAAGCACAGCAAGCTGGCTCCCTCGATGGAGAGCCGTGCGGCGAAGGCCTTCCGTGACGTCGTGGGGTACCGGCTCTACCGCGACCTGGAGCGCGGCTGGCGCATCACGATGCCGAACCTGGAGCAGACGGGGCTGCTGCGCATCGATTACGAGGACCTGGGCTGGATCGCCGCCGAGCCGGACCGCTGGGATTCCGTCCACGCGGCGCTCCGCGACGCGGACCCCGCGCTGCGTGAGGAGATCGCCCGGACGCTGCTGGACTTCATGCGGCGCGCCCTCGCCATCGACGTGCAGTACTTCCGCGACGACTTCGACACCTTGCAGCGGGCGAGCGAGGAGCGCCTCGCGGGTCCGTGGGTGCTGAGCGAGAGCGACCGCCCCACCGTCGGCACCGCCTACCCGTACGGCTCGCGGCCGGGTATGGAGCGTTCCGCGCTGTTCCTGTCGGCCCGTGGCAAGTTCGGCAAGTACCTGCGGCGGAACCTGCCCGAACTGCGCCACCTCCCCCCGGAGGACGTCCAGGGCATCATCGAGGACCTGCTGAAGGTGCTGCGCGAAGCGGACCTGGTGCGTGAGGTGGAGGCGGCCCCGGAGCACGCCGGCCCGGCCTACCGCCGCCGGGCGGCCCAGAAGCGCATGGGGTTCCGGGTGTCGGCCGCCGCCCTCATCTGGCGGGCCGGGAACGGCGAGCGGGGCGCGATCGACCCGCTGGCGCGCACGTACAACCGCGGCGAGGGGCCGCGGGTCAACCCGTTCTTCCGGGACCTGTACCGGACGGCGGCGGCCGAGCTGGCGGGCCTGTTCGCCCGGGAGCACACCGCGCAGGTGACTCCGGAGGACCGGCTGGAGCGCGAGCGGGAGTTCCGCTCCGCCGAACTGCCCCTGCTGTACTGCTCGCCGACGATGGAGCTGGGCGTGGACATCTCCTCGCTCAACGCCGTGATGATGCGCAACGTCCCGCCGACCCCGGCGAACTACGCGCAGCGCTCGGGCCGGGCGGGCCGTTCCGGCCAGCCCGCACTCGTGACCACGTACTGCGCCACGGGCAACAGCCACGACCAGTACTACTTCCGCCGCTCCCAGGACATGGTGTCCGGACAGGTGGCCCCGCCGCGTCTGGACCTGGCCAACGAGGACCTGGTCCGCTCCCATCTGCAGGGCATCTGGCTGGCGGAGACCGGGATGAAGCTCGGCAGGGCGATCCCGGACGTCGTCGACGTCGCCTACGACCCGGACGGCGGCGACCGCCCCGATCCGCACATGGCGCTGGCGCTCCTCCCCCACATCCACGACCTGTCCCTCGACGAGGACGCCCGCCGGCGCGCGATCGCGACCGCCCGGACCGTACTGGCCCCGCTCATCGGGGACTTCGAGGCGACCACGTGGTGGTACGACGAGTGGATCGAGGACCGGATCGAGCGGGCCCCGCAGGAGTTCGACGCGTCCTTCGACCGGTGGCGGGAGCTGTTCCGGGCGGCCGTCATGGACCAGTACGAGCAGAACAAGCGGGTCGTCGACCACACGCTGACGCCCGGCGAGCAGGGCCGGGCCCGCACCCGCCGACGCGAGGCGGAGACCCAGACGAACCTGCTGCTGAACCGCTCGTCCGACAGCAAGTCGGTGATGAGCGACTTCAATCCGTACCGCTATCTGGCCTCCGAGGGGTTCCTGCCGGGCTACAGCTTCCCGCGGCTCCCGCTGGCCGCGTACATCCCGCGGTCCGGCAACCGCCGCAACGCCGACGGCGACTACCTGCAGCGTCCCCGGTTCCTCGCGATCCGGGAGTTCGGCCCCGGTGCGCTCATCTACCACGAGGGGGCCCGCTACCAGGTCACCCGGGTGCAGCTGCCGCCGGACGCCTCGGGCGACCTGGCGACGGCGGAGGCGAGGCGCTGCGA
>NZ_KL585423.1:191447-193205 GCF_000721935.1 Streptomyces sp. NRRL WC-3549
GCCTACCACTACGCGGTCAAGGTCGGCACGGACGTCTGCACGATGTGCCACGAGCAGTTGACGGGCAAGCGCACCGGCCTGCTCCACCTGCACACCGTGTACACGACCCCGCGTGAGCGGATCTCCTCCGACGAGGAGGAGCGCCGCCGGGCGGGTTTCCGCCTGGAGACCTCGTACGCGTTCCAGGACCACGGCGTCCGCAAGGGGCGTCTCACCTCCCATGTGACCGACCGCGAAGGCGCTCCGGTCCTCGACCTGGACTACGGGGACTCCGCGACCGTCCGCATCACCAACCTCGGCCGGGTACGCGACAAGGAGGGCGAGCCGGACGGCTACTGGCTCGACGGCCGCTGGCTCAACGACCGGGCCGCGGCGGACGCCATCGAGGGCACCGGCATGCCGGTGGTCGACGAGGACGGCAACGAGAAGCGCCGCAAGCGGCGTGTCCTGCCCTACGTGGAGGACCGCCGCAACATCCTCGTCGTCACCCTGGACGAGCCGCAGCCCGAGCCGGTGGCCCTGTCGTTCCTGTACGCCCTGGAGCGGGGCATCGAGGCGGCGTTCGAGCTGGAGGACTCCGAGCTGACCGCGGAGCTGCTGCCTCCGGACGACGGCCCGCGCCGCCACCTGCTGTTCACGGAGGCGGCCGAGGGCGGCGCCGGTGTGCTGCGCCGTATCCAGCACGACAAGGACGCTCTGGCCAAGGCGGCCAGGACCGCCCTGGAGATCTGCCACTTCGACCCGGAGACCGGCGAGGACGAGGGCGGACCGTCGGACGACGAGCAGTGCGCCCGCGGCTGCTACGCCTGCCTGCTGTCCTACGCCAACCAGACGCACCACCGCAGGCTGAGCCGGCACAGCGCCCGGCCGCTGCTGGAGCGGCTGGCCGGCGCCCGCACCGAGCGGGAGGACCGGGGCGAGTCCCGCAGCGAGCTCTTCCGCAGGCTGGCCCCGGCTGCGGGCAGCGTGACCACTGCACGGGAGGAAACTCCGGCCGCGCGCACCGTGGACTCCCCTCCCCCGAGCACCCCGGCGCCCTCGCCGACCGTGCTGGAGACGGATCTGGCCGCCCTGGTCGCGGAAGGCGATCTGCTCGGCTGGCTCAGGGCGAAGGGCTACCGGCTCCCCGACGAGGTCAAGACCCTCGTCCCGGAGGCGGGAGCCTGCCCGGATCTCGTCTTCCGCCTGGACGGTGCCAGCCTCGCCGTGTTCGTCGACGTCCCCGGCCGCCCGGCCGACGCGACCCGCGACCTGGAGGCCGGCTACCGCCTGGAGGACGCCGGCTGGGACGTCGTCCGCTTCCCCACGGACGCGGACTGGGACGCCATCACCGGCCACCAGGCCGCCTACTTCCACCTGCGCTGACCGCGCCGCCCTCTTCCGTATCTCCAGAAACCGAGACATCTCATGAGCCTCACGTACACAGCCGGCTCGCTGGTCGCCGCCCGTGGCCGGGAATGGGTGGTGCTGCCCGAGAGCGCCGCCGACATGCTGGTGCTGCGCCCCCTGGGCGGGAGCGAGGACGACATCGCGGCCGTCTTCCCCTCCTTCGAGGAGGTGCGTCCGGCCGAGTTCGCACCGCCGAGCCCGGCCGATTTGGGCGACCAGCGGGCCGCCGGTCTGCTGCGCACGGCGCTGCGCATCGGCTTCCGTTCGGGGGCGGGCCCGTTCCGCTCCCTGGCGTCGATCGCCGTGGAGCCCCGGGCGTACCAGCTGGTCCCGCTGCTGATGGCGCTGCGGCAGCGCACCGTACGGCTG
>NZ_KL585423.1:193412-193850 GCF_000721935.1 Streptomyces sp. NRRL WC-3549
ACCGTACGGCTGCTGATCTCGGACGACGTCGGCATCGGCAAGACGATCGAGGCGGGGCTCATCGCCAAGGAGCTGCTGGCACAGGGTGAGGCGAGCCGGCTGGCGGTGCTGTGCTCGCCGTCGCTGGCCGAGCAGTGGCAGGGCGAGCTGCGGGAGAAGTTCGGCATCGACGCCGAACTGGTCCTGGCCTCCACGGTGTCGCGGCTGGAACGCGGGCTGGAGCTGGGGCAGTCCCTGTTCGACAGGCACCCGTTCACGATCATCTCGACGGACTTCATCAAGTCGACCCGGCACCGCGAGGACTTCGTACGGCACTGCCCCGACCTGGTGATCGTCGACGAGGCGCACTCCTGCGTGGCCGCCGACGACCCGGCGCAGGGCGGCGCGTCCTCCGCGTCGAACCAGCTCCGCTACGAGCTGCTGCGGAAGGTCTCCGCC
>NZ_KL585423.1:194059-194618 GCF_000721935.1 Streptomyces sp. NRRL WC-3549
CCGCTACGAGCTGCTGCGGAAGGTCTCCGCCGACGCCGACCGCCATCTGCTGCTGCTGACGGCGACCCCGCACTCCGGCAAGGAGTCCGCCTTCCGCAACCTGCTGGGGCTGGTACGGCCCGAGCTGGCGACCCTGGACCTGGAGTCACCGGCGGGGCGGGCGAAGCTCGCCGAGCACTTCGTGGCCCGCAAGCGCGCCGACGTCCGCACCTATCTCACCAGGGAGGACGGTCTCACCGACGACTCGCTGGCCGAGCGGACCGCCTTCCCCTCGGACCGCTGGACGAAGGACGAGCCGTACAAGCTGACACCGGCCTACCGGGCGCTGCTCGACGACGCCATCGCCTACGCCCGTGACCGGGTCGCGGAGGCCGGTGAGCAGGGGAAGCGGGAGGCCCGGATCGCGTGGTGGTCGGTGATCGCGCTGCTGCGCTCGATGGTGTCCTCCCCGGCCGCCGCCGCGCAGACCCTGAAGACCCGCTCCGAGTCCGCCGTCGCCCGTACCGCGCACGAGGCGGACCTGCTGGGTGCCTCGGTGGCCTGTCTCTTATACACATCT
>NZ_KL585423.1:194808-200384 GCF_000721935.1 Streptomyces sp. NRRL WC-3549
GGCTGGAAGGCATGGACGTCGCACCGGGCGCCGCCGAGTCCGAGGAAGCGGGCGCACGGCTCCTCGAACTCGCCTCGCGGGCGGCGGAGTTGGTCGGGCCCGCCGAGGACGCGAAGCTGAAGGCGCTCACCCGGCACCTGAAGGCCCTGATCGCCGAGGGCTACCACCCGATCGTCTTCTGCCGCTACATCCCGACGGCGACGTACCTCGCAGACCAGCTCGACGGCAAGCTCGGCAAGAAGACGAAGATCGCCGCCGTGACGGGCACCCTCTCCCCGCAGCAGCGCCTGGAGCGGATCGAGCAGCTCGCCGCTGAGGCGGGCGAGGCCGGCGACCCGGCTGTCCGCCGGGTGCTGATCGCCACCGACTGCCTGTCCGAGGGCGTCAACCTCCAGCACCACTTCGACGCGGTCGTCCACTACGACCTGGCGTGGAACCCGACCCGGCACGACCAGCGGGAGGGACGCGTCGACCGCTACGGCCAGAAGCGCGACCAGGTCCGCGTCATCACCATGTACGGCGAGGACAACGGCATCGACGGCAAGGTCCTGGAGGTGCTCTTCAAGAAGCACCGGCAGATCAAGAAGGACCTGGGCATCTCCGTCTCCGTCCCCGACGAGACCGCGTCCGGCGTCACCGACGCGGTGGTGGAGTGGCTGCTGCTGCACGGACGGCAGGGCAGCCAGGAGAGCCTCTTCGACATGGAGGACGGCCACCAGGAGTCCTTCGACCGCATCGAGCGGGAGTGGACCTCGGCGGCCGACCGGGAGAAGACCTCCCGCTCGAAGTACGCCCAGCGCGCGATCCACCCGGAGGAGGTGGCCCGCGAGGTCGCCGCCGTACGGGCCGCGCTCGGCGGCGCGGAGGAGGTCCGCGGTTTCGCCCTGGAGGCCCTGCGCGACCTGGACGCGCTGGTCCGTGACCCAGGCGACGGCACCGGTGACTTCACCGCCCAGGCCGGCGGCACCCCGGCGGGCCTGCGGGACGCGCTCGCCGCGACCCTGGGCAACCGGCTCGTCGAGGAGAACCGCGAGATCCCCTTCCGCACCACCCCGGCGATCGCCCGCGGCGAGGCCGCCCTGGTCCGCACCGACCCGGCGATCGGCGCCATCGCCTCCTACGTCCTGGACTCGGCCCTGGACGTGAAGGCGCTCGGCCCCCGCCCGGCACGGCGCTGCGGCGTGGTCACCACGGACGCGGTCACCACCCGCACCACGCTCCTGCTGGTCCGCTACCGCTTCCACCTCACCCTGCCGTCCCGCACCGGCGAACGGCAGGTCGTCGCCGAGGACGCACGCCTCCTCGCCTTCGAGGGGATGCCGTCGCGCGCCCGCTGGCTGGACGACGACGCGGCCGCCGCCCTCCTCGCGGCCCGCGCCGTGGCGAACACCCACGAACAGTCCGCCCACAACGCCATCTCCCGCGCCCTGGACGGCTTGGGGGACCTCGCCGCACACCTCACCGAGTACGGCACGGACCTGGCCGCCGAGCTCGACGCCTCGCACCGCCGGGTGCGCAAGGCGAACGAGGAGATCGTCCGCGGCCTGAAGGTCGTCCCGCAGGAGCCCGCCGACGTCCTCGGCGTCTACGTCTACCTGCCGCCCGTCGCCCCCGCCGCCTCTACCGTGTCCGGAGCCGAAGCCTGATGTCCGCCGCCACCCGCACCGCCCTGGCCTTCACCGCCGTCACCACCGTCGGCGGCCTGCTCCCCGCCGACATGCTGCTGCGCATCGCCGAGGCACGGAACCTCCCGGGCACCAGGCCCGCCGACTACGGCCTGCCCGCCTCGGTCCCCGTACGCGACGAGGCCGAGCGCGCCTGGGAGTACCTCAAGCCGCTCTGGCGCGACCTGCGCACCGCCCTGCCCGCCGACCCGAAGACCGGCGCACCGGCCGCGGACCCGACCGGCCGGGCCGGCACCGACTGGCTGGCCCAGCTCTTCCGCAAGCTGGACTTCGGCGCGCTGACGGAGGTCGGCGCGCCGGGCATCCCGGCCGACTCCGACCCCGACAAGCACTTCCCGGTCTCCCACCGCCACGGCCCGGCCCTCGTCCACCAGGTCCCCTGGAACCAGGAGCTCGACAAGCGCCTGACCTTCGGCCAGGTACCCCCGCAGTCCATGCTCCAGGACTGCCTCAACCGCACCGAGGCCCACCTGTGGGCGGTCCTCACCAACGGCCGCCGGGTGCGGCTGCTGCGCGACTCGTCGTCCTTCGCGACCGCCGCGTACGTCGAGTTCGACCTGGAAGCGATCTTCGACGGCGAGCTGTTCAGCGAGTTCGTGCTGCTGTACTGCGTACTGCACGCGTCCCGGTTCGCGGTGGCCGAGGGGGCGGCGGCCTCGGGGTGCTGGCTGGAGAAGTGGCGCGCCGAGGCCGTCAGCTCCGGCGCCCGCGCCCTGGACCAGCTGCGCCTGGGAGTACGAGACGCCCTCACCGCTCTCGGCACCGGCTTCCTGCGCCACCCGGACAACACCCGGCTGCGCGAGGACACCGACCCGAAGGCACTGCGGGACGCCCTGCTGCGCCTGGTCTACCGCCTGCTGTTCGTCTTCGTCGCCGAGGACCGCGGGGCCCTGCTCGACCCGAAGGCCGACGAGCGGCAGCGGGAGGCGTACGACCGCTACTTCTCCTCCACCCGGCTGCGCGAGCGCGCCCGCCGGCGCCAGGGCACCGCCCACGGCGACCAGTACGAGGCGCTGCGCATCGTCCTCGACGCCCTCGGCAAGGAGGGCGGCCGCCCCGAGCTGGGCCTGCCCGGCCTCGGTGGCCTGTTCTCCCCGAAGCCGGCCGATGCGCCGCTGGACGGCCTGAAGCTGTCCAACGAGTCGCTGCTCACCGCGATCCGCCACCTCGCCCAGATGCGCGACCCGGGCGCCCGCCGCTGGCGCCCGGTCGACTACCGCCACCTGGACGCCGAGGAACTCGGCTCGGTCTACGAGTCCCTGCTGGAGCTGGAGCCCAAGCACTCCGCCACGGACCGCACCTTCGAACTGATCGAGGTCGCGGGCAACAGCCGCAAGACGACAGGCAGTTACTACACCCCGTCCTCGCTCATCGAGTGCCTGCTCGACACGACGCTCGACCCGGTGATAGACGACGCGGTCAAGCGCGGCGAACAGCGCGCCACGGAGGGCGGCCGTCCCGACCCGACCGACGGCATCGTCGACGAGCTGCTGTCCCTGACGGTCTGCGACCCGGCGTGCGGCTCCGGGCACTTCCTGGTCGCCTCGGCCCGACGCATCGCCAAGCGCGTGGCATCGGTGCGCGAGCGCAACCCGGAACCGACGGTCGACGCGGTGCGGCGCGCCCTGCACCAGGTCGTCGCCCGCTGCGTCTACGGCGTGGACCTCAACCCCATGGCGGTGGAGCTGGCCAAGGTGTCGCTGTGGCTGGAGGCACTGGAGCCGGGGAAGCCTCTGGGGTTCCTGGACGCGCATGTGAAGCACGGCAACGGCCTGATCGGCGCGACCCCGAAACTGCTGGCGAACGGCATCCCGGACGACGCGTTCAAGCCGATCGAGGGCGACGACAAGAAGTACGCGGCGGGACTCGTCAAGCGCAACAAGATCCAGCGCGGCGGCCAGGACGAGCTGACCTTCGACACGGAGACCCTGCCCGGCAACGCCCGCTACGCCGCAGAACTCGCCAGGATCACCACGGCGCCCTCCGACCTCCTGGAGCAGGTCCGGGCGCAGGAGTCCGCCTACCTCGCCCACACGGAGTCGGCCGCGTACGTCGATGACGTGCACGCCGCCGACGCCTGGTGCGCCGCCTTCGTCTGGCCCAAGCACGACGGTGCCCCCGAGGCCCCGACCGACCAGGTGTTCCGCGCGTTGCGGAGCCGTAACCAGTCCGCAGTGCCGGACACCACCCACGCCGAGATCCGGGAGTTGCGGGAGCAGTACCGCTTCTTCCACTGGCACCTGGAGTTCCCCGAGGTGTTCGCGGTCCCGGAGACGGGCACCGGTGTCCAGCCGGGGACGGGCTGGGCCGGTGGGTTCGATGCGGTGGTGGGCAACCCGCCGTGGGAGCGCGTCAAGCTCCAGGAGCAGGAGTTCTTCGCCCAGCGCGATCCGCGGATCGCCGGCGCCAAGAACGCTTCCGCCCGCAAACGGCTCATCACGGAACTGCGCGACGACCGTGACGGTGCGCGCCTGTACGCCGAGTTCGAGGCTGCCAGGCGCCGCGCGGAAGGAGAGAGCCACTTCTTGCGCGTCAGCGCCCGCTTCCCGCTGACCGGGCGCGGTGACATCAACACGTACGCGGTCTTCACAGAGACGGACCGCGTCCTGACGGGACCGCGTGGGCGGACGGGCGTGATCGTGCCGACGGGGATCGCTACGGATGCGACGACGCAGTTCTTCTTCAAGGATGTCGTCACGAAGGGCCAGCTTGCAGCCCTGTACGACTTCGAGAACGAGGACAAGGTCTTCCCTGGGGTCCACAACCAGATGCGTTTCTGCCTGTTCATGCTGCGCGGAGCAGGAAGCACGCGTGAACCGATCCGCATGGTTTTCAAGGTTCGCCAGACTGAGCAAATCGTTCAGTGGAGCTACCTGTTGACGGCCGACGACATTTTGGCCATGAACCCGAACACTGGCACGTGCCCTGTCTTTCGCAGTAGCCGCGACGCCGAAATCACTTTGGGTATCTACCGCCGCGTGCCAGTCCTGATCGACGAGACCAAGACGACGGGCGGCAACTCCTGGGGCATCTCATTCATGCGCATGTTCGACATGTCGAATGATTCCCATCTTTTCCGTCCGTCCGCCCAGAGTGACGAGACTTTCGACGATCTCCTCAAGGCCGGATGGGTCCTCGACGGTAACGTCCTCGTCCGTAGCGATGAGCGCCTGCTGCCGTTGTACGAGGCAAAGATGCTCCACCACTACGATCACCGGTTCTCGACGTACGAAAACGCAACGGAGAAACAGCTCAATAAGGGCACACTCCCTCGCTTCACCGTGGACCAGCACCAAGACGCCTCCGCCGTTCCTTTGCCTCGCTACTGGGTTCCGGAGCAGGACGTGCCGACTGGCAAGGTCGACAAGAACGGCAAGCCCGTCATGGAATCCGGCGTCCGCAGCCGCCTGGCAGCGAAGGGCTGGGACCGGCAGTGGGTCTTCGGCTGGCGTGACATCTGTCGAGCGAGCGACGAACGCACAATGATCGCGACGGTCGCTCCGGCGCACGGATTTGGCCACAAGTTTCTGCTGGCCCTGTCCCCGCAGGCCGCACTCATGGCGGCAGCTTGGTCATCGATTGTCATGGACTACGCCGCTCGTCAGTGTGTCGGCGGTACCTCAATGAGCTACTTCATCGTGCGGCAGCTGCCAATGCCCTCGCCCGAGCAGCTCACCCCGCACTCGGCCGCCATCAGCTCGCGCCTATTGGAACTCACCTACACCGCACACGACATGGCTCCCTTTGCCCGCGACCTCGGCGACACCAGCGCCCCCTTCCGCTGGGACCCCGACCGTCGCGCCGTCATCCGCGCCGAGTTGGACGCGCTCTTCTTCCACCTCTACGGGATCGACCGCGACGACACCGCCTACATCCTGGACACCTTCAACG
>NZ_KL585423.1:200649-202855 GCF_000721935.1 Streptomyces sp. NRRL WC-3549
GGCGAGTCCGGCACCTACCGCTCCACCCTCACCCCGCCCCCCGGCCAGGGCCCCCGCCACGTCTGACCCGCTCCTGGGTAGCCGCATCTGCGGTCACCCAGGGGTGCCCCTCGCTCACCCAAGGAACCAACGCACGTGGTACGTCGAAGTCAGAGCAGCAACCCTCGTTCGGTCGTCGTCCTGACCTCGGGTACGGATTGGGGCACCCGTGCCGCAGTGCAGCGGCGGAGCAGCGGTGCCGAGTCCCCATACCCAGGCGGCAGCCCGCGAAGATCAAGGCGTTGCAGCAGACCATCGGGGTGGCCCGCCTGGCCATCGAAAGGAAGCGCTGGAACGAGGCGCGTTACGCGCTCAGCCGGGCTCGGGCCCTCACGAGCGCCCTCCCCACCAACGTGGCCGTCCAGGAACGCGAGAAGCTCTCGGCGCTCCGCAAGAAGTACGCAGCACGCAACACGCCGGCCGCGAAGAGCGCCCGGCAGGCTAAGGCGGCACCGGCCGGGCGTGCGGTGGCCCGAAAGAAGCCCACCCCGAAGAAGCCCACGGCGAAGAAGGCCGCACAGAAGCCCAAACCCGCACCCGTTCGCGACCTCGGTGACCGTTTCATCGACCGTGCGGCCCTCGGCTATGCCCCCACGGGCAAGACAAAGGGTCCCTGAGCATGGCGAAGGCGTGCCGCCTGCCGCTCCCGCAGACGGCACGCCCTCACGTCGCTCAGCACTCCGACGCGAACAGCACGAACTGTCCCCAGCCTTCGCGGCCCACCGCGAAAGCGGGACGAGTCACGTCCTTGGAGTCCCGCACGTGAACGGCCTGTTCGGCGACCGCGACCTCCACACAGCTGTCACCCTGAGTGCCGCTGTAGCTGGACTTGAACCAGGCGAGTTCCGTCGTACCGCTGCTCATCGCTCTCCTCGAAGTCGCTCCAACAGGTCCCGGGATTCCTTGGGATTGAGGGCCTGCGAGCGCAGTGTGTCATAGCGTCGGCAGAGGAGGCTCACCTCTTTCGGGTCGGAGATCAGACGCCCGTTCTGCTGCCCTTCGGAGTATCCGAGTCGCCGCCCCTCCGAGGTTTCCACCAGCTGGACAGGTCCATCCAGGCACCCGTGAAACGGCAACTCCAGCGGCACCACCTGAAACGTGACGTTACGCGGCGCGGTCAGCTCAAGCACATGCTCAAGCATGTTCGCCTGCACATCCGCTCCCCCGAGTCGCCGCCGGAGGACCGACTCCTCCACGATGAAACTGAACGGCACGGTCGGCCGCTCCCGCAACATCGCCTGACGCTCCATCCGTGCGGTGAGCTGCGCTTCCGCCTGCTCATCGGTCAGCAACGGGATGCTGTTGTCGAACACCGCCCGCGCGTACGCCTCCGACTGCAACAACCCCGGCACCAGCCGGCACTCGTACGTGGACAGGCTCACCGCCTCCCGCTCCAGCCGCGCCCACCGCCGGAACCACGCCGCGAGCCCCGCCTCGCCCCGGGTGAGATGGCAGGCGGCCTTCCGCAGGGCACCGGTGTTGCCCAGCGCTTCCTCCGCGCGCTCCACGAACACCTCGTCCGGCATCCGGCGGCCCAACTCCACCGACTCCACCGTGTGTTTGGAGTACTGGACCCGGGCGCCGAGCTCGACCCGGCTGAGCCCCGCGTGTTCGCGCAGCGCCTGGACGACCGCGCCGAACGTGCGCAGACTGTCGGACGGATGGGGTTCCCGCTCCCACTCCCCCGCCGGAAGTCCCTGCGCGCCGACGCCCACGGCCGCCTCCCCGACACCGATGCCCATGCGCCCCGCCTCTCTCCGCACCGCACCGCGACGGCTCCTGACACCGCCCCGTGCTCACCACTCAGCGTGACGGAACGGACCCCGTACTGTCCACTCTTCGTGCCCGTACGCTGACTCCGCGTACGGGGTGCGGCTCTCGCCCCAGGCGCGCCCGGCCGTCACTCTGGCGCCATGGACCACGCACTGCCCCAAGTCGGCCGCCCCACCCGCACCTTCTCCCAGCTCCTGTCGTCCACACGGCGCGGCGCCCGGCTGGCCAGGCTGCTCGCCGGTACCGAGCTGAGGTCCTGGGGCGCCCCGCAGGACCTCACGGAGCGTGCCGAGCTCGTGGTCGCGGAACTCGCGTCCAACGCCGTCCTGCACGGCCTCGTACCGGGTCGCTGCTTCCGGCTCACCCTCGCCTACGACCTGTCTCTTATACACAT
>NZ_KL585423.1:203104-203517 GCF_000721935.1 Streptomyces sp. NRRL WC-3549
CCCGCGGGGAGACGTATCCGCAGCCCCCTCCGGCGGACACCGAACCCGGGGCGCCGCACTCCGGCGGCCGGGGCCTGCTGCTCGTCGCCGCCCTCACCGACCACTGGGACTGCGTACCCCACCCACCCGGAGGCAAGACCGTCCGCGCCGAACTGTCGACGGCTTGAACCGAACCCAGAACATGGTCCACGGCTGGCGGGAAGGGGCGCGGACCCGTCAGGCGTTCTCGTCGTGATTCCGCGCCCCCAGGTCCTCCGCCCACTCCAGCGCCGGCCGCTCCGGCCCATGGTTTCGGACGTCCCTCTCCCCTCGTCTTTCCCGCTGCACCGAGCAACGCTCCTCCACGGGATCGACCGCGATGACACCGCCTACAGCCTGGACACCTTCAACGTCACTCGGGACAACGACATCAA
>NZ_KL585423.1:203756-203902 GCF_000721935.1 Streptomyces sp. NRRL WC-3549
ATCCTGGACACCTTCAACGTCACTCGGGACAACGACATCAAGGCCCACGGCGAGTACCGCACCAAGCGTCTGATCCTCGCCGAGTACGACCGCATGGCCGCCGCCGGTCTGACCCTGGAGACCCCGCTCACCGAGGGCGAGTCCGG
>NZ_KL585423.1:204120-216870 GCF_000721935.1 Streptomyces sp. NRRL WC-3549
CACCTACCGCTCCACCCTCACCCCGCCCCCGGCCGGGGCCTCAGGCACTCCGCGCGACAAGCTGTTGCGGCCGGACCGAGGGTCTGAGGACCACCCGTACCCCAACCCTCGTTCCGGGAGTTAAGCGCCATGTGAACCCGTACAACACGCCACCCGTCGCCCCGCCCCGCCCGTGGTGGAAGACCACGCCGGCCGTGCTCGGCGCCCTCGCTCTGGTCGCCCTGCTCGGCTCGTTCAGCTTCGGCCTGGGCTTCCTCGTGATGATCGCCGCCATCGCGGCCGTGTGGGCGCTATCACCATGGCGCTGGTTCACCAAGCTCGGTGCGACGTTCGGAGCCTTGGTGCTACTGACGATCGGCGCGGGCCTGGGCGGACAGCTCGACGACAGCGGGACGGACAAGACCGATGCCAAACCGGGGAACACGGTCGGCGCCAGTCCCACAGCCGCCTTGCCGTCCCCAACCGCCTCCAGGCCCATCAAAGCCGCTGACTACACCGGTCAGCCGCTGGACGACGCGGAGAAGAAGGCGCGCGCCGACGGCTACACCACGAGCCACCACGACGCGGCCGACGAGGAGCGCCCGATCACCGTGCGGTCCGGTTGGACTGTGTGTCTCCAGAAGACCGATACGACTGCGATGGCGGTCGACTTCGCAGCCGTCAAGCAGGACGAGCCATGCCCCCATAAGGATGGCGCCCCGCTCCCGTGGCCGAAGATGCCGGATGTCATCGGCGCAACCTACGACACGGCCGTCGAGGATCTGAAACAGGCCGGGATCGACCTCGACCGCGTAGAACTCGACGACGTCTACCTCGACATCGACAGTCCGACCGCCGAGGAGGCCGCCGAGGACGGCGGCGACTGGCGGGTGTGTTTCCAGTCCCCGAACGAGGAAAGCAAGGTCACCTCCACCACCACTGTCCGCCTCGACCTGGGCCGGTGGACCGACGCCGACCTCGTGCAGCGCTGCCCGTCGGCGAAGGATACGACCTACAAAATTCCTGCCAACGACCCTGACCACGAGGACGACAACGGCGCTACAGGAAACGGCGGTTCGTCCGGCGGCAGTTCGTCCACCTCCGGCGGTGGCGGTTCATCCTCCGGCGGCGGTTCGTCCACCTCCGGCGGCGGTTCGTCCACCTCCGGCGGCAGCGTCGGCACGGTCCATCCCGGCTCGTTCTGCTCCCTGCCCGGAGCGACCGGCGTCACCAAGGCCGGCACGCCCATGATCTGCGGCCCTGGCTCCGACGGCCGCGACCGCTGGCACAGCTCCTGACCCGTACCGACCAGCCTCGTCACCACGAGTCCGACATTCCGCTCTTCACAGCTCTCCTCGAAGTCGCTCCAGCAGGTCCCGGGATTCCTTCGGGCCGAGGGCCTGCGAGCGCAGTGAGGCATAACGCTGGTAAAGCACACCCACCTCATTCCGGTCGGCGATCAGTCGACCGCTCTCCTGGCCCTCGCTTCCGCGTCGGAGGCTCACGGCCGTCATCCCTGCTGCCGAACGATGTGGTGAGCCGCTGATCGGTGTGTCACCGGGTGGCCTGAACCCATGGGTTCAGATCAACGGCAGGCTACGATCCGCCTCAACGCAGTCGGCCGGTCTCAGGAACCCATCCCTTGCGATGGGCCCTCCGGTCCGGGGCACCTCGGTGGTGATCACATCGGGTGCTGGGGATCGGGCCCTGTGCTTGCACGGGGTGGCGGAGGGATACAGCGGACCGCCGGTAGCGGGGCGGTGGAACGACTCAAGGTGAGGCCCGCCGACTGCGTCTCACAGGTGAGGGACGAGGCGGTTCGGTGACGACGGCAGACGACTTCGTGGACCTCGACCCTGCACAGTTCCTCAAGGCCGTGGTCAGCGGCTCGATCTTCCCGTACACCGAGCACCGGATCCCCAAACACAGCGGCGGCATACGGACCTTGCACGCTCCGGTCCCGCGACTGTCCGAGTTGCAGCAGGGAATTCTGGCCCGTCTGGAGACTCTTCCAGCCAGGTTCCAGCCCCACCCGGCAGCGTTCGCCTACCGAGGTGGCCGCTCGGTCGTGGACTGCGCCGCCATCCACCTACGTGCCCACACCGTGATCCGCCTGGACATCGCCGACTTCTTCGGGAGCATCCGGGAACGGCACATCCACGCCGCACTGAAGGACGCCTGGGCTCGCCCGACGGAGCGGGAGTACCGGATCGATCTGGTGAAGGACGGTGACGGCTGCCGGGAGGTCGGCCTGCGTCGGATCGGCCGCACCCTGAGTACGTACACCACCGCCCGGCTGGTCACCGTATCTCCGCCCGGGTCGAGCCGGACGTGGACGAACCGTGGCACCGGGCGTCGCAGTGTGTACCTGGAGGCCACGGGGCAGAGCTTCACCGTCAGTCGGCCCGAGCTGCTCTACAAGGACACCCGCGAGGGGTTCCTGCCGCAGGGCGCTCCCACAAGCGGATACCTGTCGAACATCGTCATGCGCGACGTCGACGCCGCGGTCACGCACCTGGCGGAGTCCTTGGGGTTGCGCTACACGCGCTACAGCGACGACATGTACTTCTCCAGTCGGCGGCTCGTTCGCCACGAGAAGGCCGACCGCCTCGTGGACGGTGTGAAGAAGGCATTGATCCCGCTGGGCATGAGACTCAACACGAAGAAGACCTACGTGGCCCGTCCCGGCGCACGCCGCAGCGTGCTGGGCATCCTTGTCGACGGCCCCACTCCTCGCCTGACGCGCGAGTACAAGCGCCGCATCACCAAGCATGTGCGAGGGGCCGCGTCGTTCGGTATCGAGCAGCACAGCCGTCACCAGGGGTTCAAGGGCCTGGCCGAGCTGGACGCCCATGTGACCGGGCTGCTGTCGTTCGCGCACATGGTCGAGCCCGGCTGGGCCGAGGAACAACTCGCGGACTGGAAGCGGCTACGCGAGATCCCGTTCGAGCACGAAGAACCGGTGATCGCGCAGCACGGGCTCGATTGGTACGGGGACGAAGAGGTCGAGGTCTCGCAGTCAGACCTGGCCAAGGCCTCGATCGACGACCTCGTCCGCGGCGCCCAGCGCTATCGCTCGTCCGCGGACTACCTGCAGATGCTCGAGTTCGTGGGCCGGTTCAAGCGGTACGCCCCGTTCAACGCGATGGTGGTCCACATCCAGAAGCCCGGGGCTCGCCATGTCCTGTCTTCCTCGGAATGGATGTCGAAGTACCGGCGCGTACTCAAGCCCGGTGCCCAGCCGCTGCTGATCTTCCAGCCGCGCGGGCCCTACATGCTCGTGTACGACGTCGGGGACACCGAAGCTCTGCCCGGGGCTCAGCCTCTGCCCAGGACGGTCACCGCCCCCGCTTCGGTGTCCTCTCGCGTCGGCGAGAAGAAGCTCGTCGAGATCTGGCACCACACCGGGACGAACCTCGCGCCCTTGGGAATCCGGCTCACCCTGGTCAATGACGGGGCCTCCTCGTACGGGCGTACGTATCGCACCAGGTCCGACGGGTTCGTCCAGCGTCCCGGCAGCAGGCCCGGCGACCGACCGGAGAGGTACCCGAGGCTGTTCGAGATCGAGGTCAACCGGAACCTGCCGCTGCTGGACCGGTACGCCACCCTTGCCCACGAGCTCGGCCACCTGTTCTGCGGGCACCTCGGTGCGGGCCCCGGCGACTTCTGGCCGGACCGGCGGTCGCGGCCCTCCTCGGACGAGGAACGCGTCACGGCCCATGCCCGCAATGAGGTCGAGGCCGAGTCCATCGCCTACATGGTCCTCAAGCGGCTGGACCCAGATGTCCAGATGGGCGACTACATCATCGGACACCTCGGCGTCGGCCAGCAGGTTCCGGAGAGTGTTGCCCTGAACCTCACGTTCAAGGCAGCCGGCCTGATCATCGAGATGGGCGGAAGGCGCCTCTCTGCGACCAAGCTCCAGAAGCCCAAGAAATGATCTGGGCGCCCGCCCTGGACGGGTCAGTCCCATAGGCGCTCGGCGCGCTCCCGAACGTCACGGATGTGCCGGCCGTCGGCGACCCTCCCAAGGAGGAGACGGTGACCCTCCGCATAGTGGTTCTGCCCGGACACGGCGGCCTCGCGCAAACTGCCCACGCAGCAACGGTCAGCCGTGCTGGTTCTCGGACGCCTCCGGCCCGCCGGGCGTCAGCCAGGACCACGACGCCGGCGGCGGACCGAATGCGCGACGGCCGGCTCTTACCGCCAGAGAGGCGACAGCAGCGTTGGCGCCACCACCGATAGCGGCTCCGATTCCGAACGGTGCCACTCGGCCGAGAACGATGATGCCCTGCTTGGTTCCGTACTTCGTGACGAAGTTCCTCCCCAAGACCTTGTTGATCTGACGCAACGTCTCGGCAGGCACCTTGGCGACGATCTGGCGCCCCCAGTGTTGCCCCGTACGTCCGGCGACCTTGGTGATGGTCTCGGAACCGGCCCCGCCGAGCATGATGCCCAGCACGATCGTTCGACGGCGCTCGATCTCGTCGATGGGGACTCCGTGGACTTCGGCAAGGGAGAGCGCGAAAAGGGCACTCAACTCAAAAGACGAGAGGACCTCGCCCGCCGACAGCGCCAGCGCGACTCCCGTGCCGACGCCGGGCGCAGCTGCGGCTCCCCCCACCGCAGCGCCGGTCCCGGCCAAGGCACCGACGTACATCCGCTCCAGGTTGCGGATCACCTGGGCCGGCGTCGCCTCGGAGTTCCGCTGGCGGGCACGGACGATGTTCTTGCGCACCAGCGGACTCTGCGTGTCGATCGCCTTGTCCAGAAGGGCGAGCACCCGATGCCCACGCCCGGGTTCCTCCGGAACCGATTCATCCTGGTCGTGCGTTGCCATGCGTAGAACTCCTTAGTTTGTTGCAGTCCAGCCGCGTCTTCCGCCCGGCGACCGAGCGGAAGACGCGCCAGGCGGAGAGACCGACAGCCAGAGGAAGAGGAGCCGCCGGGGCGACCCGGAGGCGGGGAAGCGTTCGACAGTCGTTGGACACCCGATGACCGACGGGCCGCCGCCGTCATCAGTGGCCTCTGCCGCGCACCGTCCGACATCATCCGTGGGACCCCTGCCCATAGCGCCCCAACTACCAGCAGCCGAGCGGTCATTCCGTTCGGGGAAGCCGATCGGACGCACCACACGGTAGACGATATCCGTTTACAACATCAACAGACAGATCGATTGTGATCACATATGACCGACAATCGATTGACAACGTCAACGGGTAGTGTGTGCGTTGCCGATCCCCTCCTGCCCGAACCGGAAGGACATCCATGCCGCAGCCCGGCCGCCTCGCCGGCACACCGGATTTTCACCTCACGCTCCCCGAGGGCGGCGGCGAGGCGCGGGGGTACCTGCTCACCGAGTTCGGCCGCAACGGCACGCACAAGTTCGTCCTGCAGGAGGGCTCGGTGGTGGTCGCCGAAGCCTGGCCCGGCCTGAACGACCACGCCCGCCGGATCCGCGCCGAACTACGGGCGAGCGGCGCGCTGGCCGACGCCCCGCCGCACCCCGACCGGTCCCAGGCGCCGCGGCGTTGGGTGGCGGCCCAGGACATCGTGTGCAACTCCTCCTCGGCCGCCGCCGCGCTGGTCTTCGGCTACACCACATCCGGACCGGAGTCCTGGCGGACCGCCGAGGGCCACCCACTCGCCGACTACCTGTCCACCAGCTGGCGCGCCCCCCGCAAGGCGTGGCTCGTGAAGGGCTCCAACGTCTCGGGGCGCAACCTGGTGCAGCTGTGGCTGGAGGAGGGAATCGTCTCCCTCTCGGGTGCCCATCTGCCACCCCTGGAGGAGAGCGACCCGACGAAGAGCGCGCTGCGCCGCTTCGTCGAGGAGGGATACGAGGGTGCCGCCTCGTATCACCAGAAGCGGGGCCTGGTCGACGAGTTGCACGCCTTCCTGACCCAGATGCGTGTCGGCGACATCGTGGCGACCATCGGTGCCGGAAGGCTGCACATCGGACGGATCACCGGGGACGCCGTGCAGTCGGCGTCCCCGGGCGGCCTGTCCAATCTTCGGCGGGCGGTCGACTGGCGGGCCGGCAGTCTTCCGGACGGGGAGCTGCCGGAGGAGGTACGGCAGAAGTTGTCCGTACAGCACGACGTCATCGACCTGACCGGTGCCCTGGAGGCGCTCGACCGGCTCACCGGGAGCACCGGACCCACCGGCGCGGAGGCGGCCGGCACTCCTGCCGGGCAGATGGCGGACGAGCTGCCGGTGCGGGAGCTGTCCCTGCCGGACGTCACCGAGGACCTCGCCGCCGAGCTGCTCGTCCGCGACCCGGAGTGGCTGAAGGACATACACGAACTCCTCACCGATGAAAAGCAGTTGGTGTTCTACGGACCTCCGGGCACGGGAAAGACCTACCTGGCGATGAAGCTGGCCGAGTACTTCGGTGGCGGCCCCGAGCAGGTCAAGATCGTGCAGTTCCATCCGTCGTACGCCTACGAGGACTTCTTCGAGGGATACCGGCCGGTGGAGGACCCCGAGACACGGGAGGTGGCCTTCCGGCTGACGGCGGGGCCGCTCCGGGAGCTCGCCGATCTCGCCTCCCGCGAGGGCAATCAGCACGTTCCGCACTTCCTGATCATCGACGAGATCAACCGTGCCAATCTCGCGAAGGTCTTCGGTGAGCTGTACTTCCTCCTGGAGTACCGGAGGAGGACGGTGCGTCTCACCTACTCCGGGGACGACTTCGCCCTGCCCCCCAACCTCTTCGTGATCGGCACGATGAACACCGCCGACCGGTCGATCGCCCTGGTGGACGCGGCGATGCGGCGCCGCTTCGCGTTCGTGGAACTCTCTCCCCGCACCGAGCCGACCGCCGGGCTGCTCGCACGCTGGCTGGCGCGCGAAGGCAGGGACGCGGAGCCGGCTCATCTCCTCGACGCTCTCAACGCCCGTATCGGCGACGCGGACTTCGCGATCGGCCCTTCGTACCTGATGAAGCCGGGTGTGTACCGCGACGGCGGTCTTGAACGGACCTGGCGCACGAAGATCCTCCCGCTGCTTGAGGAGTACCACTACGGGGAGGGCGTCGACATCCCCGCCCGCTACGGCCTGGACGCGCTGCGGGGGCAGGGCTCGTGACCCTGCCCAGGGCAGCGCCGCCTCCCCCTGCGGCGCCGTCCGAGGTGACCTTGCGTGAGTACGGGCCGCCGGTCTCCGTACCGCTGTGTGCTGAGGCCGGGCGGGCCCTCGCCGGCACCGGCATCCTGCAGAGCGCGAACCCGGATCCCGGCAGGACGGGGCACTGGATACTGCGAGCCGGCAGCCGGGTCGGTGCCGTGCGTGTTCCAGGCGGCGGTCCGGTCGTGCGGATCATGCCCAAGACGCCGGTGAGCCGGCTGTTTTTCCTCCTCGGCTTCAGCCTCGACCCGGCACGCGCCTGGCGCGACAGCCGGGAGGGAACTGTCGACACCGGGGTTCACGACGATGTCGTCCCCGCTCTCGCCCATGCCGTGGAACGGCAGATCGACGTGGCGCTGCGGCAGGGCGTCCTCCTGGGGTACCGGGAAGTGGAGGAGGCCGGGCCGGTCATGCGCGGACGGCTGCGCGAAGCCGAGCAGATCCGGCGGCACTTCGGCCGTACGCCCCCTGTGGAGATCGCCTATGACGCGTACACGGCCGACACCGCCGAGAACCGCATCCTGCGCGCCGCCGTGGAGCGGTTGCTGCAGTTGCCGGGAGTCCCCGGTCCGGTCCGGCGTCGCCTCGCCCAGCAGCGCGTACGCCTGTCCGACGCCCCGCCGTTGACGCGGGGCCAGCGCCTGCCGCGCTGGTTTCCGTCGCGGCTGAACATGCGCTACCAGCCTGCTCTGCGGCTCGCCGAGGCCGTGCTGCGCGGTGCTTCTCCGGAACACCGGCCCGGCGGTGCCGACCCGCTCGCCGTGGACGGCTTCCTGCTCGACATGAACAAGCTGTTCGAGGACTTCGTGACGGTCGGCCTGCGCGAGGCCTTCCGTGAACACGGCCTGACCGCCCGCCTCCAGGATCTCCACCACCTCGACACCGCGGGCCTGGTACGCATGCGTCCCGACCTCGTCGTGCGCACCGGTGACGGCCGCACCCCGCTGGCCGTGGTCGACGCCAAGTACAAGGTGGAGAAGGCCGACGGGCTCCTCAACGCCGACCTGTACCAGGCGCTCGCGTACGCCACGGTGCTCGGACTGCGCCAGGCTCACCTCGTGTACGCGGCGGGTCGGGAGCCCGAACGCTTCCACGAGGTGCGGGGAACGACCGTCAGGCAGGGCGGAAGAGGGGTACGGCTGTACCAGCACGCCCTCGATCTCTCTCGGGAGCCGGACCAGATCCTGTCGGCCCTCAGGGGCATCGCCGACAGTCTGGCCACCGCGACTCCACCACATCCGTGATCGCGAAACACTTGTCAGGCAGGAGGGAACGACATGCCGCAGCTCGCCTTCGCCCAGAGTTTCTGGGACGGCTACGACATGCTGGAGAAGCCGGTGCGCGCCGGCGTACGCAAGGCCATGGGGAAGTTCCAGGCCTTGAGTGCCGCCGAACTCAACGCGGACAAGGGCCTGCATCTGGAATCCGTCAACAACGCCCGTGACCCGCGGATGCGCACCATTCGCATCACCGACTTCTGGCGAGGTGTCGTCCTCGCCCCCGACGACGGCAGTGATGTGTTCCTGCTGGTCAACGTCCTGCCGCATGACGACGCCTACACCTGGGCGGCGAAGCGCCTGTACAGCGCGAACACCGCGACCAGGGCCCTGGAGGTCCGCGACGCCGTCGCTCTGGACGAGCTGACCCCGCTGTACGAGACGGCTGCGCGCAACGCGCCCGAGCTGCTGTTCGCGGACGTCTCCGACGGGACCCTGCGCACGCTCGGCATCGACGACCAAGTGCTCCGCGCCGCGCGTTCCCTGGCGGACAAGGCCCAGCTGGACGCGTTCTCCACGCTCCTGCCGGAGGACCAGCGGGAGGTGCTGCAGTACCTCGCCGAGGGATTCGGGCCGGAAGAGGTCTACCGGGACGTCGTCGCCGTCCGCCGGCCCGCCGACGCGCCGGCCGAGCCGGTGGAGGACCTGGCCACGGTGATCGCCAACACCCCCGCACGCATCCGCCTGGTCACCGGACCGCTGGAGCTGGAGGAGATGCTGGAGAAGCCGTTCGAGGCCTGGCGGATCTTTCTCCACCCGTCTCAACGGCGCGTCGCCTACCGCACCTCGTACGGGGGTCCCGTCCAGGTCACCGGAGGGCCGGGGACGGGCAAGACGGTCGCCGCCCTGCACCGGGTCAAGCATCTGCTCGGCCGCGGTGAGGGCGGCCGTGTCCTGCTCACCACGTACACGAACGCGCTCGCCGCAGGCCTGCGTCAGATGCTCGGCCTGCTCCTCGACGAGGACCAGGAACTGCTGGCGCGGGTGGATGTGACGACGGTCGACGCCTACGCGAACGGCATCGTGCGCGCGAAGTACGGGGCCGTACCGAAGCCGGTCGGGGACCGGGAGCAGCGTCAGCTCTGGGAGAAGGTCGTCAAGCAGCTCGATCTTCCGTTCACCGCCCGGTTCCTGGCCCAGGAGTACCGGCACGTCGTGCTCGGCCAGAACATCCAGGATCTCGACTCCTATCTGGGTGCGAGCCGACGCGGCCGTGGCACCGGCCTCGGTCCCACGCGCCGCCGGATCGTGTGGAGCGGTGTGGAGCGGTTCGAAGAGCTCCTGCGCGACCGTGGCGAGACCACTTACCTGCGGGTCTGCGCCCGCGCGGCGGAACTCCTCGCCGACGGGCCGGCTCCCTACGCCCACGTCGTCGTCGACGAGGCCCAGGACCTGCACCCTGCACAGTGGCGCGTGCTGCGTGCTGCCGTCTCCCTCGGTCCGGACGACCTGTTCCTCACCGGCGACCCGCACCAGCGGATCTACGACTCCCGGGTGTCCCTCGGCTCTTTGGGTATCGCAACGGCCGGCCGTAGTTTCCGGCTGCGGGTCAACTACCGCTCCACGGAGGAAATCCTTTCCTGGTCGGCGCGGCTCCTCGCACCCGTCTCCGTCGACGCGCTCGAGGGCGAGGGGAGGGACTCATTGGCCGGGTACCGGTCCCTGCTGCGCGGGCGCAGCCCCCGGGTGCGGGAGTACACCACCCGGCAGGAGGAGACCGATGCCTTGGTGCAGCTGGTCCGGGCTTTGCTCGAGGAAGGTCTCGCACCGCACGAGATCGGCGTGTGCGCCCGCTTCAACCTCTCCCTGGACGCGGCAGAGAAGAAGCTGATCGCTGCCGGTATCCCGGTGCTGCGGGTCAAGGGACAGGCCGCCCAGGAGGCCGAAGGGGTGCGTTTGGCGACCATGCACGCGATGAAAGGGCTGGAGTTCCGGGCGGTGTCCGTTCTCGGTGTCGACGAGGGCGCCGTCCCGTTCGCCCGTGAGATCACCCCACGCGAGGCGGATCCGCTGCAGCACGAGGCCGACCTGCTCCGGGAACGGTGTCTCCTCTTCGTCGCCTGCACACGCGCCCGCGAGGCTCTGAGCGTGACGTGGAGCGGGGCTCCGAGCCCGTTCCTGGCTCGGTCCGCCTGAAGGGTTCCCGCCGCGGGGCGCCCTCGCCACGGGTGCCCCGCGTGCTGCCCTCATTCCTCCGGGGCCAGGGCGCCCGTGGCGAGGCCGTCACGGGCGACTTCCGCGAGCCGTCGGCTCAGCTCGTCGACCTTGCGCATGTCTTCCTCGAACTCGGACAGAGCTTGGAAGGCGGAGCCGTACCGGCGCTGGTCGTCGATACCCATGCGGGGGATGCGTGAGCCCCTGGTGTCCAGGCGATGGGTCCCGCTGGCGCTCGTCGACCGGCGGGCGTTGACGGAACTGCGCAGGAATCCCTGCAGGAAGTCCGTGTCCAGCTGCTCGCTGGCCGAGACCGGTTCCGGTCCGTCGTACGCGACGAGTCCGGCGCGGGCGAGGTCCGCGACGTTGGTGGTGGCGCCGTCCAGCGAACCCGGTCCGGCGCCCGGCGCGAGCTCGGGCAGACGTGCGGCAAGACGGCGGATCCGATCCTCCAGCTCCTTGCGCAGGGCGGTGTACTCGCCGGGGTAGTCGCGGTCCGGGAGCCGCAGATGGCTGCCGGGAGTCAGGTCGACGGCATCGTCGAGGAGCTCGATCAGCGGCACGTCGACCACTTGATCGGGGCGGGGGTCCAGACTTCCGTCCGGCCTGTTGCCGGTCAGGTCGACCATGCGCACGGCACGGTTCGCCTCCGCGCCGCTCCCCGTGTTCCCAGGACGCTGTAGACACCACAGATGGACAGGCAGGGCGTGCGAGGCCGCCGTCCCGGGCGGAAGGGCGACCACCTGACGCAGGATCCCCCGGCGTACGAGCTCTGCCCGGATACGACGGCCCGCTTTGCGGTAGGCGACGGAGGCAGGCATGACCATGAGAACGTGGCCCTCCGGCCCCGTGTGCGCATACGCATGCTGGAGCCACGCGAGTTCCCCTTCCGCCTTCGACGGCGTACCGAGTTCCCAGCGGGCGTCCAACAGCAGTTCCTCCCGGCCCCATTCGGTGACCCCGGTCGGCGGGTCGCAGACGACCAGATCCGCGACGAGGCCCGGCCACCCGTCAGCACGCAGGGAGTCACCTGCCTCGACACGCACGTCCGACCGCTCCATGAGGTCGGCGCGGAGCTGCGCGAAACGGGCGCTGTCGGCGTCGATCTCCTGGCCTCGGCAGCGCGTCCCCGCTTCCGCGGCGACTGTCAGGAGCAGCACCCCGATTCCACAGGCGGGATCGAAGACGGTGGACTCCGGCGCCAGTTCGGGAGCGAAGTGGCGCACCGCCCGCACCACACGTTCGGAGGTCACCTGGTCCGATCCTGCGCGGCGGGCGGAATCGATGAATCGCTCGGTCAGCCCGTTGACGAGGTCGACGGGGGCTTCCACCTGGGCAAGCGTCTTCACGCGAGTGGAGACATCCTTGGGGAGCCGCGGCACGCGCGCTCCCGTCAACATCCCGGCCACCCCGGCCAGACCCGCGACCATCTGCTCGCCGTAGGCTGCCCGCAAGACCTGCCACAACTCGACCTCAGGTGAGACTTCCTGGCCTTTGCGCTGCTTGTCCAGCCATGCCTGCACCTCAACGAGCGAGTAGAGCGGACTGTTCGCCGCGCCTCCCGCCTGTGCGGGGAAATCGTCGTGGCGCCGACGCCAGTTGGAGACTGCGGCCCGCGTGACACCGGCCATCCGGGCGATCTCGGATCCGGTGATGAGAGGGCCGATCGGTGAAGCCGCGTTGTCCGCCATACCGTCACGGTACACGGGCCGCAACCCGCCCTCCACAAAGAGGTGCGTTGACAGGATAAACACCTTTACCACGCCCCCTGCTCCACGCCGTGGGCCCGCCCCTGCCCGGACGGGCCCACGGCCGGTCACACCCCGACCGGCGCCCCCGGAGCGGGCAGGAAGCCGGTTTCCCGCATGTACGTCAGGTAGCGGTCCAGCACCTCGTCGGTCAGCGGGGCCTGCCGGACGCCCAGGGCCGCCGCCTCCCCCGCCGTCCGGCGGGAGTCGAAGCGGCGGTGGGCCGTCGCCGTCTCCGGACCGGTGCCGCCCCCGTCGCCGAGGAACAGCTGCGCCGCGTTGTCGGGCCGCGCCGCGACGCGCTCCCGCCACTCCTCGGCGGGGACGGTGCGCAGGCGCGTCCGGGTTGGTCAGGTGGTACGTCCCCGCGCCGGCCGGACCGGCCGTGGCGAGGGTGACCACGGCCGCGCTGACGTAGTCCACCGGTACCCAGTCGGTGGTCCCGTGCGGCAGGTCCGGGACCG
>NZ_KL585423.1:216928-217208 GCF_000721935.1 Streptomyces sp. NRRL WC-3549
AGCGGGGACGGTGCGCAGCTCGTGGCCCAGGCGGGAGGCCGCCGCGAAGACCCGGTCCAGGCCCGGCGCGTCCGGGTTGGTCAGGTGGTACGTCCCCGCGCCGGCCGGACCGGCCGTGGCGAGGGTGACCACGGCCGCGCTGACGTAGTCCACCGGTACCCAGTCGGTGGTCCCGTGCGGCAGGTCCGGGACCGCCCCCGCCTGGAGGCACCCCTTGATGAGCTGCCACAGCAGGTCCAGGTGCTGGCACGCGCCGGTGGCCGTGTCGCCGCTGATGCGG
>NZ_KL585423.1:217397-223150 GCF_000721935.1 Streptomyces sp. NRRL WC-3549
CCGCCGCTGATGCGGCCGGGCCGGTGGACGGTCACCGGCAGGCCGCGTTCGCGGGCGAGGCCCACGAGTTGCTCGGCGACCCACTTGCTCCGGGCGTACCCGTCGGGCAGGGCGGTCGCCGGGCCCGTCGGGGTGGACTCCGTGACGGTGCCCGGCCCGTGGCCCGGGGCGTAGACGCCCGTGGTCGAGACGTAGTGCAGCCCGGGCGAGGCGGAGTCGGCAAGCAGGCGCAGCAGTTCCTCCGTGCCGGCCACGTTGGGGGCGCGCAGATCGCCGTACCCGGCGGCGAAGTTGACCCGGGCGCCGTTGTGCAGGACGGGGCCGAGGCGGCGCACCAGGTCCGTCCGGGCCCCGGGTGACAGGCCGAGGCCCGGGGCGGCGAGGTCGCCGGGTACGGGGCGGATCAGGTCCGCGTACCGGGGGTGCCACAGTCCGTAGCGCTCCAGGTTGGCCCGCAGCCGGTGGGCGGCGTGCTGCTCGTCCTCGGCGCGTACGAGGCAGTCGACCGGGCCGCCGGTCGTCTCGATGAGGTCGCGCAGCAGGAACGCGCCGAGGAAGCCGGAGGCGCCGGTCAGCAGCGGCCGGGCGGAGGGGCGGGAGGGCCTGCGGGCGGCAGCGCGCCCCTCGCCCGTGATGTCCTCGGCCAGCCGGACCTCCGCCGCGAGGTCCGGCGTACCGGCGTCCTCCGCGGCCTCGTCCCCCGCCGTACGCCCGAGGAGGCGGTCGACGCCCTCGACGGTGGGGGCCGCGAACAGGACCCGCAGGGAGGGGCGCCGGCCGCACCGCTCCCCGATGAGCCGGGCCAGGGTCACGGCGAGCAGCGAGTGACCGCCCAGGGCGAAGAAGTCGTCCGTGACACCGACCTCGGGCACGCCCAGCGTCTCCGCGAACACCGCGCAGAGCACCCGCTCGCGCTCCGTGCGGGGTGCGCGGCCCCCTGCCGCCGGGGCGGGGGCGGGCGCGGGCAGGGCGCGGCGGTCGGTCTTGCCGTTGGGGGTGACGGGCAGGGCGTCGAGCCGTACGTGGGCGGCCGGGACCATGTGGGCGGGGAGGGCGGTGGCGCAGTGGGCCCGGACCTCGGCCTCGCCGGGGCCCGGCGTCCCCTCCGGGGACACGGTGTACGCGACCAGGCGCCGGTCGCCGGGGCGGTCCTCGCGGACCGTGGCGCAGGCGGCGACGACCCCGGGCAGGGCGGTCAGCACGGCCTCGATCTCGCCGAGTTCGATACGGAACCCGCGCAGCTTGACCTGGTCGTCGGCGCGGGAGACGTAGACGAGTTCCCCGCCGGGCGTCCACCGCACCAGGTCGCCGGTGCGGTACATGCGGCCCCCGGCGCGGTCGAACGGGTCGGCCACGAAGCGGGACGCGGTCAGCGCGGCCCTGCCGTGGTAACCGCGGGCCACTCCCTGCCCGGAGACGTACAGCTCGCCGACGACACCGGGCGGCACGGGGGCCAGCCGGTCGTCCAGGACGTGGACGCGGGTGCCGTCGACGGGGACGCCGATGGGCACCGTGCGGTCCGGGGCGAGCGGCCCGTCCGCGTGCTGGAAGGCGCTCATGGTGGCGCAGACGGTGGTCTCCGTGGGGCCGTACGCGTTGACGAGGAACCGGTCCCCCGCCCAGGCGCGCACCAGGGCGGGCGGGCAGGCCTCGCCGGCCAGGACCAGCGTGGTCCCGGCGGGCAGCGAGCCGGGCGGCATCACGGCGAGGGCCGCGGGCGGCAGGGTGAGGTGGGTGACGCCGCGGGCCTGGACCTGGGCGGCGAGGGTGGGCCCGGGCAGCAGGGCGTCGCGTGCGTCGATCTCCAGGCACGCGCCGGAGAGCAGCCCCATGCACAGCTCCCAGAACGCCGCGTCGAAGCTGACGGACGCCAGGTGCAGGACCCGGCTGCCGGGGCCGACCCGCAGCCGCTCGCTCTGGGTCCTGGCCATGGCCCCGGCACCGCGGTGGGTCACCACGACGCCCTTGGGGCGGCCGGTGGAGCCGGAGGTGTAGATGACGTACGCCGGGTGGTCCGGGAGCAGCCCGGTACGGGCGTGGGCGGGCCCGGCCGGCTCGGCGTCGCCGAGGTCGTCGGTGTACAGGTGCGGGACCGGGGACGCGGGGAGCCGGCGGTGTACGGCGGGCGTGGTGAGGAGCAGCCGGGGCCGGGCGTCGTCGAGCATGTAGGTCAGGCGCTGCGCCGGGTAGTCCGGGTCGAGCGGCACGTAGGCGGCCCCGGACCTGAGGACGCCGAGGAGGGCCACGACGAGGTCACGGGTGCGGGGCAGGGCCACGGCCACCCGGTCCTCGGGGCCGATGCCCCGCGCGGTCAGCCGGCGGGCGAGGGCGTCGGCCCGGGCGTCGAGTTCGCCGTACGTGAGGGTGGTGCCGGCGTCCCGGACCGCGGGGGCGCCGGGGGTGCGCCGGGCCCACTGCCCGAAGAGCGCGGGGACCGTCGCCGCGGGCAGGTCGTCGACGGGCCCGGCCCCCCAGGCGGCGAGGCGGGCGCGTTCGGCGGCGGTGAGGACGTCGTACGAGCTCAGCGGGCGCTCGGGGTCGGCGGTGACGGCACCGAGCAGCAGCACGAACCGCTCGGTGAGGTCGCGGACGGTCGCCGCGTCGAAGAGTTCCGTCGCGTAGTCGACGGCGCCCCGCAGACCGCCGGGCGTCCCGTCGGCCTCGTAGGTCTCGGTGAGGGTGAACGACAGGTCGAACTTGCTGACCCGGAGGTCGACGGGCAGGCCGTCGACGGTGAGTCCGGGCAGGTCGAGGCCGGTGCCGGGGGCGTGGTTCTGGAGGACGAGCATGGTCTGGAAGAGCGGGTGGTGGTTCTGCGAGCGTGCGGGGTTGAGCAGTTCCACCAGGCGCTCGAAGGGGATGTCCTGGTGCGCGTAGGCGGACAGGTCGAACTCCCGTACACGGGCGAGAAGTTCGAGGAAGGTGGGATCGCCGGTCAGGTCGGTGCGCAGCACCAGTGTGTTCACGAAGAAGCCGACGAGGTCCGCGGCGGCCTCGTCGGTCCGGCCGGCGACGGCCGTTCCCAGCGGGATGTCGTCGCCCGCCCCGTGCCGGGAGAGCGTGGCCGCCAGGGCGGCCTGGAGCACCATGAAGACGCTGCATCCGCCGGCGCGGGCGAGATCCGCGACCCGCCGGGCGGTGGCACGGTCGACGGCGAAGTCGTGGGTGGCTCCGGTGTGCCGGGGAAGGGCGGGGCGCGGGCGGTCCCACGGCAGGTCGACCATCTCGGGCAGCCCGGCCAACGCCTGCTTCCAGTAGGCCAGTTGCCGGGCGGCGAGGCTGTCAGGCTCGTGCTCGTCGCCCAGCAGGCGGCGCTGCCAGAGGGTGTGGTCGGCGTAGTCGACGGGCAGGGCGGCCCAGGCGGGGGCCGCGCCGTGCAGGCGGGCCCGGTAGGCGGCGCCGAGGTCGTGGCCGAGGGGGGCCAGCGAGGAGCCGTCTGCGGCGATGTGATGGACCACGAGCACCAGCACGTGGACGTCGTCGGCGAGGCGGAGCAGGGTCGCCTGGAGCGGGAGCCGGTGCTCGACGTCGATCGGTTCGGTCGCGGCGGCCCTGATCCGGTCGGGCAGCTTGTCCGGGTCCGCCGCCTCCAGGACGAACGGCAGGCGGACGTCGTCCGGGGCGGTGATGTGCTGGCGCGGTCCCCGGTCGCCCTCGGGGAAGACGGTGCGCAGGGCGGCGTGCCGGATGACCACGTCGTGGAGGGCCCGGCGCAGGGCGTCCGTGTCGAGCGGTCCTTCGACGCGTACGGCGAAGGGGATGTTGTACGTGGCGGAGGCCCCTTCGAGCCGGTGGAGGAACCACAGGCGCTGCTGGGCGTACGACAGCGGGAGCTCGGTGGGCCGTTCCTGCGGTACGAGGGCGGGACGGGCCGTGCGGTCCGCGTCCTGGAGGGCCGTGGCGAGCGCGGCGACGGTGGGGTGCTCGAAGAGGGTGCGGATCTCCGTCTCGGTGTCCAGGGTGGCGCGGACGCGGCCCACCAGGCGGGTGGCGAGCAGGGAGTGGCCGCCCAGGGCGAAGAAGTCCTCGTCGACGGCGACCCGGGCCACGCCGAGCACGTCGGCGAACAGCCCGGCGAGGATCTCCTCCAGGCCGCTGCGCGGCGGGCGGCCCCCGGCGTCGGACGGGGCGGCGGGTGCGGGCAGGGCGGCCCGGTCGAGCTTGCCGTTCGGGGTCAGCGGCAGCGTGTCCAGGGGGTGGATGACGGCCGGCACCATCGGGGCGGGCAGATGGCGGCCGACGTGTGCGGCGAGCCGGGCGGGGTCGGGGGTGTGCCCGGGCGCCGGGACGACGTAGGCGGTGAGGGTGCGGTCGCCCGGCAGGTCCTCGCGGACCAGGACGCAGGCGGAGCGCACCGACGGGTCGCCGCGGAGCACCGCCTCGATCTCCGCGGGTTCGATGCGGTGGCCGCGGAGTTTGACCTGCTGGTCGGCGCGGGCGACGTAGTGCAGGGTTCCGTCGGCGCCCCACCGCACGAGGTCGCCGGTGCGGTACATCCGGGCTCCGTCGCCGGCGTACGGGTCGGCGACGAACCGGGTGGCGGTGAGGCCGGGGCGCCCGAGGTAGCCCCGGGTGACCCCGGCTCCCGCGACGTACAGCTCGCCCTCGGCGCCGGGCGGTACGAGCCGCATCGCCGCGTCCAGGACGTAGGCGCGCGTGCCGTCCAGCGGCCGGCCGATCGGGGCGGTGCCGCCGGGGTCGGCGTTCGGGCGGACCCGGTGGAGGGTGGCGAAGGTGGTGGTCTCGGTCGGCCCGTACACGTGCAGGACGGCGGTGCCGGGGTGGGCGGCAGCCAGCCGCTGGAGGACGCCGGGCGCGGCCGCCTCACCTCCGGCGGCGACCAGGCGCAGCAGGCCGAGCGCCCCGGGGTCGGTCTCGGCGATCACGTTGAACAGGGCCGTCGTCAGGAACGCCGCCGTCACGCCGTGGCGGGCGGCGAGGTCCCGGAGCACGCCGGGCTGGAGGGGGCCCTCGGGGGCCACGACGGCACGTCCGCCGTTGAGGAGGGGTGCCCAGATCTCGAAGGTGGAGGCGTCGAAGACGTACGCCGAGTGCAGCAGGACGGCGTCGGCCGCGCCGTCGCGCCATCTGCGGTCGGCGGCGAGGGCGGTGATGTCGGCGTGGGTGACGCCGACACCCTTGGGCAGGCCGGTGGAGCCGGAGGTGAACATGACGTACGCGAGCCGGGTGCCGGGGCCGGGGCCCGGCAGGGGGCCCGGGGCGGCCGGGGCCCCGTGCAGGACCCTGCCCGAGGCGTCGACGGTCACCAGCGCCGCACCGGGCGCGATCCGGCGTACCCAGGGGTGGTCACGGGTGGTCTCGTCGACGATGAGGGTGCGCAGGGAGGCCACCTCGGTGACCCGTTCGAGCCGCTCGGCGGGCCAGTCCGGGTCCAGGGGCACATAGGCGGCGCCCGCCCGCAGGGCCGCCAGGGAGGCGGTGACCATGGCTCCGGAACGTCCCAGCAGGACACCGACGCCGTCCTCCGCGCCGACTCCGCGCCCGGTCAGGGCGCGGGCCAGGTCGTCCGACAGATCCACGAGTTGACGGTACGTCAGGCACTCGCCGGGGCCGGTCACGGCGACCGCCTCCGGGTGGCGGGCCGCGTACCGGGCGACGGCGTCCGGGACCCAGGGGTCCGGCGTTTCGTGCGGGAGTTCCGCGCCCCGTCCCTGGGAGAGCAGCGTCTCGCGCTCCCCGTCCAGCAGGACGGGCACGGCGTCGACGCGGCGGTCGAGCCCGTCCGCCATCAC
>NZ_KL585423.1:223352-231041 GCF_000721935.1 Streptomyces sp. NRRL WC-3549
TCGAGCCCGTCCGCCATCACCGTCAGCAGCCGTCGCATACGGGCGACCGCGCGGGTCACCTCGTCGTGGTCGAGGACGTCGGCCCGGTGGCCGAAGGTGATGCGCAGGGCGTCGCCCGGGGCGATGGTGAGGGTCAGCGGGTAGTGGGCGGCGTCCGTGCCGCTGATCCCGGTGACGGCGAGGCCGGGCAGCGACTGCTGCGCGGTGCGCAGGGCCTCGGCGTCCAGCGGGTAGTTCTCGAACACGGCCAGGGTGTCGAAGAGTTCGTCCAGGCCGGTGACCGCGCGTATCTCGGTCAGTCCCACGTACTGGCTGCCGAGGAGTCCGCCCTGTTCGTCCTGGAGCCGGGTCAGGAGCGCCGCGAGGGTCTCGCCGCGCTCCGGGCGGAGCCGTACCGGCACGGTGTTGATGAACAGGCCGACCATCGACTCGACGCCGGAGATCTCCGGCGGGCGGCCGGACACCGTGGTGCCGAAGACGACGTCGGGGCGCCCGGTGAGGTGGGCGAGCAGGAGGCCCCAGGCGCCCTGGACCAGGGTGTTGAGGGTGAGCCGGTGGGCCCGCGCCTGCTCGCGCAGCCGGCGCGTCGCGGGCTCGCCCAGGTCGAGGACGAGGGTCGCGGGCAGGTCGGCGGAGCCGGAGCGCGCGGCGCCCCCCGGACCGGCGAGCAGGGTCGGCGCCTCGACCCCGGCCAGGGCGGTGCGCCAGGCCTCCAGGGCGGCGGCGCGGTCCTGCCGGGCCAGCCAGGCGAGGTAGCCGCGGTAGGGGGCGACGCGCGGCAGGGCCAGGTCGTCCCCCCGGGACGCGTACAGCTCGAAGAGTTCCCGCACGAGGAGCGGCATCGACCAGCCGTCGAGCAGGATGTGATGGCTCGTCATGACCAGCCGGTGGCGTTCCGGTGCGGTGCGTACACAGGTGAAGCGCATCAGCGGCGGGGAGGCGAGGTCGAAGCGGCGGACGCGGTCGGCGGCGAGGAACGCGGCGAGGCGTTCCTCCGTCGTGCCCTCCCCGCCCGCCCCGCTCAGGTCCAGCTCCTCCAGCGGTACGGGTACCTCGCGTGCGACGGCCTGCACGGGCTCGTCCAGGCCCTCGTGGAGGAAGCCGACCCGCAGATTGGCGTGGCGCCGCAGCAGAGCGGCGACGGCGGCCCGCAGGGCGGTGGTGTCGACGTGGCCCTCAAGGTCGAGGACGAACTGCGCGGTGTAGACATCCACGTCGTGGGAGTCGTACAGCGCGTGGAAGAGCATGCCTGCCTGCAACGGCGTCAGTGGCAGTACGTCCTCCAGCTGGAAGTCGGTCACTTGCGTCCACCCCACTTGTTCTGCAGTCGGTCGATCTGGTTCTGGCTGAGCGAGACCAGAGGGAGGTCGGACGGCGTCCAGCCGCCCGCGTCGGGTCGTTCGGCGAGTTCGGCGACGGCGCGCAGGGCGCGGGTGAAGGCCTCGGTCAGCGCCTCCACGTCCGGCTCCTCCAGCAGGTCGCCGGGCCAGGTCCACCGGGTCACCAGGCGGGGGCCGTCGGCACGGTCCTCGGTGTGCGCGTTGATGTCGAGGACGTGGTGGACGGGCATCCCGGGGTCCTGGCTGCGTGGTCCGCCGCCGTCCAGCAGCACCTCCCAGTCGGCACCGCCGTCGCCCGCCCCGGGCGGGGCGGGGTACCGGCCGAGGTAGTTGAAGCCGATCTGGGGCTGGGGTGCGCCGGCCAGCGAGGCGCGGGTCGCCGGGTTGAGGTGGCGCAGCATCCCGTAGCCGACACCGTGGTCGGGGACGGTCCGCAGATGTTCCTTGACGCGTTTGAGGGCGCGTTCGACGTGGGCGGCGTCCAGGCGTGCCGGGTCGCGGGTCTCGGCGGGTCCCGGGTCGAGGCGGACCGGGTAGAGGCTGGTGAACCAGCCGACCGTACGGGAGAGGTCGACGTGGTCGGCGATCTGCTCGCGGCCGTGGCCCTCCAGGTCGAGGAGGACACCGGTGTCACCGGGCAGGTCCGTGCCGGTGGCGCCGGCCCGCTGCCCGCGCCAGGAGCGGACGGCGAGGGCGAGGGCGGTGAGCAGGACGTCGTCCACTCCCGCGTGGAACGCGGCGGGCACGGTGGTGAGCAGGTCCTTCGTCCACGCGGCCGGCAGATGGGTGACCAGGGTGCGCGTCCGGTCGGCCGTGTCCCGGGCGGGGTCGAGCGGCCGGTGGCCGAGCTGCGGGTCGGGGGTGCTCAGGGCGGCCTCCCAGAGCGGGAGTTCCGCCTCGCGGGCGGCCTCGCGCGCCTGGGAGGCGAGGAGCCCGGACCAGTGCCGGTAGGACGTGGTCACCGGGGGCAGCGCCGTCCCGGGGCCGTGGGTGGCCGTGTGCCAGGCGGTCGCCAGGTCGTCGGCGAGGATGCGCCAGGAGACCGCGTCGACGGCCAGGTGGTGGACGACCAGCAGCAGCCGCCCGCGCGCGTGCGGTCCGGCGTCGCACCAGACGGCCTCGACCACGTTCCCCTCGGCGGGCGGGCGGCCGGACGTCCTCGGGGCCGAGGTCCGTCACGTCGAGGCGGGTGAGACGGGTGCGTGCCCGCACGGTGCCGGCGGGCAGCACCTCCAGCACGGCATCACCCCCGGGCCGGCGGCCGGTCCTCAGCCGGAGTACGTCGTGGTGGTCGACGAGGAGCTGGAGGGCCGCGACGAGGGATTCCTCGTCGGCGCCCGCCGGGGTGCGCAGCACCCCCGACTGGTTGTAGCCGTCGATGGGGCCGGGGCGCCCCAGCAGCCAGGCGGCGATGGGCGTCGGCTCCATCTCCCCGGTCCCCTGNGGGCCGCTTCTCCCGCCACGGTGAGGGCGGCCCGGACGTCCTCGGGGCCGAGGTCCGTCACGTCGAGGCGGGTGAGACGGGTGCGTGCCCGCACGGTGCCGGCGGGCAGCACCTCCAGCACGGCATCACCCCCGGGCCGGCGGCCGGTCCTCAGCCGGAGTACGTCGTGGTGGTCGACGAGGAGCTGGAGGGCCGCGACGAGGGATTCCTCGTCGGCGCCCGCCGGGGTGCGCAGCACCCCCGACTGGTTGTAGCCGTCGATGGGGCCGGGGCGCCCCAGCAGCCAGGCGGCGATGGGCGTCGGCTCCATCTCCCCGGTCCCCTGCCCGGCCGGCGCGGCGGCCGTCCCGTCGAGCGCGGTGGCGACGGCCGCGACGGCCTCGGGCGTGCGGTGCACGAAGACGTCGCGCGGGGTGACGGCGAGCCCGGCCCGGCGGACGCGGCTGACGAGCTGGATGGAGAGGATGCTGTCGCCGCCGAGCGCGAAGAAGTCGTCGTCCGTGCGGACGCCGGGGACGCCGAGGACGGAGGCGAACACGTCGCGGACGACGCGTTCCTCCGCGGTGCGCGGCTCCCCGCCCGGCCGGGCGGGCCCGGGCCGCGCCGGGCGGGGCAGGGCCCGCCGGTCCGCCTTGCCGTTGGGCAGCAGCGGCAGCGCGTCGAGGGCGACGAAGACGGCCGGGACCATGTACGGCGGCAGCACCGAGGCCAGGTGCGCGCGCACCTCGCCCTCGGCCGGGGCGCCGTCCGGCCCGGCGGCGACGGTGTACGCGACCAGGCGCCGCTCCCCGGGCCGGTCCTCGCGGACGAGGACACAGGCGGCGTCGACGGTGTCCAGCGCGGTCAGGGCGGCCTCGATCTCACCGAGCTCGATCCGGAAGCCGTGCAGCTTGACCTGGTCGTCGGCGCGGGAGACATAGGTGAGCAGTCCCCCGGCGTCCCGGCGCACGAGGTCGCCGGTGCGGTACATGCGGTCCCCGGCGGGGCCGTACGGATCGGCGACGAACCGCGCGGCGGTGAGGCCGGGGCGCCCCAGGTAGCCGCGTGCGAGGCCGTCGCCCGCGACGTAGAGCTCCCCGGTGACACCCGGCGGGACCGGCCGGAGGCCCGCGTCCAGCACGTAGGCGCGGGTGTTGTCGACGGGCCGGCCGAGCGGCACGCCGTCCGCCGCCGGGGCGTCGGTCTCCTCGGGCCGGTGGCGGTGGGCGGCGGCGTCGATGGTCGCCTCGGTGGGCCCGTACAGGTTGTGCACCTGGGCCCCCCAGTCGCGCCCGACCCGGGTGGCCAGGGCACACGGCAGGGGTTCGCCACCGCACAGGACGGCCCGCAGGGTCGCGGGCGCCTCGCCGGGGGCGGTCTCGGAGAGGACGACCGAGAGGTGCGAGGGCACGAACTGCGCGATCGTCACCCCCGCGTCCCGCATGCGGGCCAGCAGCCCGGCGGGGTCGTGGTTGGCGGCGGGCGGCACGGGGCAGGTGGAACCGCCGTGCAGGAGCGGCAGCCAGGTCTCCCAGACCGAGGCGTCGAAGCTCGGCGAGGTGCGTGCGAGGACCCGGTCGTCGTCGGTGAGCGCGAGGTGGCGGGCCATCCACGCCATGTGGTTGGTGAGGGACGCGTGGGTGACGACGACGCCCTTGGGGCGCCCGGTGGAGCCCGAGGTGTAGATCACGTACGCCGCGTCACGCGGGTCGGGGGCGGCCAGGGGCGGCACCGGGCGTCCGGCGGACCAGGCGGCGGTGTCGTCGAGCGTGAGGCGGGGCACGGACGGTACGGCGCGTGCGGCGCGGTGGGTGAGGAGCAGCGCCGGGCGGGCGTCGTCGAGCATGAGGGCGATCCGCGCCTCGGGGTACCCCAGGTCGACGGGGAGGCAGGCGGCCCCCGCCTTGGCGACGGCCAGCATCGCGACGGCCTGGTCGGCGGTGCCCTCCAGGCAGACCGCGACGAGGTCGCCGCGACCGATGTTCCTGCCGTGCAGGTGGTACGCCAGGTCGTCGGACAGCCGGTCGAGTTCGCGGAAGGAGAGGTGGCGGTCGCCGCGTACGGCGACGGCGTCGGGCGTACGGGCGCACTGGGCGCGGAACGCCTCGGGCGCGGTGCGTGCGGCCACGGGTCCGGCCGGGCCGTACGCGGCGCGCTCGACGCCCCGCCGTTCGGCCGGGTCCAGGACGTCGACGGCGTGGACGCGGGCACCGGGGTCGGCGGTGAGCGTGGTGAGCAGCCGGGTCAGCCGGGCGGCCAGCGCGTGCGCCGTCGCGGGGAGGAAGAGTTCGGTGGAGAACTCCAGGACGCCGTCGAGGCCCGCGGGCCGCCCCCCGTCGTCGAATGTCTCGCTGAAGGTGAACGTCAGGTCGAACTTGCTGATCCCGGTGTGTACGGGCTGGTGCGACACCGTGAGGCCCGGCAGGTCCACGGTGGTGCCCGCCTGGTTCTGGAGGACCAGCATGGTCTGGAACAGCGGGTGGTGGTTCTGGGCGCGGGCCGGGCTGAGGGAGTCCACCAGCCGCTCGAACGGCACGTCCTGGTGGGCGTAGGCGGCGAGGTCGAAGTCCCGCACCCGGTCGACGACTTCGCCGAAGGTGGGGTCTCCGGTCAGGTCGGTTCGCAGGACGAGGGTGTTGACGAAGAAGCCCACCAGGTCGTCGAGCGCCTCGTCGGTCCGTCCGGCGACCGCGGTGCCGAGCGGGATGTCCTCACCGGCGCCGTGCCGGGACAGGAGCACCGCCAGGGCCGCCTGGAGCACCATGAAGAGGCTACTCCCGCGGCTGTGGGCCAGCCGGGCGAGGGCCCGGTGGGTGTCGGCGCCGACGGCGAAGGGGAAGGCGTCGCCCCGGTACGCCGTGACGGCGGGCCGTGGCCGGTCGCAGGGCAGTTCGAGCAGCTCGGGGGCGCCGGCGAGGGCGGTGCGCCAGAAGTCCAGCTGCCGGGCGGCCCGGCTGGACGGGTCGTCCTCGTCGCCCAGCAGCGCGCGCTGCCACAGGGTGTAGTCGGCGTACTGGACGGCGAGCCGGGTCCAGGGCGGCTCCTCACCCTCGGTACGCGCCCGGTAGGCCTCGCCCAGGTCGCGGGCGAGCGGGGCGAGGGACCAGCCGTCACCGGCGATGTGGTGGACCAGCAGCACCAGGACGTGGGCCTCGGCGCCGAGCCGCAGCAGCCGTGCCCGAACCGGCGACAGGGCCAGCACCTCGTCGAGGCGGGCGGGTTCGGTGTAACGGGGCGTCAGGTCGAGGTCGGCGCCCTCCGCGTCGCGGACGGCCTGGCGGGGCACGCCGTCGGTGTCGGGGAAGACGGTGCGCAGGCTCTCGTGGCGTTCGATGACGTCCGCGAGGGCGCTCTCCAGGGCACCCGCGTCGAGCGGCCCCTCCAGGCGGAGCACGAGCGGCACGTTGTACGTGGCGCTGGGCCCCTCGAACCGGTTGAGGAACCACAGGCGCTGCTGGGCGGAGGAGAGCGGCAGCGGGTCGGGGCGGACCGGGGCGCGCCGCAGCGGGGTGGCGCCCTCCTCGGCCCCGTCCAGCGCGGCGGCGAGGGCCGCCGGTGTGGGGTGCTCGAAGAGGGCCTTCACCTGGACCTCCACCCCGAGGACGGTCCGGATGCGCGCGGCGAGGCGGGTGGCGAGCAGCGAGTGCCCGCCCAGCGCGAAGAAGTCGTCGTCGGTTCCCGCCCCGTCGAGGCCGAGCACGTCGGCGAAGAGCCCGCACAGGAGTTCCTCGCGGGCGGTGCGGGCACCGCGTCCGCGGACCGGGGCGTGCTGCCCGGGCGCGGGCAGGGCGCGCCGGTCCACCTTGCCGTTGACGGTCAGCGGCAACGCGTCGAGCAGGACGAACGCGGAGGGCACCATGTAGGCGGGCAGGGACCGGCCGACGGCCCGGGCCAGCTCCCCGGGGTCGGGGCGGGCCCCGGCTGCGGGCACCACGTACGCGACGAGCCGGCGGTCGCCGGGGGTGTCCTCGCGTACGACGGCGAAGGAGTCGGCGACGCCCTCGCAGCAGGCGAGCACCCCCTCGATCTCGCCGGGTTCGATGCGGTGGCCGCGCAGCTTCACCTGGCCGTCGGCGCGGGTGACGTAGGCGATCCGCCCGTCATGGGTCCACCGCACGAGGTCGCCGGTGCGGTACATGCGCCCGCCGGCCGGGTCGAACGGGTCGGCCACGAAGCGGGTGGCGGTCAGGCCCGGGAGCCCGGTGTACCCGCGCGCCACGCCGTGTCCGGCGAGGTAGAGCTCACCCACGACGCCCGGCGGCACCGGGCCCAGGCAGGCGTCGAGGACGTAGGCGCGCATGCCGTCCAGGGGGCGGCCGATGGGCGGCGGGCCCGCGGGCAGGTCGGCCGCCNCCGCCACATCGTGGCGGGTGGCGAAGGTGGTGGTCTCGGTGGGCCCGTACACGTGCAGGACCCGCACGCCGGGCGCGGCACCCGCGACCCGCTGCATGGCGTCCGGGGAGGCGAGCTCTCCCCCGGCGCAGACCAGCCGGAGACCGGCGAAGGCGCCCGGACCGGTGTCGGCGATGACGTTGAACAGGGCGGTCGTCAGGAAGACGGCCGTCACCCCGTGTTCGTGGACGGCGTCGCCGAGGGCACGGGCCTCCAGGATGCCCTCCGGTGCGACCACGATCCGGCCGCCGTTCAGGAGCGGGGCCCAGATCTCGAAGGTGGAGGCGTCGAAGACGTACGCCGAGTGCATCAGCACCGCCCGGGCGGCACCCCCGCGCCAGGCGGAGTCCGCCGTGAGCGCGGCCACGTCGGCGTGGGTGACACCGACGCCCTTGGGCAGTCCGGTCGAGCCGGAGGTGAACATCACGTAGGCGAGGGACCGGGGGCCCGGCACGGCGGCCGGACGGGCGGGCCGTCCGGGCGCGCCCCGCAGGACCCGGCCGGCCCGGTCCACCACGACGACCGGCCTGCGGC
>NZ_KL585423.1:231238-232719 GCF_000721935.1 Streptomyces sp. NRRL WC-3549
GGCCTGCCGTGACCCAGGGGGAGGTGACGGTGTCCTCGTCGACGACGAGGACCCGCACGTCGGCCACCTCCGCGACCTGGTCGAGCCGTTCCCGCGGCCATCGCGCGTCCAGCGGGACGTAGGCGCCGGCGGCACGGACCGTGCCGAGGGACACCGACACCACGGCCGGCGACCGGCCGAGCAGCACCCCGACACCGGACTCGGGGCCGACGCCCAGGCCCGCGAGGCAGCGGGCGAGGTCGCCCGCGATCCGGTCGAGTCCGGCGTAGGTCAGGGTGGTGTCGTCCGCGGTGACGGCCACGGCGTGCGGCGTGCGGTGCGCCTGGGCCGCGAAGAGCGCGGGCAGCGTGGCGTCCGCGGCGCCGGCGGGCAGGGGGGCGCCGGTGCCCCGGTCTGCCAGGCGGGCGTGTTCGTCCGGCGTCATCAGGTCGTAGCCCGACAGGGGCAGGCCGGGGTCGGCCGTCACCTGTTCGAGGAGGCGCACGAGTCGGTCGGCGACGGATTCGACGGTGGCCCGGTCGAAGAGGGCCGTGGCGTACTCGATGCCCGCGGTGAGTTCGGCCGGACCGTCCTCACCGCGCTCCTCGGTGAAGGCGAAGGTGAGGTCGAACTTGCTCAGGCCGTTGTGGACGAGCCGGTCCTCGACCGTGAGGCCCGGCAGGTCGGGGCGGGCGGTCTCCTGGTTCTGCAGGACCACCATGACCTGGAAGAGCGGGTGGTGGTCGCGCGCCCGGACGGGGTTGAGGCTCTCCACCAGCCGTTCGAAGGGCACGTCCTGGTGCGCGTGGGCGGCGAGGTCGAACTCGCGTACGCGGTCGAGCAGTTCACGGAAGGTCGGGTTGCCGGAGAGGTCCGTGCGCAGGACGAGCGTGTTGACGAAGAACCCGACCAGGTCCTCCAGCGCCTCGTCCGTACGCCCGGCGACGGGCGAGCCGAGCGGGATGTCGTCCCCCGCGCCGTGCCGGTGCAGCACGGTGGCCACCGCCGCCCGGAGCACCATGAACAGGGTGCTGCCGGACCCCCTCGCCAGCTCCCGCAGCCGGGTGTACAGCCGGGGCGGCACGTCGAAGGTGTGGACGGCGCCCCTCGGGTCCACCGTGACCGGGCGCGGCCGGTCGAGCGGCAGCTCGGTCAGCCCGGGCAGTCCGGCCAGGGCGGTGTGCCAGTGGTCGAGCTGGCGCCGCAGCGGGCTCTGCGGTGCGAGGCCGTCCCCCAGCACCTCGCGCTGCCAGAGGGTGTAGTCGGCGTACTGGAGCGGGGGGACGGCCGGTGGTTCGGGCGCCCGCCCCCCGGTGCGGGCCCGGTAGGCGTCGCCGAGGTGGCGGGCGAGCGGGGCGAGGGACCAGCCGTCGCCCGCGATGTGGTGCAGGACGAGCACCAGGACGTGGTGTCCGGGCGCCGAACGCAGCAGCAGGGCGCGCAGCGGCGGGTCCTCGACGACGTCGAACGGTTCGCGCACGGCGTCCAGGACGGCCGCCTCC
>NZ_KL585423.1:232911-233850 GCF_000721935.1 Streptomyces sp. NRRL WC-3549
GGACGGCCGCCTCCACAGCGGCGGGGGCGGTGCCCACGACCGGCAGAGGGGGTGTGGCAGCGTCGGCCGGCAGCACTGACTGGTACGGTACGCCGCCGCGTTCGGGGAACACGGTGCGCAGCGCCTCGTGCCGCTCCACGACGTCGCGCACCGCCTGGCGCAGGGCGCGGACGTCCAGGGTGCCGTCGAGTTCCAGGACGAGCGGGATGTTGTACGCGGAGCTCGGGCCTTCGAGCCGGTTCAGGAACCACAGGCGCTGCTGCGCGAAGGACAGCGGCAGCGGGTCGGGCCGCCGGGCCGCGCGCACGATCGGGGACCGGGCCCGGGCCGAGGCGTCGAGGACCCGGGCCAGACCGGCGGCGGTGGGGTGTTCGAAGAGGGTGCGCACGGCGATCTCGGCGCCGAGGAGGGCGCGGACCCGGCTGACGACGCGCATCGCGAGCAGCGAGTGGCCGCCGAGGTCGAAGAAGCTGTCGTGCGGGCCGGCCTGGGGCCGCCGCAGGACGTCGGCGAAGACACCGGCGAGCAGGTCCTCCCGGACGCTGCGCCCCGTCTCCACGGCGGACGTCCCGGCGTCCGGTTCCGGCGCGGGCAGGGCGCGCCGGTCGACCTTGCCGTTGGGCAGCAGCGGGAGTCGCTCCAGGACGACGACGGCCCCGGGGACCATGTGGTGCGGCAGGGTCTCGGCGAGGGCGTCGCGGAGGGCCAGGGGGCGTGGGGCCGGTTCGCCGGTGGCGTAGGCGACCAGGTCGCGCCGCCCGGGGGTGTCCTCGCGGATCACGACGCAGGCGGCGGTGACTCCCGGGCGGGCCAGGAGCGCGGCCTCGATCTCGCCGGGCTCGACGCGGAAGCCGCGGAGTTTGACCTGGTCGTCGGCGCGGGAGAGGTGGTCGAGCAGCCCGTGCCGGTTCCACCGCACGAGGTCGCCGGTGCGGTACA
>NZ_KL585423.1:234050-234301 GCF_000721935.1 Streptomyces sp. NRRL WC-3549
CCACCGCACGAGGTCGCCGGTGCGGTACATACGGGAGCCCGGGGCGTCGAACGGGTCGGCGACGAAGCGTGTGGCGGTCAGTCCCGGGCGGTCCAGGTAGCCGCGGGCCAGGTTGGGGCCCGACAGGTACAGCTCGCCGGTGACACCGGGCGGTACGGGCCGCAGCCCGCCGTCGAGGACGTAGCACCGCATGCCGTCGACCGGGCGGCCGATGGGCACGGATTCGGAGGCGGGGGCGGAGTGGGCGGGTC
>NZ_KL585423.1:234509-234852 GCF_000721935.1 Streptomyces sp. NRRL WC-3549
GGGCGGAGTGGGCGGGTCCGCCCGCCTCCGGGCCCCCGACACGGTGGGCGGTCGCGTCGATCGTCGCCTCGGTCGGCCCGTAGAGGTTGTGCACCTCGGCCCCCCACGCTCCGGAGACGTCGGCGGCGAGGGCGCGGGGCAGTGGTTCACCCCCGCACAGGACGGCGCGCAGGGCGGGCAGCGGTGCGGCGTCCGCCGCCGAGGAGAGGACGAGGTTCAGGTGGGAGGGCACGAACTGGGCGAGCGTCACGCCGTACCGGCTCATCCAGGAGACGAGGGCGGCCGGTTCGCGGTTGGCGCCGTGCGGCAGCACACAGACCTCGGCGCCGTGCATCAGCGGCAG
>NZ_KL585424.1:0-259 GCF_000721935.1 Streptomyces sp. NRRL WC-3549
TCCCGCAGATCAGGACACGAAAGTGACACGAGGGCAATGGGGCTGTGTGGCCGCCCCTGTGGGCGGTGTGGTCACAGGGGTGCTCGGCACGGTGGTCTTGTCGGCGGCCTGGCAGGCGTGTGATGTCGGAGTGAACGGCGCGGCCAACGGCTTCGCGCTGATCTTCTACGGAGCCCTTCTCACCATGGTGGCGGCCGCGTGGTGGGGAGCCGCCGTCGGGTACGTAGGACGCTGGAACATCCCAGTCGCCCTCCTCGGC
>NZ_KL585424.1:461-698 GCF_000721935.1 Streptomyces sp. NRRL WC-3549
AGCACAGGCGGTGCCGCCATCATGGTCTGGATCTTCGTCGCTCTCCTCCATGTTCCTGACGGCTATCGCTGCTGACGCCGAGGACATCCAACATGGCCGCCTTCCTCAGCAGCGGGACGGGAGCCCGGGTATGACCGAGACCACCACCGCGAGCGGTGCCCACCTGGCCCGCATCGCGCTCCAGACCGCCCGCGCCGCCGCGAAGAGCGCACCCCACCCTGTCTCTTATACACATCT
>NZ_KL585424.1:932-1310 GCF_000721935.1 Streptomyces sp. NRRL WC-3549
CCGCTACCCTTCTCCGACGCCCTGTCCCGGATGGTCGCGGAACGCGGCTGGGCCTCTCCGGCGGCCGCGGACGGGCTCGGCATCCGCGAAATCGCCTCCGCTCTGAACGACTGGACGCCCTGAAACCGCGCTGCGGGGCGGGGTGTCGCAGACGCGGCGAGGCGTAGGTCCCCGAGGACAGGGCTGTTTAGCCCGGTCGGCCGGGCGTACGCTCCGGCCATGACACCTACCGCAGCGTTCGCAGACCGTCAGGAGCTCGAGCCGGGCTGGGGCTTCACCACCGCACTCTGAACACCAGGGAGGCCCTCACCGATCGCGGTGAGGGCCTCCCTGGTTGTGCCACGGGCGGGCCGGCGGCCGTCCCGGCCGGTACGGACG
>NZ_KL585424.1:1520-5196 GCF_000721935.1 Streptomyces sp. NRRL WC-3549
GGCCGGTACGGACGACCGCCGGCCGTGGTGGTGTCAGTCGCCGGTCTCGTGGGGGAGTCCGTCGTCCAGGACGATCCGGATGGTCTGGCCTTCGCCGTCGACACCGGTGAGCTCGGCGGCGATCCGGTTGTAGGCGGTCGTGGCCAGTGCCCAGTCCGCCTCGAGCGGGGTGGAGGCGTGGCGGGTGTCCCACAGCTTGATGAGCAGGCCGATGAGGGAGCGGCCGGACAGGACGGTCTGGACGCGCCCTTCCTTGACGTCCTCGACCGAGGGCGGGGTGCGGAAGTGGTCGTGGTCGACGGCCAGGGCGGTGAGCCACTCCCAGGTGTCGCGGTGCGCGACCAGGTCCACGGAGGCCACCCCGGCGGCTTTCAGCAGCAGAACCCCGTGGGCAATCCGCGGGTCCTGCCCCTCGCCGCCGGTCGGCGAAGCGGCGGAGGAGGGCGCGGCGGGCGTGCCGTTGCCCTGGTAGGCGGCCTGGATCGCACGTTTGAGAGCGTCGTCCTGGTCTCTGTTCTGGCGCTCCGGTTCCGGCTGTGGCTGCTGCTGGTTGCTTTCCATGGTTCCCCCCTGGGAGTCGGTGTCGGATGAGGTGGGCGGTGCCGTTGCGGAGGCGGCGGGCTCGTGGCCGGGCTCAAGGCTGGGCTCCGGGGCCGCAGGCTCCACCGGTGTTGGTGCGCCGGTGTCGGGTTCGTCTGCTGGCCTCTGGAGTTCCGCGAGGGGGCGGAGGGTGTCGGCGAGTTCCAGCAGCTGGCGGAGCTCGCCGCGGGTTTCGTTGAGGTCGCTGATCATCCGGTCCTGGCGGCGGCGTACCTCGCGGTTCTCCTCCCGCAGGCCGGTGACACCTCCCTGCACGACCTCCAGGATCTTCAGGCGGGTCTGGGTGAGTTCACCGTGCAGGGCCGTCAGTCCGACCGTAGGGTCATCAAGACGACCGACCGGCGCAAGCAGGGCCCGTATCGCCTTCAGTTCCTCCATCGCGCTGCCGAACGCGTCTTTCCACTTCACGTAACCCCCTGGTCACTCAGAGCTGCAACCGGCCGTATCTCCCCATAAACACTCCATGTGACGCGCCGCTTTCCGGCCCTTCCCTGGCCGGGACTACACCCCCCGCTCTCTGCACGGCGGGGACACTGCGGTGCGCCGACCCTCGGTGTCAACCTGCCGCCTGCCCGGCCGTCCTTTCCGGTGACTCCGGCCTCGGCTTCCGTTCCGGGAGGTGGGTTCGTGGCCACACTCGCGGACGTGACCGACCCCAACCCTCCCGGCCTCGCCCCGAACGACTTCCCCGCCACGGCCGGGCCCGGCCCGGTAGCCTCCAGCACCGGGCGGGTCCGGCTTTCGATGACCCGGTGGCTTCTCACTCCGCGCACTATGTGGCACGCGCGCCGCCTGGCCGCGGCCGCCCCCGGAATGGACGCGCAGACCGCGTGGGTGGTGGCCCGTCTCACCCGTCACCCCGATGAGTACGCCTACGCTCTGGCCCACCCCGGCTCCTACGCCCACGCTCTGGCCCACCTGGACGACAGGCGTACCTGAAGGCGCGTTGCCGGTGGTCCCCGGCCGGGTGCGACCGTTCCGGCCAACTCCTGTGGACGTGCGGCGGGGTGCGATCACCGGCTGCGATGATCAGGACCCGCTGAGCTGTCCGCGAGGGAGAGGGTGAAGACGTTGCTGGTTCCCCGGGTGTATCAACCGGATTCGTTCGCACAGCTGTTGGAGCGGCGGCTGAATCTCACGCCGGGCTTCGAGGCCGGGCGCCTGGACACCGAGCAGGTGGCCAACCTGGCGCTGCTGACCGTGGCCCAGGCTCCCGCCTACGCGGGTACAGCCCGGCTGGTCGCGCTGATGCGGAGCCTGCCCGTGCCCAGCGAAGAGCCGCAGGACTTCTGGTTCAAGCTGTGGACCGCGGCCGACGATCCGGTCCTGCTGCCCGGCAACCTCCGCCACCAGCTGCTGCGCGCTGTGGACGGTGACGGTGCCGCGCTGGCCGACCAGCTCCTGCACGCGATCGCGGAGATGGACGGCGAGCAGCGCACCGCGGCCGCCAAGGTCATCGGTGAGGCGATCAGCACGGAGTTCCTGCGCGGCTACGAGGCCGGCTACGTCGGCGAGCTGTGGCTGCGCGAGGTCGAGAGCGCCGCCTGGCAGGTCCTGTACGCCTACGACAGCGGTACGTGGGAGGAGCACCTGGAGTTCCTCCAGGCGTGGAAAGACGCCTGAGCCCCGAACCGGGAGAGCAGCGGATATGAGCACTCAGCGGCCCTCACCCAATGAGCCCTGGCCCGGCTGGACGGCCAGCGGGGCGGCGCAGGCCCTCTACGGGAAGCACTTGGCGCGTATCGGGCAGCTCGTGCCGGCTGTGCTGTACGTGCACGTGATGAACCGCCAGGGCATCGCGGCCGCGCACAACGCCGGCCGCCAGGACGTGGTCGATGCCCAGGTCGCCAGCATCGCGATGGAGTGCCGGGATGACCTCCTGGAGGCGGCGGCCGTCCTGGACGCGCTCGCTCTGTGCCACGGGCACGGCAGCTACCTGCCCCGCCCCTACCAGGAGACCAGCTGTCGCGGCCTTCCTGCAAGTGAGCAGCTCTTCAAGCCTGACCTGCGCATTGCTCAGTTCGGAGAGCGGAACCCACTGAATGCTACTGATGGGTAGATTGGTGGGGTGGCGCCGGCTGATCTAGTGTGGTCTGCGAGTTTCCGAGTTCTGCGCAGTATGAGCGCTGATTGCTCAGCATCGCGGAGCCGCCGGTAGTAGCGGTCGAGTTGGTGGCACTGGTTGCAGGCGGCAGGAGCGAACATCTCACCCTGATCGGCCCCGAAAGCCACCCGGTCCGCGCCACCCACTCCCGCCGACGCTGCGTTGGTCTGAACGCACGGCACCGAGTGGTCCTGACCGGAGTCTTGCAGCCACCGGCCATGTTGCACGCACGCACGCCCGCCACCGCGGCCGATACGCCCACACATCCTCAAGGGGCCCGTGCCGAGCCGCTGAAGCCACTGGCCCCATGCGCATGCCTCTATACGCCACCGCGTCCACCCCGCGGTGTCTTTCGACGCTGAGTAGGATCACCGCTTGTATGCCCGGGGGTGTGAATTGGCAGGGTCTCCTGCCGGGCCTCCGGATGGGGCGCCGAGGGGGAGAGGCCAAGATGCCCGAGGGTATGGGGCTGCTCAGCCCGTCGTTTGAGCGACTGCTCGCGATGGGGTTCGCGCATGTGACGCCGGGCCCGGTGACGGTACTGACCACCACTTCAGAGGAGGACCAGCCTCGTTTCGAGCTGCCCTCGTCGTGGCGTGCCGCTCAAGGGGAGTCTTGGCAGGAACTCAGCTCCTGCGCCACGCGTGCGTTGTCGCAAGGTCCGCTTCTCCTCGTGCCACCGTGGCAGCGTCGCACCGGCACCGGGGAGAGGGGGAAGCGAAATGCGTCCTATTTCGCCTACGACGATGTCCTGGGCGCATGCCGTCCCGCCAACGCTGACAGTGTCTTGGCCGTTCTGACTGCTGCGGAGATTTGGACCTCCGAATCGCCGCGCGCAGCTCAGCTGCGCGCGAAGCTGGCTGAGCACTGGGATACGCTGGCCGTTCTCTACGGCACAGGCGTGATCCCGCAGATCCATCAGTCTGCCATCGTGGCAGCCGCCTTTTTGAAGGCTAGGCAGGAGTCCCGGCC
>NZ_KL585424.1:5399-6539 GCF_000721935.1 Streptomyces sp. NRRL WC-3549
CTAGGCAGGAGTCCCGGCCGCCGATGAAGATCTTCCGGATGCCGTACACCGAAGAGGGCGCATCTGTTGAGAAGGACTTCGAGGTCCTGTTGCAGCGCGGTGGCGGAAGTACCCGGTACGGATACGTAGTCCGTGAACTGCCGCCCGCCGAGGAGAGCCTCGACTACGACCGTCACCATCCGGACGTTGTGTCGCAGCGAGCCGACCTGGCAGGCTTTGGCAGTATCACCACGCTGGGCGAGCTTTACGAAGCCGTCCCGCGCATCAACATGGTGGCAGACTCACAACGCATCAGTACAGAGGAACAACCTGGTGCCGTCCGGCTCCTGGTAGGCCGGGACGTCTTGCGTGGCGGTTCCATCGCACTGTCTACGGACGAAAGCCACTGGGTGAAGGCCCCGTCCAGGTGTCTCCTGCAATCAGGCGACCTCATCGTCCGTGAGATTCATGGTCGGAATGACCCGCCCGGCCTGATCGTCGCCGAGGTTTCCGAGCGGGATCTCCCCGCCGCGCCCGCTCACACGACGATCGCTCTTAGACCTCGAGCCACCACCACGCCACAGCAGATTCGCCTGGTCGCCCAGTTCCTGCGTACGCCGCTTGCGGACAGACTGGTCGGCAGGTCCTCCGCGCACATCACGATGAAGCGAATGCTGGAGCTTCCCGTGCCCCAGCCGGACGACGTCCTGACAGCGGCACTTGACGATCTCGACGCCGCCCGTCACCGGCTGGAGACCTGGCGCAACGACGCGGAGACACTTCTCGAGTCCGCATTCACCAGCAAGACAGCGATGCAGGCCCGGGACAGAATCGTCGCCGAGGGCCGTGGACTGCGCCTGCGCGTAGAAGCCGCGACGCTCCTCGACGACCTCGGACACACCGTGCGCACGCGCTTCCCTTATCCCGTTGCCTACCGCTGGCGTCAGAGCGAAGCCCGCATCAGCGCCGGCGATCAGCAAGCGGCTTACAGTGCAGTCCTGGAGGCGGCAGAAATCCTGCTCTGCTACAGCGCGTTGGTCGCGCTGGCCCTCGCCTGGGAAGCCGGTATCCCCCTGGGCTCCACGACGGCGATCAAGGCGAAGCTCCTCAGCGGGCGCAGCGGCCCCGGCTTCGGCGACTGGGTTGCCGTTCTGGAGGAGG
>NZ_KL585424.1:6705-7871 GCF_000721935.1 Streptomyces sp. NRRL WC-3549
GTTCTGGAGGAGGCAGCCGGCAGCCGCAAAATGCGCGCGCTGCCGCATCAGCACCCCATCCACGGCATCCGATCCCTGCTTGCGGGCGAGGACGCTGCTGAAGCACGCCAACGGCTGAGTGAACGCCGCAACGACGACGCTCATCTTCGCCGGCTTGATCCCATCGATCTCCCGCTCGCGGTGGCGGAAGCGTCCGCCGATCTGAACTTGCTCATCGAACGGTCCCGATTCCTTGCTGACTCGCCTCTCGTGCATGTCACCGCGGTCCAGTGGGACAGCCTTGCTCAAACAGCTCAGGTGCACTACCGCGAACTGATGGGAGATCATCCGGTCGTGCCGACCAAGACGGCCGTCCTGCCCAGGAACGACCTGGAGGTCGGCAGCCTGTATCTCTGGGACTCCATGCATGATCTGCACCTGCTGCGCCCGTTCTTGACCGGTCTGGTCTGCCGCGTGTGCCGCACCTGGTCGACCTTCCACGCCGATCTCGTCCCCAAAGACAGGGTGCTCCTCAAGAGCCTCGAACACGGACACGTTCATCCCCAGCCCGCAGGCACAGCATCAGCTCTGACCAGGGTCGGCCTACTGTGACTGCCGGACCTGCCTACCCGGCCCCGCGCCCGTTTCCCCCGCGGGCGGGATAATCGCCCGCAGAGATCACGAGGATCTGCTCTCATGTCGCTAGGCTCGCTGCATGAGCTTGCGCGACGCTGGCGCCGGGGCCCCGCAGACTGTACGGACTGTTCCTGGCTTCTCGACCACCAACTCCATGTGGTGGAGACGTTGGCCCATGTCGATCACACGATCGGGCGGTTGCTGCGGCTGACGCCCGATTACACCGAGCACGGGACGATTACGTTCGACGTCGTGAGCAGGGCTGACCGTGTGGACGTGGTGGTCCGGGGAATCGCCCCGCTCCCGCAGGCGATACCCCGACTCGTGGCCGACGCCCTAACTCAGCTGCGGCCGCACTGGAGCACACCCTTTATGCGGAGGTCGAGGCCGCTCTTGGGCGGCTGATGACGGAAGAGGAAGCGAAGGGTGTGGAGATGCCGGCCGTGTGTGACACCGCTGCCCTCGCACAGTGGTTCGGCAACCGCAGGCGACGGCAGCTTCCGCCGTTGAACGCCGGCACGCCACTCGCGCAGCGGGTCGAGCGGCTGGAG
>NZ_KL585424.1:8062-12010 GCF_000721935.1 Streptomyces sp. NRRL WC-3549
TAGCCGTTTCAGCGCCGCGACCCTGACGAGCATCCGCTGCGGCTTCTCGCCGTCTATACCAACGTGGCCAAGCATCGCGCTCCCGCTGAGGCGGCGACTCGGCTCGGCGCTGTGCAACCGGATGATCCGCGCAGCGACCTGACCGTTGCCCTTCCCCTCAAACGCGGCCCCCAGCCGGGTGACGGACTGCCGCTGTACGAGGGCGACGTGGTCGCCAGCGCCCCGCGCGGCGCTCGGATCCCCTTTTCCGTGTGGCCCACTATGTCCCTGCAGCAGCCCCGCGCCGGCATGTGGGCCATCGCCGCCAACGAACCGGAGCTTCTGGAAGAGTGGGTACGCACCGTGGCCATCCCCGTTCTGGTCACTGACCGCCACGACGTGAGCCCCCTGCCGCCGCACCTTGACATCACCGTCGGACACCGCGACATACGCACTGCCCTGGCGGCGGCGGACCGTGCACCCACGGTCGTCTGGAGTTGGGTGAGGATCGCGGCCGTGACCGGACGCGCAGGTCTCGTCGAGTGCTGGAGCTGCTGTGAAACTGCGGAGGCTCTTCTGCGAACCGGATTCACGCTCAGAGGCTTGGACCGCGGCCGTCGCAAGATTCAGGCATGGGCCGAGGACGACTGGTTCTGTGCCGGTGGCTAAAAAACCGTCTGAATACCACCCCTGGCATCGACAGCAGCCAATCCCAGGAGCGACGAACGGTGTGTCGGGGCCGCCGCGCCGTCATGGGGTGGCGCTAACGTCGACGGCATGACGGACACGACATACACCGCGGCGTGGGTGCCGGACGACGATCCCGCCCGCAGCCCGGACGTCGCCGCCGAACTGGCCGCCCTGTGGATTCATCAGCAAGCCGAAGCCCTGCACACCAAGCCTGTGCTGGTCACCCAGACCAAGGACCAGTGGACTCTCGGCCCTGGTGCAATCAGGAAGCTCGCCAAGATCAGTGACACTGTCACAGATCGCAGCACCAGGCCCAGCGGACACCGGCGGGCTGTCCTCGCTTACCTACCCCGCACTCGCGACATGTACCGCGCGATTCCCTATGCCCATGAGGGCGCGCTTGCAGTTGTCGAGCACGGAGCAGACCCCCTGAGCGGATGGGCGATGGAAACACTCGCCGTGAACCTCGTCGATGGACAGCTGACACCCAAGACATGGAACCCGGACCAGCAGAGCCTTCTGGAAGACATCCACACCTACGGCAACAATGGGTGGACGGGCGGGCCGGGCGCCGACAACGCCGCCCTCCTGGTACAGGAATTGGTCGCCAACGGTGTAGGCAGCGCCACCATCCTCGGGTTCATGGTGGCCCGCCGCCACAGCGAGGAGGCTATCGATCGCCTCGCCGCGATCATCGGGAGGTTCGTCTGACAAGTCGCGGCAGGAACCGCGCATCCCTGCAGAGTGAGTCGGTCCGGGCCAGCTGGTGTTCCATCCGCCAGCGGCCATGTCCGGCGATCCAGTCGCTTCGACCAGCACGCAACCTTTGTCGGCGCGCATTCTCATATGAGCGCGGCGAGTAACCCCGCTGTTGGAAGTTCACGTCAAGACAATGCCTCACGCAGTAGGTTGAGCAGTTCAACGACTGCAGCAGCGAGGTCCTCTGACGATGCCGTCACCGTTCGCGAAGCCCCCTTTGTACGTGGTTCCATTCGCCCCGGGAGCCGCTGAGGGCCGGGCGCAGGATCAGTCGCCTCACGCGCCCGTTGTGTTTGAACGGCCGGAGGCCTCGGAGTCGACTGTTCCTCATGGACTGGCTAAGACGGTGGCCGCCGCACTGCCCGGTCTCTGGTACTGCCTACACCTCCCCGCTTCCCTCCCAGATCTCATCGACGTCGATATCTGGATGCTCAAGGCAGCTCAGAACCTGCGCCTTGAGCACAGCATCCTGATGGTCCCGATCGACTGCTTCGAAGAGGATGTACTCGGCGAGCATCTGCAGCGCCACCATCCTGTGGTCACCATTTGCCCGGACGATCTGCTGGACGAAGCGCGGCAGCGGGCTTCGGCGCTGGGGTTCGCGCTGCCTACGATTCCCTACTCCCAGCTATCCGACGCCACTCTCGCTGCTCAGTGGCAGGCCATCCATGAGCACTTCATCCCCGACCTTCCCAGGCTGGCAGGAGAGGTGACGCTTACTCATCGTCTGGATCTGGCCCCTCTCACTCTGCCTCACCGCAGGCTGGCCCGACAGATGGGATGGCCTACTGCAGAGTCAGTCACCCAGGACACGAGCGCGGGCGAGGCGTTCGGGCAAGCTCTCCGCAGTCAGCGGTGCTTGGCCACATGGGCGCGCCTGGAACGGGAGGGGGCATCCCATGACGAAGCCGATCGCCGCTTTCACCGGACCTTCAAGGAAGAAGCCAGCCGACTGCGGGTGCCAGTTGCGCTGGGCCTGCCCGGTACTGCGCCGGCCTATGCCCGTATGGCCTACGACAGCGAGATCCGACGCCGGACGAAACCCCAACCCGCCGTCAGCCCGGATGACACATGGTCGGTCACGCTGCATGAACGTTCCGATCACTTGGTCGAACGAGCAGCCATCGAGTTCGCAGTGGCACACCATTCCGTCGCGAGCAGCGGACTGGGCCTCATGCTGCCCACTGTGCCCCCTGACGCTTTCACCACCCTGGCCGAGATCGAACGTCACTTCCACACCCCCCACAGCAGTGCCGCTGTGAGACGTCTGCTCACCCGACTCAACGACGCGGCCCAGCCACTGTGGAGCGAGGAACTGAAGGCTGCGATCCAGTGCGCCTCATACCTGGCCGTTTACTCGGACTTTCCTCTCGGCCTGCTGACCATGCCTGGTGACAGCGCCCCGCTATGTACACGCCTGCCGGTCACCTACAGACCGATGCAGCCATTGACCAGGATGGTGCAGCAGCAGCTCTCCGCGGCACCGGCAGTCAGCCTGGATCGCAGCATCACAGTCCTGGTAGCTGAGTGCATCCCGGTCAGTGACCCGGTCGGACGGATATCGAGACAGGGATGGGACATCGCCTGCGAGGCCAGCGCACCTGACTCAACCACACTCACGATCACCCAAGCCGAGACCCTCACCCTTGAGGCTCTCCAACGGGCCGTCACCGAGAACCGCCCTGACGTCCTCATCATCAGCGCGCACGGAACGATGGTCGGAAACATGGCCGCGCTTGTCATCGGCGACAAGCCCTATGTGGACCTCGGCCTCGACCGCATGCCCTCTGTGGTCATCCTCAGCGCCTGCCACGTGGCCCCGCGAGGTTCCGGCGCCGTGGCCATCACCGACCTCCTGCTGAGGGAAGGCGCCCTGGCGGTACTCGGTACACAGGTCCCCGTCGATGTCAGACGCAATGCCATGTTGATGGTCCGCTTCATGGTGTATCTCGCCAAAGAGAACACCAGGCCCGGCCAGTTCTCCACCATCCTGGACGTGTGGCATCACGTGCAGACGTCGAACGCGGTCAACGACATCCTCGACGGGAGCCCCAGCCTCAGGGCATGGGCCACCCAAACCACCATCAATGACCGGTCTGTCCTCGTCGAGTTCATGAGCAGCCGGGCCACCGGCCGAATCCGTTCGCCGCACGTCTACGAAGACACCGAACGTGTCCTGGGCGAGATCGCCGACGAGCAGGGCCAGGGCGAACGCGTACGTAACTGGTTCCGCAGACCCGGTTACGTTCCCGAGTCACTGTTCTATGTCTTCACCGGCCGTCCCGACCGCATTCACCTCACCCCTTTGGGGCTGCTCGTCGAGCAAGCGCGTCCCGGCCGGTAACTACCAGGTCCCTGAGGCCCTCGCCCCATCACCTCACAGCCTTTCGCTGTGTGAGCTGCCGCATAGCTCGCTGACCGGGGGAAGGGGCACGTTGGCAGCGGGCGAGCCGAAGTCGTCGGGGTGTCTGCAAGCTCTGACGGTAGCAGCGGGCTCCGCTCCAGCTGGGCGGGCCCAGA
>NZ_KL585424.1:12169-21946 GCF_000721935.1 Streptomyces sp. NRRL WC-3549
GTCGGGGTGTCTGCAAGCTCTGACGGTAGCAGCGGGCTCCGCTCCAGCTGGGCGGGCCCAGACGCTGCCTCGGGGGTTCGATCACGGGACAGAGCCGAGGTAGTCACTGCATGGCACGACGTCTGCAGCCCCTGCGTCGAGGTGGGGCTCCCGAGGCTTCGTCTGGTGGTTGAGCGATGCCCACCCTGGCGGTTCGAGGGGCGGGAGCGCCTACCTCAACGTCTGTGGGCTGTCCAGGGCGGTCAGGCATAGCGTCCGACGCTGATTCAGACGCTGTCAGTGTCGTGCCCGACACTGGGGGAGGCGCTGTCACGGGTTCTGATGTGGAGGTAGAGGGATGGCCAACGATGCCGTGCAACTCGAACGACAAGTCCGGTTCGCCTTGGACACCCTCGCCGAGACCAACAGCCACCACGAGTTCGAGTTGCTGTGCCTCGGCCTGGCGCGCCGGCGAATCACCAGCAATCTGCACCCTGCGACCGGGCCTGTCAGCAGCGGGGGCGACCAAGGGCGGGACGCTGAAAGCCACTGGACGAACATTCCACGCGACCTGCCGGGAACCTCAGTCTTCGAAGCGTTGGCTTCAACGGAGCGCGTGGTGATGGCTTGCACCATCCAGAAGACCAAGGTGCCGGCGAAGATCCTCAAGGACCTCGGTTCGATCTGCGGCCAGGGCACATCCGTCGACCGGGTCATCTACTTCACGGTCACTCCCGTCCCCTCCGGCAAGCAACACAAACTGATCGAGGAGGCGGCACGCACGCACCAGGTAGAGCTGGACATCTGGGACGCAGCGGCACTCGCTGTGCACCTTGCCGACCACGACCTGTTCTACCTTGCCGTGCAGTACCTTCACCTGCCGTCCAACCTGGCCCCCGCCCTACCGGAGACGGCCGGTGACCTTCCCGACTGGTACCTCGAGGCCCGCCAGCGATGGCGCGAGCGTGAAGAGCCCGCTTGTACGCTGGGTGACCTGATCGACCTGAAGGCGCCTCTGCGTCACGCCACGTTCCACGCCGAAGCCCGCGCTGATCTGCCCGACTGGCTCGGCCACACCCGGGCGCTGCTCAACGCCACGCCAGGAACACAGACGGCGCTTCGAGCCCGCTACGAGCTTGTGGTTGCGACGCTCCGGGGCCTGGAGACGATGCTGCCGGTGGACGACTTGGCACGCGACATCTTCACCCGGCTGACAACGGATGACGCACTCAACGATCCCGGCCTGCTCGAGGACGCCGTCGTACTGCTCGGCTACACCTTCGGGGCCCTGATGCGCGGACTGACCGCCGTCACCTCGGACGAACTGCGCACCTGGCAGCGCGAGCTTCAAATGAAGACCGACCGTCTCCTGGAAGAGGGTCCCGCGCCCAACGCCACGGCACACCTACTCGCCCTGAGGGCCCGACTGGCGCTGCACCCGAAAGTTCCCGTCGGCCTGAGAAGGACCCAAAGCGACCTGCCCAGCGTCGCAGAGGTCACCGCGCAGGTCCGTGAGGCGATGGCGGGCGGACAACCTCTGCCCGCCTTCGAGACTCAGCCGGCCTTCACCGACATCGACACAGGCATGCAGACCCTGGCCCGGCTGGGGCGGCACCTTGATGACGCACCGCTGTTTCCGGTCGAGCACGTCGCCGACATCTTCGACCTCCTTGCGCCTGCACTGGTGGACCACCCGCTGTACAGGGAAGTCCGAGACCTGCTCGACATGGCAACCGACAGGATCGCCGGCCAATCGGCCCGAGGCGAACGAGCACAGGCCCGCGGCCTAGCTTTGGTCAAAAACGACCGCCTCCTCGAAGCACTGCGAGAGATCCACGAAGCCAAGCTCAACTGGTGGTACGGCGAGACTCTCGAGGGAGGACTGACGATGTTGCTACTGTGCTCACGGATCTACAGCGAGCTCGGCCTGGCCATGGCGGCCAAACAGTGCGCATTGGCCGCCGCTGCAGCTGCGAGGTCCGCACCCGACCAGGAACTGATGCGTTTCGTCCCGCGAGGCATCGTCCTTGCTGCCGAATACGACCATCAGGCCGGGAACTGGCTGTCCGCGACCCATCTGTTCCGCATCGGTCTGATGGCACAGAACGTCTATCTCGACGAGCCGTTCAACGCTGAGCGCTACCCGTACGTCTGGGACATGATGGCCAACCAGGCCCTCACGATGAACGCTGCGCTTGCCGTGCGCCCCCGATTCGCCTCCATGCTCCGCGAAGCCATGGCATCAGTGGGTTTCGCCACTGCCATCGACGAGATCGTCGCCTCGATCCCGAGCGAGCCTGCTGCGACCGAAGACATGTACGCCAACGAAGCAGACGCCCAAGGAGTGGGCAGGCCATTCAGCGACGCCGGCCCGAAGCGCCGCTACACCTGGAGTGCGCTGGGCGTCGACTGGGAGATCACCTGTGCCAACGACCGGCTATCGGTCCTGGCCGCCGAGCGCTTTACCGCAGCAGTACAGGTACTTGTCGCCGAGATGGCCACCCGCGACCCTCTTCTCCTGCCCGGCCGGCTTGCAGTCGAGGTCCATGCCGAGATCGTAGCGACGTTCGACCGGCACGACGGCTGGGGGCAAGTAACCGACCCAGAGGCCAACCGGTGGATTGTGCGACTTGCTGCGGTCGACAGCCAGGACTTGGAAGCAGGTCTTAAGGACTTGACCGCTGCAGCAGTGAGTGTGCTGATCTCTCAGTCGCTACTGCCCAACGAGGCGTTTATGAAGCTCATCGAGGAGAGCTTTGCCGCTGGCCTGTGGCACAAGCTTGTCGCCGGCCGCCCCTATGACGAACTGGCCGACTTCCTCAGCTCGAGCAACTACGAAGCCATGGCAGCCCTGTCCGAACCAGCCGTCGGCGCCGCCACAGCCCTCAATGGCCGGCCTAAGTCGGCCGCTCTTGAACCCAAGAGCGGACCTGGCCCTGGGTACAACCACAGCACCGCGCTCGAGGACGTGCGCCACCGTTACGCCGCTCTCGTCCCTATCATCCGCTACACGCTGCCGCGCCTGAGCGCTGACCGGGAATTCATACGCACTGTGGTTTCGCTGCGAGAGCAAGGGTGGAAGGACTGGCACCTGCTGACCGCCATCGCCAATTTCGTAGGAAACTGTCGACTTGAACGGCGAGGACTTCGACCTGCTCCCAACGACTCTGCTGAGCGCCACATCCGGCTCAAGGCTATCGTGATGGCGCCCGAGCTTCCCGATGACGAACCCGTGCCGACCCAAGACTTCACATTGAGCGCTCTCAGGTCACACTTGCACGGCGCAGCTCTGGCAACAGCCAGCAACCTGGGTCTGGTCGTCCGCAGCAGCAGCCTCCAACCTGAAGTGCTGCTTCGTGTGCTCGGTGACCGGTATGGGTACTGGACCGATGACATCGAGCACGCAGACATGTTCGTCTCGCGCCCGCTCTCCACCACCGGCGACGACAACGCAGCGGCAGTGTCATGATCCGGGAAGCGTCACGCAGACACCGGGGCTCGGGACAGCGGGTAGCCTAAGTCAGCGCGTACCGACTGCAGTTGTCGCTCTGCGAGGCAACCGACGAGGCATCAGCTTTCAGTTCTAGGAACGTTAAGCCCTCCAGAACCAGGGCATCGACCTCCTGATGCTCTGGAACCTGCCGGGTTGGGCGGGATGGGGTTGCGTTACGGTACCGCTCACCAGGGGGTGGGAAGTGACAGCACACGAGCGACTGCCGGGCATCAAGAAGCTGGCGGCGGAAATCAACCAGGTGCGGACCCAAGGAAAGAACACCGTCCGCAAATCCGCGGATTTCCTGCACAGTAGCGCGGAGCGAATTTCCCAGTACGGTTCCGTAGAGGACCTGGCAGCAGCCGAACTCGACGAGGACGCCCTGGCACGTGCCAGCGCGTTTCACCTCACTTCCATCAGAGCCGAGCTGGCCCGGGAACTATGGTCACGCAGAGTTTTCCTTGGCCCCGAGGTACTGGACCGACTGCTCTACCGAGCAGTAGCGATCGACCGTGCAGCAGATCCGGTACTCAGATGCCTGGAGATCGTGCGTGACCGTCAGCTGGCCCGCCCCGGCATGGTGGTATTTCCTGTCCATTCCTTCGGACTACTTGCCGGCGGGCTGCTGCGGTTTCGCACCGCCCGATCCTGGATCTTCTCACCCGCTGGCTCCGGGATCGCGCTCTTTCCTCAGACCAATCGCTGGAGTAGGACCCGCGAGACCCTCGACGCGATACGCAGTGTCCTCGGAGTACGCAAGCACCTCCCACTGGAGTTGCTGGAGCACTGGCGGCGCAGTCGTCCCGTGGGCTGGCTCGAAAAGAACCCGATCATGGTGATCGCCATTTCTACGGCTCCGGGAAGTTACTACGACACAGAACCTTTGGTTCTTGGTCGTCTGCGCGCTGCAAGCGCGCTTGCCTGCCTGCTCGCCGCCGTGCAACCCCCGAACGACATGCGCAGCGGGTACCTGTTCAGCTCGGCGCGCGTCAACAACCAGGAGACCCTGGACATCCACCACTACCTCAACCTCTTTGACAGCCCGGCAGACCGCCGTGCCCTCGACGGGGACTGCGTCCCGATCGGGCTACGCAAGGCCGCCCTGGCGGAAATCAGCGAGCTCAACGTTGAGATCGACCCCCGCTACTGGGCGCGTCGCCGAGATTTCGCCGAGGCAGCACGGGAAGCAGTTGACGCCGTCTATGACGGCTACATGCGGCACGCGATGCTGCGCAGACCTGCCGCCAAACCTGATGGGCTGAGCAAGGCCTACACCAAACTCCACGATTCGCTGGCCTACTTCCGCCGCTCCTTTCACGAGTCTGACGAGGGCTGGTCGCAGATAGTGAGCCTGGCCGTGGCGTTCGAGATGATGCTGACTGACGGCGCCAACACAGGTGCCATCGCAACGAAACTGCAGAGAAGAACGAGGCTCCTCCTGCGTGGACAGCCCGGCGTCCTCGGCTACGCCCAGGCCGTGCACGACCTATACAAGCAACGCAACAGCGTCGTCCACGCCGGTGTCGTCACATCCGGTGTCGACCTGGCGCAGGTGCGACGCGGCTTCGCTTTGTGCTTCGTTGAGCTCGCTCGTCGCAGCGTGCTGACAGCACCGTCGGCAGAAGAGCCGATGCGCGTGCTGATCGGCGACACGGACTGATACGCATCGGTCCGTGTCGGTTCCTGCATGGTGGGTCCTCCCCGCAGTGCTGGCTGTCCCGTAGGCAAAGGGAGTCGCCAACGAGTAGAAGGACACAGAGTGATGCACCACGTCGGCCCGCTCGCCGCCCCACACCCACCCCAGATTCATCGCGATGGGAAGAGAGCCGACCGACACGGCCTGTCCATTCGTGGCGGGCATCGAACCAGGTGCGGTGAATATGCGTGGTCACAGCAGTGAAGACCTCGGGGGCGTCCGTCACGCCGCCAGCATGAAGACAGACGTTGCCTCGTGCCGTGATGGGGACTGCTCGAAGCTTAGTCGTCGCAGCTGGAGGACCAGGACGACAGGCTCCAGAGATATGCCGAGCGCGCGGATACACCCCCACTCTTGCCGGTGGGCGAGGCGCTGTGACAAAGACGACCGTCGTCCGCCGCCGGATCCGTCCTTGTCACTGGGCGGGCGTCGGCACCTGACATCACGCTGCAAAAGGCCGAGCGAGACCGGGAGCAGAGGGTACGAAGCAGATAGAACCTGCCTAAGGTGGTCAGAGGTGTGGCGGCGGTGGCGGCCGGTGAAGAATGAGGCTTGACAGCACCACTGCGATGTACGAAGGCGGCATGGATTCTTTCGACTTGGGACGCCTCACAGACCACGACTTCGAGGTCGTCTGCCGGGATCTTTTCGGTGAGATTCTCGGCGTGCCGCTGGAGCTCTTTCCACGTGGCCGGGACCGGGGGATCGACCTGCGTCACACGGCCGTGGACGGGACCGTGACGGTCGTCCAGTGTAAGCACTGGCCCAAGGCCGCGCAGGCGATGCTGACGAAGCGTCTGATCAAGGACGAGCTACCCAAGGTCCGCGCGCTGAAGCCGGACCGGTACCTCATCGCCACGAGCGTGGGCCTGACCGTGGACGGCAAGGACTCGATCCGCGACGCGTTCGATCCCTACGTACACACCACCGGAGACCTCTACGGTGTGGACGAGATCGTCGCCGAACTGCAAAGCAGACCCGAACTGGTCCAGCGCCATTTCCGTCTCTGGCTGAGCGGCACTGCCGTCCTGCAGACGGTGCTGAACCAAGAGAAGCACGTGCGCTCGTCCTGGCTGGGCAAGCGCATTCCGCGTACGGCGGACACCTTCGTGCCGCACGAAGGCTTCGACCGGGCGAAGGCCATCCTGGACGAGCAGCATGTCTGCGTCATCGCCGGGATTCCGGGAGTGGGCAAGACAACGGTGGCTCTGATGCTCGCCGCGTGGCTCATGGGCAACGGGTACGAGGTTCACGAGATCTCGCAGGACGCTGAGGAGATCACGGCGCTGTGGCGCGAGGACACGCCTCAGCTGTTCCTTTACGACGACTTCCTGGGCCAGACGACGCTGGAGTCTCAGCTCAACAAGAACGAGGACGCCCGCCTCATCGACATCATCCGGGAGATCCAGGAGGCTCCGGACAAAGCGCTGGTGATGACGACCCGTGACTACATTCTGGAGCACGCCCTGCTGAAGCACGGCAGGCTCGGTGCCCCGGACGTCTCAAAGGCGACCAGCGTCGTTCACCTCACCGACCTGAGCCTCGGTGTCAGGGGCCAGATCCTCTACAACCACGTCCATTACGCGCAACTGCCCGCTGAGCAGAAGCGGCCGTTCGCCGAGCGGGCGGTGTGGCAGCCGATCGTCGAGCACCGCAACTTCAGCCCCCGGCTGATCGAGGAGACACTCCGGCTCGCCGCCCGACGGGAGCAGGACGTCGCTGCCGCCGTACGGAAGAACCTCGACGATCCCCGACGCATCTGGGAACGGATCGTGGAGAACGATCTGACCGACGAGGCGGTGCATCTGCTCGAAGTCCTCTTCACTCTGCGCACGGCCACATTGGACACGCTGAACGAATCCTGGTCCTGGTACCGCAAGGAACGTGGGCTGGAGGCAGACGTCCGGACCTTCCGCAGGGCGCTGCAGGTGCTGGACGGCACGATGGTCGCCGTCGAACAGCGCACTGTGTCCTTCCATAATCCGTCGATCGCGGACTACCTCCGCTTCCATCTCAACACCGGGCGGGCCTCGATGGCCGCGCTCCTGGGCGCGCTGGTCGATCCGGTGCAGATTCACAGCCTGATCGACGCGGCCGAAATGGCGGATGGGGCCGGCATCCTCGCGCAGCTCAAGGCGGAAGCCGCACGGACCGAGTCCGCGGTGCTGGAGACGGCGGAATTCGTCGAGTGGTCCCCTGAAGTCGCGGACGAGAGCGAGGCGTCTAACCTGACGTGGATCCTGGAGGCTGCCGAACTGCTGGGCTCCGTTCCGCTGGCGGCGCAAGTCGTCAAGGAGACGGGCCCGGGTCACTGGCGAGGCGAGCACGCCGAGCACCTCGTCAGTTTGGTGCACGCCATGGCTGGCAGCCCGCTCCTTGCTCAAGAGGACGTGGCGCGCTGTGCCAGTGAGGTGGCGGACGCGATCCGGCTGGAGCTTGCGGAGCAGGTGGAGGACGGCGACTGGTACGGGGCCATCTGCCTCTACGAAAACCTGCAGGAGATTCCCGGCGGCTCACTGAGCGGCCCTCCTCTGAAGGCCCTCGTTGAGTGCGCGCTCGACGCGCTTCACCTGGTCGCCGGCGAGGATGAGTCCATGCTCGACGCTGACCCGCTGGATAGGCTGCTGCAGTTCTTGTTCGACCAAGGCTACGAAGGCGGCGAGGACGACGAGTCTGCCGAAGACTTCGCCACCATCCAGAAGCTGGTCGACGGGTTTGCCAAGTTTCGCGACATGCCACGCTTCGCGCCCCGCCAGGAGACCGCCGCACCAGGCCCGTACAGCAATGAGGAGCGGGACCGAGAGGTCATCACCGAGCTGATGAAGAGGCTGAGAGACCCGGACATGATCCCCGACGCGTAGGGAGCCCCGGCCCGTAGTGCCCTCGTGCCGACGGAATCAGCAGCGTCGCAACGTGAAGCAGCGACGCGGTCTCGGGTCCCTCACACTGGCTGGCTGTAAGCCCTGGGCAGGACATGTGATCCCAATGACGATGACGCCGAGCACACTGAGGCTGATGCACCGGAGCCTGTTGTAAATGTTACCCAGCCGTCGATGTCGCCCTTTTGCCCACTGCTACTTGCACTCCAGCAGGTACCGGCGTTCGCCGTAGCGGGCGGACAGGTCGGTCAGGTGAGGCTGTGCGATGCCGGGGCCGAGCTTCACGGCGAATCGGGCGAGCTCGAAGGCGCGAAGCAACAGCTTCTCGAGGTCTTCGCCCAGGCCCCCAGGTGATGTCCCGCTCGTGCCTGGATCCGAACTGGCCGATGTGTTCTCGAGGCGCCGGTCAGCGAGACCGTCCAACACCTCCTGCCCCCCGGCGACCACGCATTTCGCCGCTGTCTCATCGAAGATGCCTCCCGGCAGAACACCCGAGACGACACCCTGTGCCACCCCCTCGTTCTCAACCGCTGGCGGGACCAGCTCAATGCCGCCATCGCCGCTCTGGCCCCGGCAGCGGAGAACCCCACAACCCGGCACCTCCACTACCTCGCACCCGCCGGAAACCCCCCGTTACCTACTGAGATTTAACTCGTGGTGTCGTCATGAGGATCTGATGGTCAGGTCGGTCTCGGTGAGGCAACCATCGATGAGGTTGCTGCGGTACTGGATGTGCCGTAGGCCGCTCCGGAGGGTGCGGATGAGGTGTTCTGGCGTGGAGAAGGCGACGTTGGAGAGCCAGCCGCGACGTAGCAGGGACCAGATGCCTTCGACGGGGTTGAGGTCGGGTGCGTAAGCCGGCAGGTAGAGGATGGTCAGCCAGTCCCGGGAGGCGGCGAACTCCCGAAGACCTGCGGCCTTGTGCACGTTGAGGTTGTCCCAGATGAGGAGTATCGGGCCGCCGAGCTGTTGGTGGGCTGCGATCAGAAGGTCCCGGTAGTCGCGCCAGGAGAAGCTCTTGCGCCCGTCACGTCGGCCGTCGTCCCGTCGCGGCCGGTAGATCAGCCGGGATCGGTGGCCGGGTTTGTAGCAGGTCAGCGCGGCGATCGATATACGTCTGCGAGACCGGCCGCGGACCCGCACCACCGGGGTCCGGCCGCGGTGGGACCAGGTCCTTGCTTGCGACGGCGTCATGGAGAAGCCGGCTTCGTCCTCGAAGACCAGCCAGGCTCCACGAGCCGCCGCTAGCCTTCCGCGCGGGGCCACACCTCCTTGACCCACCCGGCCACCGCGTCATCATCGCGCTCCATGGCACGCCGGGCCGGGACCTGGCAGGACCAGCCGTTACGCACCAACAACTTGCGCACGCCCTGGACCGTGTAAGTGAGGTGGAAGCGCCTTCCGATCACCGTCTTCACACGGCTCAGAGTCCAGCGCTGGTCCTCCCAGCCGTGCGCGGCCGGCCCTTTGGCCAGCTCCGACTCCAGCTGAGCGAACTGCTTCTCGCTCAGTCGCGGCAGTGATGCGGGCCCCTGCGAGCGCAGGGCTCGTGGACCGCTCTCGGCCCATACCTGACGCCATCGCTGCACCGACCGGACGCTGACCCGCAGATCCCTGGCGATCGCTGAACGGGCCTTGACCCCTGATGTTGGACACACGAGACACTGGATCCTGCGGATCTGAGGACGGACATCTCGTGGTCATGAAGAACTACCCGCCGGAGTTCAAGG
>NZ_KL585424.1:22199-22451 GCF_000721935.1 Streptomyces sp. NRRL WC-3549
CCGCCGATCTGGGGATCAATCCGGAGACCCTGCGGAACTGGGTGAGGGCAGCCGGCGTGAGTCGGCCTCGGGGACGGCGGACGCAGGAGCAAACCCAGCAGCCGGCCTCGCTGGAGGCGGAGAACGCGGCTCTGCGGAAGAAGGTCCGTGACCTCGAGGAGGAACGCGAGATCCTGCGGAAGGCAGCGAAGTATTTCGCCGGGGAGACGCGCTGGTGAACCGCTTCCAGTGTGTCGTCGATCTCCAGCGCCG
>NZ_KL585424.1:22660-24688 GCF_000721935.1 Streptomyces sp. NRRL WC-3549
GTTACGGCGTGAAGCGGCTGTGCAGCATCCTCGGCGTCAGCCGCTCGAGCTTCTACTACTGGCGCCGGACAGCCGCCGACCGGGCCGCCCGGCGGGCGGCCGATGCCCGACTCGTGGCCCGGATACGGGCGGTGCATCAGGAATCGGACGGCACTTATGGAGCTCCGAGGATCACTGCCGAGCTTCGCGAGGAGAGCGGTGAGGCGGTCAACCACAAGCGGGTCGCAAGGATCATGCGGACGTTCGGGATCGAAGGGGTCCGGTTGCGTCGCCGGCACTGCACCACCGTTCCCGACCCTGCTGCGGCCAAGGCGCCGGACCTGATCGGCCGCGACTTCACCGCGGGCAAGCCGAACACGAAGTACGTCGGTGACATCACCTACCTGCCCATCGACGGCGGGAAGTTCTGCTATCTGGCGACCGTCATCGATCTCGCCTCGCGCCGTCTGGCCGGCTGGGCGATCGCCGACCACATGCGCGCGGATCTCGTCACCGACGCCCTGGCCGCGGCGATCCGCACCCGAGGCAGCCTCGCCGGATCGGTCATGCACACCGACCACGGAGCCCAGCTTGGACTCAACCGGTCGTCGCAACACCGGCTTCCTGGAGGGATAGTAGGTGTTCGTTGAGGGCTTCGGCGGGGGTCTTCCAGGCGAGGGTCTTGCGGGGGCGGTTGTTGAGGGTGAAGGCGACGGCCTGGAGCTCGTCGATGCCCCAGCGCGACAGGTCCGTGCCCTTCGGGAAGTACTGCCGCAGCAGACCGTTCGTGTTCTCGTTGGTGCCGCGCTGCCAGGGACTGTGGGGGTCGGCGAAGTAGACCTGGAGTCCGGCATCGACACGGAGCTGGGCGTGCTGGGCCAGTTCCGTTCCCCGGTCCCACGTCAGGGACCTGCGTAGTTGCTCGGGCAAGGTCGTGATGGTGGCGGTGATCGCGTCCTTCACGGCCTCGGCGCCGCGGCCGGCCAGCGCGGGCCCGTTCTTGGTGCGCGGTTCGGTGCCGAAGCCTTCCATCCGGGGCAGGTGCAGCAGCATGGTGAACCGCGTACTGCGCTCGACCAACGTGCCGATCGCGGACCGGCCGGTGCCGATGATGAGGTCACCTTCCCAGTGGCCCGGAACGGCACGGTCCTCGGCCTCGGCCGGCCGCTCGCTGATCAGCACGTCAGCGGTCACGTGGCCGCGAACGCTCTGCCTGGTGCGCTCCCGCGGGACACGCAGTGACCGTCCGGTGCGCAGGCAGGCGACGAGCTCACGCTTGAGGGCTCCGCGGCCCTGGACGTAAAGGGCCTGGTAGATCGCTTCCGGGGAGATGCGCATGGACACATCTTCGGGGAAGTCCACCGTGAGCCGCTTTGATATCTGTTCCGGGCTCCAGGAGGTCGCCCAGCGGGGTCCTGACGGCGGGGCTTGTTCCTTCCCTGCCAGGGCGGCACCTGGGGACCCTCGACGACCCGGCCGTCCAGGGCGTGGACGACATTCCCGGCCAGCCGGTCCTGCACATACGCGCGCAATCGCCCATCGGCCACCAGCTTCGCCGGCTTCGGCCGCTGAGCCCGCCGCTCGGCATGCCATTGCGCCAGCGAGGCCCGGTACTCCAGGTGGTAACTCCGCGTGGAGGCGTTGCGCCGCAGCTCCCGCGAGATCGTGGACGGCGAACGCCCCAGACACCGCGCGATCGCACGGACCCCGAAATCACGCGCACGCAGCAAAGCAATCTCCTCCCGCTCAGCGAACGAGAGGTAACGGCCGGAGACAGTCGGGGCGAGGCACGGATTCACCCCGCCAGCATGACGAAACCACCGCGACCCCACCGCAGGCGAGACCTCGATGACGGCTGCGGCATCCACCGAACTCAGCCCCCGCGCGATCGCCTTCCAGAACCTGACCCGGTCCTCACGCCAGGCAACGCTCGGCCGCCCTGGCGAGGGCATCTCCCCGCGATACTCACGCACCGCCCGCTGCCGATTCCCCACACCCATCACAAACCCCCAGCTCACGAAGGTGTTGCGACGACCGATTGAATCCGCC
>NZ_KL585424.1:24928-31992 GCF_000721935.1 Streptomyces sp. NRRL WC-3549
AGCTGGCCGACTGAGCGCGAGGCCCGACTCGATGCTTTCCGATGGCTCCACCGCTACAACATCCGCCGCCGACATTCCCGCCTCGGACAACGATCACCGATCGCCTTCGAGAACGCCCTTCAACACACACCAACTACGCTGACACAAGCCGCATAACCTGTGTCCAGGATTCGGGGTCAAGGCCCGTTGCCCAACATGACACATGCGTGATTGGCCCCTGGGTCGGCGCAGACGGTCCCGGTCCACCCCGTGTCGTGCCATGGGATCCGCACCGACAGGTGCTGTACATAGGCCATCGCTCGTCTCCCCGATAACGCGCGTTCATCTGTGATGATGCTCAGCCTAGACATCAGCACAGACAAGTCACCGCACAGATAGCGAGAGGCGGCATACGCCCACGCCTGACTGTGCGCCCGAAGCAGACGCGCACGAACTGACGTATGGCGATCCGAAAAGGGGCACTCGATGGATCGGACCTGTACTGCCCGCTCGGGCGCTCGGAACGAGCGCCTCTGCCTCCGAGGACAGAAGATCCGCCTTATCACGCTGTGTCCGCGGGACCGGGGAAGGGCGCACACCCTTGCCCGCCTCCCTTATGCCGTGGTGGTCGGCTTGTCCGCGGAGTCCTCCGCCGAAGAGCGAGGGCTGTTGTGTCCGGCCGCTCGGAACCCGGCCTCGTCCGGGTGGAGCTGGACCCGGGCCGAGCGCCAGGCGGCGTCGAACGACACGGTGCCATCGCTGGCTCGGGCAAGGCGCCAGGCCTGCCAGCTGGTCCGCGGTGCCAGCACCGCGCGTAAGAGGGGCAGCTTCATCAGCACTGTCTCCGTATGCCTCAAGAGCCGGAATTCTCAGAGGAGGGTGTCGCCGGGACAGGGACCTGGGCAGCCAGGTCCGGTTCTCCGAAGTCGTGGAACAGCGAGCGCAGCGTGACCAGCAGCGCATCGGCATCAGCTTCGGAGAGGCGGTCGACAAAGGTGTGGACGAGCTGCGCGATCACTACCCACCGTGACTGCGGGCTCCACCGCTGGATCTCCTGCACCACCCCGTCCACGTCCAGCCCGGGCGGCAGCACACCCAGACGGGCCGAGTTCTCGAGCATCAGATAGATCCGGGCCGAGGCGGGGGAGTGGAGGATTTCCTCGTGCATGAACTGCATACGGGCCTGTACCTGGCGGCGGGCCAGCGCGTCGAGTTCCAGCTCCCGGCGCGCCTGGGTGATCTGCTCCGCGTATGTGCGGACCTCTACCGCGACCGACACGTTCACGCAGGCCCAGCTGACCTCGAGTTCGTCTGTCCGCAGGGGCAGCGAGTGTGCAAGCAGACGGTTGATTTCCTGTTCTGCGGCAGCCGGCCGTAGCACCGTGGGCCGTGCTGCTGCCCGTTCGGTCAGCTGCCGAACGGTGCGGCTGGCTTCACCGGAGGGAAGACGGGACGCGGGCGTTGAGCGAGGGGCCTGCCACTCGGTGCGAAAGGCCACGGTGAAGTCCAGCCCCGGCTGAGAGCTGGTCACCTGGTCCTCGAACAGTTCCGGCTGTTGGTTGCGCAATCCCCACCTCAGCCAGTTCATGGTATTGGCCCACCTGTACCGGCACGCACGGGCCGGTACAGGGCGACCGAACGGCTGCGGTCGTGATCCAGGAGATCGACCAGCTCGTGACGCAGTCGAACCCGCTCGGGATCGGCATCGACGGCAGGGACGGGCTGCCACAGGTACAGAAGGTCACGCAGCCGGTGGCGGGGATGACTGCCGCCTGCCCGCCCCACGGTGTCCACCGCGCCGCGCAGCACGTTGAACGCGACCGGCCGCCGATCCGGATACTCCACGGCGGCGTCCATCCACAGACCGACCGCCCGCGCGCTCTCATCGGCCAACGAGCGCGAGTCCAGCAGTGTGCGCCACCCCGAAATCAAGTCCGTCAGAGGGAAGTCCGGCTGGTCCGGACCGGTGCTCAGCAGCACCGGCAGGCAGGGGTCCTCCTGCGAGAGCAGTGTGGCCAGCGCCAGGAAGGAACGACGGCCGGCCTCGGTCCGTGACGGGTCTGCTGAGCACCACTCCACCACTGAGCTGAACAGCGTCGGACGGGCCGAGGCGTCCGCCCACAGGTTGCGGACCGCCTTGTACAACGAGGCTTGCACGTCATCGTGGACTGTCTCTGCGGCATGGCGAAGCCGCCGCAGTGCCTTGCCGGTGTGGCGGCGGCCGAACTCGCCGGCGCAGACTTCCACGGAAAGTTTCTGCAGCGCTGCCCTGTCCGCGCCGGCGTTCTTCGACCAGCGCAGCAACACGGTATGCACGAAACGGCCCATGGTCGGATGAAGTGCCGCTGCGGAGATGAGGTCGACAGCTGCTTCCCACAGTGCGTCGTCGTCGCGCCACGCGATGACGACCTCCTCCAAGGGGTTGGCCTTGCCGTGCCGCACAGCCCACCGCACGGCGAACGTTCCGACCCGGTTGGCGAGCAGGAGGCGGTCCTGCGGTGTGAACGTCTCCAGAAACTTCGCTGTCTTGGCCATCGGGGCCTTCGCCATCCAGGCGAGAAAATCCTTGCGCGCCATGGGCCGGTCGACCCAGAAGTAGTTGAGTACTGCGTCGTCCCAGCCGGGTTTGGAGAACTGGACCGTGTCGTCCCCGGCCAGCTCCGCATCGATCGAGTCGACCATCTCGATGACGCCGGGCGAGCCCTGTCCTTCCAGAGTCACCGCCTCCGCCTTGTTGAGGTGCTCGGACAGCTCCGCGGTCTGTGCGTATACATGCGCTACGGGCGCGTTCTTGAACATGGCCGCTACGAGAAGGAAGTTCCGCTGGAAGCTGGTCCTGCCCTCCTTGCTGTGCCACTGCAGCAGGCTGGAGCGCCAGTTGTTGCGGGCTGCGACGACGTCCAGGACCTGCTGGGCGAATGCATCGGTGATGCTCTCGCTTGTCAAGGAGACTTGGCGTGGCACCTTGATGGCGTTGAGGATCAGGCTGACGACCTGCAGGACATCGGCGGGAGGCTGGTTGCGCAGAAGGCATGTGATCCGGTCGTCCTGCACCCACCTGGAGGCGTCCAGCTCAGGTGCCTCGGCGCGAAGCCATGCAGCGGCGATTTCTGTGGGATCAGGCCGTCCCAGCACGGGCACGACGCCGGGTGGTGCACCCAGGCAGATCCTCGCCCACTGCTGTGGTGTCGTGAGAACGACCAGACGCGAGTTCCGCTTGGCCAAGGTGTACTGAATCCTGCCCAGAACCGCACCGAAGTCATCTGCGACCGTGAACTTCTCCTCATCCGCGGGCAGTTCCAGCAAGTACGCAACGTTCTCTTCCAGCGGCAGCCGGCGTACCGGGAACCGCCTTCCGCCTCCGAAACTCAGTGGTCCGACCCTTGCTCCCGTGCGCTGACGCAGATCAGCGAGCAGTGCCTGTGCCGTGAACGACCGTCCCGCACCGGGCTCACGCTGGAGCACGACAACCGATCCCGGCTCCATGAGCTGCTTCAAAGCCGCCGCGTAGCCCTCAGGCGGTGCGAACACCGCCTGAACCGTGTCCAGATAGGCATCAGGCAGCTCGGAGTGCTCCAGCATCTGCTCCAGGACCGCTGTCAGCTTCACCCCGGTCATCTCACCGAAGTTGAACAGGGCCTCCTGCCGGAGATCCGCAACTGCTCTGGCCCGAGCCAGCGCCTGCTTCACACCAGGGCCAAGGCCCCTGACCGCATCGATGTCCTCCGGCGAAAGACCCGGATAGGCCGCCGGGCCTGAAACCGAATCATTGCCGCTGGTCAAACCTGTCCGCCGCACTTCGTTTACATGATTGTCCGTACCAGAAGGTGCGCGGGACAATGGCATGGGTAAGCCTTCTCCGGGCTCAGTTAAAGGCATAAAGACTCTCCGTCAGAGCGCCTTGCGGTGGATGCGGAATTCCTGTAGGGAACGTCAGCTGATTTCGTCGATTTCAGCTCCGACGATCTCCGCACCCTCGTGGACGGTGCCCGCCCTCTGCCGCACGCTGACATCGGCCGAAGCGGCGACACGGCGTACCTTCAGAGCCGCAGCCCGGCCGTGAACGTCGTCGAGGACCTGCTCGATCCGGACCCCGCTGGCCGGCCGGTTCTCCCCGGTGAACGTCAGCCGCTGCCCTTCGACCTCCTCCAGAACGGCACGCAGCCCGCCAAGACTGCGACGCAGCCGTTCATCATCCGCCCTGATCAAGTCCCTGTGATCGTCATAGACGCCCAGGACTTCCAGCAGGGACTCGATTCGCTGCACACGTTCCGGTGTCAGAGCCGCAGCGTCAAAGGCGGGAGGCCCCGGGATGCCGACCACGACCGCGGGCACCGCATCCAGCTCACCTGCCGCCGTCCCTTCGCGCCGTGTGGCCCGGCGGTCCAGAACCGCACCGGCCCGTCCGTAGAGAAATCCGAAAGCCTGCGTCAGAGCCGATACTGCCAGCACGGGAAATGTGAACGCGTCACTCAAATCAAGCCCCTCCCCTGGAGCACACCGAAATACCCCCTGATGCTCACACCACCCAGAGTCTGGCCACCGCGAAGCCACACGACACAGGAAACAGAAGGAATGACTGAAACTCCGCCGTCTCGGGAAAATCGAACCCGATACGAACACTGGCAAGATCAATTCTCGTGAATAGAGGGCCTGCCCAGGGCACGCGCCTATCCGGCCGCACCGTCCGGGTCCGTGGCATGACACCACAAGGGGTGCAGTCGGCAGGACGAGAGGCTGAAAAGCTCCCGCACTGCCGGCACGCCCCATTGCACGCAAGCCAAGAAGGAGCTGACCCGGTGCCTACCCGGCCAGGGCTCCCTGCTCATGAAGTACGCGGCGGGGGAGCCTCCTGGCTCACCGGTTCGCAGGCGGGCTGCCGCGGACCGGACCGGTGTCAGAGGCTGTCGAACAGCGTCTCCTGTTTGCTGCAGAGCTGGCGTGGCAGTACCAGCGACTGGACCTCATCGGGGGCTGAAAGAGCACTCCGGCACGCTTCACGCAACTCGGGAAGGGGACGGCGGGCGCCCAGAAGCCGCAGGAACTCCTGGGTGCTCCAGCCGATCAGTCTGCCCTGCCGGGCGAGGTACAGACTGACCTGACCGATCTTGAAACTGTCGTCGTAGTCGAGGAGCAGATACCCGGCGAGCTGGTAGAACTGCGGCCGACCGATTCGCTTGGGGTGGATGGTGGCCTTGCAGTCGATGAGGTTTCCCGCCGTGATGAAGTCCGCGTCGGCGCCCCCGACATGCCCGCTGCCAGCAAAGACCGGACCGCACACACGCTGGGCGGCAGGGAGCCGCAGGACTCCTTGCAGGGCTTTGGGATGGTCGGCCAGTGAGACCAGCGCGGCGATGTCACCGGCAACGTATCCGGGGACCTGATCGAGCAGCCCGTCGAGGCCGCGCGAGAGGTCTGCCTGCAGCAGAGGGCTTTTTGGGTGCAGTTGGCTGCGGAAGACCTCCTCGAACCAGCCTGCGGCGAAGCACAACCGGGCGACCTGCTCCTCGTCGGCGGGCTTCAGTAGCATGGCTCCGGGCAAGGCCGGAAGCTGCCCTTCGAGCCGTCGGAGAAGTTCCTTGCCTGCTTCAGCGACGGCCTTGCCTGCCGCGGCAGACCTGGCCTCGGCCATATCCATGGCCGTGAGCACGATGCCGGACGACAACGTCGAGCCCACAGGTGTGCCGAAGGCGATCCGCAGCCGCAGGTCGATGGCTTGACCCAGGGTGCCGTAACTGAAAGGGCCTGGAGGCTGTGGACTGACGGTGGGTGTAGCCAGGGGGAGCTGGGAGCGGAAGTCGCCGATCAGGGACGCCACGGCAGGCAGTTCCTTGCTCAGGAACCGGGAAATGGGGGAGTGGGCCTGGGCGAGGCTGCTGGTGAGACTCATCCCGGAACCACTCCGTGCGAGGCGACCGGCAGGGAAGACTGAGGGATCATGAAAGGCTCGATTCTGGCTCGGTGTATGGGTGCGATGCCCGTGAGGCCCGCCCGTCGTGAGGATCCCGGCTTATAGAGAGGAGGGAGACGACGGGCGGTGGATGCGCGGAGGCCGGGCGCAGCCGACGGCGGGAGACTGACCGGCCGTGGAATCAGGCGGGCGGTGCGGGGGGTTCCTTCACGGCACGCTCGATGAGATCCCGAAGGAGGCTCTGGACCCGCTGAGCGGGCACGATGACGGACGGAGACGCGCCCGCGGACGGCGCTCTGTCCTGGCAGCAATCGAGCTCGAACTGCACCGAGCCGTCCTCCTGAACGCGCCCCCATCGAGGCCGCGGAACCTGGCCGCAGCCCGGGTGAGGTTCGAAGCCCACCAAGCCCCGGATGGCCCGCGCATGGTGATGGCGAGGCAGCGTGCCCGCCCGGCTACAGCCGGTACACCGCAAAAGGTGCCTCACTCCACCCGGGCGGTCGGTGAAGCTCCAGCCCCCGCCTTCGGTGGTGTTACAGCTTGCGCAGACCGGCCCGCGAACAAAACCGTGCTCATGGCAATGATCCCAATACAGGGCTTGCCGCGGCTCGGGACACACACAGCACAAGAACGCGTCCGCGTTGGACCTCTTCGAGAGCGATGCATAGGCAACACCGGTGAGGTGGCCGGAGTAGGGGCGAGCACGTGAAGCCGCGCACGCAGCGCACACAGTGGTGAACCCGGTTGCGCTGGAGGTGCGGTGCTCCCACACATCCACTTTGCTCCCGCAGCCGCTGCACAAGCCGGCTTGGTCGGCCAGTTGCCGCTCAAGCTCCTCGGAGCGGTCCAGTAAAGCCGCGTAAGCGGCGGGCACCGTCCACTGCGTGCCAGACCAGGTGAGCAGGTGGAGCGGGTTCGTGCCGGCGATGACGCGGTTGCCGCACCGTTCCATGAACCGGTCCCACGTCAACCCGCATCCGAGGCCTTCAGCGTTCGGCACGTTGCAGTCACACCGTTCGGGCCTGTCGCACAGACAGCCCTCCTTGGCCTGCTCCACGTAGGCGGCTTCGTCCATCCACGCAGCGATGCGCGAGCGCCACGACGGCCCCACCCCAGGTTCTGGCCAGGCTGCGACCAGGTCATCCGGGTCGATGTCGAGGCTGGCCAGCCGCTG
>NZ_KL585424.1:32193-38522 GCF_000721935.1 Streptomyces sp. NRRL WC-3549
GGCCAGCCGCTGGGCTGCCCGCTCGATCTCACGAAGATCCAGCCGCCAGCGCTGCTTGTGCTTGTAGCCGCGCACAGCGACATCACCGACGATGACATGGTTGCTGCTCTGGAACGCATACCGGGACAGATTGAGGTCCGGGGCTGCACGCACCAAACAGTCCGCGGTCCGCTCGGTCAGGATCCGGCGCGCCTCCTGCGGCGAGATCAGCACGAGGCGCAGGTGGTCGTGACGACGCCGGCTTGCCCCGGTGCCGCAACTGGCGGAATGGTAGTGAAATGCGTGAACACGGTGTCTCTCCTTGAATCGGTGAAGGGTGCCTGAGCGGCGCGAAAATCCGGGGCTGCGACTGAGCGCACGGAGGGCTGCGGCACCTGTCCTGTCCAGAGGTCCACGAAGCGCGCTTGGGCACAAGGCACGCCGACCGAGGCGGAAGAGCCGGAAGTACCACGTCGATTCCGGTGTGCAGGACGGTCAAGATGGCTCCCATCCACCGGTCAGGGAAGATCTACCGGCCTCCTCGGTGGCCTCTCGGGAGCGGGAATCGATGAGGAAAGTGGTGCGCTCGCTGTGCTCCACCGGACGACGGGCCGGGAGAGGGACCGCCCACAGGCCGGCACCGGCCGGCTGCTCCGTACCGTCTGTTGCTCCGAGACGAGCGACCCACTGCTCCAGCAGAGCACCAGCATTCGCGCCGTTGCCGGGCCAGCGCCCGATCCGGGAGCAGGCTGCGAGCCAGTCGCCGAGCCACAAGCGCCCCGTGCGGCGGCCGAGCTCTGTCAGCAGGATCCCGGTCGCCGCAGGGGCTCCGTACGCCACGGCCGTCTCCCGCAGACGCATCTGCCAGCCGTGATCCACCAGAAGACGGGCAACGGCGACCGTGTCGGGATAGGTGATCAGTGCGTGTGCTGTGACGGCGGACGGTGAGCGGCCCGTGAGCGAGGACAGGAGAGCGGTCCGTGCGTGCCAGACGGCCTCCTGCTTCCATCCCTGCACCTGCCACGACCACACCATCGCGGCAGCCAGTTCCACCACCGCACGAGCCTGAGGATGAGTGCGCAGCAGAGCGGTGTGATGCTCGTGGGCCGAGAGGACCTCAGGCAGAGACTCAAGATTGATGGCGCAGGCCCGCTCACAGTTGGCCAGCAGCCACCTCCGGTGCCGACGGCAGATGTGGCCGGCTGCCTCCGGATATACCAGGACGGGCTGTTGAGGTGACCAGAAGCGGCCGCAACATTGCAGGCAGGCCGCCACCCATGCCTTCCCCGGGGCATACCAGGCCGCCCGGGGAACAGGGCCTTCCTCAAGCCGCTCGTGCGTGAAGGCGAATCCAGGGAGCAGAGCGGCGAGCTGGGCTACTGAGGTACCGGTGAAGCGGGCGAAGGCTGCCCGTGCAGGCGCGTTGAGATACAGCTCCAGCCCGTTGCGCGGCGTTCCGGTGATCCCGGCACTTAGTGGTCCTGTCATGACGCCGCGGACCAGGTCCTGGACGGACATGCGGTATCCGTGGGCGAGCCGCCGGCTCCAGGAGCCAGTCAGCTCCCCAGCAACGGGCGGCACCTGCACCAGCGCACGAGGCACAGCAGAGACTTCCACAGTCAAGTTCCTTAGAGAGCGGGGGACCACGCCGGTGGCACGCGGGAGACGACTCGGGCCAGGAAACGAAGCAGAGAGGAGAAGAAGGGGGTGCACTGGCGCCAGGAACCTGTTGCGCCCGGATCCGGCCGAGGCCTCACAGACCTGGTCGCAGTCAGCAGGTGTTGCTCAGCTGTTGGTATCCCGGCGAGAAGCGCGTGAACCCTTCGTTGCCTGCACGTCGAGGATGACCTTCGACAGAGACTTCTTCGTGATCGCCTGGCTGCCGTCCAGGACGGCGCAGATCGCGGCCTCACGTACGAGCTGGGACAGGCTGGCCAGCACGCCTCCCGTCCGCAGATGGATGTAGTCCGCGTGGCGTTCGAGAGTCCCGGCCCGGTGGCGTTTGAGTCGCAACGCCGACTCCACCTCTCTCAACAGCCTTCGCCACACCTGTTTCTGGTGCTCGGTCCCATTGAGCAGAGGAAGTGAGCGCAGGACCTTGAACCTGGCGGCGAGCTGGGCACCGCGCGGGCCCGTCAGCAACGGCGCCGTCTCCACATCCACACCAGCCAGAACAAACGTTGCGGGGATCCGCTCTGCCAGCGACTTCAGCTGGTCGGACGTGTCGGCCCCCGGACGTGTCCGGGTGTTGAGAAGGTGCACATCATCGATGAACACGATCTGGGTACCCCGCTCGCACAGGACGGCGCACACCGCGTTGGTGATCGTGGTCTCGGTCATCCCATCGTGCACGGGAAGACACAGAAATCGTGCCAGTGCCGTGACGAGCGTCTTCGGCGTATACGAGGGAGGGATGCCGAGGAATGCGACCGGCAGGGTGTCAGCACGGTCGGGATGCTGGCGCCGGTACTTGAGCTCAAAGCTCCGGGCCATCTCCATAAGAGTGGTGGACTTCCCCGTACCAGGGGGACCGGAAACAATCAGCCCACGTCGCGCGGAGCCCTCCTGATGACGGTTGAGGACCAGGAGCACCCTCAATTGCTGCAGACTCTGCTCCATGGAAGCGGTCGTCAGCGTCACGAACTTGGAGTGATAGTCCAGCTGGGAACGGCCCGTCCACGTCGGGTCACTCACCGGCAGAGCAACTTCACGCTGCTGCGCAAGATAGGACCTCCACCGGAAGTAGGTGACGATCGGATTGCACACCGACCCTTCGTCCCCCAGACCTCCCTCGGGAGGGAACCCCGTGCCTACAGCAACCACTGGTCCTCCTCCGCGCTCGCGTCCGTACGGACAGCGGAACCCCCCGAAGCCGCGGGGACGTCTCCCAGCGGCGCCCCGTCCCAACCGGCCAGAATCTCGTCGTCCTCGTCCGGAACAGTCTCGTCGTCCATGTCAGGCGCCTCGTACACACCGGTCAGCCCGAACGACAACGTCGGAGCGCTCAACAGGTCCAGCCCCGCCGCCGGCACAGCCAACGTCTGGACCGCACGGGACTTGGCCACCACACGCTGCTCGCGGCGCGACAGATTCCCGTTGCCCGACGCCCGCTTCAGGAAATCATCCAGAGCCAACGCAAGCTGCGCCTCGTGCTCATCACGCCCCTGGGTCCGTTCGACGACCTTGCACAGGTGCTCCCAGACATGGTGGGTGAACGGCTGGCTTACCTGGGTGGCATGGATCCAGGGCACCTCCCTGAACCCTTCCGGAAGGCGCACCCAGATCCGAGTCACGTCGTAGGGGTTGTAGTGCACCTCCCAGAGGCCCTTCTGCGCTCCCACACCGGAGCTCTCGCCGCGGGACCCGTTGAGACACTTGTCGTCATACGTGCGGTAGTCGAACCTGATCCCGTTGTCAGTGATCGCCTGCCAGCGCACCGGCAGAAGTTCCACGTAATCGTCCGTGCCCAACGGCACCGGCACATACCCCACCACCGGCAACAACGCCGCCCACATCTCACACGGAGTGAGAGCCTTCTTCGGCATCAGAGGATGGCGCAGGCCTTCATGCGGACGGTGATGCCACAGCACCAACTGCTCATCCAGGAGCTCCTGCAACTCCCGCAAATTCCACAGCTTTTCCTCACCTGCCTTCGAACCACGCTCGGACAGGTTCGATCCGATGTAGCCGGGTACCCACTGCCAGTACAACGAGTTCAACGAGCCGAACGTCCGCTCCACGTGGCCCTTGGCCGGCCCGTTGCCCGGCGGGACGGGCTGCAACGAGATCCCCAGGCTCTCGCACGCGGCCCGCGTAGCGGGCGACACGAAGACCTTGCCCTGATCAACCACGATCGTCTCGGGCACGATCACCGGACGAGCCGCCGCCTCCTCCAGCCGCCTATCCAGGCTGACCAGCCGTTCATACGGGATGACCGACGCGGACATACGCAACGCCTCGTCCCAACCAGGCTGCATCACCTTCGGGGTCATCATCTGCGCCAACAGCACCGCAATGTCCGTCAGTTTGCTTCCCGGCGGACGCAAAATCGCCCACAGGCCTCCGATTGCCACATCCAGCGCCGTAGTCAGCTCCGGACGGCCCACCACTCCGTCGTCCAGAGCAACCAGCACATCAAGCGGCGTGCTGTCCATCATCACCAGCTCACCCGGACGCAACGCCACCGTCCGGGCGAACGGCGGAGCAGGCCGCGACGCCCGCGAACGCCGCTGCGCCACCGTCCCCTCCAGTCCGAGCTCCCTTTCCAGCTTGCGCAGAAGCTTGTTGAACGTCGACTGAGGCGGCGCCTCCACCACACCCACGCCGTGTGCAGCGTCCAGCAGCCACTGGCACTGGCGGTGCATACGCTTGGCCCACCCCCGCGAACGGGATCGCGACTCCTCCTGCCGCAGCAGCTTCTCCAACACCGCCAGCACCCGCTTGTCGGCGCGGTCCAGCAACGAAGACCCCCGCTGCTTGGGCACCAGCTCCCACACGCCGCCCCGGCCGTACCGCTCACGCCACCTGCGCACCGTGGCCCGGCTGACCTTCCAGCCCGACGCCAGCAACTCGTCCGCCTTCGCCAGCTCCCGCTGCTCCAACGTCGTGCGTGCCGGGTCGTACATTTCCCGCACCGGCCCGCGACCGCCCGGCACCGGATACCCGGTCTCGACCTCACGGACATGCCGTTCCATCGAGAAAGCCCGCTCGCGCACCTCCTCCGGCAAAGTGGCCAGCAGACCGTACTGGGGCGCCTTCAGTGGCGACGGCCCTCCGACCACCTCGAATCCCGGGCTGCTGAACAGTGCGGACAGCCCGAGCACCGCCATCACGCCAGTGCTGCTCTGTTCGGTCAGCCAGACGCGTCCCGACTCCAGACCGCTCACCGTCCACCGGCGACCGTCGAAACGAACTTCCCCGTCGATTTCCAGCACGGGCCGCGTCACAGCTGCCCCTCCGTCTCCGGGTGGGCCGACACCGTCATGACGCGCTCATGGAGCGGCCGGTTGAGAGCTGTACTCAATACACCTCTCCACAGCGCATGGAAGACAGCCGGCCACACCGCGATCGGGTCACCCAGCAGGCGCACACCCTCCACCAGGGGCCTCAGAACGCGGAAACACTCCGTGACGCGGGACAGCCCGTCCGGTGCACACCGCGGATGCCGGTATCCGGCAAGCCAGCGGACGTTGGCTTCGACTGCCGCGGAAGGCGGGCCCACCAGCCTGTAGTGCCATCCAGCTGCCTCGGCCGCGGACTCGACATGCAGGGCCCGCCGGACCAGGCGCCGACCGGCACCGCGGGCACCTGCACAGTCGATGAGCACACCGCTGCCATTGGCGAGCCTCGCCATGAGATGCGGCGCATGTGACACCACGTTCCCGCCCCGGCCCCGCCACATCAGTTCCACCGGCCGGCAGGCGACAGCAATCACCTCAGGGTCACGGTCCAGCAGCATCACCTGGGTCCGCATCGCCCCGAACCCGTAGTGCACGTGACGCCCGGACGTAGCCATCCACCACCAACCCGGAGCGATGCGCCGCCCCTTGAGTACCGGGAACTGCTGAACAGGGACGCACTCCTCCAGCGGATACTCTCCGGCCGCTTGAAGCCATGGAGTCTGATGCTCCTGGCCGGCACCATCCACATACCGGGCCTCCACCAACGCCGGATCTACCCGACGGGCACCGAAACGGGGCAAGGAGGCGGCAGCGGGCGTCAGCAACGCCGGCTTCTGCGCGGACAAGGGGATCACGAGATTGAAGGCCCTTCTTGAGGCAGGGACACAGATCAGGCGCCCAGCGGACGTCTTCTCGCTGGGGCGGGGAGCGGGCAGCGGGCACAGCTTCGGACTCCGGCATGAAGGCATGCCGGATCCGCACCAGAGGCAACGGCCAAAGCGTCGAGAATCACGCAAGGCCGATGAATGCCTTCGACGTCACCAGCGCCTGTCCGGAGGCGGACACGACGGATCGCTCAGTGTGAAAGGCAGGGAAAGGAACGCCGGCGCCCGGCACGCGGGCAGCCAGGAGAAGAACGAACACCTTCGTCGGCGAAGGTGCGCGAGCATGACAGCGTCAGCGGCCCTCGGGGGACCTCAGGAGTCGAGCTCCGTCTCCCTGCTCCGACGGCAGGGAGCATGACGACGATGATCCGCGCGACCCCTCGGCGCGATGCAAGCGGCCGCGCGGCGTATGCGTCAGGCCGGGTCAAGCGACACGAGGGTCGCCAACTGGTCGAGGAAAGCGATGTACTGACGAGGCGGGAGAGACCTCAGCTCCTGACGCGTCATGCCCATCACCGTCCCCTGCTCCACCGCCGGCCGCGGCTCGGGCTCAGGCGCCCTGGCG
>NZ_KL585424.1:38690-45582 GCF_000721935.1 Streptomyces sp. NRRL WC-3549
CTCGGGCTCAGGCGCCCTGGCGGGGCGGCGGCCGCCGGCCGACGCGATCAGCGCCGCGGACGGGGAGATGCGCATGGCGGAGTCCCGTTGGACAATCAGGGCCCGCACCAGCCACTCGATCAGATAGAGCCCACGCCTGGACTTGCCCGGAAGGTCTTTGTGAAGCCGGCACCCGAGCGTCTTCTGATCCACCGGCGCATCGCGCAGACATTCGAGAGTACGGGCCGCGGGCCAGTGCTCCAGGAACTGCGCCTGGAGCAGCAGGCGGGCCTGGGTCTCATCCTGCTTCTGCATCTCTGCAATCGCCCAGCCTGAACTCGTCAGAGCGTAATTGCCGCGAGACCCTCGAAGGAGACCTACTGCCTGCAGGAAGCCCGCCACCGCGCCGACCGTGTCCTTGCGTAGCTGCACCTGCGCGGCGAGCTGGGATACGGAAACCACTCGCAGGTCCGGTCCGCTGAGATGAGCGAAGACCAGATAGATCTCCCACTGCCGGTCAGGCGTAGCCCTGTCCGAGGGGGTCGGATAGATGTTCGGCTCGGGAGTGGGATTCATCGGGAGCCTCCCCGGCCTGCCGCAGCGGACGAGGCGCGAGGGGCGAGGGTGAGTGGAACGCTGTTCATGTCGTGAGGCCTCATTCTCTTACACGTTGGAATGACGCAGGCCGCACCGCACCAGAACATCTGGATATAGTGGCTGCGCGCGTGAGGCCTAACCATGCGTAAGCACATTCACCGCCAGACGCACTCTGGTGGTGTTTGTGCATGGCCAGGCCGCGTTTCATCTACGAGTTCATCGGTCCATCCTGAGGGGCAACGAGCCGGTACGTGCCGGTCCGGGGGCGAACGAGAAGCCCTCGCCCGACCATCCGGCCCAGGTCTCGCGCACAGTTCTCCGCGACCACATCCGGACGCCTCCGCCGCACCTGTTCGGTGATCTCGCTGTAGCTCGCCTCCTCCCGGTCGCGAAGGAAAGCAAGAATCACACCAGCCACGCTGTCCGGAGCGTGCCATGTCTTCTCCTGCTGGCGCTGGGAAGGTGGCTGCTCGGTGTTGGTGTCAGCCTTCCCGGAGTCGGGGTGAGCCCGCTGAATCTGCTCCGTGATCTTCTCGAGGGCGTTGCGTGAGCTTCTTGCCATGAGAACGGCAGCATCGGAATGCGCCTGGGCCGCCTCCAGTTCGGACGCAGCCAAGCGCAGGCGCTGTGCCGCCTCACGCTCCCGCGCTTCATCCTCAGCGGCCAGCACTCCCAACTCGGCCATCCAGGCCTTGAGTCGCTCCGGATTCATCGACATCCTCCCCTCGGGATTCGCTCGTGGAATGAAGCAGACTCTAGGCGCCGCAGAGGTGTGCCCTGGTTGGTTGCGGGGCTGCGTGAGGCAGCGCGCACTGCTTGAGTCCTGTCTTACGGCTGCCCTGCCTTGCAGGGCCTGCCTTCCAAGCATGCAGACGCCCTACCCGTTTGGGTGTATCCCGCAAAAGGCGTCAGGTTGACCTCGCCTCCGCCGGCTAGAACCTTCTCGGCAGGGACGGTCATCTCGCCCTGAATGCAGGGGGGTTGACCTGGGATTCATGCGCCAGAGCCGACTTGCCGTCAAGGTCCGGAAGTTGCTGCAGAAGCACTCCGGCGGCCGCGCTCGCAACATTTCCGCTGGGCGGAACGGCCGCGGCTGGCGGGACTTGCCAGCAGCCCTGACGAGCAGCCCGGGCCTCGCGGCAGGCGCACCCTCGCGGGGCGGCCCTGTCAGGGCTGATGGCACCGGGGAGGGCCGCGCCGCGAGAGGCGGATGCCCTCTCAAAGCCAATCAGTACGTGCATCAATCTGTATTGAAGGTTGATGATTCCTTATTTGTTATTGTCATTTCTGGGTGAGTTGTGGTACATTTGCTATCCTTGAGGTGATGCGGAGGTAGCGAGCATGGACAGGGACGACGCGAGGGAGGTGGCCGCGCCCGACTTCCTTACTGTGGAGCAGGCCCGCGCCGGCCTGCACGCCCGGGTAAAAGCTGCCGAAGAAGGCCAGGTCACCTATGTGCGGCGGCGCCATGAAGAGGCCGTACTCGCGCCACTGGATCATTTGCCTGCAGCTCGCGACGCGGGATCAGGTCTTGCCACTCACACTCTCTCCGGAGCCCAAAAGGACCTGGGTGACCTGGTGAAGGCAGCTGCCGCAGGACACCCACAGGTTCTTCTGCGCCGATCGGAACCAGTAGCCGTACTCCTGCCCGCCCACCCCCAGCCCGCGTCTCCCGGTCCGGCCGCCACGAAAGAGCTACCGCCCGACAACGCTGGCGCCTCGCCCGCTCCCAGACAGCCCGCAAGCCAGAGGGCCGCCCCGGCTGTGCACGCGACCCCACGCAGACTCGCAGCTCTGGGTGACATTGTGGGTGACGTCCTCTCCATGGCCGGGCCCACGGCGCCACGCTTCGGACTGGCTGATCTGGATGCTGCAGTGGGCAGCCTTCAACCCGGCCGCCTGATCCTCATCGCCGCTTCTCCGGGAGCCGGCGGAAGTCTCCTTGCCCTGGCCGCGGCACGACACACAGCACTCGTGGCCAACCAACGGGTGCTCTATGCAGCATCCGGTCTGACCCGTGCAGACGTCGCACGCCGAATCATTGCCGCGGAGACTGGCACCGACTACCGCCGGCTGACCACGAACACCCTCACCAATCAGGAACAAGCTGCGGCCAGAAATGCAGACGCCCGCCTCACCCAAGCACCCCTGCTGATCGACGACGGAAGCGGACTGACCGCCGAGGCAATCGCGCAGACCGCCCCCTACGTCAACGACCTGGCACTCATCGTCGTGGACCGCCTGCAACGCGCACCGGCCGCCCACATTCCCCTCTCAGGGGACCAGCTCCCTGCAGCCACCCGCACACTGGCCCGCCTGGCCCGGCAAGCCGACGTCCCCGTCCTCGCGGTCATCGACACTGACGACCCGCACCTGGTGCAACGGCTGGACGCAGACGTCACCCTGCACCTCACCCTCCACAAGAACACCGGCACAGCCGAGATCACGGTCGCGGAGCGAGACTTCGGCCCGCTGGCCACTACCCGCGTGGGCGAAGACCTCGCACACGCCCGCTTCACCACCCTTCCCCAGGCCCCAGCCCACGACGCAGAGCAACAACTCCTCCACGCAGCTCTGCCCTTCACCTCCGGCGCCCGCCAAGGACTGCCCGCCCCCGTCCAGCAGACCCTGGCCGCACTCCGGGACGCGACAACCACCGGCGACCAGAACCTGCTCCCGGCACTGCGCGAAGCCACGGCCGCGCTGGCCGTGAACCCCCCGGCCCTCAACGACGGGCCGCAGGAACAGAAACTGCGCACCGCCCTGGCCGCCTACGCCGCAGCCACACCGAAGACCAACCCGCACCCGCCCCACCCGCCGGCACCGGCCATCGCGGACACCTCACACAGCAGTCCGGCAGCCACCCTCCAGAACGAAAGCATGACACCGGAACAGGAGCCGACAACGGACCTGCAACCCGGTGACGAACAGGACCCGAAAGACACAGTCTTCCCAGGGCTGAGCATCCTGAAGGACAGCATCAGCCGCTCCAAGATGCACCCCCTTCCCGCTGTACGCGCAGACCAACGCGAAGCAGAACCCTGGACACTGCTCCGCGAGTTCATGGACGGCGAACCACGCTGGGTACACCCGGACGTCGAGCGAGTACGCAACGGTGCCGGCCAGCGCGACACACTCATCGTCCCCGACAGCTTCGGACCCGGCGCCCTGTGCACCATCGACCGCAACGGCTCCTATCCCTCAGCCTGCTCCGCCGTCCCACTCGCCCCCAACAAACTCCTGCACACCGGCGCCCTTCCCGAGCGCACCCGCGACCAGGCCGGAATCTTCTACATCGACGTCCCCACCTGGACCCACACCCAGATGCCTCACCCGCTGGGCCGCCTCGCCGACCGTGCCGACGCACACGGCCGGGTCTGGGCCGTCACCTCACACATCCAGCTCATCGAACGCCTCATCAAGTCCGGCCACATCACCGAACCCCTCCACATCCACGACTCCTGGACCGGCCGCGCCAACGAAAGCCTCTTCCAGCACTTCTACAAAGAAGCCCGACGCGCACGCACCGACCTCATCGACACCGGCGGCGAACCGTATGCCGCATACAAACGCCGCCTGTCCATCGCACTGCGTCTGCTGTGGCCCAAAGGCGACGTCGTGAAGTCCCCCTTCTGGCGGCCCGACTGGCGCATGAGTGTCGTCGCCGAAGCATCCGTCCGCCACTGGGTCACCGCATGGAAAGCCGTCCAGGCCGGACACACCCTCATCGCACTGCGCAACGTCGACGAAGCCGTCTTCCACACCCCCGACGGCACCGCACCCGACACCTACAAAGTCGGCACCGGCTTCGGTGAAGTCAAGGTCAAGCACGGTCAGGAAGGCACCTGATGGCCCAGGGCGCCACTCTCGGCGAAGCCCTCAGCAGCCTCCTGCACGATTACGGCGCCCGCCCCCAGGACCGCCTCAAGTCCTACCGGGCCAAACAATGGCACGCCCAGCTAGTCCAGCTGACCGGCACCCACCGCGGCTACGAAGCACTCGAACACGCAGGACTCAACGTAACCGCCCGAACCCTAGCCAACTGGCTGTCGGACTCCGAATACCCAGTGCGACGCAGCTACCAGGAACAGATCAGAGCTGCCTACGAAGGCACAGCAACGATCCCGCCCACACCCGTGCCACCGGAGTTCCAGGTTCACCAATTCAGGATCACCGGCACGGTCCAGATCGCCGGCGACATACGGGACCGCGGAACCCAGGGCGAAGCCCCGCTGCGTATCGACGCATGTAACGGAGCGTGGGCACGCATTGAGCAGGCTTGGCTCACAGGCCAGCTGACCGACGAAGTGTTCGAGGAGTACTTCATCGACGACATCATCGTGGAAGACATCGGCGACGGGACCGACGGCTGGCAGTTCCCCGGAGACCTCTACCTGGTGCTCTGACCCCTCGAAGACCCATAGGCAAAACTGCCTGACTGGACGCCCACCACAGGGTTCCTTACCTTCCTCGCCGGCCCCGGCATCGTGGTCGCACTCGACCCAACCTGTCTGGCCTTGGGAGCACAGAGGTTCGCGCACTGGATATCCCGTAGGGAGCAACAGAGTGGTCGTTTGAGCCTGTGGGTACTATCGCTGCTACCCGCTCAGACCCCCACTTCGAGAGTCGAGGACCACATGTCCGTAAGCCCTTCAGTCCCGAGTGTGACGGCAGACTACGCGCAGCGGGTTGCTGACGACCTGTCTGCGAACCGGGGTGAGCAGGAGCGTGTGCGTTCTGAACTGGATCGGCTGCAGGACGAGCTTGTCCGTCTGGGGGAGAGTGAGCAGGTCCTGACGAAGATGCAGGATGTACTCGGCGGCGCACCCAAGCAGACGGCGAAGCAGGGCAAGGGCCACAAGGCGGCTGCGGTTCCGGCAGCCCGCCGATCCAACGCTAAGACAGTGGCAGGGAAGTCGGGTGCCGCTGGCAGGCGCAAAGCTGCCAAGAAGTCTGCCTCAGCCAAGAAGCCGGGCGACGCGACCTGGCTGGAGCTGACCACCGCCTACCTGGGCGGACAGAGCGAGCCCAGGTCTGCGGCCGAGGTCTCGGCCTCGCTGACCGAAGCACACCCTGAGCGCGCAGTTCAGGTGACAGTAGTGCGCAACGCTCTGGAACAGGGAGTCGACAAAGGGCTGCTGGAGCGATCCAAGCAAGGGCGCTCGGTCTTCTACAGCCCCGCCGCCACTGTTCCAGCTCCGTCCGACTCCTGACGTCCTGCGACCGGGTGGCGGTCCTGGGCGCGGGCGAACCGAGTTCGGCCGAAGGCGTCTGAAGCCGCGCTGAGGCGGGCGGGGAACTTGCCTGGCGGGGTCGGCTGCCAACGAGGGCCGAGCCGGACCTGGCGAAGAGCTTCCATGTCCAGTGCTCGGCGGTTCAGGAGTGCGGATCACCGTGCCTGTCCAGCCCAGTGTCTGTTCGAAGGGTCGAAACGCGTGCCCGATAGCCGCGTGGCAGGGTGATCGGCTCCTACGTCTTCCACAGCACTGGCGCTGTCGCGTCGGTACGTCTCTGGCTCAGACCATGATCAGTGTGCGTCCGGGGTATCGGCCCGCTTCGCCAGCTCGGAGGTGACCTGGCTCAGCAGCATCGTTGGCGATGGCATGACGGCGTACCAGGTGTTCGTGCTTTCGTCAGCGGCCGGGGCCCAGGCTGCCACCACGGGGAGTTCACAGTGGTCGCCGGCTTCCAGTGGAGGCAATGACCAGGACATGCCCTGGTAGTGGCCGTAGTCCACGCCCCACGTGCTGAACGAATGATCATGCACCTCGTCAAGCAGCCCAGCCCACCGCCGGGGTACCTCTCCCGTGTCGGCGGCCCGGCAGATCGCCTCCTCGTCGCTGCCTCCGATGGTGAGCCGGGTCATCTCGTCTTCCACCGTGATCGCAGCCAGGGCTTGTCCCCGTCGTACCCTCCGTCAGCACCCTTCGGAAGCCCCGCCGAGAACTGCACCCGCCCGAGCAACGTCTGGGCATCGATCCGCCAGACCGCCGCGCGGCAACCGGTCAACGGCCCCCAGCGCTCCGGGTCGAGCTTGGGATCGTACGGGGTCAGTAACAACTCGACGCGCACCCCGGGAGCCACCCAACGGGCAAGCATGCGGGCACCCGGCAGCTGGAACAGCTCATCGGGCTGCAGCGGAAGGCTGATGCCCCCGATTGTCGTGGTGAAGGTCAGCGGGCCGAACGGCGTGTCGATAGCTGGCCGATTGGTGGGACGCAGGCGGGTGCGCGAGACAGTAGGGAGCAGCACCGCCCCAACGTACTGCGGTGTGACCTGCCAAGATCCGCTGGACAGGAACTTAGCCCTGGCCCGC
>NZ_KL585424.1:45779-49115 GCF_000721935.1 Streptomyces sp. NRRL WC-3549
AGATGTGTATAAGAGACAGACCAGCAGCAGAGGCCGGCGGCGGGACGAGGAGGTCGCGCCGGGTAGCCGTAGCAAGGCACGCTGCACCACCCAATCCGGGCGGAGACCGGTCAGGAGCCGGGCGTGGGCGTATGCACCGCATGGTGCTCTGGCCTTTGCGGCAGCACCGCGGGCAGCGCTCCGAGGACCAGCACTTACGGGTTGAGGAGTTCCGGACGGCACCTGCGGGGAGCCCGCCGTGATCGCTGCCAACTGTTGGCAAGCCCACTGGTACGGCAGAAAGGATCAGATTCCGCATATACCGGGGAAGCCGACCACCACGGTTGTGTCATCGCGGTCTTCTCTGCTCCTGATGTCGGCACGCCAGGCCAGAGAGTCGTACCACACGTACCGGACTTTCATGCCACCCAGTGAACCGAAACTTTCTCCAGGTACGATTCCGGTTCTCCGCAGCTCGATTTCCGCCGCCAGATTGGTGGCAGCTTTTCCAGGAACCTCCAGCCGCTTATAGGCGGCGAGTGTCAGAGTCCCAGCTCCCACGTGAGCTTCTCAGCTTCTTCTAGTGGCGCCAGATGGGCCTGGACTACGGTCCGGGTCAGGTATGTCAGTTCGCCAATACCGAGAGCAGCGCCTGCCTTTGTCGCATCCTGCAGGAGCGTCAGGACAAAGCTGGGGTGCGGTGCCCGTGTGCCTGCCAGATATCGGGAGATCACGGAGCAGTCCATGTGGCAGTGCTTGGCGTACTGGCGCATCGTCACGCCGAGATGATCGAAGAGAGCTCGTAGCTCCAGCCATAACTCGAGCCGCCAGGAGGACAGATCTGCAGACAAGGGCTGAGTGGTCATGCGGTCATCGACTCCCACTGGCGCGGCCGTTCGGCAGGGCGCCGCTATCGTCAGTATCTCCGTGCCGATCGGCGCGAACCCACTGGGCAGCGTAAACAGGGGTCAGGGCGGCGAGGATCACACCGACATCGGCTGCGTCCATACCGATGGCGATCAGAATGACCCCGAGCACCAGAGCCCCCACGTAGGGGGTCGTCTCGCTCAAGGGCAGTGAAAAGCGGTTGGACATCGTTACCTCCGAAGCTAGGGTGTTGCTCTTGTTGAGCAGTGTGGAATGCTCCAGCCCGGCGATGGAACCCTCTGCTGATGCCAGTAGCTGCAACGCAGGTGGACGCCGTGTGAAGTCTGAGCTTGTGAAGCAATCTTGCTGAGATCCCCTGACTGGTCGACATCAGTCGGGTCTGCCGCACGAACGGGTGACATCTGAACTGGCTTGCCTTGTATGGCAGGTGGGAAGGATGTCGCTGTGCCCAAGCCCTATCCCCAAGAGTTCCGCGAGGACGTCGTGCGGGTTGCGAGGAACCGCGGCCCAGGCATCAGCGTCGAGCAGGTGGCCGCCGACTTCGGCGTCCACGCGATGACGCTGTGGAAGTGGATGCGCCGCGCGGACATCGAGGACGGCACGAAGCCCGGGACGACCAGCCAGGAGAGTGTGGAACTACGGGAAGCGCGCCGGAGGATCAAGCTGCTGGAGCAGGAGAACGAGGTCCTGCGGCGGGCGGCGGCCTATCTGTCGCAGGCGAACCTGCCGGGAAAAGGATCTACCCGCTCGTGAAGGAGCTGGCCGGCGACGGGGTGCCCGTCGCGGTCGCGTGCCGGGTGCTGAAGCTCGCCAGACAGCCTTACTACCGTTGGCTCGACGACCCGGTGACCGCAGCCGAGTTCGAGGAGGCGCATCGTGCGCACGCGCTGTTCGCCGCACACCGCGACGACCCGGAGTTCGGCTACCGTTTCCTGGCCGACGAGGCCCGCGACGCCGGTGCCGGCATGGCCGACCGGACCGCGTGGCGGATCTGCCGGGACAACCAGTGGTGGAGCGTGTTCGGCAAGAAACGCGGCCGGGCCAAGAAGGCGGGCCCTCCGGTCCACGATGACCTGGTGAACCGAGCCTTCACCGCGACCGGCCCGAACCGGCTGTGGCTCACCGACATCACCGAACACGCCACCGGCGAGGGCAAGCTGTATCTCTGCGCGGTCAAGGACGTCCTCAGCAACCGGATCGTGGGCTACTCCATCGACGCGCGGATGAAGTCCCGGCTGGCCGTGACTGCTCTGGACAATGCCGTTCGCCCGGCGCCAGGACGTTGCCGGTTGCATTCTGCACAGCGACCGCAGATCGCAATTTCGCTCCCGGAAATTTGTCCGGGCCCTCGGCCGCCACGGGATGGCCGGCTCGATAGGAAGAGTCGGGGCGGCCGGGGACAACGCGGCCATGGAGTCCTTCTTCAGCCTGCTGCAGAAGAACGTCCTCGACCGTCGCACCTGGGCCACCCGCGAGGAACTGCGCATCGCGATCGTGACCTGGATCGAGCGGACCTACCACCGACGCCGCCGACAAGCTGCCCTCGGCCGGCTGACCCCCGTCGAATACGAGACCGTCATGACCACACCAGCCCTCCAGGCCGCGTGACTGAACCTGTCACCCAACGCTGCATCAGACCCTCAGGATCCTGGGTCCTCGTTGCTGGGTGCTGCGGTCCGATGCGAGCTCGTGGACCAGGTCAGGTCGTCGGTCGTGGAATCGAGACTCCAGTGGCTGATGCCCCCGGCTGCAGACAGCAGCCGCATGACGTTGAGCAGTTCGGACACTGACAGGCCACTGGCGCGGGCCAGTTGATCGATCTCCGCAGTCCCGTCATCGCGATGCGGTGCATTGTGGGCGGACAGGGCGAGGGCCGCCAGTCGCACCGCAGGTGTGCCCGCGCGGATCGAGCGGGATTGATGGGTGCGCAGGGCCCAGTCCGCAGCACGGCCTCGTACCTTGCGGCCGGGTGCTCCGATGAGAGGGTCTGTGAGCTGCGCACTGCTGACGAGACTGCCTTGGACGCTCTGACGGATCCAGCGCATCTCCTCCAGCTCCTGCCATGCGGCGGCGGGCTGCGGTAGGGCCATGGCGCGGATCAGTCCGGCCGGGAGCCGGACTCGGCCGGGCGGAGCCGAACGCAAGGCGCATTGCAGGGCCAGGAGCCGGGCCTGGGGACTGCATGGCGCAAGCGAGGAGGCCAGGAAGCTGAGCATGTCCCGCACCAGAGCCCTGTCTGTCCGGTCGGTGAGGGTGCGTCTGCTGCTTAGTGACCGGGCGGGAGCGGTGGAGGCGGTGGTGGCGCGGTGTGGGGCGATGAGGGTTGTCTCCGGCACGACGGAGGCATCGGGCATGGCCCCTGCGCAAGCGGTGCAGGCGTCCGTGAGCCTCCACAGCCGGCCCCCGAGTTCACGGGAGAGCACCAGTAGGAGAGGGCCGGCGCAGCCGCGGTGCCGGGGCTGTCTCTTA
>NZ_KL585424.1:49351-61949 GCF_000721935.1 Streptomyces sp. NRRL WC-3549
AGATGTGTATAAGAGACAGAGTGAGGGAGGAGGAGCGAGCGGCGGGCGTGGCGCGCGAGGTGCGCGAGGGCAGCCGATCGTGCGGAGCGGCCGTGAAGGGCTTCGGGGACGGAGCTGCAGTGGGGGCAGACGAGTAGAGGGCCCTGAGCCTGGGGGCGTAGCTCGACGGTCCACGTGCGAGGTGCCAGTGGGCGTGTGGTGCACAGCCTCATCGGCCGAAGGTCCTTCTCTGCTGTCCACCGGGCTCGGATCCGAGTGATGCCCGCGGCGGGGGAGTGGAGTGCTGGCGGCACACCGTAGTGCAGACCTCTGCCCTGCGGAGTGGACCCGCCATCTGCGCAAATAGGGCAGACCTCTGCACTGACAGGGCAGGGGGCTGCACCATCGGATGGACGGGTGACGATCTTGCCGCCCGAACCGAACCTCGACGCGCTGCGCCACCAGCTCGCGCGACTCCGAGGCGACCGCGGCTGGACCTACGACGAGCTCGCCGAAAGAACCGCCCTGTCCAGGCGCACCCTCATCGAAATCGAGCAAGGCCGCACCATCGGATCCCTCGCCACCTGGCACGCCCTCGGCCACGCCTTCGACGTACCCCTCGGCGGACTCTTCGCCGCCCTCTGCGAAGGCCACACACCCCCCGGCGGAACGACGAAATAGCTCCACGCTCAAGTCTGATCGAATCACCTGAACCGGCTACCGAATGGGAACAGGAAAGCGCCCCATCGGACACCAGTAGCCATCCACTGAGCCGATCGATGGATCACTGGCGCGTGGACAGCATCACCACGGCGCGTCGCCTGGAACCTTCGCGACCATGCACCCCATCCACACCCCCCGCAGCCGTCACTGGGACGGCAGCCCGCACACGCAAGGCCGCCGCCGCACTCTGCGCGTAAGTGCCGACAGCCCCACCCGCCTCCTGCGCACAGCGCAACGAGCCGAATGCCGTGACTGCGGCAACCCGATCGACTTCCACCCCACCCTCACCCGACAGACCGTCCCACTCCACCCCACTGAACTGCCCACGGCGATCGTCCCCGCACCGCACCGCTGGCACGTCGCCTCCGGCATCGCACACCACGCGGGGGACGGAACCCCCTGGTGCCGCATCACCCACCCCACCCTGTGCCCCGCGCACACCACACCCCAACTGCTCCCACCCGCCCTCGACACGCTCCGACGACGCCTCGCCCTACGCACCCGCCGCCTCCTCGACGCCGGCGCCTTCACTCCCGGAGAGCACCCGGCCGCTGAACCTTCATCCGAGATGTTCTCGACCGGTCTGGCGGCGATGTAGCGGTTGTAGAGGAGCTGGACGACGGGGCGGGCGGGCCGGCAGGCGTCTTCCCGGAAAGTGGACCCTCACCCCCACCACACTCCACCCCACCCACCGACAGCGATCCCTGCCGGCGACCGCCATTGCCCTCTACGACCTGGGACACCTGCCCCACAGCGAGCAACGGCGCTGGCGCACCCAACACTGCACCGTCCACGCCACAGCCCAGAGCGCACCCGACCTCGCCCTCACCGAATGGGAACCCTTCGACCCGCTGCACCACCACGCCTTCCTCGCCACTCGCCTGCCAGGAACCGCCCAGCACCACCGATAAATGGCGTCCTCATCTGCTCGAGCCCGCCACGGTCAGCCCTCGCAGCAAGCTCAGCCCACCCCCTCGTCGAATCCGGAGCAGACCCCGATGTTCACCCCCACCGACGAACAGACACGAGCAGCCGACCACTTCCACACCGGCGACCACATGGCTCTCCAAGCCGGCGCCGGGACAGGCAAGACCTCAACCCTGGCCCTGCTCGCCAAGAGCACCCGCCGCCGCGGCCGCTACATCGCCTACAACCGCGCCATCGCCCACGACGCCACCACCCGATTCCCCAGCACAGTCACATGCAAAACCGCCCACGCCCTCGCCTACGCAGCCATCGGCCACCGCTACGCACGCCGTCTCGACGCACCCCGCCGCCCCGCATGGAAGACAGGACAAGACCTCGGGATCACCAAGCCCGTCCGCATCGCAGGCCACGACCTCATGCCGACCACCCTGTCCAACACGGTCATGCGCACCGTGACCCGGTTCTGCCACTCCGCAGACACCACGATCACCGACCACCACGTCCTACCCCTGCGTGGCCTCGACAGCCCAACCGCGCACAGTCAGCTCGCCGCCGTCGTCCTCCCGTTCGCCCGCAAGGCATGGGAGGACCTCCAGCGTTCCGACGACGGCGTCGTCCGATTCGACCCCGACCACTTCCTCAAGATCTGGTCCCTCACCAACCCCAAAATCCCCGCCGACTACCTTCTCCTCGACGAAGCACAGGACACCAACCCCGTCGTCGAGCACATCTTCAACAGCCAGCGCGACCACGCCCAACTCGTCCTTGTCGGAGACTCAGCACAGGCCATCTACCACTGGCGCGGAGCCAAAGACATCATGACCGGCTTCGACGGCACCCACCTCCCCCTGTCCCGGTCCTTCCGCTTCGGCCCCCACCTGGCCAGGGAAGCAAACCGATGGCTCACCATCGCCCAGGCACCCATCCGCCTGACCGGCACCGACACCATGCCCACCGAACTCGGCCCCCTCACCCACCCCGACGCCATCTTGTGCCGCACCAACGTCGGCGCCATGAAGCACGTCATGAACCACCTCGCCACCGGCACCCGCGTCGCCCTCGCCGGAGGCGGAGACAGCCTGCGCGCCCTCGCCCTGGCAGCCCGCGACCTCAAAGACGGACGCCGAACCCACCACCCCGAACTCGTCCTCTTTCCCACCTGGGGAACCGTCCAGGACTACGCCGCCCACGACCCCTGCGGAAGGGACCTCCAGCCCCTGGTCGACCTCGTCGACACCCATGGAACCCACGCCATCCTCACCGCAGTCAGCCACCTCACCACCGAGGAAAACGCACAAGTCACCATCTCCACCGCCCACAAAGCCAAAGGCCGCGAATGGGCACGAGTACAAGTTGCCGACGACTTCACCCCGCCCAAGGACACCGACGAGCAGGACAGCCAAGGCCGGCCCGTTCCAGGCCCCATCGACGATGGCGAAGCCCGACTCGCCTACGTCGCCGTCACCCGCGCCCGCACACAGCTCGACATCGGCGGCCTCGCCTGGATCGACACGCACCCCGACGGACACCCCGAGAACCCAAGCGAGTAAAGGCGAACGCTGAGAAGAGAACCTTGAAGCGCCCGTATCCCGGCCTCGGCCCATGAGTCTGTGGACCGGCCGCGCGTTGACGTACTGGGCGTGCCTACTCCATCGCACGATCGTGTCCCGTGACACCTGCCGGGCCTTCGCCGCCCGTCGGGACGCAACCATGTGTGATGCCGGCACGAGCGGGGCGCTGACAGAGAGACGATCGCCCACCGTCTTCGCCGAAGGCGGTGGCCATCTCCTGGCAGGGCCAGCCCTTCAACGAGTTCGGCCTGCAGATACGGCCGCAGGTGGCTACAGCAGATGCCGGTTCGGTGCCGTCGCTCCCGCACGCGTCGAGGGCCTGGTCCAGACAGACAGCGACGTGACGGGGAACAGGCCGCTCGGCACGCTCAAAGCGACCGAGATGGGACCGGTCGTGTCGTTGGTGCGATGGACGATCGTGGCGTCGGCCTTCTTCCATACGCGCTCATTCCGGGACCACATGGGGGTGGCGTACTGCTGGCCGGCCCTGCCACCCCATGAGCCTGATGCGGGCCATCCAGTACCAGGACCGTGCTGATGTCCGGGCGCGCAGCTGCGGCCGTCACGATGTCCGCGGCCATCCGACCTCACCGGGCGTGCGCACTCGTTGGTTTCGGGCCGACGACTCCTGACAGCCTGCTGCGGCCGGTGACAGGAGCGCCGACTACGGTGGTCTGGTGCACAGATCGAATACTTCGGATACGCCCGGCGTGGTAGTTCAGCCCGACGCGTTGTTGCCTCTCCTGGGAACCGATGAGAAGGTCGTCGCCTTCTTTGCTTGGGTCGCGGACCTCGACGCGACGAACCCAGCCGACCATGAGCTGGAGGGCGGGGTTCGGCTTGCTTCCGGGGCTCGGCTGGAGCAGTTTGCACGGGCGGGCTCGGGGGATGCGTTCTGCTTCGTCGGTGAGGGCGGAGAGGAACGCCCGGTGGTGTACGTGAGCCTCGACGGCGAGGCCGGACCGGTCGCCCTTGGGCTGCTGGAGTTGCTGCGGTTGTGTCTGGTGGCACCGTGGTGGCGGGACGCTCCCGGGCGGACGGCCGCAGAACTCCAGGCGGTCGCCGACGAGTACCGGGCGGACATGCCGGACCTTGACCAGCGACGCGACGTTGCGGCCCGGGCGCTCGGCCTCGATCCGGCCGGGCTTCCGTCCGAGACGGAGGCGCTGGCCCGCCTCGTGGAACTCTCGCTGGGGCCGATCGCGCAGGCCTGTCTCGTCATTGGGTACGAGGGCAGTCCCTTCGACCCGCTGTTCAGCGCCCCGGCTGGCCCTGACCGGTAAACGGCCGCACAGGTGGCTACAGCAGATGCCGGTTGGGTGCCTTCGCTGCGTCGGCGTACTCGGTCAGCTCGATGACCGTGACACCGGCGCTCTGGAGGAGTTCGGTGCCCTGTGCTCCGGGGACGAAGGTGTCGGGTTCCCGCCATGCGGTGACGACACGGCGGATCCCGGCTTCCTGGATGAGCTGGGCGCACGGGCGGGGGCGTGAGGCGCGTTTCGCGCAGGGTTCCAGCGAGCTGTAGACCGTCGCGCCGGCCAGGCGCCGCTCATCATGGCCGAGTTTGGCGAGGGCGCCTTCCTCGGCGTGGTCGTGGGGGTCGTTCTCACGGGAGTAGCCGCGGGCCAGCTCGGTTCCGTCCTCGGCGACGATGATCGCGCCGACGCTGAACGCGGTGTCGGAGGGCGGGCACTGGGCGGCGAGTTCACAGGCGATGGCGAGCCAGGCCCGGTCGGTGGTGGTGGCCTCCTGGCCGGGGCCGGGCCTGCCACAGCCGGTGGGGGAGGGGTGATCGGTCATCGGGGCTCCGTGCTGATGTCTTTGGGCGCGTACCGCAGGAGTACCACGTCGCCGATCTGCCGTGTTTCCAGGAGCCGGAGCCGGGCGGAGGGCCCGCCCATGTAGTGAGCCGGGCCCAGCATCCGTACGGCGTCGCTCTGTCCGACCAGGAGCGGGGCGATGACGAGGTGGAGTTCGTCGGCGAGATGCTGTTCGAGGAGCTGGGTATGGATGGTGCCGCCGCCTTCGACCATCAGCCGCCGCACTCCGTACACGTCTGCCAGTACATCGAGTGCGACCGCCCATGTGGCGTCCTGCGGAACACCCTGAATGGTGGCGAGGCCTGCGAGCGCTTTGCCTGCCTTCTCGGCGGCTTTGCTGCCGACGGCCAGGACAAGCTTCTCGCCCCCGTGGTGCCAGAACTTCCAGTCCGGGTCGAGATCCCCACTCCCCGTGATGGTGATCTTCAATGGGTATTCCGGAAGACCTGCCGCTACCCGGGCGGCGCGCCTTGTTTCGGAGTTCACGAGGAGCCGGGGGTTGTCGGCGCGCAGGGTGCCGGCCCCGACGAGGATCGCGTCGACGGAGGCGCGTACGGAGTCGACGCGGTCGAAGTCCTGCGGGTTGGACAGCAGCAGCCGGCTCTCGCCGGGGCGGGTGTCGAGGTAGCCGTCGAGGGAGACTGCGGCGGACAGCAGGACATACGGACGGGACATGCGGCTCCAGACCATGGGCGGGAGGGACGGCGAGATCAGGCGAGGTGGAGAACGATCCGGTCGAGTGCTTCCTGGAACTGTGCGACGCCCGGTTCACGGGCTACGGGGGCAAGGGTGCGCTCGAGGCGGTCGAGCTGGCCGATGATGCGGCAAGGCGCGACGACCGTTTCCGCGTCGTCAGCACCGAGCCTGCCTGCCCGAACATCCCTGGGACCAGGTCCGCCAACGGGCTGGCTCCATCAGGTAGACCTCGTAGCGGTGGGCCGTCCAGTTGCTGTCCGACCAGGCCCAGGCGGCGATCAAGCCATCCGCGTCGTGGCCGCTCTCGCGGCCGACGGCTGCGGCGATTTGTCTCAGGCGTCTGGACAGTCCGCGGTCGAGGATGAGCGACCTCGGTCCATGGGCGGGCGGCACGGCGGTGCCGGTGAAGTAGAGGAACTTGGTGAAGAAGGCTGGCCCGAGCCCAGGAACCTGCCCCTGGAGCGTGGGGTAGGCCTGTGGTGGGATCTTGTGGAGGGCGGCCGGGCCGCTGCCGCCGGGAGTGCCGCGTTTGCCCTTCCTCACATGTAGGCCCCGATCAGCGCCTCCCTGAACGCCTTCCGCCGTAGCGCGTCGGCGACGGCCGAAGCGACCTCCGCCCGGCTTACCGACGCGTTCCCGCTGACAGAGGTGGGCGCCAGCTTGGGCGACCACAGAGTGATCTGTGACCACCGGCTGGGCGGGTAGCGGACGGAGTGCGCGCCGGGTGTCCCGACCGCGTAAGCTGCCGACGCATTCGTTTCCTACCAGCGGCCCCGCGCTCATACAACGGCATCGGGCAGCAGGCGTGTGGCCATCTCGCGGTCCACCGCGTCCGCCCGTCCTGCCCATCCTGTTCGTTCACGAGCCGTTCCCTGCCTGATGTGCCGCCGGGCTTGGGTAGGACACCGCGGATTCCTTCGCTTCGGGTTGCTGCGGTACGTCCCCGCCCGGCACGAGCTCGGTGGCTGCCTGTTCCAGTTCCTGCCGGCGCAATTCGCCGCCCTCGATCAGGTACGTGTCGGGCAGGGGCCGGGCAGGCAGCCCCCAGGCGCGGGCGCGGGTCCGTACGCCGATGTCGCGGCTGACGACGACCACCTCCGCGGGAGCGACGGCCTGATGCAGACGCAGTGCCGAGGCCACCAACTCGTCGTCCGGTACGGGAAGACGTGCGTGCCCAGGCTCATCGGCCGCGATGAACACGGAGGTTCCGTCGTCCGCGGTCGCTTTTTCGGGCCCAGCTTCCAGCACCGACTCCAGCAGCCGGAATACGCCGCGCGCCCGCCGGGAGATCTTCTTGTCCCCGGTCTGGTAGCTTTTGGTGTCGATCTCGTCGACCACGACGTGCGGCACCATGACCGCGGTGCTCTTCCCGAACACCTTCTGCCAGGGGACCTTGTCGAACCGCGTGAAGTGCAGCGTGGTGTTCGTGTCCAGCACCGCGTACCGGACGGCACCGGCGCGCCCGTACCGCTCCTGCATGGCACGCACCCGATTGGCCACGGATCTGAAGTAGTCCTGCAGCTCGGCGATTTCCACGTACATCATCAGCCGGGCCTCGTCCAAAGGCGCAGTGAGGATCGCCCGGTAGCGCCCCGCACGCAACTGTCCCGCGATCTCCCTGTCGCTGAACCGCCGGTTGAGCTCCTCGGCAGCCTTCCAGGTCCACTCGTCGTACCGCTTGCGCACGGCCCGCATCTCGGCCTCGGCTTCCGCGCCCGTTTTCATCATGTGAGGAATCCGGATCGAGACGTCGTTGAGGCTCCCGGCCACGAGATCGTTATCCAGGAAATTGATTGCGTCGGTGCAGGTCGTTCCGGCTCTCAACATGACCTTGTTCTCTCCCCCCTCGAGACGGGGCTCGCTGCGCCCCGTCCGGCCCCATCCTGCCAGCGTTGCTTACGGGGCAGGGCCTTCCGGCGTAGGCGCGACCCGCGTCCACGGACGGCTACCGTCTTCCCATGGGTGCAGATGAGATAGAGCAAGCGCAGTTGGAGCAGGGTTGGAACTACGGTTACGGCTATGTCTGCGCCGGGTGTGTCGATGACGAGACCCTGGCCCGGAAGATCACAGCAGACGCGTGCGCGGACGAGAAGTGCGACTACTGCACGTGCACACCGGCAGCCCCCATCGATACTCTCCTGCAAGCATTCTTCGACGGGCTGCACACGGAATACTCCCTGGCCAGCGACGAACTTGCCTACTTCGGCGGCGAACTCGTGCCTCTCAACCGGTGGGAGGGCGACGACCTCGTCAACCAGTACGTGGACGTCTTGCATGGCGAAGAACTGCAAGAAACCATCCGCGAGGCGGCCCGTCACGACGATATGTGGGTTAAGCGTCACTTCATCGAGCCCCGCCAGGACGAGGCACTACGCGACGGATGGATGCGCTTCAGCCAAGAGGTGATGTACCGAACCCGGCATGTGTTCTGGCTGGCCCCACCCCACAAGGACTGTCTCTTAAATCCCTGCCGCCGCCATCCTCGACACCCTCGGCGACCTCCTTCCCCAGGTAGGCCTCGTCCACCAGATCCCGGCCGGGCATCGCCTGTGGCGCGCACGTGCCCACGCAGATCTCCAACAGCACTGGTCGGCAACTCTGCTGGGGACCGCTTCGCCTGCCCAGGCCCGACACCCCAACCGGATGAGCCCGGCAGGTATCCCTCTGTTCTACGGAGCCGACAGCCCTGGCACCGCTATCCAGGAAGTCGTCCGGCACGCCCCCGGCGCCAAGTTCGTGACCTACGCCGCATTTGAAACCACCCGCCCCTGCACGGTGGTCGACTTCACCCGCTTGGGGCCCGTTCCGACGATCTTCGACACCGACCGGGCACACCTGCGGCGGGCACTGATGTTCCTCCATGAGTTTGTGACGCGTCTCAGCGCCGATCCCGAGGACCGCGAGCACCTGGAGTATGTCCCCACGCAGATCGTCACCGAATACCTCTTGCGGGTCTTCGACCGGGAACGGCCCCTCGATGGACTGGTGTTCGTCTCTGCCGCAGGCCACGACGGGCTGTGCACGGTTCTGGACACCCCCCAGACCCACTGCCTCGAGCCGGGCGTCCCGGAACCCGACGAACACGCGGCCCTGCGCCTGGTTCCGGGCACCCTGCATGCAAACCAGCCCCTGCCCCCTCGCTCCCGCTGAGAAGAAACCGGGGCCGTCCACAGGCGGCTAACGGTCAACGCCCCCAGGGCCTGCACAGTGCTTCTCGCCGTACAACTGGGGCGGTGGGCCACTGCACGAAGCCGCTCTATGATCATCACCTTGATTCAGGCGGGGCGCAGACGCCAAAGCACCCCGCCCCCGATGTGAGGCAGGGACCGTGGGAGAGACTTGGAGTGCGCTAACTGTGGCCATTGTCGGTGTCGTCGGAACCCTGGGGGCAGCCCTGCTGACACAGCACAGAGCCGACCGGCTCAAGCGCCACGAACTCGAAGTAACCGCCCGCCAGCAACGCGAGGACCGCGCTCACGCCGAACGAGTCCGGCAGCAGGAAGCACGCATCTCGGCACGACGTGAACTGACCGACCTGCGACGGGCCTGCTACATCTCGCTCAACACCACGGCCCGTCAGTACCAGACCGCACAGATCAACCTCATGCATGCCCTGCGAGCCCGGGATGACGCAGAGACCCGGGCATGTGCCGAACAGCTCGAGGAACGGCGCCTGGCCTATCGAAGCACCTATGCCGAAGCGCAGATGATCGTGCCTGCTGCTGTGATGAGAGCCACCGGGGCGGCAAACCAGCAACTCAACCGCGCCTACGGCTTGCTGAAATTGATGCTGGCAGGCGGTCACCCCGACGGCGGTGAACTCAGCAGGCTGGAAGTGGAGACGGAGATGTCATGGGCGCTGCTGTCTGACCTGAGGGCTGCCATGCGCAGCGATCTCGGCGTGGACGAGGGCTCCGAAGAGTAGATTCCAGCGTCGGCATCGGGCACGAACTGCTTGACGGCCTCACCCGACGGGATTCGAGGGCGCCATGCCGAGCCCTGAGTAGTCAGCCTTGCCAGCGCGGCAGACCAGAAGGACCACGGCGACAGGCAAGGGCACGCACACACGGCACTGGGGGCCTGGATGCGCTGCCGCCACGGTGGCCCGCATGGACGACGCAATACCGATGTGGATCTGTGTAGTAAACGGCTCTGTCTCACTTGCGGTGGTGACGGAGAGCGATCGGCATCGTTGATGTTGTATGCATGGCATCAACGAGCTTGTGAGTACGGTGTTTTCGGGTTTGGCTCCGCTGGTCATCGAGGATGTGCGAGATGAGGGTCGGCGGATAGTGGTGCGCGCGCGGACGCCGTGCGGGACGGCCCGTTGCCCGGACTGTGGTGCTGGGTCGGGGCGGGTGCATGGGTATCACATACGGACCGTCGCGGACGTTGCGGTTGATGCCCGTCAGGTAGTGGTCAAGGTATGGGTGCGCCGCTTGGTGTGTCCGACCCCGGGTTGCCGCCAGACGTTCCGGGAACAGCTCTCCGGGGTCCTTGAGCGCTATCAGCGCCGCACACCACGGCTGTCCGCGCAGGTGGGGGCGGTGGTGCGGGAGTTAGCGGGCCGTGCCGGCTCGCGGACACTGTCCATGCTGTCTTCGGCCGTCTCCCGGCACACTGCCCTGCGCGCGCTGATGCGACTGCCGATCCCCGAACGGCCGGTGCCTCGGGTTCTGGGGGTGGATGACTTCGCGCTGCGCCGCCGCCACGACTACGCCACCGTCCTGATCGACGTCGTGACCCGAGAACGTGTGGACGTGTTGCCCGGCCGCACCGTTGAGGCGCTGGAGGAGTGGCTGCGTGAGCATCCGGGCGTTGAGTTCGTGTGCCGGGACGGCTCGGCCGCCTACGCCGAGGCGATACGCCGGGCACTGCCCGAGGCGGTGCAGGTGGGTGACCGGTGGCACATCTGGCATAACCTCGCCGAAGCCGTCCGCAAGGAGGTCGCCGCGCACAGCACCTGCTGGGCGAAGAGCGGCCCACCGCCCCGCGAGGGGGTGCAGGCCGCTACGACGCGTGAGCGATGGCATCACGTTCATGACCTGCGCACACGTGGAGTCGGCCTGCTGGAATGCGCACGCCGGCTGAACCTCTCGCTGAACACGGTCAAGCGCTACGACCGTGTCACCGAGCCGGAACGCCTCATCCGTGCTCCCAAGTATCGGCCCACGCTCGTGGACCCCTACCGAGATCATCTGCGGCGTCGACGCGAGCAAGACCCTGCCGTGCCCGTCCTGCACCTGTTGCGGGAGATCAAGGAACTCGGCTATCGCGGGAGTTCCAACCTGCTCCACAAGTACATCAACCAGGGACGTGTCGAAGCCGAACGCCCCGCGCTGTCCTCACGTCGCCTCGCCCGCTGCCTCCTCACCCACCCCGATCACCGCAAGGAACACCAGCAGGGACGGATCGAGGCCGCCACCACCGTCTGCGCGGAATTGTCTGCCCTCGCCACGTTGGTCAGTTCTTTTGCCGCACTGCTGAGACCCGTCGAGGGGAACGCGGAGCGACTCAGCACGTGGATTGCCACCGCGCACGCCGAGGAACTGCCCCACCTGCACGCCTTCACCCGCGGTCTCGAGCGGGACCGCGCCGCCGTGAATGCCGCTCTGACCAGGGCATATCACAATGGCGGAACCGAAGGTGTCAACAACAAAACGAAGCTGATCAAGCGACAGATGTATGGCCGGGCCGGTTTTTCCCTCCTCCGCCACCGCGTCCTTCTGGGATGACTTCACCATCCGTTACCACCGCAAGTGAGACAGAGCCACTCACCGTACAGACCCCGACTGGGAAGGGTTCGGCATGGCACCCCGTGGCTGGGACGCCGCGCTGCTGTACGCCTACGCCCTCGCCGCCCCGGCAACCGCTGACCGTATCCACCTGGCGCTCGCAGATGCCCTCGATACGGAAGCGGGCCACCAGGCATTGCTGGTCGTCGCGGCTGATCTCCTGCAGTCAGTCTCGCGCGGAGATCACCCTCAGCTCGCCGGACCGCTCCGGGAACTGATCGCGACGCTCCCCTGACTGCGTGATCCATCGCCTGTTGAACCACCTCGATGTCACCCGATAGCGCGGCAGACCCGGCCACTCGAGGAGCTGGTCGCGGCGCTGCTTGACTCTGCCTGCATGAGTCCCGTGCTGCCAGCAATCAGTTGAGCGGGGCCCGACTTACGCCATGGAAACGAAGGTGGTGCTGCGCCCCTGCGTCTTGGAATGCAAGGGGTGGGTGGGTGAGCGCGGCCGAGTGTGCCGCATCGAGCCCCATGCAGGCACCCAGAAGCGAACGAGTGTTCCGTGAGGTCCGCCGATACCTTTACAAGGCCCCGTACACGCGACTCTCGAACGCATCAACCCTCGATATTGATGCCGTAGCCAGTGGCCAGGCCGGCCAGACCGGTGTCGTGGCCTTGTCCGACCGCACGGGCCTTCCATCTGCCGTCGCGGCGGTAGAACTCTATCGCAACAGCAACCGTTTCCTGTCCGCTGAAGACTTCCGGAGTGAAGGACAGCCGGGCGCCAGATGGCTGGATGATCTCCGCTTCCCACATGGTGTCCTGGCCGAAGAACGCGCTGGGTTGGGCTTCGGAATCGATACTGACGACGACCGCCATGCTGCTGATGGTTTCGGGAACGAGACCCAGGTCAGTACTGACGGTGTCTCCGCTGACGCTGACTCCGTCTTGGCTCGGGTGGTTGTAGAACACGAGATCGTCATCGCTCCGCACTCTGCCACTACTGGTCAGCAGAACCGCAGACACATCCACGGGCGCACCATGGGCGACCACGTGTACGACCGTCGCCCCGGTCTCAACAGACACGGTTGCCCCCTTCACCAGCCTCTCCTGCCCCCCATCGGGCTGTCTCTTATACACATCT
>NZ_KL585424.1:62156-66276 GCF_000721935.1 Streptomyces sp. NRRL WC-3549
GCGGCACCAGCAGCGGCGGTGAGGGGGGAGACCGGGAGCCGGCTGGTGCCGGTGAGCGTGGCGAGGACGCGTTGGAGAACAGGCCAGCCCTCCTCTTCCTTGCCAGGCCATGGCCAGACCAGACGCTGCGCCCCAAACTGATTAGCCGTTGGCGGCTGTCCGAGGGCCTCTTGCACCTGCACGTAGCGCAGGCTTTCGGCGGCCAGCCGGCCCAGCTGCCACTGCCGCCGGGTTTCTTCCGGATCGTTCGTCCACGTGCCGTGGTCGACAACTGTCCCGCCCAGCTCCTGGTACACCCGTCGGGCAAAGTCGTAGCCGTCATCGGCCAACAGACGTGCCGGCCGTTCCTGGACGGCAGGAGCCGGTTCACCGATCGCCGTGTACAGCGCGCCCAGATCACCCCCGGTCCAGTGGTTGGCCGCGGTGGTGGCGAACCGCGAGAACTGAATCAGCGTGGGCGGACGCCCCTTCTCAGCGACGAAACGGTGAAGCTGATGGGCGACGCTCTCCAGCTCGGAGCGCCACCGGTGCTGCAGGTAGGCCTCGAGGTGCTGCTCGGCCCACGCACGCCGGTAACGGGTGATGAGGTCCCGTACCCGCTCGAAGCCCTCCCGGCGTGTTCCGTGGCCCATGTAGGAGGTAAATGTCATCTGCCCGTACGGTGTCTCCACTGCACTGGCCGCAGGGTCGGCGACTTCCTTCTCCGGGCCCAGCATCTGCTCGGCAGCACGCAGCTCTCGGAAGAAGACTGTGTCGACGGGACAGCCTGCCGCCCGCAGGGCCGCCAAAGGCTTGCTGTAATAGCGGTCGACGCGGTCCAAGGTAGTGCGGGAGTAGGGGCCTTCACACACGAACCATGCGGTCAGGGCCACACCGTGCCAGAACTCGCCCGCAGGACCCAGAGCATCAGCCATGGTCTGGTGCGGCCGCGGGTTGCTGACGATACTGCCGGGGTGACGCTGCAGTGTCACGGTTTCCCACAGCCTCCCGACCTCATGGAGTACGTCGGCTGGCAACCGCTGCCGGTACAGCTGAGGGGTGAAGCCCTGCTCGCTACGGGAAAGGCTCATGAGTTCCTGATCAACCAGACCCCACAAGGACGGCATCCCCGGCGACTGGACGGCATGGCTCTGGTCAAAGCCCGCCCACCAGCTCCGCAGCACTGCGGCCCGCTCCTCGACAGGAGACACGGTGCTGCCCCCGCCGAGGAAGGCGGCCAGCATCGCCTGGACCTCGGACTCCGCGATGCCCGCCTCGGCAGCAATGCCGGCTGCCTGGGCGGACGTGCCCACATACAGACGGGGCTCAGGCAGGGCAGTGATGATTTCCTCGTCCGGGTGCGGACGAGCCTGGAGATAGTCCAAGACCGCCAGCCAGTCGCCCCCGAAGTAGGCGGATGCGACGGGTTGCAGGTCCTTGGTGAGCACTCGGCGCGCCAGGGCCGTGCCGGCCTTCGCCTTCTTGGCGAAGCCGGCCATGAGCCCCTGGAGCCGTTGGATCCGGTGACGGGCGACGAGCTGAACAAGATCACTACCAGTAAGGGTGTCCAGCAATGCCAGACGAGCCTGCTGCTGCCCGCTGCGGTCCAGCGTGTGCCAGCCACTGCCGAAACGGAACACCTCCAGCGCACCATCCCTGATGCCCAGGAGTCGGTAGCGTTCCTCGATCAACGCCCAGAACTCCTTCTGCTGGGTGGGCGGGAAGATATCTCCCGCCGCTCGCAGCCGGACCGGCTGAAGCAGCGTCTCGAACAACGGCACCAGCAGCGCCCAGAGCACTATGGTGTCCGCACCCTCAACCGCAGTGAGACGGGCAGTCTCATCGGCGGCCAGCGTCAGAGCATGAGCAGGGCGTGCACGCAGCAGATACGGCAGGTCGACCGCCCCCGCCTTCACAGACAGCTTCGACGGCAGGTACCACGCACCGCGCCGCTGCTGCTCCTTGACCCCGAAGGCGCTCGCGCAGAAGACGGCCTCTTCCTGAGTGAGGGCCGTCACCTTGGCAGTGTCCGGGGTATGAAGCCCGCGGCCGCGGCTGATGGTTGCCACCGGCTGGGCGTATAAGAGACAGAGCTCGGCAAACCGTTGCTGTTGTCCGGCCCTCGCCTCCAGACTGAGGGCTTCCCCGGGGCCGGCTTGTGTGGCCGAGTGCCACCAGTACGTCTGGTCACTTGCCACCGGTCAGCCTCCGCATGTACTCGACGAACTGCTCGAACGGGACCGGAGCCATAGTGGACTGCGCATAGACGGCGTAACGCTGCGCCAGCAGCTGCGTCTCCCGCTCATCCCGCCGCGCTTCCACCCGGTCCACCCCGTGGATCACGCGTTCCTCGACACGCCCCCGCTCGTACAGCACGAATGCATCCATCCCGCCCAGGCCGCGATCCTCCGCCGAGCCGGTCCCGTCCGGGCCCTCGTCACCGCCGTCGAGGACGGTGTCCAGCACAGTGGCGTCGATCAGCGGGGTATCGAGCAGAACAGCGGGGTCCATGTCGTTGTCCTCGCACAACGCCTCCAGGTGCTCTTCCAGGCCGAGTTCGGCGTGACAGACCACGTCCAGGTACTGCTGATCGGGGGCAAGGCGAGGATGGCGCAGAACCCGGACGCCGCGGCCGACGAACTGATAGAACTCACCGAAGCTGCCATACGGTCGCAGAGGCACGACAACGGTGATGGGCGGGAAGTCGTAACCCTGGCCGAGCATCCGCAGCTGCACAATGCCTTCAAGGTCACCCGCCTCCGACTCGAACCGCCTGCGCGTCGCAGCGATCGCCGAGGCCGGCATGCTGTGGTGCAGCGTCGCGCAGGCGATACCGTGCTCCTCGGCGATCCGAGCGATCTGCTCAGCATGGGCCTGGCCCATCGCCGCGAACAACACCCGTGGCCTGACCGGATCCAGCAGCTTGGCCTGCACGTCCAGACACGCCCGCGTCACCGCCATCACCTGCCGGACCGACGCATCAGACTGCGCGGTGATACGTGCCAGCTTCCGCTCGTCGCCCAGCCTGCTCAGCAGGGCGTCACGCCCCACGACCTGCTCACGACGCCCGTCGGGCCACACCGCCTCATACACCGTCGACGCTGTCTCGGGTGCGAACCGGTGCGCCCGCAGGTTCTTCGCCGATCCGTCCGCCACGGAGTCCACCAGCCGGTAGCGGTAGACGACATCGGCATCGATGGGCTTGCCGTCCAGGCGGGTGAAGCACGCCGACATCAGCAGCGTGCGCGCAGCGGGAAAGCGGGCGAACAACCGCTGATAGGAGTCGCTGGCCGCAATGTGCGCCTCATCGACCACGATGAAGTCGACGTCCCCCGGCTCCAGCTTCGCCAAGAGATCCCCGCCGCTGTCGCCGGTCCCCAACGCATGAAAGTTCGTGACCACGATGTCCGCTGCCAGCAGCCGCCCGCGGCTGACATGGCTGATCTGCTCCTCGTCCGCATCCAGCACCAACGTGGCCGGCGGGCGGGTACCGGGCAGCAGCGGACCCCTTGCCAGCCCGTACAACACATTGCCCGCAGTCCCCGGGTCGAGAGCGGACGCGAAGGTGCCGCGGATCACCGACCCGGGCGTCACTACCAGGGCCCGCTTCCTGGTGAACGACAGCGCCGCCGCCACACCGAGAGCCGTCTTTCCGGCCCCGACCGCCATGACCGTGGCGCCATGGCGGCCCCCGGAGGCGTAGTAGTTCGCCAGTGCGGCCAGCGCCTCGTCCTGGCAGGACCGTAAAGGCCCCCGGTCCACCCGTCCACGCACCTCGTCGAAGTACGCACCACCCGGCACCGGCCAGACCGGTGCCGCACCGCGGGGCGGGTCGGCGGACCGCATCGGATCCCCGGCCATATCAGGGACCTCAACATTCGGTACCGCAGTCACCCATGGCGCCAGCAGCGGATCGAGGCGGAGCATCGCCTGCAGCTGGGCCACGCAGCGTGCCGTGTCCGTGCGCACCGCATCGTAGGAGAACCGCAGCACGGTCAGACCTGAGGCGGCCAGATCGTTCTGCCTCAGCCGGTCGTAGGTGAACGCCGCCCGGTCGCTGTGAAAGGCGAACCCGTCCAACTCGACGGCCAATTGCAGCGTCTCGCCCGCGATCAGGTAGTCCCTGTCTCTTATACACATC
>NZ_KL585424.1:66476-74448 GCF_000721935.1 Streptomyces sp. NRRL WC-3549
CTGGCTGTGCACCCGCTGCACGATGCCCGCATCCGCGGCAGGAGTGAGAACCCACCGCAAGAACGCCTCCTCCAGGTAGGAGTCGGCAGAAACCAGCGTCTCCAGCCCCACACCCATCACGCCCCACCCGCGGCCATGGCTTCGGCCGCCAGCGCACCGACCTTCTCCGACAGCCGCCCCACCGCGTCCTCACCCTGCCCGAAGCGCGTCAGCCGCTTCGCCACAGCGAGCGCCTCGGTGAAAGCGCCCTCACGCTCCAGCAAGCCGACCAGCCGGGGCACGGACGTCACCCTCACAAACGATGTGGGCGTCATGTCATCGAACGACACTGCCTGAGGTGCGGCCTCCATCAACTCCAAGTCCAGCAAAGCGAACACCTCAAGCAGCTCCAGAGCCGCAGGATCCGAACCGCGCGTGCTCCACAGCCGGTCTACCGCACCCTGCAGCACGAAGTGATAGTCCATCGCCGAGCCCGGAAGCTCCAACGCCTCCCACACCCGAGCAACCAGCTCCCTGCCGCGCGCGTCATGCGGCACATGCTGACTGGCCGGCGTCGCAGACGTGGCACCCTGGGGCGTCGGCCACATCGGCGTGCCGTAGGACTCATCCGGAAGCGCCCCCACCCCAGGCAGCTTCCCGCGAACAACACCGGGACTCCCGCTGAAAGCCATGCCGGGGACCGACGCCAAACGATCAAACCACGACTTCACGTGCCCCACCGCTCCTACGGGCCGAGCACTCCTGCCCGGCACACCCGCACCCCTGGCCGCAGACCTCATCGTCTCAGGCCGCGCCCCGGTACACCGTCGTTCCGCCGCCCTCGCGCCCCACTCAGACTGGCTCTGCGGCTATCCCATCACCGCCCTGGATTACGTCAGTTGACGCGAAACCCACCCGGGTGGCAACGCCCTGCCCTGCGACCGGAACCGCAGGGGCATGCAGCGTTCTTGGGCACGTTACGACCGGGGCCTGCGGGCTCGGTGCGGGCACTGCGCGGGACCATGTCTTCGCCCCGTTTACGCCACTGCTGCAGCGGCGTCGGCAGAGCACCGGCACGCTCGAGAACCCAAGGGCCCGTCACGCTGAATGCCTCATCCCCAGACTTGCGCGAGAAGGCGAGGATCTCCTCCTCGCTGCCCCTCAGCAGCAACCCGGCAACAGCCGGGTACTCCTTGCCCGCGAAGGTGCGCAGCCCCTGCACCTTGAAGACGTTCTTGGCGAAAGCGGCGCCCGCGATCAGTGCCGCTCCGGTGACCACATCGCCCTCACCCTTGTCGTCGAGCCGGTTGAACAGCCGGACCAGGACCCGCTCCGCGTCGCTGACCGGCAGCTCCTGCTCCCGTGCCAGAGCGTCGGCAAACCGTTCACGGATCTCATCGGGGGAGTGGTAGGAGAACTCATCCGCCTGGCCCCGATGCTCGAAGTGCAGGGTATAGACACCTTTTTGCAGCCCCGACTCGTGGGCGAACACCGTGCTGGTGGACTCGAACCCCACGAACCGCACCACCCGGTCCCGCACTGACCCTTTACGGAACTCGTCCCCCAGACGCGCCTGCGGAGAGAACAAGAAGGGACACACCTGCGCCGCGTACAGCGCACAGACCTCATGCACCGGCGCCTCGCCGGAAACCGCCACAGGCAGCGGCCCCTCCGTGAGCACCATCTGCCAGCGCAGCTCGTCAGCGAACGGCAGACCGCATACGGCGCACCAGTCGAACGCGGCCAGGGCCAGCTTGCGCCGCTCATTGATCGATCCGAAATCCACCCCGTGCGGGCCGCGCTCCACCGTAGCGATCACCGGGTACCCCCGCTGGTCGGCCGTCAGGTGCTCCATGCGACGCGGCAGCATGACCGTGCTCTGTGGTGCGTGATTCATCCCAGCCCCCTGTCACCGGCACAGGCCGGTGCTCACCCCTCTGCGTGCACCCACATCATGCCCGCCCCGGTGCGAGTGCCGGAGGCAAATGCCCCGATTGCCCCCGGCTGCGGAAGCCGACCCCAGCACACGAGCTGACCAGCCGCCGACCACCTCCTCCTCCGACCGGCCGGCTCAAAGGGAGGCGGCCCCAGAAAGATCCCGGCGCAGACCGTGAATGATCCGCCGCCATCGACGAGCTTCCTCGCTCGAAAGGAACCACGCCATGGTGGCCCGCTCGTCCAGATTGCCGAGCTCCTCCAAGCCCTTCGCCGTCTCCTCCCTGCGCTCAGCGCTGTGCCGGACCGCTGCCCGAGCGACCTGGGCGAGCTTGTGCAGCCGGTGTGCGGCCCGGTAATAGGCGACCTGGTCGCCACTCAGGCGGCGAACGGCATAGCCACCGCACTTGCTGCACGGGTCGAAACCCCTATTGCCGAGAAGCTCTTCCAATACTGGCCGGCCGCGTCCGTCGTGTAGACCTGCACGTCGGCAAGGACACCCAACGGCAGCGGCGGTGTACCAGGAGGCCGGCCCGATTCCGAGTCGGCCAGGAAAGGCTCCAGGTCCAGCTGTTCCATGGCCAGGAGAGCATTCCAGACGTCGGCTACGAAAGGCCTGCGCGCGTTGCCCCGGTCGTCGTATTCACCGACATCGAGTGTGCGTAGATCCGGCACAGTGCGGGCAAGGACCAGCGACCGCAGCGCTTGACCGACCTCCCGGCGCCCCTCACACAGCAGCACGAGCACCCTCTCGCCCTCTGCCACGCTCAGACTACGGCCGAACGCTTCATCACAAGGGTCGAACACACGGGGCGCCCACAACGCCGTGTCCTGCATCCCAGTCACTGCTGCGGGCGCCTGCCGACCCTCGAACAACGCCTCAGGCAAATCACGGGCGCCGGCGATGATCACTCCCTGCCACCCCGCCGCGCACCGCCTCTCCAGCACACTCAGCGGGACCACCTCCACCCCGGCCTCGACGCCGAGCACCACATACAGCTGCTCCGGATCCCGACCGGAGCTGCGCAGCGCGGCCAAGTCCTTGGGTGTGACCAGACGGCGGCCGGTGACCGGAGTGTCGTCGAACACGCCTGGGGCCAGCCCGCCCGTGTCTTCCCGTGTCGCGGACTCGCCGGGCGCACCCCCTGCCCCCGCGGGCGGCTTCTCGTAGGACAGGGCGCAACGACGCGACAGCAACTGGGCGGCCACAGGGCCAGGCACACGCAGCGTGAGAGTCAACTCCTGCCAATCGGCCGCCACCGTGTACGAGACGAGGACGCCCCGTTCCCACTCACCCAGCCGGTCCAGGACCGACGTACCGGAGCCTCTTACGGGCACGCTTCCGCCAGGCAGCCGCACAAGCAGGACCCGTTCGTCCGCTTCTCCCGATGCCACCGTGTGCGCAGCCTGCTCCTCCCACTTGGCCAGAAGCACCCGGGCGCGTTCCAGCATCTGCGCACGCCCCTTACGCCGGCTGCTCATCGTGTCGGCGAGCTGGTAGACGAGGTGCTCGTGCTCCCGCAGAGGCTCCCAGCTGTCCTTCGCGCAAGACTGCCACCGTTGCCACAACGATGTCAGCTGCACCGCCGCCTCGGCGGGGGAGCCCAAGGGGCCAAACGCCGGGTCATCGGAGGGGATCGCCGGCTTCTCCAGGGCCGCAACCCCAGCCGCCAGGACGAGCGTGCTCCGCTTGACGAGCTGCTCGGCCTGGGAGCGCAGCGCCTCGAGACGTTCGTCCTTGCGACGCACCCCAGCTGCGGCCCAGTTCCGCAACCAGGGAAACAGGCCCAGGGCCTGGTGTACACGGATCAGACTGGCCAGCGCGCCGAGCCATTCGGCGAAGACCAACTCGCGTACACGGCGGGCGTCCTGCAGTTCGTCCCAGGCCGATTCGTCCTCGTCTTCAGCGTCACCCCCGGGCTCTTGCGAGGTGGTGGCGGCCGGCCCGCTGGAAGGCGTCAGGTGCAGGAGGGAGGCTGCCTGAGCCACTTCCGAATCGGTGCATGCTTCCTCGTCCGCCTCGTTGTAGGAAGCCATTTCATACAGCAGCCCGAGGCCGGTCACTGTGCGCAGGAAGATGTCCAGGCCCGTGCCTTCACGTGCCCACGAACCGTGCGTCATGCACTTGGGGCACATCCGGCCGACCGCCGCGGCATCCAGCGGTACTTCCCGTTCGGTGACGGTGCGGGCCAAGCGCACATAGGAACACGAGTGCGCGGCGTGCAATTTGGCTTGCTTGCCTGGCGTCGACCACACCGTGATCCGGGCGCCCTCAAACGGGCCAAGCGGCACATCCGGTGTCAGTAGACCGTATGTCATACAACCCCCTCATGACGGTCTCGAAGCCTAGCCTTGGCCACCGACAGCGGCGTCTGCTTTCCGCCAGCCACAGGCCTTCACTGTCCGCCTGGGTACCTTCCAAGGCCGCGTTCACCTGGGCCACGAATCATCGTGCGCCGCAGCTGACCCGTTTTTAACAATGCTCCCATCGCTGCAGGAATACGGCGCACACCTGCAGGCGGTCAGCTCTCGGTGCCTGGGGTTCAGCGGGCGTGCGGCGAGTAGCGGTCTGTCCGCGAGGCGGTTCGCAGCTGTTGACTCATCGATGTGTTGCGCGGCGAGGACTGTGGATGTGGCGAGGTGGGGCGGTTCACCGGAGTCCGGGGCCAGGGACGAGTCACTGAAGAGATACAGCATGACCATTCCGTCGCGCACTACATGCAGCAGCCCAGCAGAAACCAGGCGGTTCAGGTTGTATCCCCTTACCTGCGCCGGCCTTCTGACGTGATCGGTCAGAAGCTCTGAAGCCATCGCATCAACGATTGCCGCTCCCAGGCCTGCAGCCCCCGGACTTGTGTGAGCGCGCAGTTTCATCCTTTGGGTATCTGGCGAGGCTGCGTCAGCACGGTTGCTGAGGTACTCATGGAGAGTGCGGTGTACAAAGTCCACAGATGGGCAGACATTGTCTCCCTGCGTAGAAGCAGCGCTCTTGCAGAGGGTGCTTCTCCACGCTCTCAGTTCCTTGCGCAACTTGTCGGCGGGATGCTCAGACCAGCAGATGACAGTGACTGTGTCACCCACTGTCGAGTCCATGCCGCTGCCGCATGGCTTTTGACTCTGGACCAATCGCCACTCCAGCGTAGCTTCGTAAGGCTCATGAAGCTCGCCAGGGGATAGGTGCAGCTTCGTCTCTGAGAGGCTGCGGTGAGTTTGCGGCAAAGGGATGTCATCGAACAGCTCACGGTACGAGAGGACGAACTCCCGGGTGCCGCTGCAGTGAGGGCATGCTCGTCCTCTACGGGCTGCATGCATAGACGGAGTAGTGACAGAGCCGCATGCCAAGCAGCGGCAAAGCCACCGTGCTGACGGACCGGGGTATGGCTCCAGGGGGACGAGCCCAGCTGCGTGCATCTCAGCCTCTGCCCAGGACGCGGCCAAGGTCCTGAAGTGCGACGGGGCGCTTTCATTCAGAACACCCCGGCGACTCCACTCAGCCAAGGCATCGTCGCAGACCACGAGTATGTATGGCCTGTCTCTTATACACATCTGTATGGCTGGTCCGCCGCACAGACGTCATCGACGAGCTCGCCCAGGCCCCTCCACTGAGGCAAGCTGTCCGCGACGTGGTGGTCATGCATGGGCCGCGCCTCTGGCTCTGCGGGCACAGGAGTTCTGCACAGCATCTCCAGCAGTTCTCGCACCTGCGCATAAAACTCCGTGTCCTCGACCCCGGACCTCGCCTCGTCCGGCGCTAGCCTGACATCAATCGTTGCCCCGCCGGCGAGCTCAGCTGCCAGATCGGAAGCTGACTGGAAAGCACCTCCGCTGTGGATCTTTCCGTCTTCCCATTGGGACAGCAACCTTCCCTCGGGAGTACGAAGGCGATCGATGAGGTGCTGCGCATCGCCATGCCCCCAATGCGCAGCAGCACACAACCGCAGAACTGCCCCTATCAACGCGGCGGTCTTACCGGACCCGGTACTCACATACACAACGGCCTGGGGTTCCGAGGGCCGACGCAGCTTTGTCAAAGCGGCCCGGAACGCGGCACCGGGGTGCCCCTCATCGCAGGCGACGGCGAACCACGCTTCTGCGCTGTCGAGTTCACCGCGTCGCAGAGCCTTTGTCCCCAAGAGGTAGGCAGCGTTGGCATCCTGCCGTGCCTCATCCCCTTCACGGACGGTACATACCTTGTCGCCAGTTCGCCCCGGCCAGTCACCTCGGGGCCGGTCCCAGTAATCATCCGGACCTTTCAGTAGCGCCAACAGCCCCATATACGCTTCAATTTCACTCACGGTGTCCATCCCCTCGTGCTTGCGCTCCTCCAGACCTGCTGCTTGAGTTCCATTAGCGTTCATCACCTTGTGACTGGCGAGGATTGAGATGCCCCTGCCGGATATGCGGGCTCAGCTCCGCCTGCATGGCTTTGACCGCACGCAGGCGCTGCTGGTAAACGGTATTCCTCGACGTCCTGGTCTCCTGCGAGATGGTGGCGTTGTCCTGGCCGAAACTCTGTCTGCGGACCGCTTCCTGGTGTTCTGGCTTAGGAATTCTCGCGATGGCCCGGTCGACCAAATCCCACACCTCGTCGTCCTCCTTTTCACGATTTGACGTGGCGGGGGGCCCGTCGCCGCCTGAATGAAGGTCGCCGGACCCTCTATTCAATTCAATTTCGGAGAATTCCCCGACAAGTTTCTCGCTGCACCGCTTTTCTTGAAGCTTCCGCGCCAGTCGTTGCGCAGTGGTCTTCATGTATCGCAGGGGCCCGTTGGTCGGGTCGAAACTCTTACTTCGGAGCACGTCAGAGATTGCTTGATCGGCGACTTCAAGGCGCTCGGTGATCGTCATAGGGAAGGGAAGCCCTGCAAGACATGCCGCGATCTTCTCCCTGTAGTACTGGTACTTTGCGCTCCCCGTGCCAGGGTCCAGGAAGCCGAGTGCGTCCGCAGCGTCCTGGACCCGGCGGGATTCGGAGTCGTTCACCACAGGGCCCGCTATCCGCCAGACCGTCAGCCGGCTGCCGTCCGGTGCCTCGTACTGCGCCACGCCTCCCGGAGGGAGGGAACTGAGGAGTTCTGCCGCCAGGATGCCGACCGGCTGGGTGGGAGGTGCCGGCACAGGGCACCTGGGCGGCGGAGTGACGCTGGTGCGCCGCAGGTTCCGGCACCGCATGACACCGGGGCGGTTCCAGATGTTGTACGCGACGGGCATCAGGCCGATGAAGACCGTCACGTAGTCGGGCAGGGAGCTCATCTCGTAGGTTCCTCAGTGGGCTTAGGGGGGTGCGCGAGCGACTTCAACCCCCTATAGGCCCAAGAAGCCCCTCTTCTTACAGGAGCTTCAAGATCCTTTGAGGGTTACTCAGGAAGCCGGGTGGTCACGGCGCCTCCTGACCACCGAAGCCGGTGGAGTCGGCATCCGTGCCTCCGGGGAAGGTGGGCCGGAGGACTCGCAGGCGGTCCTTGGCCTCTCAAGGGTGTGCGGGGAGCATCAGGGAGCTGTCTAATGCCGCCCGGAGGGCGGCACCCTTCCCCCTCCGCTGGCGCCGCGGCGCCGATGCCCTCCGCCCGTGCACCGCACCGACACGGGCCCCGCTCCACACAGTGAGTCCGAAAATCCCTACCAGATACAGACACCGGGCCGCAGGATCCGCGGAAGGAGCTTCCCCTGAATCCGCCACCCAACCAACCCTTCCCACATGCCACTGCCCGACGAGCCCCGGAGGGGATCGTCACCCCCATTCACACGAGACCCAGTTGGTGCCTGGAAGGCACCAACAACCCATTTCAAAAACACACCTGACAAATACTCAAACCCGAAGGTCCATGGAATGGCCCAGAGGTGGGCATGGAATGCCCACCGAAAACGCCAACAAGACCTGAAACAAAATAAACTGATGCCCCATCACATACCACAATGTTCCGGAGGAACATATTTCCTTTCAGTCCGGAGGACGAAAGGAAACTAAGCCCCGGAGGGGCGCCCGAAAGCGCCGAAGGCGCTTTCCCGCTTTTCGGGCGGGGACGCCCGAAACGAGCGAAGCGAGTATTCGCTTCCG
>NZ_KL585425.1:0-727 GCF_000721935.1 Streptomyces sp. NRRL WC-3549
GGCCGGGTCGGGTGGGACCGGGGCGAGACGGGGCGCCCTGGCCATGATCACCGCGGGTTGTTCGAGCGAGGGCAAGGCGACCTCCCAGTGGGCGGGGACGGTGAAGGCGGGGGTGTCCTCGACCGGTGCCGTCGCGGCGGCTCCCAGGGACCGGAGGAGGTCATCGGTGCGGACCGGTACACCGGCGGCGACGAGTTCCGCCACGGCGAGGTGGAGTTGCTCCAGTCCCCTGTCCTGCGCGTCGAGCGCGACGGCCACGTGCGGGCGCGGGCCGAGGATCCGCTTGACCCATCCCGTGCACAGGCCGCGCGGCCCGTGCTCGACGAAGACGCGGACTCCGTCGGCCCAGGCGCGCTCGACCGTTCCCACGAAGTCGACGGTCCCCATGCCCTGGGCGGTCACGGCGTCGGCGGCGCGCTCGGCCGTCGGGGTGTACCAGTGCGTACCGGCACCGCTGTAGAACCGCACGCCGGGCACGGGGCGGGTGGGGCGGTGGTGGAGGTTCCACCACCGGTCGCGTACCTCGGCGAGCTCGGGGGCGTGAGCGGCCAGGTCGTAGTCGATCGGAAGGGTCCGGGCGGCGCCCAGGCGCGGCAGGACCGCGGCGCACGCCCCGGCCTCGCCGCCGATCACGCACACCCCGGGGGCGTTGACCGCCAGCAGGTGGACGGCGCGTTCGTCCGCGAGTACGTCGCGGACCCGGTCGAGGGGCTGTCTCTTATACACA
>NZ_KL585425.1:986-1885 GCF_000721935.1 Streptomyces sp. NRRL WC-3549
TGTGTATAAGAGACAGGTTCGGTGGTGAAGAGTCCGCTCTCCCCGGTGTCGCGGTACAGGGCCGCGACGTCCCGCCACGCGCCGAGGGCGACCAGGGCGGCCGACTCCCCCGAGGAGTAGCCGACGGCGGCGTCGGGCCGCAGCCCGAGCAGACCCCGCGTCAGCTCGACGTGGACCGCCGCCAGCCGGGCCGCTCCCCAGATCCGGTCGACTACCGTCCGCGCGGAGGCGGGCTCAGGACCGGCGCCGGCGCCGCCGTACGTCGCCGTCACCGCGTCACCGAGTGCCGGCAGGGCCAGCAGGAGTTCGCGGCCCATGCCCGGGTAGGCGGCCGACCCGTTGGTGAAGACGAAGGCGACCTCGCCCGTGACCGGTGCGTCGCGGTACGCCGTCCCCGGCGGCCTGATCCCCTCCCCGGCGAGCCAGCGCCGTACGGCGTCCCGGTGCGTCCGGGGGTCGCCGTCCGTGACGAAGGCCAGCCGGGCGGGTCCTTCACGGGACTCGGTGCCGCTCTCCAGCGCCGCCGTGACCTCCTGGCGGTCGCGGCCGGAGTACACGTACAGGCGAGGTGCCGGCCCGGGCGCCCAGGGCGCGGTGTCGGCCGCCCGCAGACCCACCCGCAGCGGGGGCGCGCCCAGCGGTGACACCACGACGTGTGCGGTACGCAGGCCGGGGTCGGGGTCGGCGGGGCCCGTCGCCCGCGGTACCGCCCGGTGGCGCAGGGCGGTCACCGCGGCGGCCAGCAGCCCGTGCGCGGCGTGGGCGCGGCCGAAGAGTGCGGTGGGGTCGAACCCGGCGTCCGCGCCGTCCCCGACCACCAGGTCCGCCTCGCCGGTCGGTACGTCGTCGAGGAGGGCGAGCACGGTGTCGCCGTCCCGGCGGGCGTCGGCGAGGCGTTT
>NZ_KL585425.1:2100-3436 GCF_000721935.1 Streptomyces sp. NRRL WC-3549
CGTCGGCGAGGCGTTTGAGTACGACCGCCACGGCACCGTCCCCGGCGGCGCTCTCCAGGCCGAGTCCGCGCAGGGCCGCCCGGTGCACCGGTTCGCAGGAGAGGTCGACGGCGCCGACGAGCGCCGCGTCCACCTCCGAGGCCCGGATCGCGCGTGCCGCGAGGTCCAGCGCGAGGGGACCGGAGGCTTCCTCGGCCGAGACGGTGTGGCCGGGGCCCGCCAGGTCGAGCTGGGTGCTGATCCGGTTGGCCAGGAGGTTCGGCAGGGTGCCGACGACCCGTTCCGCGTCCATGGGCGCGGAGAAGGCGTCCCGGACGCGTGCGGCCGGTTCCGGACCGGTGGGCCCGCCGGTTTGCTCCAGCCAGAACGGCGTACGCCAGCGCGCGGTGGCGCGTGAGTTCTCCGGGTCCACGCCCGCGCCGATGAGGACCATGGTCCGCTCGCGCGGCAGGACCACGTCGCGGGCCGCCTCCCGGGCCACTTCGAGCATCAGGGTCTGCTGGGGCAGCGCCTTCTCGACCGCCCGGGGCGGAAAGCACAGTCCGGGAAGGGCCACGCCGATCTCCGAGGCCGGACCGCTCCGGCGCCCGGTCAGCAGCGCGCGGCGGAAGTCCTGGGTGCTCGCCCCTTCTCCGGCCCGGACGGCGACGGCCACGATCGCCACGGGTGCGCCCGGGAGGCGGCGGGTGCCGGACGGCGCCGACGCGCGGCCCTCCTCGCCGTCCCAGGCGTCGACGACGAGATGGGCGTTGGTGCCGCCGAACCCGAAGGCGCTCACCGCCGCCCGGCGGGGCCCCGGCGGCCACTGCTCGGGGGCGTCCAGCACCCGCAGGGGGGTGCCTCTCAGCTCGGCCAGCGGCTCGTCGGCGCCGAGCGTGGCGGGCCGGACGCCCGCCCGCATCGCGCCGAGCACCTTGAGTAGTCCGCCCGCTCCCGCCGACGCCAGCAGGTGCCCGACATTGGACTTCACCGAACCGATGGGCACGTCGGCGCCGTCCGCGAAGACCCGCGCCATGCCGCGGACCTCCTCGGCGTCCCCGACCGGGGTTCCCGCCGCATGGCATTCGACGAGCGAGACGGTCCGCGGTGCGACGCCCGCGGTGGCGTACGCCAGGCGCATCGCCCGTTCCTGGCCCTCCCGCGCCGGGCTGAGCAGTCCGTTGCCGCGCCCGTCGTTGGACAGCCCGATCCCCCGGACGACGCCCAGGACCGGCATGTTCCGGGCCACGGCGTCGCGCAGGCGTGCCAGTGCGACGAACCCGGCGCCCTCGGCGGGGATCAGCCCGTCGGCGTCCCGGTGGAAGGGGCGGCTGCGGCCGGTGCGGCTCACCGCCTC
>NZ_KL585425.1:3602-4605 GCF_000721935.1 Streptomyces sp. NRRL WC-3549
GTGCGGCTCACCGCCTCCAAGCCGCAGAAGCCCACGTGCAGGAAGAGGTTCTCGGCCCGGCTGACCGCTCCGGCCACCATGACGTCCGCCGTCCCGTCGTGCAGCCGGTCGCAGGCCAGCTTGACCGCGTACAGGGACGACGCGCAGGCGGCGTCGAGTGCGAAGCCGCCCGCGCCGAGACCGAGCGCCCGGGCCGCGAAGTGCGCCGGAAGCCCGGAGGAGAAGCGGTTGCGCGCGTCGGGCCTCCGTGCCGCTGCGGTCAGCAGAGCCGGCGCCCCCTCGGACAGCCACACGTGCTCGGCGAAGGCCGTCCCCGCGCTCGTGGGGTAGGACAGATTGCCCAGCACGAGGCCGGCCCGGGCCGAGGGCCCCTCGTGTCCTGCCTCGCGCAGCGCCTGCCGGGCGCCGTACAGCACCCAGTGAAACAGCGGGTCGAGTCCGAGGATCTCCTCGGGCTCGACGAGGAACCCCGTGGGATCGAACACCGACTCGAACCCTTGGACGTAGCCGCCGGTCTCGTTCCACGTGCGGTCGAGGTGGTCGTCGACGGTGCCCGCGGCCCACCGGCTCGGCAGACGCCAACGCCCTTCCGGGACCGGCGACAGGCCGCTCCGGCACGCGGCGACGTTGTCCCAGAACGCGTCGGGGTCGAGCGCGTCCGGGAACACGCAGCCCCGGCCGACGACGGCGATCGGTTCGAATCCCATACCGGTCTCATTTCAGGCACACGGACGTACACGGGCGGCGGGGCGGGTTCAGGAAGGGCGTCGTACCAGTTCCACGCCGTACAGCTCGACCCTCGGCGTCCCGTCCGGGTCGAGGAGCACCGCGTCGCAGCGCGCCCCCGTCTCGTGCACCTTCCTCGCCCGCACCACGCACCGCACGGTGTCCTGGACGGGACCGCGGCGGTGCACCCGGCACTCCGCGACCGCCATCGGCAGGGTGGCGTCGTCGAGGGCCTGCCCGGCCCAGAGCAGGGCGAGTTGCAGGGCACCGTCCACGG
>NZ_KL585425.1:4824-6848 GCF_000721935.1 Streptomyces sp. NRRL WC-3549
ATGTGTATAAGAGACAGGGCCGGTCACGGTCGCCTCGGCGCCGTCCGCTCCGATCCCGTGGACGGAGCGCAGGGCGTGGAACCGCGGACCGTGGAACAGCACCCGGCCGTCGTAGGTCTCGGTGTGCCGCGGCGCGGTGAGGCCCTGCGGGACCTCCCAGGCAGCCGGGCGCGGGGCGCTCTCCTCGAAGTCCAGCCGGGCACGGAAGTGCGGTGCGCCCTCCTCCCCGAGCAGTTCCGCCTCCAGGGCGGTGGGCGATCCGGTCGCGGCCGGCCGGCCGCGCAGGGTGAGCCGGTGCCCCGCGTCGTCCAGGTGGGGCAGGGCGACCTTGCTGAAGACGCGGAGGTCGCGCAGCACCAGCGGGCCGGGTCGGGCCGCCAGGCCGCCGCCGCGGCGGCGAACCGGTCGAGGACCAGCGCGACCGGCAGGATCGGTACGCCGGCGACGGAGTGGTCGGCGAGGTAGGGGTGGGTGCGCGCGTCGATCCGCACCTGCGCCGCGGCCGGCTCGCCGAGGGCCGCCATGGCACCCAGGCCGTCCCCGGCCACGACGGCCACCCTCGTGTCGGTGGAGCCGGCGCCCAGTTCGGCGGTGAAGGCGGCAGCGCCCTGGCCGGTGGGGATGAGCGCGACACCGGACCGGCCGAAGTGCGCGGCCAGCGCGGGGGTGACCATTCCGCCGTCCCACGGGCCCCAGGAGACGGACCTCACCAGGCAGTCGGGCCGCCGGGCGCGCTCGGCGCTCGCCACGTGGTTGAGCACCTCGTTGGCCATGGCGTAGTCGCTCTGTCCGGCGTTGCCGAAGACGGCGGCCACCGAGGAGAACAGGACGATCATGCGGAGCGGATCATCCACGGTGGCCGCGAGGAGCCCGCGTACGCCGTCCACCTTGGTGGCCAGGACCTGGTCGAACTGTTCGTCGCTCTTGTCGGCGATCAGCTTGTCCGCCAGTACCCCGGCGCCGTGCACGATCCCGGTGATCGCTCCCCAGTCCCGGCGTACCTCCTCCAGTGCGGCGTGCAGCGCCGCGCCGTCCCGGACGTCCACCGGGACGTACCGGACCCGGGAGCCGGCACGCTCCAGGGCCTCCCGGGTGGACCGGACCTCGCGGGCCGCCAGGATCCTGCGGGCCTCGGCACCGATCTCCGCCGGAGTCACCGGGCCGGAGCGCTCGGCGAGGGCGCGGGTGAGGGCCGCCTCGTCGGTCGCCTCCTCCAGTCCCGGCGGTTCCTCGACGGGCTCGGTACGGCCGAGCAGCACGATGCGGGGCCGGTGGGCCCTGGCCAGCTCCAGCAGGGCGGCCGCGGTCACCCCCCGGGCGCCGCCGGTGGCCACGACGACCGAGTCCGGCCCGACCGCCGTGACCGGCCCGGGTTCCGCCGGCACCGGCAGCGCGACCGGGGTGGTGCGGGTGCCGTCCGCGCGCAGCCCCACCTCCCTCGCCGGTCCGCCGTCGAGCAGTTCACGGACGATCGCGTCGGCGACGGCACCGGCGTCGCGTCCGTCGCACTCGCAGTCGATCACCTTGACCACGGCGTCGGGCCACTCCTTGGCCGCGGTCCTGGCCAGCGCGGCGACACCTCCGAGCCAGGCCCGTTCGGGCCGGGCCCCGCGCAGCCCGAAGTCACCGCCGGTGTCCTGGACGGCGACGAACACCCCGCCCCGGGCGGCGAAGTGCGGCGCGACGGACCGCGCCGCCCGGAAGACGTCCCGCTGCCGTTCCAGTGCCTCCTCCGGTGTACCGACCGGGGCCAGGCCGCCGAGGTGCACGACGGCGCGGGAGCCGGCCGGGACGCCGGACACGACGGTGGCCCGGATCCCGTGGGCGGTCAGCCCGGCCGCCACCGGTTCGGCGATGCCCCGGCCGTCGTCGACCACGCTGACCGGCTCGTCCCCGAGACCGGCCGGGGCCAGTCCGGGGGCGGGGATGTCCACGGCGCGCAGGGCGAACCTGCCGAGGGCGGCCCGCCCGGCCGGCTCCCGCCGCGGCGCGGGCACCGCGTCGCCGGTGCCGGGCTCCTCGAC
>NZ_KL585425.1:7043-8505 GCF_000721935.1 Streptomyces sp. NRRL WC-3549
GCTCCCGCCGTGGTGGCGGCTCCGGCCGTGGTGGCGGTGAACGCGTCGACGATCTCGCGGAGCGTACGGAGCTTCAGGAGTTCGCCCACGTCGCCGTCCGGCCGGCCGCCGATGCGCTCCCGCACCGCGGACAGGACCTCCACCCGCTTGATCGAGTCCACCCCCAGGTCCGACTCGAGGTCCATGTCCACGTTCAGCATCGCGACCGGGTATCCCGTCCGCTCCGCCACCACGGAGAGCAGCAGTTCCCCGAACCCCGCGGCGGAGACGTCCGCGGGCACGTCCGTCGGCACCGCCTGGGCCGCGCTCGGTACGGCCGGGGCCGGTTCCGGGACGGAGACCGGTTCCGGCAGAGGCACGGGCACAGGTACCGGCCCGGGTTCGGGCAGCACGGCGGGGACGGTGGCGTACACGGCGGGGACGGTGGCGTACGCCGCGTACGCGGGCGGCGTCACCGGCTCGGCGGGTGTGGCGGGCGGGGCGGACAGCTCCGGGAGGCCCGTCTGTCCGGGCACCTGCGCCCCCAGCATCGCGGTGAGCGTCGTCTCCGTCATCCGCAGGAAGGCGAGGTGACTGTCGATCAGCATGCGCTGGCATGCCTCATGGGCCTGAGCGGTGGAGCGCTGCACGTTGTCGATCACGGCGAACCACTGGGCGGCGTCCCCACCGGCCGGGAGGGACGGGGCCACCGCCGGAGGCACCGCGGGAACGGCGGCGGAGGCGACCGCGGCGGGCGCCACTGCGGTGGAAGGGGCGGTGGCCGGGGCCGGAACCCGGACGGCGGGAGGGGGCGTCTCGGTGCGCCGCGGGGGGTTCGGCGCGGGCAGTGCCCCGGCACCGCCGGCGGGCGGGTAGAGCCGGCCGTGGTTCTTGCCGTTGATCTGCACGGTCATCCTGGGTTCGTGCTCCTCGGGTGCTGCTGCGGGTGGCTCGTACGGCGCCCACAAGTCGTCGTGGTCCAGCGGGATCCCCCGGACGGCGAGCCGGCCGAGGGCGTCGTGCAGGGAGGTGGTTCCGTCGCGTCCCCTGCGGTCCAGCGCGACCGCCAGGTGCGCGCGGTCGCCGAGGATCTGCCCGACGAGGCCGGTGAGCGTGTCACCGGCGCCGACCTCGACGAACGTCCGCACGCCCGCGGCGTACATCGCCTCGATCTCGTCGCCGAACAGCACGGGTGAGGCGAGATGGCCGGCGATCCTGCGCCGGATCTCGCCGGGTGCCGAGGGGTACACCGCGGCGTCGGCGTTCCCGTAGACGTCCAGCCGGGGCTCAGTGACCGTCAGCTTGCGCAGGTACGCGGAGAGCGGTTCGCACGCCGGGGCCACCACCGGGGAGTGGAACGCCGTCGCGGCGTCCAGCCGTCGCGTGGTGATCCCCTCCGCGGCGAGCTTCTCCTCGACGACGCGGACGGATCCCGTCGCACCGGAGAGCACGGTCTGGGCCGGGGCGTTGTGGTTGGCCAGCC
>NZ_KL585425.1:8731-14956 GCF_000721935.1 Streptomyces sp. NRRL WC-3549
TCCTCGACCCGGGCACGTCCGGCGGCGACGGCCAGCATCGCGCCCGGCACGGTGGCCGCCTCGCGCATCAGCTCCCCGCGCCTGCGGGCGAGGCCCAGCAGCGACTCGGCGTCCAGGGCGCCCGCCGCGTGCAGCGCCACCAGTTCGCCGAAGCTGTGCCCGGCCACGCAGTCCGGACGCAGGCCGAGGCCGCGCAGGATCTCCAGGAGGGCCAGGGAGTGGACCGCCAGCGCGGGCTGCGCCCACTCGGTCCCGGTCAGCAGGGCCTGCTGGGCGGCCCGTTCCTCGTCGTCGAAGGCGGGCGGCGGGAAGACCACGCGGTGCAGGGCCCGGTCACCGAACGTCCTGGACCCGAGCCGGTCCCAGACCGCCTGCGCGGCCGGGGAGAGCATGGCCACGTCGGCGCCCATACCGACGTACTGGGCGCCCTGGCCCGGGAAGAGGAACGCGATCCGGCCCACCCGGGGTTCGCCGGTCGCGTAGTGGACACCGGTCGGCGTGGAGAAGGCCGTGTCCGGCTCCCGCGCGATCAGTGCGAAGGCCTGCTCGGCCTTCTCCGCCAGGTCCTCGTCGCCCGCCGCGACGATCGCGAGGCGCACGGGGTGGTCCGCGCGGAAGTCCCGGGTGCTCTCCCGTGCGACGTCGTACACCGACCGGCCTTCAGCGGGCTTGCGTTCCAGCAGGGAGGCCGCCGACGGAGCGCTGAGCAGCACCAGTTCGGTGGGGGCGGTGCGGGCGCGGCCCGCCGGACGGGCACCGGACCCGGCCGAGGGGACGTACTCCTCCAGGGTCACGTGGAAGTTGCTGCCGCCGAAGCCGAAGCTGGAGACCGCCGCCCGGCGCGGATGGTCCGCGGGGCGCACCCACGGACGCGCCCGGGTGTTCAGGTAGAACGGGCTGTCGCCGATCCGCATCGCGGGGTCGGGCCGGTCCACCTTGATCATCGGGGGCAGGACCTTGTGGTGCAGGGCCAGCACGCTCTTCAGGAGACCGACGGCCCCGGCGGCGGCCTTCGTGTGGCCGACCTGCGACTTGACCGAGCCGAGGGCGCACCACTGCCCGTCCTGGCGGCCCGTCTCCTCGTACACCTGGCGCAGCGCGGCGAACTCCGCGGCGTCCCCCGCGCCGGTACCGGTACCGTGCGCCTCCACCAGCCCGACGGTCTCCGGCCCGTAGCCGGCGACCTCGTAGGTGCGCCTCAGCGCCCGGGCCTGGCCCGCGGGCACCGGCGCGTAGATGGCGCCGCTCCTGCCGTCCGACGAGGTGCCGATCCCCCGGACGACGGCGTAGACCCGGTCGCCGTCACGTTCGGCGTCGGCCAGCCGCTTCAGGGCGTACATGGCGATGCCCTCGCCCAGCATGGTGCCGTCGGCGGCGTCGGAGAAGGGCCTGCAGTCGCCGCTGGGTGACAGGGCGGGCGTCTTGGAGAAGCACAGGAACGTGCCGGCGTCGTTCGACGCGTCGATTCCCCCGCTGATCACCAGGTCGGACCGGCCGAGGGTGAGCTCGCTCACCGCGGTGGAGAGCGCGGCGAAGGAGCTCGCGCAGGCCGCGTCGGTGATGTGGTTGGTGCCGTGCAGGTCGAACCTGTTGGCGATCCGGCCCGCGATCACGTTGCCGAGCAGGCCGGGGAAGGTCGACTCCTGCCACGGCTCGTAGTGGCCGGTGATGCTGTCGCAGACGGCCTGCGCCTCGTCCTCCGGGATGCCGTTCTCGCGGAGGGCCTTGAGCCACACCGGGCGCTGGAGCCTGGCGTTCATGTGGGTGAAGAGTTCCGTGGCGCCCGCGCCGAGGATGACCGAGACCCGGTCGCGGTCCGCGCCCTGGAGCCCGCCCGCGTCGGTGAGCACCTGCTCGGCGACCGTGAGGGCGAGCAGTTGCACGGTGTCCGTCGCGGCGAGGGTGTTCGGCGGGATGCCGAAGGCCATCGGGTCGAACGCGACATCGGAGAGGAAGGCTCCGCGACGGGCGTAGGTCTTGTCCGGGGCGGTGGGGTCGGGGTCGTAGTAGTCCTCGACGAGCCAGCGGTCGGCCGGGACGTCGGTGATCAGGTCGCGGCCCGTCACGACGGTGTGCCAGAAACCGGCGGCGCCCTGCGGACCGGGCATCAGGGCCCCGATGCCGACGACGGCGATCGGGACCTGTCGGGGGCGGGTGTCGGTCATGCTCTCCCCTTCCTCGGGGGTCGGTGCCGCGGGCGCGGGGAGCGCGGTCAGGACAGGCGGCGGGGGGTGAAGGCGAAGGCGGAGGACGGCACCGGTACGCCGTAGGTGCGGAGCTGGTGCGCACGGGTGGCCACGGCCGCGCCCTCCAGCAGGTTGAGCGCGATCTGCACCACGGTCCGGCCGGCCGGTTCTGCCAGGAGGCTGCCTGCGGCCCACCGGTTGAACGCGCCCATGGCCGGTCCGCACCAGATCTGGTAGTCGCTGCGCCGGGAGGTGTCCCCGGTGATCGCCCAGCGGCTGGAGTTGCCCAGGTACCAGCGGAAGACCAGCGCCATGCGGTGCTTGGGGTCCCGCTCGGCGCGCTCCACCTCCGCGGGGTCGCGCTGCCGCCAGAACCGCCGGGTCAGCGCCCACACCTCCTCGACCGGGGCCCCGAGCACGTCACGCTCGATCCTGGCGCGCAGGTGGGGCGGCAGCTCCTCCAGGCAGGAGTGGGTCCGGTACGCCTCGTGGAGCAGGCCGGCCCGCTGCGCGAACAGGGTTCCCCTGCGCAGCACCTGGAGCTTGACGCCCAGCTCGAACATGTCGGCGGCCGGCGCCATGGTCACGTCGGCGATGTCGGCGTCGGCCAGCATCGCCTTCGCGTCGTCCGAGAGGCCGGCCTCCACGGCGAGTTGGTTCACCGACCCCGTCACCACGTAGGCCGCGCCGAGCGCGAACGCGGACGCGACGCCCTCCGGGGTGCCCAGCCCGCCGGCCGCGCCGACCCTGACCGCCCTGGTGTACCCGTGGCGCCGTACCAGCTCGTCCCGCAGCGTCAGGATGCGTGGCAGCAGGGCACCGAGCGGCCTGTTGTCGGTGTGGCCCCCGCTGTCGGACTCCACCGTGAGGTCCTCCGCGACCGGCACCAGTGCGGCGAGGGCCGCTTCCTCCTCCGTGAGCTCGCCCCGCTCCACCAGGGCGCGCAGCAGACCGGGCGGGGCCGGTGAGAGGAACCGGGTCGCGACCTCCGGCCGCGACACCTTGGCGAAGACACGGGTACGCCGCACGATCCGCCCGTCCGGGCCCCGGCGCAGTCCGGCCGCCGAGCACAGCACCACGGCCGGGGTGAGGTCCATGTACGCCGACGCCGAGACGCAGGGGACGCCGTGGTCCAGGAGGAGCTTGGCGACGCGGTACTCCGACGCGGGCTCGGACGGCGTGTGGATCAGGTTCACGCCCCAGTTGGGCAGCCCGGCCAGCTCGGTGGCCAGCGTGCGCACCGCTCGCTCCACCTCGGGGTGGCCGAGACCCCCGGCGCCGAAGAAGCCGAGCATCTCGGCCCGTGCCATGGCCGCCACCATCCGCGTCGTGGCGATACCGTTCGCCATCTCCCCGGCCACGTAAGGGAAGCGGACCCCGTGCGCCTCGCAGAAGGCACGGCCGCCCAGCCACTCCGGATACAGCGGCGGCAAGGTGCCGACGACGTCTCCGGCGGGCCGGGGGCCCGTCACCAGCCCCAACTCCCGGCCGGTGGGGCCGGTGACGATGTGCGCATGGTGCCGGATCCGCCGGACACATGCCTCGATCTGCTCCGGGGTGAAGGCCGGCGACGCGGTGACGGCCCCCTCGGGGCACGCGAGTACGGACAAGGGTGGACTTCCTGTCGGGAGGTGGACGGACACGCGGTGCCCGAAGGAGCCGTGCGCGGCGCCCCGGGGCGGGGGTGGCGGACGGTGGTCAGGGCGCCCCGCCGGTGGACACGGTCCGCCCGGGGCTGAGGCCCGCTGCCAGGTAGTCGAGGTCCACGCGGACGCCGGAGGGCACGGGGCCCAGCAGCGTGCGGACACGGGTGTCGTCGAAACGCCGGCGGTGGCCGAGGTACGGCGTGAACCCGGGGTAGAGGTCCGCGACCGCCTCCAGCGGGCTCGGATCGTCCGGCTTCTCCTCGACGATCCGCAGGCGCACCGGCGCGAGCCGCTCCACCAGCGCGGCGAGGGTGGTCACCGCGACGTCGTGGTCGTGGACGACGTGGTAGGTGCCGGCCGTCCCCGAGGGGGTCCGGCTCGCCAGCCGGACCATGACGGTGGCGGCCGACTCCACGGGCATCAGGTTCAGGTGCCCGTGGGGGTGGCCCTTGAGCCGCACCAGCGGCCGGAGCGCGTCGGGTACGTCCGCGCCGGTGAGGGCACCGCCGCGCAGTGAGGCCTGCACGATCCGCGCGACGAACTGCAACGGGTGTGCGGGGAGCGCCGGGTCCGGCGGGAGGTCCGTGACCAGGATGCTCGGCCGCATCACCAGGACCGGCCGCCCGGTGGCCCGTGCCCAGGCGCGTACCAGGACCTCTGCCTCGTACTTGGACCGCTCGTAGGCGTTCTCGAAGCCGTGGGCGTCGGCCAGCTCGTCCTCGTAGGACACGCCGTCGCGCTGCGCCCCGCCGACGAAGGCGGTGCTGATGTGCCGGACCACCGGTCGACGGGCACCGGCGGCGGCCAGTTCCAGCACGTGGCGGGTGCCGTCGACGTTGACCCGGCGCAGGTTCGCCAGGTCGTCGTCCAGGTCGATGTTGCCCGCGCTGTGCCAGATCACGTCCAGCTCGTCCGCGAGCCGCCCGAACGCCTCGTCGGACAGTCCCAGCCGCGGCTGTGCCAGGTCGGTCTCCACGATCCGGAGCCTGTGGGGCAGCTCGGCGACCGACTCGGCGGGGGCGCCGGACAGTTCCATGAACCGGGTGACGCGCCCCAGAGCGCCCCCGGACCCCGCGTGGGCGAGGACCGTCAGGGAGCCGTGCTGCTCCAGCAGCTCACGGGCGAGGCGAAGCCCGAGGAAACCGGTGGCCCCGGTGAGAGCGACTCGCACTTTTCGGTGACTCCAGGATTTCGGAGGAGGGTGAGGTGGTTGCCCGGACGTGGAGCCGGCGGGCGGCCCGTCGCGCGGCGGACGGCCCGGCGGGAGGTGTGGCCGTGTCCGGCCGGCCCCTCACCCGCGCGGGGACGGCCACCACGCGGAGCGTCGCGCCGGACGTGGCCCGGCCGGCCCCACGCGGTCGGTCCCGCTGCTCAGGAACCAGCCGCCGGACGGTCTCCCCCGAGCCGTCCGCGGCAGTCCAACTCCCCTTGTCCCGCCCCACAACCAGCACCAACGAGCCACACTCGTCGAGGACACGGGCTCAGGCGGACGGCGCTTCCGCGCGGATCGCCTTGAGCGCCTGCTCCCACAGGTGGGGCAGGGCGCCGACCGACGGCATCGAGCTGTGCGAGCCGAACGAGATCCTGGCCCGGCCTCCGTAGGACCACAGCGTGCACGAGAGCGCGTGCCCCGGGTACGTGGGCGCGGCGGGGATGAGGTCCACGACGGGGGCACCGCCGAACGACAGCGGGTGCCTGGAGCGGACCGAGGTGACCACGGCCCGGCAGCACCTTCCGGAGCCGATGCGGTTGCCGAGGAGGACGGCCGCACCGAACGGGGTCACCCGCCGGATCGTCATGTCCAGGCCCGCGCGGAATCCGGGCCGCTGCCAGACCCGCATCTGCGCGCTCACCTCGCGCATCACCCGGTCCGGGGAGCCGGTGGGCAGCGCCAGGCGCAGTGGTGCGAAGTGGTTGCCGATGGCGCGCTGTTCGCCGGGCTCGCGCATGTCCGCGGGGATCATGACGTGTACCTGGCGGTCGCCGGGGAGGGGCCACCAGGCGTCGGCCGCCAGCGCGAAGCCCGCCGCGAGGACCTGGCTCACCGTGCTGCCGGGTACGGCGAGGTCCGCCAGGTCCACCGGGTCGCCGACCGCGTACGTGGCGCTGCCCTGGCGTACGGCGGACACCCGGGCGGGCCAGGGCGCCGTGGGCCGCGCGGCCCTGAGCACGGAGACGGCCGCGGACGGGATGTGCCGCGCCCCCGGCCGCACCGCACCACCGAGCAGCGGGCGGCGGCGGGCGGACGGGCCATGGCCGAAGAGCTGGTCCAGGGTGTGGGTGATGGCCCCGCCGTCCATCTGCGTGTGGTGGACGCGGAAGACGAGCGCCCAGCGCCCGGCGGCGAACCCGGTGGCGACCAGGACGTCCCACATCGGCCCGCCGGCGGGGCT
>NZ_KL585425.1:15160-21596 GCF_000721935.1 Streptomyces sp. NRRL WC-3549
CCGGCGGCCGCCGGCACACCTCCCGCATCAGGGCGTCCGGCCCGGCCTCCCCGTCCGGGCCGGTCAGGTGCAGCGGGGCGACGTGGTCACCGGCCCGCACCTCCTGCCCCCGCCAGCCGGGACGGCCGCCGCGTTCGACGTAGCGGTGCCGGAGCCCGGGGACCCGGTGCAGACGCCGGCCGATGTGGTCGGCGACCGCGGCCACTCCGGGCGCCTCGCCTTCCAGGACGAGAGCGGCGCAGATGTGCATCTGCGCCGCGTGCTCCAGGGGTGCCATCGCCATCAGCACGGCGTCACCGACCTGTGCCGAGGGGGTCGTCGTCCTTGCGTACATCCGCCCTTGCGTCCTGTTCTGTGAGGCTGTGGGGCCGCGGGGCGAGCCGCCGGCCCGTAAGCGGGCCCGGAAGGCGCTTCGCCCCGGGGGCGCCCGCCCCTCCTGCCGGGCCGGTGCGCTCCCCCACACGACCACGCGGGCAGGCGGGCCGCGCGGTCTTCCGGCGGAAGATCACTCGTTCCTGTCTCTTATACACATCGCGGGGCGGCAGGGCAGCAGGGGGGCGGGGCGGCAGGGTGGCGGGGCGGGTGTGCCCGGCCTCCGGCCCCGGTGCGGCTCGGGCCGATTACACGGTGGTGCGGCGTGGTAACCGGCGGTGCGCCCGGCGGGTGAATCATAGTGGGGCGCTATGAGCACCACCGAAACCGCCGAACCACCTCCCGGAAGTCCCGGTCCGCACCCGCCCGGTGCCTCCGGCGGCGAGTCCCGGCCGGACGGCCCGGTCGTCGCCATCGGTGTGGCCGGGATCGTCGCCGTGGTGCTGTGGGCGAGCCTGGGAGGGACGTCCTTCCAGCACTTCTCGGACAGCGCCCTGCCCTGGGTGATGAAGAACTTCGCCTGGCTCTTCGTCGTCGCGGCGGACGTCTTCCTCGTCCTGTGCGTCGTCATCGCGTTCAGCCGCTTCGGCCGGATCCGCCTCGGGCGTGGCGACGACGTGGAACCGGAGTTCACGGACTTCGCCTGGGTGTCGATGATGTTCGCCGCGGGCATGGGCATCGGCCTGATCTTCTACGGTGTGGGCGAGCCCATCACCCACTACCTGGTGCCGCCGCCCTCCACGGGTGTGCGGCCCGGCACCCCGGAGGCCGCGGGCACGGCCCTGGAGTACTCCTTCTTCCACTGGACGCTGACGCCGTGGGCCATCTACGGGGTCGTCGGTCTCTCGCTCGCCTACACGACGTTCCGCCTGGGACGGGGCAACCGGCTCAGTGCCGTCTTCGTCCCGCTGATCGGTGAACGGCTGGCCGACGGGGTCGTGGGGCGTGCGCTCGACCTCCTCGCCGTGTTCGCCACCGTCTTCGGTACCGCGACGAGCCTCGGCGTGGGAGCACTCCAGATCGCCACCGGACTCCATCTGACCTCGGGGATCGCCAACACCACCGGGCTCCAGCTGATCATCATCGTCTCCCTCGGCGCGGCGTTCGTGGCGTCGGCCTTCACCGGCCTCCACGGCGGGGTGAAGTGGCTCAGTTCCATGAACCTGGTGATGGCCGCCGTGCTGATGGTCTTCATCTTCGTCGTGGGCCCCACCGTCTACCTCCTCGACGTGATGCCGTCGAGCGTGGGCGGCTACCTGAACCAGCTCATCCCCATGGCGAGCCGCACCGGCGCCTTCACGGACGGGGGGTGGCTCGGTGAGTGGACGATCTTCTACTGGGCGTGGTGGCTGTCCTGGGCTCCCTTCGTCGGGACGTTCATCGCCCGCATCTCCAAGGGCCGCACCATCCGGGAGTTCCTCCTCACGGTGCTGCTGGTTCCCTCCGGCGCCTCCGCCGTCTGGTTCTGCGTCCTGGGGGGAACCGGCATCCGCCTCGACGAGACCGGCGTGGTCGACATGGCCCAGAAGGAGTCCCAGGGCACCGAGGCGACCCTCTTCGCCATGCTCGACGCCCTGCCGCTGCCGGCCGTCACCTCGTGGTTCGCCATGGTCCTGATCATGCTGTACTTCATCACCAGTGCCGACTCCGCCTCCCTGGTGATGGGCTCCCTCACCAGCCGTGGTGCCCTCCATCCGCGTGCCTGGCTCAACGTCACCTGGGGCATCCTGATGGCCGCCGTCGCCGCCGCCCTGCTCGTCGCGGGCGGTCTGGAGTCCCTCCAGTCCGCGACCATCCTCGTCGCCCTCCCGTTCGTCGTCGTCATGCTCGGGCTGTGCTGGGCCACGGTCCGTGAGCTCCGCGAGGACCCGAGCGCCGGGCCGCCGCGCGGCAACGCCCTGCACGGGCTGCGGGACGCCATCCGGAAGATGATCGGCGAGACCATGTCCGAAGGGGCCCCTCCCGCGCAGTCGGCGCACCCCCGCCTTCGCCGTGTGGCGCAGAGCCGGGCGCAGCGCAAGGACGGGGAGCGGGAGGAGAGCGGGGAGCAGGACGAGAACGGCGAGCGGTAGGGGCCACGGCCTTCGGTCGGACCGGGTCCGGTGCCGTCCGTACGGCGGGTACACGGGCACGCGCGCATGGCCGCCTGCCCGCCGGCCGGCCCCGCGCGGGGCCGGCCTCCGCCCCGGGTCAGCCCACCAGATCCGGCGCCCGCAGCATCTCGGGCGGGATGCCCCAGGCGTCGACGAGGTCGACCGCGAGGGGGCGGACCTTGCGGCAGAGGTCGTTCACCTCACGGCTGATCGCCTTGGAGCGCGGGACGGTCAGCCGGCCGTGCTCCATGAACCAGGCCCGGTCCGCCTCGATCGTCGACAGGGCGAACAGGTCGCACAGCAGCCCCAGCGCGACCTTGTTGCCGCCCTCGGGCAGCGCCCGCAGCTTCTCGACGAACGCCTCCAGCACCAGCCGCTCGACGTGGGCGTGGGCGACCGCGATGACGTGGTCCTGCACCTGCGAGAAGACGGCGCCGGGGTCCCGCTCCTGGTCGACACCCCGCTTGAGGCGGCGGGCCACGCCGGCGAGCATGTGCTCCTCGCGGTAGCGGAGCATGGCGAGCTGGTACTCCGGGTCGAGCAGGCCGGCTTCCCGGTCCCACTCGTCGCCGCCGGGCAGCAGGTCACGCACCCGTTCGAGCAGCTTGTGGGCCGACGTCTTCTCCATGACCGTCTCGACGGCGAGGCCGGTGACGTGGCGGACCATGCCGAGCTGGTCGAGGTTCTCGAACTCGTCCGCGTAGTGGGTCAGAAGGCCCTTGGCCACGAGTTGCAGCAGGACGTGGTTGTCGCCCTCGAAGGTGGTGAAGATGTCGCTGTCGGCCTTGAGGGCGGCGAACCGGTTGACGCTGAGGTAGCCGGCGCCGCCGCACGCCTCTCGGCACTCCTGGACGACCCGGGTGGCGTGCCAGGTACCGAGCGCCTTGGTACCGGCGGCCCGTGCCTCCAGCCGGCGTCGCGCCTGCGCGTCGTCCTCGATGCCGGAGAAGACGTCGTGCAGTTGCCCGCGCACGACGTCCTGCGCGAAGTGCAACGCGTAGGTACGCGCGAGGAGTGGCAGCAGACGACGCCGGTGCAGGCCGTAGTCGAGGAGCAGCTGCTCCTCCTCGCCCGACGAGGCCTCGAACTGCCGGCGCCGCACGGCGTACTTCGTGGCGATCGTCAGGGCGACCTTGGCGACGCCGACCCCGGCCCCGCCGACGCTGACCCGGCCCTGCACGAGGGTGCCGAGCATGGTGAAGAAGCGTCGGTCGGGGTTCTCGATCGGGCTCTCGTAGACGCCTTCGGCGGTGACGTCGGCGAACCGGTTGAGCAGCGCCTCGCGCGGCACGCGCACACCGTCGAACCGGATGCGGCCGTTGTCCACGCCGTTGAGGCCCATCTTGCGGCCGTCGTCCTCGATGTGGACACCGGGCGCCGCCTCGCCGCCGGCCCGGATCGGTACGACGAACGCGTGCACGCCCTCGGACTTCCCGCCCACCTCCAGCTGGGCGAAGACGACCGCCAGCTCGCCGTGGCGGGCGGCGTTGCCGATGTAGTCCTTGCGCGCCTGCTCGCCGTGCGTGGTGATGACGAACTCGCGGCGGGCGTCGTCGTACACCGCGCGGGTGCCGAGCGCCTGGACGTTCGAGCCGTGCCCGGTCTCCGTCATCGCGAAGCATCCCATCAGCTTCCCGGTGACCAGGTCCGGCAGATAGGCGTCGTGGTGGCGTTCGGTGCCCAGATGCAGGATCGCCCCGCCGAAGAGACCGAACTGCACACCGACCTTCACCAGCACCGACAGGTCACCGAAGGCAAGCGTCTCGAACGCGGCGATCGAGGCCCCGACGTCGCCGCCCCCGCCGTACCTGCCGGGGAAGCCCATGCCGGTCTGGCCCGTCGCGGCCATCTCGACCACGAGCTCACGCACCCGCTCGCGAAACGCGTCGACGCCGAGCTCGTCAGCCTCCTCGAGGACGGAGGCGTACGTCACCAGGTTGGTCCGGACGAGGTCGCGGACCTCGGCGTACTCGCCGTCGAGCACCGCGGCGAGCGCCCGGACGTCGACCTCGGGCTGCGCGTAACCGCTCGCGGCAGTGGATGCGTTGTCAGTGGCCATGCCAGTTCGCTACCCCGCGCGAGGACGATCAAGCGGTCGGCCGGGGCAGGCAGAGCCGTACGGGGGAAGCGCGCGGCCCGCCCGGCGCGTCCGCGGACGCGCCGGACGCACCTGCGGGCCGGCCGGGTACGGGCCGTGGCCGGCACCGCGGAGGTGACACGGGGGGATGCTCCTGGACCCCCTGACCACGGTCGGGGTCCTGGCCGTGCCGACCATGGTGCCCTGGCCGGACATGGCCGTCCCGGCGTAGTTCGAGGGGAGGAAGGGTGTCAGGCCCCAGGGATCGGCGCGTGCCGGCAGATGCGGACGCACCGACTACGCGGTCGCCGGACGGCTGAACTCATCAGAAGTGACGGCGAGCCCGGAACGCGCCCCCGGTAGCGTGCACGCAGAAGGCGCCTTCCCCTGCGAGACGACAGCAGCCCCGGGCGAGTCCAAGCGTCCCGGGCCGGAGGGCACTTTCGTTTTCCCCTCCGCCTTCCTCCTTCCCTTCCCCGGCCCGGATCCGTACGCCGCCGCGGCCGGGAACACGGAGCAGATGGGCCCGTCGACCCGCGCGCCGACCCCACCTCCTGACGCCCCGTCAGCCCGACTGGCCCGTCTTCGGCGGGTTCCGGGCGTCGAAGGCGAAGATGGTGTTCTCGGCCGCGGCCACGATCAGCGCACGCCCCGCCACGGTCACGCGCGGGCTCGCCCCCTGTTCGCCCGTCAAACCGTCAGCCTGCGGGTCCGTCGACCACAGGAGCTCGCCGTCGTCCGGCGACAGCGCCACCACCCGGCCGGTGGCCGAGCTGAAGTAGAGCGCGTCGGCCCCTGCGGCGGGGCCCGACCCGCCCTCCACTGCGGTCTGCCGCGACCACTTCTTCCGGCCGGTCGCGGGGTCGAGCGCGGTGACGAGGCCGGTCTGGCCGCTCATGTAGACGGTGCCGCCCGTCATTCCGGGCGTCCCCTCGTACGTCCTGGCCAGCCGGGAGTACGTGACCTTCCGCGAGGCCGGGTCGACCCGCGCCACCCCGTCGTAGCCGACCGACGCCGTTCCCTCCCTGTGTTCCTGAAGGAGTACGAGTTCGCCGTCGGCGACGCCCACCGGCACGGCGGGACCGTCGACCGCGATGGGGCCGTCCAAGGTCCCCGAGTCGCTGTCGACCGTGTACAGGACGGGGTGGCTCACCTCTGTGGCGTCCAGCTCCTCGTCCGTCGCGCACATCGCCAGGAGCTGTGAGCCCACCGGGACGGGAGCGCACTGCGTGCCCGCGGGGAACGACGCCGTCCAGGCGACCTCACCGCTGTGCGCGTCCCGGGTCTCGAAGTACGTGTTGGAAGCGTCGACCGTCACGACGGACGAACCGACCACGACGGCGTCCTGAGTCCGTCCGGTCACGGCCGTCGACTGGGCACCGGACGGCACGGACCACAGCTCCCGGCCGGTGTCCGCGTCCAGGGCGACGACCTCGCGGGGAGGGCCCTGCGGGGCGTCCTCGTCGGCGAAGCGGTAACCGAGCACCGTGTCGTCGGTGGCGCCCACCAGATGCATGCCCTGGACGGGTACGCCCGGACTGCTCGCCGTCCACACCGGTGAACCGTCCAGAGCCCTGATGCGGGTCGCGACGACACCGCCGCCCCCGCAGAACAGGTCCTCGCCGCGCGTGACGCAGCGCAACTCGTCGGTGGTGTCCTCAGGACCGTCCTGGACCGTCGTACGCCACGGCTCGAAGCCGTCGGGAAGTGCGGCACCCGGCGCCGTGACGCTGTCCTTCTTGCCGGCCTCGGTGTTCCTCCCGAGGCCGCCCGAGTTCAGTGCGGCGGCTCCCCCGCCGATCGCCGCCACCGCGACCGCGGCCGCGAGCACGGGGCGCCACCGGCGGCGCAGACGGCCGCCGGCGGGGGCACCGTCGGTGCCTTGGGTGTCGGT
>NZ_KL585425.1:21808-26026 GCF_000721935.1 Streptomyces sp. NRRL WC-3549
GGTGGCCGGCGTGGCCATGTGCTGCTGGGTGACCACGTCGCGGGTGCAGCCCGTGCCGACGCCGGCCTCATCGGTCCCACCGAGGTCGGCCGGCAGGTCACGCAGCAGCACGAGGAGTTCGTCCGCCGAGGGGCGGCCCTCGGGCGCCTTGTCCAGGCACGACTCGACGACCGTACGCAGGGCCGCCGGCACGGCGCCCAGCGAAGGTTCCTGGTGCACCACCTGATACGCCGACATGTACGGGCTGTCCGCGTCGAAGGGCCCGTGGCCCGTCGCCGAGTACACCAGCAGCGTCCCCAGCGAGAAGATGTCGGACCGCGGCCCCACGCCGCGCGGTGCCTGCAACTGCTCCGGTGACATGAAGGGCGGCGTACCGATGACCCGCCCGGTCATCGTCAGCGTCTGCTGGTCCGTGGCGCGCGAGATGCCGAAGTCGATGACGCGCGGGCCCTCGGGCGAGAGCACGACGTTCGACGGCTTCAGGTCCCGGTGGACGACGCCCACCCGGTGGATGTCCCGCAGCGCCTCCGCCAGCCCGATGGCGAGCCGCCTCAGCTCCGCCCCGTTCAGCGGGCCGTTCTCGGCGATGCGCTGGGCGAGCGTCTGCCCCTCGATGTAGGTCGTCGCCATCCAGGGCTGTTCCGCCTCGGGGGCGGCGTCGACCACGGCGGCGGTGAACGCGCCGCTCACCCGCCTCGCCGCCGCCACCTCCTGCCGGAAGCGGATGCGGAACTCGTCGTCCGCCGCGAACTGCTGGTGGATCAGTTTGATCGCGACGGGTCGTCCCGAACTCGTACGGGCCAGGAAGACCGTGCCCATACCTCCCGAACCGAGCCGCGCCTCGAGCGGGTAGCCGCCGATCTCGGCTGGATCACCTCCGCGCAGCGACACCCTTTCCAACCCCCTGTCCCCCGCTGCGCCTCCGGCGCAGCGGGCCCGCGTACCTGTTCCGCACACAAACTAGCCGCAGGGCGGTACGGGAGAGTGAAGCGGGTGACGGAACAAGGAGCTCGGAGCTGCCCCCGTGCCATGATGCCGATGTCGGTGAAGCTGGTCTTGTCGGCCCGTACCGGGCCCGCCGGCATCTCCGCGTTGCCGGTGTCGGCCTCACCCAGCCCGCCGGCCTGACACGGGCCGGGCCGGCCCTCACCGCACAACGGCGCTCAACAACTGAGGCAGTCCGACCTCGCCGGACGACGGCCCGGGGGCCGACAGACCCTGTTCGGCACTGAGGCCGATCCGCTTCGCAGGCCCCGGGCACCCGTCGCAAGGCAGTGGAGGAGGCGGCCACAACTACCGTGCCACTGGGCCCTGTTCCTCGAACTCACGCGGCAACACGCACGACGCTCGCCGGAGACGGGTGATGGTCCTCATCCTTGCCGGTGGCGACGACGAGGCGCACGGCGGTGGCGCGCAGACCGCGCGGGGAGAGGACCGGGGAGGAATCCGGGACGCCCGGATCAGCACAGGACAGGGATACCGATGGTCTTTCGGTCCGGGCCGAGACACCCGAATGCCCCGGGGCAGCGATGACCCGGCCTGCTGACCCCGATCGGACGGTCACGACCGGCGGGTGGCGTGGCACGACCCTGCTGCAGCCCGGTCGGCTGGCGTTCACCGGCTCGGCCGGCGCCACCGACGCGCACGCCCATGCCGCCGTGCAGGTCCTCGTCGTCACCCACGGCGTGGTGGAGCTGACCGACCCCCACCAAGTCCGCCGCCCGGTCCAGGCCGCGATCATCCCGACCCGCGTCCGGCACGCCCTGCACGCCGGCCCGGGCGCACGAGCCACCATGCTCTACCTGGACCCGGCCGGCAGCGCGGGCCGTCGCCTGACCGCCCACCTGACCGGCCCGTACCACGACCGCCTGGAGCAATGGGCGGCTGCCGCCCGTGCCCTGCTCCCACCCGCCGGCCTCCGCGCGGCCGACCCTCCCGGCGATCCCGCGCGGGATCCGGCCACGCTGGTGCGTGGCTGGAGCACACCCGCCCGCGGTGGGCACCCAGCGCTGCAACACGCCGTGCGGATGCTGCCACAACTGCTGCACGGCCCGGTCCGGCTCACCGACCTGGCCGGCAGGGCCGGGATCTCGGCCAGCCGCCTTGGCTACCTGTTCAACGCCGAGCTCGCCTTGCCGTTCCCCGCCTGCCTGCGCTGGGCCCGGCTGCGCCGCGCCATCGAACTGGCGGCGGCGGGCGCCGGCCTCACGCAGGCCGTGCACGGCGCGGGGTTCGCCGACAGCTCCCACCTGACCCGCGTCACCCGGGAGATGTTCGGCCTGCCCCCGTCACAGCTGCTCACCGCCCTGCCCTGCATCCCGCCCTGAGCGCAACCGCGCAGCACAGCCAGGGAGGGCAAGCTGCAGAGTCAGCGGATCCGTCCAAGCCTGCCGGCCCCCGTCCCCGTCCCCGTCCCCGTCAGCCTGGACGGCATGTATCGCACCTTGATCCGCTACGGCTACGCGCCGTTCATGCTCCTCGGCGTCAACGGCGCCGGCATCGCCCTGGCCGCCGTCGGTGCCTCCGAGTTCTGGCTGCTCGGCCTGCTGCTCCTGGCCGTCGGCTGTTCGTTCGCCGCCGAACGCCTGCTGCCTTACGAGGACGGGTGGAGCACCCCGCCGCCGGGCGACGGGCGGCGCGATGTCGCGCACGCTCTCGTCAACGGGGGCCTGCTGCTCATCAGCTTGGCAGCCATCCCGCTGCTTGCCACGCTGGTCACGGTGGCCGGCCTGTGGCCCCGCTCCTGGCCATTCGCCGTACAGGTGACGGCCGCCGTACTCGTCGCCGATCTGGGGATCACCCTGGTTCACTTCGCCAGCCACAAGATCGGCGCACTGTGGCGCTTCCACGCGGTCCACCACTCCGTCAAACGCTTCTACGGTCTCAACGGGCTGATGAAGCATCCCCTGCACCAAACCCTGGAAACGGGTGCCGGGGTCGCCCCACTGCTGCTGATCGGTATGCCCGTCGACGTGGCCTCCGCGCTCGCCCTGGCCGTGGCCGTGCAACTGCTTCTGCGACACTCCGACGCCGACTACCGCGTCGGGGCCCTCCAGCAGGTCCTGGCCCTGAACGAAGGCCATCGGTTCCACCACCTCAAATGGGCCGGCATCGGTGATGTCAACTTCGGTCTGTTCACCCTCGTCGGACCACCTGCTCGGCACCTTCTCCTATGACCCCACGCGCCGTGTTTCCTCCGACCAACTCGGCATGGCCGCCAAACCGAACTACCCCACCACCTACCTGGGTCAACTGACCGAACCCTTCCGCTCCTCGGGCGCCTGCACCGCCGAGCCGTCCCAGCCTGATCTCTTATACCGCCCGCCTGACGAGACCGCAGCGACGTGAGCTGCCCGGATTTTCGTGGAGGACCGCCTCCGGCCCACGGCCGGGGGACGCACTGCCCTGGAGGCCGTCCTGCTCGACAGCGATCCGTACGGGCTCCCTTCTTCACGTACTCGTCCGCGTCGGCGCCGCCGAGCACGATCCTCTCGACACCGCCGGTCCCTCGGGTGCGAGAGCCGTGTTCCGTGACACGGGCGTACGCCTCGGAGCACGGGCACTGCCGGTAGCGTGATCGTCTGCCGCATGGAAGGTCCATGCGCCGGCCGACCCGTGCGGGGAGGGTCCGGTGGCGAGCGATGGGAACGTGATGAGCGAACCGACGAAGCCCGGAATCGAGGTTCCGGAGAGTGATCCGCCCACCGAACTGTCGGTCCGGGACCTCGTGGTGGGGGACGGACCCGAGGCGCAGCCGGGCAGGGTGGTGCAGGTGCACTATGTGGGGGTCACGTTCGCGTCCGGAAAGGAGTTCGACTCCTCCTGGGAGCGGGACCGGCCGTTCAAGTTCACCGTGGGCGGTGGCAGGGTCATCAAGGGATGGGACCGGGGAGTGAGAGGAATGAAGGTCGGTGGCCGGCGCGAGATCATCGTTCCCCCGCGTCTGGGCTACGGCAAGCAGTCACCCTCTCCGTTGATCCCGGCGGGCTCGACGCTGATCTTCGTCGTGGATCTGCTCACGGTCGTGGGCGGCCCGCCGGAGCGAGGCCCGGCCTGACCGGCTCGGCCTGGACCTGGGCCTCCTGAGGGGCCGCGGGTACCTGTCACTGCCACGTGAGGACGACCGCACTCCTCATCGGCAGACGTGCAGACAGTTCATGGTGACGTATCACCCGGACATCGTGGCCCACCACACGAGCTGTCTCTTATACACATCTC
>NZ_KL585425.1:26249-26932 GCF_000721935.1 Streptomyces sp. NRRL WC-3549
CGACCTCGGCTCCGGGCGGGCCACCCTCTCGGCCCCGAGGAGCGCGCGACCGAAGGAGCGGCCCGCGCTGCCACTGGGAAGGTGAAGGGCGCCCGTACCTCCTCGTTGCCAGGTTGCCCGCGAGATCCGCGCGCCGGCCCACCGCATTGCAGCCCAGGCCGTTGGCCTTTGCTGCGCAAGCGAAGCCCGGTCGTCGCCTTCCACGGGCGAAGTCACCGCTACGGCTGCCGCGACCCGATACCGACCAGGACGCCGGGTCCGTACCGGCGCCGGGTGAGTCGGCCGAGCTGCGCGGGGCCCGCAAGCGCATCCGGCTGCTGGAGCAGGAGAACGAGGTACTGCGCAGGGCCGCGGTGTATCTGTCGCAGGCGAACCTGCCGTCAAAATGATGTACCCGCTCCTCCGTGAGCTGGCCGCCACCGCTGCCCCGTTCCGGCCGGTGGCGGTGACGGTGACGTGCCGGGTGCTGGGGCTGGCCCGCCAGCCCCACTACCGATGGCTGGCCGCACCGGTCACCGAACCCGAACTCGCCCAGGCTCACCGGGCGAACGCGCTGTTCGACGCGCATCGCGACGACCCGGAGTCGGCCATCGCTTCCTGGCCGACGAGGCACATGCGGCCGGTGAGCCGATGGCCACGCGGACCGCCTGGAAGATCTGCCGCGACAACCGCTGGTGGAGCGC
>NZ_KL585425.1:27230-34731 GCF_000721935.1 Streptomyces sp. NRRL WC-3549
GCTGTAGCTGTGCGCGGTCAAGGACGTCTGCTCGGGCCGCATCGTGGGCTACTCCATCGACGCCCGGATGCGCTCCGGCCTCGCGGTGAGAGCCCTGGAATCCGCGGTCGCCCGTCGCGGCCAGGTCGCCGGATGCACCGTGCATTCCGGCCGCGGGCCGCAAGGCGCATTCAACTGGTCGTCGCAACAAGAAGGCGACGTCATGATGCTTCACTCCCCAGGTCGCCGACGGAGCATCAACTGGTACCTCGGCTCAGCGAATGCGTGCGGCCCGGCTGGTTCGAGCCCTTCCGCAACGCCCCGCCACCCGCACCTACCGCCGCTGAACAACTCCCCGCTCACCGGCGCCACAAGCTGGTGGATCTGCTCGGATCCTTGCCCGGGTAGTTGATCTGCCGTCCCAACCATCCTGCGAGCTGTCACACCTCGTCCTCTGCCCCAGGTATGCGCCAAGTAGGGTCACAGGTGGCCAAGCTGGGGGTGCATGGTGGTTGGGGCTGCAGTAAGGCGGGGTGTCCGGCTCGGGGTGCGGATCGGGTCGGTGCTAGCGGCTCTCTTCGGCTCGGTGGCGCTCGTGGGTGCGGTGATGTGGCTTCACACGGGTCTGCACGAGTCCCTGGTAGGTCTCATGCGCGGCATTGTCGCGGTGGGAGGGAGCCTGGGGGTTGGTGTCCTGCTCGGTGCGGTAACCGGTGCGGCCCTTGCTCTGTCGCCCGAATGGCTTGCCGCCCGGGCTCCGTTGCGGGGGCTGCTCGCCGGCTGTGTCGCGAGCACGATTTACCTCGGTGAAGCCGTCGTTGTGGCGGTCGCCTCCGACGGCGGCTACGGACCGGTTCTTCTCACACTCCTTTCCACGCCGGTGGTTGGTGTAGTGGCGGCGGTGCACAGCGGGGAGGTACTGGGACGTACGCGCTATCACCAATGGCTGGCGAGGTAGGGGCGCCTTGAAGGGCTGGTCACAGCGCTTTAGCCGGGTACTGGGTCCATGTGCGGAGGGGTGAGTCAGGGGCGGAGTTCGACTTCGGTTCGGCGCGGTCGTTGCGCCAGCGGATGTAGGCGCCGATGGCGGCGTTCTGTTCGACGTGGCCGCGGTGGTCGGTCCCGTTGAGGGCGAAGTAGCGCAGGGCGGGGAACTCCGACTCAATCCAGTTCAGCCACGATCCGTAGGTCGGCAGGAAGACCAGATCGATGTCGTTCGCCGTAGCCCAGGCCCGGACATCAGGGTGCTTGTGCGGGAAAAGTTGTCCAGGACGACGCGCTGCTTCTCGCTGGGCCAGCGGGTGCGCAGGGATTTGAGCAGGGCCAGGAACTCGCGCCACCGTTTGCGGGGCCGGATGCGGTAGTACATCCGGGCGATAAGACAGATGTGCTCGCGCACCTGACTGCTGACCATCCTGGGCCGCCCGCCGCTCCCATTCGGGTCCAGGTCCTCGGACCCCCGCTCGTTGGAGGCATGGATGACATGGCGCACGTAATCGGCGCCGACCTGGAGCAACAAGGTGATATCCGTCACCAACCGGCCCTGCGCGGACATCATCACCACGCTCGCTCGCCGCAACCTCACCGGGTCCTTCGCGGTTCGGTCGCTTAGGACGCTCCGTCGATCCCATCAATTTTGGTCCTGTCATGCAGTCATTCGGCGACGTCGACTCCGTAGGACCGGGCGAGGTCGGCGAGAGCATGGTCGTATCCCTGCCCGACCGCCCGCAGCCGCCACCCCTCGCCCCGGCGGTAGATCTCGGCGAGGATCATGGTGCGCTCGGTGGTTGCGGCATCGAGGGTGGCACGGGCGGTCGGGGCCTCGCCGATTCCGCGGGTGACGACGACCTCCACCGCGCCGACGTCGGAGAATGTGACGTCGCCGTCGATCGCCGCCGCGACCACGACCCTGGTCACCTCCAAGGGCAGCCGTTCCAGGTCGACGCTGACGGCTTGCTCCGTCGGACCGTCCGTGGCGAGCCGCACTGTGCCATCAGGGTGTTCGGGTGCTCCGTAGAAGACCAAGTCCTCGTCTCCCGCGACCTGCTCCTGCGCGTCCAGCAGGAAGGTGACTACATCGACGTCGCATGCGGTGAGCTGCCCCCATGTGGCCGCCACCGTCCACGTCGCACCGGCCTCAGGCAGGTCGACGACCTCGCCCCGCACCAGGACTTCTGCCGTGTCCCGCGACTCGGCGGCCGGGTCCTGCTGCACAGAACCGAGTTCGGGTACAGGGACCATAGCGGGCGCGAGGAGCCAGTCGGCGCCGTGGACGGGCAGGCCGAGCGAGGTGATGCGGCTCATGCGCCGATCCGATTCCCCGCCGGGGAGCAGCACGATGTCGGTGATTTTCGCCGAGAGGTTGACCGCTGCGGAGGCGCCGAGCTCGACGACCCGGACGCGCGCCGCCCCGGCTTCCTCGTGGGTGCCGCCCAGCACCAGCACGCGGCGCCCGGCGAGCGATCGGTCCGCCCTGGCGGGACCGGTGCGTGCGACCGGTGCGGCGGTGCGCTGCGCGGGCAATGCCGGCGTAGGCGTGCGGGGCGCGGCCGCCGCCTCCCCCGGCGTCTCTGCGGCACGTCGTCGGCCAGCGACTCCGGCTCGGGCCGCGCCCTTGGCCTGACCGGGCCGCACGTCGTCCAGCAACCGCAGATACGTCTGCTCGTCCACCACGGGAACGCCTTCGGCAACGGCCCGGCGTAGTTTGGCGGTCCCGTCGCCAGAATCATTGGTGACCAGGAGGCTGGTCTGTCCGCTGACCGAAGTCATCATGTTGAGACCAGCCGCTACCGAGCGGGCGATCAGCTCCTCGCGGGACATCAGGGTTTCGCCGGTGACGGCGACTTTCATCCCCTGTACCAGGCAGTCTCCGGCCTGGAACCGGCCGGGGTTCCGGTACGGACACGGGGTCTTCGGGACGAAGGGCTTGTAGTCCTGGCGCGGCGGGCAGGCCAGAAGCGGAAGGTCCAGGCCCAGACGTCCCGCGGCGTCCAGCGAGCCCTGCAGAATCCCTGTGAGCACACGGACGTCGTCCTGCGCGTCGTGTGCCCGCTCCTGACGCACGCCGTAGTGCGCGGCAAGCGTCCCCAGCTTGAGATTCGGCGTCGCGGGCGCGATCAACCTGTTGAGAGCCAGGGTGCACAGACGCCTACTCACGGGCACCCACGAGCGGACGCGGGCGAACTCATGGGCCAGGAAGTCGTAGTCGAACTGCGCGTTATGGGCGACAAGAACGCGACCACTCAGCAGCGCACCGACCTGCGGCGCGATCTCCTCGAAAGGGGGTGCGCCTGCCAGGCGCGCGCGGGTGAGCCCATGAACATTCACCGGCCCCGGGTCGCAGCCCGGGTTGAGGAGCGTGGAGAACTCACCGGTCCGCCGGCCGTTTCCGTCCAGCGTTACGACCGCGAGGGACAGGACGCGGTCCCGGCCGGGCCTCAGCCCGGAAGTCTCCACGTCCACCAACGCCCAGTCGTGGAAATACTCGGGCAGCACGGGCCACTTCGGGCTCGCTGACAGCAGGGCCATCTCCGGCTCCCCTTCCGGTGCGGCAAGCGGCACGCAGCCCTCTCGCGCTCATGGTCGATCAGGAGATCTTTCCACGCACAGGGCACTCTCTTGCAGCGGATCTCGCCCAGAGGCTCCGCTACCGCTTGAGACACACCGTCTCCGGCGGACTACTGAGCCCAGTGGACCACTTCACCCACCAAGGAGTCGGGCCGGTGGTCCGTCAGCCGGGCGGGCTGTACCTCCCAGGGACAACAGGGTCACACCACGACCGCACATCGACGGCGGAGCCAGGGAGAGCGTGAATACTGCTACGGCCTCCCACCGGGGCCTCTTGCAGTTGGTGCGGCCGGACGTGACCCGTACAGTCAGGCCTCGCCGACGCCGCCCAGGAAGCTCAGACGAACCTGACGGTCCGCGTTGTCGACGTTCGTGTCGACGAGGCAGACCGACTGCCACGTGCCCAGTTCCAGCCGCCCCCCGATCACCGGCAGGGTGGCATGCGGCGGTACGAGGGCGGGCAGGACGTGGTCGCGGCCGTGGCCCGGGTGGCCGTGGCGGTGGTGCCAGCGGTCGTCGGCGGGGAGCAGGTCCTTCAGGGCGGCGAGGAGGTCTTCGTCGCTGCCGGCGCCGGTCTCCAGGATCGCGATCCCGGCCGTCGCGTGCGGGACGAAGACGTGCAGCAGGCCGTCCCTGCCCTGGGCGGTGCGGGAGAGGAACTGTTCGCAGTCGCCCGTCAGGTCGGCGACCGTCTCGGTCCGGCCGGTGGTGATGCTCAGCAGGTGTGTGGCAAAGGAATCAGGCATGGCCCCATTCTGGCTCCAGGGCGCGCCGGGGCGTGGTTCCGGCGGGGCGGGACGTCGGGAAGATCCGGGCGCCGGACAAGGTTGGTAGAAGCGTGAACAACTTTGGGGCGCGTGAGCTGGACGTGGTCGTGATCGGCGCGGGGCAGGCGGGTCTGTCCGCCGCGTACCACCTGCGGCGTACCGGCTTCGAGCCGGACCGGGATTTCGTCGTCCTCGACGGCGCGCCGCAGCCCGGCGGCGCCTGGCAGTTCCGGTGGCCCTCGTTGACGTACGGCAAGGTGCACGGCATGCACTCCCTGCCCGGGATGGAGCTGGCCGGAGCCGACGACAGCCGGCCCTCCTCCGAGGTGATCGGCGGGTACTTCGCGCGGTACGAGCACCGTTTCGGGTTGCGGGTGCACCGGCCGGTCTCGGTGAGCGCCGTACGTGAGGGCGAGGGCGGGCGGCTGCTCGTCGAGACCTCCGAGGGCGCGTACGCGCCGCGTGCGCTGATCAACGCGACGGGAACCTGGGGCCGGCCGTTCTGGCCGCGCTACCCCGGCCAGAACGCCTTCCGGGGGCGGCAGTTGCACACCGCGGACTATCCCGGGCCCGGGGAGTTCGCCGGTCTGCGGGTGGTCGTGGTCGGCGGGGGCGCCTCGGGCACCCAGCACCTGATGGAGATCGCGGAGGTGGCGGCCTCGACGTACTGGGTGACCCGCCGTCCCCCGGTCTTCCGCGAGGGGCCGTTCGGCCAGGAACAGGGGCGGGCCGCCGTCGCGATGGTGGAGGAGCGGGTGCGGCGCGGGCTGCCGCCGCAGAGCGTGGTGAGCGTGACCGGGCTGCCGCTGAACGACGCCGTCCGGCGCGCCCGCGAACAGGGAGTGCTCGACCGGCTCCCGATGTTCGAGCGGATCACGGAGAACGGGGTGGCCTGGGCCGACGGACGCACCGTCGAGGCCGACGTGATCGTATGGGCGACCGGCTTCCGGCCCGCCGTCGACCACCTGGCCGCGCTACGGCTCCGCGAGCCCGGGGGCGGCATCCGCGTGGAGGACACCCGGGCTGTACGGGACGCGCGGGTGCACCTCGTCGGTTACGGGCCGTCCGCCAGCACGATCGGGGCCAACCGGGCAGGGCGTGCCGCGGTCCGTTCGGTCCGGCGACTGCTCGACCGCGTGCCCGCCTGAGGTCCCGCGGGCACGGGGCGGGGTGCCGGATGACCGTCCTCAGGTGACTGCCGGGGCCATGCTGCTGCCGTCGCGGCGGAGCAGTGCGGCGTACCGGCCGTCCCGCTCGACGAGTTCCTCGTGGGTGCCGCGCTCGGCGACGCGTCCGCCGTCCAGGACGACGATCTGGTCCGCGTCGCGGACGGTGGAGAGGCGGTGGGCGATGGTCAGGGTGGTCCGGCCCTCGGACAGCGCGTCGATCGCCTGCTGTACGGCGTGTTCCGTACGGGTGTCGAGGGCGCTGGTCGCCTCGTCGAGGATCAGGACGGGCGGGTCCCTCAGGATGGTGCGGGCGATGGCCAGCCGCTGTTTCTCGCCGCCCGAGAAGCGGTAGCCGCGCTCACCGACCAACGTGTCGTAGCCGTCGGGCAGGGACGCGATGTGGTCGTGGATCTGGGCGGCGCGCGCCGCGGCCTCGATCTCCTCGGCGGTGGCGTCCGGCTTGGCGAAGCGGAGGTTCTCCGCGACGGAGGCGTGGAAGAGGTACGTCTCCTGGGAGACCACGCCGACGGCCCGGGCCAGGGTCTCGAAGTCCAGGTCGCGGACGTCCACGCCGTCGAGGGTGACCCGGCCGCCGGTGACGTCGTACAGCCGTGGGACCAGGTAGCTGAGCGTGGACTTCCCGGACCCGGTGGGCCCGACGACCGCCAGGGCGTGTCCGGCCGGCACGGTGACGTCGATGCCGCTCAGGGTCGGGGCGGTCTGCCCGTCGTAGCTGAAGATGACGTCCTCGAACGCGATCTCGCCCCGGATCTTGTCCAGCCGTACGGGCTTCTCGGGCTCGGTGATGTCCACCGTGAGGTCGAGGTACTCGAAGATCCGTTGGAAGAGGGCGAGGGACGTCTGCATCTGGACGCCGGTGGAGAGCAGGCTCACGGCCGGGCGGAAGAGGCCCTGCTGGAGCGAGACGAAGGCGACCAGGGTGCCGAGGGAGACCGAGGTGACTCCGGAGCTCAGGGTGAGGCCCGCGGCCCAGTAGATGACGGCGGGCATGGCCGCCATGACGATGCCGATGGTCGACATGCGCCAGCGCCCCGCCATGCTGGAGCGCACCTCCAGGTCGACCAGGCGCTCCGACTCCTCGGCGAACGCCCTGGTGAGCGAGTCGGAGCGGCCCATGGTGCGGCCGAGGAGGATACCGCTCACCGAGAGCGACTCGGTGACCGTGGCGGCCATCGCGGCCATCTGCTTCTGCCGCTGGGTGGTGATCTTCTTGCGCTCCTGGCCGACGCGGCGGCTGATCCACACGAAGGCGGGCAGCAGGAGCAGCGAGACGACGGTGAGCCGCCAGTCCAGCGCGAGCATGGCGACCACGGTGGCGATGACCGCCGTGAGGTTGGAGACCAGCGAGGTCGCGGTCGAGGTGACCGTCGCCTGCATCCCGCCGATGTCGTTGGCGATGCGGGACTGGACCTCGCCGGTGCGGGTCCGGGTGAAGAAGGCGAGCGGCATGCGCTGGAGCTGCGTGTAGACGGCGGTACGGAGGTCGTGCATGACCCGCTGGCCGACCGTCGTGGAGATCAGGGTCTGCAGGACGCCGAAGACGCTGTTGACCACGGCCGTGAGGATCATGCCGAGCGCGAGCAGCGTGAGCAGCCCGGTGCGCCCCTGCGGGATCGCGGTGTCCAGGATCTCGCGGAGCAGGAAGGGGGAGGCTACGGACACCAGCGACGAGGCGCCGACCAACAGCCCCACCAGGGCGAGTCTGCCCCGGTAGGCACGGAAGAGGCGGAAGATGCGGCGCAGCTCGGCAGGCGGCTGCCCGCCGTCCCGCGCGGGGGGTGTCCACAGGGGTTCGTCGGGTTTCATGGGCTCCTTCGGGCAGGACGGGGCAGGGCGAGGCGGACGGAACAGAACAAGGCGGAAGCGGAGGGTTGAGCCAGCCTCTTCGAGAGGATAGCTCATTGTTACCTGTACTCACAATGAACGACGTCCTGTTATTGTTCCCCCCATGGATTCCCCCGACTCCGACGGCCTCCTGGCCCTGTCTCTTATACACAT
>NZ_KL585425.1:34969-39911 GCF_000721935.1 Streptomyces sp. NRRL WC-3549
GGAGCCGATCGGCATCACGCCGGCCCAGTTCCGGCTGCTGCGCACGGTCGCGCACTACGACGAGCCGCCCCGGATGGCCGATCTGGCCCTCCGGCTCGACGTCGTCCCGCGCGCGGTGACCACCCTCGTCGACGGCCTCGAGGCGGCCGGCCGCGTCCGCCGGGTCCCGGATCCGACCAACCGGCGGGTGGTCCGCATCGAGATCACCGACGAGGGCCGCGCGGTGCTGCGCTCCCTGCGCAACGCGCGCAGGGCCGCCGCCCAGGAGATCCTGGCTCCCCTGTCCGCCGAACAGCGCGAGGTGCTCGGCGGGCTGCTGACCGCTCTGGTCGACGGGATGCCGGAGCGCCACCACCGCTGAGGCACGTCCTCGGCGACACGTCGAAGCCGCTTACGGTCCCGGGCCCCACGCCTGCGTGGACATGATCACCGGCGAGGCGCCGCCCCCGCGACGAGCCCGGACCGGCCGGCCGTCGCCTACCGCCCCGCTCTCTGCCCCCTCCCGTTCCGCCCTTCCCGCTCCACCCCCTCCCGTTCCGCCCCTCCCGTGCCGTCCCCGCACCCGGGCCCGGGGGGGGCCGCGCCGGGCCACCCCCCACGCCCCTGGTGCGCCGGCCCATGACCGCGCGCATCCGGAAAGTCCATGGTTTGGATGCAGGAGTCCAATCGCGTCCCTTGCGCGACAACAGCCCCACCGTCCAGGGTCCTTACCGAGGTTCCGGAACCCGCGTCCGTCCGTCCACGCGGGCCGGGACCCGCGCGCACCGTCGGATTCCCCTTCTCCGGAGGCTCGATGATTGACGACGCACCACAGGGTCAGGACCCCCAGGGCCAGGACCCGCAGACCTCGAACGACGGTTCACCGAGCCGTCGTTCCGTCCTTCGCACCACCGCCGGCGTGGTCGGGGCCGCGAGCGCCGGCCTCGGGCTCGGAGCGCTCGGCACCGGCTCCGCGTCGGCCGCGGAGCACACGGCCGCCACCGGCCCCCTCTCCACGCCGGCCCGCAAGGGCGCCACCATGGCCGGGGTCCGCTTCGACCGGCGTTCGACCGTACGCGTCGGCATCGTGGGCCTGGGCAACCGCGGCGGCAGCATGATCGACCTCTTCCTCGCCGTCGAGGGAGTGCGGGTCGTCGCCGTCTGCGATCCCGTGAAGGACAAGGCCGAGCGTGCCGCCGCCAAGGTGACGGCCGCGGGCCAGCCGGCTCCCGCCGTGTACGCGCACGGGGAGCACGACTACGCGAAACTCTGCGGCCGCGGGGACATCGACTTCGTCTACGTGGCGACCCCGTGGGACTTCCACTTCGAGATGGCGAAGACCGCCCTGCTCAACGGCAAGCACGTCGGCGTCGAGTGCCCGATCGCGCTGCGGCTGGACCAGCTCTGGGAGTTGGTCGACCTCTCCGAGCGGACCCGGCGCCACTGCATGCAGTTGGAGAACTGCTGTTACGGCCGCAACGAGATGCGCGTCCTGCGCATGGCGCACGCCGGTCTCTTCGGCGACCTGCTCCACGGGGCGGGCGCGTACAACCACGACCTGCGGGGCCTGATGTTCGACCCCGACTACTACGAGGGCCCCTGGCGGCGGCTGTGGCACACCCGGCTGCGAGGCGATCTGTACCCCAACCACGGCTTCGGCCCGGTCGCCAACTACATGGACGTCAACCGCGGTGACCGCGCGGTCAGCATCACGAGTGTCGGCTCTCCCTCGCTCGGTCTCGCCGCGTACCGCAAGGAGCACATGCCGGCCGGCGACCCCAGCTGGAAGGAGACGTACGTCGAGAGCGACCGGACGATCAGCCTCGTCCAGACCGCCAAGGGCCGGGTGATCCGGCTGGAGCACGACGTCTCGACACCTCACCCGTACTCGCGGATCAACAGCCTCGGCGGCACGAAAGGGGTGTTCGAGGACTATCCCGAGCGGATCTACCTCGAACCCGACCACACGAACGACGAGTGGGCGGACTTTTCCGCGTACGCCGACTGGGACCACTGGCTGTGGAAGGAACACGCCGACCCGCCCGGCGGGCACGGGGGCATGGACTACATGATGGTGTTCCGGCTGATGCAGTGCATGAGGTTGGGGCTCGCCCCCGACTTCGACGTGTACGACGCCGCCACCTGGACGGCGCCCGTGCCGCTGAGCCACCTCTCCATCAAGGCCAAGGGCGCACCGCAGCAGATCCCCGACTTCACCCGGGGCGAGTGGAAGAAGGCCCGTTCCGGCATGGATTCCCCCGAGCCCGCCGAGTAGGCGCGCCCGACACCCCGCCGCCCCTCCGGCGGCGGGGTCCGTCCCGGGAGCGGGAGAGGCCGTCGCGCGGGAATAAATCGCTTGCCTCCCAGAGGGGAGGGAAGCGAACCTTGCACGGTTTGCTCCCCCGTGCCACGAGATCCCCACGGGGTCTCCGCTCCTTCCGATCCCTGGGACGTCATGCAGATTCGCGATCTTCCGTACCCGGATCCCGGCGATCCCGACGTCAGGTCGGGCCCGCGTTTCCTGCTCTGGCTGGGCCGCGGTCAGCTTGCCGGTCAACTGAAGTCCCTGTCCTGGGGACTGATGCACCAATGCGCGATCGCCGGGCTTCCGCTCGCCGTGGGGCTCGCGGTCCAGGCCGTCGTCGAACGATCCGGCCGCGGCCTCGCGTCCGCCGGGGCGCTCATCGTGGCGCTCGGCGTGCTCATCGCGGTGGGTGACACCATGCTCCACCGGACGGCGATCACCAATTGGATCACCGCGGCGGCCCGGGTGCAGCAACTGCTGGCGCGCAAGACCGCCGAGCTGGGTTCGGCTCTGACCCGGCGGGTCGCCGCGGGCGAGGTCGTCGCCGTCTCCACCGGCGATGTGGAGAAGATCGGCTGGTTCGTCGAGGCACTGTCGCGCTTCGCCGCCGCCGCGCTCGCCCTCGTCCTGATCTGCGTCGGGCTCGTCCTCTACCTGCCTTCCCTGGGCCTGTTGGTGGCCCTCGCGGTGCCCGCCCTGGCCCTCGCCGTCCTGCCCCTCCTCCCCCGTGCCACCCGTCGGGCGGACGTCCAGCGCGAGAAGGCGGGTCACGCCACCGAGCTGGCATCGGACACGGTGGCGGGCCTGCGGGTGCTGCGCGGGATCGGCGGCGAGGAGCTGTTCCTCGGCCGGTACCGGCGGGCATCCCAGGAGGTCCGTAAGGCCGCCGTGCGCAGCGCGCGGATGTGGGCCCTCATCTCGGCGGTCCAGGTGCTCCTGCCGGGGCTCCTGCTGATCGCGCTGGTCCGGTACGGGGCCACGCTCGTCCAGGACGGCCGGATCGAGGTCGGGCAGCTGGTCACCGTCTACAGCGCGGCGACGCTGATGCTCTTCCCGCTGCGGCACTTCGAGGAGATCGCCATGGCGTACTCCTTCTCCCGGCCGTCCGCGCAGCGGGCCGTCCGTGTGCTGTCCCTCGGCCGCAGCACCCAGGCTCCCACGCTCGGGGCCATGGTTCCCGAAGGCGATCTCTACGACCCGGTGACCGGACTGCTGGCCCCCCGGGGCCTGTTCACCGCCGTGGTCTGCGGCGACCCCGACGAGGCGGGGCCGACCGGCTCGGCGGCCACGCCGAGCCGGACGGTGCGCGGGCGGACGCATCCGACGGGGACGACGGCGAGGCCGGCACGGCCGCGGCGGACGGTCCCCGGCACGACGGCGGCGGGGCCCGGCCGGTCCCCTCGGTGCTGCTCGGCGGGGTGGCCCTGGACGAGCTGCCGCTCGGCTCGGCCCGGGCCGCCGTGCTCGTGCAGGACAAGGACCCGGTGCTGCTCTCCGGGACCCTGCGCGAGCTGCTGGACGTACCGTCGCCGGGCACGGTGGCCGCCGAGGACGCCCTGGCCGCCGCCCAGTGCGCGGACGTCCTGGACGCGCTGGCCCAGGCGTCGGCCGGCGGGGACGGCGATCCCATGGGAACCCGGATCACCGAGCGCGGCCGTTCCCTCTCCGGTGGCCAGCGGCAGCGGCTCGCACTGGCCCGCTCCCTGGTCGCCGACCCCGAGGCGCTGGTGCTGGACGAGCCGACGTCCGCCGTCGACTCGCACACGGAGGCCCGGGTCGCCGCCGGTGTGAAACGGCTGCGGCAGGGCCGGACGACGGTGGCGTTCTCCTCGTCCCCGCTGCTGCTGGACCTCGCCGACCGGGTGGCGTTGGTGCGCGACGGCCGGGTCGTGGCGGCAGGCACCCACCGCGACCTGCTGCGCGACGAACCGCGCTACCGGGCGGTCGTCACCCGGGAGACCGATGACGGCACCGCGATCCCGGCCGCCCCGGACGCGCGGGACCGGCCCGCCCCGACCGACGCGTCGCGGTCGGCCGAAGCCATCAAGGAAGTCGAGGAGAGGGCATGACCGGCATCGCACCACCGGCGTACGACCCGGCCGCACCGGAGTCGGCGACGACCCTGCCGGTCGGCGCGCCCACGACCGTACGCGCGTACGTCCATTCCCTGCTGCGGCGTCACCGGGGGCCGTTCGCCGTGCTCGTCGCGGCCAACGCGATCGCGGTGATCGCCTCGATCACCGGCCCCTATCTGCTGGGCGGCCTGGTCGAGGACCTGTCGAACGGCGTCGGGGACCTCCATCTGGAGCGCACCGTCGCGGTGTTCGCGGTGGCGCTGGCCGTGCAGACCGTGTTCACCCGGATCATGCGGCTGCGGGGCGCGATGCTCGGCGAGGAGATGCTCGCCGATCTGCGCGAGGACTTCCTCGTCCGCTCGGTCGGGCTGCCCCCGGGCGTCCTGGAGCGGGCCGGCACCGGTGACCTGCTGTCCAGGATCACGACGGACATCGACCGGCTGGCCAACGCCATGCGGGAGGCCGTGCCGCAGCTGGCGATCGGTGTGGTGTGGGTGGGGCTGCTGATCGGTGCCCTCACCGTCACCGCCCCGCCGCTGGCCCTCGCGGTGCTGGTCGCCCTGCCGGTGCTGCTCGTCGGCTG
>NZ_KL585425.1:40139-41786 GCF_000721935.1 Streptomyces sp. NRRL WC-3549
GCCGCTGGTACTTCCGGCGTGCGCCGTCCGCGTACCGTTCGGAGGCCGCCGGTTACGCGGCGGTCGCCGCGGTGCTGGCCGAGACGGTGGACGCCGGGCGGACCGTGGAAGCGCACCGCCTGGGGGCCCGCCGGGTCGCCCTGTCGGACCGGCGCGTCAAGGAGTGGACGGCGTGGGAGCGGTACACGCTGTTCCTGCGCTCCGTGCTCTTCCCCGTCATCAACGCCACCTACGTCACGATCCTGGGCGCGGTGCTGCTGCTGGGCGGCTGGTTCGTGATCGAGGGTTGGCTCACCGTCGGGCAGCTGACGACGGGGGCGCTGCTGGCGCAGATGATGGTGGACCCGATCGGCCTGATCCTGCGCTGGTACGACGAGCTGCAGGTCGCCCAGGTGTCCCTGGCCCGCCTCGTGGGCGTACGGGAGATCGAGCCCGAGGCGGGCGACGACCTGACCGGCCCGGACGGCCGGGAGGTCCGGGCGGACGAGGTGTGCTTCGGTTACCGCGCCGGTGTGGACGTCCTGCACGGCGTGTCACTCGACGTCGCCCCGGGCACGCGGGTCGCACTGGTCGGACCGTCCGGCGCCGGCAAGTCCACGCTGGGCCGACTGCTGGCGGGGATCTACGCGCCCCGCAGCGGTGAGGTCACCCTCGGCGGCGCCGAACTCTCCCGGATGACGGCCGAGCGGGTGCGGAGCCATGTGGCCCTGGTCAACCAGGAGCACCACGTGTTCGTGGGGACGCTCCGGGACAACCTGCTCCTGGCGCGTACGGACGCCGGGGACGCCGAGCTGTGGGCCTCGCTCGCGGCGGTCGACGCGGACGGCTGGGCCAGGGCCCTGGAGGGCGGCCTGGACGCCGAGGTCGGTTCGGGGAGCCTCTCGCTGACCCCGGCGCAGGCCCAGCAGATCGCCCTGGCCCGTCTCGTGCTGGCGGACCCGCACACCCTGGTGCTGGACGAGGCGACCTCGCTGCTCGACCCGCGGGCCGCCCGGCACCTGGAGCGTTCCCTGGCCCAGGTGCTGGACGGCCGTACGGTGATCGCCATCGCCCACCGGCTGCACACCGCCCACGACGCGGACGTGATCGCGGTCGTGGAGGACGGCCGGATCACCGAGCTCGGCGGTCACGACGCGCTGGTGGCGGCGGACGGCGCGTACGCGGCCCTGTGGCGGTCCTGGCACGGGTGAGCCCACCGGGTTGCAGTACGCGTGACGGACATCCGCGTGGCTCCGGAAGCCCCGGGGCCCCGGACGTCGTGGCGCCCGTGGTACCCCGGGTGGCCGGTGACGCGTCGGCGCCGGATCTCCGCCGGTGCGCTGCTCCGCCGCGCCCTCGACGTGGTCAGGGCCGGGAGCGGGCGGTGTCCCGCACCGAGTCGGCCTGGCGGTCCGGCCCGCCGAGCAGCAGGTTGGCGTCGGGCCCCCGGGCGCGGGCAGGACCCTGCCGGACCGGCTGCCGCCGGGCAGGGGCCCACCGTGCGCCGGCTCGCTGACCGCGGGGACGGCCCCGGCCGCCGGACCGTCCCAGCCAGTTGCGGAGGCACGCCGCCCACGTCACCCGGGAGCACCGCGCCCCCAGAAGCACCGCGTCTTCCAGGGCATGGACCGGGTCGGCCCGCAGATCGCCCTGTCTCTTATACACATC
>NZ_KL585425.1:41995-44466 GCF_000721935.1 Streptomyces sp. NRRL WC-3549
GGCCGGTGGCGGTCGGTCCTGCCCCCGCGACGGGCGCTCCCGACACGGTGAGGAGCCGCCCTCCTCCTGATCCGGCACGCCCCCCGCCGCCCAGCCCGGGACCGCCCCGGGCCCCGGGCGAATGCGTCCGTGGCGCCCCGCAGAAGAGGCGAAGTCCCTCGCCTGCGGTGAGGATGAGGAGTGACTGGCCCCGAATCGGGGGCAGGCGAGCGATGACCGCGTAAACCCGAGAAGGGACGCACACCGTGGCACGACCCAGGATTCTCGTTGTCGGCGCCGGCTTTGCGGGGGTCGAGTGCGTACGCCGGCTGGAACGCAGCCTCGCCCCCGGTGAGGCGGACATCGCGCTGGTCACCCCGTTCTCCTACCAGCTGTACCTGCCGTTGCTCCCGCAGGTCGCCTCCGGGGTGCTCACTCCGCAGTCGGTCGCCGTGTCACTGCGGCGCAGCAGGCGCCACCGCACCCGTATCGTGCCGGGCGGTGCCATCGGGGTGGACACGAAGGCCAAGGTCTGCGTCGTACGCAAGATCACCGACGAGATCGTGAACGAGCCGTACGACTACCTCGTGCTGGCCGCCGGCAGCGTGACCCGGACGTTCGACATCCCGGGGCTGGTCGAGAACGCCCGGGGCATGAAGACGCTGGCCGAGGCCGCCTACATCCGGGACCACGTCATCTCGCAGCTCGATCTGGCCGACGCCAGCCAGGACGAGGAGGAGCGGGCGTCCCGGCTGCAGTTCGTCGTGGTGGGCGGCGGGTACGCCGGTACGGAGACCGCCGCGTGTCTGCAGCGGCTCACCACCAACGCCCTGAAGCACTACCCGCGGCTGGACCCGAAGCTGATCAAGTGGCACCTGATCGACATCGCGCCCAAGCTCATGCCGGAGCTCGGCGACAAGCTCGGCCTGGACGCGCTGGAAATTCTGCGCGGACGGGGCATCGAGGTGTCGCTGGGCGTCTCCGTGGCCGAGGCGGGTCCGGACAAGGTGACCTTCACCGACGGCCGGGTACTGCCCTGCCGCACCCTGATCTGGACTGCGGGCGTCGCGGCCAGCCCGCTCGTCGCCACGCTGGACGCGGAGACGGTGCGCGGCCGGCTCGCGGTGAGCCCCGAGATGTCGGTGCCCGGTGTGGACGGCGTGTTCGCGCTCGGTGACGCGGCGGCGGTGCCGGACCTGACCAAGGACGACGGGGCGATCTGCCCGCCCACCGCGCAGCACGCCATGCGCCAGGGCCGCACGCTGGCCGGGAACGTCATCGCCTCGCTGCGCAACCGGCCGCTTCAGCCGTACGTCCACAAGGACCTCGGTCTGGTGGTGGACCTGGGCGGCCGGGACGCCGTGTCCAAGCCGCTGGGCGTCGAGCTGAAGGGCATGCCCGCACAGGCCGTGGCGCGCGGCTACCACTGGTCGGCGCTGCGGACCAACGTCGCCAAGACCCGGGTCCTGACCAACTGGATGCTGAACGCGATCGCCGGTGACGACTTCGTCCGCACCGGGTTCCAGGCGCGCAAGCGGGCGACCCTGCGGGACTTCGAGTACACGGACGCCTATCTGACGCCCGAGGAGGTCCGCGCGCACACCGCCTCGGCGGTCCTGCACGAGTGAGGCTCCCGGACCTGACGGCGGGCCCCCTCCCCCACGGGACGGGGCCTGTTGTCATGCCCGGCGCGCGAGCACCGTCTCGACGGTGTCCGCCTCCTCGGGCGGCTTGTCCTCGCGGTGGCGCAGGACCCGGGCGAACCGGAGGGTGACGCCCGCCGGGTAGCGGGTGGAGCTCTGGAGCCCGTCGTAGGCGATCTCGACGACGAGTTCGGGGCGGACGGTCACCACGTGCCCGTCGTCGCCGGTGGCCAGCTCCTGGAGGCGTTCGGTCTGCCAGGCGAGCATGGTGTCGGTGAGGCCCTTGAAGGTCTTGCCCAGCATCGCGAACGTGCCGTCCGGGCGGCGGGCCCCCAGGTGCAGGTTGGACAGCTTCCCGGTGCGCCGTCCGTGGCCCCATTCGGCGGCGAGCACCACCAGGTCCAGGGTGTGGACGGGTTTCACCTTCAGCCAGGACGCGCCCCGCCGTCCGGCGCTGTAGGGCGCCGCCCCGCCCTTGACCACCACGCCCTCGTGGCCGCGGGCCAGGGTGGCCCCGAAGAACTCCTCGGCGACCCGGCGTGCCGCCTCGTCGCCGGGGTCGGTGACGGTGACGCGGCGTACCCGCATCGGCTCGGGGACCAGCGCGTCCAGGGCCGCGTGCCGTTCGGTGAGGGGGAGGTCGATGAGTTCGCGTCCGTCGAGCGCGAGGACGTCGAAGAAGACCGGGACGACGGGGACCGCCGCGGCGGCCGTGGCGACGTCCCGCCGGGAGCCCACCCGCGCGGCGGTCTCCTGGAAGGGCCGGGGCCGTCCGTCGGGGCCGAGGGCGATCATCTCGCCGTCGAGGACGAACCGCTCCTGTCTCTTATACACATCTCTGAGCGGGCT
>NZ_KL585425.1:44644-44972 GCF_000721935.1 Streptomyces sp. NRRL WC-3549
TTGCCAGCCCGCTCAGAGATGTGTATAAGAGACAGCGGTGATGTCGTCGAGCGTCCGGGTGTAGAGCCGCACCTCGGGGCCGTCGCGGTGGACCTGGACGCGGATGCCGTCGAGCTTCTCCTCCACGGCGCACGGCCCCAGCTTGTCGATGGCCTCGGTGACCGAGCGGGCGGTGTGGGCCAGCATCGGGAGGACCGGACGGCCGACGGTCAGCCGGAAGGCCCCGAGGGCGGCGGGTCCGTCGGCGAGCAGGGCGCGGGCGACGGCCTGGAGCGATCCGGCGAGCATGACGGCCCGGCGCACGTCGGCGGGCGCCGCTCCGGTGGCC
>NZ_KL585425.1:45247-49686 GCF_000721935.1 Streptomyces sp. NRRL WC-3549
CCAGCCGCTCCTTGCGCGCCGCCTGCGAGCCGGGGCCGGACAGGGCGCCGACGGCGGTGAGCTCGGCGTCGGTCTCCGCCACCGTCAGTACGGGGGTGTGCGCGGGTTGCGGAGGATCGGAGAGGGCGCTCCAGCCGATACCGAGCCGCCCCCGCGGGAGGCGGCCCGCCAGGTACGGAATGACGGTCGGTACGTCGTCGGGGCCGGTCTCCCGGAAGAGACCGGCCAGCAGGGCGACCTTCCGGGTCCGGGCCGGGGCCGCGGCGACTTCCAGGGACACGTGGGCGAGCCGGGCGAGCAGCATGCGGCCATGGTGCTACGAGGGCGGGCGCCACGCCCACGAGGCGCTCCGGCGCCGGCGGCCGGGGTTCGGGGACGGCGCCGACGGCCGACGTTCGGGACGAGGCCGGCGGCCGGGGCACCACGGGACGGGGGCCGTCAGCCGAGGTTCAGGGCCGCTATGCCGCCCACCGCTCCGAGGATCATGAAGACCGGCATCAGCACCTTGATCTCGACCCAGCTGCCCGCCCGGAAGCGCATGGCCTTGGGCGGCCCGATGGGGTACCAGCGCTTGCGGCCTATCGGCAGGGGCCACAGGATCGGGCAGCCGGAGACGGTGAGCGCGTCACCGATGTCGTGGACGAGGGCGCCGAGCACGATCGGCAGGCCGAGCCAGAGGTACTCCATGCCGGGCTCGGAGAACAGCCAGGTGGAGCCGTTGCCCGGCTCGTCCAGGACGCCGGCCAGGATCCACGCGCTGGTCGCGCCGAGCAGCCACACCAGGACGTCGCTGGAGACCCGCGCCGCCCGCCACAGCAGGCCCTCGACGGCGAGCACCAGGTGGACGAAGAGGATGGCCAGCACGGCCCACCGGCCGAGGGTGATCGCGGCGAGGGAGCAGCCGCCGCCGATCAGCACCGCCCACAGCCAGGTGTGGGTCAGGGTGCGGTGCCCGCCGGTCCTGCGCGGGTCGGCTTTGCTCTTGGTCGCCTTGTAGACGGCGTACGAGAGTTTGTCGACGACCTCGCAGACACCCTTGGACACCGGCCCGAAGGACCGCGAGATGGTGGCCGACTTGTGGTCCAGGTCGGGGGCGAGCGCCGCTCCCGCGCAGATCAGAGCCCCGACGACCAGGACGGGCCAGGGCATCGCGTGGCCCGCGCCCGCGGCCGCGGCACCCACCCCCAGCCAGGCCGCCGCTCCTGACAGCGAGTGTGCCGGTCCCATCATCGCTTCTGCCCGCCCCCATCGTGATCCGGCCGTGTCCACGGCCGTGCCGCCACCGTCTGTACACGGCGCCCGAGTTGAAGGGGGAAGCGTATCGTCCATGATCTTCGCCCGGTCCGCCGGTTCCCTGATCGGGGGGTGCGGCAGGCAAGATGGGGGGGTGACCCTTATCGATCAGCTGCCCCCGACCGCCGACCCGGACGCCCTCTTCGAGGCCTTCTCGTCATGGACCGAATCGCAGGGCATCACCCTCTATCCGGCTCAGGAGGAGGCGCTGATCGAGGTGGTCTCCGGAGCGAACGTGATCCTCTCCACCCCCACCGGCTCCGGAAAGAGCCTGGTGGCGGCGGGTGCGCACTTCACGGCGCTGGCCCAGGACAAGGTCACGTTCTACACCGCGCCGATCAAGGCGCTGGTCTCGGAGAAGTTCTTCGACCTGTGCAAGCTCTTCGGCACGGAGAACGTCGGGATGCTGACCGGCGACGCCTCGGTCAACGCCGACGCCCCGGTCATCTGCTGCACCGCCGAGGTGCTGGCGTCGATCGCGCTGCGTGACGGCAGGTACGCCGACATCGGCCAGGTCGTGATGGACGAGTTCCACTTCTACGCCGAGCCGGACCGCGGCTGGGCCTGGCAGATCCCGCTGCTGGAGCTTCCGCAGGCGCAGTTCGTGCTGATGTCGGCGACGCTCGGCGACGTCTCGATGTTCGAGGAGGACCTGACCCGGCGCACCGGGCGGCCGACGTCCGTGGTGCGCTCCGCGACCCGCCCGGTGCCGCTGAGCTACGAGTACCGGCTGACGCCGATCACCGAGACGCTCACCGAGCTGCTGGACACCCGGCAGTCGCCCGTCTACATCGTGCACTTCACGCAGGCCGCGGCCGTGGAGCGGGCGCAGTCGCTGATGAGCATCAACATGTGCACGAAGGAGGAGAAGGAGAAGATCGCCGACCTGATCGGCAACTTCCGCTTCACCACCAAGTTCGGCCAGAACCTCTCCCGCTACGTGCGCCACGGCATCGGCGTGCACCACGCGGGCATGCTCCCCAAGTACCGGCGCCTCGTCGAGAAGCTGGCGCAGGCGGGTCTGCTGAAGGTGATCTGCGGTACGGACACGCTCGGCGTCGGCGTCAACGTCCCCATCCGCACGGTGCTGTTCACCGCCCTCACCAAGTACGACGGCACCCGGGTGCGCACCCTGCGGGCCCGGGAGTTCCACCAGATCGCCGGCCGGGCGGGCCGGGCCGGGTTCGACACGGCGGGCTTCGTCGTCGCCCAGGCGCCCGAGCACGTCATCGAGAACGAGAAGGCCGTCAAGAAGGCGGGCGACGACCCGAAGAAGAAGCGCAAGGTGGTCCGCAAGAAGGCTCCGGAGGGGTTCGTGGCCTGGTCGGAGACGACCTTCGACAAGCTGATCCAGTCCGAGCCGGAGCCGCTGACCTCCCGCTTCCGGGTCACCCACACGATGCTGCTCTCGGTGATCGCCCGCCCGGGCAACGCCTTCGAGGCCATGCGGCACCTGCTGGAGGACAACCACGAGCCGCGCAAGGCGCAGCTGCGGCACATCCGGCGGGCCATCGCCATCTACCGCTCGCTGCTGGACGGTGGTGTGGTGGAGCAGTTGGAGACGCCCGACGCGGAGGGCCGGATCGTGCGGCTGACCGTCGACCTCCAGCAGGACTTCGCGCTCAACCAGCCGCTGTCGACGTTCGCGCTGGCCGCGTTCGATCTGCTGGACGCCGAGTCCCCGTCGTACGCCCTGGACATGGTCTCGGTCGTCGAGTCGACGCTCGACGACCCCCGGCAGATCCTCGCCGCCCAGCAGAACAAGGCGCGCGGCGAGGCCGTCGGGCAGATGAAGGCGGACGGCGTCGAGTACGAGGAGCGGATGGAGCGGCTCCAGGAGGTCACGTACCCCAAGCCGCTGAGCGAGCTGCTCTGGCACGCGTACGACGTGTACCGCACCAGCCACCCGTGGGTCGGTGACCACCCGGTGTCGCCGAAGTCGGTGATCCGGGACATGTACGAACGGGCCATGACCTTCACGGAGTTCACGTCGAACTACGAGCTGGCCCGCACCGAGGGGATCGTGCTGCGCTATCTGGCGAGCGCGTACAAGGCGCTGGAGCACACCGTCCCGGACGACCTGAAGTCCGAGGACCTGGAGGATCTGATCGCCTGGCTCGGTGAGATGGTGCGGCAGGTGGACTCCAGTCTGCTGGACGAGTGGGAGCAGCTGGCCAACCCGGAGGTGGAGACCGCGGAGCAGGCGCAGGAGCGGGCCGACGAGGTCAAGCCGGTCACGGCGAACGCGCGGGCGTTCCGGGTGCTGGTGCGCAACGCGATGTTCCGCCGGGTGGAGCTGGCCGCCCTGGACCGGGTCCGTGACCTCGGTGAGCTGGACGCGGGCTCGGGCTGGGACGAGGACGCCTGGGGCGAGGCGATGGACGCCTACTGGGACGCGCACGAGGACCTGGGGACGGGTCCGGACGCGCGCGGGCCCAAGCTGCTGAAGATCGACGAGGACCGGGAGCACGGTCTGTGGCGGGTGTGGCAGGCGTTCGCCGACCCGGCCGGCGACCACGACTGGGGTATCCGCGCGGAGGTCGATCTGGCGGCCTCCGACGAGGAGGGCCGGGCGGTCGTCCGGGTCACCCAGGTGGGGCAGCTGTGACGGCGTCCGGGGAAGTGGGGCGAGAGGGCATGACGAATCCCGCCGAGAGCCTGGTCGGCCTGCTCGACCTGGAGCGGATCGAGGTCAACATCTTCCGTGGCCGCAGTCCCGAGGAGTCCCTGCAACGGGTCTTCGGCGGGCAGGTCGCGGGCCAGGCGCTGGTCGCGGCCGGCCGGACCACCGACGGGGACCGTCCGGTCCACTCGCTGCACGCCTACTTCCTGCGGCCCGGGCGCCCCGGTGTGCCGATCGTGTACGACGTGGAGCGGGTCCGCGACGGCCGGTCCTTCACCACCCGCCGGGTCACGGCGGTGCAGCAGGGCCGGACGATCTTCAATCTGACGGCCTCCTTCCACCGGCCCGAGGAGGCGGGCTTCGAGCACCAGCTGCCCCCGGCCCGCGAGGTCCCGGGGCCGGAGGAGCTGCCGACGGTCGCGCAGGAGGTGCGCGAGCACCTGGGCGGCCTGCCGGAGTCGCTGGAGCGGATGGCGCGGCGCCAGCCCTTCGACATCCGGTACGTCGACCGGCTGCGCTGGAC
>NZ_KL585425.1:49886-50149 GCF_000721935.1 Streptomyces sp. NRRL WC-3549
TCGACATCCGGTACGTCGACCGGCTGCGCTGGACGCGGGAGGAGGCCGAGGGCGCCGAACCCCGCAGCGCGGTGTGGATGCGCGCGGTGGGCCCGCTGGGCGACGACCCGCTGGTGCACACGTGCGCGCTGACGTACGCGAGCGACATGACGCTGCTGGACGCGGTGCGCATTCCGGTGGAGCCGCTGTGGGGGCCGCGCGGTTTCGACATGGCGTCGCTGGACCACGCGATGTGGTTCCACCGGCCGTTCCGGGCCGACGAG
>NZ_KL585425.1:50393-55671 GCF_000721935.1 Streptomyces sp. NRRL WC-3549
CGACGAGTGGTTCCTGTACGACCAGGAGTCGCCGATCGCGACGGGCGGGCGGGGTCTGGCCCGGGGCCGGATCTACGACCGCCGGGGGCAGTTGCTGGTGTCCGTGGTGCAGGAGGGACTGTTCCGGCGTCTCGACGGCGTGTAGCCGGGGCCGGCTCAGGTGCCGGGCAGCGGCTCCTGGTCCACGTCGTGCCGGCGGGTGCGGATGTCGGGGCCCGGCGGGTGCAGCTTGGCGTCGCACGAGGGGCCGAGTCCGGTACGGCGTGACTCCGCACCGGTGAGGGGGCGCCCGCACAGGGCGCAGCGCACCGGGCGGCGGGCGGGCGGCGGGGGGCCGTCCGCCGGTACGGGCGTCAGTCCGGGGAGCGGCTCGGGGGGTTCCACCCGTGGATCCTCTCAGGTGGGCGGGGCGGACGGGCGGCCGGTCCGGGATGGATCGCCGGCTTCCCGGTACGGCCGTGGGGGCGTCACCGTGGCGCGCTGGTCATCGTGGCGGTGGTGGTCTGCCGCGTTCCGGTGCTCCGGCCGGAGGGTCCGTCCTCACCTGCCGGGCGGGCCGGGGCGGACGTGAAAGGATCCGGCGCATGACCGAGATCGTTCCCGTGACCGGACCCGAACTGGTCACGTACGCCGATGAGCTGGCCGCCCTGCTGGTGGAGACCGTGGAAGGCGGCTCCTCGGTGGGCTTCCTCGCGCCCCTCGACCGGGAGGCCGCCGCCGACTGGTGGCGCAGGCGTGCCGCCCTCGTCGAGGCCGGAGACCACCAGGTCTGGATCGCCCGGGACGACGAGCGGGTCGTCGGCACGGTCGGTCTGGTGAGAGGGGCGCTGCCCAACGCCCGCCACCGCGCGGAGATCGCCAAGCTGATGGTCCGTCCGTCGGCCCGCGGCCAGGGCGTCGGCCGGGCGATGCTCGCGGCCGTCGAGCGGTCGGCCGCCGCGGACGGGCTGAGCCTGCTGGTCCTGGACACCGAGACGGGAAGCCTGGCCGAGGAGCTCTACCGGTCGGCGGGGTGGACGGAGTGCGGTTCGATCCCGGCGTACGCCGGTGATCCTTCCGGTGCGCTGAAAGCAACCACGTTCTACTTCCGGGTGATCGGCCCGCTCACCGATCTCGCGCCACAATGGGCGGGAACGCCCGACGACCGAGGAGATCCCGCATGACTCTGCACGACATCCCCCTGCGCACCCTCGCCGGCGAGCCCACCACGCTGGGCTCCTTCGAGGGCTCGGCGGTGCTCCTGGTGAACGTCGCGTCCCAGTGCGGGCTCACCCCGCAGTACGCAGGCCTGGAGCGCCTGCAGAAGGAGTACGCGGGGCGGGGGTTCACCGTGGTCGGCGTTCCCTGCAACCAGTTCGCGGGCCAGGAGCCGGGCACCGCCGAGGAGATCGAGACGTTCTGCTCGACGACGTACGGCGTGAGCTTCCCGCTGCTGGAGAAGACCGAGGTCAACGGCGACGGCCGGCACCCGTTGTACGCGGAGCTGGCGAAGCTCCCGGACGCCGAGGGCGCGGCGGGTGACGTCCAGTGGAACTTCGAGAAGTTCCTGATCTCGCCGGCCGGTGAGCCGGTCGCCCGGATCCGTCCCGGCGTCGAGCCGGAGGCCCCCGAGGTCGTCTCCGTGATCGAGGCCCACCTGCCGCGGCGTTAGCGGCAGGCCCGGGGGCCGGCCGCGCGGCGGCAGGCCCCCGGGCCTGTTCGTGTCAGCGGATCGGCATGCCCGACAGGGTGCGGGCGATCACCAGGCGCTGGATCTCGCTCGTGCCCTCGAAGATCGTGTAGATCGCCGCGTCCCGGTGCATCCGCTCGACCGGGTACTCGCGGGTGAAGCCGTTGCCGCCGAGGATCTGGACGGCCTGCGCGGTCACCGACTTCGCCGTCTCGCTGGCGAAGAGCTTGGACATCGAGCCCTCGGCCGAGGTGAACTGCTTGCCGGTGGTCGCCATCCAGGAGGCCCGCCACACCAGCAGACGGGCCGCGTCGATCCGGGTGCGCATGTCGGCGAGCTGGAAGGCGATTCCCTGGTTGTCGATGATCGGGCGGCCGAACTGGCTGCGGGTCTTGGCGTAGTCCAGGGCCACCTCGTACGCGGCGCGGGCGGTGCCGACCGCCATGGCGCCGACGGCGGGGCGGGAGGCCTCGAACGTGGCCATCGCGGCGTTCTTCACGCGCTCGCCGCCGGACTCGGCGCGCTCGCGGGCCCGGGCCAGGCGTTCGTCCAGCTTCTCCTTGCCGCCGAGCAGGCAGCTGCCGGGGACGCGGACGTCCTCCAGGACGACCTCGGCGGTGTGCGAGGCCCGGATGCCGTGCTTCTTGAACTTCTGGCCCTGGGACAGCCCGGGGGTGGCCGGCGGGACGATGAAGGAGGCGTGTCCCTTGGAGCCCAGCTCCGGGTCGACGACGGCGACGACGACGTGGACGTTGGCGATGCCGCCGTTGGTCGCCCAGGTCTTGGTGCCGTTGAGGACCCACTCGTCCTTGGCCTCGTCGTACACCGCGCGGGTCCGCATCGAGGCGACGTCCGAACCGGCGTCCGGCTCGGAGGAGCAGAAGGCGGCGAGCTTCACGTCGTCGGCGTCGCCGTACATCTGCGGGATCCAGGTGCCGATCTGCTCCTCGGTGCCGTTGGCGAGGACGCCGACGGCCGCCAGGCCCGTACCGACGATGGACAGGGCGATGCCCGCGTCGCCCCAGAACAGCTCTTCCATGGCCATGGGTATGCCCAGGCCCGTAGGGTCGAAGAACTGCTGGGCGTAGAAGTCGAGGGAGTAGATGCCCACCTTGGCCGCCTCCTGGATGACGGGCCAGGGCGTCTCCTCACGCTCGTCCCACTCCGAAGCGGCCGGGCGGATCACATCCGCGGCGAAACCGTGCAGCCAGTCACGGACCTGCTTCTGGTCGTCGTTGAGCTCGAGCGTGAACTCGGCCATGTCCCCTCCATGCACTTGCGGTCGACACCATGCGTTACCAGCGGTAACAACAGTCTGTTACCAGCAAGTAGCCTCTGTCAACCGGTCAGCCGGGTATCCGCGCGCCGCGACACAGGGTGTTACGTTTCCCGGGCATCAGGAGATCGCGGACAGCCGGGCGGGGAGTAGGACATGGAGACCACACGTGGGGCCGAGCGGCAGCGGACGGCCGCCGAGCGCCGCCGCCGGGAGCTGCTCGAGGCCGCGGACCGGGTGGTGCTGAGGGACGGCCCGCAGGCGTCGATGAACGCGATCGCCGCCGAGGCCGGGATCACCAAGCCGATCCTCTACCGCCACTTCGGCGACAAGGGCGGCCTGTACCGGGCACTCGCCCAGCGCCACACCGACGCCCTGCTGAGCGCCCTGCGGGCCGCGCTCGACGCCCCCGCACAGCGACGGGAGCGGGTCGAGGCGACGCTGGACACGTACCTCGCGGCCATCGAGGCCCGTCCGCAGGTCTACCGCTTCCTGATGCATCCCGCCGACGACGCGGCCCCCTCGCCCGAGCAGGGGTTCGACGTCGGCCGGCACTCGGCCCCGCTGCTGCGCCGGCTCGGCGAGGAGCTCGGCAAGGTGATAGCCGAGCGCGTCGACCTGGGGCCGGGCAGCGAGCAGACGGCCCGGATCTGGGGCCACGGCATCGTCGGCATGATGCACGCGGCGGGCGACTGGTGGCTCGGCGACCGGCCCTGCTCACGCGAGCAGTTGGTACGCAGTCTCGCGGACCTGCTCTGGGGCAGGCTCGCCGAGGTGGGCGACCTGCCCGGTGGTCCCGCCTTCTGAGACCCCGGCCCGCCGGCCCCGGGCTCCCGCCGCCCCCTTTGACCCGGTGTCCGGGCGGCGGGGCTCACTCCGTACGCGCCCACGGCGCCCGCCGGGCCGCGCGCAGCACCCGGCGCCGTCGCAGACCGGTCAGCCGGTCCGGGTAGACCAGGCCGTCGAGGTGGTCGCACTCGTGCTGGAGACAGCGGGCGAACCAGCCGGTACCGGTGACCCGCACCGGCTCCCCCGTCACCGTCCGGCCCTCGACCACCGTCCGGTCGAAGCGCGGCGTGCCCCCTTCGAGGCCGGGGAGGGACAGACAGCCCTCCGGACCGCGTACGGTGATCCCGTCCGCCTCCGTACGGACCGGGTTGACGAGGTGACCCAGGTGCCTGACCTCGTCGTCGTCGGGGCAGTCGTAGACGAACACCCTGAGCGGGACGCCGATCTGGTTCGCGGCGAGCCCGACACCGTTCGCCGCGTACATGGTGGCGAACATGTCCTCGACCAGCCGGGCGAGCGACGGCCCGAAGTCCGTGACCTCCGCGCAGGGGGCGTGCAGCACCGGGTCGCCGAGCAGGCTCATGGGACGAACCAGTCCGGAACTGCCGGGGATCGGGCGTTTTCGCATGGAGAGAAGCGTACGTTCCACGTGACCTCCACGTATCGCGTGGTGCCGTGGTGCGGTCGCCCCGCCGGACATCGATAGGCTGGGGCGCGGACTGACGCAAGGAGGATCTAGGACGATGGCAGGCAACACGGAGCCGTTGTCGCCGCGGGCCAAGCTCGCCGTGACGGCGGGCAAGGCCGCGGCGGCGGTGTCGCGCGCCGCGGGGCGCGGCAGCGGATCGGTGATCGGCGGCCGGGTGGCGCTCAAGCTCGACCCCGACCTGCTGGGGCGGCTGGCGCAGCACCTGGACGTGATCCTCGTGTCCGCGACGAACGGCAAGACGACCACGACCCGGCTGATCGCGGAGGCCCTGCGGGCCGCCGGACCGGTCGTGTCGAACGCGCTCGGTGCCAACATGCCCGCGGGGATCACCTCCGCGCTGGCCGGCGGTTCGGACGCGAAGTACGGCGTGATCGAGGTCGACGAGAAGTACCTCGCCGGGGTCGCGCGCGACACCACCCCGAAGGTGATCGCGCTGCTGAACCTCTCCCGCGACCAGCTGGACCGGGCCGCGGAGACCCGGATGCTGGCCGAGAAGTGGCGTGAGGGGCTGTCCGGTTCGAAGGCCGTGATCGTGGCCAACGCGGACGACCCGCTGATCGTCTGGGCCGCGTCCTCCTCCCCCAACGTGGTGTGGGTGGCGGCCGGTCAGGCCTGGAAGGACGACGCCTGGTCCTGCCCGTCCTGCGGCGGTGTGATGCAGCGCCCCGGCGACGACTGGTTCTGCGGCGAGTGCGGTTTCCGCCGCCCCGCGCCGAGCTGGGCGCTCAACGGCGACTACGTACTGGACCCGCACGGTTCCGCGTGGCCGATCCACCTCCAGCTGCCGGGCCGCGCCAACAAGGCGAACGCCACCAGTTCGGCCGCCGTCGCGGCG
>NZ_KL585425.1:55866-60022 GCF_000721935.1 Streptomyces sp. NRRL WC-3549
GTGTTCGGCGTACCGCCGCAGGTCGCCCTGGAGCGCATGTACCAGGTGCAGGCGGTGGCCGGCCGCTACGACGTGATCACCTTCATGGGCCGCGAACTGCGGCTGCTGCTGGCGAAGAACCCGGCCGGCTGGCTGGAGACGTTCTCCCTGATCGATCCGCCGCCCACCCCGGTGATCCTCTCGGTGAACGCCCGCGGCGCCGACGGCACGGACACCTCCTGGCTGTGGGACGTGGACTACACCCAGCTGTACGGCCACCCGATCTTCGTACTCGGTGACCGCAAGCTCGACCTCGCGGTCCGCCTGGAGGTCGCCGGGCTGGACTTCCGCGTCTGCGAGTCGCTGGACGAGGCCGTCCAGATGGCCCCGCCCGGCCGCATCGAGGTCATCGCCAACTACACCGCCTTCCAGGATCTGCGCCGTCGTGTCGGCAACTGACCCCCGCGCGGGCGACCCCCGGAGAGGACGAAGCATGAGCAACAACGGCCTGCGGCTGGTGTGGGTCTACCCCGACCTCCTCAGCACCTACGGCGACCAGGGCAACGCCCTCGTGGTGGAGCGCCGGGCACGGCAGCGCGGACTCGACGTGTCACGCGTCGACGTGCGCAGCGACCAGCCGATCCCGACCTCGGGCGACATCTACCTGATCGGGGGCGGTGAGGACCGCCCGCAGCGGCTGGCTGCGGAGCGGCTGCGCCGTGACGGCGGGCTGAGCAGGGCCGCCTCCAACGGGGCGATCATCTTCTCGGTCTGCGCCGGTTACCAGATCCTCGGCCACGAGTTCATCAACGACCTCGGCGAGCGCGAGCCCGGGCTCGGGCTCCTCGACGTCGTCTCCACCCGGGGCGAGGGCGAACGGTGCGTCGGCGACGTGCTCGGTGACATCGACCCGTCGCTGGGACTGCCGCCGCTGACCGGGTTCGAGAACCACCAGGGCGTCACCCATCTCGGTCCGACGGCCCGGCCGTTCGCCCGGACCCGGATCGGCCGGGGCAACGGCACCGGCGACGGTACCGAGGGCGCGTACAACGACACGGTGTTCGGCACCTACATGCACGGTCCGGTGCTGGCGCGCAATCCGCTCGTCGCCGACCACCTGCTGAAGCTGGCGCTCGACGTGAACGCGCTGCCGCCGTGCGACGACCGCTGGTACGAGGCGCTGCGCGCCGAGCGGATCGCCGCGGCGACCCAGCCCGCCTGACCGACGCCCCTGGTGTGCCCTCCGGCCGTCACCCACCCCCTTCGGGACCGCCCTGGCCGGGCGGCCCGTGACCGGGGCCCGCGTGCACGGCCGGCGGGCGTCCAGCAGGCGGACGGTGGGTTCGGTCCGGCCACCCCGCGCCGGTAGGGTGGCGGGATCCAACCGGACGACGTGGTCCGGTCGTCGGCCCACGTTGCAAAGGTTTCCCGGGCAATGCGCATTGGTGTCCTCACGTCCGGCGGCGACTGCCCCGGCCTCAACGCCGTCATCCGTTCCGTCGTGCACCGCGCGGTGGTCGACCACGGCGACGAGGTCATCGGCTTCCACGACGGGTGGAAAGGCCTCCTCGAGTGCGACTACCGCAAGCTCGACCTCGACGCGGTCGGCGGCATCCTCGCCCGGGGCGGCACGATCCTCGGCTCCTCCCGGGTCCAGCCGGCGCATCTGCGTGACGGGGTGGAGCGGGCCAGGGGCCACGTCGCCGACCTGGGCCTGGACGCGATCATCCCGATCGGCGGCGAGGGCACGCTGAAGGCGGCCAATCTGCTGTCCGAGGCGGGGCTGCCCATCGTCGGTGTGCCCAAGACCATCGACAACGACATCGCCTCGACCGACGTGACCTTCGGTTTCGACACGGCCGTCGGTGTCGCCACGGACGCCCTCGACCGGCTGAAGACGACGGCCGAGTCGCACCAGCGGGTGCTGATCGTCGAGGTCATGGGCCGCCACACCGGCTGGATCGCGCTGCACTCGGGCATGGCCGCCGGGGCGCACGCCATCGTCGTCCCGGAACGCCCCTTCGACATCGACGAGCTCACCGCACGCGTCGGGCAGCGGTTCTCGGACGGCAAGAAGTTCGCGATCGTCGTCGTCGCGGAGGGCGCCAAGCCGCGCGCCGGGTCGATGGAGTTCACGCAGGGCAGCAAGGACATCTACGGTCACGAGCGCTTCGCGGGCGTGGCCACGCAGCTCTCCGGCGAGCTGGAGCAGCGCCTGGGCAAGGAGGCCCGGCCGGTGATCCTCGGCCACGTCCAGCGTGGCGGCACGCCGACCGCGTACGACCGGGTGCTGGCCACCCGGTTCGGCTGGCACGCGGTGGAGGCCGCGCACCGCGGTGAGTTCGGCATGATGACGGCGCTGCACGGCACGGACATCTCGATGGTGCCGCTGGCAGCTGCGGTGGAGACGCTGAAGACCGTCCCGGCCGAGCGGTACGCCGAGGTCGAGAGCGTGCTCTGACCGACACGGCACCCCGGGAACCGCCCCCGGCCGCACCCGCGGCCGGGGGCGGTTCTAGTCTGGTCCGGACAACCGGTACGAATCGGGGATGTCCCCGGCGGGAGTGAACAGATGGATCACAGCGGGCACGGCATGGACATGAACCTGCCGCCGTTCACGCTGGGACGCGGGCTCGCCTTCTCCGCGGACCCGTTCTTCCTCATCGGGTGCGTCGCGGCGCTCGCCCTGTACGGGTACGCGGTGGTGCGGCTGCGCAGGCGGGGAGACGCGTGGCCGGTGAACCGGACCGTGTTCTTCGTCGTCGGTGTGCTGACCATCGCCCTGGTGATGTGCACCGGGCTGAACGACTACGGCATGGTCATGTTCAGCGTGCACATGGTGCAGCACATGGTGATCAGCATGCTGTCGCCGATCCTGCTGCTGCTGGGGGCGCCGGTGACGCTGGCGCTGCGTGCGCTGCCGGTCGCCGGGCGGGGGCGCACGGGGCCGCGCGAGCTGCTGCTCAAGCTGCTCCACAGCCATTACATGCGGATCATCACGCACCCGGTCTTCACGATCCCGCTCTTCATCGCGAGCCTGTACGCGCTCTACTTCACGCCGCTGTTCGACTTCCTCATGGGGTCGAAGACCGGGCACGTCGCGATGATGGTGCACTTCCTCGCGGTCGGGCTGGTCTTCTTCTGGCCGATCATGGGGGTGGACCCGGGTCCGCACCGGCCGGGGTACGTGATGCGGATGCTGGAGCTCTTCGCGGGCATGCCCTTCCACGCCTTCTTCGGCATCGCGCTGATGATGGCGAGCCAGCCGATGGTGACGACGTACAAGAACCCTCCGTCCTCGCTGGGGATCGACGCGCTGAGCGACCAGTCCGCCGCGGGCGGCATCGCCTGGGCCTTCAGCGAGATCCCGTCGGTGCTGGTGCTGATCGCGCTGGTCTTCCAGTGGTACCGCTCCGAGCAGCGGACGGCCCGGCGCTCCGACCGTGCGGCGGACCGTGACGGCGACCAGGAGCTGAACGCGTACAACGCGTATCTCGCCTCATTGCAAGCCCGCGGACGGTAGCGGTGGGGGCGCCGTCCGGGTGACCATGGCTGCAACGGCCGTGACGCCTGTGAGGAGCGTGTGCTCATGCCAGGATCCACGAAGACCATGGGAGTACTCACCGTAGGGGCGCTGGTCGCGGTGACCGCGTACACGGTGGCGTTGGGAAGCAACGGCTGGCTCTGGTTCGGCTGGGTGGTGCTGGGGATGGCCACCCTGGGGATGCTGGCCACCCGGGACACCTGAGGCGGTTCCGCCTCCCTGCGGTATGACGACAGGGTGAGGACGATAATTTAGGTTAGGCTAAGCTAAGAACCTTGGCGGGTCGACACCGACGCCGTACGCATGGGTCATCAGGGAGAGAGTGATCGGCATGGGCATGCCCGCCACCCTCTCCCACTCGATGCCGGCCGGCGCCGCGCTCCCCCGCGGTCGGCCCGGCCGGCGACATCGCGTTCCGGGAGCGCGCCGGGCGGAGCGGGGTCCCGGTCGTCTTCGCGGCGGAACCCGCCGCCGGGCAGCCGCCCGGACGGCGTGGACTCCTCGGCGACCTGTGGGCTCCGGGGTCGACGAGGAGCCGGAGGCCGCCCCGATCGCCCCGGCCCTCGTGCCGCGCCCCGGCCGGCACCCGCCGGCGCACGTCCGCCCCAACGCCTTCCTCCGCAGCCGCCTCGG
>NZ_KL585425.1:60279-60411 GCF_000721935.1 Streptomyces sp. NRRL WC-3549
CTCCCAGGGGCGCGACCAGCCGATCGTCTGCGGCGTGCGCGCGCACCTCGGCGTCCCGCTGACCGCGGCGGACGCCCTCATGCACGACGTCCAGCCGGTGGACGTCGGCGACACGGTGGCCGACGTGTCGGC
>NZ_KL585425.1:60607-63053 GCF_000721935.1 Streptomyces sp. NRRL WC-3549
GGCCGACGTGTCGGCCGAGGGGCAGGCGCTCGCGCTCCGCCGGGCCGCGCGCATCGGCGTGGTCCGCACGACGGGCGGCCCGCTGGACGGACACCACCACGAGAGACGGGGAAATGACGCGCGCGGACGTACATCGGCCGGCCCGACGGCCGGAGGGGCCGCACAGCGGCACGGTCGTCGTCAAGTTCGGCGGCAACGCGATGGTGGACGCGACCCTGCGGCGGACCTTCGCCGAGGACGTCGTGGCGCTGCGGCACACGGGCCTGCGGCCGGTCGTCGTGCACGGGGGCGGACCGCAGATCAGCGCCATGCTCGACCGCCTGGGCCTGGAGACCCGTTTCGAGCAGGGCCTGCGGGTGACCACCCCGGAGGCCATGGACGTGGTCCGCATGGTGCTGGCCGGCCGGGTCCAGCGGGAGCTGGTCGGCCAGATCAACGCCCACGGGCCCTTCGCCGTGGGGATGACGGGCGAGGACGCGCACACGATGACGGCCGTACGGCGGCCGGCCCTGGTCGACGGCCGGCTGGTCGACATCGGCCTCGTCGGCGAGGTCGTCGACGTGAACCCGGGCATGGTGCGGGCCCTCCTGGGCCGGGGGCACATCCCGGTGCTCTCCCCCGTGGCCCGGGGCGAGGACGGACAGGTCTACAACGTCAACGCCGATCTCGCGGCGTCGGCCCTGGCCGTGGCGCTCGGAGCCGAGCGGCTGGTGGTGCTCACCGACGTGGAGGGGCTGTACGCCGACTGGCCGCACAGCACGGAGGTGATCCGGCGCCTGACCGCCGGGGCGCTGGACGGGCTGCTGCCGGGGCTGGCGAGCGGGATGCTGCCGAAGATGGAGGGCTGCCTGCGGGCCGTACGCGGCGGCGTGGGCAGGGCGCAGGTACTCGACGGCCGCGTGCCGCACGCGGTGCTGCGCGCCGTCCTCGACGAGGACGGCCGCGGTACCACCGTGGTTCCCGACCGCAGCCCGGACCACGCCGGGAGCCCCGCGTGACCACCGGCTGGGGGCGCCGACCCGGCCAGGGTGAACGCCGGTACGCCTACGGGCGTTCACCCTGGCCGGGCCGGCCCGGCCCGGCCCGAACGGTCAGAGCGCCCGCGCGAGGACCAGCGCGTCGCGCCGGGGGTCCAGGGAGCGCACCCATGCCCGGGGCGCCGACCACGCGGCCGAGGGCGCGAATCCGTGGCGGAGGAACAGGGCACCGCTGCCCGTCGTCGCGGTGAACAGGGCACCCAGCGACCGGGCGCGCGCGGCGGCGAGGGCGGCACCGAGCAGCCCGGCGCCCACTCCGCGCCCCTGACTGGGCCCGGCCACGCAGAAGTTGTACAGCACACCCGCGGGCCCGCCGCACTCCCCCGCGCCGGCCACGTGCACGCGCAGGCCCACGCAGCCTTCGAGGCCGCCCCCGGGGGCCTCCGCCACGAGGAAGTCGGCCGCGTGGGCGGCGTAGAGCGCGACGGGCCTCTCCCGCAGCGCCCCCGAGCGCACGAAGGGCCGGGACAGGTCCGCGAGTTCGGCGGCGTCCCCCTCCCGGGCGGAGCGCACTCGGGGCGCCGGCGCGAGAGGTGTGTCCGGCGACGGGGCGGGGCGCGGTTCAGCCGTGATCAAGGCATACCTTCCTCGTTTCCGCGGGCGAAGCGGCTCGTCGCCACCTCACCCCGCGAGCAAGCAAAGTTAGGCTAGCCTTACCTAAATTACGAGTCCAGCGGGCCCACCTCGGGGCGCCCCTCCCGCCGGCGCCGGCGCACACCCCGGATGCGACCACCCCGGAGCCGCACGCGGACTCGAACGACCCCGGGGCGGCGGGGGCCTGTCCGCCGGTCAGGCGTCCATGGAGGCGGCGAGCGACCTGGGGCGCAGATCGGTCCAGTGGGTCTCGACGTACTCCAGGCACGCCTCCCGGGTGTTCTCCTCGAAGGCGACGGTCCATCCCCCGGGCACCTCGGCGAAGGACGGCCACAGCGAGTGCTGGCCCTCGTCGTTCACCAGGACCAGGAAACGGCCTTCGGGGTCGTCGAACGGGTTGGTGCTCATGTTCGCTGCCTCCTCGGCACGGCGGACCGGCGGCGGCCACGTCGTGCGTACGGCCGGGCCGTCGGCGAGGGTGACGCCGGGCCCGGCGATATCAGGTCGGCGGCCCACCCGTGGCACTCCCCCGTTCCCACGATCACCCCCGCGGGGCCGCGCACCCCGCCCGCGCCCGCCAGGGCGGTGGGCGCCCGGCAGGGCCACGAGGGGCCCGCCTCGCGCCGGGGCCGGGGCCGAAAGAGAAGGTCACACTTAGGTTAGGCTCACCTAATTGATGCGAGCTTAGCTTTTCGACTTGTCTCCCACAAGGAGAGGCCAGGGCGCACAAGGTGGTGACCGGGCAGCTGCCGCGGACGGACCCGGCCGGGAATGGCACGCGACTGCCCGCCACCCGCGAGCGCCGCCGGAAGACA
>NZ_KL585425.1:63234-63951 GCF_000721935.1 Streptomyces sp. NRRL WC-3549
GCGACTGCCCGCCCCCCGCGAGCGCCGCCGGAAGACACACGGAGCCGAGGCCGGCCGCGTCCCCGACCCCACAGGGCCACACACCTAGCGCGCGGCGCGGCCGGTTCCGTCGGCGAGCGGCCGGGCCGCGTCGGGCATGGCCTTCACGCTGCGGCCGACCAGCGAGTCCAGGATCTCGCCGACCCGGATCGCGGTGTTGGACAGCAAGGCCGAGGTGATGCCGTGCGTGTGCTCGGTACCGCCCTGGAGGTAGATGCCGCAGTGCAGGCCGGGGTCGGTCGCGATGCGGTAGTCGCGCTCCACCTGGACACGGCCCTCCGTGTCGCGGAGGCAGCGGTCCGCGACCTCGCCGAGGACGCCGGTGGGGTCGACGGGGCTGTAGCCGGTGGCGAACACCACGACATCGGCGTCCAGGAGGGTCTCCTCGCCGGTGACCAGGGACTTCACCGTGGCGCACACCTTGTCCGGGGCCTCCTCGACCCCGACGAGCCGGGACACGTTGAGGAACCGCAGCCGCTCGGTGCCGAGGACCTTCTCCCGGTACATCTGCCGGTACAGGTCGTCGATCAGGTCGATGTCGACCACGGAGTAGTTGGTGTTGCCGTGATAGCCCATCAGCCGGCGCTTGACGTCCTCGGGAGCGGCGAAGTACTCGTCGACCGCGCCCGGGTCGAAGATCCGGTTGGCGAAGCCGCTGTCGTCGGCGGGGCTGTAGCT
>NZ_KL585425.1:64145-67976 GCF_000721935.1 Streptomyces sp. NRRL WC-3549
GGGTTTTAGCCGTAGCGGGAGAAGACCGCACAGACCTCGGCGTCGGGGAAGCGGCGGTGCAGGTAGGCGACGTTCTCGGCGGCGCTCTGACCGGCGCCCACCACGACGAACCGGGAGGGCGAGGTGCCGTTCAGCCCGTCGACCTTCGCCAGCAGGTCGGAGTTGTGCCAGACGCGGTCCCCGCGCTCCACGCCCTCGGGCATGAGGGGGCTGAGTCCGGTGCCGATGACGAGGTTGCGGGCCCGGTGGAGCGCGAGCCCCTCCGGCGAACGGACCGTCACATCCAGGTACTCCACGGCACCGTCACGGACGACGGGTGAGACACCGACGACCTCGTGGCCGTAGGAGACCATGTCGTCGACCTTGGCCGCCGCCCACTCGAAGTAGTCGTGGAACTCCACGCGCAGCGGGAAGAAGTTCTTGTGGTTGATGAAGTCGACCAGCCGGCCCTGGCTCTGCAGGTAGCAGAGGAAGCTGAACTCGCTGCTCGGGTTCCGGAGCGTCACCAGGTCCTTGAGGAAGGACACCTGCATGGTGGCGTCGTCTATCAGCATGCCGCGGTGCCAGCCGAAACGCGGCTGCTGCTCGAAGAAGTGAGCGGTGACCGCCTCGTGGGTGCCGGTGTGCGCGTTGTGCTCGGCCAGGGCGATCGCCATGGCCACATTGGACGGTCCGAAGCCGATGCCAATGAGGTCGTGGACCGGTGGTACGTCGCCAGGACGGACCTGTGACATGTCACTCCCATCGTGCGGGGAAGTCGCTGTGAAGCGTGGGGAAAGAGCGAAGTGCGGACACACCGACAGAGCGGCCCACATGGAACTTAGGTGAGCCTAAGCTAATCGAGTGGAGCTGTCGACACCGCACGGAGCGGGCATCCGCCACCGGCACTCCCGCCAACTGCGATCCACCAGAGGCGCATTGCGAGCTAAGGTAAGCCTTGCTTTACTGGGCGTTCATCAGTCCCTGCTCTGAGGAGGAACCCCATGCGGGTCGTCATGTTCGGATACCAGACCTGGGGGCACCGCACCCTGCAAGCCCTCCTGGACTCCGAGCACGACGTGGTCCTGGTGGTGACGCACCCCAGGAGTGAGCACGCGTACGAGAAGATCTGGAGCGACTCCGTCGCCGACCTCGCCGAGGACCACGGGGTTCCCGTCCTGATCCGCAACCGCCCTGACGACGAGGAGTTGTTCGAGCGCCTCCAGGAGGCCGCCCCGGACATCATCGTGGCCAACAACTGGCGGACGTGGATCCCTCCGCGCGTCTTCCGCCTCCCGCCCCACGGCACGCTGAACGTCCACGACTCGCTGCTGCCGAAGTACGCCGGTTTCTCGCCGTTGATCTGGGCCCTGATCAACGGGGAGTCCGAGGTCGGCGTCACGGCGCACATGATGAACGACGAGCTCGACGCCGGTGCCGTCGTCCGGCAGGAAGCGGTCCCGGTCGGTCCGACGGACACCGCCACCGACCTCTTCCACAAGACCGTGGAGCTGATCGCCCCGGTCACCATCGGCGCGCTCGACCTCATCGCCGCCGGGCAGACGGAGTTCACCGAGCAGGACCGTTCCCAGGCCACCTTCTTCCACAAGCGGTCCGCCGAGGACATCCGCATCGACTGGAACTGGCCCGCGGAGGACCTCGAGCGCCTGGTGCGCGCCCAGTCCGAGCCGTACCCCAGCGCCTTCACCTACCACAGGGGCGAGCGGCTGGAGATCCTCGCCGCGGCGGTGTCCCAGAACCGCTACGGCGGAACGCCCGGCCGCATCTTCTACCGCGAGGGCGACGGCGTGGTGATCGTCGCGGGTGCCGACGCCCGCACAGGCCGCAACCACGGTCTGGCCGTCAGGCGCGTCCGCACCGAGGACGGCCGGGAGCTGCCGGCGACGGAGTACTTCACCTCCATGGGCGGCTACCTGACCGGCCGCCCCTGACCCACCGGCCCGTCGCGGGGCCGTCGCACCGGGCCGTGGTCCCGGGTGCTCCGGCCCCGCCCGCCTTCCCGGGCGTGACGCCGAGCGGGGAATCCGCTGACGGCGGACCGCTCTGGTCCCGGACGGGAGACCGCCCGTAGCGTCGCCCCATGAGCAGAGGACGAGCATGTGTGCTGGGCGCCACGGGACAGATCGGGCGGGCGGCCGTACGGGCCCTGAGGGAGGACGGCTGGGACGTGACGGCGGCCTCCCGCGGTGGTGGCCGGGACCGGACGTGGGACGCGGACGTCCGTTCCGTGGCGCTGGACCGCGACGAGGAGGGGGCGTTGGCGTCCGCGCTCGGTGACGGATGCGACCTCCTGGTCGACATGGTCGCGTACGGCGGGACCCACGCCGGGCAGTTGACCGCCCTGGCCGGCCGGATCGGGTCGGCCGTGGTCGTATCGAGCGGCGCGGTGTACGTGGACGAGCACGGGCGTGGTTTCGACACCCAGGACCGGCCGGACGGCGCCCCGCGCTATCCGGTGCCGATCCCGGAGACGCAGCCCACCGTCGCGCCCGGCGGCACCACGTACGCCACACGGAAGGTGGAGCTGGAGCAGGGGTTGCTCGCGGCAGGCGGCACCCTGCCGGTGACCCTGCTGCGGGCGGGAGCGGTACACGGTCCGTACTGCCGGACCCCGCGCGAGCTGTACTTCGTCAAACGCGCGCTCGACGGACGCGGGCGGCGGGTCCTGGCGTACGGCGGGACGTCCCGGTTCCATCCGGTGCACGTGTCCAACGTCGCCGAGCTGATCCGGCTCGCCGCGCTGCGGCCGGGATCAAGGGTGCTCAACGCCGGGGACCCCGAGGCTCCGACCGTCGCCGGGATCGGCGCGGCCGTGGACGCCGTGCTCGGCCGGGAGACCGAGACGGTGACGGTGGACGGCCCGCCGCCGGAGGGACACGTCGGCGAGACACCCTGGAGCGCCCCGAACCCGATCGTCTACGACATGACCGCCGCCGAACAGGAGTTGGGCTACCGGCCGGTGACGGGGTACGCGGATTCGCTGCCGGGGACGGTCCAGTGGCTCGTGTCCGCGTTGCGGGACCGCGGGTGGGCCGAGGCGTTCCCCGCGATGCGGCGGGCTTACGGCGAGGCGCTCTTCGACTACGCGGCGGAGGACGCCTGGCTGGAGCGGTACGACCGGCGGGGCTGAGCCCGCGGCGCACCGGACGGGAGCGGGCGGCCGGCTGGGGGGCCGTGGCCGTCCGCTCCCACCGGGTCAGGCGCTGCTCACGGGGTCGGCGTGGCGTGCGGGGCACACGTCACATCGCGCCGGTCCGTCCTACCGGTGAGCAGGTAGGTGTCCACCCGCTCGTTGACACACGGGTTGACCAGTCCGGTCACACCGTGCGAACCGGCGTCCTTCTCGGTGATCAGGCGGGAGCCCTTGAACCGCTTGTGCAGTTCCACGGCGCCCGCGTACGGCGTGGCGGCGTCGCGCGTGGACTGCACGATGAGCACCGGGGGCAGGCCCTTCCCGGTTCGCACATCCAGCGGCGTCTGCTGCTTGACCGGCCAGGTGGCGCACGGCAGGTTCATCCATGCGTTGGCCCACGTCATGAACGGGTTGTCGCGGTGCAGCCGGGTGTTGTCGCGGTCCCAACGCTGCCAGCTGGTGGGCCACTTGGCGTCCGTGCACTCGACGGCCGTGTAAACCGCGTTGCCGTTCTCCGAGGAGGCGTTGCCCGCGGTGTCCGACGGGTCGGGGGCCGCGGCGTCGATCAGCGCCTGGGTGTCGCCGCCCCGGTAGTCGCTCCAGGTCTGGGCGATGGGGGCCCACATGGAGTCGTAGTAGGGCGCGCTCTGGAAGAAGTCGATGAGTTCGGCGGGGCCGACGACGCCGCCGATCGGCTT
>NZ_KL585425.1:68189-70508 GCF_000721935.1 Streptomyces sp. NRRL WC-3549
TCGGCTTCTTCTTGGCCGCCGCGCGCAGCGTGAGCCACGCCTTCTCGACCTTCGCGGGCGTGTCACCGATGTGGTAGACGGCGTCGTTCTTCGCGACCCAGGCCTTCCAGTCCCCCCAGCGGGTCTGGAATGCGACGTCCTGGTTGAGGTTGGCCTGGTACCAGATGTTGTCCTTCGCCGGGTCGACCACGCTGTCGACGACCATGCGGCGCACGTGGGACGGGAAGAGCGTGCCGTAGACCGCGCCGAGGTAGGTGCCGTAGGAGACGCCGAGGAAGTTGAGCTTCTTCTCCCCGAGCGCGGCACGGATGACGTCGAGGTCGCGTGCGGTGTTCGGCGTCGTCATGTGCGGCAGCATGTCGCCGCTGCGTTCGGCGCAGCCCGCAGCGTACGCGGCGGCGAGCTTGCGCTGTGCGCGCTTGTCGGCCTCGCTGTCGGGGACCGGGTCGGCCTTGGGCGCCTTCACGGCCTCCTGCGGGTCGACGCAGGAGATCGGCGCGGAGTGGCCCACGCCGCGCGGGTCGAAGCCGACGAAGTCGTACGCCTTGGCCGTCTTGGTCCAGAGCGGGTTCTTGGTGGCGACACGCTTCGGGAAGGCCAGGCCGGAGCCGCCGGGGCCACCGGGGTTGTAGACGAGCGCACCCTGGCGCTCCTTCTTGGTGCCGGTGCTGACGTGCCGGTCGACGGCGAGCTTGATCTTCCTGCCGTCGGGCTTGGCGTAGTCGAGCGGTACGGTCACCCAGCCGCACTGGACGGGTGCGGCGATGGCCCAGTCGGCCGGACAGTCCGCCCAGTCGATCCCGGACTTCGCGGCCCGGTCCGCCGCGATCTGGACCCCGCGTGCCTCCGGGTCGCCGTGGTGGCGGCCGTGCGCGCTGGCCGTGGGTGCGGCTATCGCCCCCGCTATGAGCGTGCCCGCGATCAGGGTGCCGGCCGAGCCGAGCACTGCTGTGCGTCGCAAGATGAAACCTCCCCCTGTGTGAGGTGCCGCCCTGGGCGGCGCCGTTGTTCGTGCGTCAGCGGATCCTTTCGTCTGTGGGGTTCCTGAGAACAGGGCGTACGTGTGTTTCTTTACCGAACCAATAACCGGTACGTCCGGTCCGCTGAGCGAACCGGCGCTCCGCACAAGGGTGGTTGCCTCGGCGTCGGCCGCGCTCGGGGGCCTCGTCCGGCTGCTCCGACGGCGGCCGGTGCCGGGTGGGGCACGTCAGGGCGGGGGTTCTCCCGGAGCGTCAGCCGGCCCCGTGCGGATCGATGGACATCAGGCCGCGCAGCCCGCTCTCCAGCGCCTCCGGTTCGACCCCGCCGAAGAGCGCTTCCTGGGCGATGAACCCCTGCGCGGTGGCGATCATCGTGCGGGCCACGTCGTCCGCGACGACGTCACCGCGCAGCAGCCCGGCGCCCCGATAGGCCTCCACCAACTCCGCCCAGCCGGACCGCATGCCCGCGTACCCGTCGCCGAGCGTCTTCGCCAGGCGCTCGTTCCGCATCGTCTCCGCCCACACCTGGACGATCAGCGCGGCACAGGTGCGCCGCTGAAGCCCGTACACCTGGCCCGTGAACACCCCGCGCACGACGCGGCCGAGCAGCACGTCGGGGGTGGGCGGGGGGCTGACCGCGGCCGCCTCGGTGAAGGCCTGCCGGATGTACTCGAAGGCCTCGTCGGCGATGGCCGCGATCAGCTCGTCCTTGCCGGCGAAGTAGCGGTACACGGCCCCGGCCGACAGCCCGACCTCCTTCAGGACGTCCTGCATCGACGTGCCGTGGAAGCCGTTGCGGGCGAAGCACCTCGCCGCCCCGGTGAGGATCTGCCGACGGCGGGCGTCGAGGTGCTGCTGAGATACGCGTGCCATACCGAGAGCGTAAAACGAACATTCCTTCTTGACAATGCCGATCCGCGAGGCGGACAGTGGCCCACGGCTAAAACGAACGATCCTTCTCTTTGAATCGAGGCACCGTCATGCCTGCTGCACCGAACCGCCGCGCGGTGGCGGCCATCCTGCTCGTCCCCCTGGTGGCCGCACTCGCCCTCTGGGCCTTCGCCTGGCCGGCGGCCAGGATCGCGCCCCGGGACCTCCCGGTGGGCGTCGCGGGGGTCGCACCGGCGGCCGACCAGTTGCAGAAGCGGTTCGAGGAGCGTGGCGATGCCTTCGAGGTCCACCGCTACGAGGACGCGGCCGCCGCCCGCGCCGCGATCGAGGACCGGACCGTCTACGGCGCCTTCGTCGTCACGGAGAAGGGCCCGGAGCTGCTCACCGCGTCGGCGGCGAGCCCGGTCGTGTCCCAGTTGCTGACCGCGGCGGCCACCGAGGCCGCGCC
>NZ_KL585425.1:70663-71104 GCF_000721935.1 Streptomyces sp. NRRL WC-3549
AGGCCGCGCCCGCCGGCACGCCGGTACCGGTCACGGACGTCGTCGCGGCACCGGAGGCGGACCCGCGCGGCAGCGCGCTCGGCGCCGCCGTCCTGCCACTGGCCCTGGCGGGCGTGGCCTCGGGGGCGGTCGTCACGCTCTTCGGCCTGCGCGGCGCCCGCGCGGCGCTGACGCTGGCCGGCGCCTCGGTGCTGGTCGGGGCCGTCGCCACGGCGATCGCCCACAGCTGGCTGGGCGTCCTCGCGGGCGACTGGTGGACCGAGGCGGGTGCCGTCTGCCTCACGGTCCTGGCGATCGGGGCGGCCGTGGCCGGACTCGCCGCCCTGCTGGGCACGCGCGGCATCGGGCTGGGGGCCGTGCTGGTCGTGCTCCTGGGCAATTCGTTCTCCGGGGTCACCAGCGCCCCCGAGCTGCTGCCGGAACCGGCAGGCATGATCGGCC
>NZ_KL585425.1:71442-71605 GCF_000721935.1 Streptomyces sp. NRRL WC-3549
GCCGTGAGCGCGCCACCGAGCCCGCGTACGCGAGCTGAGTCGCGCGGACGCCCCCGCAGAGGGCGTCCGCACGACCCCCTGAAGCCGCGCTGCGCCGCGAGAAGCCCCACCGCACACGAGAAGCCGTGCGCACCCGCCCTCGACCGGGCCGGTCCGCGCGGCT
>NZ_KL585425.1:71815-74952 GCF_000721935.1 Streptomyces sp. NRRL WC-3549
TCGACCGGGCCGGTCCGCGCGGCTTCCGGCGTCCCACGCCCGCCCCGACGGACAGCGCGGGACGACCGGGAGGTCAGCCCTCGTGGTCGTGTTCGCCGCGGTGCTCGGCCGCGATCCCGAACCTCCGCCGTTCGCCCGGAGCGGACGCGACGGAGCCCAGCGAGGAGATCGAGCGGACCACCTGCTCCTGCACCTCCTCCGCCTCCCCGGCCTCCAGCTTTTCCAGGTCAGCGGCGGAAACCAGGGCCACAAGGGGTCTTCCGTGCCGGGTGACGACGACGCGTTCACCGCCGTAGACGACACGGTTGATCAGGTCGGCGAGCTCAGCCCTGGCTTGCGTCACCGGAATCTCGTAGGCCATGCCCTCATTCTAACCTCCTGTACGTCCTGTACATTTTTTACGTACACCGATTCGCCGTGGTCCGAGGAAAGGCATCGCCATGCTCCGCCCCGCCGCCCGTCACGTCCTGCCCGAGTTCACCGAACGCACCCCGACCGGCACCCGAACGCTGGATCCGTACTCGAAACTGCTTTCGGAGCGGATCGTCTTCCTCGGCACCCCGGTGGACGACACCTCGGCCGGTGACCTGATCGCCCAGTTCATGTACCTGGAGTACGCCGATCCGGACCGGCCGGTCTCCCTGTACATCAACTCCCCCGGCGGCTCGTTCGAGGCGATGACGGCGCTCTACGACACGATGCTCTTCCTCAGCTGCGACGTGGAGACCTTCTGCCTCGGCCAGGCGGGCTCCGGCGCCGCCGTACTGCTCGCGGCGGGCACACCGGGGCGGCGGCATGCCCTGCCCGGGGCCCGGGTAGTCATCCAGCAGCCCTCCCTGGTCGAGCCGGTGCGGGGCCAGCCGTCCGATCTCGAAATCCAGGCCCGCGAGTTGACGCGCATGCGCGAGACGCTCACGGCCATGCTGGCCCGGCACACGGGACGTTCGGTCCAGGACGTCGACGCCGACATCGAGCGGGACGTCATCCTCGACGCCCGGGCCGCCCAGGCGTACGGGCTGGTCGACCACGTCCTCGAGAACCGCACGCCGCACACCGCGAGGTGAATCGCCGATGCTCTCCCCCGAGCCTCCGCCCCTTCCCGCACTCACCCGCGCCGAGGCCGAGTTCATCGACTGCTACCTGGACGTCCTGGACCAGGTCGGCCGTATCAACCCGGCCCACGGCGGCGACACCTACGGCGCCCTGCGCGCCGCCCAGGCGCTGGCATCCCGGGCCGCCGCGCTGCGCGACGCGCTGACGCTGATGCACGACCGGGGCGAGAGCCTGCTCCACCGGGGCACGCTGACCCGTACGCTGCGGCTGCTCGACGGGGAGCGACGCGCCGGCCGGATCGCCCTCCCCCCGGCGACCGGGAGTTGACGGTATCCCCGTCCGACTCCCCTGCCGCACCGGCGTTTCGACACGGTTTCACGACACGCCCGACGAGCTGACCGGATTTCCTCGCTCGTTCGGCGTAGGGCGTCCCCCGCGCGAGCGACAGGTCAACTTGCGCGGCACGGACGGACACTGAACGGAATCTGTTGTTCCGCCGCTGGTACGGGGCTGGTCGGCACCCGTCGCGAAGACCCCGGCCGGCACCCGGCCACCTGAACGGATCAGTCGTGACGACTCTCACATCACGCCGTTTCAGCTCGGAAATCCGATGATCGGTGCGTAAAGATCCCTGGGACGACAAGCCCCCGCCACCACGGCGGGGCGGTCCGGGCGGACGCCGAGTCCTGCCGCCGCCCGGATGACTGGTCGACACGAGTGGATCGGCAGGAGTGGAGGACCCGAGCACATCGGGCCGGCCGGACTTCCGGTCAGCCCTTGGGGTGAAGCCGCCGTGTGCGGCCGGGCAACTTCGCCAGCCCGAACCCGACAGGTCATCCTTCACAGGCGGCTGACGAAGGGTTGCGCATGCCTGCGCAGGTTCATGTCCCGTCTCTGTTCGCCCGGGTCGGCACGGCCTCGGTCCTCACCATCGCCGTCGGCACCACGATGCTGGCGCCCGGAATGGTGAACGACGCCGAGGCCGCGACCTTCTCCGCGAAGGCGCTCAAGATCGCCGCGTCGAAGAAGGGGGCACCCTACAAATGGGGTGCCACGGGCCCTCACCGATTCGACTGCTCCGGCCTCACGCTCTATTCGTTCAAGAAGGCGGGGAAAAAACTCCCCCGCACCGCCCAGCAGCAGTACAACTCGACACGACACCTCACCAGGTCACAGCGGCAACGCGGTGACCTGGTCTTTTTTCACTCCGGTAGCAACGTCTACCACGTAGGGATCTATGCGGGCGGGGGCAAGATCTGGCACTCGCCGAAGACCGGGGCCGTGGTCCGCCTGGAGAAGATCTGGGCGAACAACGTCTGGTACGGAAGGGTGCGCTGACGCGGCTCCCGGGGCGCCTCGCAGCTTCTCCGGGGTGAGCGGGTGACCGCGGCTCCCGGTGAGGGTGCAAGGCGCCGCTGCGGGTGTCCGGTCGGGGCCACGAGCTGACCGGACACCCGCTGCTCTCCCTCGGCGCGCTGAGGCCCGGTCACCGGGCCGATCGGGCGCGGTGTGGAGCGTGTCCCGGCCGGAGCGGCGGCGCATCCAGGCCCCCGGGTGGGCGGCGCCGCCGCTCAGCGGTCGCGGGCGTCCGCCTCGTCATGGGCGTCAGATGAGGGCGGGGGCGGGGCGCGCCAGGCGCGGTGACCGCCGGACGGTCCTGCCGCCGGCCCGGCCGGCCGGGCCGGCCGTCGCACTCCTGGGCGGGTGCCCGGACGACGGCCGTGCCCCGTCCGTCGCCTGCCGGACCGCACACGGCGTGGTCCGCCGCCCGCCCGAGGGCCACGTCACGTCGCCACCTGGGGCGCGGTGGCCGCCACCGTGGCCACCGCCGTGCTGATCTGCTGCGCCGTCAGGTCGGCGCGTGCCGTCAGCCGCAGCCGGGAGACGCCGTCGGGAACGGACGGCGGCCGGAAGCACCCCACGCCGAGCCCCGCCGCGCGGCAGTCGGCGGCCCAGCGCACGGCCGCCTCGGCGGACGGGGCCCGGACGGAGACGACGGCCGCGTCGGGGCGTACGGCGGTGAGCCCGGCCCGCGTCAGCCGCTCATACAGTTCGGCGGCGACCCCGCGGGCCCGGTCGGCGCG
>NZ_KL585425.1:75156-83402 GCF_000721935.1 Streptomyces sp. NRRL WC-3549
GCCGCAGGGCACCCAGGGCCGCTCCCGCCGCCGCGGGGGCGAGCCCGGTGTCGAAGATGAACGTACGGGCGGTGTTGACCAGGTGGTCGATGACGCGGGCCGGTCCCAGGACCGCCCCGCCCTGGCTGCCGAGGGACTTGGAGAGGGTCACCGTGGCGACGACGTCGGGCGCACCCGCGAGCCCCGCGGCGGCGAGCGCGCCACGCCCGCCCTCGCCCAGGACGCCCAGTCCGTGCGCGTCGTCGACCAGGAGGGCGGCCCCGGTCTCCCGGCACGCTCCGGCGAGTGCGGCGAGGGGCGCGGCGTCGCCGTCCACCGAGAACACCGAGTCGGTGACGGCCAGGGCCCGACCGCAGTGCCCGTCGAGCGCCTTGCGCACGGCGTCGGGGTCCGCGTGCGGCACGACGGCGGTGCCGGCCCGGGAGAGTCGGCAACCGTCCACGATGGAGGCGTGGTTGCCCGCGTCGGAGACGATCAGCGCCCCCGGGCCGGTGAGGGCGGTCAGTGCGGCGAGGTTGGCCGCGTAACCGGAGGAGAACACCAAGGCGGCCTCGAAGCCGCAGAACCGCGCCAGCTCGCTCTCGAGTTCGGTGTGCAGGGCGGTGGTCCCGGTGACCAGCCGTGAGCCGGTGGACCCCGCGCCCCAGCGCCCGGCCGCCTCGGCCGCCGCCGCGGTGACCTCGGGATGGCGGGTGAGTCCCAGGTAGTCGTTGCTCGCGAGGTCCAGCGGCCCGGTACCGGCGGGGCGGGGGCGCAGGCTTCTGACGAGGCCGGCCCCGGCGCGGCGCCGGGCCTCGTCGTCGATCCAGTCGAACGGGGAGGGCATGGCTGGGTCCCTTTTTGTAGGCAGCTCACAGACCCTAGCGGGGTGCGGAGCAGGGCAGGGTGTGGCAAGGCACACACCATCGGCCGTCTCTCCTGTCCGGTTCCTCCTTGGCCGATGGCCGTGCCGTAGGCCAGGATCACCCCCATGGACCTGCTGAACACGCTGGTGGACAAGGGGCTGCGGCGCGAACTGCCGACCCGCGAAGAAGCGCTCGCCGTGCTGGCGGCCTCCGACGACGAACTGCTCGACGTGGTGGCCGCGGCCGGAAAGGTGCGCCGCCAGTGGTTCGGGCGGCGCGTGAAGCTCAACTACCTGGTGAATCTGAAGTCCGGGCTGTGTCCCGAGGACTGCTCGTACTGCTCGCAGCGGCTGGGTTCCAAGGCTGAAATCCTCAAGTACACCTGGCTGAAGCCTGACGAGGCGTCGAAGGCCGCCGCCGCCGGGGTGGCCGGGGGTGCGAAGCGGGTGTGCCTGGTGGCCAGCGGCCGGGGGCCCACGGACCGGGACGTCGACCGGGTCTCGAAGACCATCGAGGCGATCAAGGGGCAGCACGAGGACGTCGAGGTGTGCGCCTGTCTCGGTCTGCTCTCCGAAGGGCAGGCGGAGCGGCTGAGGTCGGCGGGCGCCGACGCGTACAACCACAACCTGAACACCTCCGAGGCGACCTACGGGGACATCACCACGACCCACACGTACGCCGACCGTGTGGACACCGTGCAGCAGGCACAGGCCGCCGGGCTGTCCGCGTGCTCCGGTCTGATCGCCGGCATGGGCGAGAGTGACGCCGATCTGGTGGACGTCGTGTTCTCGCTGCGCGAGCTGGACCCCGACTCCGTCCCGGTGAACTTCCTCATCCCGATGGAGGGGACGCCGCTCGCCGCGGACTGGCACCTGACCCCGCAGCGGTGCCTGCGGATCCTCGCCATGGTCCGCTTCGTCTGCCCGGACGCCGAGGTGCGGCTGGCCGGCGGGCGGGAGGTCCATCTGCGTTCCATGCAGCCGCTCGCCCTGCACCTGGTCAACTCGATCTTCCTGGGCGACTACCTGACCAGCGAGGGCCAGGCCGGGCAGACGGACCTCGACATGATCGCGGACGCCGGTTTCGAGGTGGAGGGGTCCGACACGACGACCCTGCCCGGGCACCGCGTCCCCGTGGCGGACGGTGGCTGCGGGTCGCACGGAGGCGGCGGCTGCGCCCCGTGCGGCGACGCGCCTGAGGCCGCCGAGGGTGCTCCCTCCGGGGCCGTGGCCGCCGCCCCCGAGGTCCCGTCGGCGCGTACGGACCTGGTGGCGGTCCGCCGTCGCGGCGCCGGTACGGACATCGCGCCCAATGCCTGATCCGCTCTCCCCCGCCGAACTCCGTTCCCTGGACCGGGCACACGTGTGGCATCCCTACGGGCCGATGCCGGGCCGGCAGGAGCCGCTGGTCGTNCGGAGGCGGCGGCTGCGCCCCGTGCGGCGACGCGCCTGAGGCCGCCGAGGGTGCTCCCTCCGGGGCCGTGGCCGCCGCCCCCGAGGTCCCGTCGGCGCGTACGGACCTGGTGGCGGTCCGCCGTCGCGGCGCCGGTACGGACATCGCGCCCAATGCCTGATCCGCTCTCCCCCGCCGAACTCCGTTCCCTGGACCGGGCACACCGCGTCCGGGGTACGGCTCCGGCTCGCCGAACCCGCTCATGGTCAGCGGGAGTTGGTGGACGGTATGTCGTCCTGGTGGTCGGCGGTGCACGGCTACAACCACCCGGTGCTCAACGAGGCGGCCCGTGGCCAGCTGGACCGGATGAGCCATGTGATGTTCGGCGGGCTCACCCATGAGCCCGCGGTCCGGCTGGCCGCCCGCCTGGTGGAGATCACCCCGGCCCCGCTGCGGCACGTCTTCCTCGCCGACTCGGGTTCGGTCTCCGTCGAGGTGGCGGTGAAGATGTGTCTGCAGTACTGGCGTTCGGCCGGGCGGCCCGGCAAGCAACGGCTGCTGACCTGGCGCGGCGGCTACCACGGAGACACCTGGCAGCCCATGTCCGTCTGCGATCCCGAAGGCGGCATGCACGAGCTGTGGTCGGGGTCCCTGCCCCGGCAGGTCTTCGCGGACGTCCCGCCGGAAGGTTTCGACGCGGAGCCGGACGAGGACTACGCACGGCATCTGCGCACGCTGGTCGCCGAGCACGCCGATGAGCTGGCCGCGGTGATCGTCGAGCCGGTGGTGCAGGGCGCGGGCGGGATGCGGTTCCACTCACCCGCGTATCTGCGGGTGCTGCGGGAGGCCTGCGACGCGAACGACGTGCTGCTCGTCTTCGACGAGATCGCCACGGGGTTCGGCCGGACCGGAAAGCTCTTCGCGGCGGAGCACGCGGGGGTCTCCCCCGACGTCATGTGCGTCGGCAAGGCGCTGACCGGGGGCTATCTGACCCTGGCGGCGACCCTGTGCACCTCACGGGTGGCGGAAGGGATCTCCCGGGGCGAGGTGCCGGTGCTGGCGCACGGGCCCACCTTCATGGGCAATCCGCTCGCCTCGGCGGTGGCCTCGGCCTCGGTGGACCTGCTGCTGGGGCAGGACTGGGAGGCGGAGGTGAAACGGATCGGGGCCGGGCTGGAACAGGGCCTCGCCCCGGCCGCCGGCCTGCCGGGAGTCCGGGACGTACGGGTGCTGGGCGCGATCGGAGTCGTACAGCTCGACCACGAGGTGGACATGGAGGCCGCCACGCGGGCCGCGGTGAGCGAGGGCGTGTGGCTGCGCCCCTTCCGCGACCTGGTGTACACGATGCCGCCGTACGTGACCGGCGACGAGGACGTGGCGAGGATCTGCCGGGCCGTGTGCGCGGCTGCGAAGAGGGGCTGAGATGACCGTGATGGTGGTGTCCGGTACGGGCACGGAGATCGGCAAGACCGTCGTGACGGCGGCCGTGGCGGCCGCCTTCCGGGACCGCCGTGTGGCGGTGCTCAAGCCCGCCCAGACGGGGCTCGCCCCTGGGGAGCCGGGGGACGCCGCCGAGGTGGCGCGACTGGCGGGCGCCCATGTCACGGCCGTGGAGCTGGCCCGTTTCCCGGAGCCGCTGGCCCCGGAGACCGCGGCACGCCGGGCGGGTCTGGCGCCGGTACGCCCGTTCGAGATCGCCGAGGCGGCGCAGAAACTGGCCACGGAACACGACGTGGTGCTGGTCGAGGGCGCGGGCGGGCTGCTCGTACGGTTCGACGGCGAGGGTTCCACGCTCGCGGACGCCGCCCGGTTGCTGGCCGCGCCGGTGCTGCTCGTGGTCCCCGCGGGCCTCGGCACGCTCAACGCGACCGCACTGACCGCGGAGGCGCTGCGGACCCGCGGCCTGGGGTGTCCCGGGGTCGTGGTGGGCAGCATGCCGGCGGACCCGGACCTCGCGTCACGGTGCAACATCGAGGACCTCCCGGTCGCCGCGGGCGCCCCGCTGCTGGGTGTCGTGCCCGCCGGCGCCGGCTCGCTCGACCCGGCCGACTTCCGCGCGCGGGCGGCGGGCTGGCTGGCTCCCGCACTCGGCGGCCACCGGCAGGCGGGCTGAGCGGACGGTACGGGAGCCGGCGTCGCGGGGGCGGGGCCGTACCGCGGTCCCGCGCTTCTCGCGGGGCCCGGCCGGGCACCTGACGGACGTGGGGATGACCGAGCGGTCGCCGGGGCAGACGGAGTGCCAGGCGGCGGAGGTCCCAGGAAGGCGGGCCGGGCCGGCCGGGAAGCGGGAGAGGGTCACCGCGGACGCCAGGCGCCCACGGTGAGCGGACCCACGCCGCGTTCCGGCGGGATCGGCCCTGACGCCGGCCCCGGCCGGCGCCGCGGCGGGCTTCGCCGTCCTTAGACTGACCCTCCAGCCGTTCGAACCAACGAAAGGTGTGTACGTCCGCCCATGGGCGAACCTCCCGGTAACCGGTCCCGCCCTCGTCGCGCGGCCCTCCTCCGACACCGCGCGAACCCCCTGCCCCTGCCCGATCATGGGACGGAGGTGAACCGATGACCGAAGTGCTTCTGCTCCTGGTGGCCGTGCTGCTCTCCCTGGCCTGCGGCGCGTTCGTCGCAGCCGAATTCTCTCTGACGACCGTCGAACGGGGTGAGCTCGAACGGGCCGTCGAGCGGGGGGAGCGCGGCGCGGCGGGTGCCCTCAAGGCCGTACGCGGGCTCACCTTCCAGCTCTCCGGCGCCCAGCTCGGCATCACCGTCACCAATCTGGTGGTCGGCATGCTCTCCGAGCCGTCCGTCGCCAAGCTGATCCGCGGTCCGGTGGAGGCCACGGGGCTCTCGCCCGGTGTGTCCTCCTCCCTCGCCCTGGTGATCGGCACGGCGCTGTCCACCGTCGTACTGATGGTGGTGGGCGAGCTCGTACCGAAGAACTGGGCGATCTCGTCCCCGCTGGCCGTCGCCAAGGCCGTGGCCACTCCGCAGCGGGTGTTCACGGCCGTCTTCCGGCCGTTCATCGGCCACCTCAACAACACGGCCAACCGCATCGTGCGCCGCTTCGGTCTGGAGCCGGCCGAGGAACTCGCCTCGGCGCGCAGCCCTCAGGAGCTGGTGGCCCTGGCACGCCACTCCGCGAAGGCGGGCGCCCTGGAGGCCGACACGGCGGAGCTGTTCGTACGGACTCTCAACCTCTCCGAGCTGACCGCCGAGAACGTGATGACGCCCCGTGTCCAGGTCACGGCGCTGGATGTGCTGGCCACCGCGGAGGACGTCGCGAACGCCACGCGGGCGACCGGCCTCTCCCGGTTCCCGGTGTACCGGGGCAGCCTGGACACGGTCGTCGGGGTGGCGCACATCAAGGACGTCCTGGCCGTACCGGCCGCCCAGAGGCCCCGCAAGAGGGTGTCCGAGATGCTGCGCGAACCGCTGCTCGTACCGGCGACGCTCGCCGTGGACCAGCTGCTGGACCGGCTGTCGGGCAAGCTGGCCATGGCCGTCGTCATCGACGAGTACGGCGGGACGGCGGGCGTGGTGACCCTGGAGGACATCGTCGAGGAGGTCGTCGGCGAGGTGCGGGACGAGCACGATCCGCACGAGACGCCCGACCTGGCACCGGCCGGCGAGGACGCCGACGGGCGAACCCTGTGGTCGGCGGACGGCGCCGCCCGCACCGACCAGCTCAGGACGGTGGGGCTGCGGGNTGCCTTGCCAGCCCGCTCAGAGATGTGTATAAGAGACAGGCTCAGGACGGTGGGGCTGCGGGTGCCGGACGGTCCCTACGAGACGCTGGCCGGCCTCGTCGCCACCGAGGTGGGGCGGATCCCGGTGGTCGGCGACACGGTCGAGCTCGGCGGGTGGCGGATCGACGTGGTGGACGCCTCGGGGCACCGCGCCGCGCGCGCCCTGCTGCACGCACCGCTGCCCGGGACCGGCGAGCTGGCGGAGGAGACGCGATGACCGCCCTTCAGCTCTTCATCGGCCTGCTGACGCTGGTCGTGAACGCCTTCTTCGTCGGCGCGGAGTTCGCCCTGATCTCCGTACGCCGCAGCCAGATCGAGCCGGAGGCCGAGGCCGGGGACAAACGGGCGCGGAGCGTGATCTGGGGGCTGGAGCACCTCTCGGCGCTCCTGGCGGCCGCGCAACTGGGCATCACGCTCTGCACGCTGGTCCTGGGCATCGTGGCCGAGCCGGCCATCGCCCATCTGCTGGAGCCCGTGTTCGACGCGGTGGGTGTGCCCCACGGAGCGGTCCACCCGGCGTCGTTCGTGATCTCCTTGGCGCTGGCGACCTATCTGCACATGCTGCTCGGCGAGATGGTGCCGAAGAACATCGCGCTGGCCGAGCCCGCGCGCACCGCGCTGCTGCTCGGACCGCCGCTGGTGGCCCTGGCCAGGGCGCTGCGCCCGGTGATCTTCGCCGTCAACGCGTTCGCCAACGGCCTGCTGACGCTGTTGCGGGTGGATACCAAGGACGAGGTGTCCGCGACCTTCTCCGACGACGAGCTGGCTCTGCTCGTCAAGGACGCCGGGGACGCCGGACTCGTCGACGACCGTTCGGCGGAACGGCTGCGGCACGCCCTGGAACTGGGCCGCCGCCCGGTGAGGGACGTGCTGCTGCCGATCGACAAGGTGCTGTACACCCGGGTGGGCACCACGCCCGAGGAGTTGGAGCGGCTGTCCTGGGAGTCGGGGTTCTCGCGTTTCCCGGTGATGGACAGCAAGCAGCGGATCCTCGGTTACCTCCACGTGAAGGACGCGCTGGACGCCACCCCCCGGGACGTCCCCTTCCCCGTGTCCGCGCTGCGGCCGATCGCGCGGGTGCGGGCCTCCACCCCGCTCGACGACGTACTGACGGCGTTGCGCCGGAGCCGTACCCATCTCGCGGTCGTCGTCGACGACGACAACCGGCCGGCCGGGCTGGTCGCGATGGAGGACGTACTGCGTGAACTGGTCGGCCGGCCCCAGGCCCGCTGACGGACACGGCACCGGGGCACGGGGCGGGGCGGGACGTCAGGGCGGCGGTGGGCGTACGAGGCCGGGTGCGGAGCGGGCCGCGCCGCCCGGGTGTCCGGGCACCCGGGCGTCTGGGCGCAGCCGGGGCCGTACCGGGGCTCGGGTGGCGGCTCGCGCGGCGGCTCGGGTGGCGGCTCGCGCGGGCGGACGCCGTCGTGACTCCGGGGCCTTTCCGGCCCCGGCCCGCGTCACGGTACGATCGCATCCGCCATGGAATCGAATGCCCCCTACACCAGTTTTGTCGCGGTCGGTGACTCCTTCACCGAAGGCATGTCGGACCTGCTGCCCGACGGCTCGTACCGCGGCTGGGCCGACGTCCTCGCCTCCCGGCTCGCGGCCCGGACGCCAGGCTTCCGCTACGCCAACCTCGCCGTCCGCGGCAAGCTCATCGGGCAGATCGTCGACGAGCAGGTCTCCGTCGCCGCCGCGCTGGAGCCGGACGTGATCACGCTCGTCGGCGGTCTCAACGACACCCTGCGCCCGAAGTGCGACATGGGCATGGTGCGGGGGCGGCTGGAAGAGGCGGTCGAGCGCCTGGCCCCCGCGTGCGGGACGCTGGTGCTGATGCGGAGCCCCGGCCGCGAGGGACCGGTGCTGGAGCGCTTCCGGCCGCGTATGGAGGAGCTCTTCTCCCTGGTGGACGAGCTGGCCGCACGGCACGGGGCACTGGTGGCCGACCTCTACGGTGCGCCGTCGCTCGGCGACCCGCGGATGTGGGACGTGGACCGCCTCCATCTGACGGCCGAGGGGCACCGCAGGGTCGCGGAGGCGGTCTGGCAGGCGCTCGGCCTGCCGGCGGAGAGCGACTGGCGGACTCCGATGCCCGTGGCACCGCCGCCGCGCTGGGCGACGCGGCGGGTGGCCGACGTGCGGTTCGCCCGGCAGCACCTGTTGCCGTGGATCGGACGGCGCCTCACCGGCCGGTCGTCGGGTGACGGGCGGGCGGGGGCGCAGTTCGACCCGGCGCTCGGAACGGCTTTCTGGATCACCCCGGAGG
>NZ_KL585425.1:83514-85839 GCF_000721935.1 Streptomyces sp. NRRL WC-3549
CGGGCGGGGGCGCAGTTCGACCCGGCGCTCGGAACGGCTTTCTGGATCACCCCGGAGGACCTCGATACGCCGGGTCCCGTGACGGGCTGGCGCCGCCTCGGCACCTGACCGCCTCCGCCCGGGGCGCCCGCACCGGCTCTCCGGCTCGGCGGTTCGGTGTTCGGGACGGCGGGTCCGCGGCTCGGGCCCCGGTCTGCCGCGCTCGTAGGAAAGCACAGTCCGGCCCGCGGCGCGGACCTGCAGAAACCGCCAGTAGAATCCGGACACGTGACTGCTGTGTCTGCGAAGCCTCGCATCCCCAATGTCCTGGCCGGCCGCTATGCCTCTACGGAGCTGGCCGTCCTCTGGTCCCCCGAGCAGAAGGTGAAGCTGGAACGCCGGCTCTGGCTGGCGGTGCTGCGCGCTCAGAAGGACCTCGGGATCGAGGTGCCCGACGCCGCGCTGGCCGACTACGAGCGGGTGGTCGACCAGGTCGACCTCGCCTCGATCGCCGAGCGCGAGAAGATCACGCGCCACGACGTGAAGGCCCGGATCGAGGAGTTCAACGCTCTCGCCGGCCATGAGCAGGTGCACAAGGGCATGACTTCCCGGGACCTGACCGAGAACGTCGAGCAGTTGCAGATCCGGCTCTCGCTGGAGCTGATGCGCGACCGTACCGTGGCCGTGCTCGCGCGCCTCGGCAAGCTGGCCGCCGAGTACCGCGAGCTGGTCGTGGCGGGCCGCTCGCACAACGTGGCCGCGCAGGCCACGACGCTGGGCAAGCGCTTCGCGACCGCCGCCGACGAGCTGCTGGTGGCGTACGGGCGGCTGGAGGACCTGCTGGACCGATACCCGCTGCGTGGCATCAAGGGGCCCGTGGGTACGGCGCAGGACATGCTGGACCTGCTCGGTGGCGACGCCGACAAGCTCGCCGACCTGGAGCAGCGCATCGCCGGGCACCTCGGCTTCGCGCAGTCGTTCACCTCCGTCGGCCAGGTCTACCCCCGTTCGCTCGACTACGACGTGGTGACGGCGCTGGTGCAGCTGGCCGCGGCCCCCTCGTCGGTCGCCAAGACGATCCGGCTGATGGCGGGGCACGAGCTGGTGACCGAGGGCTTCAAGCCGGGTCAGGTCGGTTCGTCGGCGATGCCCCACAAGATGAACACCCGCTCCTGCGAGCGCGTGAACGGCCTGATGGTCATCCTGCGCGGCTACGCGTCGATGACCGGCGAGCTGGCGGGCGACCAGTGGAACGAGGGCGACGTGTCCTGTTCCGTGGTCCGTCGGGTCGCGCTGCCGGACGCGTTCTTCGCGTTCGACGGCCTGCTGGAGACCTTCCTCACCGTACTCGACGAGTTCGGTGCGTTCCCCGCCGTCGTGGCGCGCGAGCTGGACCGCTACCTGCCGTTCCTCGCCACGACCAAGGTGCTGATGGGAGCCGTGCGGGCGGGGGTCGGCCGCGAGGTCGCGCACGAGGCCATCAAGGAGAACGCGGTGGCCTCGGCGCTCGCCATGCGGGAACAGGGCGCCGAACGCAACGAACTGCTGGACAAGCTCGCCGCCGACGCGCGCATCCCGCTCGACCGCGCGCAGCTGGACGCCCTGATGGAGGACAAGCTCTCGTTCACCGGAGCGGCCGGTGACCAGGTGACCGCGCTGGTGGCCAGGATCGAGAAGATCGCCGAGCAGCACCCGGAGGCCGCCGGTTACACCCCGGGCTCGATCCTCTGATGAGCACGGTTCCCGGCCGGTGACCCCCGAAGAGCTCCAGGCCGCCCGTGACCGCGTCGTGCCCGACGTGGTCACGGGCGGCCTGCGTGTGCTGTTCTGCGGCATCAACCCGAGCTTGACGACCGCTGTGACGGGCCATCACTTCGCCCATCCCGGCAACCGGTTCTGGCCGGTGCTGCACCTCTCGGGTTTCACACCACGGCGGTTGAAGCCGTCCCAGCAGCGGGAGCTGCTGGGATACGGGCTGGGCATCACCAACGTGGTGGCCAGGGCCACGGCCCGGGCGGACGAGTTGGGTGCCGAGGAATACCGCGCGGGCGGGCAGGCCCTGGCGAAGAAGGTGGCGGAGCTGGGACCGCTCTGGCTGGCCGTGGTCGGCGTCACCGCCTATCGCACGGCCTTCGGTGAACGCCGTGCCCGGATCGGCCCCCAGGAGCGCACCATAGGCGGGGCCAGGGTGTGGGCACTGCCCAATCCGAGTGGCCTCAACGCCCATTGGACGGTGGCGACGATGGCGGCCGAGTACGCCCGATTGCGGGTGGCCGTCGACGACGGTCCGGCGCCGTCCGCGTGAGAGGGCCGCTGTCCACCGGACCAGGCTCGGGTCCTCCCGCT
>NZ_KL585425.1:85954-88098 GCF_000721935.1 Streptomyces sp. NRRL WC-3549
AGATGTGTATAAGAGACAGATACGTACCGGCCGGGCGGTCGTGGTCAGGGTGGGTCGACGGCCGTGACCAGCACGCTCAACTCGCAACCGGGGCCGTCGCGCCGGAGGTGGAGCGTCACGGCGATCCACCGTGCGTCGACCCGCCACAGCTGAAGGTACTCACAGCCGGCGACGGGGTCCGCCCAGGGTTCCGCCACCTCCTCCCCCGCCAGCATCCGCTCCTGCGCGCTCCACGCACTGACGATCTGGGGTTCGCCCCATCGCAGAGTGAGCAGGGTGACCAAGGCGTCGTGTTCCGCCTGGCATTGCGCCCGCCGGTCCATGAGCTCCGCGTCGTCGCCGGACCACAGCGCCTCTTCCCCGTACAGGTGGGCGGTGTGGTACCCGGGTCCGCTGACTCCCGAGCCCGACGCGGTGCGTTCCGAGGGGAATTCCCGGGAGCGCATTCCGTCGATGAGGCGAAGGTGATGAGCGGTGGTCATACCGTCAGTAAACCGTCCACCACTGACACATGACCCTCCCTCACCCGATTCCTGCGCCGGGCCGGCCGTTCCTGCCTGCGGGAGAGAGCGCCCCGGGGGCGGCGGACCCCGCCCCGAGCCGAACGGTCTCCGGGGCACCGTCCCGCACGGTGAGGCCGAGCTGTGGCACCCGCGGTGGTCGGTCCCGGCCGGAGCTCCCCTGACTGACCGGGCGTCCCCCGCGCACCCCCGAGGTCATCCCCGCGGCACCGGGCCGACGGAGCTGACCGGGGCCAGGGCCGACCCCGTACGCACCCCGTGCCGAGCCATGCCGCACGTCGTCTTCAGGCGCCCGCGCACGGTGATCCCGGGCGCCCCGACGACGGTCCCGGCTCCTGCGCGGACGCGGCGAAGGTCACCTCTCGATACCGGCTTCGGGGGTCTGTCGCTCCGGAGCCGGGCAGCGAGTACGATCCGCAGACACGCGCGCGACCTGGGAGGACACACCGTGGGCCGGCTGACCGGTGGGGACCCGTCTCTGCTGCGGCGGATCAATTCCGCGGTGGTACTGCACGCCCTGCGAGGGGCTCATTCGCCGACCCTCACGGATCTGACGCGCATCACCGGGCTCTCCCGCCCCACGGTCGAGGGCGTGGTCGAAGGACTCTTCGAGGCGGGCCTGGTCGTCGAGGCGGTGCCGGAGGACGGGGAGGCTCGGCGACAGGGCCGCCCTGCCCGGCGTTTCAGGTTCCGGGCCGAGGCGGGGTACCTGCTGGGCGTCGAGATCGGCTCGCACCGGGTGTCCGCCCTCTTGTCCGGGCTCGACGGCCGGATCATCGGTGCCGGGTCCCGGGAGGTGTCCGAGACCGCTGGCGCGGACGTCAGGCTGGACCAGGTCAGAGCGGTGATAGCCGACGTACTGCGGCGCACCGGGGTCGCCCGCAGCAGCCTGCGCGCGGTCGGGGTGGGCAGCCCCGGAATCGTGGAGGCGGACGGCACCGTGCGGCTCGGGACGGCGCTCCCGGACTGGACGGGGCTCCCCCTCGGTGAGCGGCTGCGCCGGTCCTTCCGCTGTCCCGTGCTGGTCGAGAACGACGCCAACGCCGCCGCGGTGGCCGAACACTGGAAGGGCGCGGCCACCGAGTCCGACGACATCGTCTTCGTTCTGGCGGGGCTGAGCCCCGGGGCCGGTTCGCTGATCGGGGGCCGGCTGCACCGGGGGTTCGGCGGCGCGGCCGGTGAGATCGGGGCGCTGCATCTGCTGGGCCGGGACGTCACGCCCGAGCACCTGCTCTCCACCACGGACACACCGCTGGACCCGCTGGACGAGCACGCGGTCGCCGCCGTGTTCGCCAAGGCACGGCACGGTGACGCCGGGGCCCAGGCCGCCGTCGAGAGGTTCATCCAGCGCCTCGTGCACGACGTCGCGGCTCTGGCGCTGGCACTCGACCCGGAGCTGGTGGTCGTCGGCGGCTGGGCCGCAGGGCTCGACGGGGTACTGGATCCGCTCCGCGACGAGCTGGCCCGGTACTGCCTGCGACCGCCCAGGGTGGCGCTCTCGCTGTTGGGCGAGGCGGCGGTCGCCACGGGCGCCCTGCGCCTGGCCCTGGACCACGTCGAGGAGCAGCTCTTCGCGGTCGAGGGAACAGCTGTCTCTTATACACATCTCTGATGGCGCGAGGG
>NZ_KL585425.1:88299-91907 GCF_000721935.1 Streptomyces sp. NRRL WC-3549
GACGGGCCGTAGGGGCGGGCCGGGGGCTTGCCGGGAACGCGATGACGCGTACCCACGCGGATCGGGGCACAGCACCGTGGGGGTGCGGAGGTCGCAATCAACGCTTGCGGCCCGGAGTCACGGCGTACGCGGGGTGGGCGCGGGCCGTGGCGCCTTCGGATCAGGGGGCCTGGCGGGTCTCCGCGTCAGGAGGCCTGCTCGCTTCCACGTCAGAGGGCCTGGCGCGTTTCCACGTCAGGAGGCCGGGCGGGTTCCACGTCAGGAGGCCTGGCGGGTCTCCACGTCTCCCTCGTGGCTGATCTCCAGGGCCCCTGAGTCACCGAAGGTGAGACGGCAGGTGTCCGCGCGGTAGGTCGCCACGGAGACGGCCACGGTGCCGGCCGCGGAGAAGTAGCGTGTGGTGACCACGAGGACGGGCGCGCCCGGGAGGCGGTCCAGCTCCTTGGCGTCGTCCGCGCGGGCGGAGCCGAGCTCCACGGAGCGGTCCTGGCCGTCGAGTCCCCGCCGGTACAGCTCCCGCAGGACGCTCCTGGCCCGGGCGGGCCCGGACGGCACGTCGATCGCGGAGAGTTCGGGTACGGACGACGTCGGGACGTACAGGAGTTCGGCGGCGACGGCCTGCCCGTGGGTCAGACGGATACGGCGCACCACGTGCACCGGGGCGTCGGCAACGATGTCAAGAACGGCCGCCACGGACGCCGGTGCCGTCGCGGTGGTGCACTCGACGGGCTGCCATGCCTCGCCCGCGTCGCCGCCGTCCGCCCAGTCGTGCTGCACGGCGGCGACAGCGACCCCGACCCGAGGCGGCGCGACAGTCGTGCCCACGCCACGGCGCCGCTGCAGCCGGCCTTCCAGCTCCAACTGTTCCAGCGCCTGCCGTAGCGTGGCCCTGGCGACACCGAAACGCGCCGCCAGATCACGCTCGTTGGGCAGGATCTCGCCCACCGCGAAGTCCGAGTCGAGCGCCTCACTGAGCACGGTCTTGAGATGCCAGTACTTCGGCTCCTGAACCGATTCCAGCTGCGTGGTCCCCACCCTGTCCTCCGCAATCACCCGGCGTGTTTTCCGCGACGTTCTTTATTAAAGGTTCCTGTCTTAACGTGTCGACCTTAGGGGTGCCCACCACCTTGGTCAAGACCAATCCTCGCGCGGTCACAGAGCGAAACGGCCCGTCGCCGCAGAGCGTTCACAGGACGTTCGTGGTGCCGTGGTCCGGCGCGGCCCGAAGTCCGGCGGTCCGGGCCCGGATCCGCTGCCGCCCGTCGCCTCGCGCCCGGAACCCCGCCCCAGCCCTCGGCCGCCCCGCCGGCCTCCGGTGGATCCAGCCCTCAGTCGAACGACAGCCCCGCGAGCTTGTCGGGGTTGCGGATGATGTAGGCGTGCTGGACGACCCCGCCCACGGACTCCAGCTGGAGGACGGTGTCCACCCTCCCGTCGAGGCCCAGCACCAGTGCGGGGCCGCCGTTGAGTTCCACGATCCGGGGGTCCAGCCTGCCGGTGCTCCGGTCGTGTGCCACGGCGAACAGGAAGCGCCCCACCTTGTCCGCGCTCTCGATGACGCGTCGTGGCGCCTTGACCTTGCCGCCGCTGTCGCTGACCAGGCGGACGCCGGGGGCGAGCAGGGCGAGCAACCGCTCGATGTCTCCGCCCGCGGCGGCGGCGAGGAACCGCTCGGTGAGGTCACGGCGCAGGGCCGGGTCCACGTCGTAGCGCGGCTTGCGCTCCTCCACGTGCCGCCTGGCCCGGCCGGCGAGCTGGCGTACCGCCGCCTCGGACCGGCCGAGTGTCGTGGCGATCTCCGCGTACGGGAAGCCGAACGCCTCGCGCAGGACGAAGACGGCCCGCTCCAGCGGGGAGAGGGACTCCAGGACGACCAGTACGGCCAAGGACACCGTGTCGGCGAGCACGGCCCGTTCGGCGGTGTCCGGGACGGACGGGCCGTAGGCGGTGGCGACCGGTTCGGGCAGCCATGGGCCGACGTACGCCTCGCGCCGGGACCGCACGTGGCGCAGCCGGTCGACGGCCAGCCGGGTGGTGACCCGTACGAGGAAGGCGCGCGGTTCCCGTACGTCCTCGCGGTCCGCCGCCGACCAGCGCAGCCACGCCTCCTGCACCACGTCCTCCGCGTCGGCGACGCGGCCGAGCATGCGGTAGGCGACCCCGGTGAGGACGGCCCGGTTTTCTTCGAAGAGATCGGTCACGGTGTCGGCGGTCACCGAGCCATCCCAGCTCACCCGCCGGGCGGTGTCCAGCAGGCGTCACCGGGGCCGGCCGGACGCGTCACGCCGGCCGGTGGTCAGGGGTGGGCGGCGTCGTCGGTGCGCTGTCCGGGCACCGTCCACCCGGCGCCGTCGTGCCGTCGTGCCGTCGTGCCCGCGCGGTCACGCTGCGCGGGCCCGCCGGGCCACCGGGCTCAGCGGCTTCGGAAGGGCGTGCTGTCGCGTTCCCGGACGGTGCCGGTCACCGGTGCGGGGCGCGCTTCCGGGCGGCGCCGCAGCAGCACGCCCGAGCCGAGCGCCACGCCGGCCCCCACGAGGAGGCTGCCGGCCCCCTGTCCGAAGCCGTACGTCCCGGTTCCCGCGAGCGGTGCGGTCAGCGCGGCCGAGACCGGGATCAGGCCGGAGAACAGGGTGGCGCGCTCGGCACCGATCCGCCGCATCCCGCTGTACCAGCAGACGAAGCCGATCACCGTGACCACGACGGCCTGCCACAGGAGGGCCAGCGCCTCGGGCCAGGTCGGAGCGCGCAGGAAACCCGTTCCGTCGGCCAGCACGCCCAGCAGCGCGGATTCCACGGCCGCGACGGCGCAGACCGTCGCCGACAGCAGTACCGGACCGAGCGGGCGCAGTACGGGCACGGCGAGGACCGCGAAGCCGACCTCGCCGGCGAGGGCGCCCACCGAGAACAAGATGCCCGCCGTATCGGTCCGGCCCCACCCCTGCACGGTGAACGCGCCGACGGCGACGAGGACCGCGGCGTACACCACGGTCCGTGAGGGGCGGCGTCCTTCCAGTACGGGGACGAGCACGCCCACGACGATGGGCGCGCAGCCGACGAACACCCCCGGGACGGCGGGTTCGGCCGAGCGTTCCGCCGCCAGGACCGCGAGGTTGAAGCCGACCATGCCGATGGCGGCGAGCGCCGTGAGGCGGCCCCACTGGCGTCCGGTGAGCGCGCGCAGAAGTGCCTTGGGCGACGAAGGGCCCCCCTCCCGGGCACGCAGGAGCGGCAGGAGCAGGAGCGCCGCGAGGCCGTAGCGCAGTGCCTGCCCGCCGGCGTACGGGTAGGCGCCGAGGACACTGTTCGCGGTGAAGGAGGCCCCGACCAGGGTGCAGGCGAAGGCCGCGAGAAGGGCGCCGCGGAGCGGAGTGCGGTTCATGGGGGCGACGTTAGGCCCGGCCCGCGGACCCGTTTAAGGTCCACTTCCATGACGTCTTCGGGGACCAATCCGGGTACCGGTGCCGACGCGCGCGGGGAGCGCGCGCCCGCTCACCCCGCCTGGGAACTGCTGCTTCCCGCCGCCTCGGCTCCGGCCCGTCAGCGCGGGCGTGCGCTCCGGTCGGCGCTGCGCGAGGCGGTGCGTTCGGGCCGGCTGCCCGCCGGTACCT
>NZ_KL585425.1:92114-93638 GCF_000721935.1 Streptomyces sp. NRRL WC-3549
GATCTGGGGGTGTCACGCGGGCTGGTCACCGAGGCGTACGAGCAGTTGACGGCGGAGGGCTATCTGCGCAGCGGGCGGGGCGCGGGCACCTGGGTGAGCGATACGGTGCGCCCTTCCGCCCAGGCGGCGGCGCGCGACATGGCGCCGCGTGCGCCGGGCGCGCAGGTGGATTTCCGGCCGGGCACCCCGGACCTCTCCCTCTTCCCGCGCGGTGCGTGGGCGGCCACACAGCGTGCGGTGCTGGGCCGGCTGGCGCACGGTTCCCTCGGTTACCCGGACCCGCGCGGTCTGCCGGAACTGCGGGTCGCCCTGGCGGATCTGCTGACCAGGCGCCGCGGTGTGGTGGCCGATCCCGAGCGCCTGGTGGTGTGTTCGGGGGTGGCACAGGCGGCGACCCTGTTCGGCTCCGTGCTGCGCGACCGGGGTGTGGAGACGGTCGGTGTGGAGGACCCCGGGAGCCCGCAGCACGCCTCGCTGTTCGCCTCGGCCGGGCTGCGGGCCCTCGGGCTCCCGCTCGACGACGAGGGTCTCGCTCCCGGTCCGGTGTTCCGCTCCGGCGTGCGCGCCCTGGTCACGACGCCGGCCCACCAGTTCCCCACCGGTCTCGCGTACTCCGCCGAGCGGCGCGGTCGTCTGCTCGCCTGGGCACGCGACACCTCTGGTGTGATCATGGAGGACGACTACGACGGCGACTTCCGTTACGACCGGGCGCCGGTGGGAGCGTTGCAGGGGCTGGACCCCGAACACGTCGTGTACACCGGCTCGGTGAGCAAGTCGCTGGCTCCGGGTCTCCGGCTCGGCTGGCTGATCGCCCCCGCGTCGATGACCGAGGAGATCGTCGCCCGCAAACGGACGATGGACCTGGGGAACCCCGCGCTCGACCAGGCGGTGCTCGCCGACTTCGTCCGCCGGGGCGGCTACGACCGGCAGTTGCGCCGCTGCCAACGGCTCTACCGGGAGCGACGGGACGCACTGACCACGGCGCTGGCCGCCCACTTCCCCGGGACCGAGGTCAGCGGCATCGCCGCCGGGCTGCACATCATCGCCCGTCTTCCCGGACGGTTCGGCCCGCAGCCGGACCTCCTCCGCCGGGCGTCCGCCGCCGGCATCGCGCTGCGGCCGCTCAGCGCGTGCCGTGCGACGGCGGATCCGGTGACCGGGCACGAGGGGGCCTCGGCGGGGGCCGCCGACGACGGGGACGGCACGGTCCCTCTGGTTCTGGGGTACGCGCACCTTTCGCCGGCCGAGATCGCGCGCGGCGTCCGCCTGCTGGCCGAGGCGCTGCCCACGCGGCAGGGCGGGGTGCGGTCGTCCGCCCGTGCCGAGGGGTGCCTCCCGCCGACAGCGGGCAGAAGAAGCTGAGCGACCGGATCCACACGTAACCCATCAGTCACAGTACGTTCGTGACCAGGCAACACCCCTGGGTCACAGTGAAGTACATGACTGATGTGACACCTGCCGGGAGTGCCCGCCGCCCCCACCACGGGCGGCGGGACCTGATCGAGCCGGCCGCGCTCGTCACGG
>NZ_KL585425.1:93864-101259 GCF_000721935.1 Streptomyces sp. NRRL WC-3549
CGCCGTGGCCGACGCGACCGCCGATCTTGTCGGGCACCGGCCCGACGGCCCGTATCTCCTGATCGCCTCCGCCGCGGCCCTGGTCGCCGCGGCGGTGTTCCACACGTGGTGGGCCCGGCGGCACAGCCACGCCCCGCCCCCGGGCTCCGGCACGAAGGCGCCCGTGACGGCGAGGACGACGGAGACTGCAGAGACGGCAGAGACGGCGAAGCCGCCGGGGACGACGGGCGCGGACCCGTCGCTCCCGCCCGCCGGGGGCCGGGAGGCAGCCGGAACGGTCCTGTGGCGGATGCGGACGACGGTACGCGACACGCCCGGCGCCCTGGCCGCCCTGTGCACCGCTCTGGCCGGACACCGCATCGACGTCCTCACCCTCCAGACCCACCCCTTGGCGCAGGGCACGGTCGACGAGTTCCTGCTGCGGGTGCCCACGTCGCTGTCGGCCCGTCAGCTCACCCGGGAGGTCTCCGCGGCGGGCGGCACCTCCACCTGGATCGAGCGCGCCGACGCGCACGACCTGGTGGACGCCCCGACCCGGGTGCTCGGTCTCGCCGCCCGTACGGCCCTGGACGCCGCCGAACTCCCGCTCGCCCTGCGGCAGCTCCTCGGCCGGTGCACCATCCGCTCGTTGCCCGCGCCGGCGGCCTCCGGGCACCCTGCCGGGGAGGGCGCCCCCGGGGAAGGGTTCCTGGAGGAGACGGTCATGGAACTGAGGGATCCGTCGGGTGGGACCGTCACCGTCGAACGCCCGTACCTGCCCTTCACGCCGACCGAGTTCGCGCGCGCCCGCGCCCTGGTGGAGCTCGCCACCCGGCTCGGTCCGCGCGTCCCGCGCGGTGCGGACGTGTTCACCCTCCCCGAGGGCGACGAGATCACCGTCCGGCGTGCGGGCCCCGGGGACCTCGCCGCGGCACGGGCCCTGCACCGCCGCTGCTCCGAGGAGACCCTGGCCCTGCGGTACCACGGCCCGGTGCGGGACGCGGACCGGTATCTGGACCACCTGCTGAGCCCGCGGTTCGGCCGTACACTCGCCGTCCGGACGGCCTCGGGCCGGGTGGTGGCCCTCGGTCACCTGCTCTGGGACGGCGACGAGACCGAGGTCGCGCTTCTGGTCGAGGACGACTGGCAGCGCCGCGGCATCGGTTCGGAACTCCTCGGCAGGCTCGTGGCCTTGGCCGCCGAGGCCGGCTGCGAGAGCGTGTACGCCGTCACCCAGGCGCACAACACGGGGATGGTCGCGGCCATGCGCGCGCTCTCGCTGCCCCTCGACTACCAGATCGAGGAGGGCACCCTGGTGATCACCGCCCGGCCGGCTGACTCTCCTGCCCGGACGGGCCCCGCCTCCGAGACGCCTCTTGCGTACGCGCGGCCGGAGAGGCCACCGCTCCGTCGCTGAGCGCCTGGCACAGGTCGGCCCAGAGGTCCTCGACGTCCTCCAGACCGACCGACATCCGCAGCAGCCGGTCGGCGACGCCCGACGCCCGCCGGTCTCCCTCGTCCACGATGCGGTGGCTGATGGAGGCCGGGTGCTGGATGAGGGTGTCCACGCTGCCCAGGCTCACGGCAGGCGTGATCAGGCCGACGCCCGCGATCACCCGGTGCGGGTCTCCGTAGACCTCGAACGAGACCATCGCCCCGCCCAGTTCCGGGTAGTGCACCCGGGCGACCCGGGGATCGGCCGCGAGCCTGCGGGCGAGTTCGGCCGCGGAGGCCGACGCCGCCCGGACCCGTACGGCGAGCGTGGACAGGCCGCGCAGCAGCAGGTAGCCGGCCAGCGGGTGGAGCACCCCGCCGGTGGCGAACCGCATCTGGCGCAGCGTCGCCGCGAACTCCTCGTCACAGGCGACGACACCGCCCATCACGTCCCCGTGCCCGCCGAGGTACTTGGTCGCGCTGTGCAGCACGATCCTGGCGCCGTGTTCGACGGGCCGCTGGAGGACGGGCGTGGCGAAGGTGCTGTCGACGAGCAGCGGCACGGAACCGCAGGCGTGCGCCACCGCCCGGACGTCGATCTCGGCGAGTGTGGGGTTGGCCGGCGTCTCGACCATCACCAGCCCGGTGTCGGGGCGGATGGCGTTCGCGATGCCCGCCGGGTCCGTCCAGGTCACCTCGGTGCCGAGCAGCCCGGAGCCGAGCAGGTGATCGCTGCAGCCGTACAGCGGGCGCACCGCGACCACGTGTCTCAGCCCGGCGCTCGCGCGGGCCAGCAGCACCGCCGTGAGCGCCGCCATCCCGCTCGCGAAGGCGACCGCGCTCTCGGCGCCTTCCAGTGTGGCCAGCGCCTTCTCGAAGCGGGCCGTCGTGGGGTTGTCCAGGCGTGCGTAGACGGGGGGGCCGTCCGGCTGGGCGCCGGTGGCCGCGAAGGCGTCGATGCGTCCGGCCTCCGCCCGGGAGTCGTACGAGGGGTAGGTGGTGGACAGGTCGATCGGCGCGGCGTGCAGTCCGAGAGAGGCGAGGTCGTCGCGTCCGGCGTGCACGGCTTCGGTGGCGAGCGCCCTGGGCCGGGTGGGTGCGGGGGAGGTCAGCGAGGTGGCTTCGGCGTCCATGACACCACTCTGAACATCGACCGGCCTGGTGCGGGGGCCTTCCGTGTAACGTTCGCCGCATGCCCGAATCTGTCGCTCTGGACCCGGTGGATCTGCATATTCTGCGCCTTCTGCAGAACGATGCCCGGACGACGTACCGGGAGCTGGCCGCCGAGGTCGGCGTGGCGCCTTCCACGTGCCTGGACCGGGTGGCCCGGCTGCGCCGCTCCGGCGTGATCCTCGGGCACCAGCTGCGGCTCGATCCGGCGCGGTTGGGACGGGGCCTGGAGGCGCTGTTGTTGGTACAGGTCCGGCCTCACCGCCGGGAGCTCATCGGCCCGTTCGTCGAGCGGATCCGTGCGCTGCCGGAATCGCGTGCCCTGTTCCACCTCACCGGTCCGGACGACTACCTGGTGCACGTGGCGGTCGCCGGTACCGCGGATCTGCAGCGGCTGGTGCTGGACGAGTTCACCTCGCGGCGTGAGGTGGCGCGGGTGGAGACCCGGCTGGTCTTCCAGCAGTGGGAGTGCGGCCCGCTGCTGCCTCCCGCACCGGACGCGCACCTCCCTGACCCGCGTCCCGCCCCCGGGACGCCGGGGGCCGGCCCGGCGGCAGCGGCGGAGACAGGCCGCGGCCACCTCCTGGACCCGGCCCCGCCGACGACGTCCAGGACGGCGCCGTGACGGGTCCCCGGAGTTCGCGTACCGCATACCGGTGACGCGGGTGCCTCCGCCGTACGAGGATGTCCCCATGTCAGATACCTCGAGCAGCGCGCTGCCCCGTCAGGTCGCCGACGCCTACGTCGACGCATTCATCGAACTCGACCCGATCACCGGTACCTATCTCGGCGTCGCGGAAAGCTCCGGCAGGCTGCCCGATTTCTCACCGGCCGGACAGGCCGCACAGGCCGAGCTGATCCGCCGCACGCTGGCGGAACTCGACGCGGCCGAGCAGGCGCCCGGCGCGGACACCGATGCCGAGAAGCGCTGCGCGCGCCTCCTCCGCGAGCGGCTGACCGCCGAACTCGCCGTCCACGAGGCCGACGAGCACCTGCGGGCCGTCTCCAACATCCACTCCCCCGTGCACAGCGTCGTGGATGTGTTCACGGCGACCCCCACCGCGACGGACGAGGACTGGGCCGCCGTCGCGGCCCGCCTCCGTGCGGTCCCCGCCGCGCTGGAGGGCTACCGCGCCTCCTTGGCGCTCGGTCTGGAGCGCAAGCTGCACGGGGGGCCGCGCCCGACCGCCACCTTCATCGAGCAGTTGGGCGTCTGGGCGGCCGGGGAGGACGGCAACGGGTTCTTCCGGGGGTTCGTGGCTCCCGGCCCCGAGTCGCTCCGCGCGGAACTGGACGCGGCCGCCGGGGAGGCCACCGCCGGGCTGGTGGCGCTGCGGAAGTGGATGAGCGAGGTGTACGCACCTGCCGTCCAGGGCGGCCCCGACATCGTGGGCCGTGAGCGGTACGCCCGCTGGTCGCGCTACTACAACGGCACGGACCTCGACCTGGACGAGGCCTACGCCTACGGCTGGTCCGAGTACCACCGGCTGCTGGCCGAGATGCGGACCGAGGCCGAGAGGATCCTTCCCGGCGCGGGCCCGTGGGAGGCGCTCGCCCATCTCGACGTGCACGGCAGGCACATCGAGGGTGTGGAGGAGGTACGGGAGTGGCTGCAGAGCCTGATGGACGAGGCCATCGAGGCGCTGGACGGCACCCACTTCGAACTGGCCGAGCGCGTCCGTGTGGTGGAGTCCCGGATCGCCCCGGCGGGCGGCGCCGCGGCCCCGTACTACACCGGCCCCTCCGAGGACTTCTCGCGTCCCGGCCGCACCTGGCTGCCCACCATGGGTGAGACCCGCTTCCCGGTGTACGACCTGGTGTCCACCTGGTACCACGAGGGCGTGCCCGGCCATCACCTGCAGATCGCGCAGTGGACGCACGTCGCGGACAGCCTCTCGCGCTATCAGGCGTCGATCGGCCAGGTCAGCGCCAACGCCGAGGGCTGGGCGCTGTACGCGGAGCGGCTGATGGACGAGCTGGGGTTCCTTCCCGACGCGGAGCGCCGGCTCGGTTACCTGGACGCCCAGATGATGCGGGCCTGCCGGGTGATCGTGGACATCGGGATGCACCTGGAGCTGGAGATCCCCGCGGATTCACCGTTCCACCCCGGTGAGCGCTGGACGCCGGAGCTGGCCGAGGAGTTCTTCGGCAACCACAGCGGCCGGCCGGCCGACTTCGTGGAGAGCGAGCTGACCCGCTATCTGTCGATGCCGGGGCAGGCGATCGGCTACAAGCTGGGTGAGCGGGCCTGGCTGCTGGGCCGGGAGAACGCCCGCAAGGCACACGGCGAGGCGTTCGACCTGAAGGCCTGGCACATGGCCGCCCTGTCACAGGGGTCGCTGGGCCTGGACGACCTGGTGGACGAGCTGTCCGCGCTCTGACATCGCCGGGTGGCGGGCGGACCGGTGCACACCGCACCGGTCCGCCCGGCAGTCCGGCACGCCGACGTACCGATGCCCCGATGCCCCGATGCCCCGATGATTGAGCTGCCATGAAGACGCGGGCCACGTACTTGTTCTGTTCGGACCCCCTGCGGCCGGACCGACCGGACCCCGGGTTCGCCCGCGAGGCGGCCGCGGCCCGCGCGACCGGTGCCCGGATCACGTTGATCGACCACGACGCGCTGTGCGCCGGGGACACGGAGGCGGCCCTCACCCGGGTGGGCGGGGGCTCGCACGCGTACTGGTACCGGGGCTGGATGGTCACGGCAGACCGTTACGAGGCGCTGGAACGCTCGCTCGCCGCGCGGGGCCACAGCCTGCTGACGGGTGGGGCCGCCTATCGCGCGGCCCACGAACTCCCCGGCTGGTACACGGCGTTCGACGGCCTCACCCCGAAGAGCGTCTGGTGCGGCCTGCCGGCCGGCACCGCTCCGCCCGCTCCTCCGCCCGCTCCCGCCGCCCTGGCCCGTCTCGCCGCGCCCCTCGGCCCCGGGCCGGGCGTGGTGAAGGACTTCGTGAAGTCGCGCAAGGACGAGTGGCACGAGGCCTGCTTCGTGCCGCAACTCACGGACACGGCCCGGCTGTCCGCCGTCGTCGCGCGCTTCGTCGAGCTGCAGGACGACTTCTTGGCGGGCGGTGTGGTCCTGCGGGCGTACGAACCCTTCGTGGCGGGCGGCGAGGCCCGGGTGTGGTGGGTGGACGGCCGGCCGGTGCGGGTGACCGCACACCCCGACACCCCCGGCCTGGTCCCCTCCCCACCCCTCGACGCCGTCGGTGAGGCCGTACGCCGCCTCGGCTGCCGCTGGGTGACGACCGATCTGGCGCTGCGGGAGGACGGGGCGTGGCGCGTGGTGGAGGTGGGCGACGGACAGGTCAGCGGCCTGCCCGCCGGGGACGACGGCGAGGCGCTCTTCGCCGCGCTGCCCGCGGTGTGAACAGGCCCCGCCGGACGACGGGCCGCCCCGGCGGGCAGCGCGGCGGCGATCAGCCGCCGAACGCGCCGCCGACCCGGTGGCGGACCGCGGAACCGTCCCGCTCCTTGACCACTTCGAGCTGAGCGGGGATGCGGCGGCGCAGGTCGGCGACGTGGCTGACGATGCCGACGCTCCGGTCCCGTTCCCGCAGGGAGTCCAGGACGTCGAGCACCTCGTCCAGGGTCTGGTCGTCGAGGCTTCCGAAGCCCTCGTCGATGAACAGGGTGTCCAGCCGTACGCCACCCGCCTCGTCCGTCACCACGTCGGCGAGCCCGAGCGCCAGCGCGAGCGAGGCGAAGAACGTCTCACCGCCGGACAGGGTCGCGGTGTCGCGCTCCCGGCCCGTCCAGGAGTCGACGACATGCAGGCCGAGCCCTGCTCTGCGGCCACCGCTCCGGGCGTCGGAGTGGACCAGGGTGTAGCGGCCGGAGGACATCCTCCGGAGCCGGGCCGAGGCCGCGGCGGCCACCTGTTCGAGGCGTGCCGCGAGCACGTACGCTTCCAGCCGCATCTTGCGTTCGTTGTCCGCCGAGGTGCCCGCGGTCAGCCCGGCGAGGCGGGCCACCTGCGTGTACTCCTGACGTAGCGGTCCGAGCGCGCGCACCTCGGCCGCCGCACGCCGGGAGAGCCGGTCGAGTTCCGCGCAGCGTTCCTGGGCGGCGGCGAGCGCGGACGTACGCTCGCGCAGCTGCCGTGCGGACCGGTCGTACACCGCCTGCGCGGTGTCCGGGGACGCGGGCGGGCGTCCGGCGGCCTCCCGGGCGTCCGCCTCGGCGAGCCGGTCGGCGACGGCTGCCTCCTCCGCCTGCCAGGCGTCGATCCGGTGCTGGAGTTCACCCTGCGCGGTGTCGTCGAGGAGCTGGGCGGCGGCGGCCCGGGGGGTGTCGAAGCCGGCTCGGAAGGCGGCGTCGGCGAGCCGTCCGTCGGCCTCCTTGCGCTGCCGGGCCGCGCGCTGCTCGGCCCGCATCGCCTCGGCCGCGTCGGCGAGCAGCCCGGCCCGGCGCTCCAGGAGGGCGGCGTGCGCGGCCACGGAGTCCGACGCACCGCGTGCCTCGGCCAGGTCGGATTCCAGGGCGCTCTGCTCGCGGTCCAGTGCCTCGCGCCGCGAGGTGCGGGCGGCGGCACGGCTCTCGGCCCGCTGCCGGGCGTCGAGGCGTTCGAGGTGTTCGCGCTCGGCGGCGGCCAGGGCCTCCTGGGCCGCGTGCGTCCCGGCGGCCAGGCGGTGGGCTTCGCTGTGCTCCCGGGTCAGCCGGACGACGGTCTCCTCCAGCTCGGTCACCGGCACCGCGCTCGCCGGGCCGGTGCCGTCCCGTTCGTCGTCCGCCGCCGTTCCGCTCCCGCCCTCGCTCTCGGCCCTGCGCACGGCCGGAGCGCCCTCGGCGGCCCCCGCCGTCTCC
>NZ_KL585425.1:101466-104918 GCF_000721935.1 Streptomyces sp. NRRL WC-3549
CGGCCCGTGCCGCGTCGAGGCGCTCGCCGATCAGGCCGAGGTGGCGTTCCGCCTCCGCCCGGGCCTCCTCGGCCCGCCGGTGCGCGGTGAGCGCCGCCTCCTCGGTGGCCCGGTCCACGTGGTCGTCACCGGTGCGGGCGGGCTCGGGGTGGTCGGCGGATCCGCACACCGTGCACGCCACGCCGTCGACGAGCTCGGCGGCGAGCTCCGCGGCGATGCCCCTGAGGCGCCGCTCCCGCAGACCGAGCCACGCCTCGTGTGCGGCGACCGCTCGCTCGCGGGCCGCCGTCAGCGCAGCCGCGGCCCCGGTCTCCTGCGCGATGAGCGCGTCACGCCGGCGGGCGGCCTCCAGCCGCCTGCGGGCAGGGTCGAGCCGTCCGGCCAGTTGTTCGGCACGGGTGGCCGCCTCCTGGGCCCGATCCACGCGGGACCGCAGCTCCTGTCGGACCGTGTCCCAGCCCGCCAGCCATGCGGCCGTCTCCTGGATCAGCTCGTCGTCGGCCGTGGACTGCCGGTCGATCCGGGCCCGTTCGTCGTCGATCTCCCTGCTGCGCCGCTCGGCACGGCGGGCGGCGTCGAGCGCGCCGAGCTCTGTCCTGAGCTCGCGCTCCCGGCCGGCCAGCTGATCGGCGCCCGCGTCGGCCAGTTCCGGCGGCAGCAGGGCGCAGACCCCTTCCCGGGCCTCGGCGGCCGTGCGGTGGGCGCGGTCGGCCGCGTCGCGGAGTTCCAGCGCGGGCGCGACCAGGTCCGCCTTGCGGGCGCGTGCCAGCTGTTCACGGCACCGGTCGTGTTCCGCACGGCGCTCCTCGAGTCCCGCGGCCCTGCGGCGGGTCTCCGCGTACCGCTGCTGGAGCCGGGCGAGTTCCCGTTCGGCGTCGAGGGCGCGGCGGGCGTCGCCGTCGCGGCGCTCCACCTCGGCCAGGACCGACCGGGCGATCCCGAGCCTTTCGCGTGCGCCGCCGCGTGCGACGGCCGCCCATTCCAGGACCCCTTCGGCCAGCCCCGGTTCGCCGGGCCGGTCCTCCGGCAGCTCCGTCTCGGCGGCGGGCCCGGCCGCCTGGGCGATGCGCTGGGCGAGGGCGAGGATCTGCTCGTCGGCCGCCTTCACCCGGGCCTCGGCCGCGCGCCGCAGTTCCGCCAGGCGCTCCTCCACGGCGGCGAACCTGCGGGTGTCGAAGAGCCTGCCGAGCAGCTTGCCCCGCGCCTCGGCGTCGGCGCGCAGGAAACGGGCGAAGTCCCCCTGGGGCAGGAGCACCACCTGGCAGAACTGGTCCCGGCTCATGCCGATGAGCTGGGAGATCTCCTCGCCGATCTCCTGGTGCGAGCGGCTGAGCCCCTGCCAGCCCGTGTCGGGACGGTATTCGCGGAGCCCGCTCTGCGCCTTCTCCGTCGTGACGCCGCCGCCCCTCCTCTTGGGGCGGGGCTGGGCGGGCCGCCGGGTGATCTCCAGCCTGCGCCCGCCGACGGTCAGCTCCAGGCAGACCTCGGTCGGCAGATCGACGGGTGCGTGGTCGCTGCGCAGGGGCGCGCCGGGGCTCTGCCGGGCGCCCGGCACCGCCGCGTACAGCGCGTAGCAGACGGCGTCCAGGACGCTGGTCTTGCCCGCGCCGGTCGGCCCGTGGAGGAGGAAGAGACCGGCCGACGACAGCGCGTCGAAGTCGACTTCCTGGGTGGTGCCGAAGGGTCCGAAGGCGGTGAGGGTCAGTCTGTGCAGCCTCAACGGGACACCTCGTTCACCGTGTCGTCCACCCGTACGTCGTCGAAGGCCGCGCGCAGTACCGTGCGTTCCTGTGCGCTGGCTCCGCTCCCGCCCCGTACGTGGGCCACGAAGTCCTCGGCGATCTGGTGGTCGTCGCGTCCGTCGAGGCGCTGGGCGTAGGAGGCCTGGGGGTCCTCGGGTGCCCGTTCGGGTTCGAGGACCAGGGCGAGGACGTGCGGGAAGCGCTCGGTGAGCCGGGCCATCGGCTCGTCGGGCCGGACGGGGTCGGTGAGCGTGGCCTCGACCCATGCGTCCCGGTGCCGTTCCAGGGCGGGATCGTCCAGGAGCGTGCCGAGGCGGCCCCGCAGCCGGGCGAGGGGACGGGGCACGGGGCAGTCGAGACGCTCGGCGGCAAGTTCCCCCGAGGGGCCGATGTCGATCAGCCACATGGTCTTGCGGTGGGTGTGCTCGGAGAAGGAGTACGCGAGCGGTGAGCCGGAGTAGCGCACGCGGTCGGTGACCGTCTGGCAGCCGTGCAGGTGCCCGAGCGCCACGTAGTCGACGCCGTCGAAGACCCCGGCGGGAACGGCGGCGACACCGCCGACGGTGATGTCGCGTTCGCTGTCGCTGGGCTCGCCGCCCGCCACGAAGGCGTGCGCCAGCACGACGGAACGGGTGCCGTCCGGGCGGGTGGCGAGGTCGGCGCGGACCCGGTCCATGGCCGCGGTGAGGACGGCCTCGTGTCCGGCGCCGGAGGCCTTCAGGGTGTCCCGGACGAGTGCGGGTTCCAGGTAGGGCAGCCCGTAGAAGGCCACGTCCCCGTGGCGGTCCGCCAGGACGACGGGGGTCGCGCAGTCGGCCGGATCGGTACGCAGGTGGATCCCGGCGCGCGCGATGAGCCCGGCCCCCACCCCGAGGCGGCGTGCCGAGTCGTGGTTGCCGGAGATCATGACGGTCGGGACACCGGCGTGCAGCGCGTCGTCGAAGAGCTGTACGGCGGTCAGCGGCGGCACGGCGCGGTCGTACACGTCACCGGCCACGACGACCGCGTCCACCTCGTGCCGCGCCACCGTCTCCACGAGGTGGTCGAGGTAGGCGGCCTGGGCGTCGAGCAGCGGGACACGGTGGAAGGACCGTCCCAGGTGCCAGTCCGAGGTGTGCAGGATCCTCAACGTACCGCCCCGCCCCGCATGTCTGCCCTCGTTCCGCTTCCGGACCTGCCGCCGGGCCGGTCCCGGCGCTGCCGTCCCCGCTGATTACGTTAGCGCCAGTCGCCGCCGGTTCCGTCCGGGGGCCTAGGCCTTCCGCGACATCCGGGGAGACGATCACGGCTGCCCGCGGTGTTCCCCGGGCGGGCATTCCCCACGGAACCCGCACGCTTGAATGTTCCCGCCCGAAGGTCTGCATATCGAATGACCATCGCGTCACATGAAATCGAGCTTGATCAGGAGAGGAAACGGGCGCACTCGGTGGCCCGTGAAGTCTGGCCGGCTCACCTCTGCTCGCGCGGAGAGGACACCTCGATGTTGATGTTCGAGCAGAGCGACAGCGGCTCACCTCCGCTCCGCGGAGAGGACCTCCTCGGTCACTCGGTGGGTTCGGCGGGGTGCGGCTCACCTCCGCTCGCACGGAGAGGACACGCCCGCCAGGCGGAGGCCCAGGCCGCGCAGAGGCTCACCTCCGCTCGCGCGGAGAGGACTACGGGTCCACCGACCCGGACCGCGTCTGGTGCGGCTCACCTCCGCTCGCGCGG
>NZ_KL585425.1:105139-105577 GCF_000721935.1 Streptomyces sp. NRRL WC-3549
CGGCTCACCTCCGCTCGCGCGGAGAGGACTCGCTGCCCGTGTCCTTCAGGTCGCGCACAACCGGCTCACCTCCGCTCGCGCGGAGAGGACGCGCCCAGGTCCGATGCGCTGCCCTGGTAGTGCGGCTCACCTCCGCTCGCGCGGAGAGGACATGTGGAGGTTCGGTGAAGCGAACCGATAATCGGGCTCACCTCCGCTCGCGCGGAGAGGACGTCGAGGTTGCCGAGATCGATGGGCGCACGCGCGGCTCACCTCCGCTCGCGCGGAGAGGACTTCATCGCACCATTCGTGCATCTGGCGGGCGGCGGCTCACCTCCGCTCGCGCGGAGAGGACCTGGCTACCGGTGCGAGCGGCGTAGCGCTGCTCGGCTCACCTCCGCTCGCGCGGAGAGGACACCGGCACGGGTACAGCGGCTCCTCCAGGTGGCGGCTCACCTC
>NZ_KL585425.1:105819-118036 GCF_000721935.1 Streptomyces sp. NRRL WC-3549
TAGCCGGTGGCGGTCCCGGCTCACCTCCGCTCGCGCGGAGAGGACTCCGCAGGCGTACCGGCCGTCAAGGCCGTGGACGGCTCACCTCCGCTCGCGCGGAGAGGACACCCGTGCGGCAGACCGCCGCGACCTGGACGCCGGCTCACCTCCGCTCGCGCGGAGAGGACTGATCGGTCAGCGTCTTCCCAGTCAGCAGGAACGGCTCACCTCCGCTCGCGCGGAGAGGACCACGTCGTGGTGCTCGACGGCGACGGTTCGTTCGGCTCACCTCCGCTCGCGCGGAGAGGACGTCCTGGTCCTCCTCCTCGGCCTCGCCGCCCACGGCTCACCTCCGCTCGCGCGGAGAGGACTGTCACGGGCGGGCCTCGGGCCGTGGACGTTCCGGCTCACCTCCGCTCGCGCGGAGAGGACCTCGGCATCCTCCCGCGAGACACCCCGTTCCACGGCTCACCTCCGCTCGCGCGGAGAGGACGGCCGGGCGAGCGGCCGGGACCTCAGCCGCGGACGGCTCACCTCCGCTCGCGCGGAGAGGACCATCAGCAGCCGCAAAGTCTCGTTCAGTTGGACGGCTCACCTCCGCTCGCGCGGAGAGGACCCTTCCTGACCTGGCATCTTAGAGGGGATTTGCCATTTCTTGAATGTCTCGTCGGAAGGAAATCAGCGTCAGGCCGTCGAAGTCGGTGGGTGTTCGACGCCGGGTCCCTGCCGTTTCGAGTTGGAAGCCCTGTTCGTTGTCGGCTGGGTACGCGAGGACGGACATGCCGTCGCCTGTACAGGCGGCCACTGATGCCCACAGTTCGTCGCGGACTTTCGCGGAGACAGTGCCGACGTACAGCTCCGGTGTGACTTCGAGGAGCCAGCGGGTGAGAGCACCGCGGAGATGGTCTGGGACTGCGGTGGCGGAGATGACGATCATCGAGGACATGCGTATCGCCTTCCTGCGGCACGGGTCATGGCATGTCCCTCCCGTGGTTGGTGCCTCCTGGGACCGCTCCGGCGATCGGGTCCCAGAGGTCTACGAGTTGTTCCTCGGGATCGGGGGTTTCGTAGGTGGTGTTCGGGTCGAGGAGTTGTTGGATGTCGGTGACGATGCGTGGGAGGAGCCGGAAGAGGCGTAACTCGTTTCGGAAGGACCGTCTGGCCTCGGCTTCGGGGTTGCTGGAGGCGTGGAGGGAGAAGGCGAGCGGGATGGTCAGCTCTGCCTTGTAGAGGTCGGCGATGTCGTAGACGAGTGCCTGCTGGTTGCCGCTGTGGACGAATCCGAGGGCTGGCGAGCAGCCGAGTGCGGTGATGGCAGCGTGGACGATGCCGTACAGGCAGGTGTTGGCTGAAGAGAGGGCGAGGTTGACTGGGTCCTGGGTGTCCCAGGAGGCGGGGTCGTAGGCGCGGCGGAATCTGCCGATCTTGTATTGGCGGGCGAGGAGTTGGTAGTGCGCTTTGACGCGTTGGCCTTCCATGCCGCGGAGCTTGTCCAGGTTGGTGCCGTCGGTGGCTGTGCCGAGGCCGAAGCGTTTTTCGTACATGGCCTGGGCGATGGCGAGGCGGTGGGTGTCGTTGGCCCAGGCTCGGGTTTGGCGTTCGAGCCAGGTGGTGGTGAGGGACTCGGGGACGGCGGATGAGTAGCAGCGCACGCCGCCGGATCCTGCGGTGATGACGGTGGTGCCGTTGCGGGCGAAAGTGGTGAGGGCGCGGGCGGTGATGGAGGTGCCGGGTCGGAGCAGGACGCAGCTGAGGGCTGCGGTGGGGAGGTAGACGGTCTCGGTGCCTCGTTGTTCGCTGGTTACTTCCGCGCATACGCCGGTGTCGTCCTGGTGGATGCGGACGATGTCGAGGTAGAGGAAGGACAGGGAGTCGGCTATGCGGGGAAGCATCGCGACGGTGGGTGAGGTGAGTTTACGTCTCGCGGTGCTGGTGGTCGGTGGCTTGCGGGCGGGTGCTGTCATCGGGGCTGCTTTGCTGGGGCGATGCTGAGGAGTCCGCAGCCGTAGGCCTTGCCGCGTCCAATGCCCTCGGTGATTTTCGTGCGCAGGAGGTCGGGATCGATGACGGCTGCGGTTCCGTCGAACTGGGTGCGTGCGTGGTGAATGCGTTGAGGCGTGCCGGTGGTGGGGCGTCGGCCTTGGGCGGCGTCGAGGGGGTGGGAGAGGAGTGTGAGGGATTTGAGGCCCGACAGGTCGGCCTGTCGCAGCCACCATTCGTCGGCAGCGGTTCCGGTGAGGGCGACGACGGGGGGCAGGTTGTGGAGGGCGCGGGTGGTGGCGCCAGGTTTACGGACGGGGCTGGCGACGCAGCGGTAGCGGATGGTGAGTCCGGACTGGAGGGCGTCGAGCAGTGCGTCGAGAGGGCGGGTGAGGGCGGTGCCGTAGCCGGCGGGAAGACGGGCGAGGTCGGGTTCGTGGTTGGACTGGATGAGGATGTGCGTTCCGGTGGGGGCGTCTTCGGTGCGGAAGAGGATGGCGAAGCGGGCGCGGGGGTCGGGGCCGGCGTCCGGAGGGAAGAGGGACATGATGCGGCGGTGCATGCCGGTGGCTCCGGCGAGATCGCGGCGGGCTTCGCGGGAGCGGGCGTCGGGGACGAGTCGGGTGAGCCAGGTGGTCACTGACGGCTCCCTTCCGGTGCAGTGAGCTGGTGGGTGCGCAGGTAGCGGGTGAGGGTGGTGAGGTGGTTGGTGCCCAGGCCGGTGAACTGGTCCCGGGGTAGGTGCAGGGTGCGCCGGTACAGAGGGCGGGCGCGGTAGGAGCGTTGGCGTGGGTGGAAGCCGGTGGGTTGGTCGTTGAGGGTGCTGGAGGGGTGGGTTCCGTCCTGGTTGCCCGGTGTGAGCATGTCGGGGTGGGCAGGCAGATGGGTGAGCGGTTGGTCGGCGAGGAAGTCGACGGGCCGGGATCTCTGAGTCGGGCGGGGCGTGGGTGCGGTGATGGGCAGGTGGATGAGGTGGTGCAGGGCGTCGTTGCTGTGCCCGAGCAGGAGGGGGCCTTCGGGCGGGCATGAACGGCGGCCCAGGTAGAGCGGCCAGCGGGGGTGGCACAGGGCGTCGGCGTAGGTATCGAGCAGTGCTTGGTCGTCGTGTGTGAGGGCGATCGTGAAGGCGGCGTCGGCGAGGTATGTGCGGTGGGTGAGGAGTGTGCCGGTATCGCCCGGGCGTTTCTTGCCTTCGGCGGTGGTGACCGTCTGTTTGCCGGACAGTCCGCCGCCGACGGTGTGCAGGTCGCGGAGCAGGACGCCGGGGCGGTCGGTGCGCACGGTCATGGACAGGGTGGCAAGGTCATCGATCGGTTCGTTGCGGTGCCGGCCGAGCGAGCTCGCGAGCAGTCCGATGACGGCGGAGCGGGTGGGGAAGGGAGCGGTGTCGCGTTCGTTGAAATGGCTGTGCAGGCCCCACGACTGCAGTGGGCCGGTCAGGCGCAGGAGCAGGCCCTGCCGCGGCGGGGGCCTTTCGGTGTCCGGGGGTGGGAGCGGGGTGTTCATGCGGTGGCTCCGGCGGTCTGGACGGGAAGGGCGGCGTTGAGGGCGTCGGTGACGAGGGAGTCGAAGGACGTGTGGCGGTCGCCGAGCCCGTCCAGTCCCTTGGCGTCGAGGCCGGCCCACCCGGAGGCCAGGATGTGGCGGGTTCCCAGGAGCGTGTTCGCGGCCTGGGCGTATACGGCGAGGGCTTCGCAGGAGGCTGGGGCGTAACCACCCTGGCTTGAGGCGGCTACGGGGCTTTCGAACGCCGCGGCGTAGGAGACGGGCCGGTCGGTGCGCACGGAGAGGTGGACGAGATCGGGGATGGTGTGGGGAGCGGTGGAGTTCTTCTTGGCCTGGGGCAGGGAGAGGATGAAGGAGCTCAGGAAGGCGTCGGTGAGTTCCCGCAACGCGGTGGTGTCGTGACCGATGTTCGTGGCGAGGTCGCGCAGGTCGATGGTGGCGTAGCGGTAGAAGGTGCCGGAGCTGAATTCGGTGTGGCCCATGTGGCCGCTGCCGGTGGCATCGTTCCAGGTGGCTGTGACGTCGTCGACGGCAGCGAAGTAGTCGAGCTCGACGTCCGTTTCGTGGGTGGTCAGGGCGTGCGCGACCTGGACGGCGCCGTCGACGCCGGCGTTGTCGACCTCGGCGAGCATCCTGCCGAAGAGGTTGATGACGCCGTTACGTGAGCGCAGTACGTTCTCGACGCGGTCCTTGGGCAGCACGCTTTTGTCCGAGGGCTTCTTGATGTCCTTGGCACTCTCCAGCTTGTCCCGGTGCTCCTCGGCGAGGTCGGCCAGCTCGGCCACGGCCGCCTCGGGAACGTAGACCATGGCGTTGGTCAGGACCCGGTTCGCGAGGACCTGCTTGGTGTCCTCGGGGTCCTTCGCCAGTTCGAACTTGATGCTGCTCGCGGCGGCCGCGTGCCCGCCGGCCCGCTCCGCCAGGGGCCGGGGCCACCCCCGCTCCTGTTCCAGAACCCGGCTGACACGCTCACCGATACGGCGGGTACGCAGGGCCGCCTGCCCGATGCGCTCCTCGAAGGTGCCGCGCGCGGCACGCTTCCAGGACTGGCTGCTGACCCTCGTGCGCAGCACGTTGCCGTACTGGACGGTCTTCACGGAGTTCGTGTCATCGCGGTTGAGGTTGGCGAAGGGAACACTCTGGACGATGTGGATGTCGATGAAACGGGCGACGGGCAGCATGACGTACGACTCCTTGAGTGACGAGGTGCAAAAAGCGGGGGAGGTGCGAGTCCTCGCCCCGGGAAGTGCGGTGAGTGGCAGACGGCGTACCGTGCCCGGATCAGCCGGTCGGGGCCTCTTCGACAGGCTGCGGCTGTTGCAGTTCCTGCGCGTCCTGGCCGTCCGCGTCGGCCAGGGGATCCTTGGCGCGCAGCCGGTAGAAGTCCTGCAGCCAACGCCGGGAGATCCGGCCGGAGTGCCTGCGCCAGTGGCTGAGATCGTCGAGTACCTGCGCCCAGTCGACGTCCACGCCCAGGGAACACAGGTAGCTCACGGAAGCCGGCAAGTGCCGGTGCAGACCGGCGGGGCTCTGCCGGGTGAGGAGGTTGAGGCGGGCTTCGGCGGTGCCGGCCCGCATCTCCTTCTCCCTGCCGGGCCCCTGCACCACCGCCAGGGCGAACGTCGTGCCCAGGCTCGCACCGAACCGACCGGTTTCCGGCGCACCCGACCGGCGCTCACCCTCCCCTCGGGCCGGGTCGGCCTCAGCGTGGTCGGGGCGCCGGAGTGCGCTCCGCGGCTGAGCGGCGATCATCGCGGCCACCGCGTAATACGCGCGTTCCACGTCCGGGGACGGTGTTTCGGGGAGCCACGGTGCGATCAGCCGGTGCATACGGGGCACCGCGTCCAGGTCCTTGCGCAGGCCGCTACGCAGTGCCGTCCGGGCGCCGGGATCCTTCGCGCACGTCTCCTCGACCCACCGGGTGAAGGCGCGTGAGCGGTGTGTGCGTGCTCCTGCCGACTGCTGCGGGATCGCCGCGGCCTCCACGGAGTCCTTAGGAGGTGCTTGGCTCCCGGCGACGGGGGGCTGCGTCGAGGCGGTGGTCATCCCGTGGGCTCCTTGGCCTTGGCGTTCGTAGGTGAAGCGGCCCGCTTCTTGCGGGGGCCGCCGTACAGGTCGATCCGGGCCTCGGACACCGCCTTCGCTCCGCGCAGTGTCCGGGTCACCGGCGCGGTCACCGCGTCGTACGCCTCCTCGGCCAGGTGCAGAAAGGCACGACGGGTCTGTCCCGGGTCGAACCCTGCGTCGGGAAGGGTTCCGGTACGGTCCAGACAGGCGAACCGCTTCCAGAATTCAGCTTCGGCCCGGGGCCAGTACCGGGCTCCCGCGTCAGCCGCCCACGCGCCGCCGTCCGCTTTCGCGTCCTTCACGTACGCGGCCCACGCCCGTTTCACCGCACGGTCCAAGCGGCGCCCGTACAGCTCGCCCAGTTGCCGCAGCCGCCCCACCGCGGGCACCGTCCGCGGGTCGTTGCGCTCCGCGAACCCCAGCACGGGCGGGGTACCCGCGTCGACGAACTGGGTGTCCTTGGCCTGGCCTTCCTGATCGAAGCCGAGCGCCCGCACCCGCAGGTCCTCGGAGACCTCCATGGCTGAGTCGAACACGCGTGGCTGCTCGGGGTGGGCGTTGCCGGCAGGAGGGTGCTGGAGCAGCAGCGCGTCCAGGTCCCGCCACAACGCGCGTTGGGCGTCGGCAGGGCGTGGATAGCGGTTGCCCTGCTGGCTGATCTGCCAGATCAGGTAGTCGTCCTCCCTGGGCATGCGCTCACCGCGGTAGGCCCAGGTGATGAACGCGTCCTGCACGTGATCGCCGTCATCGGCGGGGACCAGGAGCAGTGCGTGCTGGGAGCGGGCGGTGAGCCGCGAGCACGGCCCGTGGGAGGCCCGCGGCGGACGGTCCGGGTCGGGCAGGGTGTCCCATTCCCAGGGGCAGAGGTCTTCCGTGCGCCGGACCGTAGAGGCCGGGGGGACCAGGCCGGCCAGAAGCGTTTCGAAGAGCGATTCGCCTTCGGGATGGTAGGAGAGCGCGGTGCGCAGCGGGCCCGCAGTGGCGCTGGCGGATTTCGTCCCGTTGACGTCGCGGGACGAGCAGCGGCCCGAAGGGCCGTAACAGTGCCAGATCAGGAGGCTGAGAGCGGCTTCCTGCGCGGTCGGCAGGTCGGGGGCGGCGTCGGTGTCGTGCCGGAACCATGAATGGTTGTTACCGGAAGGGCGGGTCACGATCAGCTTGTTCACGCCGGCGGTGTTTTCCGTGTCGCACTGCTGCGCGAGGCGGGCATCCTGCATCCAGGGCCGTCCGCCCTGAGGGTCGTACAGGAAGAAGCGGCTCCGTAACGGGCCGAAGTACGCAGTCACCTGGGCCTGGTCGAATGCTTCGTTGTCACGCACGTCCAAGCGCCGCTCGCCCCAGTCGCCGGGGCCGGATTCATCGAGGCCGGTGATCCGGGCGGTCAGTGCGTACAGGACGCGTAAGAGGGCGGAGTGGGCCGGTGCGTCAGCGACGGCGAGGGAGGCGATGTCAGCGCTTTGCACGAACAGGTCGTGCAGGCCCAGGTAGTCAGGGCGGGCATCGAGAGAGGTGTCGGGTTTCCAGCGCACCGGGATCCATGGCTGGTCGATCAGGTTGTAGGTGGCGTCCTGCATGGGTGTCCTGTCAACTGGGTCATACCGCACAGCGGTCGAGAAGGCCCGAGGGCGTGCTGCCCGACAGGGCGGCCCACCGCATGCAAAGTAACGAAAAAGCGCGGGTTGCGTGAAGGAAGTGTGAACTTGATCAGTTTTCTTCGAGACCGACAATGGAAAGCGTGACCGTCCGGTCACCGAGGCGGCAACTCCACACCTCGCCGGTCAACCGCATACGCAACAGCACAAGATCACGCAAAACCGGATGATCGCCCCACCCCGACGGCACGGGAGCACCCCGGTCCTCGCCCCTCACCCACTTCCCCGGCACCGGCGCCACCCGCCCGGCCACCAATGCCAGCTCCTCCCGCCCAAGCCCCCGCCGACCACCCCGCGGCACCCCCAGCACACCCTCCGCGTCCAAGGTCACCGACCCGTCCACCTGCTCGTACAGACACAGCACCCGCCCCGAATCCGCCCCCAGACGGGTCGTCAGCAACTCCTCCGTCACCCCCTCCTCACGACGCGACAACCGATGCAGATCCCCAGCCACATCAGCCGGCGAACAGACACCGACCCACGCCGCCACATGCGCCTCCGCCACCTCACCCGCCTGACGCTCCCCGTCCATCCGCGCCAGCTCCTCCCGCGCAGCACCCTCCAAACCGTCGACAAATCCCTCCTCGTACACCTCATCCACCAACCGCTGAACATCCCCAGGTACCACGATCCCCCGCCCCCCACACCGCTCCAAGATCAACGACGTACGCCGCAGCAACCCCTCGTCATACACCGACCCCCACACACGAGGAACCCCACCACCCCCGTCCACGAACGGATCCAACACCACCAACGCCGGCTCATCCTCAGGCAACGACCACCCCGGCCGACCCGCCGCACCACGCTCATGCCGCCGACCACGCCCCGCCCGCTGCAACAGCTGTGCCAACGGCGCCAAGTCACTCACCACCAGATCGAAATCCAGGTCCAGCGACTGCTCCACCACCTGCGTCGCCACAAGAATCGACGCCGGTCGCGGCTCCACAACCTCCCCCTGGGGCTTCCCGAACGCCGCCTCACACTCCGAAGTGATACGGCTACGGACATCCGCCGGAAACCGGGAATGAAGCACACGCAACCCGCCCTCGCACCCGGCGAGCTCGGGAAACGCCAGACACAGGTCGCGATAGGTCCGCTGGGCCTCCGCCACCGTCGTACAGCACACCAGCGCCGTCCCACCCATAACCGCAACCGGCTGCAGAACCTCGCGCAGCACCTCCCGACGCCCACCCGCCCGCAACCGCTCGGAGGTCTCCTCGGTATCCCACACCACGCACCGGCGCGACACCTGCAACGTCCGCACCCGGTTACTCGCCGTCCCCCACGCAGGCGAGACCTCACCCGTCACACCGCTGGCGAACAGCCACCCCGGATAACACGGCGCTACTTCGGACGGCTCCGGGAAGCCCGCCCCTCGCCGATAGGCATCGACCAGCGCACCAGCCGCACGACCCGTCAACGTCGCCGACAGCAACACCACCGGAGCCCCCAACGCACCCAGCCACTCCAACAACCGCAGCAACAGCTGATGCATCCAGGGACCGTAAGCATGGGCCTCGTCCACCACGACCACCTTGTCGGAAAGACCGAACAGACGCAGAGCGTTGTGCCGCAACGGCAACACCCCACTCAACGCCTGATCGATCGTCCCCACCCCCAACGGGGCCAGCAGCCCACGCTTCGCCCCCCGCAGCCACCCATCAGCCTCCACAGCCGTCCCCCTGCCAGCACTCACCCCACCCGCCGCCGACGCCACCTCGCCAGCCCGATACACCGGACTGAGCCACGCCATTGAATGCAACAACGTCAACGCCCGCTCACCAGCCATCGCCCGCTCGGCGAACGCCGCAACCCGCGAGAACATCGCATCCGCAGTCCCCATCGTCGGCAAAGCGAAGTACAACCCTCTCGCCCCAGCCGCACGCCCCAGCACGGAGGCCGCATACAACGCCGCCTCCGTCTTCCCGTCCCCGGTCGGTGCAGTCACCAACACCAACCCCGGTCCCCCAGTCACAAGCCCAGGCAACCGCTCCACCACGTCCAACTGCAGGGCATTCGGCGTGTAAGGAAACATCTCAGCGAACCCGTCAGCACCGAACCGCGCCCGACCCAACCGCGCCGACTCCACAGCCGCAACAGCCCCCGGCTCGGCCTCTCGCCAATGCGCGTCGACATCCCCCGCCAACCCCCGCCAGCCCTCCTCCGGCAATCGCGACTCGATGAAAGACACCTGACTGGCCAACCAGTCCGCCACCACCACCAACCCCGACACCACCACCGCCAACCCCGGCGACAACCCACCCGACGGCACAGCCCACGCTCCAACGACCCGCCGTACCTCAGCGAAATGAACCCGCCGCTGCTCCGCCCAGCCATCACCACCCAGACCCGGCTCGTAAGCAGCCGCAGCCGCCAACCGCTTAGAACTCAACACGGCGCCGAAAAATCCGTGATGCCCACCCAACAGCTGAGCAACCTGATGGCTCACCGCCCTTCGAACCACCCGCTCAACCGGCGGATAACCAACCTCCGCAAACAACTGAGTCAACGCCCAATGCGACGCGATCTCATGCCGGAACGCCCGTTCCCGGTCCGCCCCCGGAGCGGACGAGTACGCGGGATCGTCCCGGATCTCGGCGTAGAGATCAGGCACCTGCGCCTGAAACGGCGGGGAGATCTTCCCTACATCGTGCAGACCTGCCCAGAACGACACCACAGAACGCGCATCCTGAGCACTCAACCCGAGTGCGTCCGCGATGCCCAGCCGGGTCCTGTCGCTGAGGAGCACGTCCCACAACTGCTGGAACACGGCAGCAGTATCAAGAAGATGGCAGATCACCGGATACGGGCGAGCCAGCCCCAACTCCTTGCCCCAAAGGCGAGCATCTAACGGGCAATTGCCCGTGGCTGCGCCACCACACGTCGTCATGAGCCAGAGATACCACCCAGCACTGACACGGGGAGGAGAACCCTTGGCTCCGCCCCGGCAACGTACTGACAGCCGTACACTCACCTGGCAGTCAGCGAAGGGCAAAGGCACGGACTCCATGGATCATGGCAAAGGGATTGCAAACCCCCTGAAGAAACCCAGGTCAGGAAGGGTCCTCTCCGCGCGAGCGGAGGTGAGCCGCGTGCATAGACTTTAGGTATGAAACTTCGTAGGTCCTCTCCGCGCGAGCGGAGGTGAGCCGGCCCGAGGGAGCAGACCCCGGGGTTTTGGTACGTCCTCTCCGCGCGAGCGGAGGTGAGCCGTGCCCGCGACAGCCTGTCCGACAAGACCGTCAGTCCTCTCCGCGCGAGCGGAGGTGAGCCGGCTGCCCAGACACACGGGGACGGTGAGGCTGTGTCCTCTCCGCGCGAGCGGAGGTGAGCCGGACGTCCAGGCGCAGCGCGGGCGCTTCGACACGTCCTCTCCGCGCGAGCGGAGGTGAGCCGTACCTGAGGCCGCCTCGGGCGAGCTGGATCTCGTCCTCTCCGCGCGAGCGGAGGTGAGCCGCAGCGCCCAGTTGCCGAACGCCGACTGCGCGGGTCCTCTCCGCGCGAGCGGAGGTGAGCCGGGGTTGATCCGGTTGCTGCCGTCACCGATCCGGTCCTCTCCGCGCGAGCGGAGGTGAGCCGTGCCCCCATGTGATGCCGGTCCGGCTCCGGCCGTCCTCTCCGCGCGAGCGGAGGTGAGCCGGCGAGGGCGGTGTCGTCGGGGGTGGACCAGGCGTCCTCTCCGCGCGAGCGGAGGTGAGCCGCCCTACGTTGCCCCCGCTCAGCTCACGGGTACGTCCTCTCCGCGCGAGCGGAGGTGAGCCGGCCGAGCGCTACGCGGCGGCGGTCCAGGAACAGTCCTCTCCGCGCGAGCGGAGGTGAGCCGCCGCCGGTCAGCCAGCCCAACGGGATCTCGTCCTCTCCGCGCGAGCGGAGGTGAGCCGGTGTACGTCGTGGGGTTGGCGAAGCTGTAGTTGTCCTCTCCGCGCGAGCGGAGGTGAGCCGGGTTTGCTCGCCGCATCCGCCGCGGGCAGCGAGTCCTCTCCGCGCGAGCGGAGGTGAGCCGCCGGAAATCCGCAGGTGGCAGGGGCGCCGCATGTCCTCTCCGCGCGAGCGGAGGTGAGCCGTCGCCAGGTCCGGCGAGGCACGGCACCGTCATGTTCTCTCCGCGCGAGCGGAGGTGAGCCGGAGCACGACCGTGGCCACCATCCGCAGCATCCGTCCTCTCCGCGCGAGCGGAGGTGAGCCGGTGGCGTTGTCCATGGCATCTCCCTGACTTGTGTCCTCTCCGCGCGAGCGGAGGTGAGCCGCGTGAGAAGACGCCGTGGAACGAGGACGAGGTGTCCTCTCCGCGCGAGCGGAGGTGAGCCGATGGGCTTGGCGTAATTGGTCCAGAGCTCAGAGTCCTCTCCGCGCGAGCGGAGGTGAGCCGTGTCGAGCGCGGCGTCCTCGCCCGGTTTGAGAGTCCTCTCCGCGCGAGCGGAGGTGAGCCGGGGCCGCCCAGCAGACGCAGGTGACGGCCGCTGTCCTCTCCGCGCGAGCGGAGGTGAGCCGCTGGCCACCCGGGCACTACTCCTTCTCCGCCCTCGACTCAATGAATCATCGAGTATGCCTGGCTCGACCTGCGGCCTGGCGCGGTGCAGGCAGCACGAGCGGAGCTAACGGCGCGGCCGGGACGGCGCTGTCCGACTGCGGGCCGGCTGCTCTCGCTTGCACGCCTTCGCCCACGCCCCGGCCGTCGTGGTCTCGTGCGGCTGCCGGTCGGTGGCCGTTCGCCGTTCGGTCTCGGAGCCCTGGCCATCGCGGCGTCGAGGGCGGCCGCGACCGCGTGGCGGGTGGCGGATAGCGGGTGGCTCCGGTGTAGACCTGCCGGTCATCGCAGCGCGGGAAGCCCCGGCCGGAGTCGAGCAGCGCAAGCCCCGGCCGGTCGGCCAGCCAACCAGGTCGATGATCGGACCGCCCAGCCGCACCTGGTCGGTCCGGCCGTACGCAGCGGCGACCCCGTCCGGTCCGATGACGCGGGGTGGCCTGTCAGCCGGGCCGGACGTCTCCGTACGCCTCGTCCCCCAGGTCGAGCCTCGCCGAACCGGCGGGGG
>NZ_KL585425.1:118295-122904 GCF_000721935.1 Streptomyces sp. NRRL WC-3549
CCAGCCAGGCCCTGAAACCGTCGACGTCGGCGTCCGGCAGCGCGACCCCGATGGTGACCGCCTCCGCGTAACGCACATCGTGCACGTTCCGGCCGGTCGCGCGGAGATCGTTCTCCAGCTTTCCCGCACGCTGGTGGTCGACGGTCACGGTGGCCAGCCTGAACCGCCGCCGGGTGACCGTGCCCAGCGCGTCGAGGGCTTCGCCGACCACTCCGCCGTAGGCACGGATGAGCCCGCCGGCGCCGAGCTTGACCCCGCCGTAGTAACGGGTCACGACGGCGACCGCGTACCGCACCTCGCGCCGCAGGAGCATCTGCAGCATGGGCACCCCGGCGGTGCCGCCCGGCTCGCCGTCGTCACTGGCCTTCTGCACGGAGGCGTCCGCGCCGATCACGTACGCGAAGCAGTTGTGGGTGGCGGTGGGATGCTCGGCGCGGACACGCGCCACGAACGCCTGCGCCTCCTCCTCGGTGGCGGCTGGGCTCAGCGCGCAGAGGAACCGCGAGCGGTTGATCTCGGTCTCGTGTACACCTGTGCCTGCGACGGTCCGGTACTGCTCCTGCATCAGTCCACCCTATGCGCCCGGTCCACCGTCTCGTTCACCCGTACGTGGGGAATGGTCCGGAGCCACCGTCCGTTGTCCGGGCATGTACGCAGACGATGAGACGGTCCGCAGGATTCTTCTGGACACCGGTGACACCTGGGCCGTGGTCGGCCTCTCCGACAACCGCTCCCGGGCGGCGTACGGGGTGGCCGAGGTCCTTCAGCGCTTCGGCAAGAAGATCGTGCCGGTGCACCCCAAGGCCGAGACGGTCCACGGCGAGCGAGGGTACGCCTCGCTGGCCGACATACCCTTCCCGGTCGACGTGGTGGACGTGTTCGTCAACAGCGACCTCGCGGGTCAGGTCGCCGACGACGCGGTATCGGCCGGCGCCAAGGCGGTCTGGTTCCAGCTGGGGGTGGTCGACGAGGCGGCATACGAGCGGACGCGTGCGGCGGGCCTGGACATGGTCATGGACCGCTGCCCCGCGATCGAGATACCCCGCCTGGACGGCCGCGCCTGACCTGCCCGTCCTGACGCGGCACCCGGCCCGGGAGGCGTGGTGCCGCAGGCCGCGCACGACCAGGCGATGTGAACCACGACACGGAGACTGACTCCCGGTGCGGGGCCGGGTGTGGAGCGGGGCGCTGTGCTGCCGGACCATGCCCCGACGCGTGCAGCGTGCATGGACGCCGGGGCAGTGGCGGACGCGTCACGGGAGGCGCTCGGACCGGACGGGCGCCGGTCACGCCCGCGTTCCGAAGGCTGACGTCCCCTGGGGTCCCGGGTCAGATTCCCAGGCCCTCGACCAGGGTGGCTCCGGGGAGAGCGGCCAGGGCCTTACCCGGGACGATCAGCTTGCCGCGCCGACGGCCGCTGCCGATCAGGACCCACTCCTCGTCGACCACCGCGGGGTCCAGCAGCAGGGGCCAGTCCGTGGGCAGGCCCACCGGTGTGATGCCGCCGTACTCCATGCGGCTCTCGCCGACCACCGAGTCCATCGGGGCGAAGGTCACCCGGCGGGCCCCGAGGTGCCGGCGTACTGCACCGTTCACGTCGACCCGGGCCCGGGAGAGCACCACGCAGGCGGCGAAGGTGGCGAGACCGCCCCTCTTGCCCTTGACGACCAAGCAGTTGGCCGACCGGTCCAGCAGCTCCGGACCGTAGTGCTCGACCAGGACGGCCGTGTCGGCGATCGCCGGGTCGGTGTCGACATAGATGATCTGGTCGGCGGGAACAAGACGTCCTCGAACGGACCCAGTGGTGCGCGCATGCGGGTCACGCTAACAGCCTCCGTGGCCCGCTCAGTTGCCGTCTGGCGTCGTCACCGGATCGAGTCGGCCGCGTTCGGCCCTCCCTGCCGCCGTGACCTGGCCGGCACCGAGCACCGCGCTCAACGGGGGTCAGAGGGGGGCAGCACACAGAACTCGTGACCGTCGGGGTCGGCCATCAGGACCCGGCCGGCACCCCCGTGGCCGACGCCTCCCTCGCCGGCGCCTCCCTGGCCGGTCTCGACGCGGGTCGCCCCGAGCGAGACGAGCCGGTCGACCTCGGTCCGCTGGTCGCTGCCGGGCGGTGGAGCGAGATCGAAGTGCAGCCGCTCCTTGCCCGTCTTCGGCATCAGGGGCGGACCACCCCACGTGATCTTCGGGCCGCCGTGCGGTGAGCGGATCGCGGTCTCCTCGTCCTGGTCCCAGACCAACGGCCAGCCCAGCGCCCGGCTCCAGAAGTAACCGGTCTCCTGCGAGCCGTCACCGGCCAGCGCCCCGATGAACCCGCACTCGGCGAGGAAGCGGTTGCCCGGCTCGATGACACAGAACTCGTTGCCCTCCGGGTCGGCGAGGACCACATGCCCGTCCTCCGGGCGTTGACCGACGTCGATGTGGTGGGCGCCGAGTCCGAGCGCCCTCTCCACCACCTGCTTCTGGTCGTCGAGGGAGGCGCTCGTCAGGTCGAAGTGCATGTGGTTCCGGTCTCTCTTCCGCTCCCGGGCCGGGAGGAAGAGAAGCCGGAACCCGGTGTCGTCACCGGGCAGCAGCGTGACGCCGTCAAAGGGTCCGGCAGGCTCGTCCCAGCGGAGGAGGGCCGCCCAGAAGCGCGCGAGACCAAGCGGCTCCCGCGCATCGACACACAGCGCGTGCAGGTGAGAAGTCATCCGTCGGTCTCCCGGCAGGGGAAGCAAGTCGAGCCTGAAGCCTGCCCGGCCGGTGCCGTCCGGTCAACTGGTTGACGGATGCGCCCCGGTGCCGGCCGCAGAGGGTCGAAAACGCGTCCCGTCCACGCCGCCATGAGCCTCACAGGGAGGCCGCCGAGCGGGGGCGGGGACGGCATGTCGGAGCCCGGGCCGGTCAGCCGGCAGGAGGCGGGAGCCTCAGCCGGTGACCCGTGAGGCGTCCCCGTCGGCCAGGTCCACCGCCGCCAGCAACTGCTCGGGCGTCGTCCCTTCGGGAATCGGCACCGGTGCCGGCGTACGCAGCGGCGGCTGCCAGCCCTTCTCCGGGTCCCAGCTGCGTACGACCCGGGCCGGTGCCCCCGCCACCACCGCGTGGTCGGGTACCGCTCCCCGTACGACGGCTCCCGCCGCCACCACCACGTTGCGGCCCAGCCTGGCGCCCGGAAGGATCACCGCTCCGGTGCCGATCCAGCAGCCGGGCCCGATCACCACGGGCTCCATGCGCGGCCACTGCTTGCCGACGGGCTCGTGCGGGTCGTCGTAACTGTGGTTGGTCGAGGTGACGTAGACGTACGGTCCGCAGTACGTGTCGGAGCCGATCGTCACCGTGGTGTCGGCCACGATGTGGCTGCCGCGCCCCAGGACGACCCCGTCGCCCAGGGTCAGGATCGGCTCCGCGCCCAGGTCCAGATCGGGCATCAACCCCGCCGTGAGCGTCACCTGCTCACCGATGACGCAGTGGTCGCCGAGCTCGATCCACGGCTCACCGAAGACGGTGCCCTGCGGGAAGGCCAGCCGGGTGCCCGTGCCGATGCGGCCGAACCGCAACCGCCCCGGGTGCTGCGCGGTGACCGCGCCGGTCTCCCGCACCCAGGCCCAGCCCCGGTGGACGGCACGGGACAGGATCCGGCGCCTCCAGCGGGCGGTCGGGGAGGGTGTGTTGCGGTTCTTCGGCACCTGTTCACGGTAGTCCGCCCGGCCGGGGCCCTTCGCGCCCCCGGATGTGATGTTCACCCCACCCGCCGGGGCGCCGGGGGCCGTCCCTTACGGTTCCTGTGGCACAGGGCCTCCGGGTGGGAACCGCGGAGGCCGCGGCAGGACCGCGGTCACCGCGACGGCAGCGAGGAGTACGTCATGGCGGAGCAGGCGTTGATCACCGGCGTCGGCGGCAAGGAGCCGGACATCGACGCGGACGCCTTCGTGGCACCGACCGCCGTCGTCGTGGGCGAGGTGACGCTGGCCGCCGGGTCGAGCGTCTGGTACCAGGCGGTGCTGCGGGCCGACTGCGGCCCGATCTCGCTGGGGCCCGACAGCAACATCCAGGACAACTGCAGCGTCCACACCGACCCCGGGTTCCCGCTGACCGTGGGCGCGCGGGTCTCCGTGGGCCACAACGCGGTCCTGCACGGATGTGTCATCGAGGACGACGTCCTGGTCGGCATGGGCGCCACGGTGCTCAACGGGGCACGTGTGGGAGCCGGTTCGCTGATCGCCGCACAGGCCCTCGTACCGCAGGGGATGCAGGTGCCGCCGGGGTCACTGGTCGCCGGTGTGCCCGCGAAAGTCAAGCGGGAACTGACCCCGGAGGAGCGCGAGGGCATCGCGTTCAACGCGGCCGGTTACGTGGAGCTGGCAAAGGCGCACCGTTCGGCACACGAGGCCTGACGGCCGGCTCAGTCGGCGGCGGGCACCGCGTCCGGCTCCTCGGCCGGGCCCGCCGGGCTGTCCGCCGCCTGCTGTCCGGCCTTCTTGGCCCGGTTCTTCAGGACCAGCATCGAGGTGAGGCCGATGAGGACGGCGAGCACCAGGCCCAGCCACGAGAAGCGCTTGAGCCAGGCCTCCGCGACCACGCCCACCGAGTAGATGACGGCGGTGGTGCCGCCGGCCCAGAGGAT
>NZ_KL585425.1:123094-124210 GCF_000721935.1 Streptomyces sp. NRRL WC-3549
GTAGATGACGGCGGTGGTGCCGCCGGCCCAGAGGATGCCGCCGAGCACGTTGGCGGTGAGGAACTTCCAGTACGGCATCCGCAGCACACCGGCCAGCGGCCCGGCGAAGATCCGCAGCAGCGCCACGAAGCGGCCGAAGAAGACGGCCCACATGCCCCACTTCTCGAAGGACCGCTCGGCCACGGAGATCTGGGCCGCCCCGAAGTGTTTGGGGAACCGCGCGCCGAGCCAGGCCAGCAGGGGCCTGCCTCCCTTGCGGCCGATGGCGTAGCCGACGGAGTCACCGATGATCGCCCCCGCCGACGCGCAGGCGCCGAGCACCACCGGGTCGATCTCGCCGTGCTGGGAGGCGAGGAGGGCCGCGCTCACCAGGACGATCTCGCCCGGCAGCGGAATACCCAGGCTCTCCAGCCCGATGACGACCCCCACCAGGAGGTAGATGCTGACCGCCGGCACGGTCTCGAGCCACTCCTGGACGTGCAAGGCCAATTCCTCCCGTAAGAAATGCGCCGCCGTGCACACGCGTCGTGCACGGCGTGCAGCCTACCGGTCCCCGGGGCGGCCGCCCGCTTCGGGACCGGCGGGGCCGCCCGGGTTCAGCGGTTGGGGCGCAGGGTCCAGACCACGCTCATCTCGCTGGTCACCGCACCGTCCGCGCGGCGTATCTCGACGGCCACCGGGAACTCGGGCCGCTCACCCGCGTCCAGTTCGGCGACGACGTCGGCGACCGGACGCCCCAGGGTGGCGGTCGCGGTGAGGGCGCCCTTGGCGACCTTCTTGAACGCCATCTCCGTGGTGACGGGCAGGGGGACGGCCCGGGCCAGCTGGTCACCGAACGCGGCGATGACGATCGCGCCGCTCGCGGACTCGGCCAGCGTGAACATCGCTCCGGCGTGCGGTCCGCCGAGGTGGTTGTGGTACTCGGGCTGGTCCGCGAGCGAGAGGACGGCACGCTCCGCGGTCGTCTCCAGGTACTTCAGGTTCAGGGTGCGGACCATCGGAACGCTCGCGGTCAGCATCTCGCCGACCGTCATCTCTTCAGTGCTCATGAGCGGATGTTACTTGCGGGTAGCAGACTTTGACCATCCCCTCACGGGGGCGGCCGTAGCAGCCGCG
>NZ_KL585425.1:124389-124644 GCF_000721935.1 Streptomyces sp. NRRL WC-3549
ATCAGAGATGTGTATAAGAGACAGGAGCAGAACCCGCAGGACCAGAACCAGAACCCGTACCAGCAGCCGAACCCCTACCAGCAGCCGGGGTATCAGCAGCCGGGGCACCCGCAGGGTCCGCCCGGGTACCCGCAGCCGAACCCCTACCAGCAGCCCACCGTGCCGCAGTACGCCGTGCCGGGACCGCCCGGCGGCCCGAAGCCGCCGGACGACAAGAAGAAGACCACGATCGTGGCGATCGTCGCGGCGACCCCG
>NZ_KL585425.1:124907-129223 GCF_000721935.1 Streptomyces sp. NRRL WC-3549
CCGCCGTGACCGGGTTCGTCGTCCTGGGCAAGGACGACGGAGGTCCGGACGTGGCGGACGGCAAGAAGTCCTCGCCGACCGCGAAGCCGTCCGAATCCGAGTCCTCCCCCATCGCGAACCCGCGGGGCGGTGAGGAGGCCGCGCCGACCGTCCCGGGGTGGAAGGTGGTGACCAACCCCAAGTGGGGCACGCAGTTCGACGTGCCCGGGGACTGGGAAGTCGCCGGGACCGGTGTCATCGCCGGTGTCGAGGACGTGAAGGACCCGGCCGGGGCGCCGGCCGCCGGTTTCTCCGCACCCGCGTACTACAAGAGCGAGTGGTGCGAGGACGACTCCGACAAGGACGGCAAGAAGGAGACCACCCGCCTGGCCGGCGTCGGCACCAAGGGCGCCCAGGGCGCCAAGAGCACCGACGAGGCGGCCAGGATCGAGGCCGGCAACTGGGCGTGGGCCGCCTACGCCCAGGAGGAGCCGAAGGACAAGCTCAAGATCGGCGAGGCCGAGCCGTACACCACCGAGTCGGGCCTGTCCGGCAGCGTCGCGAGGGCGGGCGCCACCGGACTGTCCCACAAGAACAAGTGCGACACCGACGGCAAGTCGATCGCCTTCAGCTTCAAGAACGGCAAGGGCGAGTACGCGACCTGGGTCCTCTACGGCGCCGCCGGGGTGGACGACGAACTTCCGGACACCACGATCCAGAAGATCCTCAGCACCGTTCGCCTGGTGGAGGGCACGTCCTGACGCCTTCCGGGCGCCCTGACCGGACCGTGTCCATTTGGCAGGACGGGGGCCGGGCGGCGATAGTCCCCTCGTGACTCCCGCCGACACCTCGCGCTCCGCCGCCTCCCGCAACTACGGTCTGCTGACCGCCGCCGCCGTCATCACGGGCCTGGGTACCCATGGCGCACTGATCGCGGCGGCGTTCGCGGTTCTGCAGTCGGGCGGCGGTGCCGGCGACGTGGGTCTGGTCGCGGCCGCGCGCACGGCGCCACTGGTGCTCTTCCTGCTGATCGGCGGCGCGGTGGCCGACCGGTTGCCGCGCCACCGGGTGATGGTCGCGGCGAACGCCCTCAACTGCGTCTCCCAGGCGGTCTTCGCCTGGCTGGTCCTGAGCGGTGACGCCCGGCTCTGGCAGATGATGCTGCTGACGGCCCTCTGCGGGACGGGGCAGGCCTTCTTCAACCCGGCGGCCGAGGGCATGCTCCTGTCCAGCGTCACCGGCGAGCAGGCCGCCAAGGCGTTCGCCTTCTTCCGCATGTCCATGCACGGTGCCGCCATCGGCGGGGCGGCGCTCGGTGGCGCCATGATCGCCGCGATGGACCCGGGCTGGGTGCTGGCGGTGGACGCCGCGGCCTTCGCCGTGGCCGGCGCGCTGCGGGCCTTCCTCGACGTCAGCCACATCCCCGAGCGGTCCGGTGGCGGGGGTCTGCTCACCGACCTGCGGGACGGCTGGCAGGAGGTCGCCGGCCGGCCCTGGCTGTGGGCCGTCGTGCTGCAGTTCTCGGTGGTCGTGGCCGTGGTGGGCGCCGCCGAGGCGGTGTACGGCCCGCTGGTCGCCCGGGACGAGCTCGGTGGCGCGCGCCCCTGGGGGTTCGCGCTGGCCGCCTTCGGCGTGGGCACCTTGCTGGGGGCGCTGCTGATGATGCGGTGGAAGCCCCGCCGTCTGCTGCTGGCCGGAACGCTGTGCGTGTTCCCGCTGGCCCTGCCCTCCGCGAGCCTCGCCGTCCCGGTGCCGGCGACCGTGCTGTGCGCGGTGATGTTCGTGACGGGCATCGCCATCGAGGTGTTCGGGGTCTCCTGGATGACGGCCCTGCACCAGGAGATCCCGGAGGACAAGCTCTCCCGGGTCTCGGCGTACGACTGGTTCGGGTCGGTGGCGATGGTGCCGCTGGCCACCGCGGCGGCCGGACCCGTGGAGTCCCTGGTCGGGCGCAGTCAGGCCCTGTGGGGGTGCGCCGCGCTCGTCGTGGTGGTGACGGCCGGGGTGCTGCTGGTCCCTGACGTACGAAACCTGACGCGCCGGGGCACCGTGAAGGCGACCGCGGCGGACCTGTCCGACGCGGTACCGGTCTCAGCCGAGGGAGAAGGCGCCGTCGGGCGGCTCGGGTGAGGCGACGGCGTCGCCGTCCCGCACGGGCCGGCCACCGCCGAGGAGCCGGGTGAGCGCCTCGCCGTGCGTGACCCGGGCGGGGAACGCGTCGGCGGCGCACAGCCGGGTCAGCCGTGCCAGGTCGAGCGGTGCCTGCCCGGCGAGGAGCACGACGTTGCCGAAGCGCCTGCCGCGCAGGACCGCCGGTTCGGCGATCAGCGCGAGCTCCTCGAACACCTCGGCGGCGTTGGCGAACTGCGTGCGGAGGAAGCCGAAGGGGACGCCGTCGGCGAGGTTGGCGGCGTAGACGCCTTCCTTCCGGAGCACCCGGGCGGCGGCCCGCGCGTATTCGAGCGAGGTGAGCTGGGCGGGCACCCGTGCCCCGCCGAAGACGTCCGCGATCAGCAGGTCCGCCGACCCCGTGGGCGCCTCTTCGATCCAGCTCCGGGCGTCGGCGCCGTGGACGGCGATCGTGGCCCCCTCGGGCAGCGGCAGATGCTCACCGACGAGTTCGATCAGCCCGGTGTCGGCTTCGGCCACCTCCTGCCGGGATCCCGGCCGGGTGGCGGCGACGTACCGGGGGAGCGTGAGCGCGCCGCCCCCGAGATGCACCGCGTCCACGGGCGCGCCCGGCTCCGCCACCAGGTCCACGACATGGGCGAGCCTGCGGACGTACTCGAACTCGAGGTGCTCGGGCGCGTCGAGGTCGACGTAGGACTGCGGGGCACCGTCGACCGTGAGGAGCCAGGCCCGCTCCCGGTCCACGTCGGGGAGCAGCCGGGCGGTGCCGTGGTCGGTGACGCGGATGACGGGTATCGACTCGTTCACGCCCCCATTGTTCCCTGTGCCGGGGCTGCCCCGGCACAGGGAACCCGCCCCTGTGCCGTCCAGGGGCGGGTTCCGTGCCGGGCCGGCGGACCGTCAAGGAGGGGCCGCGACAGCGCCCGGGCGACGGCCCGTCAGAGCAGGGCGGTGACGGTGCCGGCACCGACCGTCCGGCCGCCCTCGCGGATGGCGAAGCCGAGCCCGCTCTCCAGCGGGACGTCACGGCCGAGCTCGACGGTCATGGTCACCGTGTCACCGGGTCGCGCCACCGCCACCTCGCCGAGGTCCACGTCCCCGACGACGTCCGCCGTCCGGATGTAGAACTGCGGCCGGTACCCGGTGGCCACCGGGGTGCTGCGGCCCCCCTCCTTCGCCGACAGGACGTACACCTGCGCGGTGAAGCGGCGGCTCGGGGTGACGCTGCCGGGCGCGGCCACCACGTGGCCGCGGCGGACCCGGTCACGCTCGACCCCGCGCAGCAGCAACGCGACGTTGTCGCCGGCCTCGGCGGACTCCATCGGCTTGCCGAACGTCTCCAGGCCGGTGACGACCGTCTCGACGTCCGCGCCGAGCACCGCCACCCGGTCGCCGACGCGCACGGTGCCGCGCTCGACGGCCCCGGTGACGACCGTGCCACGGCCGGTGATGGTCAGCACGTTCTCCACGGACAGCAGGAACGGCGCGTCGGTGTAGCGCACCGGCATCGGTACGTACGTGTCGACGGCGTCCAACAGCCCCTCCACGGCCGCCGTCCAGCGCGGGTCGCCCTGGAGTGCGCCCAGCCCCGACACCCGCACCACCGGCACGGTGTCACCGCCGTAGCCGTGCGCGGTCAGCAGCTCGCGCACCTCCAGCTCGACCAGGTCGGTCAGCTCGGGGTCCCCGGCGTCGGCCTTGTTCAGGGCCACGACGATGTGGTCCACACCGACCTGACGGGCCAGCAGGACGTGCTCGGCGGTCTGCGGCATGATCCCGTCGAGCGCGGAGACGACGAGGATCGCCCCGTCGAGCTGCGCGGCTCCGGTGACCATGTTCTTGATGTAGTCGGCGTGTCCGGGCATGTCGACGTGCGCGTAGTGCCGGGTGTCGGTCTCGTACTCGACGTGCGCGATGTTGATGGTGATGCCCCGCTGCGCCTCCTCCGGCGCCCGGTCGATCCGGTCGAAGGGGACGAAGGTGCCGCCGCCTCGGGCGCTGAGGACCTTGGTGATGGCGGCGGTCAGGGTGGTCTTGCCGTGGTCGACGTGGCCCATGGTGCCGATGTTGAGGTGCGGCTTGGTGCGTACGTATGCCGTCTTGGGCATGGCTCGTTCCTCGGAGTTCGAAGCTGAGTGTGAAGACCCCAGGGCCCCGCCGACCCTCCCCTTGCGGGGTCCGCCGGACTGTCGGGGGAGGGTCAGCTT
>NZ_KL585425.1:129458-129898 GCF_000721935.1 Streptomyces sp. NRRL WC-3549
GCTCAGAGATGTGTATAAGAGACAGCGACTGCGGGCCGTGCTGCGAGGAAGGCGTACCGGAACATGTCCCTGAGCATGACGGAACGGGGCTGCGGCGTCGAACGGTTTTCCGGCGGACGCGGTCGGCCTACCGACCGGAGCGGTTGGGCCGGTGTGGTTGCGCCGCTACCCGGCCGTACTGGCGGAACCCTGCCATCGCCCGACCGTGACGGACGCCCCCAGCCCTGCTCGACCGTGCCACTGGACTCGGGAAACACGTCGAACCCGCCGTCGGATGCCGGCTGCACGGTGACGACGACGTCCTTCCCGTACCGCTTCACCAACGCGCTGCCGTCGGTCTTCACCGCGGACACGCCCCGGTGCCGGTCTACCCTCCAGTGAGGCTCCGCCAAGCTCATTTCCGCAGGTCAGTGGGGCTTGTGTGATGTTCCGGTGAGGTC
>NZ_KL585425.1:130160-130513 GCF_000721935.1 Streptomyces sp. NRRL WC-3549
GTGTGATGTTCCGGTGAGGTCCTCGCGCTGGCAGGCGGCGTGATCGTCGGGGCGAGATCATCCGCCTGCCCCGTCAGCGCTGTACTTCGCTGTTCGTCAGGACGGGCAGGGCCCGCAGGAGTGTGGTCGCCTGCCGGGTGTCCGTGCGGAGTTTGGTCAGGATCCGCCATGACTTGAGGTTCGCGAAGCCGTGTTCGTTGGCGGCGCGTTCGCGGCTGACCAGGTGGTTCGCTTCCTTCTCGGCGGCGGTCAGCTTGTGGTTGCGGGTGGCCTTGCGGCCGGTGATGATCACCGGATCGTCTTCGGGCTTGTCGTCCAGGCCGACGAAGCCAAGGTCGGCCAAGGCGCCGAGG
>NZ_KL585425.1:130725-133366 GCF_000721935.1 Streptomyces sp. NRRL WC-3549
GCTTGTCGTCCAGGCCGACGAAGCCAGGCGGGCCGTCCGACGTGACCCTGCCTCCGGACGGTGAGTTCGTGCGGCAACTGCGCACGGAGGACCACTTCAGAGGCTTCCTCCGGAAGATGCAGGGCCTGATCAAGGACGGCACCTACACGGCGAGGGGTTCGTTCAACAAGTCCCACGCCGAACGCAGCGACGTCGAGAAGGCATGGGAGGGCTTCACGGACCTCACCGGCTTCCTCACCGAGGGAATCTACGGCGGCAGTCCCGCGAGCATGGCCCTCAGCTCCTACAACCTCGACTACGAACTGCTCGGGGTCTCTTGTGAGCCGGCCCGGACAGACTCGGAGTGGGATCGTGGAGCGATGGTCGGGCAGGTGAAGGTCTCCATCTCGAACACCATGACGGTAGCCTCGGCCACCCGCAGCCTCTCGGACGACGGGTACGAGAACGGGAAGTCCAACGGGCTCATGAAGGCGGGCTCCGACGCCGTCAAGCGTGTCTGGCCCGACGGTCAGAAGGACATCACCGTACGGATCAACTGGATCGAGGAAGTCTATGTGCCGTACTAGGAGCGGGCGGCGGGCGTTTCTCGCTGTCGCTCTCTCCGCCTTTCTCGTCACGGGAGCGATCGGCTGCGCACAGCAACTGAAGACCGCCTCCGCCTCGGACCCCGCTGCGGACTCTGTTCCGAGCGAAGGGCAGATCATCGGCTTGTGGAAGAACAAGGGCGGTGACCGGATCACCTTCCGCAAGGGCGGCAGAGGGACCATCTCCGACGGCGCGCAGCTCCAGCTGAGTGACCTGATGGAGAAGGCCGACACGAAGCCGGAATGCTCATTCTCCTGGGGGGTCGACACGGTTCCCGCAGGCGGCGACACATGGGTGTCCGTCAATTTCGCGGCGGGAGAGTGCGGGCCGGTACCGGGTGAGTTCGGCCTGTACGCCTACCACGTGGAGAAAACCGGTGAACTGCGGCTTTCCCCGGCCGTGGAGCACCCGAGGGCCGGTGAGATCTACGCCCGCGCGAAAGCAGACCAGTAGGGAGTGATCCGGGGGCTTTCGGCCCAGCCCGCGGGGAGACGAGAAACATGCGCCTCCCCGCGGCTGGTCCGTCGGCGGTCGTGTCGTGAGAGGGAGGCGAGGCCGGGCGGTTAATCGGTGGTGGGGCGACCTGGGGAGGGCCTATGGTGCTGCTCAGCCGTTCCCGAGGGGACGGGTGTTGGTTCGTCGAGAAGAAACAAGAGGTGAGGACAGTGATGACGGTCACGGTGACGGGCACGGCCCGCATTCAGGAGTTCATCGTTCCCACCCCTGTGGTCTCCGGCTGACACCCACTGAGGCTCCGCCAAGCTCGTTCCCGCAGGTCAGTGGGGCTGGTGTGATGCGCCGGTGAGGTCCTCATGCTGGCAGGTGGGCTGATCGTTAGCACGAGATCGTCCGGCGCGGGTGTTCTCGCGGGTTCTGGAGTGAGGTTCGGGGGGCGCCGCGTATGTTCTGCGCCGGGAGGGATCTTCAAAGCGGATGTGCTGACGTGGACGATCGAACGGCGGCTTGAGCTGGCGAAACGTGCCGAGCTGCTGCGCAAGGAGCTGGGCGAACTCGAGACGGAGGTCGCCGGGTTGGAGGCTGCCGAGGTGGTGTTCGGGCAGTGGGCCGAGGCCACCGGTGGTGGACGGCGACCGCCGGGCATCGTGTCACCGGAGCCGGAGCCGGCTGCTGTGACGGTGGGTCCGGGTGCGGGCGGGATGCGGGCGGTGCCGGACCGTGTCGAGGGGATGGGGCTGGAGGTCCTGACCTCGGAGTATCGGAGGATCATGGAGATCGTGGCCGGGGCGGACGGTCCGGTGATGGCCAAGGACGTCGCCCTCGCACTGGGCCGGGAGGCGACCCCGGCGAAGATCGAGCCGGTCCGGGGCCAGCTGCGCAAGCTCGCCGACCGGGGCTGGCTTGTCCGCACCGCGTCCGGGCGTTACCGGCCACGCTGACCAGCGACGCCGACGCCGTCAGCCGGACGGGCCGATTTATGCCGTAACGCAAAGGCCCCCGGCGGGAGTTGGTAAATGTGTGACCAAATACCAGCCCGCCGAGGGCCCTCAGGATGTTGTCTACCAGGTTCGTCTCCCGCTGTCGAAGCGGACCATCGATCTCGTCGCCGACCTGATACGCCAACGCCGCAACCAGATGCGCTCTCCCTGGCGCAAGGCCGAACCCGGTAAGCAGGCCGTCATCGTGCTCGCCGTACTCCGTCACGACCAGCGCCTGATCGACATGGCCGACGGCAACCAGGTCGGCGAGTCCACCGTCCGACGCTGGGTGAAAGAAGTCGTCAAGCTGCTGGCCGCCCGCGCCCCACGCCTGGACCGCGCGTTGAAGAAGATCGCCCGCGGTGGCGGGGTCGTGGCCCTCCTGGACGGCACCCTGATCCGCACCCACCGCCGCACCGGAAAGGACGACCGGAAGAACTACTCCGGCAACCATAAGGCCCATGGCCTGCTGTCTCTCGCGCTCACCGACGAGAAAGGCAACCTGATCTGGATCTCCGCGGCCAAGCCTGGCCGGTCCAGCGAGATCACCACCGCCCGCCACAACAAGATCACCGGACACCTCAGGGAAGCCGGCCTCGGCGCCTTGGCCGACCTTGGCT
>NZ_KL585426.1:0-12141 GCF_000721935.1 Streptomyces sp. NRRL WC-3549
CCCCGGACCCCACCACGACGCCCGACCCGGACCCCTCCACCACCGGCCCCGACTGCCCCGCACCCACCGCGGGGCCCGACCCCGACGCCCCGACCGACGACCCCTGCGCCACCCCGGCCGCCTGACGGATCAGCCGGCGTCCAGCACGTCGGACAGGTCGTACCGCACCACCTCCTCCAGCTGCGCGTACGTGCAGCTGGAGGGGGCACGGTCCGGGCGCCACCGCCGGAACCGGGCGGTGTGGCGGAAGCGGTCGCCCTCCATGTGGTCGTACGCCACCTCGCAGACCCGCTCCGGCGCGATCGCGACCCAGGACATGTCCTTCTTGCCCGACCAGCGGCTCGGCGCGCCCGGCAGCCGCGCCCCCTCGTGCGCCGCCGCGTCCGCCCAGGCCGCCCACGGGTGGTCGGCGGGGTCGATCCGCAGCGGTTCCAGCTCCTCGACCAGCTCGGCACGCCGCTTCATCGGGAAGGCCGCGCTCACCCCGACGTGCTGGAGGGTGCCGTCGGCGCCGTACAGACCGAGCAGCAGCGAGCCGACCACCGGTCCGCTCTTGTGGAAGCGGTACCCCGCCACCACGCAGTCCGCCGTCCGCTCGTGCTTGATCTTGTACATCGCGCGTACGTCGGGCCGGTAGGGGGAGTCCAGCGGCTTGGCCACCACCCCGTCCAGTCCGGCGCCCTCGTACTGCTCGAACCACTGCCGGGCCAGGGCCTCGTCGGTGGTGGCGGGCGCCAGATGCACCGGTGGCGAGGCGTCGGCCAAGGCCCGCTCCAGCGCGGCCCGCCGCTCCGTCAGCGGACGGCCGGTCAGCGACGTGTCGTCGAGCGCGAGGACGTCGAAGACGACCAGGGACGCAGGGGTCCGTTCGGCGAGTGTCCGCACCCGGGACTCCGCCGGGTGGATGCGCTCGCTCAGCCGGTCGAAGTCCAGCCGGCCCCCGTGCGCCACCACGATCTCCCCGTCGACCACGCAGCGCGGCGGCAGGTTCTCCCGTACCGCCGTGACCACCTCGGGGAAGTAGCGGGTGAGCGGCTTCCCGGTCCGGCTGCCGAGCACCACCTCTTCGCCGTCCCGGTGCACGATCGCCCGGAAGCCGTCCCACTTCGCCTCGTACTGCATACCGGGCGGAATCGCGGATACGGGCCTGGCGAGCATCGGTTTCACAGGAGGCATCACCGGCAGGTCCATGGCCCGATTCTGGACCGCCACACCGGGCATGTCTCCCGATATGCGGCATATGTGGGCCCCGCCTACGGTGGCCGACATGGGAGCAGGAGCAGCGATGGAGTTGGACGTGGACGGCCGGACCGTACGGCTGTCCAACCCGGACAAGGTGTACTTCCCGGCCAAGGGCTACACCAAGAAGGACGTGGCCGACTACTTCCTGGCCGTGGGGCCCGGCATCCTGCGCGCCCTGCGGGAGCGCCCGACCACCCTCCAGCGGTTCGTCGACGGCGTCGAGGGCGAGTTCTTCTACCAGAAGCGCGCACCGAAGAACCTCCCCGACTGGACACCCACCGCACGCATCGAGTTCCCCAGCGGCCGGCACGCCGACGAGATGTGCCCCACCGAGCTGGGTGCCGTCCTGTGGGCCGCCAACCTGGGGACGCTGACCTTCCACCCCTGGCCGGTCCGCAGGTCCGACACCGACCACCCCGACGAGCTGCGCATCGACCTCGACCCGCAGCCCGGCACCGACTACGCCGACGCCGTGCGCGCCGCCCACGAACTGCGCTCCGTCCTGGACGACCACGGGCTGCGCGGCTGGCCCAAGACCTCCGGTGGCCGCGGCCTGCACGTCTTCGTCCCGATCGTGCCCGAGTGGACCTTCACCCAGGTCCGGAGGGCAGCCATCGCCGCCGGCCGCGAGCTGGAGCGCCGGATGCCGGACCGGGTCACCACCGCCTGGTGGAAGGAGGAGCGCGGCGAGCGGATCTTCGTGGACTACAACCAGACGGCCCGCGACCGCACCATCGCCTCCGCCTACTCCGTACGCCCCTTCCCGCACGCCCCCGTCTCCGCCCCGCTCCGCTGGGACGAGGTCGACGACGTCGAGCCCCGCGACTTCGACATCCGCACCATGCCCCGCCGCTACGCCGAGGTGGGCGACCTGCACGCCGACATGGACGAGCACGCCTTCCGGCTCGACGGCCTGCTGGAGCTGGCCCGTCGCGACGAGCACGAGCACGAACTCGGCGACCTGCCCTACCCCCCGGAGTACCCCAAGATGCCGGGGGAACCGAAGCGGGTCCAGCCCAGCCGCGCCAGGAACGAGGAAGAGGACGAAGGCGGGACCGCATGAGCCACGACGCCACCGACGGGCACGGGGAGCACGGAGCGCACGGCAGGCCCCCCACCCGGCGCGAGAAGTGGGAGACGTACAAGAAATCGCCCTACGTCCCGGCCGTGGTGCTGCTCTTCATCCTCTCCGCGGCCGCCGGGCTCTTCGCCGGCTCGTACACCTACGCCATGGCCAACCCCACCCCGCACCGCATCCCGGCCGCGGTCGTCGAGGGGCCCCGGACGCCCTACGCGACGCGGTTCGTCGAGGGGATGGAGAAGGCGCTCGACGCCTCCCTCGAACTCCACCGCTACCCGGACCGGAAGCAGGCGCGGGCGGCGATGGAGGAGCAGAAGGTCTTCGTCGTCCTGCGGAGCCACGGGGACGGTGTGGTGATGGAGCTCGCCGCGGCCTCCGGTGCCACCGTCGCCCAACTGCTCGGCGACACCGGGGCGAAGGTCGCCGACCGCATCGGTGTGCCCCTCACCGTCACCGACGTCAAACCGCTCCAGAAGGGCGACCCGCGGGGCCTCGCCCTCTTCTACATCTCGCTCGCCGCCGTCATCATCGGCTTCGTCGGGGCGATCCAGCTGAGCGTGCACGCCCGCGCGCTGCTCCCGCTGGAGCGGATCCTGTTCACCGTGGCCTACGCCCTGCTCGGCGGGTTCACCATCGCGGCCGTCGTGGACTGGGTGCTCGGCGCGCTCGATCTGCCGTTCGTCGAGTCCTGGATGATCCTGGCGTTCACGATGTTCACCTCCGGCATGGTCTTCACCATGTTCAACACCCTGATCGGCCGCTGGGCCATGCTCCCCACCTGGGGCGTCATGGTGCTGCTCGGCAACCCGTCCTCCGGCGGCGCGGTCTCCTGGCCGCTGCTGCCCTCGGTGCTCGGGCACATCGGCCGCTGGCTGCCCCCGGGTGCCTCGGTCAACGCCCAGCACACGGCGGTCTACTACCAGGGCCACCAGTACGTCTTCCCCTATCTGGTGCTGGGGGCCTGGGCCCTGGTCTCCTGCACGGTCTTCTGGGTGTGGCGCCACCGGCACCCCGGAGGCCGTGACCACATGCCGGAGCATGCGGCCACGGCCACCTGACCGTCCGTGCCGGACTACAACTCCTTGACGCGGATGTCCCGGTAGGAGATCACGTCCGTGGTGCTGTGGACCTGGAGCCCGATGTAGCCGGAGGCGTAGCGCCTGCCGTCGGTGCCCGGGTCGTCGCCGCGCGGCGGTTCGAACTCCTGACCGCGGTTGTTGTCGAACTCGTTGATCAGGACGCCGTTGCGGTAGACCTCGTAGTGCTGGTCCACGACCCGGATCTCGTAGTCGTTCCAGGTGCCCTTGGGCGTCACCCCGGCGCCGCCGAGGCCCACCCGGTCGAATCCGTAGACCGACCCGGTCTTGTACATGTCGCCGTCCGGCCGGTCGTTGACCTGGATCTCATGGCCGTACTTGATGGCGACCCACTCCGGGTTCGGCTCCTCCGGGTGGTCGTGGACGTACGGGAAGCGGACGAAGACCCCGCCGTTGGCGTTGCCCGTGCCCGGGGCGTCGTCCCGCCACTGGAGCTTCAGCGAGAAGTCCCCGTACTGACGGGCCGGGAACCACAGCATGCCCATGCCGTCCACGGTGGTCGAGCTGGTGATCGAGCCCTCCTCCTCGTTCAGGGCGAACTGTCCGCCGCCGACCTGCTCCCACTTCGCGAGGGAGCCGGGCGTGCCGTCGAAGAGCTTGCGGTAGCCCTCGTCCTGGCCCGGGCTGCCGATGCCGGACTGCTTGGCGGCCTGGTAGATCTTCTTGTGCTCCCGGGTGTCGATGACCCCGTCGGCGAGGAGCTTGTCGAGCACGGTGTCGACGTGCTTGAGGAACAGGGCGTGCGAGGACCAGTCCTTCTCGTCCTCGATCAGCTCGTTGACGGTGCAGCGGTTGCCGGTGAGCCGGTTGGGCACCCCGGTGTCGACCGTGCCGACGATCACCGTCAGGCGCTCGTCGAACTCCGGGCAGTTCGGGGCCGGGACGCCGCCGCTGGTGGCGACGGTGAAGGACAGCCTCCTCGCCTCGGAGGTGTTGCCCGCCTTGTCCGTCGCCCGGTGGGCGAGGGTGTGGTGGCCGACCCGGTCGACGATCACCGGCGCGGTGTACGCCAGGTAGGGGCCGCCGTCCAGGGAGTACTCGACCTTGTCCACCCCGGAGTCGTCGTCGGTCGCGGTGACGGTGGCCTTGGCGCTGGTGATGTAGGCGCCGTCCGAGTTCTTGTCGCCGGTCACCTTCACCGAGGTCTCCGGCGGGGTCTTGTCCTGGGAGGGGGGCTCCACGACGGTGAACTCCACCGTCTTCTCCGCCGCCGCGTTGCCGGCCCGGTCGGTGGCGCGGTAGCGGACCGTGTGCTCGCCCACCTCGTGCACCATGACCGGCGCGGTGTACGGCTGCCAGGCGCCGTCCTCGCCGAGCGCGTACTCGATGGTGTTGACGCCGGACCCGGTGTCGGACGCGGTCACGGTGACCGTGGCCATCCCGAGGTAGGCGCCCGCCTCGTCCTGCTCGCCCGAGACCGTCGCCGAGGTCTCCGGCGGGGTCTCGTCGTCGGTGGGCGGCGCGGCGACCGCGAAGGCGACGGACTTCTCCTCGGCCGCGTTGCCGGCCTTGTCGGTGGCGCGGTAGCGGACCGTGTGCGTACCGACCTCGTCCACCACGACGGGCGTGGTGTACGGCTGCCACCGCCGTCCTCGCCGAGCGCGTACTCGACGGTGTCCACGCCCGAACCGGCGTCGGCCGCCGAGACGGTGACGGTCGCCTGGCCGATGTACGCGCCGTCGGCGTCCTGGTCTCCGTCCACCGTCGCCGAGGTCTCCGGGGCGGTGGTGTCCTCACCGCCGCCGTCCTCGGTGACGGTCAGGACGCCCTGCATGGACAGGTGGCCGGGGATCGTGCAGTGGTAGAAGTACCTGCCCGGCGTCAGGACGACCTCGACGCTGTGCCTGCCGCCCTCGCTGTCCCCCGGGTTGGCCAGGATGTTGACCTGGACGTCGGTGTTGTACTCCGGGTCCGAGACGCTGAAGGTCAGCGTGTGCGGCATGCCCGTCGTGTTGCCGGTGGCCTCGCTGTTCTCGAAGACGAGGGTCGCGGCGCCGGCCACCGCCGTGGTGGGAGCCGTCAGATAGCGGTCGATGGGATCGCCCGCCGTCCATGTGAGGACCTGGTCGGCCGCCTTCGCGGAGCCGCCCTTTCCGTATGCGGCCGTCGAGGTGAGGCCGAGGACCATGAGGAACGAGCCGAGCAGGGCGAGCCACCAGTGGGCGGGCCCGTGGCGCCGGCGCGCGGGGAGCGAGGGGTGTCTCACTGGGCTGCCGCCTTCCTGACCAGGTCGGCGGCGGCCGGGGTCGGGCCGCCGCCCTTGTACGTCACACGCCACAGCGCGGACTCGGAGTCGGAGGTGAAGAAGCCGCGCCCGTAGTCCAGGACGTAGAGCGAACCGTCCGGGGCGAACTTCCAGTCCATGAGGTTGCGGATGCCTTTCGCGCCCACCGGGATGATCTTCTTCAGCGACTCGGCGTGGACGGGCAGACCGCCCTTGCCGGCCGTCTTCGGGTCGGTGAGCACCGCGTGGCGCGGCTGGCTGTCGTCGTAGAAGTCGCCGACGAACCACTTGCCGTCCCAGTACGCGGGCCACTTGGCGGCGCTGTCGCTGTCCGCGTCGTAGCGGTAGACCGGGCCGTTCATGGTGGCCTGGCCGCCGCCCTTGAGCCAGGGCAGGAGTTCCTTCTGCTCCTCCACCTTGTAGCTCGGGACGCCGTTCTCGTCCCGCGGGTAGTCCACGCCACCGCCCTGGGGGGAGTACCAGATGGTGTTGCCGGTCACCGGCGGCAGGTTGACCAGGCCGTCGTTGTTCGGCGACTCGTTCTTCGGCGCGTCGCAGTCGTACCAGCCCAGCGGCTTCGTCGGATCGGGGAGGTTGCGGTCGCGGTAGGGCTGCTTGTTGCCCATGCAGTACGGCCAGCCCTGGTTGCCTGCCTGGGTGATCGCGGCGAACGTGTCGTACTTGGCGGGGCCCCAGGTGGTGCTGGGCTCGCCGGCGTCCGGGCCGACCCAGCCCGCGTAGAGGGTGTCCGTCGCCGGGTCCACGGAGATCCGGGCCGGGTTGCGCACGCCCATCACGTAGATCTCGCCGCGGGTCTTGCCGCCGCCCTCGTCCGGCTCGTCGCCGGTGAAGAGGTTGCCCTTCGGCAGGGTGTAGGTGCCGTCGTCCTCGGGGTGGATCCGGAGGATCTTGCCGTTGAGGTTGTTGGTGTTGCCCGCGGTGCGGCGGGCGTCGGAGAAGGACACGCCCTTGAAGTTGGGCTCGGGGTTGTTCCCGGAGTAACCGTCGCTGAACTGCGACGAGTTGTTGTCACCGGTGGCGATGTAGAGGTTGCCCTTCGAGTCCCAGGCCATGCCGCCGCCCGCGTGGCAGCAGCTGTGGATCGGGACCGGCCAGTCCAGCAGCACCTTCTCCGAGGCCAGGTCCAGCTTGTCCGTCGCGTGGTCGAAGGTGAAGCGGGAGACCTGGCGCACCGCCATGTGCCGGTCGCGGTCGATCCTGGAGTGCGGTGTGTAGTGCAGGTAGACCCAGCCGTTCCTGGCGAAGTCCGGGTCCAGCTCGATACCGAGCAGGCCCTCCTCCACCTTGACCAGTTCGTCGCCGCCGCCCTTGTTGCCGAAGACGTCCAGCGTGCCGGCGAGGGTCACCTTCTTCGTCGCCGGGTCGTAGACGTGGATCTCGCCCTCGCCCCGGCCGATGTCCGGGTCGTTCCAGTCGGTGACCACCGGGACGCTGCTGTCCGTGCCGCCGCGTCCGATGTAGAAGATCCGCCCGTCGTCCGCGGTCACCAGGCCGTGCGGCTCGCCGATCTGGTCGTTCTGTCCGGGCTGGTTGGGCTGGGTGAGGCGCTCGGCCGTGTAGTTGGCGTCGATCGTCGCCGAGCAGTCGGCCTGCGAGGTACGGCTCGTCCAGGCCAGCGCGCCGCGCAGGTGGTCGCGGAAGTCCGTCTCGGCGAAGCTCGCCGCCGTGCCGCCCATGGCCGTGTAGAAGGACCGGCCGCCGTCGTAGTCACGGCACCAGGAGACCGGGTGGTCCCAGCCGTTGGCGCTCTTGCCCGGCGCGTACGTGAGCTCGCGGACCCGGGCCACGGTGTGGACCTTGCCGGAGGGGTTGTCCTTCCAGTTCATCCAGGTGTCCGGGCGCTTCCACTCCAGCGGCAGGTTCCTCGTCGCCGGGTGGAGCCGGTCGCCGACCTCCACCGTGGCGCGCTGGACGGCGCTCGGGCTGTCCGCCGTCGGGCGCGCCCCCACCAGGCCGGTGAACCAGTCGGAGTACGGCTCGGTGCGCGCCGCGTCGTGGATGCCGAGGAAACCGCCGCCCGCCTCCATGTACGCCTCCAGGCCCGCCTCCTGCTCCGGGTCCAGGACGTCGCCACCGCCGGTCAGGAAGACGACCGCGTTGAAGGTGCCGAGCTTCTTCTTGGTGAAGACCGCGGGGTCGTCGGTGGCGACGGTCTTGAAACGGCCCTCGGCCGGACCGCTGAGCCCGATCTTCTCGATGGCCGCGATGCCCGCGTCCACGGTGGGCGGTTCCTCGCCCGCCGACGCGTGGAAGACGAGCACCTTGACGTTCTCCCCGCCCGGCGGCGAGGGAAGGGACAACGTTGTCGCCATCCGCTCCTTCAGCCCCGGGTCCGGATAGGGCCTGGCGCTGGCGGCGTTGCTGCCGCCCAGCAGGGACGCGGTCAGTGCTCCGGCCGCCACGGCCGATGCGAGGCCGCGTCGTGATCTGGACCTGTGCGGTGTGCGCTGCATGTGGTCACCCACCCCTCCTTGGTCGCTTCCTGGGTCACGGCGCTTGTCGTGCTCACTGCGACAGCGCATGAAGCTAGACCTCTTTTCGCGGTACGCCAATAGGTACGGCAGCAATCCGACGAACTTTGTCCTGAGTGTGGATAAACGAAGATCACGCGGCTACCGTGTGGGCCGTCCCGAGGAAAGGCCCGTCAGTTTCCGTTGTGCAGTGGGGAGTTCGTCATGGACCGAAGGACCTTCAACCGGCGGATGCTGGTGGGCGGCGGCGTGGCTGCGGCGACCGGGGTGACATCGATGTCGCTGGGCGCGGTGCAGGCCACCCCCGCCCAGGCGGCGGTGGTGGATCCGCCCAGGACCGCCCCGGCGGGTGGCGCGGTGCGCCACCTCACGATGTACGCCGAGAAGCTGCCGGACGGCTCACTGGGCTACGGCCTGGAGAAGGGCAAGGCGTCGGTCCCCGGGCCCCTGATCGAGATCAACGAGGGCGACACCCTGCACATCGAGTTCCACAACCTCACCGACGGCGACGCCAGCCTGCACGTCCACGGGGTCGACTACGACATCGCGAGCGACGGCACCCGTATGAACCGCAGCCACGTCGAACCGGGCGGCAGCCGTACGTACACCTGGCGCACCCACGCCCCCGGCCGCCGGAAGGACGGCACCTGGCAGGCGGGCAGCGCAGGTTACTGGCACTACCACGACCACGTCGTCGGCACCGACCACGGCACCGGCGGCATCCGCAAGGGGCTCTACGGGCCGCTCGTCGTCCGGCGCAAGGGGGACGTCCTGCCGGACCGGACGATCACCATCGTCTTCAACGACATGACGATCAACAACGCCGCGGCGGGTCCCGACTTCGAGGCGACGGTCGGCGACCGGGTCGAGGTCGTGATGATCACGCACGGCGAGTACTACCACACCTTCCACATCCACGGACACCGCTGGGCGGACAACCGGACCGGCCTGCTCACCGGCCCCGACGACCCGAGCCGGGTGGTGGACACGAAGATCTGCGGACCGGCCGACTCGTTCGGTTTCCAGATCATCGCGGGCGAGCACGTGGGGGCCGGCGCGTGGATGTACCACTGCCATGTACAGAGCCACTCGGACATGGGCATGGCCGGGCTGCTGCTGGTCGCCAAGGCGGACGGCACGGTCCCCGGCTACGACCCGTCGCACCACACGGCCGGTACAGCGGGGGAGCACGCCCACTGACACGGGCTCAACGCTCCCGGGGTCCCGCGGCCAGGTGGGACCGACGGGCCTCCCGGTCGAAGATGCCCAGCATGTCGGCCGGGCCGCCCGAGGCGCCCACGGCGTGCGGCAGCATGGTCGGGAACTCCGCGGCCTGTCCGGTCTCCACCAGCAGTCTGCGTTCCCCCAGGAGCAGCACGACCGTTCCGGAGAGCACCGTGAACCACTCCCGTCCGGGATGCGCCTTGAGGGCCGAGGGGCCTTCGGGAGGCGGGCCCACCAGGCGCATCCGGGCCACCGTCACCCCCGGCTCGTCGCGCAGGGTCCACAGGGTCGCCCCGCGCGCGTGGTCGTGCACGGGCTGCGAGACGACGTCGTCGGAGGCGGTCTCGACGAGCTGGTCCAGTGAGGTGCCCAGGGCCCGGGCGATCGCCGTGAGCTGGTCGAGCGCGATCCTGCGGTGCCCGGTCTCGATCCGGCTGAGCGTGGAGGGGCTGAGGTGGCACCGGGCGGCCAGGTCGTCGAGCGACCAGCCGTGAGCGGCGCGCAGGGCGCGGACGCGCTTGCGTACGAGGCCGTCGAGGTCGCTGCTTTCTTGCGTCATGAGCAAGAGCTTATGCGTGGGCCGCAAAGTCCCGTACGGTCGGTCCCATGGCACATTCCCCCTCGCACCCGCACACCCCCGGCGACCACCGGCACGGCCACGCACACTCCGAGCACGCACACCCCGATCACGGCGGTGGCCAGGAGGAGGGCCTCGCCCACCTGCTCGACCTCGACGCGGAGCTGTTCGCCCCGTACCGGGCCCGAGTGCTGGACCGGATCGCCGACCGGACGGGCGGCTCTCCCGGCCGGATCGTCGACCTCGGCGCGGGGACCGGCACCGGTACGTTCGCCCTGCTGGAGCGGTTTCCCGCAGCCCGGGTCACCGCGGTCGACACCTCGCCCGACATGCTGGACCGGCTCACCGCCGCCGCACGTGAGCGCGGCCTCGCCGACCGGCTGAGCACCCTGGAGGCGGACGCCGCCGAGGGGCTGCCCGGCCTCGCGGGCGCCGACCTCGTCTGGGCGTCGGCCGCCCTCCACCATTTCGGCGACCCCGCCGCCTCGCTCGCCGCCATCCGGGCGGCACTGCGCCCGGGCGGACTGCTGGCCGTCGCCGAGATGGACGGCGTGCCGCGGTTCCTGCCCGACGACGCCGTACCGGAGCGGCCGGGCCTGGAGGGCCGCCTCCGCTCGGCGCTGGACGCGCTGCACACCGAGCAGGTCCCGCACCTGGGGGACGACTGGGGAGCACACCTGGCGGAGGCCGGGTTCGCCGTCGAACTCGCACACGCCGAGGACCTGGAGCTGCGCGCCCCGCTGCCCGAGGGGGCCGGCCTGTACGCCCATCTCGCACTCGGCCGTATCGCGGGTGCCCTTGAAGGGAGCATCGCCGACGAGGACCTGGCGGCGCTCCGCACCCTCCTGGACGGAGGGCGGTACGACGTACGCCACCGCGACGACCTCGTCGTGCGCTCCCGGCGCGAACTGTGGGTGGCCCGCCGACCCGAGGGCGGTGCCTGAGGGAGGCCCCGGGGGCGGCCCCCGCAACTTACGGGAGCCGTCCCCCGCGCGAACTGCGACGGACGGCGGCCGGTGCCAGACTCGAAGAAAAGGGACATTCCGGTGCCCTCCATGCCTATCAGCAGAGCGCGCGGCGGGGGAGAACGCGGCTCGCCGAAGGAGCACATCATGCTCGACCCAGCCTTCGAGACCGGCGCCCCCAACTGGACCGACCTGGGCACCCCCGACGTCGACGCCGCCACGGAGTTCTACCGCGGCCTCTTCGGCTGGGAACTGGTGCGCGGCGGCCCGGAGACCGGCGGATACGGCATGTACCAGCTGCGCGGCAAGACGGTCGCCGGCGTCATGACCGTGCCCCAGGACCAGGGGAAGCCCGCGTGGTCGGTCTACTTCCAGACCCCCGACGCCGAGGCCACGGCCAGGACGGTGGAGCAGGCCGGCGGCACCGCGGCGTTCCCGCCGATGGACGTCCTGGAGTACGGGCGGATGGGCGGCTTCACCGACAACTCCGGGGCCTACTTCGGAGTCTGGCAGCCGGGGACGAACACCGGACTCGGCATGATCATGGAGCCGGGATCCCTGATCTGGTGCGAGCTGTACACCCCGGACGTGCCGGCGGCCGCCGCCTTCTTCCAGACCGTCTTCGGCTGGCAGACCGAGTCCATGGACTTCGCCGGCGGTTCGTACACCATGGTCCGCCCGGCGGGCGGCAAGGGAGCCGACTCGACCTTCGGCGGTCTCGTGCCCCTCGAATCCGCCCCGGGAGGTACCTCCGCCGGACCGCGCTGGCTGCCGTACTTCCACGTCGAGGACTGCGACCAGGCGGCCGCCGACGTCGAACGGCTCGGTGGCACGGTCACACAACCGGCCACGGACATCCCGGACGTCGGCCGGGTCGCCACCTTCACCGATCCCGCGGGCGCGGCGTTCTCGGTGATCAAGCCCGCGCCGATGGAGCGGGGCTGACCGGCGCGGACCGGTCGTCGACGGTTCGTTGATCACCTGTTTATCCGGAACGGGCACCGTGGGCCCATGCCCATAAACACCGTGACCGAAGACCCGCTCGCCTGGCAGGAGACCGCGCTCTGCGCCCAAGCCGGGCCCGAGTTCTTCTTCCCGGCGCCGGGCAGCTCGACCCGTGAGGCGAAGCAGCTCTGCGGCGCCTGTGAGGGAAGGGTGGCCTGCCTGGAGTACGCCCTCGCCCACGACGAGCGTTTCGGCGTCTGGGGAGGGCTCTCCGAGAAGGAGCGGGAGCGGCTG
>NZ_KL585426.1:12402-17122 GCF_000721935.1 Streptomyces sp. NRRL WC-3549
GCGTCACGGGATGCGGAAGCTCTCCCCGTACATCCGCCAGACCAGAGGGGTGCGCAGCTCCAGATTGCCGGCGCGGAGGAACACCCGCTGGGCGGTGTCGATGCGGCTGGTGTCGCGCTGCACCGTGCGGGCCCTGATGGCGATCCGGCTCTTGTCGAGGAACGCGTCCAGGTACGCCGTCTCGTCGCCGCCCTCGGCGGCCGTGTCCGCCTCGGTCATCGCCGCGTCGCGGATGCCGTAGAAGCCGTTCGCCTCCAGTCCCGGGCCGTGCAGGACCATGGCGTCGTAGTAGATGAACTGGCCGAGGGTGCCCAGACCGTCCACCTTCGCCAGCCGCACCGCTGGGTCGAAGTACAGCCGGTCGCGCGTCCGGTCCTGCGCGGTGCGGAACGTCTTGTCCTCGGCGGCCTCGCGCCAGGCGTCGGTGAATCCGGGGTCGAGCCCCTCGTGCGAGTCGCCGCCGTCCACCGCGCGGAGCGCCGGGAGGTACCGGGCGAGCGGATTGTCCGGCTGCTCGTCCGTGTAGGACTCGACCAGTTGCAGCATGTCGTTCGTGCCGGAGCAGAAGCCGACGATTCCGGCGGTGTAGCCGTTGCCGTCACCGAGGTCCTCGATCGCGCCGTACTGGCTGCGCCACTCCAGGGTGGAGGCGTCCGCGCTCGACACCAGCCGGGAGGCGATCTCCTTCATCTCGGGTGCGGCGAGCCCGGGCGGCAGCGCGTCGATCTTCTCGGAGTCCTCCGCGGCCGGTTCGGCGGCCTCCGGAGCGTCCTGGTCCGACTGCTTCGCACCGGCACCGGCGGCCTGGGGTATGAGCTCGGGGGGCTCGGAGTCGCCGCCGCTGAACAGGATCGAACCGGCGATGACGATCGGCACGCCGAAGAGAACAAGACGGGTCACTGGCTTCACCGGCACAGGGTACGTTCCGTACGCCTGTCGGGTCAGCCGCTCCGGTCCGAGCGCGGAGGGGTGGACCCGCGCGCATCCGCGCGGTCCCACCCCTCCGGTGGTCAGGCCCCGGCGCGGGCCGCCATGCGCGCCTTGCGGGCGGCCAGCCTCTCGTCGAACTTCGCCGCCTCGCTGTCGAGTCCGCCCATGTACAGGCCGAGCTCCTCCTGCGCCTTGAGGCCCTCCGGCCCCAGGCCGTCGATGTCGAGCACCTTGAGGAAGCGCAGCACGGGCTGGATCACGTCGTCGTGGTGGATGCGCATGTTGTAGATCTCGCCGATGGCCATCTGCGCGGCGGCCCGCTCGAAGCCGGGCATCCCGTGGCCGGGCATCCGGAAGTTGACGACGACGTCGCGTACGGCCTGCATGGTCAGGTCGGGGGCGAGCTCGAAGGCCGCGCCGAGCAGATTGCGGTAGAAGACCATGTGCAGGTTCTCGTCGGTCGCGATGCGGGCCAGCATCCGGTCGCACACCGGGTCACCGGACTGGTGGCCGGTGTTGCGGTGGGAGACGCGGGTGGCCAGCTCCTGGAAGGCGACGTACGCCACGGAGTGCAGCATGGAGTGGCGGTTGTCGGACTCGAAGCCCTCCGCCATGTGCGCCATGCGGAACTGTTCGAGCTTGTCCGGGTCCACGGCGCGCGAGGTGAGCAGGTAGTCGCGCATCACGATGCCGTGCCGGCCCTCCTCGGCCGTCCAGCGGTGCACCCAGGTGCCCCAGGCGCCGTCCCGGCCGAAGAGCGTGGCGATCTCGTGGTGGTAGCTGGGGAGGTTGTCCTCGGTCAGCAGGTTCACCACGAGGGCGATCTTGCCGATGTCGGTGACCTTGGACTGGTCGCGCTGCCACGCCTCGCCGTCCTCGAAGAGGCCGGGGAAATTGCGGCCGTCGGAGAACGGCACGTACTCGTGGGGCATCCAGTCCTTGGCGACCTTGAGATGGCGGTTGAGCTCCTTCTCGACCACCTCTTCCAGGGCGTGGAGCAGGTGGGCGTCGGTCCACGCTTTGGAACTGCCGAGGTGGGGAGAGGTGATCGTCACGGGGTACTCCTGGGGACGGGAGAATTTACCTACGGGTACGTAGGTTACGTGACCGTAGGTTAAGGCGGCGGTAAGCTGATATCCAAGCCCGGCCTTCGTGGTGCCCGATTGCGTACCGTTATCAGCGCAGGTGGGAGGCGGTGAACGAGGGGCCGGTCCACGCTCCGCCGGTCGGTGCGCCAGGGTCGCCCCGGAAGGCCCGGCGAGCGGGCGTGGCGGTGGATGCGGTGGAGAGGCGCGCGCGTGGGGGCCCGGGGGCGTGCGGCGGCGCGGCGGGTGTGGTCCGCGGGACGTGGAGCGGTGGCGCGGGCGGTGGTGGTGAGGCCGCGGGCGGCCCGGGCCGCCCGCGGACGCGGTCCGGGGCCGGGCCGGTCAGCCGGTGCCGTCGAGCAGTTCCGTGAGGTCGCGGTCCATGTCGAGGAAGCGGAACTCCTCGCCCGGCGGCACCAGTCGCTGGGCCCGCTCCAGGAAACGGCGCAGCTCGGCGGTGCGGACGTGCACCATGGCGATGCCCTCGACGGCGTGGAACTCCAGCACCGTGCGGTCGTACCCGAAGGGCCGCACCCGTACGTCGCCCATCCCGGCCGGGGTGTTCATCCCGGTGGCCAGCAGATCGCGGGAGAACTCCCAGGACACCTCGGTGCCTTCCAGGGTCGCCGACCCGGGGAAGGCCATGCGGACGGCGAAGGGGTCCTTGCGGTCGTAGTGCAGGGTGGCGGGCAGGGTCTCCATCCGCGGAGCGGACGCCACCATGCGGGCCTGCACGGACTGCTCGATAACGCTGGACAAGACCTGCTCCCTCTCATCGTCGTACGAACGGATCCCGGCATGGGAGTAGACGCCGGAACGCCTCGATCCGTGCACCGGTGCGGGGCGTGAGCTGCATCACCGCTCGATTCCCCCTGACCCCCTGCCCCGTTTCGGCCGACGCATCCTGGGTCGGCGGGGAGCGCTCCTCATCTCTCCGGTGCCGCGTCAGCCAGGGGCTGCCCGTGCAGGGGCCGGCACGGCCGGTCGCCGCACCAGTGCCGCTTCCGGCGAGATTCGCCCCGTCGCGCCGCTCAGCACGCACGCTCGCCGCGTCGGCCGAAAGTCCTGGTGGCTCCGCTACGAGGACTCCCGGCCGCCTTGCGATCGCACGCCCCGGACGACGCTCCTCCGGGGCAGACACGGCCGGTGGCCGCACTAGACTGGGCGGATCATGACGACCTTCCCGATGCCGGCGGACGAGGCCGAAGCCCGTGCCGTGCAGGACGCGTTGCGCGCCGGGGTGGTGCTCGACGAGAGCGGGCCGCCGCCCGGAACCGGCCACGTCACCGGTGTCGACGTCGCCTACGACGAGGGGCGGGATATCGTGGTCGCGGCGGCCGTCGTGCTGGACGCGGGGACCCTGGAGGTGGTCGCCGAGTCCACCGCGCGCGGCCGGGTGAGTTTCCCGTACGTCCCCGGGCTGCTGGCCTTCCGGGAGATCCCCACGGTGCTCGCCGCGCTGGAGGGGCTCTCCGTCGACCCGGGGCTCGTCGTCTGTGACGGGTACGGGCTGGCCCACCCGCGCCGGTTCGGCCTGGCCAGCCACCTCGGCGTGCTCACCGGCCTGCCCGCCATCGGCGTCGCGAAGAACCCGTTCACCTTCCGCCACGCGCAACCGGGGCCCCGTCGCGGCGACTTCAGCCCGCTGATGGACGAAGGCGAGGAGGTGGGGCGGGCGTTGCGCACCCAGGACGGCACCAAGCCCGTCTTCGTCTCCGTCGGCCACCGCACCGGGCTGGACAACGCCTGCGCCCACACCCTCGCGCTGGCCCGCGACTTCCGCCAGCCGGAGACCACCCGCCGGGCCGACGCCCTGTGCCGTTCGGCGTTGCGGGAGGCCGTCGCCTGAGCGCGGCGGCGCGGTGATTGTTGCCGACTGGGGACACGACCGCATGTTGTTCGTCGAACATCCAGGGCAGGCTGGTACGCATGATCGACCACAACACGCCTCGCATGAGCACCGGAACCGTACGCCTCTCCCAGCGTGGCGTCGCCGTGGGCATGACCCTCGGCGTCGTCGCGGGAGCCGCCTGGACCGTCTCCATGGTCTGCACGCTCGCGTCCTGGATGCTCTGAGCTTCCAGGGCCCTCCGGGGACATCCGGGCTCGGCGCGCGAAGGACCGGCCACCCGGCCGGACCCCGACCCCCGGGCCCCGCGCCCGCCGCGGCCCGTCGGCTCAGACCCGGAAGCGGATCCCCGCCGACCGCAGCCGGTCCAGCAGCGCGTCGCCCATCGCCTCGGCCGTCGTGACCTGCCCCGATGTCGGGGGAAGGTCGTCCATGGCCAGGCACAGCGCCGCGTGGGCGAGCATGTTCGCCGTCTCGTCGTAGCCCGGGTCGCCGCCCGAGACCTCCGTGAAGACCCGCCGGCCGCCGCCCTCCCCGACGAAGCGGACCGTGAACCAGCTGCGCCGCCTGCGCTCCTCGCCCGGGCCGGAGCCCGCTTCGTAGCGGCTCGTCAGCCAGTCGCGCAGTGCGGGCACCTGGGCGGCACCGGCCAGCGCGCCGAACGCCGCGACGCCCCCGATCGCCATCGGCAGGTGCCTCACCGAGGCGAAGTGGCGGTAGCGGAAGTCGGGGCCGTAGCGTTCCAGCGCCCGCGCCGAGCGTTCCACCACCCGCGGGTCCAGGGTCGGCAGCGGCAGCGCCCAGGTGCCGGTCGCCGGGCTGAAGTGCGCGGATCCCCGCGTGGCGCGGGCCCGGC
>NZ_KL585426.1:17335-27241 GCF_000721935.1 Streptomyces sp. NRRL WC-3549
ATGTGTATAAGAGACAGCCCCAGCGCGGTGAGGGCCGAGGCGAACGTGCCGCCGGAGAAGGCCGCGCCGGCACGGACGAAGCCGTCCACGGTCAGCGGAACGCCCTCGGGGAGCTGCTGGACGGTGAAGTAGGCGCCGAGGTCGTGGGGCACGGAGTCGAAGCCGCAGGCGTGCACGATCCGGGCGCCGGTCTCCCGGGCCCGGGTGTCGTGGCGCAGGTACACCGTGTCGACGAACTCCTCCTCGCCCGTGAGGTCGGCGTAGTCGGTCCCCGCCTCCGCGCAGGCCGCGACCAGCTTCTCGCCGTGGTGGAGATACGGTCCCACCGTCGACGCCACCACGTGCGCCGACTCGGCGAGTTCGCGCAGCGACTCCGCGTCGTCCGCGTCCGCCCTGAGCAGCGGCAGGTCCGCGCAGCGGGGATCGTCCGCGGCCAGCCGCTCACGCAGCCGCTCCAGCCCGGGCAGGCTGCGGCCGGCCAGGGCCCAGCGGCAGCCGTCCGGCGCGTACGCGGCCAGTCGGGCGGCCGTGAGTGAGCCCACGAAGCCCGTGGCGCCGAAGAGGACGATGTCCAAGGGGCGTTCCGCCCCGTGCTGCCTGTTCATGCGTGCCTCCGCTGGGGTCGGCGCCGGTGTGGGCAGCCAGAGGCTAGCTGAGTCGTGTGGGGCGTCGCGCGGCCGGGCGGGCTCCCGTGCGGGAGGATCGGGAGGCGCTAAGCGCCTGCTCGGCCGAAAGGGTTGTGCGGAAGGCGCTCCCTTCTTAACATCATCGATGTTACATCAGTGGTGTCACACCGATGGGGGATCGATGGCAACGACAGGGCGCGGTCCGGGCGGCGGCCCGCTGGCCGGTGTGCGCGTCGTCGAACTGGCGGGCATCGGCCCCGGCCCGTTCGCCGCGATGCTGCTGGCCGACCTCGGGGCCGACGTGGTGCGCGTCGACCGCCCGGGAGGGGCGGGCCTGGGCATCGACCCCGCGTACGACCTCACCAACCGCAACAAGCGTTCGGTCCTCGTCGACCTCAAGGCCGAGGACGGTGCCGCACGCGTGCTCGACCTCGTCGCACGCGCCGACATCCTGGTCGAGGGCTACCGCCCGGGCGTCGCCGAACGCCTCGGCGTGGGCCCCGACGCCTGCCTCGCGCGCAACCCCCGGCTCGTCTACGGGCGGATGACCGGCTGGGGGCAGGACGGGCCGCTCGCCGACCGGGCGGGGCACGACATCGCGTACATCGCTCTCACCGGCACCCTCTCCATGATCGGCGAACCGGACCGGCCCCCCACGGTCCCCGCCAACCTGGTCGGCGACTACGCGGGCGGCTCGCTCTACCTGGTCGTCGGCGTACTCGCCGCCCTCCAGCACGCCCGTACGCCCGGCGGCACCGGGCAGGTGGTGGACGCGGCCGTCGTCGACGGCGCCGCCCACCTCGCCACGATGATCCACGGCATGCTGGCGGCCGGCAGCTGGCAGGACCGGCGCGGCTCCAACCTCCTGGACGGCGGCTGCCCCTTCTACGGCTGCTACGAGACGTCCGACGGCGGGTACATGGCGGTCGGGCCGCTCGAGGCACGCTTCTACGACGAGTTCGCCGCCCTGCTCGGCCTCGGGGACGCCGCCGCGGCCCGCGACGACCTCGGCCGCTGGCCCGAGCTGCGCATCGCCGTCGCCGAGCGGTTCCGGACCCGGACCCGCGCCGCGTGGACCGAGGTCTTCGAGGGGACGGACGCCTGCGTGGCCCCCGTCCTCTCGCTCGGTGAGGCGCCCGGCCACCCTCATCTCGCCGCCCGCGCCACGTTCGTGGAGCACGGCGGCCTCACCCAGCCCGCCCCCGCGCCCCGCTTCTCCGCGACACCCTCCGCGGTGCGCCGAGGACCCGCCCTCCCCGGCGCGGACGGCGACGAGGTCGCGGTGGACTGGGGCGTGCCGGGCCTCGCTACCGCCCGGACGGGCGAGGCCGGCTGACCGGCCGGCCGCCGAGCGCCGGGCCCCGTCCCGACCACACCCGCCTCCATCCCCACGACCCGCCCCAGGGAGTCCGAAGTGCAGCGGCAGATCTTCACCGAAGAACACGAGGCGTTCCGCCGGACCGTCCGTACCTTCCTGGACAAGGAGGTGCTCCCGTACTACGAGAGGTGGGAGAAGGACGGCATCGTCGCCCGCGACGCGTGGCTCGCGGCCGGACGGCAGGGGCTGCTCGGCCTCGCCGTACCGCAGGAGTACGGGGGCGGTGGCGACGCCGACTTCCGTTACAGCGCGGTCCTGGCCGAGGAGTTCACCCGGGCCGGTGTGTCCGGCCTCGCCCTCGGCCTGCACAACGACATCGTCGGCCCCTATCTGACCTCGCTCGCCACCGAGGAGCAGAAGCGCCGCTGGCTGCCCGGTTTCTGCAGCGGTGAGACCATCACCGCCATCGCCATGACCGAGCCCGGGGCCGGATCCGACCTCCAGGCCGTCCGCACCACCGCCGAGGACAAGGGCGACCACTGGCTGCTCAACGGATCGAAGACCTTCATCTCCAACGGCATCCTCGCCGACCTGGTGATCGTCGTCGCCAAGACCTCCCCGGAGGGCGGTGCGAAGGGGCTCTCCCTGATCGTCGTCGAACGCGGCGCCGAGGGCTTCGAGCGCGGCCGCAACCTCGACAAGATCGGCCAGAAGTCCCAGGACACCGCCGAACTGTTCTTCGACGACGTGCGCGTCCCCAAGGAGAACCTCCTCGGCGAACGCGACGGGGCCTTCCTCCACCTCATGACCAACCTGGCCCAGGAACGGATGGGCATAGCGGTCGCCGGGATCGCCGCCGCCGAGCACCTCCTGGAGATCACCACCCGGTACGTCAAGGAGCGCGAGGCCTTCGGGCGCCCGCTGGCCAAGCTCCAGCACGTCCGGTTCGAGATCGCCGAGATGGCCACGGAGTGCGCCGTCACCCGGACCTTCCTCGACCGGTGCATCGCCGACCACTCGGACGGGACGCTCGACGCCGTGCACGCCTCGATGGCCAAGTGGTGGGCGACCGAACTCCAGAAGCGCGTCGCCGACCGCTGCCTCCAGCTCCTGTCTCTTATACACGAGCCTTCACCGACGGCCGGATCCAGACCATCTACGGCGGAACGACCGAGATCATGAAGGAGATCATCGGCCGGTCACTGCTCGCCTGAACCCCGCCGGCCGCTGACGGCCCCTCCCCGCGCAACCACCCCGAAAGGCTGCTGACTTGAGCACCGAAGCGTACGTCTACGACGCGATCCGCACCCCGCGCGGCCGCGGCAAGGCCAACGGCTCCCTGCACGGCACCAAGCCCATCGACCTCGTCGTCGGCCTCATCCACGAGATCCGGGCCCGCTTCCCGGACCTGGACCCGGCCGCGATCGACGACATCGTCCTCGGCGTCGTCAGCCCGCTCGGCGACCAGGGCTCCGACATCGCCCGGATCGCCGCCATCGCCGCCGGGCTCCCGGACTCCGTCGCCGGCGTCCAGGAGAACCGCTTCTGTGCCTCCGGCCTGGAGGCCGTCAACCTGGCCGCCGCCAAGGTCCGCTCGGGCTGGGAGGACCTCGTCCTGGCCGGCGGCGTCGAGTCGATGTCCCGCGTCCCCATGGGTTCCGACGGCGGCGCCTGGGCCATGGACCCGATGACCAGCTTCGAGACCGGGTTCGCCCCCCAGGGCATCGGTGCCGACCTCATCGCCACCATCGAGGGCTTCAGCCGCCGCGACGTCGACGAGTACGCCGCGCTGTCCCAGGAACGCGCCGCCGTGGCCTGGAAGGAGGAGCGGTTCGCCCGTTCGGTCGTGCCCGTCCGGGACCGCAACGGCCTGCTCGTCCTCGACCGCGACGAGCACATGCGGCCCGGCACCACCGCCGACTCGCTGGCCTCCCTCAAGCCCTCGTTCGCGACGATCGGCGAGATGGGCGGGTTCGACGCCGTCGCCCTGCAGAAGTACCACTGGGTCGAGAAGATCGACCACGTCCACCACGCGGGCAACTCCTCCGGCATCGTGGACGGCGCGGCCCTCGTCGCGATCGGTTCCAAGGAGGCCGGCGAGCGCCACGGACTCACCCCGCGCGCCCGGATCGTCTCCGCCGCCGTCTCCGGCTCGGAGCCCACCATCATGCTGACCGGCCCCGCGCCCGCCACCCGCAAGGCGCTCGCCAAGGCCGGGCTCACCATCGACGACATCGACCTCGTCGAGATCAACGAGGCCTTCGCCGGGGTGGTCCTGCGCTTCGCCCGGGACATGGGGCTCTCCCTCGACAAGGTCAACGTCAACGGCGGCGCCATCGCGCTCGGCCACCCCCTCGGCGCGACCGGCGCGATGATCCTCGGCACCCTCGTCGACGAACTGGAGCGCCAGGACAAGCGGTACGGCCTCGCCACCCTCTGCGTCGGCGGCGGCATGGGCGTCGCCACCGTCATCGAGCGTCTCTGACCGTCCCCGGCCCCTCTCTTACGGAGTAGAACACCCATGACCGAGAGCACGACCATCCGCTGGGAACAGGACGAGACCGGCATCGTCACCCTCGTCCTGGACGACCCCGGCCAGTCGGCCAACACGATGAACCAGGCGTTCAAGGACTCGATCGCCGCCGTCGCCGACCGGGCCGAGGCCGAGAAGGACTCCATCCGCGGCATCATCTACACCTCCGCCAAGAAGACGTTCTTCGCGGGCGGTGACCTCAAGGACATGATCAAGGTCGGCCCCGAGGACGCCCAGGCGGCCTTCGACACCGGTACCGCCATCAAGAGCTCGCTGCGCCGCATCGAGACCCTCGGCAGGCCGGTCGTCGCGGCGATCAACGGAGCCGCGCTCGGCGGCGGTTACGAGATCGCCCTCGCCGCCCACCACCGCGTCGCCCTGGACGCCCCGGGCTCCCGGATCGGCCTGCCCGAGGTCACCCTCGGCCTGCTGCCCGCGGGCGGCGGCGTCACCCGCACCGTACGGCTCATGGGCATCACCGACGCGCTGCTCAAGGTCCTGCTCCAGGGCACCCAGTACACCCCCGCCCGGGCCCTGGAGAACGGCCTGGTGCACGAGGTCGCCGCCACGCCCGAGGAGATGCTTGCCAAGGCGCGCGCCTTCATCGACGCCCACCCCGAATCGCAGCAGCCCTGGGACGTCAAGGGCTACCGCATCCCCGGCGGCACCCCCTCCCACCCGAAGTTCGCGGCGAACCTGCCCGCCTTCCCCGCCAACCTGAAGAAGCAGCTCGCGGGCGCGCCCATGCCGGCGCCCCGCAACATCATGGCCGCGGCGGTCGAGGGGGCGCAGGTCGACTTCGAGACCGCGCTGACCATCGAGGCCCGCTACTTCACCGAGCTGGTCACCGGCCAGGTCGCGAAGAACATGATCCAGGCCTTCTTCTTCGACCTCCAGGCCGTCAACTCCGGGGCCAGCCGCCCGGGGGGCGTCGAGGAACGCCCGGTCCGCAAGGTCGCCGTCCTCGGCGCCGGGATGATGGGCGCGGGCATCGCCTACTCCTGTGCCCGTGCCGGACTCGACGTCGTCCTCAAGGACGTCTCCGCCGAGGCCGCCGCCAAGGGCAAGGGCTACAGCGAGAAGCTGCTCGCCAAGGCACTGGCCCGGGGCCGTACGACCGAGGCGAAGCGCGACGCACTGCTCGCCCGCATCACCCCGACCGGCGACGCGGCCGACCTGGCCGGCTGCGACGCGGTGATCGAGGCGGTCTTCGAGGACACCGCGCTCAAGCACAAGGTGTTCCAGGAGATCCAGGACGTCGTCGAGCCCGACGCGCTGCTCTGCTCCAACACCTCCACGCTGCCCATCACGGTGCTCGCCGAGGGCGTGGAGCGGCCCGCCGACTTCATCGGGCTGCACTTCTTCTCACCCGTCGACAAGATGCCGCTGGTGGAGATCATCAAGGGCCGGAAGACCGGCGACGAGGCCCTGGCCCGCGCCTTCGACCTGGTACGCCGGATCAAGAAGACCCCGATCGTGGTCAACGACTCCCGGGGCTTCTTCACCTCCCGTGTCATCGGCCACTTCATCAACGAGGGCGTGGCCATGGTCGGCGAGGGCGTCGAGCCCGCCTCCGTGGAGCAGGCCGCGGCCCAGGCCGGCTACCCGGCCAAGGTCCTCTCGCTGATGGACGAGCTGACGCTCACCCTCCCGCGCAGGATCCGCGACGAGACCCGGCGCGCCGTCGAGGAGGCGGGCGGCACCTGGCCCGCGCACCCCGCCGACGCGGTCATCGACCGGATGGTCGACGAGTTCGGGCGCACGGGCCGCAGTGGGGGAGCGGGCTTCTACGAGTACGGCGAGGACGGCGGCCGCGGCCTCCTGTGGCCGGGGCTGCGCGAGCACTTCACGAAACCCGGCACCGAGATCCCGTTCCGGGACATGCAGGAGCGCATGCTCTTCTCCGAGGCGCTGGACAGCGTGCGCTGCCTGAAGGAGAACGTCCTGACGACCGTCGCCGACGCCAACATCGGCTCGATCATGGGTATCGGCTTCCCGCCGTGGACCGGCGGCGTGCTCCAGTACATCAACGGGTACGAGGGCGGCCTGCCCGGCTTCGTGGCCCGCGCCCGGCAGCTCGCCGAGCGCTACGGCGACCGCTTCCTGCCGTCGCCGCTGCTGGTGGAGAAGGCGGAGAAGGGCGAGACCTTCCACGACTGACCCACGCCCGGTGCGTCGGCGGGCCGCGTCCACCCCGGTTCACTCCGCGGTGAACGCGGCCCGCAGCTCCTCCTTCAGCGACCGCTGGAACGCCGTCAGCAGGGCCTGGAGCACCATCGGCTGCATATGGGCCGACAGCGACTTCATGGTCTTCAGGTGCTCCGGGTCCGCCTCCCGCTCCCGGTACGGGTTCCACACCTCGTCCCGGAACAGCCGGGTCAGCTCCTGTGCGGCCGAGCGTGTGTGCTCCAGCAGCACCGTGCGCGCGGCCAGGATCGTCTCGTGCGCGATCGGAACGTCCAGCAGCTCCGCCCCGAGCCGCAGCAGCCCCACGTCGACCCGGTAGCCGCCGGCGTCGGCGGAACGTTCCAGCACGCCCATCGCCGCCAGCCGGTCCACGTCCGGCTCCGTGAGCGCCCGTCCCGCGCGCCGCTCCAGCTCCGCCCGCCCCATCTCCTCGGCCGCGTCCGGAGCCCAGGAGGCCACCAGGGCCCGGTGGATGGCCAGATCGTGGGCGCTCAGGTCCGGCGGCAACTGCTCCAGGTACCGCTCGATGGCCGCGAGCGTCATCCCCTGGTGCTGCAACTCCTCGATCAGCGCGAGCCGTGACAGATGTGCCGGCCCGTAGTGCCCGACCCGGCGCGGGCCGATCACCGGGGGCGGCAGCAGCCCCCGGGTGCTGTAGAAACGGACGGTGCGTACGGTGACACCCGCGCGTGCCGCGAGTTCGTCGACGGTGAGCGTCGGCTCCTCGTTCCCGGTGGCCATGACTGCTCCTTGTCGCGGGGCGGCCCGTGCGGGCCTGCGGGTCGATCAGGTGCAACAGTATTGCTGTCTCACCACTGTGGTGAAAGTGCCCGGCCCCGCGGGATTGTCAGTGGTGGTACGTACGGTGAGGGCATGTCGGGGATCACGTATCTGCGGGGGGACGCCACCGCGCCGTCGGGCAAGGGCGTCAAGATCGTCGTGCACTGCTGCAACGACCTGGGCGGCTGGGGCAAGGGCTTCGTGCTCGCCCTCTCCCGCCGGTGGCCCGGCCCCGAGGCCGCCTACCGCCGCTGGCACCGCGAGCGGGCGGTCAACGACTTCGGCCTGGGAGCCGTGCAGTTCGTCCAGGTGGAGCCGTACGTCCGGGTGGCGAACCTGGTGGGCCAGCACGGCATACGCACCGGCGGCGGAGGCGTACCGGTGCGGTACGAGGCGCTGGACGAGGGCCTGCGGCGAGTGGCGGAGAAGGCCACCGAGCTGGGGGCCTCGGTCCACATGCCGCGGATCGGCTGCGGACTGGCGGGTGGCACCTGGTCCCGCGTGGAACCGCTCATAGCCGAGCGGCTGGTGAGCCGCGGTCTGACGGTGACGGTGTACGACCACGGCAACCGGCCCGCCTCCCGCGCCCTCGGCGCCGCATACTGAAAGGTGTTCCGCCCGGGACCCGCCCCGGGCAGCAGTCGACCTTGGGGAGCTCTGGATGACCAGCGCGGACACCGCGGAGACCGGGCCCGTCCCGCCCCCGCCCGGCGGCGTCCTGTGGAGTCTGGCCGGCGACGTCAGAGCGCTGCTGATGCTGCCCGCCGCGCTCACCCTCCAGGTGGCGCACCCCGCCGTCGGCGCCGGCGTGGACGAGCACTCGGTCTTCCGCACCGACCCCTGGGGGCGCGGCGAACGCTCCCTGCGCTCCCTCCAGCTGTGGGTGTACGGCGGAGAGGCCGCCGCCGAGGAGGGGCGCCGGCTCCGGGCGATGCACCGCACCATCCAGGGCACCGACACCCGGGGCCGCCGCTACCACGCGCTCACACCCGCGAACTACGCCTGGGTCCACGCCACCGGCTTCCCCGTCTACCGGCACGCGGCGCGCCATCTCGTCCGCCCGCTCACCGAGGCCCAGGAACGGGCCCTGTACCGGGAGTGGCTCCAGGTCGGCCGGGTCCTCGGGATCCACGACCGGGACATGCCCCCGACGATCGAGGAGTTCTGGCCGTACTACCACGGCATGCTCGCCGACGAGATCGAGCGGACGGCCGTCGTCGAGGACCTGGTCGCCACCGACCGGCCCGTACCGCCCCCGGACCGGGGGCCGGCGGCCGTGCGGCTCCTGCTCAGGGCGCTGTGGCCGGTGCTGCTCCCGCCGCTCGCCCGCTTCCGCCGGTTCGTCACCGTCGGGCTGATGCCGCCGGAGGCCCGCGCGGCCATCGGGCTCGCCTGGAGCGACGCGGAGGAGCGGCGGCTGCGGAGGTTCTGCGCGGTCGTGCGGCACGTCGTGCCCGTCCTGCCCGAACGGCTGCGCTATCTGCCGCTCGCCCGCCGGGCGCGGGCGGAGTGGCGTGCGGGGCCCGGAGCCGGGAGGGTCAGGCAGAGACGCGCCGGATCAGTTCGGTCGGGGTGACCACGGAGTCGGGCCACTCGCCGGTGTCGCTGTCCAGCCGCTCCATCAGCAGCCGCACCATGAGCCGGCCCATACCCTCCACGTCCTGACGGACCGTCGTCAACGGGGGGTCGGTGGTCTCCGCGACCGAGGCCATGTCGTCGAAGCCGACCAGCGCCACCTCCTCCGGCACCCGCAGCCCCCGCCCGCGCAGCACCCGCAGGGCCCCCGACGCCATCAGGTCGTTGGCCACGAAGACCGCGTCCAGGTCCGGACAGGTCTCCAGCAGCCGCTCCATGGCCCGGGCCCCGCCGTCGGCGGTGAAGTCGCCGTCCACGGTCAGCGCGGGATCGGCGTCCGGCAGCACGTCGCGGTAGCCGTCGATCCGGTCGAGCGCCGACGTCTGGTCGCGCGGGCCCGCGATGTGCGCGATCCGCCGGCGGCCGAGCGAGACGAGATGGCGTACGGCCTCACGGGCGCCGCCCCGGTTGTCGCAGTCGACGTACGGCACCGGGGCCAGGGCGCCGTCCCCCCGAACCGGGCGCTCCGGGCGTCCGCCGTAGACCGTCGGCACCCTGAACCTGCGGATGATCGCCGGCAGTTCGTCGTCGGTGTGCAGGGAGAAGGCGAGGACGCCGTCCACGTGCCCGCCGGCCAGGTAACGGGTGACCCGGTCGAAGTCGCCCCTGCCCTCCACCAGGAGCAGCACCAACTGCGCGTCGTGCGCGTTGAGCTCGCGGCTGATCCCGCGGATCTGGCGGGAGAAGAACGGGTCGGAGAAGATCCGGAACTCGGGTTCGTCGATGATCACGGCCACCGCCCCGTTGCGGCGGGTGACCAGCGTCCGGGCCGCGTGGTTCGGGATGTAGCCGAGTTCGTCGACCGCCTGTCTCTTATACACATCTCT
>NZ_KL585426.1:27478-27641 GCF_000721935.1 Streptomyces sp. NRRL WC-3549
ACCCGGGACACCGTCGCCCGTGAGACACCGGCGCGGGCCGCGACCGCCTCCAGGGTGGGCCGGACGTCACGCTGCGGATCGGGGGTCGGGTCGGGCAAGAGACGCTCCTCGGGCGCGCCGGCCCCGGCCGGAGGCGGCCGGAGCGGCGGGGTCAGCACGGACG
>NZ_KL585426.1:27874-28793 GCF_000721935.1 Streptomyces sp. NRRL WC-3549
GGAGCGGCGGGGTCAGCACGGACGCCCGCCAGCCTAACCGTCACTGTCCTGCCGGCACCGCCGGGCGTCCAATGGCAAGACATATCCCGACATGGACGGTCGAGCGGCCTCGGCGCTCATTCCGCCGGGAGGTGCGCGCCGTGTGCGGTACGGCCCGTGCAGGGCGATATGTCCCTGATGGCTGAAAGGGGGCGTCTGTGTCAGGTGGCGGGCAGAGAACGGGCGGCCGGGAGGACCACCTCCCGGTCACGGCCGATCTACCCGCCGAGCCGGCCCGCCGGGGCCGGGCCGCCCGACGGGCCGCCGCGCCTCAGCCCACCAGCCGGGCCGCCGCCTCGGCGCAGCCCCACGCCACCGTGACCCCGGCCCCGCCGTGCCCGTAGTTGTGCACCAGCAGACCCCCGCCCGGCAGCGGCTCGGCCTCGATCCGCACCCCGCCCTCCCGGGACGGCCGCAGCCCCACCCGGTGGGCGGTCACCCGGGCCCCGGCGATCTCGGGACGCACCCGCGCGCAGCGCGCCACGATCGCGTCGGCCGTCCGCGGATCGGGCTCCGTACGCCAGTCGTCCGCCTCCGCCGTGCCGCCGAGCACCAGCCCGCCCGGCTGCGGGAAGAAGTACGTCGTCGCGCTCGACGCCGGGTCCGCCTCGGCGAACCACTCCTCGACGCCCGGGTTCTCCACCACCACCAACTGGCCCCGCACCGGCCGCACCCCCGGGTCCGGGACCAGCGCGCGAGCGCCGAGACCGGTGCAGTTGACCACCACCGGCGCCTCGGCGGCGGCCTCCGCGAAGCCGCGCACCGTACGCCGCTCCAGTACGCCGCCCGCCGCCTCCAGCCGCCGCTCCAGCCAGCCCAGGTGCACCGGCATGTCGAGCAGCGGCAGCGTCACCCGCAGCCCCTCGGCGCCCTCCGAGAT
>NZ_KL585426.1:29039-30599 GCF_000721935.1 Streptomyces sp. NRRL WC-3549
AGCCGCTCGCCCCCGTGCGTCCCGGCGGCCATCCGCACACCGGTCTCCCCGGGGGACGACGCCATCTCCTCGTACACCCGCAGCGTCTCCAGCGACCAGTCGCCGACCAGGGCCTCGGGCTCGATCCGGTACGGCCACCAGAGCGCACCGGCCACCGCCGAGGTCGTGTCCGCTGCCGGGTCCCTCGACCACACCCGCACCCGGTGGCCGCGCTCGGCCAGCACCAGAGCGGTGGCCAGCCCGCTGACCCCACCGCCCACCACGACCACGTCCGCCATCCTGCTCATCCCCGCCGCTCCCCTCGCCGTACGCCGTCCCGTTCCGCCGGTTCCCGGGCGCCGCGTGCGGGCGGCCCGGGGCCGTGCCCCGGCGACCCGCCGGTTCGCCTAGGATCTCACCCTGATGACTGCCACCCTCGTCGCCAAGGACCTCGCCGCCGGACACGGCGACCGCACCCTGTTCACCGGGCTCGACCTCGTCGTCGCGCCCGGGGACGTGATCGGGCTCGTCGGGGCCAACGGAGCCGGGAAGTCCTCGCTGCTCCGCCTCCTCGCCGGACTCGACCGCCCGGAGGACGGCGAGCTGCGGCTCTCCCCGCCCGGCGCCACCGTCGGACACCTCCCGCAGGAGCCCGAGCGCCGCGAAGGCGAGTCCGTACGGGACTTCCTCGCCCGCCGTACCGGCGTCGCCGACGCCCAACGGGCGATGGACACCGCGACCCAGGCCCTGGTCGACCAGACGCCCGGTGCGGACGATGCCTACGCCGAGACCCTGGAGCGCTGGCTCGCCCTCGGCGGCGCCGACCTGGACGAACGCGCCGAGGGCGTCGCCGCCGAACTCGGCCTGACCGTGGGCCTCGACCTGCCGATGACGGCCCTCTCCGGCGGCCAGGCCGCCCGCGCCGGACTGGCCTCGCTGCTGCTGTCGCGCTATGACGTCTTCCTGCTCGACGAACCCACCAACGACCTGGACCTGGACGGCCTGGAGCGTCTGGAGCGCTTCGTGTCCGGACTGCGCGCCGGGACCGTCGTCGTCAGCCACGACCGCGAGTTCCTCATGCGCACGGTCACCAAGGTGCTCGAACTCGACCTCGCCCAGCAGCAGATCAACCTCTACGGCGGTGGTTACGCCTCCTACCTGGAGGAGCGCGAGCGCGCCCGCGCCCACGCCCGCGAGGAGTTCGAGGAGTACGCCGACAAGCGCTCCACACTGGAGAGCCGCGCCCAGATGCAGCGCGGCTGGATGGACAAGGGCGTCAAGAACGCCCGCCGCAAGGCCACCGACAACGACAAGATCGGCCGCAAGTTCCGCAGCGAGGCCAGCGAGAAGCAGGCCGCCAAGGCCAAGCAGACGCAGCGCATGATCGAGCGCCTCGACGTCGTGGAGGAGCCCCGCAAGGAATGGGAGCTGCGGATGGAGATCGCCTCCGCACCGCGCTCCGGGTCGGTGGTCGCCACCCTGCGCGACGCCGCCGTCGTCCGGGGCGACTTCTCCTTCGGCCCCGCCACCCTGCAGATCGACTGGGCGGACCGGGTCGCCATCACCGGCGCCAACGGCTCG
>NZ_KL585426.1:30806-37442 GCF_000721935.1 Streptomyces sp. NRRL WC-3549
CTGCCGCTCGACTCCGGCCACGCCTCGCTCGGCTCGGGTGTCGTCGTCGGCGAGGTGGACCAGGCCCGCAAGCTGTTCCACGGTACGGAGAGCCTGCTGGACGCCTTCTGCGCGGCGGTCCCCGAGACCGAACCGGCCGAGGTCCGCACCCTGCTCGCCAAGTTCGGGCTGCGCGCGGCGCACGTGCTGCGCCCCGCCACCACCCTCTCACCGGGTGAGCGCACCCGCGCCGCCCTCGCCCTCCTCCAGGGCAGGGGGGTCAACCTGCTGGTCCTGGACGAGCCGACCAACCATCTGGACCTGCCGGCGATCGAACAGCTGGAGTCGGCGCTGGAGGCGTACACCGGCACCCTGCTGCTGGTCACGCACGACCGGCGGATGCTCCAAGCCGTCCGCACCACCCGCCGCCTCCGGGTCGCCGACGGCAAGGTCGTCGAGGCCGACTGACCCGGCCGGCCCAGGACGGCGGCGGGCGGACCGGGACGGGTGCGTCCCCTCCGCCCGCCGCCGTCGTTCCTCAGCGCTTGCGGCCGCCCCGGTCGGAGCCCGTCAGCCCCGCGCGTCGCAGCGCGTCCGCCATCGCGCTGTTGGCCGGTGCGGCGACGGGCCGGGAGGCACCGCCACCGCCGCCCCCGCGACGGTCACGGCCCTGCCCGGAACCGCCCTGCCGCTGCCCCTGGCCGGACTGCCCCTGGCCGCCCTGCCGCTGCCGCGGAGGCCGCTCACCGCCGCGCTCACGCCGGGGCCCCTGACCGCCGCCGGACGCGGCGGCCTCGTCGTCCAGCCGCAGCGTCAGCGAGATCCGCTTGCGCGGGATGTCGACCTCCATCACCTTCACCTTGACGATGTCACCCGGCTTCACGACGTCACGCGGGTCCTTGACGAACGTCCGCGACATCGCCGACACGTGCACCAGGCCGTCCTGGTGGACGCCGACGTCCACGAACGCGCCGAACGCCGCGACGTTGGTGACGACCCCCTCCAGCACCATCTCCGGGACCAGGTCGCCGATCTTCTCGACGCCCTCCCTGAAGGTCGCCGTCCGGAAGGCCGGGCGCGGGTCGCGACCCGGCTTCTCCAGCTCCTTGAGGATGTCCGTGACCGTGGGCAGACCGAACTTCTCGTCCACGAAGTCGTCCGGCCGCAGCGACCGCAGGACACCGGTGTTGCCGATCAGCGCGGCCACGTCACCGCCCGTCCGCTTCACCATCGTACGGACCACCGGGTACGCCTCCGGGTGCACGCTGGAGGCGTCCAGCGGATCACCGCCCCTGATCCGCAGGAAGCCCGCGCACTGCTCGAACGCCTTCGGGCCGAGGCGCGCCACGTCCTTCAGCGCCCGCCGCGAGGCGAACGGACCGTTGGTGTCGCGGTGCGCCACGATGTTCTCGGCGAGCGTCGACCCGATGCCCGACACCCGCGAAAGCAGGGGCGCCGAGGCCGTGTTCACGTCGACGCCGACGCCGTTCACACAGTCCTCGACCACCGCGTCCAGCGAACGCGACAGCTTCACCTCGGACAGGTCGTGCTGGTACTGGCCGACGCCGATCGACTTCGGGTCGATCTTCACCAGCTCCGCCAGCGGGTCCTGGAGCCGCCGGGCGATCGAGACGGCACCGCGCAACGACACGTCCATGTCGGGGAGTTCCTGCGAGGCGAAGGCCGAGGCCGAGTACACCGACGCGCCCGCCTCCGACACCATGACCTTGGTCAGCCCCAGCTCCGGGTGGCGCTCGCACAGCTCCCCGGCGAGCTTGTCGGTCTCCCGGGAGGCGGTGCCGTTGCCGATGGCGATCAGTTCGACGTGGTGCTCCCGGGCGAGCCGCTCCAGCGTGGCCAGGGACTGCTCCCACTTGTTGGCCGGTACGTGCGGGTGGATGACGTCGGTGGCGACGACCTTCCCGGTGGCGTCGACCACGGCGACCTTCACGCCCGTACGGAAACCGGGGTCGAGCCCCAGCGTCGCCCGGGTCCCTGCCGGTGCCGCCAGCAGCAGGTCGCGCAGGTTCGACGCGAAGACCCGGACCGCCTCGTCCTCGGCGGCGGTACGCAGCCGCAGTCGCAGGTCGATGCCGAGGTGGACCAGGACGCGGGTGCGCCAGGCCCAGCGCACCGTGTCGCCGAGCCACTTGTCGCCGGGCCGGCCGCGGTCCGCGACGCCGAACCTGCGGGCGATCATGCTCTCGTACACCGACGGGCCCGGCCGCTCGGCCGCGTCGGGGCCCTCCGGGTCCAGCACCAGGTCGAGCACGTCCTCCTTCTCACCCCGGAGCATCGCCAGCACCCGGTGCGAGGGCAGCGCGGTGAACGGCTCCGCGAAGTCGAAGTAGTCGGCGAACTTGGCGCCCGCCTCCTCCTTGCCGTCCCGCACCTTCGCCACGACCCGGCCCTGGGTCCACATGCGTTCACGCAGCTCACCGGTGAGGTCGGCGTCCTCCGAGAACCGCTCGGTCAGGATCGCGCGGGCGCCCTCCAGCGCCGCCGCAGCGTCCGCCACGCCCTTGTCCGCGTCGACGAACGAGGCCGCCGCCGCGAGCGGGTCCACGGACGGGTCGCCGAGCAGCCCGTCGGCCAGCGGCTCCCGTGCGATCTGCGCCTTCGTCCGGCGCTTCGGCTTGAAGGGCAGATAGATGTCCTCGAGCCGCGCCTTGGTGTCGGCCGCCCGGATCCGCGCCTCCAGGGCCTCGTCGAGCTTGCCCTGTTCGCGTACGGAGTCGAGGACCGCCGTACGGCGGTCCTCCAGCTCCCGCAGGTACCGCAGCCGTTCCTCGAGCGTGCGCAGCTGCGCGTCGTCGAGCATCTGGGTCGCTTCCTTGCGGTAGCGCGCGATGAACGGCACGGTCGAGCCGCCGTCGAGCAGCTCGACCGCCGCCTTCACCTGACGCTCCTGTACGCCGAGTTCCTCGGCGATCCTGCCTTCGATGGACGTCGTCACGGTTTTCCCGACTCGCCTTCTCGTACTGGCTGTGCTGGCTGTGCCACGGGGGTGGTCCACACCCGGGTGACCCCCTTCGCCTGCATTGTGCCGGGTGGCCGGGGGCCGTGTCGCGCGACCTCCTCGAACGCGGACCCGTGAATCCGCGCCGTGCACGCCTCCGGGGCGCTCAGCCCTTGCCGATCAGGTCGTCGGGGAACGCCCCGGCCGCCGCCGCGGTGAACAGGAAGCCGCGGCCCAGCTCCGTCAGCCGCTCCACCCCCTCCGCGCCCAGGTGCTCGTAGGGCCCCGCGTCCATCCGGTCCGTGGCCTCCTCCAGCCCGGACCGGAGCGCCGTGCCGGCCTCCGTCAGCTCGCCCGCGCCGTCGAGCAGGCCGCGCCCGCGCAGCCGCTCGACCGCGTCGTCCCAGTCGGCGGACCGCCAGCCCCGGGTCGCCATGACCCACCGGGGGACCATGCCCTTGCCCGTCGCCGTGTGGCTGACCAGGGCCTCCACCGGGTCGAGGCCGGCCGAGAGCAGGGCGGCGAGGTGGGCGTCCCCGCGGTGCTCGCGCAGGAGCATCGCCGCGTGCCAGTACGCCAGGTGCGGTGCGTCAGGCACCGGCAGGTCCGCGTGCGCGGCGTACAGCGGCTTGGCGGGGCGGGTGCAGCCCTCGGTGGCGCGCAGGGCCAGCCGTGCGGCCTCGGCCATCTCCGGGGAGGCGACGACCTCGTCGCCGAGCACCCGGCGCAGGGTCGAGTCGGCGGCTCGCAGCCGCGCGTCGAGCGCCGCCGAGGGCGTGACCACGGACCAGACGGCCGGCAGATGGCGGGCCACCAGCTCGTGGCTGAAGTTGTAGAAGGTGGCCGTGACCGTGCCCGGCCCCACCGCGCCCAGCGCGGCGCCGCGGGCGGCGAAGTAGACGGCGCCGGGTTCGTCGAGGCCCAGCCCGCCGAACTCCTTGCCCAGGTCGGGGGAGAAGTAGACAGAGGAGTGCAGCGGGTTGAGGGCGTTGTGGCAGCGGCGTCCGGCGCGCGGCGGAAGAGTACTCATGGCGACACGTTACCGACTGGTCGGTACGCCGGGTACCCCGGGGCGGACGTGGAGGCGCCGCAGTTCGGGCCGGTTCCCGGCACGGAGGCCGGCCACGGACGCGGTGATGGCAGGAAAGGTGGGAGATCCGTCATTGCGGCCGCCCCGCCGCCCCGGCCAGGATGGCGGCCATGACGCAGCGCACCGTACTCGTCGTCCTCTTCGACGGCGTCCAGAGCCTCGACGTGAGCGGCCCGATGGAGGTCTTCGCCGGAGCGTCCAGGGCCCCCGGGGTCTCGTACGAGCTGCGCACCGCCTCCCTGGGCGGGGCGGCCGTCCGCTGCACCAGCGGCCTCACCCTCCTCCCCGACGGCGCGCTCGAGGACGCGGCGGTGCCGGACCTGCTGCTCGTACCGGGAGGCCAGGGCACCCGGGAACCCCAGCCGGAGCTGATCGCCTGGCTGCGCGCACACGCCCCGCGGGCGGGACGGCTGGTCTCCGTCTGCTCCGGCGCCCTGCTGCTCGCCGAGGCGGGACAGCTCGACGGCCACCGGGTGACCACCCACTGGGCCGTCTGCGCCCGGCTCGCCCGGGACCACCCGGCGGTGGAGGTGGACCCCGACCCGATCTTCGTACGCGACGGACGGCTGGCCACCTCGGCCGGTGTCACCGCCGGTATCGACCTGGCGCTCGCCCTGGTCGAGGAGGACCACGGCCGCGAGGTGGCGCTCGCCGTCGCCCGGCACCTCGTGGTCTTCCTCCGCCGCCCCGGCAACCAGGCCCAGTTCAGCGCCCAGCTCACCGCCCAGACCGCCACCCGGGAGCCCCTTCGGGACCTCCAGCACTGGATCACCCAGCACCCGGACGCCGACCTCTCGGTGGAGGCGCTGGCCGCCCGGGCCAGGCTCTCGCCCCGCCACTTCGCCCGTGCCTTCCAGGCCGAGACCGGGCTGACCCCCGGCCGCTACGTCGAACGCGTACGCCTGGAACAGGCCCGCCGGCTCCTGGAGGACACCGCCGACGGCGTGGCCCGGATCTCCAGGGCCAGCGGCTACGGCACCCCGGAGGCCATGCGGCGCGCCTTCGTCAAGGCGCTCGGCACCGCCCCGGCCGAATACCGCCGCCGCTTCCGCCCCCGGCCCGACCGACCGCACCCCGACCCCGCCTCTTCGACGACATGAGGAACCCCGTGCAGATCGCCATCGTGCTCTTCGACCGCTTCACCGCACTCGACGCGGTAGGCCCCTACGAAATGCTCAGCCGCGTACCCGGCGCCGAGACCGTCTTCGTCGCCGAGCGGACGGGGGCCGTGCGCAACGACAGCGACGGCCTCGCCCTCGTCGCCGGACGCTCCCTCGCCGACGTACCGGCCCCGGACGTGGTGGTCGTGCCGGGTGGCCCCGGCCAGAGCGCGCAGATGGAGAACGAGGTCCTGCTCGACTGGCTGCGCACGGCCGACGCCACCAGCACCTGGACGACCTCCGTGTGCACCGGTTCGCTGCTGCTGGCCGCGGCCGGACTGCTCACCGGCCGGCGCGCCACCTCGCACTGGCTCGCCCTCTCCGCGCTCGGGACGTACGGGGCCGAGCCGACCGGCGAGCGCGTCGTCCTCGACGGCAAGTACGTCACGGCCGCCGGTGTCTCCGCCGGTATCGACATGGGCCTGACCCTGCTCGGCAGGATCGCGGGGGACGAACACGCGCGGGCCGTGCAGCTCCTGACCGAGTACGACCCCCGGCCGCCCTACGACGCCGGGTCGCCGGAGAAGGCCCCGGCCGCTCTGGTCGAGGAGTTCCGCGCCAGGAGCCGTTTCATCCTGACGTAGCCGCGGGCGGCTCGCCGGGCGTGCCCCCGCCGGGGGCCGGCGTGTAGGTGAACCGGGGGGCGCGGCGCTCGACGAATGCGGCGGCCCCCTCCGCGGTGTCGCCGCACGCCCGCGCCCGCTCCGACCAGTACGTGTCCCGGTCGGTGCGTCCGCCGGCGAACTCCTTCGCCGCGTCCTGGGTCAGCTGCGAACGGGCCACCAGCACCCGAGTGAAGGCCCGTACCCTCTCCGCCAGCAGGTCCGCCGGCAGCACCTCGTCCACCAGGCCGGTGCGCAGCGCGCGCTCGGCACCGATCAGCTCGCCGGAGAACAGCAGGAACTTCGCCGTGGCCGGGCCGACCAGCGCCACCAGCCGCCGGGTCGACGAGGACGGGTAGACGACGCCCAGCTTGGCCGGGGTGACGCCGAAGGACGCCCCTTGGTCGGCGAAGCGCAGATCGCAGGCGGCCGCGAGCTGGCTGCCGCCGCCCACGCAGCGTCGGCCGGGGGAAGGCGGCCAGTGCCTCCTCGGCCCGCACCGCCAGCTCCTGCGGGCGCCCGGCGGGGTCCCGGAGCGAGGTGATGTCCGCGCCGGCGCAGAACGTGTCACCGGCGCCGGTGAGCACCAGCACCCGTACCGCCGGATCGCCGGCCAGCGACTCCAGGAGGGCGGGCAGCGCCTCCCACATGTCCACGGTCATCGCGTTGCGCTTGGCCGGATTGCTGATGACGACGGTGGCCACGCCGTCCGCGACCCCGTACTCCAGCCGCGGCCCGGTCGCCGTCGCGCTCGGCGCCTGCTCCGTGAGTTCCATGCGCCGGATGCTATCCGCAGGGCCCGGACCTGTTCGACGGACCGGGGCTGCCGGCGTCCGGGATCGGCGG
>NZ_KL585426.1:37652-45599 GCF_000721935.1 Streptomyces sp. NRRL WC-3549
CGGCGCTGCCGCGCGGTCAGCCTGATGACGGAGCGGAGGGCACCGCGAAAGGGCAGAAAGCAGTTCCGTGCCAGGCGACTTCGTGCAGCTTCAGTCGAATCACGACCTTAAGTGAGCACTTCCGGTCGGCTGCCGGGACAGGACCGCGCGGTTCCCGACACTTATTACTCGATGGTCAGTGACAGGCGAGTCGAGAGCGGGTGGCCGGTCCATGGAGAGCCGCGAAAGAGTCCCGGACCTCCCCGCGCCGTACGAAGGCGTGTGGCGCTTCACCGCCCCCGCCGTCGACGCCTCCGTACCGCGGGCCCGGCACGCCGTGCGGGACCTGCTGAAGCGGCAGGGCGTACCCCTTGAGGACGGCATTCTGCACGGGCTGCTGCTGATCGTGTCGGAGCTCGTCACCAACGCCGTCAAGCACGCGGCCCTGCTCTCGCCCGAGCTCGCCGTGGAAGTGGCCATCGGGGCCGAGTGGGTCAGGGTCTCGGTCGAGGACGACCACCCCTACCGCCCCACCGCCCTGGTCACGGACCACGGGCAGACGGGCGGCCGGGGGCTGCTGCTGGTCCGCGAGATCACGGGTGAGGCGGGCGGCAGCTGCCAGGTGGAGCACACGGCGGGCGGCGGCAAGATCATCTGGGCGGCGCTGCCGCTCAAGACAGGGCTCTGACCGCCCCCCGCCCGCCGCGGCGGATCACCAGCCGGCCGACGGCCCGGTCAGCTCCCTGATCGCGGGCCGCGCCGCGTCCAGCACCGTCATGAACCACACCGAGAACGGGGCGGCGGCATGCCGTTCGGCGAGCTCGGCCGCGGTCACGAACGCCGTCTCGCCCACCTCCTCCGCGTCCGGCCGCACCTGCTCCTGCACCATGCCGACGAAGAGGTGGTTGAACTCCTGCTCGACCAGCCCCGAGGCGGGATCGGGGTGGTTGTAGCGGACCGTGCCGGCCGCGGCGAGCAGTGAGGGCGAGACCCCCAGCTCCTCGTATGTGCGCCGCGCGGCGGCCGCGAAGGGAGCCTCGCCCGGGTAGGGGTGGCCGCAACAGGTGTTCGACCACACGCCGGGGGAGTGGTACTTGCCGAGCGCCCGGCGCTGCAGGAGCAGCCGCCCCTGCTCGTCGAAGAGGAACACGGAGAACGCCCGGTGCAACTGCCCGGGGGCCTGGTGGGCCGCGAGCTTCTCCGCCGTGCCGATCGTGGTGCCGCTCTCGTCGACCAGTTCGAGCATGATCGCTTCTGCTGTGCCGTTCGACGAGTTGTGCGTCACGGTGGCTGGTGTGGTCGGCATACCCATCCTTCGCTTTGGTTACCGGCCTCGTGCGCCGGACCCCTCGAGTCCGGTCAAGTCTGCCGCACAAAGGCCGCTTGTCCGCACTTCGGGTGCTGGCATGTCCGTTCCGCCGCACCGGGCGGGCGCGGCGGAACGGGCGTCACGCAGACCCCGAAGGCCCCGGTCAGGCGATCGTGCCCGCCGTCGCGGGCACCGAACCGTCGCGGGCGCGCGCCCTCATCGCCTCTTCGGGCACCCCGAGCGGAGCCGGCCGGGGCGGATCCCGTACCGCGGCGCCGGGGCGAAGCCGCACGCCGGGGAGCACCCGGGACGCCCCGGCACGGGAACGTGTGACTCGCCCCGCCGCCGTGCCGCGTCCGGCGGCCGCCCCGGCGTGGACGGGCTACCGGGGACCGGAGGGGCGCAGCACGTAGCCGGCGTAGCCGTACTCCGTGCCGTGGTCCCGCCGCGCGGCCAGCTCCTCCCGGGTGGCCGCGAGCGCCTCGGCCATCCCGGGAGCCGAGGGGTCGGCCGCCGCGACCCGCTCGGCCAGCGGGACGTAGTACTCGTCCCAGTCGCTGTCGGGCTGCACCAGGACCCCGGTCACCCGCCAGCCCGCCGCCACGGCCGCCGCCGTGTTCGCCGCGACCGGGCGCAGCGTGGCCTGCGGCTCCCAGAAGGCCCGGGCACCCGGGGAGGGCGCGTCGGTCGTCCAGACGCAATCGGTGACCACCATCGCCCCGCCGGGGGCGAGCAGGCGCCGCCAGTCACGCAGCGCGGTGTCGAACCCGATGACGTACGCCGACCCCTCGGCCCAGACCAGGTCGAAGGAGCCGTCGGCGAAGTCCGGGCCGGTGAGGTCGGCCATGTCCGCCCGGACGGTACGGATCCGGTCGCCGAGGCCGCGAGCCTCTGCAGGTCCACCGCCGTCACCTCGGCGCCCGCCTCGGCGGCGAGCAGCAGGGAGGCCCTGCCCGGGCCGCAGCCCAGGTCGAGGACGCGGGGACGGCCGGGCCGCGGGCCCACCAGCTCCAGCAGCCGACGGGTGGTGGCGTCCGAGCCGGGGCTCTGCCTGGGCAGGGCGCGGTGCAGTGCGAAGAAGGCGTGGTACGTGTGGTCGGTCAACGTGGGAATCCCTTGCACGAGAGGGTTTCCGGTCGGCACGGCGGCGCGGGACGCGCCGCGAGGTCAGCCGGGAACCCTGGGAATGAGGAAGGACCGGTCACTGCTCGGGGCAGCCGTCGTCGCGACCGTCATCCGCCTCAGCTCCTTCGGGATCCCACGGCCCCTCGGGGGGTGCCGGGCTCGGTGTGCACGGCGCAGACCCTAACACCGAGGGCGGGTTCCGAAAGCCCCGCCTGCCCGGCGACGCCCGGCACGCAGCGCACGCCGCCTGCCCGCCCTCCGGGCGGACTCCGGAACACGCCTAGTGGCAGAGCCTGGCCTCGTGTTCGGCGTGCCCGCTCGGCTCCAGCTGGAAGGTGCAGTGCTCCACGTCGAAGTGGTCCCCCAGGCAGCCCTGGAGCTCGTGCAGCAGCTTCTCGTGGCCGATCGAGTCGAGCATCTCCTGGTGCACCACCACGTGGGCGGAGAGGACCGGCATGCCGGAGGTGATCGTCCAGGCGTGCAGGTCGTGGATGTCCAGCACCCCGGGCAGGGCCATGAGGTGGGCGCGTACCTCCGCCATGTCGACGCCCTTGGGCGCGGCCTCCAGCAGGACGTCGAGCGTCTCCCGCAGCAGCTTGACCGTGCGCGGCACGATCATCAGGCCGATGAGGAGCGAGGCGATCGGGTCGGCGGCCTGCCAGCCGGTCGCCATGATGATCCCGGCCGACACCAGCACCGTCACCGAGCCGAGGGTGTCCGCGAGGACCTCCAGATAGGCGCCCCGCACGTTGAGGCTCTCCTGCTGCCCGCGCATCAGCAGGGAGAGCGAGACGACGTTGGCGACCAGGCCGACCGCGGCGAACACGATGGCCAGCCCGCCGCGGGTGTCGGCCGGGGTGACGAAGCGTTCGACGGCCTCGAAGACCAGATAGCCGCCGACCCCGAGCAGCAGCAGGCAGTTGGCCAGTGCGGCGAGGATCTCGGCCCGGGCGAAGCCGAAGGTGCGGTTGGGGCCCGCCGGACGGTTGGCGAAGTGGATCGCCAGCAGCGCCATCCCCAGGCCCAGCGCGTCGGTCGCCATGTGCGCGGCGTCCGCGATCAGGGCGAGCGAGTCGGAGAGCAGCCCGCCGACGATCTCCGTGACCATGACGCCGAGCGTGATGACCAGCGCGATCCCTGTCTCTTATACGATGTGTATAAGAGACAGCCCGTGGTCGTGGCCAGCCCCCATGAGAATGCCTCCCGAACACCTTCGTACACGGTTGTACGCCTCGGACGCCGGCCGTCCGATGCGGCCAGTGAACTACGTGCCCGTGGTCGCGGGCAACACGGCAGTGAACACCGTTGTCATCTGCTCTGACCTGCGCAGATGTTCGCAGGTTCGTACGGCGTGGAAGGTGTGGCCGGTCACATCGCGCGGGCCTGCGGATGGCGCAGGCACCAGGCCGCCCAGGCCGACTCGACCATCTCCCGCACGCCGAGCCGGGCGGTCCAGTCGAACTCCCGTGTCATCCGTTCCACGGACGCCACGGCCCGGGCCGCGTCGCCGGGGCGGCGCGGCCCGGCCAGGGGCTCGGCGGGCCGCCCGGTGACCTCGCCCACCAGTGCGGCCAGCTCCCGCACGGAGACGCCCTCGCCGCGGCCGACGTTCAGCGTCAGGTCCTCGCCCGGCTCCCGCGCCAGGAGCCCGCGGGCCACGACGAGGTGCGCGTCGGCCAGGTCGTCGACGTGGACGTAGTCGCGGACGCAGGTGCCGTCCGGTGTCGGGTAGTCGGTACCGAAGACCCGCGGTGCCTCGCCCCGGGTGAGCCGCTCGAAGAACATCGGTACGACGTTGGAGGTCCCGGTGTCCGAGAGCCGCGGCTCCGAGGCCCCCGCCACGTTGAAGTACCGCAGGCAGGCCGTGGAGACGCCGTGCGCCCGCCCCGCCGCCCGCACCAGCCACTCCCCGGCGAGCTTGGTCTCGCCGTACGGGTTGATCGGCGCGCACGGGGTGTCCTCCGTGATGTGCTCGACGTCCGGGACGCCGTACACCGCGGCCGACGACGAGAACAGGAAGCGCCGGACCCCGGCGGCGGCCACGGCCTCCAGGAGCACGGTGAGCCCGCCGATGTTCTCCCGGTAGTACAGCAGCGGGTCCTCCACGGACTCGCCGACCTGCTTCTTCGCCGCGAGGTGCACCACCCCCGTGACACCGTGCTCGGCCAGCACCCGGTCCAGCAGCCCGCGGTCCGCCGTCGACCCGCGGACCAGCGGGACGTCCGGGCCCAGCCGTTCGGCGATCCCCGTGGAGAGGTCGTCGAGCACGACGACCCGTTCCCCGGCCCCGGTCATGGCCCGCGCCACGTGTGCCCCGATGTATCCCGCCCCGCCTGTGATCAGCCACGTCATGGGCGTCAGCTTAGGCTTCCGTCCCCTCGTCCCGGACCGCCCGGCCCCGCCGGGCCCGCGGGCGCGGTTTGTGGGACGGCACGCGGATCGACGATGATGATCACGAACGGCGCCGAAGGATGTCCGGTTCACTCGAACACGGACGGCCACTTCACCCGAACGAAGCACAAACGGGCGGTGAAATCGGTCTTCTGTTCATCCGATAGCCTCAGAGCCTGTCGGTGATCTCTGACCGGGCGGCCTCGCCCCGGCGCGCACGCTTCCCGCGTTGCCGAAATGCCCTGATAGCTCCGCTATGAGGGCGTTCCGGCGCCTTGGAAACGCGAGTACCGGAGCGCTTACGCCTTCCGGTCGAAGATCGCTCGGCAGACCCTCAGCCGACAGCCGCCGGCCCGCCCACGGGGTCGCGTCGTCGTGCGCCGTTCCCGTCACCGCCAAGGAGTGAGTTCGTCTGTCGACCGCCATCCTCACCGGTGCGCCGGTACCCGGATCGTCGCTCGAGGACGATCTGCGGTCGCTCGGCTTCGACGTGACCGCCGCCGCCGACGCCGACCAGGCCGCCGAGCTGCTCGCCACCGTCCCCGCCGACCAGCGCGTCGCCCTGGTGGACCCCCGTTTCGTCGGCCACGCCCACGCCCTCCGGCTCGGACTGACCGACCCCCGCTTCGACGCCGCCGCCGTCCCCGGTGCCCTCACCGCCCGGCCCGCCGCCCGGAGCGCACTGCTCCGCGCGCTGCGGCGGGCCGCGGAGGCCGTCGGGACCGGCAGCCCGTTGGCTCCCCCCGGGGCCGGGACGGTCGCCGAGGACCGCACGGTCCCCGGCCGGCTGGCCGTGGCCCTGGACGCCGAGGGCACCCCCGTGCACCGCCCCGAGCTGGGATCGCTCACCGCAGCGGTGCCCGCCGGCCCCGAGGAACGGGCCGCCGCGCAGACCTCCGTCGCCGCCGTCGACGACGAGGCGGTCCGGCTGCGCAGCGCGGTCAAGGCCCACGACGGCTTCTTCACCACCTTCTTCATCAGCCCGTACTCGCGCTACATCGCGCGCTGGTGCGCCCGCCGGGGCCTCACCCCGAACCAGGTCACCACCGCCTCGCTGGTCACCGCCCTGATCGCGGCCGGCAGCGCGGCGACCGGCACCCGCGGCGGCTACGTCGCGGCCGGGGTGCTGCTCCTGCTGTCGTTCGTCCTGGACTGCACCGACGGGCAGCTCGCCCGTTACTCGCTCCAGTACTCGACGATGGGCGCCTGGCTGGACGCCACCTTCGACCGGGCCAAGGAGTACGCCTACTACGCGGGCCTGGCCCTCGGTGCCGCCCGCGGCGGCGACGACGTGTGGGTCCTGGCGCTCGGGGCGATGGTCCTCCAGGCCTGCCGCCACGTCGTCGACTTCTCGTTCAACGAGGCCAACCACGACGCGGTCTCCAACACCAGCCCCACCGCAGCCCTCTCCGACCGGCTCGACAGTGTCGGCTGGACCGTGTGGGCGCGCCGGATGATAGTCCTGCCCATCGGTGAACGCTGGGCCATGATCGCCGTGCTGACCGCGCTCACCACCCCCCGGATCGTCTTCTACGCCCTGCTCGTGGGCTGCGCGCTGGCCGCCTGCTACACCACGGCCGGCCGGCTGCTGCGCTCGCTGACCCGTAAGGCCCGGCGCACCGACCGCGCCATGCGGGCCCTGGCCGACCTCGCCGACTCCGGGCCGCTCGCCCAGGCGGTCGCCGCGGTGCTCCGGCGTCCCAGGGGTGGCTACACCGCCCCGCTGCCGGCGCTCGTCGGCGGGGCGCTGATGGTCGCCGCGGCCCTGTTCGCGCCCTTCGGCGGATGGCTCACCGTCGGCGCCGCACTCCTGTACGCCGTCCTCGCGGGCCTCGCCGTCTCCCGGCCGCTGGGGGGCTGGTACCGCCGGCCTTCCGGGCCGCGGAGTACTGCACGGTCCTCGTGCTGGCGGCCCGCAGCGACGCCCCGCACGCCGTTCCGGCGGCGTTCGGGCTGGTCTCGGCCGTCGCCTACCATCACTACGACACGGTGTACCGCATCCGAGGCGGTACCGGTGCCCCACCGCGGTGGCTGGTGCGCGCGGTAGGCGGGCACGAGGGCCGGACCCTGGTCGTGGCCGTACTCGCCGCCCTGCTCACCGCGGGCTCAGGATTCACCACGGCCCTCACCGTGCTCGCGGCCGCCGTGGCTCTCGTGGTGCTCGTGGAGTCCATCCGCTTCTGGGTGTCCTCCTCGGCCCCCGCCGTACACGACGAAGGAGAACTCGCATGATCGGCCTCGTACTGGCAGCAGGTGCCGGCCGCCGTCTGCGTCCCTACACCGACACCCTGCCCAAGGCCCTGGTGCCCGTGGACGGGGAGAAGACGGTCCTGGACCTGACGCTGGCGAACTTCGCCGAGGTCGGTCTCACCGAGGTCGCCGTCGTCGTCGGCTACCGCAAGGAGGCGGTCTACGCCCGCAAGGCCGAGTTCGAGGCGACGTACGGCGTGAAGCTGACGCTCATCGACAACGACAAGGCCGAGGAGTGGAACAACGCCTACTCCCTGTGGTGCGCCCGTGAGGTCCTGAAGCAAGGCGTCATCCTCGCCAACGGCGACACCGTGCACCCCGTCTCCGTCGAGAAGACCCTCCTGGACGCGCGCGGCGAGGGCCGGAAGATCATCCTCGCCCTGGACACCGTCAAGACGCTCGCCGACGAGGAGATGAAGGTCGTCTCCGAGCACGGGGCGGGCGTACGGCGCATCACCAAGCTGATGGACCCCGCCACGGCGACCGGCGAGTACATCGGTGTGACGCTCATCGAGCCGGAGGCCGCCGAGGAGCTCGCCGACGCGCTGAAGACCACGTTCGAGCGCGACCCCGACCTCTACTACGAGGACGGCTACCAGGAGCTCGTGAACCGCGGCTTCACCGTGGACGTCGCCCCCATCGGCGAGGTCACCTGGGTCGAGATCGACAACCACGACGACCTCGCCCGGGGCAGGGAGATCGCGTGCCGGTACTGACCCGCCTCATCCCCTCGCCGGTCGTCGTCGACATTCGCCCCGGCGCCATGGACGATCTGGCCGGCCTCCTGGCCGACCAGCGGATCTCCGCCTCCGGGAAGCTCGCCGTCGCGATCAGCGAGGGCTCCGGACGGGCGCTGCGCGAGCGGCTCGCCCCGGCGTTGGCGGGCGCCGACT
>NZ_KL585426.1:45770-49504 GCF_000721935.1 Streptomyces sp. NRRL WC-3549
TCGCCTCCGCGGTGCGGCTCGCCGACGGCATCAAGGGCAACCGGTACGACGCCGTCGTCGGCCTCGGCGGTGGCAAGATCATCGACGTGGCGAAGTACGCCGCGGCGCGCGTGGGCCTGCCCATGGTCGCGGTCGCGACGAACCTCTCCCACGACGGTCTCTGCTCCCCGGTCGCGACCCTGGACAACGACAACGGCCGCGGCTCCTACGGCGTGCCCACCCCGATCGCCGTGGTCATCGACCTCGACGTGATCCGGCGGGCCCCCGCCCGTTACGTGCGCTCCGGCGTCGGCGACGCGGTGTCCAACATCTCCTGCGTCGCCGACTGGGAACTCGCCCACGAGGTACGGGGCGAGGACATCGACGGGCTCGCGGCGGCCATGGCCCGGCAGGCCGGCGAGGCCGTGCTGCGCCATCCCGGGGGGGTGGGCGACGACTCCTTCCTCAAGGTCCTCGCCGAGGGGCTGGTCCTGACCGGCATCTCGATGTCGATCGCCGGTGACTCCCGGCCCGCCTCGGGCGGCTGCCACGAGATCAACCACGCCTTCGACCTGCTGTACCCGAAGCGAGCCGCCAGCCACGGCGAGCAGGTCGGCCTGGGCGCCTGCTTCGCCATGCACCTGCGGGGCGCCCGCGAGGAAGCGCGGCACATGGCGTCCGTCCTGCGCCGGCACGGTCTGCCCGTACGGGCGGAAGAGATCGGCTTCAGCGCCGACGAGTTCGTCCGGGCCGTCGACTACGCCCCGCAGACGCGCCCGGGACGTTTCACGATCCTGGAACACCTCAACCTGTCCACCGACCAGATCAGGGACGCGTACGCCGACTATGCACAAGCCATCCATAGCTGAACTCCGGCCGGTCGTGCACCCCGCGGGAGTGAAGGACCGGCGCAGCGGGGAGCACTGGGCGGGCCGTCTGTACATGCGCGAGATCTCGCTGCGCGTCGACCGGCACCTGGTGAACACCAGGATCACCCCCAACCAGCTGACCTATGTGATGACCGTCGCGGGTGTGCTCGCGGCGCCCGCCTTGCTCGTCCCCGGTATCCCCGGGGCGCTGCTCGGCGTCCTCGCGGTCCAGCTCTACCTGCTGTTCGACTGCGTCGACGGCGAAGTGGCCCGCTGGAAGAAGCAGTTCTCGCTGGGCGGGGTCTATCTGGACCGGGTGGCCGCCTATCTGTGCGACGCGGCGGTGCTGGTCGGCTTCGGCCTGCGCGCCGCCGACCTGTGGGGTCCGGGCCGCATCGACTGGCTGTGGGCCTTCCTGGGCACGCTCGCCGCGCTCGGCGCCATCCTGGTCAAGGCCGAGACCGACCTCGTCGGGGTCGCCCGTCACCAGGGCGGACTGCCGCCCGTCCAGGAGTCCGCGTCCGAGCCGCGCTCCTCCGGTATGGCGCTCGCCCGCCGGGCCGCCGGTGCGCTCAAGTTCCACCGGCTGATCCTCGGCATCGAGGCGTCGCTGGTCATCCTGGTGGTCGCCGTCCTCGACACGGTCAGGGACGACCTCTTCTTCAGCCGTCTCGCGGTCGCGGTCCTGGCGGGCATCGCCCTGCTCCAGACCGTCCTGCACCTCGTGTCGATCCTGGCGTCCAGCAGACTGAAGTGAGCTCCCCCATGAAACTCGGCGCGGTCATCATCACGATGGGCAACCGCCCCGCCGAACTGCGCGCCCTCCTCGATTCGGTCGCCCTCCAGGACGGCGACCGGATCGAGGTGGTCGTCGTCGGCAACGGCGCCCCGGTCCCGGACGTCCCCCCGGGCGTACGGACCGTCGAACTGCCCGAGAACCTCGGCATCCCGGGCGGCAGGAACGTCGGCATCGAGGCGTTCGGCCCCTCCGGCGCCGACGTGGACGCCCTGCTCTTCCTCGACGACGACGGGCTGCTTCCGAACACCGACACCGCCGAGCTCTGCCGGCAGGCGTTCGACGCGGACCCGGAGCTCGGCATCATCACCTTCAGGATCGCCGACCCGGAGACCGGGGCCACCCAGCGCCGGCACGTACCGCGGCTGCGCGCCTCGGACCCGATGCGTTCGTCGAGGGTGACGACCTTCCTGGGCGGCGCCAACGCGGTCCGCACCCGGGTGTTCGCCGAAGTCGGGGGGCTTCCCGCCGACTTCTTCTACGCGCACGAGGAGACCGACCTCGCCTGGCGGGCCCTGGACGCCGGCTGGATGATCGACTACCGCGCGGACATGGTGCTCAACCACCCCACCACGGCCCCCTCCCGGCACGCGGTCTACCACCGCATGGTGGCCCGCAACCGGGTCTGGCTCGCCCGTCGCAACCTGCCCGCCCCGCTGGTCCCCGTGTACGTCGGGGTCTGGCTGCTGCTCACCCTCGTGCGCAAGCCCTCCGGGCCCGCCCTCAAGGCGTGGTTCGGGGGCTTCCGGGAGGGCTGGACCACGCCCTGCGGGCCTCGCCGGCCCATGAGGTGGCGTACGGTGTGGCGGCTGACCAGACTGGGCCGGCCACCCGTGATCTGAGAGGCTCTCCTCTGAGACCATCAGCCGTAGACATATGTACGGGCTTCCCTGTCCGCCCCGGCCGCGCCCGCTGCGCACGTGAAGACGAGAGTTCTGACTTGTGAGTGACACGACCCATGACGGCGGGCTCGCGCTGAGCACCCCGCCGTCCGCCGACGACGGGCTGAGCGCGTCCCAGCTGGCCGCCAAGTACGGCCTGGCCGTGAGCGGTGCCAGGCCCGGGCTCTTCGCGTACATCCGGCAGCTCTGGGGGCGCCGGCACTTCATCCTGGCCTTCTCCCGGGCGAAGCTGACCGCCCAGTACAGCCAGGCCAAGCTGGGCCAGGTGTGGCAGGTGGTCACCCCCCTGCTGAACGCCTTGGTCTACTTCCTGATCTTCGGGCTGATCCTGGGGACCCGGCGGGGGATGACGCAGGACGTCTTCATCCCCTTCCTGGTGACCGGCGTCTTCGTCTTCACCTTCACCCAGAGCTCGGTCATGGCGGGGGTGAAGTCCATCTCCGGGAATCTCGGCCTGGTCCGCGCCCTGCACTTCCCGCGCGCCTCCCTCCCGATCTCCTTCTCGCTCCAGCAGCTCCAGCAGCTGATGTTCTCGATGATCGTGCTGGTGGCCGTCGCGGTCGGGTTCGGCAGCTACCCGGCGCTCTCCTGGCTGCTGGTGATCCCCGCGCTGGCCATGCAGTTCGTGTTCAACAGCGGACTCGCGCTGATCATGGCGAGGATGGGCAGCAAGACTCCGGACCTGGCCCAGCTGATGCCGTTCATCATGCGCACCTGGATGTACGCCTCGGGCGTCATGTTCTCCATCCCGGTGATGCTGGCGGACAAGCCGCGGTGGATCGCGGACGTACTGCAGTACAACCCGGCGGCCATCTACATGGATCTGGTCCGCTTCGCCCTGATCGACGGCTACGGCTCGGAGAACCTGCCGGACCACGTGTGGGCCGCCGCGCTCGCCTGGGCGCTCGTGGTGGGCGTCGTGGGCTTCGTGTACTTCTGGAAGGCAGAGGAACGGTACGGCCGTGGCTGAGGAATCGTCCAAGGGACACATCCCGACCGTGATCGCCGACGACGTGCACATCGTGTACCGGGTCAACGGGACGGGCGGGGGCAAGGGCAGCGCCACCGCGGCGCTGAGCCGGATCCTGCGCCGGGGCAAGGGGGAGCCGCGCGGCGTGCGCAAGGTGCACGCGGTGCGCGGGGTCTCCTTCACCGCCTACCGGGGCCAGGCGATCGGCCTCATCGGCA
>NZ_KL585426.1:49724-50841 GCF_000721935.1 Streptomyces sp. NRRL WC-3549
CCAACGGCTCGGGCAAGTCCACCCTGCTGCGGGCCATCGCCGGACTCCTGCCGACCGAGAGCGGCAAGGTGTACACGGACGGCCAGCCCTCCCTGCTGGGCGTCAACGCCGCGCTGATGAGCGACCTGACCGGTGAGCGCAACGTGGTGCTCGGCGGTCTCGCGATGGGCATGAGCCGCGAGGAGATCCGCTCGCGCTACCAGAGCATCGTGGACTTCTCCGGGATCAACGAGAAGGGCGACTTCATCACCCTGCCGATGCGGACCTACTCCTCCGGCATGGCGGCCCGGCTCCGCTTCTCCATCGCGGCGGCCAAGAACCACGACGTCCTCATGATCGACGAGGCGCTGGCCACCGGTGACCGCAAGTTCCGGGTGCGCTCCGAGGAGCGGATCCGCGAGCTGCGCAAGGAGGCCGGCACGGTCTTCCTCGTCAGCCACAACAACAAGACGATCCGTGACACCTGCGACCGGGTCCTGTGGCTGGAGAAGGGCGAGCTCCTGATGGACGGCCCCACCGAAGAGGTACTCAAGGCCTACGAGCGGGAGACCGGCAAGTAGGACGTGTGTTCCCGACCCCCGCCGCGTCGACGCGGCGGGGGTCACGGCGTGCCGCGCCGGATACAGCGGATGCGGGAGAGGTTTCTGAGGCATCTCCTTCCGGCGGATGACGCCAATTGCCGTCAAGGCGGGGAAGGTTGACGGAGCGCATGGCGTTGTACCGGGGCGCGCCGCACCCCGGCGCTGCCGGGGGAGACGTACAACGTAAGCTGTACCGGTGCTGATTCGCGGCTGTTCGCGGTGATACGCCCTGGTGTGTCGATCGCTTGTGCCAGTCGCACAGGGGGACGTGAGCGGCGTGTCCGAAAAGGGATGTTTTGTGTCGGCAGTGTAGAACGGGAGATATGACGGCAATGATGGGAAATCTCCAGCTCCGACGTGGTGTCGCCGTCCCCGCGTCGGGCGGTACGCGGTGACCCGTACCCCGAAGGGGCGCGCCGACGCCGCCGCGACCGGCACCCTCGACAAGGCCGCCGACGAGAACTTCCCCGTCGCCCCCTTCTTCCTGCCCCGGGCCTGGCGCGACGACCTCATGGCGGTCTACGGCTTCGCCCGCC
>NZ_KL585426.1:51047-54176 GCF_000721935.1 Streptomyces sp. NRRL WC-3549
CCCCCCGCCTCGTCGACGACATCGGCGACGGCGACCTCGCTCCCGGCGGCGCCGACGCCCGCCACCTGGGAGTGGAGCCCGAGCGGAGCGAGGACCGGCTCGCCGTGCTCGACGCGTTCGAGGCCGACCTGCACCGCGTCTTCGCGCCCGCCGGCGACGGCCCGCGCCACCCCCTGCTGCGCGCCCTGCGCCCCACCGTGCGGCGCTGCGCGCTCACCCCCGACCCCTTCCTCGGGCTCATTGAGGCCAACCGGCAGGACCAGAAGGTCCGCCGCTACGCCACCTACGAGGAACTCCTGGCCTACTGCGAGCTCTCCGCCAACCCGGTCGGCCGCCTCGTCCTGCAGATCACCGGCACCGCGAGCCCCGAGCGCGTGCGCCGGTCCGACGCCGTCTGCACCGCTCTGCAGATCGTCGAGCACCTCCAGGACGTCGCCGAGGACCTCGCCCGGGACCGGATCTACCTGCCCGCCGAGGACATGGCCCGCTTCCACGTCGGCGAGGACGACCTGGCCGCGGCGTCCGCGGGAGCCTCGGTCCGCGCCCTGATCGCCTTCGAGGCCCAGCGCGCGCACGAGCTGCTGGACGAGGGCACCGCACTGGTGGGCAGCGTCCACGGCCGGCTCAGGCTGCTGCTCGCCGGATTCGTCGCCGGGGGCCGGGCCGCCCTCGGCGCCGTCTCGGCCGCCGGCTACGACGTACTGCCCGGACCGCCCAAGCCCACCGCGCCCCGTCTGCTGCGCGATGTGGGAGCAGTCCTGCGAAGAGCGCACAGAGAGAGGTGAGCCGGACCGTGGAGGGACAGACGACGTACACGTCGGCACCGGTACAGGCCGCGTACAGCTACTGCGAGGCCGTCACCGGACAGCAGGCCCGCAACTTCGCGTACGGCATCAGGCTGCTGCCGTACGAGAAGCGGCAGGCCATGTCGGCGCTGTACGCCTTCTCCCGTCGGGTCGACGACATCGGCGACGGAGCACTCGAACCGGAGACCAAGCGGATCCGGCTGGAGGGCACCCGCGAACTGCTCGACCGGATCCGGAACGGCGCCGTCGACGAGGACGACACCGACCCGGTGGCCGTCGCGCTCGCCGACGCCGCCCGCCGGTTCCCGCTGCCGCTGGGCGGTCTGGACGAGCTCATCGACGGCGTCCTGATGGACGTGCGCGGCGAGCAGTACGAGACGTGGGACGACCTGAGGACGTACTGCCGGTGTGTGGCGGGCGCCATCGGGCGGCTGAGCCTCGGCGTCTTCGGGACGGAGCCCGGCGTGCCGGGCGCCGACCGGGCCGCCGAGTACGCCGACACCCTCGGCCTCGCCCTCCAGCTCACCAACATCCTGCGCGACGTCAGGGAGGACGCGGGCAACGGGCGCACCTATCTGCCCGCCGACGACCTCGCCAAGTTCGGCTGCTCCGCCGGCTTCCACCGGGCCACCCCGCCCCCCGGGTCCGACTTCGCGGGACTGGTGCACTACGAGGTCCGGCGCGCCCGCGCGCTGTTCGCCGAGGGCTACCCCGATGCTCGACCGGCGCAGCGGTGCCTGCGTGGCGGCCATGGCCGGAATCTACCGACGCCTCCTCGACCGCATCGAGCGCGACCCCGAGGCCGTACTGCGCGGCCGGGTCTCGCTTCCCGGCCACGAGAAGGCCTATGTCGCGGTACGCGGCCTCTCGGGCCTCGACGCCCGCCACATCTCGCGCCGGACGGCCAGGGGGCGCGTGTGATGCCGGGACGGACAGACCTGCCGGACGGCGGGGAGGAGCGGGCAACCCCGCACCCACCTCGTGCGTCCCTGCTCACGACGACCACGACGATCACGACGGCACCGCGAAAGGGAGACGGATGAGCGGCCGGAGCGAGCACCCCTTGCGAGCGGTCGTCGTCGGCGGCGGACTCGCCGGAGTCACCGGCGCCCTCCGCCTCGCCGACGCCGGTGTCCGCGTGACCCTGCTCGAAGGCCGCCCCCGGCTGGGCGGACTGGCCTTCTCGTTCAGCCGCGGCGGCCTGTCGGTGGACAACGGACAGCACGTCTACCTGCGTTGCTGCACCGCCTACCGCTGGTTCCTGGACCGGATCGAGGGCGCGGCCCTCGCCCCCTTGCAGAGCCGGCTCGACGTGCCCGTCCTGGACGTGGGCCGGAGCGCCGGGCCCCGGCTCGGACGGCTGCGCCGCACCGGTCTCCCCGTACCGCTCCACCTGGCCGGCGGGCTGGCCGCCTATCCGCACCTCTCGCTCACCGAGAAGGCGTCCGTCGCCCGTGCCGCACTGGCGCTGGGACGCCTCGACCCGGCCGACCCCGCACTCGACGGCGTCGACTTCGCGACCTGGCTGCGCCGGCACGGGCAGTCCCGGCGCACCGTCGAGGCGCTCTGGGACCTCGTCGGCGTCGCCACGCTGAACGCGCGGGCGGCGGACGCCTCCATGGCGCTCGCCGCCATGGTCTTCAAGACGGGCCTGCTCTCCGACCCCGGTGCCGCCGACATCGGCTGGGCCGCCGTACCGCTCGGCGACCTCCACGACACGCTCGCCCGCAAGGCCCTCGAATCCGCCGGGGTCGAGGTCCGGCTGCGCAGCCGGGCCACCTCCCTGACCCGTACCGAGGACGGGCACTGGGCGGTCACGGCCGACGGTGAGCGCTTCGAGGCGGACACGGTCGTCCTCGCCGTCCCGCAGGGCCAGGCCCACGACCTGCTGCCCGAGGGGGCGCTGGACAACCCGGGCCGGCTGCTGGAGATGGCCGACTCGCCCATCCTGAACGTCCACGTGGTCTACGACCGCAAGGTGCTGCGCAGGCCGTTCTTCGCCGCGCTCGGCTCGCCCGTCCAGTGGGTCTTCGACCGCACCGAGTCCTCCGGGCTGCAGGGCGGCGGACAGTACCTCGCGGTCTCCCAGTCCGCGTCGCAGGACGAGATCGATCTGCCCGTCGCCGAGCTCCGCCGGCGCTATCTGCCCGAACTGGAGCGGCTCCTTCCGGCCGCCCGGGGTGCGGGGATCCGCGACTTCTTCGTCACCCGCGAGCGTGCCGCGACCTTCGCGCCCGCACCCGGGGTGGGGCGCCTGAGGCCGGGTACGCACACCCGTGCCCCCGGACTCCATCTGGCAGGCGCATGGACCGCCACCGGCTGG
>NZ_KL585426.1:54370-61106 GCF_000721935.1 Streptomyces sp. NRRL WC-3549
CCACGATGGAGGGCGCCGTCCGCAGTGGTTTCGCCGCAGCGGACGCGTCGCTCCACGTCCTCGGCAGGCCCCACCGACATCCGCTGCAGGAGGCGGCATGAGCAGTACCACCGGAACAAGAGGAGAGTCTGTGACCCCGGCGAACCCGGCTTTCGACACCGTGGATGACACCACGGACGTCACCGCGCTTCTGGAGCGCGGCAGGGCCCTGTCAGCGCCGGTGCTGCGAGCCGCGGTGGACCGGCTGGCGCCGCCCATGGACACCGTCGCCGCCTACCACTTCGGCTGGATCGACGCCGACGGCCGCCCCGCCGACGGAGACGGCGGAAAGGCCGTGCGCCCGGCACTGTCGCTGCTGTCCGCCGAGGCGGCGGGCGCCCCGGCCGAGGCCGGGATCCCCGGCGCGGTCGCCGTCGAACTCGTGCACAACTTCTCGCTGCTGCACGACGACCTGATGGACGGCGACGAACAGCGCCGCCACCGCGACACCGTATGGAAGGTGCACGGACCGGCCCAGGCCATCCTCGTCGGCGACGCCCTCTTCGCCCTGGCCAACGAGGTCCTGCTCGAGCTCGGCACCGCCGAGGCGGGCCGGGCGGCCCGCCGGCTGACCACCGCCACCCGCAAGCTCATCGACGGGCAGGCCCAGGACATCTCCTACGAGCACCGCGAGCGGGTCACCGTCGAGGAGTGCCTGGAGATGGAGGGCAACAAGACGGGCGCCCTGCTCGCCTGCGCCGTCTCCATCGGGGCCGTGCTCGGCGGCGCCGACGACCGTACGGCCGACGTCCTGGAGGCGTACGGCTACCACCTCGGCCTCGCCTTCCAGGCCGTCGACGACCTGCTGGGCATCTGGGGCGACCCGGAGTCCACGGGCAAGCAGACCTGGAGCGATCTGCGTCAGCGCAAGAAGTCCCTGCCGGTCGTCGCCGCGCTCGCCGCGGGCGGACCGGCCTCCGAGCGCCTCGGCGAGCTGCTCGCCGCGGACGCCAAGAGCAGCGACTTCGACAGCTTCTCCGAAGAGGAGTTCGCCGCTCGCGCGGCGCTCATCGAGGAGGCGGGCGGCCGCGAGTGGACCGCCCAGGAAGCCCGTCGTCAGCATGCGGTGGCCATCGAGGCGCTGCACGGTGTCGACATGCCGGTACCGGTGCGGGCGCAGCTCACCGCGCTCGCCGACTTCGTCGTCGTACGAAAGAGATGATGACCATTCAGATATGACGCGCGTCGCCGGCGGGTGCCCCTGGGGCGCCCGCCGACGGAGACCCCAGCACAGCAGAGGATCAACTGCACGAAGGGGAAGCCATGACAGCGACGACCGACGGAAGCACCGGGGCCGCGAACCTTCGCGCGGTCCCGTTCGGCGATCCGATCGAACCGACCATTGACACGGACGACGTCCTCGCCGCCGCGCGGAAGGCCGCGGAGCGCTCGGTGGAGCACCTCCTCGGCAGGCAGGACGAGCAGGGCTGGTGGAAGGGGGACCTCGCCACCAACGTCACCATGGACGCCGAGGACCTGCTGCTCCGTCAGTTCCTCGGTATCCAGGACCCGGCCACCGTCCAGGCGGCAGCCCGCTTCATCCGGGGCGAGCAGCTCGGCGACGGCACCTGGAACACCTTCCACGAAGGACCGGCCGACCTCTCCGCCACCATCGAGGCGTACGTCGCCCTCCGGCTGGCCGGGGACCGGCCGGACGACCCGCACATGATCCGCGCGGCCGGCTGGGTCAGGGAACAGGGCGGCATCGCGGCCTCCCGGGTCTTCACCCGGATCTGGCTGGCGCTCTTCGGCTGGTGGAAGTGGGACGACCTGCCGGAACTCCCGCCGGAGCTGATGTTCTTCCCCTCGTGGGTGCCGCTCAACATCTACGACTTCGGCTGCTGGGCCCGGCAGACCATCGTGCCGCTCACCATCGTCTCCGCGAAGCGGCCCGTACGCCCCGCGCCCTTCACGCTCGACGAGCTGCACACCGACCCCGAGCACCCGAACCCGCCCCGGCCGCTCGCCCCGGTCGCCAGCTGGGACGGCGTCTTCCAGCGGCTCGACAAGGCGCTGCACGCCTACCACAAGGTCGCCCCCCGCCCCCTGCGCCGCATGGCGATGAACGAGGCGGCCCGGTGGATCATCGAGCGGCAGGAGAACGACGGCTGCTGGGGCGGAATCCAGCCCCCCGCCGTGTACTCGATCATCGCGCTCCACCTGCTCGGCTACGACCTCGACCACCCGGTGATGCGGGAGGGGCTCGCCTCGCTCGACCGTTTCACCGTCTGGCGTGAGGACGGTTCGCGGATGGTCGAGGCCTGCCAGTCGCCGGTCTGGGACACCTGCCTCGCCACCATCGCGCTCGCCGACGCCGGGCTGCCCGCCGACCACCCCGCCCTGGTGAGGGCGGCGGACTGGATGCTCGGTGAGGAGATCGTACGGCCCGGCGACTGGTCCGTACGCAAGCCGCGACTGGCGCCCGGCGGCTGGGCGTTCGAGTTCCACAACGACAACTACCCCGACATCGACGACACCGCCGAGGTGGTGCTCGCGCTGCGCCGGGTCCGTCACCCGGACCAGCCCCGGGTCGACGCCGCGATCGAACGCGGGGTGCGCTGGAACCTCGGCATGCAGTCCCGCAACGGGGCCTGGGGCGCCTTCGACGCCGACAACACCAGCCCCTTTCCCAACCGGCTGCCGTTCTGCGACTTCGGCGAGGTCATCGACCCGCCGTCCGCCGACGTCACCGGACACGTGGTGGAGATGCTCGCCGTCGAGGGGCGGGCGGCCGACCCGCGTACCCGGCGGGGCGTCCGGTGGCTGCTGGACGAACAGGAGGAGAGCGGGGCGTGGTTCGGCCGGTGGGGCGTCAACTACATCTACGGCACGGGCTCCGTGGTACCCGCGTTGATCGCCGCCGGACTCCCCGCGAGCCACCCGTCGGTCCGCCGGGCCGTCGACTGGCTGGTGTCCGTCCAGAACGACGACGGGGGCTGGGGCGAGGACCTGCGCTCCTACCGGGAGGAGAAGTGGATCGGCCACGGCTCCTCCACCGCCTCGCAGACCGCGTGGGCGCTCCTGGCGCTGCTCGCCGCCGGGGAGCGGGAGAGCAGGGCGGTGCAGCGGGGCATCACCTGGCTGGCCGAGACCCAGCAGGCCGACGGGTCCTGGGACGAGCCGTACTTCACCGGGACCGGCTTCCCCTGGGACTTCTCCATCAACTACCACCTCTACCGTCAGGTCTTCCCCCTCACCGCGCTCGGACGGTACGTGCACGGTGAACCGTTCGCCCCCGCGGCACCGGCGACCGCCGGCAAGGGGGCCTGACCCGATGGCCGATCCCCGTAGGCCGCCGGCCGCCCCGCCGCTGGTCATCGCCTGTGCGCTGGGCATCGAGCTGTTCGCCCTGCGCACGGGCCGGGCGGGTGGCGCCTCGGGGCCGGTCACCGTCGTCCGGACCGGGATGGGCCCCCGGGCCGCCGAGACCGCGGTCCGGCGGGCCCTCGCCCGGGACGGCTCCCGTAACGCCGCGGTCCTGGCCTCCGGTTTCTGCGCCGGCCTCGGCCCCGGGATGCACCCCGGGGACGTCGTGGTCGCCGAGGAGACCAGGGACCACGGTGGCACCACCCCCTGCACGGGCACCGGCGCGCTGGTGGACGCCCTGGTCAGGGCGGTGCCCGGACGTACCGTCCACACCGGTCCGGTGACCGGCTCCGACCACGTCGTCCGGGGGACCGAACGCGCCGGCCTCCGGGCGACCGGCGCCATCGCGGTGGACATGGAGTCCGCCGCCACACTCCGCACCGCCGTCCGCACGGGCCCGCGCCCGGTTGCGGCCGTACGGGTGGTCGTGGACGCTCCAGAGCACGAGCTCGTCCGCATCGGCACGGTCCGCGGTGGAATATCGGCATTCCGCGTTCTCCGTGCTGTCCTTCCGGCTTTTCATGAATGGCACCGATCTTTGCTGCTCCCCAGGAGGTGAGCCCAGATGGCCATGCCACTCCGTCAGACCATCAAGGTTGCGACGTATCTCTTCGAACAGAAGCTCCGCAAGCGGGACAAGTTCCCGTTGATCGTCGAGCTGGAGCCCTTGTTCGCCTGCAACCTGGCGTGCGAGGGCTGCGGGAAGATCCAGCATCCGGCCGGTGTGCTCAAGCAGCGCATGCCCGTCGCCCAGGCGGTCGGGGCGGTGCTCGAATCAGGTGCCCCGATGGTGTCGATCGCCGGCGGCGAGCCGCTGATGCATCCGCAGATCGACGAGATCGTGCGTCAGTTGGTGGCCAAGAAGAAATACGTCTTCCTCTGCACCAACGCCATGCTGATGCGCAAGAAGCTGGACAAGTTCACCCCCTCGCCCTACTTCGCCTTCGCGGTGCACATCGACGGGCTGCGGGAGCGGCACGACGAGTCCGTCGCCAAGGAAGGCGTCTTCGACGAGGCCGTGGCGGCGATGAAGGAGGCCAAGCGGCGCGGCTTCCGGGTCACCACCAACTCCACCTTCTTCAACACCGACACCCCGCAGACCGTCATCGAGGTCCTCAACTACCTCAACGACGAACTCAAGGTGGACGAGATGATGATCTCGCCCGCCTACGCCTACGAGAAGGCGCCCGACCAGGAGCACTTCCTGGGCGTCGAACAGACCCGTGAACTCTTCAAGAAGGCCTTCGCGGGCGGCAACCGGGCCCGCTGGAGGCTCAACCACTCGCCGCTCTTCCTGGACTTCCTGGAGGGCAAGGCGGACTTCCCGTGCACGGCCTGGGCGATTCCGAACTACTCGCTCTTCGGCTGGCAACGGCCCTGCTACCTGATGAGTGACGGATACGTCCCCACCTACCGGCAGCTCATCGAGGAGACCGACTGGGAGAAGTACGGCCGGGGCAAGGACCCGCGCTGCGCCAACTGCATGGCGCACTGCGGCTACGAGCCGACGGCCGTACTCGCCACCACGGCGTCCCTGAAAGAGTCGCTGCGGGCGGCACGGGAGACGATCGTGCCGAGCAAGTGATGTGACGGGAGGCGGGGGCCGGGCGCGGCGGGCGCGCCCGGCCCCCGCGCCACGGGGCGGCCCAGGGGGCCGGGAACAGGGGGGGGCGGACCATGCCGAAGGAGAGCGGGAGATGAAGGACAACGGGCCGGGGGGCTTCGACCTGGCGAAGCTCCTGGCGGAGCGAGGCGACGAGCGCTACGAACTGCACGCCCGGCATCTCAACCACCAACTGCCGCGCATGCTCCGCACCATCGGCTTCGACAAGGTCTACGAGCGGGCGCAGGGCGCGTACTTCTTCGACGCGGACGGCAACGACTACCTCGACATGCTGGCCGGCTTCGGGGTGATGGGGCTCGGGCGGCACCATCCCGTCGTACGCCAGGCGCTGCACGACGTCCTGGACGCCTCGCTGGCCGACCTCACCCGTTTCGACTGCCAGCCGCTGCCCGGGCTGCTGGCCGAGAAGCTGCTGGCGCACACACCGCACCTGGACCGGGTGTTCTTCGGGAACAGCGGCACCGAGGCGGTCGAGACGGCGCTGAAATTCGCCCGGTTCGCCACCGGGAAGCCGCGGATCCTCTACTGCGCCCACGCCTTCCACGGGCTGACGACCGGTTCGCTCTCGGTCAACGGTGAGGACGGCTTCCGCGACGGCTTCGCCCCGCTCCTGCCCGACACCGCGATCCCCCTCGGCGACCTCGACGCCCTGCGGCGCGAGCTGAAGCGCGGTGACGTGGCCGCCCTGATCGTGGAACCGATCCAGGGCAAGGGCGTCCACGCGGCGCCGCCCGGATTCCTCCGGGCGGCCCAGGAGCTGCTCCACCGGCACAAGGCGCTGCTCATCGCCGACGAGGTGCAGACCGGCCTCGGACGGACCGGCGACTTCTACGCCTTCCAGCACGAGGAGGGCGTCGAGCCGGACCTGGTCTGTGTGGCCAAGGCGCTCTCCGGCGGGTACGTCCCGGTCGGCGCGACGCTCGGCAGGGAAGCGGTCTTCAAGCGGGTCTACTCCTCCATGGACCGCGTCCTCGTCCACTCGGCGAGCTTCGGTTCCAACGCCCAGGCCATGGCGGCGGGACTCGCGGTGCTCGCGGTGATGGAGGACGAGGAGACCGTCGCGAACGCCCGCCGCACCGGGGACCTGCTGCGTGAGCGGCTCGCCGCGCTCGTCGACCGTTACGAACTGCTGCACGAGGTGCGCGGCCGGGGGCTGATGATCGGCATCGAGTTCGGCCGGCCCACGTCGCTGAAGCTGCGCAGCCGCTGGACCATGCTCCAGGCCGCCCGCAAGGGGCTGTTCGCGCAGATGGTGGTCGTGCCGCTGCTGCAGAGGCACCGGATCCTGACGCAGGTGTCCGGCGACCACCTGGAAGTGATCAAACTGATCCCGCCGCTGATCATCGGCGAGCCGGAGGTGGACCGCTTCGTGAGGGCCTTCACGGCCGTCATGGACGACGCGCACAGCGGGGGCGGGCTGATGTGGGACTTCGGCAGGACCCTGGTGAAGCAGGCCGTCGCCAACCGCTGAACCGGCCCGGCCGTTCCGGCGGGTTTTTGCCTCACGGGTAAGAGATTTGCCCCGGAGGAAAGATTTTGGCTCAATGGGGGCATGAACCCTGAAGGAGTGGCGGTCGACGAGGTCCCGGGTGTCGCCCCCCGGCTGCGGGACCTGCGCCGCAACCGCGGCCTCACCCTGGAGGTCGCGGCCCGTCGGGCGGGGCTCTCCCCGGCCCACCTCTCCAGGCTCGAGACGGGCCGCCGGCA
>NZ_KL585426.1:61297-65490 GCF_000721935.1 Streptomyces sp. NRRL WC-3549
GTCGCTGCCGATGCTGCTCGGGCTCGCCCGTATCTACGGTACGACGGTCTCCGAGCTCCTCGGCGAGGCGCCGCCCGACCGTGACGCGATCGTCCGCGGCGGCCCCCTCGGCGCGGGCGCCGAGGCCGACGGGTGGCGCTACCGGCAGGCGGGCGGGTCGGGCCGTGCGATGCAGGCCCTGCGCGTCCACGTGCCCTACGGCACCGAGAGCGATCTCGTGCGGGTCCATCCCGGCGAGGAATGGCTGTACGTCCTGGAGGGCCGCCTGCGGGTCGCCCTGGGGGAGTCGCTGCACGACCTCGACGCCGGGGACAGCGCGCACTTCGACTCGCTCACCCCGCACCGGATCGCGGCGCTCGACCGGGCGGGCGCCCAGCTGCTCTTCGTCCACACCCTGGTGCAGAGTTCCGCCGCCGAGCTCTGCCTGGGCAACGGGATCCATCGGCTCTGAAGCCGGCCCCCGACCCGCCGAACCCCCTTCGTGATCCTTCCGGCCCGTGCGGGCGGAGGAGAGGACTGCCATGTCTGATTCAGAGCACTACGACCCGCTCACTCCGTACCGGCCGGAGAAGCAGGAGACGCAGGAGCGCCGGATGCCGCGCGGAGTCGTCATCCGGCTCTTCGCCTACCTCGTGGCCGGGCACGTCATCGCCGGCTTCCTGTACATCCTGTTCACCGTCGCCGGGGAGGGCTGACCGGGCGGGCCCGGAGCCGTCTGCCCGGAGGCGTGCGCCCGAGGGGCGGCGCGGGTGCCCGCGACCGGACCGTCCCGCGTCGGCCGGTCTCGTGCGACTGGCCCGGGCCCGCGCCTCAGACGTCCTCGACCAGGCGCTCACGCAGCTTCTCGCGGGTCTCCGGCGCGACCTTCAGCCCCTCGCTCAGGTAGCGGTCCGTGCCGCCCCAGGTCTCCTCGATCGTGGTGAACGCGGCGGCGAGGTACTCGGCGCGCGCCGCGAAGAGCGGATTGAGCAGTTCCATGACCTCGTCGGACATGCCCGTCGCCGAGGTGTCGCTGCGCCGCACCTTGTAGCGGCGGTGCGCGTCGTTGGACTTGAGGTAGTCGGCCTCGACGGCCTCCTTCTCCACGCCGACGGCGAGCAGCGCGACCGCGATCGTCAGACCGGCGCGGTCCTTGCCCGCGGCGCAGTGCATCAGCGCCGGCACGCTGTCCTCGGCCAGGGCGTGCAGGACGCGGCTGTGTTCGGCGGTGCGGTCCGTGATGATCGACCGGTAGGAGGCGATCATGCGGTCCGCCCCCTTGCCGCCCGCGAGGATCGAGCGCAGCTGCTCGATGCCGCCGTCACGGACCAGCCGCCAGAACTCGGCGCCGTCCGCCGGGTCGGAGAGCGGAATGCTGACATTACGCACGCCGGGCAGCTCCACGTCGTACCCGTCGAGCTTGTGGTCGGCCGCGTTGCGGAAGTCGAAGACCGTGTGCAGGCCGAGACCGGCCAGGAAGGCGGTGTCGGACTCGGTGGCATGGGCGAGGTGACCGCTGCGGTAGAGGCGTCCGTACCGCACCGTGCGGCCGTCGGTCGTCGGAAGCCCGCCCACGTCGCGGAAGTTGCGGACACCGGTCAGTTCGATGTCGGTCGACGGAACCTCTGGCAGCTGCGTCACAAGGTCTCCTGGTGTCTGGCGTCGGCGCCGCTCGCCGACGAGGGCACGCCCGCGACGATACGACATGGATGCATCAGGCAATCGGTGCGGCCTCGGACCCGACGTCCGTCCGCCGCGACGGGGAGGTTCGATGAACTCTGTCCGGATTGACGCATTTAGCAGAGCTCGCCCTTTTCGTGAAGGGCGGAGTGGTGGGCGGGTGAGCGGGATCATATCCGTGACGGTGCGTGGTGAGATGCCCGGCGCCCCTTCCGTACGGCGTGCGGAATGCCAAGATCGGTAATCCACGGAGTGTGACCGGAATTCCCGTACGGAATGGAATGGCGGATTCCCCGGCCGTACGCTGCGGCTTGTTCCGGGCCTCCCGGCTCGCTTAACGTCACCGTCAATCCGGACGGAACGCCTAATCCTGCCGCCGCCCGGAATCCGCATCGACCCACGTGTGGCAGGAGCGGGGGAACCAGGTAAGTCGCCGACCGGAGTCATCCGGGACGGCTCGGGGTCAAGTCGCGCTCCGCGCGGCCGGGCATCTCCAGTCCGAACCCGACAGCTCACCTCGTAGGCGCCGGAGAGGAACCCCCATGCCCGCAAAGGGTAAGCACCGCCGTACCGCGTCCGGTCCCCTCGTCCGCGGCGTCCTGGCCGCCGGGACCGGCGGCGCCGTCCTCGCCCTTCCGCTGTTCGCCGCCACCGGCGCGCACGCGGCGGAGCAGGCCGCGCCCGCCGTCAGGCCCGCGGCCACCGCTGCCGCTCAGGGCACGCCCGCCGCCGCGACGGAGGCGAGCACCCCGAAGACCTACTCCGTGGTCTCCGGCGACTACCTCTCGAAGATCGCGGCCGACCAGAAGGTCGAGGGCGGCTGGCAGAAGCTGTACCAGGACAACCGGGACGTCGTCGGTGACAACCCGAGCCTGATCTTCCCGGGCATGAAGCTGACCCTGGGCGCGAAGGCGTCCGGCGCGGCCACCCCGTCCGCTCCGGCCGGGACCGCACCCTCGAAGGCCGAAGCGGCCCCCGAGGAGAAGTCCGCCCCGAAGGCTTCGGCCCCGGCACAGAACACGGCCGCCGAGACCTCCGAGCCGGCCTCGGAAGGGGACAGCTCCGGCTGGACCACCCCGGTGGCCTCCGCCAACGTCACCACCCAGTACCGTGCGTCCGGCGCCAGCTGGTCCAGCGGCTACCACACCGGATCCGACTCCCAGGCCGCCTCCGGGCCGTCGGCGCGGGCACCGTGGTCTCGGCCGGCTGGAGCGGCGCGTACGGCAACGAGATCGTCATCCAGCACAGCGACGGCATGTACTCGCAGTACGCCCACCTGTCCTCGCTCGGCGTCTCGGCCGGCCAGACCGTGACCGGCGGCCAGCAGATAGGCCTCTCCGGCTCCACCGGCAACTCCACCGGTCCGCACCTCCACTTCGAGGTCCGCACCGGCCCGGGCTACGGCTCGGACGTCGACCCGATCGCCTACCTGCGTTCGCACGGCGTCTCCATCTGACGTCACCGGACAGGCGGACCGATCGCCACAAGAGGAGGGGCGGTGCGCGGCTGCGCACCGCCCCTCCTCTTATTCCGGCTTTACCAAAATCTGACGGGGTGGTTTTTCTCACCACCCGTCAAGGCCTTATTACGGTCGCGTAGGTCACATTCGTAGGTGCAAGATATGTGCTCGTGGCAGACGATTCGAGAAACAGACAGCACAGCATCATCGGGTCGTACGCGGCGATAGGCGACAGCTTCACCGAGGGAGTCGGAGACCCCGGCCCCGACGGGACGTTCGTCGGCTGGGCGGACCGTTTCGCGGTCCTCCTCGCGGACCAGCTCCCTGTCCCCGACGCGGCGACGGGCCCTGCGGGCGACACCGGACACTTCCGGTACGCCAATCTCGCCGTACGCGGACGCCTCCTCGACCAGATCGTCGAGGAGCAGGTACCCCGCGCCAAGGAACTGGCGCCGGACCTGGTGAGCTTCTGCGCGGGCGGCAACGACATCATCCGACCCGGCACCGACCCCGACGACGTGGCCGAACGCTTCGAGCGCGCGGTCGCCGACCTGACGCGTTCGGTCGGCACGGTCATGGTCACCACCGGCTTCGACACCCGGGGCGTTCCGGTGCTCCGGCACCTGCGCGGCAAGATCGCCACGTACACCGCCCATGTCCGGGCCATCGCGGACCGCTACGACTGCCCGGTCCTGGACCTGTGGTCCCTGCGGTCGGTGCAGGACCGCCGCGCCTGGGACGGTGACCGGCTGCACCTCTCGCCCGAAGGGCACACCCGGGTGGCGCTGCGGGCCGCCCAGGTCCTCGGTATCGAGGTGCCGGCCGACCCGGACCAGGCGTGGCCGCCGCAGGCACAGCGCGGGACGCTGGAGGTGCGCCGCGACGACATCCACTGGGCGCGCGAGTACCTCGTCCCGTGGATCGGACGGCGGCTGCGCGGCGAGTCCTCCGGGGACCACGTCGAGGCCAAGCGGCCGGACCTGCTGCCCCTCTGAGCGCTCAGCCGGTGACGAGGGGGAGCGGCGCCCGGCCGGTGAGCCCGTCCGGCGCGGGCGGCCGCACCGGACGGGCGGGG
>NZ_KL585426.1:65678-66275 GCF_000721935.1 Streptomyces sp. NRRL WC-3549
GGGTATCCGCTCCAGGACGCCCCCGGCGAAGACGTCGTACAACGGCAGGGACTCCAGGTGCACATAGCCGATGTGGCAGTCGCACACCTCCAGCGGACAGCCGCGCGGGCCGAGTGAGCGCCGGTAGCTGCCGTCGTAGAGGTTGCCGAGCTCGGCCCGCACGAAGTGGCAGCGGCGCGCCGTCCCGTCACCGTCGACCGAGACGACGGACTCACCGGTCCGGCAGGGCAGCCCGGCGGAGGCGTGCGGGTACCGGCTGTACGGGAACAGCGGGTCCAGTTCGGTCCACCGGTCCGCCTCCTCGTCCGTATAGGTGTGCCCCTCGGCCGCGTTGACCCAGAGGTACACCTCCGGCGGCAGCGCGGCCCGGAGCCGCCGGGCCTCCTCCAGGTGGTCCTCCAGCCCCACCACTCCCACGCTGAAGCGCACACCGAGCTCCGACAGCTCCCGGCACCGGCCGAGGAAGCGCTCGTACGGGGTCTGGCCCGGGTGGTAGGTGCACCAGAGGGCGGTCTTCCCCCGGTCGGCGCCGGCCAGCCAGCCGGTACGGCAACTGAGGTTGGTCTGGACGGCGACCCGGCGGACGTGCGGCAGCCG
>NZ_KL585426.1:66494-67916 GCF_000721935.1 Streptomyces sp. NRRL WC-3549
AGCCGTGACAGCTCCACCAGCGCCCGCCGGTACCAGGACCGCACCAGCGCCTCGCCCCACGGGGTGAACAGCACCGAGAGCCGCTCGCCGGTCTGCGCGGTGGCCCAGGCGGTGAAGCGCTCCAGGGCCGCGCGGTCCGCGCGCAGTTGGTCACCGCTGTCCCGGCGCTTGGCGAACGGGCAGTAGGGGCAGTCGTAGTCGCACGAGGCCAGTGGGCCACGGTAGAGGACCGTCAGGTCTGTGCCGGGCGTGCCCGTGGCCCTCGTCGTGGCCGTCGTGTCCGGGACGGTGAGAGCGGCGGGGGCGGGGGCCGTGGCCGTCGTGGCTGTGGCCTCGGGGCCCGGGGCGGCGGCGGGGTCCATGGTCACCGGGCGGCTCACTTCGCCTCGTACGCGGCCATCGCGGCCCGTACGGCGGGGGAGAACAGCTCCGGGCCCAGGGCGTCGGAATGGGCCAGCCCCTCGGGTGTCAGCCGTAGCCGGCCCGGGGCCGCCGACGCGTCCAGCCAGTCGCGTGCGGTGAAGCGGTCGAGCTCGGTCCGGAAATCGGTGCGCGGATCCGTGCCGAACCGCTCGCGGTAGGCGGCCTCCTCCATCCCCTCGGCCTGGAGCAGCGACTGCAGCAGATGGCGTCTGCGTGCCTCGTCCCCGGTGACGTACCGGCCGACCTCGGCGCGGGAGAAGTCTTCGGTGGCGGTGAAGCCGTCGATGATGCCGCGGACCTCCCGCATCTCCACGGCGTAGTCGAAGGAGTAGTGCAGCGAGGAGGTGTACGAGCGGGCACCGCAACCGAGCCCGATCATGCCGTCGGTCTGGCACGCGTGGTCGCCGGGGCCCGCCTGCGGGGCGTCGGTGCGGCGGAACATCCTCATGGACGCCTGCTCGTAACCGTGTGCCAGCAGGTGGTCGCGGCCCGCCCGGTACAGCCGCAGTCGCTGCTCGTCCCAGGCGTGGTCCGGGAGGTCGGCCGCGGCCCGGTGCCGTCCGAGACCGGTCAGCGGGCGCACGTACAGGGGGTAGAGGTACAGCTCCTCCGGGCGCCAGGCCAGGGCGGCGTCCAGCGAGAAGCGCCAGCTCTCCTCCGTCTGCCCGTCGATGCCGTAGATCAGGTCGATGTTGAGGACGGGGATCCGGGCGTCACGGATCCGGCCCAGGGCGCCCTCCACCTCCGAGCGGTGCTGGGGGCGGACCGCGGCCCGGGCCTCGGCGTCCACGAAACTCTGGACGCCGATGCTGACACGGGTCGCACCACGGTCGGCGAGCACCGCCAGCCGGTCCGCCGTCGCGGTCGACGGGGACGTCTCCACCGACAGGGGGACGGCCCGCAGGTCGGCCCCCATGCGCTTCTCCGCGATGTCGCAGAGCCGTTCCAGCTCGCCGGCGGTCAGGAAGGTGGGCGTGCCGCCGCCGAACGCGGCGGCGG
>NZ_KL585426.1:68119-68597 GCF_000721935.1 Streptomyces sp. NRRL WC-3549
GGCGAACGCACCGGGTCCACGTCGCCCAGCGCGTCCCGGACCGCCGTGGCCTGGCGGTCCAGGGCGCCGAGGTATCGCGTGGTCAGCTCGTCCGGGGCGCCGATCCTCGTGAACAGGTTGCAGAAGCCGCAGCGCACCTCGCAGAACGGTATGTGGAGGTAGAGGGAGAGCGCGTCCTTGGGCTCACCCGCCCACAGCCCGCTCAGTGGCGGGCGCCCCTGAGGGTGTGCGGCGAGCGGGCGGTAGGCCGTCTTGTGCGGATAGGCGTAGATGTAGCTCTGGTACGGCCTGGCGCCCGTGGCCGTGCCCATGCCTGCGGCGACGGTCGTGGTGGTGGTCATCGAGGTACCCCCGGATCGAGGAAGAAGTGGGCGTACGGCACGGTCCAGACGGCTTCGTGGCCCAGCCGGTGGCCGGTGTAGCCGCCGTCCCCGTACGCCGTGCCGTGGTCGGAGTCTGTCTCTTATACACATCTCTG
>NZ_KL585426.1:68772-74473 GCF_000721935.1 Streptomyces sp. NRRL WC-3549
CGGAGCAGACGATCGCGAAGCAGCGCCGACGGCTGCTCGCCGCGGCGAAGAGGCGCCCTATGTGCCGGTCCACGTACTCCAGGGCGGCGGCGTGGGTCTCCCGGGAATCCCCCGCGTCGGCGGTGGCACCGGGCAGGTGGAACCAGTTGGGCTGGTGCAGCGCCGACACGTTGACGAAGAGGAACAGCCGCTGCTCCACCGGGAGCCCGGCGACGATCCGCTCGGCACAGGCCACCTGTTCCTCGAAGGAGGTGGGGGAGGCGACGCCGAACTCCGGTTCCCAGTGGCTCTCCTGGAACATCGCGGGCAGTACGGAGCCCAGCGGCGGCCGGCGGTTGAAGAATCCGACACCGCCGACGCACACCGTGCGGTAGCCCGCGGCGGCGAGACCGGAGGGCAGGTCGGGGGTCTCGTGGACGAACGTGCCGTCCGCGGTGGACTCGCTGCCCGCGAAGCGCGCCGCGAACAGCCGGGGATGCGGACCGGGGGAGGCCGGCGTCGGCAGGAACCCGGCGAACATCGCCTGGTGGGAGGCGTAGGTGAAGCTGCCCGGTGCGTGCCGCTTCTCCCAGACGCCGCCCGGCAGGTGACGGGCGAGATGCGGGATGCGTCCCGCGGCGGCGAGCTCCTCGGCGACGTCGAAACGCAGGGTGTCCAGGGTGACGAACAGCAGGTCGTGACTGCCCACCACCGTGTTCATGTCGGGGTCGCGGGCGTCCTGGACGCGGGCCGCGGGGTCAGGGGAGAGGGATGACACGATCGTTCCTCACTTGGTCGTCGCCGGGCTTTCGTTTTGTGAGGGGCCGGTCATCGGCGGCACGCTGTTCCTGGCGGGCCGCTTCGGTCCGCAGGACGGCGGCGACCTGTGCCGCATAGGTGTCCATCCCTTCCGCGCCGCTGCCCGGCAGCCCGGTCAGACGCGGCAGGAGATCCCCGAAGGCGTTGACCTCGCCCACGGCGAAACGCCGCCAGCCGGTCGCCGGAAGCAGGTCGACACCGACGCAGAGGGTGCCCGGGAAGCAGGCGGCGGCCCGCTCGCACACCGCGAGCGCCTCGTCCCAGCTGCCGCCCGCCTCCTCGACCGAGGCCCGCACCTCGTCGAGGTCGCCCCGCGCTCCGCCCAGATGCAGATTGGTCATGGGGGAGCGGCTGGTCCGTACGACGGCGTGCGTCGCCCGGCCCGCGACCACCACCACCCGGAGGTCGGCGACCCGGCCGCCCCGTACGGACGCCTTCGGCAGCCAGCGCTCGACGTGCAGGCCGTCCGGCGCGAGGGCGTCGACGACCGCCCCCACTTCCTGCTCGGTCGTGCACCGGCGGACCCGGAGCGAGTTGAAGAGCCGGCCCGCCCCGTCCCGCTCCACGGACGTCGTGGCGCGCACGCGCCCCGGGCCGGCCGTCTCCACGGCCAGTACCCCGGAGGCCGACGAACCGTGGGCGAGCTTCACGAAGGCCCTCGGCATCCGGTGGTCCGCCAGCATCCGGCGTACGTCCTCCCAGCCCCGCACCGGGGGCGCGGCCGGACCGGAGGTGGGTGACTCCGGTACCGGGACCTCGGCGGTCTCCAGGACGGCGTGGCACAGGCGTTTGTCGAAGAGCACGGCGATGTCCTGCGGGTCGTCGAGCAGCACCGCACCCGCGGCGGCGGCCGTCCGTGCCACGTCCCTCACCGCGGCGGTGAAGCGGGTGTACCAGAGGGCCGAACCCTCCACCCGGGTCGGGTCGTCCACCCCGCGCAGCAGTCGTTCGACCTCCGGGTCCTCGCCGGGAGAGTCGATCCGGACCCGTTCCCCCGGGAGGAAGGCCACCTGGCCTTCCAGCACCTGCCGCCAGGAGACGGTCCGTGCCTGCGGCAGCCCGGCGGCCCGCACCGCGTCCTGGAAGAGGGCGACCCTGCGGTTGCCGGGGTTGCCGACGACCGCGAGGGCGGGCCCCGCGTTACTCGCTGACCACGACATAGCGCTCCTCGTCCTCCGGGTCCCAGTAGTCCGGTCCGGCGAGATCGACACGGACGCCGGCCGCGGCGCAGAGGGCGCGGACGCGGTCCACCAACGCTTCGCCGAGGTAGTGGTGGTGCAGGTCGAGCCAGGTCAGATGGGTCAGCGGCTGACCTTCCAGAAGCGCCCGGGCACCTGTGTCACCGAGGGTGCCCATCGACAGGGCGAGCGAGTCGAGCTGGGCTACGACGGGGGCGGAGGCGACGGCCACGGCGATCTCGTCCTGTATCTCGCTGTTCTGCACGCCGAGATGGCGCAGACGCGGGAAGGCGTTGCCCGACAGCACGGGCCGAAGGTCCTCGACCGTGGCGTCGCCGCCGTACCACTGGGTGCCGAGCCACAACTCCAGTCGCTCCAGGGCGGGCAGGTCCGACGCGCCCAGCGCACGGACCACATGGCCGGGCAGCCCGCCGGACTCGAAACGCAGCGACTTCAGCGCGCGGTGGGTCACCGGTCGGAGCCTCAGCGCCTCGCCCTCCGCGGCTTCGTCGCCGCACCCCCGCACGACCAGCTCCTCCAGGAGCGGGAACGCCTCGAACACCGGAGTGATGTCGCACATCGGCAGCCAGGAGACCTCGCACTCCTCACCGGTCACATCGGCGAGGAACAGGCCACGGAGCTGCGGGAACAGGCCGGCGTCGGAGACGAGCAGCTCAAGGACGGGGTGGAGGGGGGAGTACTCGTCATCCCACCAGGGCCCGATCAGCAGGGCGCGGACCCGGCTCGTGTCGACGGAGCCGAGGAATCGCTTCCAGAGCCCGGGGAAATCGGAGTCGTCCGGGTACTCCAGCCGCCAGGCGACGGAATCGGGCGCCGGCAGTGGCGACGCCTGCGGGGTCTTTGACGACGACGGAAGGGTGAACACCGGCAGCCCGTGGAACGCTTCCGGGTGCCCGATGTCGAGATGCTCGACGGTCATGCGCTCGTCCTCGGTCTCGTCCGGAGCAGGGGTGCCGGTGTGGGCGTCGGTGTCGGTGTGCTGGATCTCCGTCATCGCCGCATCACTCCGCGACCGTGGTGTAGCGGCCCGCGGCGCCGCGTCCGCCCCAGGGCTCGCACCGCTCGGAGAGATCGACGCGCACGCCGTGGGGGACCAGTTCGTCGCTGACCCGGCGTTCCATGGGCTCGGTCAGGAAATGGTGATGCAGGTCCAGCGCGCCGAGGTGGGTGAGCGGCTGGCCTTCGAGCAGTGCGGCCGCACCCTCGTCCCCCAGCGTGCCGGAGGAGAGGTCCAGCGTCCTGAGCCGGGCGACGACGGGGGCCGAGGCGATCGCGGCCGCGATCTCGTTCTGCAACTCGCTGTTGCACAGGCCGAGGTGGTGGAGGCGGGGGAAGCGGGTGCCGGAGAGCAGAGGCGCCAGGTCGGCCGGTGACGTGCTCCCCCCGTACGCGGACACACCGAGCCAGAGTTCGAGGCGCTCCAACGCGGGCAGTTCGCTGTCCACGACGCCGCGCACCACCTCCGCCGGCAGACCGCCGCTCTCGATCGTCAGCGCCCGCAGGGACGCGTGGGAGACCGGAGGGAACGCGAGGCCGGTGCCGCCCCGCACACCGAGCTCGGTCAGGCCCGGGAAGGCGGCGAGCAGGGCGGTGACGTCCGACTGCTCGATCCAGGAGATCTCGGCCTCCTCCATCTCCAGGTCTCCGACGAAGACCGCCTCCAGAGAGGTGAGACGGTCGGCGGCGGCTACGACGAGGCCGATGGGGAAGGAGGAATCCGCTTCGTACGACTCGCCCCACTGGCCGATGATCAGGGCCCGCACCCCGGCGGGGTCGACGGCGTCGAGGAAGGCGTCGAACTCCTGCTCCCACGTGTGGTTTCCCGCGTCGTCGTAGGGATCGACGCGGAGGCGCCAGGCGGCTTCCCCTGCCGCCGGCCGCGCGGCCCCGCCGGTCTCGCACCGGAAATCCACGGCCGGGAGGCCGAGCAACTCGTGCAGGTGTTCCACACCGGACATGGCACTGAGCTCCTGATACTGAGGACGATTGATGTCCGCCAGGTTTATCAAGCCCCACTGACAACCGGGCGGCCGGGCCCGGCCGCCCGGTCGTCAGCGACACGTCGGCAGCGGTGTCCGCGGTCCGCTGCCGGGCCCGTTGTCATACCCCCGCCGTAGCGTTCTGTGCATGGCCGGCGCAGCGGGTGCCGCCATGGAGGGGAGACGTCTGTGTACCGGCAGGGTGATGTGCTGATCATGCCTCTGGAGGAGCCGGCGGTGCCGGCCCAGTTCCTGAAGGCGCCGAGTGAACTGCGCGACGGGCGGGGGCGGCTGGTGCTCGCGCTGGGCGAGGTCACCGGTCACGCGCACGCGGTCCAGGGTCCCGGCCGGCTCCTGCGCGAGGCGGGCCCCTTCGGACCGATGCTGCTCCATCTCCCCGAAGGCGGTCGCGTGGTGCACGAGGAGCACGCCGCCATAGCCCTGCCCAAGGGCTGGTTCCGCGTGGTGCGGCAGCGGGAGTACGCGCCGGGCGCCGTCCGGATCGTCGCCGACTGACCGGAGCGCACGCGTGACACGGCGGGGCGCCGGCACGGACGAGGCGCCGTGCGGGTGATGTGGGGCAGGCAGAGACAGACGTGGGGACGGGAACACCGATGCAGTACGTGAACGAATGGCGGGCCGTTGCGGCGGCGACGGGTGCGGCGGACCGGGGCGCGGCCGAGGACGGGGTGCGGCTCGCCTACCGCCGCGCCGGACTCGCCGAACCGGAGCGGATCATCTGGGCCGACTCGCCGCCGGCGGCCGTCAAGGCGGTGGAGGAGCTGACCGACGCGGGACGCTCGGTGCGCGAGGAGGTCCGTACCCGGCCCTGGGCCGAGGAACGCCGCCGGATGTACGACGAGTTGGGCGCGGCCGGCTGGTCCGCCCTGTGGTCCGCCACCGGGGCCCGGCTGTGGGAGACCACGGCCGCTCTGGCCGAGCGCATACGGACGGGTGTCGTCGCCGAACTAGCCGACTCGCCCGAGGACGAGTCCGCCGTACGGCTCGTCCTGCTCGACGCGGTGCTCGGCCAGCACGACGCGGCCTGGCTCGCCGCGTTCGACGGCCGCGGTGACCGGCTGGCCGGGTTGGCTGGAGTCGCCAGGAACGCCGGCTGGTGGTGGCCCTACGAGCGAGCCGTGGTCATCAGCGAACGACCGGTCGCACTCCACCGCGACGAGGCGGGACGGCTCGACCGGGGGGACGGTCCGGCGCTCGCGTACCCCGACGGTTTCGCACTGCACGCCTGGCGCGGGATGCCCGTTCCGGCCGAATTCCTCGACGGACTGGCGACCCTGACCCCCGAGCGGATACGCGCCGAGGAGAACGCCGAACTGCGGCGCGTGATGCTGGAGTTCTACGGGTACGACCGTTACCTCTCGGAATCGGGAGCCGAGCCGGTGCACAAGGACGAGACCGGCGTCCTCTGGCGGATCGCCCTCGACGGCGACGAGGACGTCGTCATGGTCGAAGTGGTCAACTCGACGCCGGAACCGGACGGCAGCAGTCGCACGTACTGGCTGCGGGTCCCGCCCACGACGAGAACGGCGAAGGACGGTGTCGCCTGGACCTTCGGCCTCGACGGCGCGGAGTACGCCCCGCTGCGTCAGACCTGACGGCCCGCCGGGCCCGCCGCCGCGGCACGGTACGGACCGGACCTTCCGGCCCGGCCCGGGCCCGGTGGGCCCTCGGCCGGGCCGGGCACGGGCGGCCGAACGGGGACGG
>NZ_KL585426.1:74789-77199 GCF_000721935.1 Streptomyces sp. NRRL WC-3549
AGCCGTAGCTGTAGCTGTAGCCGCACCTGTATTCGCCGCCGCATCAGGCCTGCCAGGCCGCGGGGCAGGGCGGGGCTCAGGCCGTCAGGACCGTGCTCTCGATCCCGAGTTCGCGGGCGAGCGCCTCGTCGGTCCACCGCAGCATGGTGGTGCGCGAGAGGGGGCCCGCGTACGACGTCATCTGCACGGCCAGGCCGTCCAGCAGGGCTGTCAGCCGCCAGGCCGCGGACACCGGGTCGTCGCAGCGGAACTCACCGGCCGCCGCGCCCTCTTCGATGACCTCGGCCAGCTCCGCCTTCCACTGCTGGTCGAGGTCGCCGGCGACCTCCCGCAGCGCCGGATCCCGTAGCGAGGCGGCCCAGCCCTCGATCCACAGCCGCCAGCCCTTGGCCTGACCCTGTCTCTAGATGTGTATAAGAGACAGCACGCAGACGGGCCAGGTCGGCCTCGGCCGCATAGGCGAAGGCCGCGGCCACCAATTTCTCCTTGGTCGAGAAGTGGTAGAGCACCAGGGCGTTGCTCACGCCCAGGACGGAGGCGACATCGGCGATCCTCACCGCGGACACGCCCCGCACCTCGATCTGTTCGACGGCAGCGCGCAGGAGCTCCTCGCGCCGTTCCGTCACGCTCAGCCGGACTCTTGCCACCCGGCCACCCTAACCAATGGGCCGATCCGGTCTCCGGCCGCCCGTACCCCGGTGACCGCGGCTCCCCGTCCGGCCCCTGTCCGGCCGCCCGATGCGGAATCCTGGGGCAGGCACGGACGTTGAGTCGGCATGAGCGACAACGACCCCGGACCTGAAGCCCTGCTCCGCCTCATCGGCGAACACGACGGAGGCGTGCTCGTCACCCTCAAGCGCGACGGCAGGCCCCAGCTCTCCAACGTGAACCACGCCTACTACCCCGACGAAGGGGTGATCCGGGTGTCGATCACCGAGGGGCGGGCCAAGACACGCAACCTACGCCGGGACCCCCGCGCGACGTACCACGTGACCAGCGACGACCGCTGGGCGTGGACCGCTGTCGACGCCACCGCCGAACTCACCCCGCCGGCCGCCGACCTCCATGACGGGACGGTGGAGCAGCTGATCACGCTCTTCCGCGACGTCCAGGGCGAACACCCCGACTGGGACGACTACCGCCGGGCGATGGTGCGGGACCGCAGAGTCGTCCTCACCCTCCGGATCGAGCATGTGTACGGTCAGCCGCGTGCCTGACCCGGCGCGGTACGGGGGCGGCGGCCTCCGGCCCGCCCTTCCGACGCGTCCCGCATTCCCGACCGAGCGACCCCGACCGACCCAGGAGCTGCTGTGACCGGCGCCGACAACCAGCCTTCCCTCCGTGCGAGACTCCGCTCGCTCCGCCCCGCGGCCTTCGGGGCCGATCCGGAGGGGGCCCGGATGGAGCGCATCCGCAATTCGCCCCACTTCGCCGACGGGGTGTTCCAGAACCCGGAAGAGGCCCGGACCGTCCCGTCCGGCTCCATGATCGACTTCGCCAAGGGGTATTTCCGCAGGGAGGCACGAGCCCGCAGAGCACCGTCCGGGGTCGTGCCGGTCCACGCGACCACCGTGGCCGACCTGGCCGAGCCGCCCGCCACGGGCCTGCGTCTGACCTGGCTCGGACACTCCAGTGTGCTCGCCGAGATCGACGGCGCCCGGGTGCTGTTCGACCCCGTGTGGGGGGATCGCTGTTCGCCGTTCCCCTTCGCGGGGCCCAAGCGCCTGCACCCGGTGCCCGTCCCGCTGGCCGCGCTCGGCTCCGTCGACGTCGTCGTCATCTCGCACGACCACTACGACCACCTCGACCTGCCCACGATCAAGGCCCTGGCGGGCAGCGGAACGGCCTTCGCGGTGCCGCTCGGAGTCGGTGCTCATCTGGAGCACTGGGGAATCGCCCCCGAGCGCATCCACGAGCTCGACTGGAACGAGACCGTGCCCGTCGCCGGGATCACCCTGACCGCCACTCCGGCCCGCCACTTCTGCGGGCGCGCCCTGCGCAACCAGCAGCACACCCTCTGGGCGTCCTGGGTCGCCGCCGGGCCGGAGCACCGCGTCTACCACAGTGGCGACACCGGCTACTTCTCCGGCTTCCGGGACATCGGGGCGGAGCACGGGCCCTTCGACGCGACCATGATCCAGATCGGCGCGTACTCGACCAACTGGCCTGAGGACCGGATGCACGGCAAGCCCGACCCGGGCGCCTGGCCCGACATCCACATGAGCCCGGACGAGGGCGTCCGGGCGCACCTCGACCTCCAGGGCGGTGATCCGGCCGCGGGCGTGATGCTGCCGATCCACTGGGGCACGTTCAATCTGGCCCTCCACCCGTGGGCCGAACCCGCCGAGTGGTCCATGCGCGCCATGGAGGCCGTCGGAGCGACGATGGCCGCACCCCGGCCGGGCCGGCC
>NZ_KL585426.1:77466-78027 GCF_000721935.1 Streptomyces sp. NRRL WC-3549
CGCCGAGAGCGGCGTCTGGTGGCGGACGCCTGAGGCGCAGCGCGGCCGTCCGTCACAGGACGGCCGCGACGCCCGGTCCCCGTCGGCCGCGACGCCCGTGGGCCCGGCGTGCGGCACCGGCCACCACCGCTCGCGGGCTCAGGCCGGACCGGAGGGTGACGAGGGGGGCAGCAGCGCCTCCAGCGGGCGTACGCCTTCGCCCGCGAGGAGGCCGCGGCCCGTCGCGACCCGCAGTTCACGCGCCGCACCCGGCCCGGTCAGGACGTCCAGGGACCGGATCAGCGCACCGGCGTCCGGAGCGAAGTCGGCGAGGCCGTGTTCCGCCATCCTCAGGGCCCCGTCCCTGCCGTGTCCCGGAATGACGCGGAAGCTGACGACCGGTACGCCGAGGGCCATGGCCTCCAGTGCCGTCTGGCCCGCGGCGTTGTCGACGAGCGCCCGGGAGGCCGACAGGAGCCCCGGCATGTCGTCGACCCAGCCCAGGGTGTGCTCGGGAGCGCCGCGGGACGCCTGCCGCCGCAGCCGGGCGTTCCTCCCGCAGAGCACGACCGGCCGGTAGCC
>NZ_KL585426.1:78199-80162 GCF_000721935.1 Streptomyces sp. NRRL WC-3549
GAGCACGACCGGCCGGTAGCCCGCGGCCGCGACCAGCCGCGCGGTCCCCGCGACGTCCGCGCCCGCTCCCCAGGCCCCCGTCGAGATCAGGACCGGCGGACGCTCCGGGGGCCCGAGACGCCGCCGCCAGTCCTCCGCCGTGGCCGCCGGGTGACGGAACCGGGGCGCGACCAGCGCTCCGGAGGCGACCGCCGGGCGGTGCACCGCCCGGGTCACCTCGCGGGCGAGCTCGGGGGTGAGGCACAAATAGGTGTCGTTACCCGGATGCAGCCACTGGCGGTGGACGGCGAAATCGGTGACGACCACCGCACTCGGAACCGTGAGCGCGCCTCGGGCGCGCAGCCTGCCCGTCAGCTGGGCGGCCAGGTGGAAGACCGGCACGACCACGTCCGGCCGCAGCCGGGCGACGAGTTCCAGCAGCCGGCGTTCGGCCAGGGCGGCCAGCGGGGCGCTGCCCGGCCTCGGGCCCTGTCCGGCGCGGAAGAAGGCCGCGTACAACCCCGCGTAGACGGCCGGAGCGTGGCAGATGACCGTTCGGTAGAACGCGCTCAGCCCGCGGCCGACACCGGGTGGCAGCAGGCCGAGGACGTCGACGGTCCTCGTCCGTCCACCGCCGGCCTCCAGGCGCCGGGCCAGTTCGGCCGCGACGGCGTGGTGGCCGGAGCCCATGCCGGCGCTCAGGATCAGGAAGCGTCCCTGTGCTGCGTTCATCGGTTGCGTGCTCCCGGGCGTCGGCAGAGAGTGGGGTCCAGTGGTGAGGTCGGTCTGCGGCGGTGGCCGGCGCATGCGATCACCTCGGGCAGGGGTTCGGCGGGTCCCGGGGTGTGTATAAGAGACAGGTCTGACCTCGTGAAGGCGGAACCGCGCCGCACAGAGCCGACACAGGGAGAGGACATGTCACGTGTACCGGGCATCGCCCACCGCGAGGCGCGGGGCGACGACGCGGTGGACCGCCGGAGGGCGCCGGCCGGTGTGGCTCTGGTGACCGGTGCCTCCTCGGGCATCGGAGCCGCCGTCTGCCACCGGATCGCGGCCGAGGAGGGCTGGCGGCTCCTGGCCGCCGGCCGCGACCGGGACCGCCTGGCGGAGGTCGCCGCGACGACGCGCTCGACGGCGCTGCGTGCCGACCTGATGTCTCCCGAGGCCGTGGAGCGCATGGTCGACGAAGCACTGGAGACCGCCGGCCGGGTCGATCTGGTGGTGGCGTCCGCGGGGATCGGCTGGGCCGGACCGTTCCTCTCCATGCCGGCGTCCGCCGTCGACCGCGTCCTCACCGTCGACCTGGCGTCCGTGGTCCATCTCGTACGGCTCCTGCTGCCCCACATGATCGCGGCCGGACGCGGCCACATCGTGCTGGTCGGCTCGGTGGCGGGCTCTACGGCCGTCCGCGGGGAGGCGGTCTACTCGGCCGCGAAGGCGGCGGTCGCCGCCTTCGCGGACGCGCTGCGCCAGGAACTCACGGGGACCGGCGTACGCGTCACCCTCGTGGTCCCCGCCGTCGTCGACACCCCGTTCTTCGAGACCCGCGGGATGTCGTACGTACGTTCGTGGCCCCGGCCGCTGGCGCCGGAGCGCGTCGCGGACGCCGTCTGGGACGCCATCGTCTCCGGCCGCGACGACGTGTACGTACCGGGCTGGCTACGGCTCCCGGGCGTCGTGCGGGCCGTCGCCCCGGGGCTCTACCGCCGGCTCGCCGTCCGCTTCGGCTGACCGGGGATGAGCTCACTGGCCATCGTGCTGGCACTGCTGGCCGCCTTCGCCAACGGCGCCGCGTCCGTCCTGCAGCGGCGGGCCGTCATGGAGCAGACCGAGGCCCGGGACGAGCCCCCGCGCCGGTGGCAGGTGCGGAAGGCCCTGGCCTGGCTGATGCGCCTCCTGCGACGTCCCTTCTGGCTGGCCGGGGCCGCCGCACTGGGGCTCTCCGCGGCGTTCCAGGCGGGGGCGCTGGCCGTCGGCAGCCTGT
>NZ_KL585426.1:80408-80632 GCF_000721935.1 Streptomyces sp. NRRL WC-3549
CCAGCCGCTGATGGCCACCGAGCTGCTGTTCACCCTGCTGCTGGGCACGGCCGTCTTCCGGCACCGCCCGGGCGGCCTCACCTGGCTCTCGTTCCTCATGCTCGCGGTGGGCCTGGGACTCTTCCTCGGCGCCACGGGGCCGTCGACCGGCACCGCGACCGGGCAGGCGGGCACGTGGCTGCCCATCGGCCTCTGCGTCGCCGCCGCCCTGGCCGCTCTGTTCG
>NZ_KL585426.1:80869-90131 GCF_000721935.1 Streptomyces sp. NRRL WC-3549
CCGCCGTGGCCGCTCTGTTCGGGCTCGGCCAGGCGCTGAGCGGCGCGCCCTCCGCGGCGGTGCTGGGGCTGGCGACCGCCATCTGCTTCGCCGGCACCGCGGCCCTCATCAAGGAGGTGACCGGCCGGATCCCGGAGGGCGTGGCCGCGGTCCTGGCCACCGGATACCTCTATGCCGCGTGCGCCGCGGGACTGCTGAGCCTGCTGCTGCTCCAGAGCGCTCTGCGCGCCGGCTCCCTGTCGGCGTCCCAGCCCGCGCTCACCCTCGGCGACGCGCTGGTGAGCGTGGGCCTGGGCAAGGTGCTCTTCGACGAACGGGTCGCCCTCGGCTCCCACCCGGTGCAGGCCGCCATCGGCATCTGCCTGCTGGCCGCCGGGACGGTGGGGCTCTCGCTCTCCCCGGCCGTCGCGGGCAAGTGGGACGCGACGGCCGCACCGACGGGCCAGGACCGGAGCCGTCACCGATGACGTACGACGACCGGGAGGAGACCCGATGCCGATGCGTACAGGACGCCTGACCGTTCCCCCGGTGCTGCGCGCTCCACTGGCCGCCACGGCCCTGACGCTCACCGCCCACGTGGCGCCCGCCGGCACCTGGCTGCCGGGGCTGCGCCGGACGTTCCTGCCCACCCTGGCGGGTCTGGGCGAACCCGACCACGTCGCGCTGACGTTCGACGACGGTCCGGACCCCCGCTCCACCCCGCACTTCCTGGACGCGCTGGACCGGCTCTCCGTGCGGGCCACCTTCTTCGTCCTGGGGGAGAGCCTGAGGCGGCACCCCGAGCTCGGCCACGACATCGTCCGTCGCGGACACGAGCTCGCCGTGCACGGCTGGACCCACAGCCGTCCCTGGCTGCCCGCCCCCGGCCGGGACCTGCGTGAGATCTCCCGTGCGGCCGAGGAGGTGCGCCGGGTCTCGGGCGTACGCCCGCGGTGGTACCGCCCGCCCTACGGGATCCTCTCCGGCTGCCGGTGGGCCTGCGGCCCGTGCTGTGGTCGGCCTGGGGACGGGACTGGGCGGCCGACGCCACCCCCGCGGGCATCCTGGAGATCGTCCGCGGTCAGCTCCACGGGGTCGGCGACACGATCCTCCTGCACGACGCCGACCTGACGGGTGAGGACCGCTGGCGGCCCGCTCTGGCGATGCTTCCGGACCTCGTCGAGGGCCTCCGGGCGGAGGCTTTGACCGTCGGCCCGCTCGCCGGTCACGGACTCGCGCCGGCCCACCGGCCGGGCTGAGAGGCGGCCGGCCCGGAGGCGGGCCGCGGCAGGGGTGGAACCGCACGACCGGTCGTCCGGGCTGCCTGACCGGCCGGCCCCGGACCGGCCCGTGTCGGCCGACAACCCTTCGGGGAACGCGTACGACGGGCACCGGTCCCGAGGCCGGCCCATCGGCTCGGGGAGCCCCGGGCGTTGACCACGGTGTCGAGTGTCGAAGATCTGCGCGACAAGAAGCCCCGGCGTATTCGGTCATCCGAGCGGACCCTCATACCAGAGCGGGACGGCTGACGGGCAAGTTCGACAACTGCGCACCGGGTGCGGGCGATCGGCGACTACCGTGTGTGGCCGGTGATCAACCGTGGGCTCATGTCGGCCGAGCCCGCCCAGCCGTTGACCCGGGCCTGACCGACCACCGTGGGCGTCACCACACGAATGCCGATTCCTGGGGCACCCACGTACCAAGGATGATGATGTCTCAACTTCGCGCCCCCACCGCGCGACCGGAACGCCGAGAAGGCGGGCGGCACGGCCGTCCGGGTGGCCGTTCGCAGCCGGCCGTGAGCCGGCCGCGTGCCCCGCAGCCCGTCCCCGACGCCCCTCTGCGGCCCCAACTGCTCCGCACGGCCGTCCTGCCGGCCGTCGCCGCCGTGCTGAGCGGGGCCGCGGCCGTGATTTTCACCATCCGGTTCTCCGGGGTGCGCCCGTCCGGCAGCCTCCTGGCGGCGCTCGGCGGTTCGGGGGCCCTGGCCGTCGCCGCCGTGGCCGCCGCCTTCCTCGGCGCCCACCGCGTCTCCGCCGGCGTACTCGACCGCTGCCTGGCCCTGCGGCGTGGGAGTGCCGAGCACCAGGCCGAGCTGCAGGGGGTCATGGCGCAGCTCCGCACCGGAGACCCCGTCGCGGCCCGCGAACCCACGCACGGCGCGCCCCCCGGGGCGGACGCCTTCGCCCTGCTCGCCCAGGACATGGGCCGAGGCCAGGACGCGGCCGTGGCCGCCGTCGTGGAGGCGTCGCAGCTCGTGAGCAGCGCCGGGAACGACCAGAAGGTCGAGGTGTTCGTCAACCTCGCGCGACGGCTCCAGTCCCTCGTGCACCGGGAGATCCAGATCCTGGACGAACTGGAACACGAGGTCGAGGACCCCGACCTGCTCAAGGGGCTCTTCCACGTCGACCACCTCGCCACCCGAATCCGCAGGCACGCCGAGAACCTCGCGGTGCTCGGCGGAGCCGTCTCACGGCGGCAGTGGAGCCGCCCGGTCAGCGTGACCGAGGTGCTCCGCTCGGCGGTCGCGGAGGTCGAGCAGTATCCCAGGGTCAAGCTGGTCCCGCCCGTCGACGGAAACCTGCGCGGCCACGCCGTCGCCGACGTCATCCACCTGCTCGCCGAACTCGTCGAGAACGCCACGGTGTTCTCCTCCCCGCACACCCAGGTCCTGCTGCGCGCCCAGCGCGTGACCGCCGGGCTCGCCCTGGAGGTCGAGGACCGCGGACTCGGCATGCCGGGGCCCGAGCAGAAGCGGATGAACGCCCTGCTCGCAGCCCCCGACCAGGTCAACGTCGCCCATCTGCTCCAGGACGGCCGCATCGGCCTGTTCGTCGTCGCCTCGCTGGCCCGTCGGCACGGCATCGCCGTACGCCTCCAGGGCAACATCTACGGCGGCACGCAGGCGGTACTCGTGCTGCCGCAGACCCTGCTCGGCTCGGACGCCGAGCCCGAGACGGGAACCGGCGCGGTGCCCGGCGCGCCGGCCGGCGCCGCGGACCGCCCCCCGGCCGAGGCCGGCGCCCCACTGCCACCGGGCACGCCGCAGGACCACGCGGCCGGCCCGGTCGGTCAGCCGCCCCGGATGTGTATAAGAGACAGCAACCAGGAGCACCTGGTCCCCCAGCTCAGGGACGCGCCCGCGCCCAGGGCCGAAGGCACCGAGATCCTGCACGACCCGGGGCTGATGGCCGCCTTCCGCCGTGGGGTCGACCTCGCCGAGGCCCAGACGGCGGACGAACCCGAGCCCGTGGCGTACGCCCCGCACCACGGCACCCAGGAGGCGGCACCGGGGCCCGCGGTGGCGATCGGGGCCCAGCGCTCCGGCTTGGCGCCGCTGCCCGTCCGGGGGCCCACCGCGGCCACGTCCGGCGCGATGCCCGAACCCGGCCACGGGAGCCCGGGGCCGACCGGGCCGGGGCACGGCGGACCGCAGCCGAGCGAACCCGGCTACGGCGTCCCGCGGTCGCCGGAAGCCGGCCCCAGAACCGAGAACACGTTCAAGGAGTAGATGCACCATGACGAGCGAAATGCCGTCCGGTCAGGTCACGGACCTCGACTGGCTGCTGAGCGGGCTGGTCCAGCGCGTTCCGTACACACGCAGTGCCGTACTGCTCTCGGCCGACGGCCTGGTGAAATCCGTCCACGGCATGGACGCCGACAGCGCCGACCACATGGCCGCCCTGGCCGCGGGGCTGTACTCACTGGGCCGCAGCGCCGGGGCCCGTTTCGGTGACAACGGTGACGTACGCCAGGTCGTCGTCGAGCTCGACTCGACGCTCCTGTTCGTCTCGACCGCCGGCTCGGGTACGTGCCTCGCGGTGCTCGCCGGCCGGGAGGCGGACGCCGCCGTGCTGGGCTACGAGATGGCCATGCTGGTCAAGAGCGTACGGCCCTACCTGATGACCCCGGTGCGGCAGGCTGCCGGAACGCCCTTCACCCCGGGGCTGTGAGGATGCCGGTCCCGCAGGACGGGCCCCTGCTCGACGACGCGGCCGGCCGGCTCATCCGCCCGTACGCGGTGAGCAACGGCCGGACCCGGCCGAACGCCGAACTCGACCTGCTCTCCCTGCTGATGGCCACGGGCATCGAGCCCGACGACCCGCTCGGCCCGGAACACGCGGTGGCCCTCGACCTGTGCGAGGGCCCGACCACCGTGGCCGAGATCGCCGCCCACCTCCGGCTCCCGGCGGCCATCACCAAGATCCTGCTGTGCGACCTGGTCGACTGCGGAGCGGTCACCGCGCACGCCCCCGCCTTCCACGACATGCCCACCGACCGATCCCTGCTGGAGGCAGTGCTCGATGGTCTACGACGACAGCTCTGACAGCCACGGAGGCGCCGGATACTTCCCCGTGGCCCTCAAGGTCCTGGTCGCGGGTGGTTTCGGCGTCGGCAAAACGACGTTCGTGGGCGCCGTCAGCGAGATCGCGCCGCTGAGCACGGAGGAGCTCCTGACCCAGGTCGGCGTGGGGACCGACAGTCTGGAGGGGGTCGAGTCCAAGACGGCGACCACGGTGGCCATGGACTTCGGCCGCATCACGCTCTCCGACCAGCACGTGCTGTACCTCTTCGGGACCCCCGGGCAGGAGCGCTTCTGGTTCATGTGGGACGAGCTCTCCAAAGGCGCGCTGGGGGCCGTCGTCCTCGCCGACACCCGTCGCCTCACCGAGTGCTTCGCCGCCGTGGACTACTTCGAGCGGCGCGGCATCGGGTTCATCGTCGCGGTCAACGAATTCGACGGCGCCTACCGCTACGAGCCCGACGAGGTACGGGCGGCGCTCGACCTCGGTCCCGAGGTGCCCGTCGTCCTCTGCGACGCCCGGATCGCCAGCTCGGGCACCGGCGCGCTGGTCACGCTGGTGCAGCACCTCATCAACGCCACCGCCCCGGTGCCCTTCTCCGGGTCGGGAGCCCATCCGTGACCTCTCACGGCACGGGCCGTTCCCTGGTCACGCCCGCCGACCGGGACGCTTCCACCCGTGGTGCCCGGCTGCGCCGGCTCGGCCTCGGCCCACGGCCCGACGCCTCGTTCGACAGCTTCGACGCCTTCGCCGACCGGGTGGCCGCGGTGACCTCGGCCCCGTTCTCGATGGTCAACTTCATCGACGAGGAACGGCAGTTCTTCGCCGGGCTGCACGCCCCGGCGGGGGCCGGGGGCGGACACCGCCCCGGTGGGCCGCCGGCCCGCGGCGGCCTCCTCCGCCATCTGGCCCGTGACCACGGCTACTGCCCGCACGTCCTGGCGCGGCGCAAGGCGCTGGTGCTGGAGGACGTCTGTGACTACCCGCGGTTCGCGGGCAACCCGGTGGTCGACGGCATGGGGGTCCGCTCCTACCTCGGGGCCCCGCTCATCGACGGGACGGGCGTCGCGCTCGGCACCGTCTGCGCCGTGGACACCGTGCCGCGTGCCTGGGGCAGGGAAGGGCTGCACGCCATCAAGCTGCTGGCCGGTGAACTGGCCGGACACATCGCCGGACGGGAGACGTACGCCGGACCGTGGTGAGGCCGGCCCGGGCGGGGCCGCCGGCCGGCCGTGGTGCTCGCGTGGCGCGTCCGCCGAGGGCCGGGCGGACGCGCCCGCTCAGGACAGGGCGAAGGCGTCCGCGAGCAGGTTCATCTGGGTGACGAGCAGGGTGTCGCCGCTGTGCCCCATGCCGTCGAACTGCCCTGCGGCCTCAAGCCCGACCGAGCCGTGCAGCTGCGCCCAGACGAGTACCGCTCCCGCCAGTGCGTACGACGGCCTGCGCAGGTCGCCCAGTGCGTCCGGCGCGTAGTCGGCCACCCAGGCCCCCACGGACTCGTCCCCGGCGAGCCAGTCCGTCATCTCCACCACCAGGGCGGCCACCCCCGAGCCCGGCGTACCGCTCGCGAAGACGGGCAGGAACGGCCCGAGCACGGCACGGGCACGGTCCCGTGTGTCGTCGGGGGCGACGTAACCGGGTACGGGCGCACCCTGGATCAGCAGATAGCGGTGCGGCTCCGCCACCGCCCATGCCCGGTAGGCGGCGGCGAGGGTACGCAGCCGTTCGCGCGGACCCGCCCCGTGCGTGCCGGCCGCGTCCGCCGCGCGCCCGACGGCCGCCGCCGCGTCGTCGTAGGCGTCCCTGATCAGGGCGCTCAGCAGATCGTCGCGGCCTGCGAAGTACCGGTAGAGGGCCGGACCGGAGAGCCCCATCTCCTTCGCGACGCGGGTCAGCGCCAGCGCACCGGCGCCCGACTCGGCCAGTTGCCGGAGCGCCGTCTTCTTGATCTCCGACCGGGTCTGCTCCCGGTACCTGGCGCGCGGACCTTCCTGCGCTCGGACCATCGCCCGCTCCTCCGTCCCTGGGTGGTGTGAACGCCCGCGAACGGCACGCGGGCGGTGACCCCGCTCGCGATGGCCGTTCACATCTGTTACGGAGCCTAACAAGCACCCTTGCTACGAGCCATCGCTGTAGTTATGGTGTCTAACAGAAGCGATGGGTCCTAATGGACCGGCTTCCGCCGAGCGGCGTACCCGAAGACAGAAAGGGACTCTCACCATGACGACCACACTCGAATCCGGGCTCACCCGTGCCCCGCTGCACGCCGTGCTGGGCGCCGGCCCCGCCGGGACGGCCCTCGCCCGCGAACTCACCGGGCGCGGCCATGAGGTCCGCCTGGTCGACCGGCGGGGAGCGGGGCCCGCGATCGAGGGCGCCTCCCGGTTCGCGGCCGACGTGTCCACCGTGGAGGGCGCACGGGCCGCCGTGGCGGGGGCGGACGTCGTCCACCACTGCGTCAACGTCGCCTACCACCTCCAGCTGGAGGTCATGCCGCTCGTCCAGAGGGCCGTGCTCGCCGCGGTCGAGGAGACCGGCGCCCGTCTTGTCGTCCTGGACACCCTCTACCCGTACGGCGAGACGCACGGCGAGGTGATGACCGAGGACACGCCCTGGAGGGCGACCACCCGCAAGGGGCTGATGCGGGCCGAGCTGGACAGGCTCTACCTCGACGCGCACACCGAGGGGCGGGTCCGGGTGGTCCTGGGGCGTTCCGCCGACTTCTTCGGCCCCGGGGTCCTCAATTCCACGCTCGGCGGCGCGGTCTTCCCGGCGGCGCTGACCGGGGGAGAGGTGCCGGGCATCGGCGACATCGACCTGCCGCACAGCTACACCTACATCCGTGACGTAGCAGGCGGGCTCGCCACCCTCGCCGAGCATCCGGACGCCTACGGCCGGGTCTGGCACCTGCCCACGGCCGACGCGCTCACCACGCGCCAGGTCTTCGCCATGATCGCGGAGCGCGCCGGCCGTCCGATGAAGATCAGGGAGATCCGCGAACCCCGCCCGTTCGGCCCGTTCGACGATGTCTTCATGGCGGAGTACGCCGAGATGTTCTACCAGCACACGGAGGGCCAGATCGTCGACTCCTCCGCCGTCCGGGAGAAGTACGGCCTCGCCCCCACCCCTCTCGCGGACGCCCTGGACGAGACCCTCGCCTGGTTCGGCGCCCTCGCTGCCGCCCGCTGACCCGGCTCTCCTGTCAGGGGCTCAGGAACCCGGTGATCCGCTCGCGCAGTCCCCGCGGGTCCAGGCCGTGTGCGGAGAGGTGCTCCTCCAGCCGCCCGTACCGGCGCAGCTCCGCGCGGGGCACCCCGAGGCCGAGCACCCGGTGGGGGAGATCGGAGAGGGCGTCGTTGACCGCACCCGTCGAGGTGCCGGCCAGGTAGGGCTCGACGACGACCACGTCGGCCGCCGCTCCCGCCCAGGCCGCGCGACGCACTCCCGCCGTGTCGAAGGGGCGCACGGTCGTCGCGTACAGCACCGTCACGTCGAGGCCCTCCGTCGCGGCGAGCACGGGGTCGAGCATCGGGCCGACGGCGATCACCACACCGGTCGAGCCCTGGCGCAGCGCCGTGAATCCGTCCCCGGTCACCTGGTGCCCCGCCCGGTTCGACTGGGCCGAGAGGCGTACGTAGACGCGGTCGTCCCCCACCACCGCCCGCCGCAGGAGCGCCTCCGCCTCGTCGGGATGCCCCGGGACGTGGACCGTCCAGCCGTCGAGGGTGTCCAGGAGGGCGACGTCCCCGGGTGCCATGTGCGTGAACCCTCCGGCCGGCCAGTCGTAGGACGCGCCGGCGCTGACGAGTACGCCTCCCACTCCCTGGTGCCCGAGGTCGAGTTTCACCTGCTCGAACGGCCGCTCCACCAGGAAGCAGGCGAACGTGTGCATCACGGGGCGCATGCCGGTGAGCGCCATTCCGGCCCCCGCGCCGATCAGCAGCTGTTCCCTGATCCCCACGTTGACCACCCGGTCGGGGTGCGTCCGCGCGGCCGTGTCGAAGCCGTCGCGGCTGATCTCGGCGAGGACCAGGGCGAGGCGTGGGTCCTCGTCCAGAAGCTGTGAGGTGGTGGTGACGAAGCGGTCGCGCATGGTGTCCATGAGGGCCTCCGGGGGTGGTGAGTGGGGCTGGGCGAGTGCCGGGGGGTGGCGGTTCACCGCTTGGGGGTGACGCGGGCGATTACCGCGAGCGGCCGGCCGGGATGCGGGGTGGTGAAGGCGGCGTGGAGCGCGTCGTGGTCCCTGCCGTCCACGGTCCTGGCGGACCACCCGGCGGCCTCGAACCGTGCGGCGATGCCGTCAGGCCTGGAGTAGGTCGCGGAGGCGTTGTCGATCACCACGGTGCGCAGCTGTTCCAGGCCGGCCGGGCCCGCGTAGGCGATCGCCTCGTGGTTGCTGCCCTCGTCGAGTTCGGCGTCCCCCGTCAGCACCCAGACGCGCGGCCCGGTCAGCCCCTGGGCCCGCAGCCCGAGCACGCTGCCCACCGCCAGCGGAAGCCCGTGCCCCAGCGAGCCGCTGCCGATCTCCGCCCCTGGGACGAGCAGCCGGTCCGGATGGTGCCCGAGCGGTGAGTCGTACGCCCCGAAACCGGGGAGCAGCTCCTCGCCGAAGAAGCCCCGGGCGGCCAGCACGGCGTAGTACGCCATCGGCCCGTGCCCCTTCGAGAGCAGGAAGCGGTCGCGGTCCAGGGCGTCGGCCGTACCGGGCGACACCCGCAGTACCCGGTCGTACAGCACCCACAGCGCGTCCATGGTGGAGGTCGCGGCGGGGCCGTGCTTCTCGTCGCCGGTCATCAGGCTCATCAGCCGGTGCAGATCGTCGTACCCGTACACCGGTGTCTCGGTCGCGTGCGTCATGCCGATCAGCGTCGGACATCAAGCATGGTTGAGGTCAAGCGCGCAGGGGATTCGTGACCACCCGCCCGAGTGCGGTATTGTTCTCATGCGCGTTCGGCCAGGGGAAACCCCAGGTCAGACGA
>NZ_KL585426.1:90352-90651 GCF_000721935.1 Streptomyces sp. NRRL WC-3549
CTTGACTGGGGGTCAAGGGGTCGCAGGTTCAAATCCTGTCGTCCCGACTGTGCGGAAACGCAGGTCGGAGGTCGTTCTCTCATTCGTGGGAGAGCGGCCTTCCGTGCGTTCGGGGGCTGGGCGGTCGCCCGTGCGGCGGCTGGGCCGGGGCGGACGGTGCTCCGTCCTGCCGTGGTGAGGGGGTGGCCTGCGTCGTGGACACAGGTGGGCGGGAGGGGCGGCCCGTCGGACTCGGCCGTGGTGCTCGTCCCCCCTCTCGTGCGGCGACGGTGTCACCGCCTCGCGGTGTGGCTCCTGCT
>NZ_KL585426.1:90915-91703 GCF_000721935.1 Streptomyces sp. NRRL WC-3549
CTCCCTGCCGATCATGCTCGGTCTGCTCGTGATGACGTACCCGGTGCTCGCCGGGGTTCGCTGCGGTCGGACCGGCACCGTCACCGGCGACGAGAAGCTGATGGTGTCCTCCTCGGTCATCAACTTGATCGCCGGTCCCGCGGTCGTGTCCGCCCTGGCGTGTATCTTCCTGCCGGACCTGCCCGAGTACCGCGCCTGCGTGATCGTCGTCGGCCTCGCCCGCCGCACTGCCATGGTCATCGTCTGGAACGACCTGTCTGCGGCGATCGTGTGGCCGCCGCCGGCCGGATCATCTACCGCGTCCGCGACGTCGAGGACCCGGCCGTACGCGTCCGGTTCCTACGGCCGTGCCCCGACGTGCCGGCCACGACCCGGCGAGGAGCGTTCGGCCCGTGGCCGCCGCACTCGCAGGGGCCACGGATTCCGCCGACCGCGTCGGGCTCACCCTCCCGGGACCGGGGTCTGCGGCGGGGGGGTGCTGCGTGACACCGGAACCCGCCCTGGTCCGGCTCGGCGCCGGTGCCCCCGGCGCCGGCGTGGCCCTGGCCGCTGACGGAGCGTCGGCGGACGGCTGCTGCGGCTCCTGACCTGCCTCGACCCACCTACGCGCGGGGCCGTGAACAGGCAGGGAGTCCGGTGGTCCGGTGGCGGCCCCGCGCCGCGCTTCCCGGATCGGTGGGAGCAGTCCGCGCCACCGTGAGCGACGGCGCGTTGAGCCGGACCGATCCGTCCGGTCCTCGCCATGCCGTCCCGTGACTGCGTTTCCCGGTGCGGCCGTGGTGGCCGCC
>NZ_KL585426.1:91959-93247 GCF_000721935.1 Streptomyces sp. NRRL WC-3549
TGCCCGCCGCTCCCGCTCGTGGAGGCGCGGACGGTCACCGGTGGGGGTTTCCTGTCGCCGCCCGTCAGTAGGCGTCGTGCTCGCCCTTGCCGTCGTCGTGTCCACCGTCCTGGCCACCGTTGACGCAGGCGTTGTCGAAGCTCGGGTTGAGCAGAGCGATGACGTCCAGCGAGTTGCCGCACGCGTTGACGGGAACGCTGACCGGGATCTGGACGACGTTGCCGGACAGCACACCGGGCGAACCGTAGGCGGCGCCCTCCGCACCGGCGTCGGCACCGGCCACGCCCGCACCGGCGAACACCAGGGCGCCCGCCGCGACGCTCAGGACTACCGCACTTCCCAGCTTGAACATGAAGTCTCCCGCAGTGTGAGTGCCGCCGCGCGGATGCGATGGCTCGGTCCACGATGCGGATTCGCCTCCGTCGAGCCGTTCGGCGCGCCGTCCGCCGCTCTCCGCTCGCCCGAACAGCGGTACGTGCATGCTGCCGGCCCAACCGTGTGCCGGCCGCGCCCGGTGTGCGGGGCCCTCGACCGGAGACGGGCCCTCCCGCACCGCCGCGGCCGCGTTCCGCACGGCCGGCGTGTGCCCGGGCCTCGCGGTCTCTCCGCTTGGGCCGATCAGGTGGTTCCGTCCCCCGAGTGCGCGCGGCGCCCCCTTCGTCGCGTTGCCGACGGCGACAGTGGGGGCTACGCACCATCCGCGTTCCTGAGAGGAAGCATCATGCTTCGTCGTATTGCGATCACCCTCGCCACCGTCGCCGCCGCCGGATTCGTGGCCGCCGCACCGGCCGCCGCCCACGACTGGGAGGCGGAGGGCGGCCAGCTGGGCGCCGGCTACGAGGCGGTCGAGGCCTCCCGCCAGGCCGGCGAGTTCCTCAACCTGGGCGGCCCGTACGGGATCACCTACGCCAAGGAGAAGAAGGCCGACTTCGCGGCCGAGAGCGGCTTCCTCTACGCGCAGTACCTGCAGGGCCGCGGCTGATCCCCGCCGAAGCGGCGTCGGTGCCGTAGCCTGACCCGCTGAGAAGCTCACCCGGGACCCCGGGCCGTTGAGGCCCGGGGTCCCGTCGCGCGCTCGGCCGGCGCCGTCCGCCGCCGCACCCGTGGTGCCTCGCCGAGGCCGTGAGGCCGCTGCGGGGGCCCGGGCCCCGGGCGTGTCAGGCCGCGGTGGTGCCCGTCGCGCGGAGTGCGGGCGCCACGGGGGCGCCGTCCTGGCGCGCGGACGACAGCGCGGCCTCGACCACCGCGACGGCCGCGTGGATGTCGGCCGCCGTCACCAACGGCGTGC
>NZ_KL585426.1:93410-97232 GCF_000721935.1 Streptomyces sp. NRRL WC-3549
CACCAACGGCGTGCGTCCGTGGCGGATGTCGTCGCAGAACTCGGTGAACAGCCGCCGCAGCGCCGTCACCCCGGCGGGCCCGCCGACCTGGCGCGAGGTGCGGTCGCCGCTGGCCCCGCGCACGGTGACCGAGGGGGCGTCCTCGTCGGCGAGCACGTGGCCGTGCGAGCCGAGCACGCGCAGACTGGACGAGACGGGGGCGGGCCCGCAGATTGGACGAGACGGGGGCGGGCCCGACACCGGCGGGCGTACGCGCCACGGTGGCGGTCGCCACCACCCCGTTGCGCAGGCGGAGCGAGAGGACGGCCGCGTCCTCCACGCCGTACGCACCGTGCGGACCGGCGAAGAGCGGCGCGTGCGGGGCGGCGCTGCTGAAGGCGACGACCTCCTCCACCTCCAGGCCGGTGAGGTGGCGGATCGCCAGGGCCGGGTACCAGCCGAAGTTCATCAGTTCGCCACCGCCGGACAGGGCGGGATCGCAGACGAGTTCGGGGCGTTCGACGGTGGTTCCGTCCAGTCCGCCGGCCGCGAGCCACTCCGCGTCGACCGCCAGGGGCAGACCGATCGCGCCGGAGTCCACGATGCGCCGTGCGCGCACGAGCTGCGGCGAGTAGAGGCGGTGTACGGAGGTGAGGAGCCCCGGGGCGCGGTCCGCGGCCTCCCACAGGCGCTGAGCACCGCGGGTGTCGGTCGCCGCGGGTTTGTCGACCAGCACGTGGCGGCCCGCTTCGAGCGCGCGCACCGCCAGGTCGACGTGGCGCGTGGGCTCGCTGCACACCAGGGCGATGTCGCAGGAGGCGAGGCCCTGGTCGAGGTCGAGCAGCGGGATGCCGGTCGCGCTCGCGAGGGCGGCGTCGTCCTCGGCGAAGGGGCTGTCGGGGGTGTCGGCGCAGCCGACGACCTCGATGCCGGGCAGGGACCGCAGCAGCGGTACGTAGTCACGGGCGTGCCGGACCCCGGACACGATGAGGACACGCATCTCAGCAGACCTCCTTGACGTCGACGGGACGTCCTTCGTCCGCGCTGAGTTGAGCCGCCAGGGCGGCGGCGAGTGCGGCGCGTATCTGGTGGGGCGCGGTCAGCGGGGCCGCGGCCCCGTCGAGTACGTCACGCAGATGCCTGGTCTGCTCGGTCATCGCACCGTCGATCGAAGCGGGGGCGAGGGGCGACGCGCCGTGCGTGCGGGGCTCGTCCTCGCTGCTGTGGTGCAGGGTCCCGGCGGTGCCCGAGAGCATCAGGCGGCGGACGAACGTGCCGCGTGCGGCGAGGGCGTAGCAGAGTTCGACGGTGGCGAGGGCGCCGCCGGCGAAGCGCACGAGGATCTGGAAGCTGTCGGGGGTCGGCATGCCGGGCGCCCACGTACGGCAGGGGCGCGCGAAGACCCGGACCGGTTCGTCGTCCATGAGCCAGGTCAGCAGGTCCAGGGCGTGTACGCCGTTGTGGGCGACGTGGCCTCCGGAGCGGGACGGGTCGAGCTGCCAGCCCCGCCAGCCTCCGGGCCAGACGTGCCCGGTGTACCAGGTGAGGTGGGCCAGCCGGGGCGTGCCGATCGCACCGTCGGCGACCGCCTGGGCGATTTCGAGGTGGACGGGCTGGAAACGGGCCGTCTGAGCGACGAGCAGGGGCCGGCCGGCGTTCTCCGCGGCCGAGAGGATGCGGTCGACGTCGGCCACCTTCAGCGCGGCGGGCTTCTCCAGCAGGACGGCCTTGCCAGCGCCGAACGCGGCCACGGTGAGATCGGCGTGCGACTCGGGGGAGGTGCAGACGGCGGTGACGTCGACGCCGTCGGACCAAGCGGTCGCGGGGTCGGTGGACCAGGTGGCGCCCTCGGCGAGGGCCGCCAGCGCGGCGGCCCGCTCGGGGTGCCGGTCGACGACGTGGGCCAGCCGCACCCCCGGGACGCCCGCGAGTGCGGTGACGTGGTCGCGGGCGATGGCACCGGCGCCTATGAGGGCGAGGCGGTGGTCGCCGCCCGCCTTCTCTCCGGGTACAGGGTCAGGGTTCAACGCGGCTCCTCACACGTGACCTTCCAGACTTAGGACGTCAGACATCTTATGTCCTTCCCTGTCGCTTGTCCCGGGCGGTGTGTCGGCGTGGAGGTGGACGTGTGCCTGCCGCGCGGACCGCCGGGGTCAGCGCGGCTCGGCCACGTCCGTGTGCCGTCCTGGTCGCGCACCGGCACGCCGGCGGCGAAGAGGCCGTTCTCGGACCGCTCTTGTCGACGGCGAGCCCGTTGCGGCGCAGGCGCCTGAGCTCCGTCCGCAGCCGGGCGGGGTCGGGTGGGGGCGCGGTCCTACCTCCCGCACGGAGATCCTCTGGCGGTTGGCGGTGGGCGTGGACTCGTCGCCGCCGTCGACGGCCGCAGGGGCCCGGATGGGCTCCTGGCGGCCGGGGTCCCGCGCGGTGGTCCCGCCGGGTGTGCCGGCGGGACCGTGCCGTCAACCGGCGTAGGTCTCGTACTCGGCGATCTTCGGGGTGCCCGTCGAGCTGGTGATCTCGAAGGTGAGCTTGCGCAGCGAGGTCTTGGGGAACGTGATGACGCCCGCCCCGCTGCCGGAGGCCAGGACCGCGCCGGTGTCGGCGTTGCTGACCCTCCAGGAGCCGATGGCACCCGTGGCGCCGGCGGCCTCCCGGACGTTGATCTTGGAGACGCCGGTGGCGGTGTTCCACTTGATCGAGACGGAACCGGTCGAGCCGGACGGCGACCAGTAGGTGCTCATGTCTCCGTCGCGGACGTCGCCGTAGCTCGTCCCGGAGGCCTTGCTCGATCCGTCCGAGCCCGCCCCGATGCTGAGGTTGGTCCCGCCCGGCGGGTTGGGGACGGTCGGGTCGGTCGGGTCGGGGGTGGGCTCGGTCGGCTCCGGGGTCTGGGGCGAGCAGCTGCCGTCCGACACCTTCAGCCCCTTGCCGGCGCCCGCCGTCCCGCTCACCACGGACGGCACGCAGGCGGCCCCGTCCAGGCTGTACGCGTAGGGCACGCCGACCGAGGTGTTGGACTGCGGGTTCGGCCCGGCCGGCTTGTTGTCGGTGCCCGGGGCGGACCAGGTCACGTTGTCGAAGACGTTGCCGCTGACCTGCCAGTAGCCGGCCGCGTCGGTGTAGAAGGTGCCCAGGACGTCCTTGGAGTCCTCGAAGTAGTTGTTGTCCACCTTGGCGCGGGCCCCGGCACGGGAGTTGATGCCCGACTTGCTGAGCCCCACGTAGTGGTTGTTGTAGATGTGGGCCACGCCGCCGCGGAGCAGAGGAGCGCGGGAGTCGATGTTCTCGTACAGGTTGTGGTGGTAGGTGATGAAGGTGTTCGACAGGTCGCTCTCGCTGGACCCGACGAGGCCGCCGCGGCCGGAGTTGCGCAGGATGCTGTAGGAGAGGGTCACGTACTGGGTGTTGTTCTTCATGTCGAAGAGGCCGTCGAAGCCCTCGGACTCGCCGCCCGAGGCCTCCAGGGTGGTGTGGTCCACCCAGACGTTGCGGACGTCCTTCTCCATGCCGATGGCGTCACCGCCGTTGGACGTGGGGGAGCCGGACTTCTTGACGTTCTTGACGGTGACGTTCTGGATGATGATGTTGCTGGACTCGCGGACGTGGATGCCCACCTGGTCGAAGACGGCCCCGCCGCCCACTCCGACGATCGTGACGTTGCTGATCTGCTTGAGCTCGATGACCCCGGCGGCGGTGTTGCAACTGCCGCCCGACACCTTCTCGGTGTTGCCGTGGTTGATCGTCCCCTCCACCTGGATGGTGATCGGGGTGCTGCTGTCGGCCCGTCCGCACAGGGCCTGGTGGATCGCGGTCCCCGTGGTGGCCCGTACGGTCTGCCCGCCC
>NZ_KL585426.1:97491-101171 GCF_000721935.1 Streptomyces sp. NRRL WC-3549
GGCGAGGGCCATCGTGGCCCCTGCCGCGCCGAGTCGCAGTGCGACTGCTCTCCTCATGTTCGTCTCCTTGTTCGTCGCCGCACGCGGGACCGCCGTGTGTGGGGGGCGTGCGGGGTGAAATGGTCATGGGCATGACAGCTAGAGGCGCGGGCCCGCCGGTGCGGCACCGGCGGATTCCGGCCTGTGCGGGTGTGCTCTCCTCGTGCGGTCGGTGCGGTGGCGCGGTCGGTCGGGCCTTCGGCTGCGGTTCGGTCCCTGCGGGCGGCCGTCCGGCCGCTGTGCCGCTGCGGCCGTTTCCGCCCGTGGGTCCGGTCGTCGCCCTTCCGGGTGCCGGTCGTGAAGGCCGGCGTGACGCCTCGTCGCCCTGGTGTTCTCGCTCGGCTCCACGGCGTGTCGGCGTCCTGGGTGAAGCCCCGCGCCGGATCGGTGGCGGCTCGTGCGCGAAGTCGCCGGGGTGGTGCGGCTTCGCCTTCACCGGTACGGGTGCGGGTTCAGAAAGCGCTTTCCCCGGCTGAGGATAGGGTGGCCCGCACATGGCTGGCAAGGCTCTCGACGTGTGCGGGCCGCGCTGCGCCGCGTGGTGTGCCCGTCTCCGAACCGGCCGTACCGGCAAGCGAGTTGATGTCGGAAGCGGGCAAAGGGGTGCGAGGCGGAGGTCTCCGGCGGCAGGGGCCCGGTGTCGGGCCCGCCGGTGTCGGGCGTCGGTGTCAGGGAGGGGTGTCGCGTGTGAGGCGTTCACGGAGCGCGGCGGTGAACTCCTCGGCCCGCGCCAACTGGACGCGGATCTTCTCCGTCTGCTCCGCGGCGGCCTGCTCGTACCCGCGCACCCGGTCGAGCAGGGCCTCGCGCTCGTCGCCGGACAGTTCCTGGCCGGAGTCGAGGCGGTCGGTGACCTCCAGCAGATCGCGCATCTCGTCCAGGCTGAAACCGAGCGGCTTCATGCGGCGGATCACCATCAGCCGCGCGACGTCGGCCTCGGTGTAGAGCCGGAAGCCGCCCTGGGAGCGGGCGGAGGGGGTGACCAGGCCGGTGTCCTCGTAGTGCCGGATGGTGCGCAGCGACAGCTCGGTCCGCGTGGCGACCTCGCCGATCTGCATGTGCTCGCTGCTCACGCGGGCGCCTCTCCTGTCCGTGGCCGGGGCCGCCGTCGGCCCGTTATCTCTACCCTAACGTTAGGGTAGAGTATGGATCCGTCGGGGTGGGTGCACACCGTCCGCCGCCCTGGTGCGGTACGGGCCGTTCCCGTGACCGACGGCCGCGCCGGGGCCGATGCCGCTCCCGGCGGGGGCCGGCGTAAGCACGCCCGTGACGCCCGGCACCGCCGCCCGCCCGCTGTGCACCACGGTCCCTGAGCGGCTTCGAGCTCCGCGCGGTCCCGGTACGCGGGGGTCTTCCCGCGGACGGCCGCCCCGGCCGTCCGGCGCCTTCCCGCACGCCCTGGGTGATGCCAGCGTGTGCCCGAGCACGACAGGTACCTTCCTTGTCCACGTCCTCACCGACTCCGGCCGCGCTGTTGCGCGGTCTGCGCCCCGACTGGCTGTCCGACCCCAAGGTCTGGCGCACCGAGGTGCTGGCCGGCCTGGTGGTCGCGCTGGCCCTGATCCCGGAGGCGATCTCCTTCTCGGTCATCGCCGGGGTCGATCCCGCGATCGGCCTGTTCGCCTCCGTCACCATGGCGGTGACCCTCTCGGTCGTCGGCGGACGCCGCGCGATGATCTCCGCGGCGACCGGCGCGGTCGCCCTGGTCATCGGACCGCTCAACCGTGAACACGGCCTCGGTCATCTGATCGCCGCCGTGATCCTCGCCGGTGTCTTCCAGATCGTCCTGGGCGCGCTGGGCGTCGCCAAGCTGATGCGGTTCGTCCCGCGCAGCGTGATGGTCGGCTTCGTCAACGCCCTCGCCATCCTGATCTTCATGGCCCAGGTCCCGGAGATGCGTGACGTGCCGTGGCCGGTCTACCCGCTGATCACCGCGGGCCTCGCCCTCATGGTGTTCTTCCCGAAGGTCACCACGGTGGTCCCGGCGCCGCTGGTGTCCATCGCCGTCCTCACCGTGATCACGGTCGCCGCGGGGATCGCCGTGCCGACCGTGGGCGACAAGGGCGAGCTGCCGTCCTCCCTGCCGGTGCCCGGCCTCCCGGACGTGCCCTTCACCATGGACACCCTGAAGATCGTGGCTCCCTACGCCCTGGCGATGGCGCTGGTCGGGCTCATGGAGTCGCTGATGACGGCCAAGCTGGTGGACGAGATCACCGACACCCCCTCCTCCAAGACCCGTGAGTCGATCGGGCAGGGCATCGCCAACATCGTCACCGGCTTCTTCGGCGGGATGGGCGGGTGCGCCATGATCGGCCAGACGATGATCAACGTGAAGGTCTCCGGCGCCCGCACCCGGCTCTCCACCTTCCTCGCGGGCGCGTTCCTGATGGTGCTGTGCATCGTCTTCGGCCCCGTCGTCTCCGACATCCCGATGGCCGCGCTGGTCGCCGTGATGGTGATGGTGTCCTTCGCGACCTTCGACTGGCACTCCGTCGCACCGAAGACTCTGAGGCGGATGCCGGTCGGGGAGACCGCCGTCATGGCCGTCACCGTCGCCTGTGTGGTCGCCACCGACAACCTCGCGATCGGCGTCGTCGTCGGCTCCGTCACGGCCATGGTCGTCTTCGCCCGCCGCGTCGCCCACCTCGCCGACGTCACCTCCGTCACCGACCCCGACGGCAGCCAGGTCGTCTACTCCGTCACGGGCGAGCTGTTCTTCGCCTCCTCCAACGATCTCGTGGGCCGGTTCGCGTACGCCACCGACCCGGACACGGTCGTCATCGACCTGACCGGCGCCCACATCTGGGACGCCTCCTCGGTCGCCGCGCTCGACGCGGTGGAGGCCAAGTACGCCCAGCGCGGCAAGAGTGTCGAGATCATCGGTCTGAACGTGCCGAGCGCCAGCATCCACGACAAGCTCAGCGGCGAACTCACGGGAAGCCACTGACGGACGGGGGCACCGGGCCGTGTGCCACCGGCCTCGCCCCGGCCGTTGGCGCCCGGGGCGACGAAGGGCCCCGGGGCGGCCGCCGCACGTCCTCGGCGACCCGGGGCGGCTCCGTCCGCCGCCGCCAGGTGCCGCGCCGCCTTCGCCGCGGCCCGCCCGTACGCCCGCCCGCTCGCCCAGGGCCCGGCCGAGCGTCTCGGCGACGCGGTCCGCCGTGAGCGCCCCGAACAGGATCGGTGCGGGCGCCACCCCGGCACCGGCCGGTCGCCCGGCCCGGAACGGCCGGTCCGCCGTCACCGGCACGGCGACCGGGCGCACCGAGGCGTGCGGGGCGGCCGCCGAGGTGCCCGCCCCGCGTGGTGGGCCACGGCGGCGAGCCGAGGGAAGGGCGGGGCACATCGCGGCGGGGCTCAGATCCCCGCGCCAGGCGGCGGCCTCGGTCATGAGGCGGCGCCGGTCCTCCGTGCGATGGCCGGGCGCGCGGGCCATGGCCTCACCGTGTGAGGCGCAGCGCTGCCCCCTCCGCCGGGCCTCGGTGGCGTAGCCGAGGCCGAAGGTGATCTCCCCGAAGACGAAGACGTCGGAGCGTCTTCTCGGGGTCATGGTCACCCCGGTCCGGTGGACCTCGACGACGGCCCGTTCCGCCGTCTCCGCCAGGTGCGGGAGCCGGGCGATCTCCTCATGGAGCTGCCGC
>NZ_KL585426.1:101380-106210 GCF_000721935.1 Streptomyces sp. NRRL WC-3549
AGATGTGTATAAGAGACAGGTGTCCGCCTGCGGGCCGTCGAGGAACGCGGCGGGGCCGGGACCGTGTACTCCGGGGCCGGGGCGGGCGGCCCCTGGCCGCCGGGCGCTCCGGCCCGTCCGGCCCGGCCGCGAGCACCTCCGCCGGACCGGCTCGCGGCGCCTGGTCCGGAGCGCCGTCGCCGGTGCCCTTCAGGGCGACGCCCCCTCTGAACGATCATCTTTCGGCCGGGTTAGCATATGAGCGCCTCCTAGCTCGAAAGAGAATCCTGTGACTGTCAACGACGACTCGTTCACCGACTGGAAGACCCGCGAAGAGACCGCGGAATCGATGATCCCGATCATCGGGAACCTCCACCGCGAGCGGGATGTGACGATCCTGCTGCACAGCCGCTCCCTGGTGAACAAGTCGGTGGTGAGCATCCTCAAGACCCACCGGTTCGCCCGGCAGATAGCCGGGGAGGAGCTCTCGGTCACCGAGACGCTGCCGTTCCTGAAGGCCCTGACCACTCTCGATCTCGGCCCCTCCCAGATCGATCTCGGCATGCTCGCCGCCACCTACCGGAACGACGGACGCGGCCTGACGGTCGAGGAGTTCACCGCCGAGGCCGTCGCCGGGGCGACCGGGGAGAACAAGATCGAGCGCCGTGAGGCCCGCGATGTGGTGCTGTACGGCTTCGGCCGCATCGGCCGCCTCCTGGCCCGGCTGCTCATCGAGAAGGCCGGCTCCGGCAACGGCCTGCGGCTCCGTGCCATCGTCGTCCGCAAGGGCGGGGCCCAGGACATCGTCAAGCGCGCCTCGCTGCTGCGCCGCGACTCCATCCACGGCCAGTTCCAGGGCACGATCACCGTCGACGAGGCGAGCGGCACGATCGTCGCCAACGGCAACGAGATCAAGATGATCTACGCCGACGACCCCTCCGAGGTCGACTACACGGCGTACGGCGTCAAGAACGCCATCCTCATCGACAACACCGGCCGCTGGCGCGACCGCGCCGGCCTCTCCCAGCACCTGCGGCCCGGCATCGACAAGGTCGTCCTGACGGCCCCCGGTAAGGGCGACGTCCTCAACGTCGTCCACGGCGTCAACCACGAGATGATCAAGCCGGACGAGCAGATCCTGTCCTGCGCCTCCTGCACGACCAACGCGATCGTCCCGCCGCTGAAGGCCATGGCGGACGAGTACGGCGTCCTGCGCGGCCACGTGGAGACCGTCCACTCGTTCACCAACGACCAGAACCTGCTGGACAATTACCACAAGTCCGACCGCCGGGGCCGCTCCGCGCCGCTCAACATGGTCATCACCGAGACCGGCGCCGCCTCCGCCGTCGCCAAGGCGCTGCCCGACCTCGACGCCCGGATCACCGGCAGCTCGATCCGGGTGCCGGTGCCGGACGTCTCGATCGCCATCCTCAGTCTGCGGCTCGGGCGCGAGACCACCCGTGAGGAGGTGCTGGAGTACCTGCGCAACGTGTCGCTGACCTCGCCGCTCAAGCGCCAGATCGACTTCACCAACGCCCCTGACGCGGTCTCCAGTGACTTCATCGGCTCGCGCCACGCCTCGATCGTGGACGCGGGCGCCACCAAGGTGGAGGGCGACGACGCGATCCTCTACCTCTGGTACGACAACGAGTTCGGCTACTCCTGCCAGGTCGTCCGGGTCGTCCAGCACGTCTCCGGCGTCGAGTACCCGACCTTCCCCGTGCCGGTGGCCTGATCCCACCGGGCCCGGACCGGCTTCCCACGGGCCGGGGTGCCTGGCCCGCGGACCACGGCGCACCGGCGGCCGTACCGGACCCACCCGGTACGGCCGTGACGGGTGTCCGCCTGCCCGCTCGTGGTCAGGCGCTCCGGCCCGAACCGGAACCCAGGCCCGTCGCCTTCTTGACGCCCTTGGCGATGTCGTCCATCACGGACAGCTTCGGCGCCTTGTCGTTGATGTCGAAACCGGACCGGATGACGACCAGCATGTCCGGGATGTTGGGGGAGGGGAAGGCGAGCGACTCGACGTAGCCGTCGTCGCCGTTCTCCGTCACCACCTTCCAGCGCACCCGGTAGCCCTCCTGGCCGGCCACCGTGACCGCCTCGGACTTCAGTTGCTCGTGGGAGGTGATCCCCGCGTAGATCTTCTCGCCGTAGGACTCCTCGGCGTTGGTCCGGATGTCGGCCTGGGCCGCCGCCTTCGGTGTGGTGGCGGTGACCTTCAGGGCCTGGGCCGGCGCGGAGAACACCCCGCCCAGGACGCAGCTCTGGCTCTCGTCACCGGGGCAGGCGTACTCACCGGTCGTCACCCCGGCGCCGACGGTGCCGGACTGACCGGTCCAGCCGTCGAGGACCGGGATGCTGATACCGCTGGCGAGGTCGGTGGCGTACCCGTCCTCGCTCTGCGGCGCCTCCTGCCGCTGCCCTTCCTCGCCACCGCCGCCTCGGCCGCCGCTCCCGCCGTCGTCCCGGCCGCCGCCCTGTGCGCCGGGCCGCTCCGGCGCGTCGGACGGGGCCGAGCGGGCGGCCGAAGTGCCGCCGGAGTCACCGGCCCCCAGCAGGTAGGCGCCGCCTCCGACGGCGGCGAGGAGCACGACACCGGCGGCTATGCCGGCGCCGACGCGTATCCGGCGGCGCCGTACGGCCGCGGGGGGCACACGGAGCTGGTCCGTCCACCGGCTCCCGTCCCACCAGCGTTCATGAACGGGGCCGATTCCTGAATGCCCGGGGTCTGGGTGCCATCCGGGCGGGCTCGTCTGGGTCACGGGAGAACCGTAAGCGCACTCGGTGAGAATCGTATGAAACGCACAGCCCGGCCATGGTGCCGAGGCCCCCGGTCCGCGCGCTCACGGCTCGATCAGCCCGGCCCGGATCGCGTACCGGGTGAGCTCCAGACGGTCCCTGAGTCCCAGTTTCTGGAGCAGGTTGGCCCGGTGGCGTTCGACCGTCTTGACGCTGATGACGAGCATGCCCGCGATCTCCTTGGACGAATGGCCCTCGGCGACCAGCTTGAGGATCTCCTCCTCCCGCTCGGTGATCGCGCGGTCCGGGACGTCCCGGCCCTCCCTGACCCGGTCCAGATAGTTCCGGACGAGGGCGGTGACCGCGCCCGGATAGAGGAACGGCTCGTCACGCATGGCGGCCCGGCACGCCTCCACCAGGTCGCGGTCGGCCACCGACTTCAGGACGAACCCGGAGGCGCCGGCCTTCAACGCCTCGAAGAAGTACTGCTCGTTGTCGTACATGGTCAGCATCAGTATGCGCAGCTCCGGCAGGGTCCGGGACAGCTCCCGGGCCGCCTGGAGGCCCGTCAGCCGGGGCATGGCGATGTCGAGTACCGCGAGGTCGGGCCGCTCGGAACGGGCCATCTGGATGGCCTCGGCCCCGTCACCCGCCTCGGCGACGACCTGGAGGTCGGGTTCGCCGTCGAGGATGAGCCGTACCCCCCGCCGGACCAGGGCGTGGTCGTCGGCGAGCAGGATGCGGGTCTTCCGGACGGGCGCGGTGGACGGTGTGTGAGGCATGGTCAGGTGTTTCCGTTCTCTGCGGGCGCGTCGGTGCCGGGTACGGGCACCACGAGGCGTACGTCCGTGCCGCCCCCGGGGTCGCTGCCGAGGGTGAGCCCCGCCCCGATGAGCAGGGCCCGCTCCCGCATGCCGCGCAGCCCGGCGCCCTCGGGGGCGCCGCCGAGGCCGCTGCCGTTGTCGCGGATCCGCAGCTCCACCCCGCCGGGGCCGCGGCGCAGGAACAGTTCGAGCCGGGTCGCCCCGGCGTGCCGCACGGTGTTGGTGAGGCACTCCTGGGCGATGCGGTAGACGACCAGCTCGGCCTCCTGGCCGAGTTCGGGGAGGTCCTTCTCCATGTGCCGCCTGATCGTGAGCCCGTTGGGTGTCGGCGTCTCGGTGGTCAGGGCCGTCAGCGCGCTGACCAGCCCCAGTTCCTCCAGTACTCCGGGGCGCAGCCGGCGGGCGATCCGGCGGATCTCGTCCAGGCTGCCCCGGGTGATCTCCTGGACGTGGGCCAGTTCCTCCCGCAGCGGCTCCGGGGCGTGCCCGGCCACCCGCTTCAGTTCGAGCAGCACCGCGGTGAGCGTCTGGCCGACCTCGTCGTGCAGTTCCTGCGCGACCCGGCGGCGTTCGGCCTCCTGAGCCCACAGCGCGCGGGCACTGCTCGTCGCCCGCTCCGCCTCCAGCCGGTCGAGCATGCTGTTGAACGTGGCGATCAGGTCAGCGATCTCCCCGTGCCCGGCGACCTCGGGGCGCGGGCGGGGGCTCAGCAGGTCGGTGGTCCTCATCGCCCGGGTGACGCGCTGGAGCGGGGCGAGTCCGAGCCTCAGCAGCATGGCGTTGGCACCCAGCATCGCGGCGATGCCGCCGGCGAGGATCAGGGCCTCGGTCAGCACCACCGGGGCGGACACGGTGACCGGACCGAGCAGGAGCAGGGCACCCGCTGCGACCAGGACCGCGGCGTTGAGCAGGAAGATGCGCCAGAACAGGGACAAGGCCGGGGTGTCTCCTTCATGGTTGTGCGGACGGACGGGTGCCTCCACTATGGCCGGTGCGAGCGTCTCCACTCCGCCGGGTGTTCGCCGGCGCCCGTCTACAGGGTCGGCACCCCCGTAAATGGGTGTTGGCACCGATGGTCCGGGACGGGGTCCTGATAGGAGCATGGAGAGTCCGGTGGCCCCCGGCGGTTTCCCAGAGGGAGGGAGAGGCACCATGACCTACCAGGACGAGAGGCTGCGCGCTCACGAGGACCCGCACCGGAGCCCGGCCGGCACCGGTGCGCCGGCCCCCGACACCGCCCGGGTCCCGCGCCGCCGCCGTACCGGACATCTCTGGCTGTGGCTGG
>NZ_KL585426.1:106470-107549 GCF_000721935.1 Streptomyces sp. NRRL WC-3549
CAGCTCTTCGACCCGGACCGGAGCGGCCGAGGCCCCCGCCACCACCGCGGGGACGCCCGGCACCTGCCCGCACCCTGACAGCGCGCCCCCTCGCGCGGCGCCCAGTACACCCCCGCCCGCCGCGCGGCGCGCCCTCGGCCGGGTCCGGCTCCGGAGCCGGACCCGGCCGCCCGGTTTGGTCCGACCACACCGCATGTGTGACATAGTCGGATCATGCGTATCGGCCGGACCAGGGAGTAGCGGATGCCCGTCGAGTGGCAGCCCGTGCGGCAGTCCCGGACACATGAACTGGTGCTGCAGAGCATCGAGGAGCAGGTGTTCGCCGGAAAGCTCAGAGCGGGCGACCGGCTGCCGCCCGAGCGGGAGCTCGCCCCCGTCTTCGGGGTGAGCCGCTCCGCGCTGCGGGAGGCGCTGCGGGTGCTGGAGACGATCGGTGTGCTGGTCGCCCAGCCCGGCCGGGGCCCGGACGCCGGCGCCCGGATCGTACGCAACCCGGACGACGCCCTGAGTCGCCTGCTGCGCCTGCATTTCGCCCTCGGCAGCTACGGCCTGCACGACGTACTGGAGGCCCGCGTCGCGCTGGAGCGCTCCAGTTTCGCCGCCGCGGCCCGGCAGGCCGCACCGGCCGACCTGGACGAGGCGGCGGAGCTGGTCGCCCGCATGACGCGAGCGGGCGTCCCGCCGGAGGAGTTCAACGAGCTGGACACCAGGTTCCACGTCCAGATCGCGCACAGCTCGGGCAACGCCCTCACGTCGACGCTGACCGCCGCGGTGCGCGAGTCCGTGAGGCCCCTGATCCTGCGGGCGCTCGAAGCGGCGGACGACTGGGCGGCGACCGCCGCCGCGCTCAACGCCGAGCACACGGAGCTGCTCGCCCTGGTCCGCGCCGGACGCGGCGAGGAGGCGGCCGACCTGGCCGAGGCCCACATCCGCGGTTTCCACGGCACCCTGGTCGCCGAGAGCCGTCCCGAGGACGCCGGCGCGTACGGCCCCGGCACCACCGAGGGCCCCGAGGGCGGGCGTCCCGCGGGACGGTGACGCCTCATCGGGAGGGGCCGGTGCCCGGCCCCTCCCGCCGC
>NZ_KL585426.1:107755-112750 GCF_000721935.1 Streptomyces sp. NRRL WC-3549
CGCCGCGCACCGGTCGTTACGGCAGCATCCAGGACAGCACCGGCAGGGACTGGAGGTAGACCAGCACGCACAGGATGACCAGCATCCCGAGGCTGTACCCCGCCACCTTGCGGAGCAGGACGCGCTCCGAGCCCGGCTCGCCCACCGCGGTGGCGGCGATCGTCAGGTTCTGCGGGCTGACCAGCTTGGCCACCACGCCGCCGGAGGTGTTGGCCGCGACGAGCAGGGTCGGGTCGATGCCGGCGGTCTGGCCGGCCGTCTGCTGGAGGTTGGCGAAGAGGGCGTTGGCGGAGGTGTCGGAGCCGGTCACCGCCGTACCCAGCCAGCCCAGGACCGGGGAGAGCAGGGCGAAGAGCCCGCCCGCCGTGGCCAGCCAGGTGCCGATGGCCACGGTCTGGCCCGACTGGTTCATGACGTAGCTGAGCGCCAGCACCGTGGCGACCGTCATGATCGCGACCCGCATGTTCCTCAGGGTGCGCCCGGCGGCCTCGACGGCCGTGCGGGCGCTCAGCGGGTACCGGTCGCCGTCCTCGGCGTAGCGGTAGGCCAGCGTCACCAGGACGCCCGTGATGATCAGCAGCGTGCCCGGATTGCCCAGGACCTCCAGCTTGTAGATCGCGCTGGTGGAGGGGGCGCCGCCGGATGTGAGCAGGTTGCCGTAGAGGCCGGGCCATTCGACGGCGAGGTCGAGGCGACCGAGGAGGCCGGGTACGTCGACGGCTCCGACATCGATCTTGGCGACGGCGAAGACCGCGATGACGAGGGCGTAGGGGAGTACGGCGTAGGTGACGCGGCGCGGGGTGAGCGGCTCGTTCTCCACCCGGGAGTGCTGGTCGTGCGGGGTGGCGGGCTTCCAGAAGCGCAGCATCAGCACGGCGGCCCCGAAGCCGGCGAGCGAGGCCACCACGTCCGTGAGCTCGTAGGCGAAGTGGGCGGAGCACCAGAACTGGGCGGCGGCGAAGACGAACCCGGTGACCAGGGCGATCGGCCACAACTGGCGGACTCCGCGCGCTCCGTCCACGACGAAGAGCAGCAGCGTGGGCACGAACAGGGCGAGCAGCGGGCTCTGGCGGCCGATGACCGCCGCGATGTCATCGGCCGGGATGCCCGTCAGGTTGCCCGCCGTGGTCACCGGGATGGCCATGGCGCCGAAGGCGACCGGCGCGGTGTTGGCGAGCAGGACGGTGACGGCCGCCTTGACCGGGGGCAGGCCGAGGGCCATCAGCATGACGGCGGTGATGGCGACGGGCGCGCCGAAGCCGGCGAGCGCCTCCAGCAGGCCGCCGAAGCAGAAGGCGATGAGCATCGCCTGGACGCGCAGGTCGCCGCGGCCGACCGCGCTGAAGGAGCGCCGCAGGTCCTCGAACCTGCCGCTCACCACGGTCAGTTCGTAGAACCAGATGGCCGCCACGACGATCAGCATCACGGGGAAGAGCCCGAAGACCAGGCCCTGTGTCGCCGAGAGCGCGCTCAGCCCCACCGGCATCCCGAAGCCGAACACGGCCACCAGCAGGGCGGTGAGCACCGAGCCGAGCGCCGACTGCAGCGCCGAGCGCTTCGCCGCCGTCAGCAGCAGGAAGAAGACGGCGAGGGGGACCAGCGCCAGCAGTGCGGTGGCGGTGAGACTGCCCCCGACGACGTGCACGTCCGGGGTGTACGAAGCAAGGCTTGCGGGTGGTGCGGCGGCCACGGAAGAGCTCCTCGTCGAGCGGTACAGGGCTGAGGAACCAGCCGGGACCCTGCCCAGGAAGGGTCCGTACGGGCGACTGTGCGGAATGCGCGGCGTGGCCGGGGAGGCTGGTTCCGGCCTTTAGTAGGACACTGCATATGTCGTATGTCAATAAGGTCGGACCAAGGATTGCCGACTGTGGCGCCATGGCAGAACGACGAAGAGGCTCCTCGCCGACATTCCGGGCGCACCCTTCCCGAAATGGACGGAGGATAGTATGGTCCGACCAAACCATCGATCGGGGAGGCCCCATGCGCATCGGACTCTTCGCCACCTGTCTGGGAGACACGCTCTTCCCCGAGGCGGTGAAATCCACCGCCGTCCTGCTCGCCCGCCTGGGCCACGACGTGGTGTTCCCGCCGGGCCAGACCTGCTGCGGCCAGATGCACGTCAACACCGGCTACCAGCGCGAGCCCGTCCCGCTGGTGCGCAACTTCGCCGAGCAGTTCGGCGACGCGTCGATCGACGCCGTCGTCATGCCGTCCGGGTCGTGCGCCGGATCGGTCCGCCACCAGCACGAGATCGTCGCCGAACGCTACGGCGACGCCGCACTGCGCTCCGGTGTCGCCACCGTCAAGGCCAAGACGTACGAACTCTCCGAACTCCTCGTCGACGTCCTCGGCGTCACCCAGGTCGGCGCCTACTTCCCGCACCGCGTCACCTACCACCCCACCTGCCACTCCCTGCGGATGCTCCGGGTCGGTGACAAGCCACTGCGGCTCCTGCGCGCCGTCGAGGCGATCGACCTCGTCGAGCTCCCCGAGGCGGACGCCTGCTGCGGCTTCGGCGGCACCTTCGCCGTGAAGAACGCCGAGACGTCCACCGCCATGCTCCAGGACAAGATGCGCAACGTCACCGCCACCAAGGCCCAGGTGTGCACCGCCGGTGACTCCTCCTGCCTGATGCACATCGGCGGCGGACTCTCCCGCATCAGGTCCGGCACGCGCACCCTGCACCTCGCCCAGATCCTCGGATCCACCCGCACCGCGCCGTACGCCCTGACGGAGGCCGCCCGATGAGCACGTTCCTCGGCATGCCCGCCACCCCGCCCCGCTCCCCGTACGGAACGGGCAACCTGCGCGGCGACCGGAAGTTCCCCGAGGCCGCCCACGACGAGCTCCGCAACGGGCAGCTGCGCCGCAACCTGGGCCGGGCCACCCACACCATCCGCGCCAAGCGCCTCGCCGTGACCGGCGAACTCCCCGACTGGGAGGAGCTGCGCGACGCCGGGGCGGCCGTCAAGACCGACACCATGAACCGGCTGCCCGAACTCCTGGAGGAACTGGAGCGGAAGGTCACCGAGCGAGGCGGCACCGTCCACTGGGCGCGCGACGGCGTGGAGGCCAACGAGATCGTCACCCGGCTGGTCGAGGCGACCGGCAGCAGCGACGTCATCAAGGTCAAGTCGATGGCCACCCAGGAGATCGGCCTCAACGAGCACCTCGAAGCCGCCGGCATCACCGCGTACGAGACCGACCTCGCCGAGCTCATCGTGCAGCTCGCCCACGACAAGCCCTCGCACATCCTGGTCCCCGCGATCCACCGCAACCGCGACGAGATCCGGCAGATCTTCCTCGACGGGATCCCCGGCGTCGACCCCGGCCTCGACAACGTGCCCGCCCACCTGGCCGCCGCCGCCCGCTCCTACCTGCGCGAGAAGTTCATGACGACCAAGGTGGCCGTCTCCGGCGCCAACTTCGGCATCGCCGAGACCGGCACCCTGTCCGTCGTCGAGTCGGAGGGCAACGGCCGGATGTGCCTGACCCTGCCCGACACCCTCATCACCGTGATGGGCATCGAGAAGGTCCTGCCCCGCTACCAGGACCTGGAGGTCTTCCTCCAACTGCTGCCGCGCTCCTCGACCGGCGAGCGGATGAACCCGTACACGTCGATGTGGACCGGGGTCACCCCCGGCGACGGGCCGCAGGACTTCCACCTCGTCCTCCTCGACAACGGCCGGACCGCCGCACTCGCCGACGCGATCGGCCGGGAGGCCCTCAACTGCATCCGCTGCTCGGCCTGCCTCAACGTCTGCCCGGTGTACGAACGCGCGGGCGGCCACGCGTACGGATCCACCTACCCAGGGCCCATCGGGGCGGTCCTCACCCCGCAGCTCGCCGGGATGCACGCGGCGAAGGACGACCCCAACAGCTCGCTGCCGTACGCCTCCAGCCTCTGCGGCGCCTGCTTCGACGCCTGCCCCGTCAAGATCGACATCCCGTCCCTGCTCGTCGAGCTGCGCCACCAGAACACCGAACAGGCCGGTACCACGGCGGAGAAGCTGGCCATGAAGGCCGCCGCCACCGTGATGAAGAGGCCGAAGCTGTACACGGCCGCGCAGAAGGCCGCCTCCCTCAGCAGGACCGTCGGCGTCGGCGGACGCGACCGCACGGTCTCGCACCTGCCCGCCCCGTTCGACGGCTGGAGCGACAGCCGGGACACCGTCGCCCCGCCGAAGCAGTCCTTCCGCGCCTGGCTGGCCTCGGCCGAGGGCGCTGCCACCATGCGGGAAGCCTCGAAGGAGGGCGCCGCCCGGCGCGCCGACGACCAGCAGGACGACCAGCAGGAGGAACAGTGACGACCACCGCCCGTGACACCGTGCTCGGCCGGGTCAGGGACGCCCTGGCCCTCGCCCCCGCACCCGCCGTCACCGTCCCCCGCGCCTACCGCACCGGCCGCACCCTCCCCGACGCCGAACGCCTGGCCCTGCTGACCGACCGGCTCGTCGACTACAAGGCACAGGTCCACCCGTGCACCCGCGACCGCACGGCCGAGGTGATCGCCGAGGTCCTGCGCGAGCGCGGCGCCCGCCGCGTCGGGGTGCCCGCCGGGCTGGACGGGCGGTGGCTCGGCGCCTGGGACGGTGAGGTCCGGCACGACGCGGCGGACATCCCGGCGCCGAGCCTCGGAGAGCTGGACGGCGTGGTGACCTCATCGGCCGTCAGCTGCGCGGAGACCGGCACGATCTTCCTGGACGGTTCACCGGACCAGGGCCGCCGCGCCCTGTCCCTCGTGCCCGACCTGCACGTCTGCGTCGTCGATCTGTCCTCGGTCGTCGTCGGTGTGCCGGAGGCGGTCGCCCGGCTGGTGCCGGAGCGGCCGACGACCCTGATCAGCGGGCCGTCGGCGACCTCCGACATCGAACTGGAGCGGGTGGAGGGCGTCCACGGCCCCCGCACCCTCGCGGTGGTGATCCGCACCGACGCCTGACCGCGCCCGTCAGGGGGTGTGGCCGACCTCCAGCGGCGCGAAGCCGATACGGGTCG
>NZ_KL585426.1:112980-119868 GCF_000721935.1 Streptomyces sp. NRRL WC-3549
CGATACGGGTCGTCGCGCCGTCGTCCGCCCAGCCGACCCGGACCGTGTCCCCGGCCACGTCCACCCCGCTCACCGCCGCCGCGAGCGGGGCGGCGTCCGGCTCGCCGGTCAGCGACGCCAGCGCGACCAGCACCACCGTCCCCTCCACGTCCGCGGCCAGCCGGGGCACCGTCGCCCACCGGGCGAACGCCGTACCCTGCGGCGCCCGGACCTCCTCCTGCCCGTCCCAGCCGTGGAGCCCGTGCAGAGCGGAACGCACCCCGCCCTCCGGGGCCGTCGCCCACCCCGTCTGCTCGGCCCGCGCCCCGGCCGGGGCGCCCAGGATCCGGTGCACCCGCAGCTCGTACCGGCCCCGGACGACCGTCACGCTCTCCACCCGCAGCCCCGGCACGGTCGGCGCGCCCCCGGCGAAGACCGGCGTGTGCCAGGACGCGGCCCACCCCCAGCCGTCCCCGTGACCGGCGCCCAGCGGATGGATGCGGACCCTGCTGCTGCGGGAACCCGCGACCCGGAGCGAGAGATGGTTGTCCGCCGTGTTCGCCGACGCCGTGGGACCGGTCGCCGTGGAGTACGCGAGGCGCGCGTAGTGCGGGTCCGCCACCGCCGCCGTCTCGCCCTCGTGCGGGCGGATGTGGTCACTGCCGTGGTTGTGCAGCCGCACGACACCGTCCGCCCGGGTCGACTGCACCAGCAGCCCGGGGGCGGGCAGCGACAGCACCCGGTCGGGGCCCTCGGCGGGGGCGGGTTCCTCGGGCGCCGTCCACAGCGGATGCCCCTCGGGGGCGAGCAGCGCGACGAACGCCTTCGACGCCCAGTACGGCGACGACGGACCGGAGTACGACTGGAGCGTCGCCTCGTGGGGACCGTGCCAGCCCAGGCTCAGCAGCCCGTCGCCGCCGGCCGCGCCGTGCTCCAGGAAGTACCGCAGTGAACCGTTGAGCAGCCGCCGGGAGACGCCCGGTGACAGCGGGGTGTGCCCCGAGACCGCGCCCATCGCGACCGCCGCGCCCGCCGCGAAGCGGTAGGTGAGGGACCGGCCGAAGTGCAGCGGCGCCCCGTCCGCGCCGAACATCAGCGAGAAGCCCTCCAGGTGTTCGCTCAGCCGGGCGCCGTAGTGCGCGGACAGCTCCTTCTCATCGGACAGGTACGCGTCCAGCACCGGATACAGGTGCAGCGCCCAGCCGTTGTAGTGGTCGAAGGCGCGGCCGTCGCCGTCGGCGTACCAGCCCTGGCCTCGGTACCAGACCTCCAGCAGGTCCAGCGCGCGCTGCCGGGCCCGCGCGGTCTCCGCGTCGCCCCGGCCGACCGACTCCAGGAACCCGGCGACGGAGAAGGGGAAGAGGTACCAGTTGTTGGGCGCCGGCGTGTGCCGCAGAGCGCCCCGCAGCCACTCCTCCGCCCGGTCCTGGATGGCCGCGTCCAGCCGGTCCCAGAGCCATGGGCGGGTCAGCCGCAGTCCGACGGCCACGGACGCCGATTCCACCATCGGCTGGCCGAAGACCGTGTGGTCCAGGATCAGCGGCCAGGACTCGGCGTCGTCCCGGCCGGCCGTGCGGGTGCCGGCGGTCAGCCCGTCGGCGTACCGCTCCAGCCAGTTGTGCGGGTCCGCGCCGTCCGCGCCCGCCACGCGGAACGCGGCGGCCAGGAACGTACGGGCGTACCCCTCCAGGCCGTCGGAGCGTACGCCGGAGCGCGAGGGGCGGCCCGGCAGGTCGAGCAGGGCCCGGCCGGGGGTGGCCCACGTCCAGGCGGCGTGCAGCAGCCCGTCCGCCGCCGCCTCCCAGTGCGCCCGGGTGTAGCCGGTGTGCGGACTCACCTCGCGGTCCTCGGCGGGGAGCGGGAAGGGGTACGCGGATGTGGTGGATATCGTGCTCATGCGAGGAACGTCAGCCTTTCGCGTCGTACGGGATGGGCGAAACCGTCGCCGGCGGCCCAGCGGACGACCTCGCCGACCGCCAGGTCGGCCAGCCGTCGCAGTTCGTTGCCCTGCGACCCGGCCAGGTGCGGGGTGATGAGCGCGTTGTCGCAGTCCCACAGCGGGTGGGCGGGCGGCAGCGGGTCGGGGTCGGTGACGTCGAGGACGGCCCGGATGTGCCCCCGGCGCAGGACCCCGGCGAGCGCGTCCTGGTCGACGACCGCGCCACGGGCGGTGTTGACGAGGACGGCGTCCGGCCGCATGGAGGCGAGCAGTGCACCGCTGACGAGGCCCGTCGTCTCGGGCAGCAGCGGGGTGTGGACGCTGACCACGTCGCTCTCGGCGAACAGGGCGTCCAGGGAGACGGGCCGGACGCCGAGCGCGGCGGCCTCGGCGTCGGAGACGTACGGGTCGTGCAGCAGCACCCGCAGGTCGTACGGGCGCAGCAGCTCGATCACCCGGCGGCCGATCAGCGAGGCGGACAGGATGCCCACCGTGCGGCCGTAGTTGCCGACACCGGACGGGGCGGCCAGCCAGTCGTCGCGGACCCGGGCGGCCCGCAGGTCGCGGGCGCGTTCCAGCACCCGCTTGCCGGAGAGCAGGATCATCGCGACGGTGTACTCCGCCACCGGCAGGGCGTTGGCCGCCGCCGAGGACACCTCGATGCCCCGCTCCCAGCAGGCGTCGGTGACATGGCCGCGCACGGTACCGGCGGTGTGCACGAGGGCCCGCAGGGCGGGCGCGGCGGCGAGGACACCGGCGTGGACGGGCGGGCAGCCCCAGCCGGTGATCAGCACCTCGGCGTCGGCGAGAGCGGCCCGGGCCTGTGGGGTGCCGAAGTCGGCGAGCACGGGGTGCGGGCCGAGCGCGCACACCGCGTCCAGGGCGGCCAGGGTCTCGGGGGCAGACCCCGTCGACGGCGAAACCTGGGACCTGGGGATACTCGATGGTGGCGACGTCCGGGGCGTTGCCGGCCCGGGCCGCGTCGCTGAGCTTGGCGGAACCGCCCTGGCCCCCCGACGGGATCTTCTGGAAGTCGACCCGGATGGTGTCGTGCCCGGCGTTGAAGGCGTCCACGACCTCCTGACTGCCCCGCAGGGCGGACCAGAAGGTGACCCGTGTCTTGCGGCCGGTCCTCCCGGTGCCACCCGCCCTGCCGGTCGCGCCGGTGCCGTCCGGTGTGCCGGTACCGCTCGTGCCGCCGCCCGGTCGTGTGTCTCCGCCACCGCCCCCGCAGGCGCTGAGCGCGCCCGTCAGGGGCAGGGCGGCGATCGTGGCGAGCACGGATCGACGGCTCTGTCGATCAGGCATGGGTGCCTCCCGCGGCTCCTGATTCGAGACACGGGGAATACTGATCGGTTGAGCGATAGTGGTCAATAGGTCGATCAAAAGAAGCTTGAAGCGGTCAAACGCTCACTATGCCGGGACCGGTCACCGCCTGGGCCGACCCCCGCACTTCGAGCGAGGGCAGCAACTGCACCCGCCGTACCGCACCCCCCGGGTGCGCCAGCCGGTGCAGCAGCAGACCGGCCGCCGCCCGGCCGATCTCCGCCCGCGGCGGGGCGACCGCCGTGAGCGGGGTGCCGCCCAGCGCGGCCACCACGTCGTCGTACGCCACCACCGAGCAGTCCTGGGGTACCCGCACACCGTTCTCCGCCAGCCGCTGCACCAGCATCAAGGCGTCCTCGTCCCCGTGCAGGACGGCCCCGGTCGCCCCGCGCTCCCGGAGCAGCGCGGCGAGGTCAGGGGCGTCCTGGGGAGGTGAACCGGGCTCCCCGGGGCCCGCGTTCGGTGAGCTGATGACCACGGTCCAGTCCTCCACCTGGGGCCGGGCGGCGGCGATCTCCGCGAACGCCGCACGGACCGAACGGGCGGTGGGGCTGTCGTCGCGGGCCGCCAGAACGATCCTGCGGTGGCCCAGCGAGACCAGGTGGTCCACCGCCAGGTGGACCCCGTACCAGTGGTCGGAACAGACCGAGTCCAGGGCGTGGAGCGCGCTGCCGGGCCGTGGCCGCCGCTCCATCAGGACGGTCGGGACACCCACTTCGGCGAGCCAGCCGTAGTCGGCCTCCTCCCCGGCGGCGCTGCGCCACCGCGGGGCGATCAGCAGACCGCGCGCCCCGCCCGCCAGGGCCTGTTCCACCTGCGGGCGTTCGGCGCCGGCCGACTGGGGCGCGATGTGCAGCGTGATCCGCGCGCCCGCCTCCTCCAGAGCGGTGCGGGCGCCGTGCAGGGTCTCGTAGAGGTACGAATGCCGCTCAGGCACGACCAGGCAGATCACCCCGTCCTCGCCGGCCGCGCCCCCGGCGGCACCCCGAGCCGTGGCCGGCCGGCGCGCGCTCCCGGCGGCCGGGCCGCTCCGGGCCGGGGGCACCGCGGCCCCGGCCACCGGCCGGACCACACCGTGGCCGCGGCGCAGCTTGCCCTCCTGGGACAGCTCCTCCACGTCCCGCCGGAGCGTGACCACCGAGACCTCCAACTCCTCGGCGAGCGCGCTGACCTTGACGGCACCGCGTGCGTGCACCACCGCGAGAATGCGCTTGCGCCTCAGTTCGACCGGCTCCCGCATGCTGCTGCCCCCTTGCCGTACCGGCGTGCTGTGTTCGTTTGAACGTTCTCGTGAGCGGACGCAGCATAGCGAGGGCGGGGTTCCCGGCGGCTGAGCGCCGGGGGCGATCAGGCCGGGTGCGCGTTCGCGGTGGAGCGCCCGGGCCGGGGTGCGGGTGCGGGCCGGGGGCGAACGGCCGCCGGGTCGGAAGGTGCGTTTACCATCTGATCCGCGATGGACACCCTCACCCTCTGGCCACTGGCCGCGCTCGCGGCGGCATCCCTGCTCGTCGGCTTCTCCAAGACGGCCGTCAGCGGTGCCAATACGATCAGCCTCGCGGTGTTCGCGGCCGTACTCCCGGCCCGCGAATCCACCGGCGTGCTGCTCCCGATCCTGATCGCCGGCGACATCCTCGCCGTACTCGTCTACCGGCGCCACGCCCACTGGCCGACCCTGCTCCGGCTCTTCCCCGCCGTCGCCGCCGGGGTGGTGGCGGGCGCCGCCTTCATGATGTGGGCCGACGACGACGCCGTGAGGACCTCGATCGGCGCCATCCTGCTGTTCATGTCGGGGATCACCCTGTGGCGCCGACGCGCCACGGCCCGCGCCGCGAAACCGGAGCCCGAGCCCACGGCGGGCGCCGCACCGTCGCCCCCGCGGGCCGGACGGCTCAAGGCCCGTTCGTACGGCGCGCTCGGCGGGTTCACCACCATGGTCGCCAACGCGGGCGGCCCCGTGCTGTCGCTCTACCTGCTCTCCACGGGCTTCCGCAAGCTCAGCTTCCTGGGCACGTCGGCCTGGTTCTTCCTGATCGTCAACGTCTCGAAGGTGCCGTTCAGCGTGGGCCTCGGGCTCATCGACGGCCCGTCGCTCCTGCTGGACGCGGCCCTGGTGCTGTTCGTCCTCCCGGGGGCCTACCTGGGCCGTGCCTGCGTCGGCCGCATCAACCAGAAGGTCTTCGACCGGATCGTGATCGGAGCCACCGTGCTGGGCGGCCTCCAACTGCTCCTGCGCTGACGGCCGCCCGGCCTGTTCCGCCCGGCCCGGCCGGCCCGGCCGCGTCAGGGAATGAGCAGCCGGTCCGCGGCGACCGCCGCCACCAGTCCGACGGCCAGCAGCCAACTGCCCAGGCGGGTACGGCCGTTCCGGCTCAGCTCGATCACCACGCCGCAGAGGATGAGCGCGAGCCCGTACACCCCGACGACCAGGACGGAGGAGCGGCTGGCTATACGCAGCGCCAGGACGACGGCCATCGCCGCCATCCCCACCGAGGAGAGGGCGATCCGCAGTCGCCGTGCCTGACGCGGCGTCAGTCTGCGCCCTGCCGAAGCGGGTTCGGCCGGCTCCTCGGGCCCCTCGTCCCCGGCAGGGACCAGGGCCTGGTCCGGGGTGGGGGCCGGGGCGGGGGACCCGTCGTGGTCGCGGTCCCGTTTCCCCTCCGGTATGCCCCCGTCGGGCGCGTCCCCGGCGCGGCTCTCGGCCGGACCGGCGGCGGCCTTCTCGGTGGGGGAGCCCACGACGTGGCCTCGGGCGTGGTCAGAGTTGGTCATGGTGGGCGATCGTAACCGCTGGGCACCGAGGCGGTCTCCCGAGCCGGGTGCCCACCGGGCCGGGACCCGTGAGCGGGACGTCCACCGGACCGCGGTCCTGCCGTCCCGGGACCCCCGCGCCGGTCCCGGGCCCGATGGCGGATGACCGGTCCCGGCGGCCCGTACCGGCCCAGGACCGGTCCTGAATCAGTGGCCGTCCTCCCGAGGGCCCGGCCGCAGCCGGGGCGCCTCCGCCGCCGCGTCCACCACACCCCCGCCGCCGGGACGGCCCGCCGCCTCCACCCGGCCGGCCAGTTCCCGCGCCCAGCCGGCCAGCGGTCCCACCCCGATCCCGTACGGAGCCGGCCGCCCGAACGCCTCCACCGCGGCCGCTCCCCTTCGCAGCAGACGTGCCCCGCCCGCCGCGTTGCCCCGGGCGGCGTGGGTCAGCCCCACCGCCATCTGCGCCAGGCCCCGCCACAACTCGCGCTCGGCGTCCGGCCCCGACTTCCAGGCGTCCTCGAACACCTCGTGCGCATGGAAGGGCATCCCCGCGTCCAGCAGCCGCTGCGCCTCGCGCACCGTCTCCTCCGGGGAACGCACCACACCCTCCGGCTGGCGCTCCACCCCCTCGGCCCCGTACGGCAGGGGGCGCCCCAGCCCGTCCCGGGGGCGCGCATTGCGCGCCCGCCCTTCTTCATCACGGTCCCTACGTGCTTCGTCCACTCCACGATTGTGCCCCGCACCTGCGGATTGCCGCAGGAACCCTGTCCGTGGACACCCGCGCACGACTAGGCTCGGAGCCCTCCGCAACCACCTTGGGAAGGGGAGGCATGAAGCCGTCCCGGCCGTTGTACGAGCGCGAACCGGAACTCGCCGCCGCAGCAGAGGCGGGG
>NZ_KL585426.1:120125-122714 GCF_000721935.1 Streptomyces sp. NRRL WC-3549
TGTATAAGAGACAGATCGGCAAGACCGCACTGCTCGACGAGATCCGCACCATGGCCGCCGACCGCTGCACCGTCTGGTCGGCACGCGGCGGCGAGACCGTGACCTCGGTGCCGTTCCACGTCGTGCGCCAACTCCTGCAGCCCGCGCTGAGCCAGTTCCCCGTGGACGAGACCCGGGCCCTGTTCGGCGACTGGTTCGAGATCACCGCACCCGCCCTCGGCCTCGCCGTACCCAGCGGCCCGCAGCCCGATCCCCAAGGCGTCAGGGACGGCCTGGACTTCCTCGTCGCCCGGCTCGCCTCCCGCCTCAGCCACCGCCCCTTACTGCTCATAGTGGACGACGCCCACTGGGCGGACGGCGAATCCCTCGCCTGGCTCGCCGGGTTCACCGCCCGCCTGTCCGAACTGCCGGTCCTGGTCGTCCAGGCCCACCGGCCCCAGGAACTCGCCGACCGCAACGCCGACTGGGCGCAGGCCCGCGACCCGGAGAGCGGCGGACGGACGGCACTGACCAGGGTGGCGCTGCGCCCGCTCACCCCGGACGCCACGGCAGAGCTGGTGCGGGCGGCCCTGGGCGAGCACGCCGACGACCCGTTCTGCCGCGAGGTCTGGGCCGTCACCGGCGGCAACCCGTACGAGGCGGTCGAACTCGTCGCCAAGGCGCAGGACCGCGAACTGGCGCCGGTGGAGGACTCCGCCGGGCTGCTGCGCGAACTCGGCGCCTCCGCCCGGGGCAGCGGTCTGATCACCCGCCTCGAACGGTTGGGCACCAACGCCAACCGGTTCGCCTGGGCGGCGGCCGTGCTCGGCACCGAGATCTCCCAGGAACTCGCCGCATCGCTGGCCGGGATGAGCCCGGCGGAGGCCGCCGACTGCACGGCACGACTGCGCGAAGCCCGGATCGTCAGCGGCTTCGACCCGCTGGAATTCGTCCACCCGCTCATCGCCAGCGCGGTCTACCGCTCCATCCCGCCCGCGACCCGCACCGCCATGCACGGCAGGGCCGCATGGGCCATCACCCAGGCCGGCCTCGGTCCCGCGGCGGCCTCCCGGCACCTCCTCGAAGTCCACCCGGACGACGACCAGGAAGTCGTCGCCCAGCTCCGCGCCGCGGCGGCCCGGCACCTCGCGGTCGGGGCCCCGGACGCCGCCCGCCGCTGCCTGGAACGCGCCCTGGCCGAACCGCCCAGGCCCCACGACCGGGCGGCCCTCCTGTACGAACTGGGCTGCGCCACCCTGCTCAGCGCACCGTCCACCACGGTGCAGCACCTGCGCGCCGCACTGGACACACCCGGCCTGGACGAGTCGCTGCGGATCGACGCGACGTTCCGGCTGGCGGCCGCCCTGTCCCACAACAACCAGCTGAAGGACGCGGCCCTCTCCCTGGCCGCGGAGGCCGCCCGTACGGCACCGGGTCCCGGCCTGATGCGCCTGCAGGCCGCCCACTTCCTCTGGGAGGGCATGCAGGCCACCGAGGACGACGGACCGGCGCGCTCGGCCAGGCTCGCCCGCAACGCCGACCACCTCAAGGGCCGGGACAACGCCGAACGCGCCATGCTCATCCTGCGCGCCTTCGACGCCATGCTGCGCGGGGAGAACGCCGAACTCGTCGTCGACTTCCTCGACCGGGCCCTGGTGGACGGCCGCCCCGCCCGCGGTCTCGGCTGGACCGACACCGAGTGGGGCTTCGAACTGCCCGCCATGATCGGCATCACCTTCGCCTTCACCGACCGTCTGGACCGCGCCGAGGAGCTCTTCGGCGAAGCGGTGCGGGCGTTCGAGATCTCCGGCTGGAGCGGAGCCCACCTCGCCTTCGCCCACACCCTGCTGGGCCTGGTGCACCGCCGGCGGGGACGTCTCGCCGAGGCCGAGGGCTTCCTGCGGGAGGGGCTGCGGCTGGCGGACCGCGCGGGCAGCGGGCTGCCCGTCCACTGGGACGCGACCTGCCTGCTGGTCGACACGCTCCTGGCCCGTGGCCGCACGGCCGAGGCCCGGCGGATCGCCGACCGGTACGACTTCGGCCCGCCCTACCCGAGCGGCGCCATGGTGCTGCCCGACGCCCCGTGCGTCCACGGGAAGCTGCTGCTGGCCGAAGGCCGTACCGAGGAGGCCGTGGCCGAACTGGAGGCGGCGCAGGCGGCACTGGAACCACGGGGCAGGTTCAACGGGGTCTGGGCGCCCTGGGCGGGCGACCTCGCCCGTGCGCTGGCCGACACCGACCCGCCCCGGGCCGCCCGCATCGCCGCCGGAGCCCGGGTGCACGCGGAACGCTTCGGCACGGACACCGCCATCGGCGAGGCCCTGCGCTGCGTCGCCCTCTTCGCGCCTCCCGAGGAGGCGGTCCAACTCCTGGCCGACGCGGTCCGCCACCTGGAGGCCTCGTCCTCCTCCTACGAGCACGCCCTGGCCCGCTTCGAGTACGGAAAGGCGATCAGGTCCACGGCCGAGCTCACCAGAGCCGAGCACCTCGCCACCGCGTGCGGCGCCGAGATGCTCGCGACCCGCGCCCAGCAGGTACGGGCGTCGATCCGGTCCTCGGAGTGAGGTAATGTTTGTCCTGCGCGAGCCGCTCGGGAACACCGGGGGGAAC
>NZ_KL585426.1:122973-123073 GCF_000721935.1 Streptomyces sp. NRRL WC-3549
CTGGGGGTCAAGGGGTCGCAGGTTCAAATCCTGTCGTCCCGACTGGAGACAGTCGCAGATCAGGGCCGGTTTCGGAGCAATCCGAAACCGGCCCTTGATC
>NZ_KL585426.1:123320-128934 GCF_000721935.1 Streptomyces sp. NRRL WC-3549
TCCGAAACCGGCCCTTGATCATTTTTGGGGACCAGTTGGGGACCAGATGGAGGTCCGGCCCCCTTGACCGGGTCAGCGGGTCAGCGGGTCATGACGATGGGGCTCGGCAGTGAGCGTGGTGCGCGCAGCACGTTGAAGTGGGCCGAGAGCGCCGTCCCGGCGGCCGTGATCTTGTGGACGTCCGGGTGTAGATAGCGCTGGGTGGTGGTCAGTGAACCGTGGCCGGCGATTTCGCGGAGGACGTGCACTTGGACCCCGGCGTCGGCGAACCAGGTCAGTCCCGTGTGGCGGAGGTCGTGGCGGCGCAGATGCTCGTAGCCGAGCTTGGTGACCACGTCGTCCCAGTGTGTGGCGTCGCGCAGGACGGCGGTGGAGATACGTCCGCCGCGCGGGCCCGTGAACAGGCGCGCGTCCGGATTGAGGCCGGCGGACAGGATGCGCTGGGCGACGAGGGGGCGGATCTCCTCGACGATAGGAACCTTGCGGGCCCGCTTGCCCTTGGTGCCCTTGTCGGTCAGCCCGCCGGGCGCGGGTGTGGTCTGACGCCGCACGGTCCAGATCCACTGTGTGGTGTCGATGTCTCCGACGCGGCAGCCTGAGATCTCTCCGATCCGTGCGGCGGTGCACGCGGCGAAAATGACCACGTCTCCCCAGCCGCGGTACCCGTCGTGGGAGGCGGCCACGAGCGCGTCGGAGAGTGCGAGGAGTGTTTCCCAGTCGGGCAGGGCGAGCGCGCGTGGGTCGAGGAGTTCGTCCTCGGCCTGCTTGTAGAGCTTCTGCCACCCGGTGACTCGGGCGGGGTTGACCTTGATGATGCCGTCGCGGACTGCCTGCTCCATGACGCGGACCAGGACGGCGATGGTGTTTTTGACCGTTGAGCGGCTGAGCTCGTCGGCGATCCAGTTCTGCACGGTGCGGTCGACAACGCCATTGGTGATCATCCGGACCGGGACGTGGCCCAGGGCGGGCACGACACGCATCCGCCAGCCTGACAGGTAGGGGTCGAGTGTTTTCAACTCCAAGCCGCGCAGAGCGAGGTCCATGTTCGCGTTGCCGTATTCGGCGAGCTTCATGGTGGCGAGCGACGGGGACAGCCCTGCCTCAGCCGCTTCGATGATGGACTGGAGCCACTCCTGTGCTTCATCCTCGTCCGCCTTCCCCTCCGACAGGGACAGACGCCGCTTGGAAGCCGGATCGAACCAGCGGACTCGCGCGCGGTACGGGTTGGGACGATCAGGCCGGTACTCGATGTCGGTGGTGAGTCGGACACCGACCGGCACAATGGCCTTGTCGGCCATCATGCGTCTCGGCGCGGGACGGTCCGGTGGCGACGCAGCCATTCCTCAACGTCGACCGCGCTATACATGATGACGCGTTCCGAAACGGAGACGAACGGCGGGCCCTGGGGAGGCTGAGCTGTGCGCCAACGGCGCAGCGTCGAGGTGTCTACACGTAGGCAGGCGGCGAGGTCGCGCGTCGAATACCAGGCATTGGCCAGGAGAGACCACTGGTTGTCATCTCGGACGAAAGGGGCACCGCCCTCATTCTGTGTGTGTGTCTGACTGTCTGTGTAGTCTGCTATCGGTTCGGTGGGCAAGGGCGGTGGATCTCCGGGGGTGTGGAGCACCAAAGGGATACAGAAGGCGGTCGGCGACAAGCGACGCGGCCCGCAGGTGGAGAACTGTGGGGTTCTGCCTGCGCAGAAGCGGTCAGTCTCTTCTGTTGGAACTGATCCGCAGTGGTGCTCTGGGCAAACGGTGGACAACAATCGTCTGCAGAAACGCCGGTTTGGCTAACCGGTGATGTTCGGCTGTGTTGCCCTCATTTGCGGCGCGGCGAGCATTGCGCACTGTGCCGATTAATGTTTCTCGATGACGCATCATGTGGAGTGCGTGGCGATCCTTGAGCCTGCCGCAAAGGGTGTCTGACCTGCTGTTTCGCCGAGTGTGCGTTATGTGCGCTGTGGGCGTTACGGGCGATATCCTGACGCATATTCGACGCACGTTGGGCCCTTCTGACGCACGTTTGACGCACGTCCTGATGGGCTGTCAGGCGCTCGTTTCTGCAGGTGACGGTGTGTCGAGTACGGCTTGAAGGGGTTCCTTCTTTACCGCCTCTTGGTGAAGTCGTGCTCGATATGGCCCGGTTTGAGGCTCAGTAGGAACGGGGTCCGTAGGGGCTCCAGTGGCCGAGGAAGGGCTTGAGGTCGTCGCCGCTGGGGTTGGGTGGGGAGGGCAGCTTCGGCGCTGCGGCGGACTCGGTGAGGTGCTGGAGCCGGGCGTCCGCGAAGGCGAGCCACGCCTCGATCTCTGTCCATTCCTGTCCGGGTGGCAGCGATGTGGCGTGGTCGCGTACTGCGGTGACGTATTCGGTCAGGCGCTTGGTCTGGTGCCAGGCGTGTGCTTGTTCTTCGAGGTGCTTGACGCGATAGGCGTAGGCGTATGCGGTGCGCGCTTCTTCCATGGCGGTTTCCCGGCGCCTCTGCTGGGCTTCCCTGGCCTGCTGGTCTGCAAGGCGTGCGTGTTCTGCGGCTTTGCTGCGGAGGTCGACTTCTTGTGCGATTTCGGCGAGTTCCTTGTCGGTAGGGATGCGTTCGCTGCGATCCTGTTCTTGACGGAGGAGGAATCCGACGCTTTCGCCTTGGGTGGTGATGGTGAAGTGCGGTGGTGCGCTGCGGCGACGGTGGGGTGGGGGAGCGCCTTGCGTAATTCCGAGTGCTGCCTTATGGCCTTGTGATTCGGTGGCGATGATGAGGGCCTGGACGATGCGCAGGGCTCGGCCTTGGATGGATTTGGTGAGCCCCATGGGTTGTGGCCGTTGTTGGAGGGCGGCCACGAGGGGGTGGGGTTTGGTGAGTCTGGCCGGAATTTCGGTCAGCCGGGGCTCTGCCGGGAAGCTCACTGTAGGCGCGTTGCTGCAGTGCCGGCTTCAGCAGCAGATGCTTTTGGGCTATTCCGGTGTCCAGGACGCACACCGTGGGCGTGTGCGGACGGCCTCGGTCAGCTCCCCCGGGTCCACAGCGAGCTCGCCGCGACGCGGGGAGGCGGAATGGACGGGTCCCCGCGCGGTGATCGCTGCTGGTGGGTCTTGCTCGGTACCCGGTCGGCCCCAGGATGTGGGGCCGACCGCGGGGTGCTGGGGATACCCGCGCACCTGTCACCTGGTCGGAGTCCGCGCCGTAGGGGTTGGCCGGTGCGGGCCTCCTGCCGGGGATCACCCGGACACCACGACGATGACAGGGCGACGGTCCCCAGGCGACAGGCCGGGCATCATCACGCATATGTCGAGCGTGGTTCACTCGATCTGCAAGGAGCAGGGGGGCTTTCGGCGCGCGACTCGTGCGTGGCGCGCATGATTCGGGGAGTTGGCCGTGGATGCGATCGACCGTCACATACTGAACATCCTTCGCAAGGACGGGCGAGCGCCCGTGTCTGAGATCGCGCGTGCTGTGGGACTCTCGGCGGCTCCGTGCGCCCGCCGCATCGAATAAGAGACAGGAGAGGGAGGGCGTGATCCGCGGGTACACCGCGGTCATCGAGGACAGCCGGGCGGGCATGCTTCAGGCGTTCATCGAGATCCGCCTGCTCGGCGCGACCGACAGTGACGAGATCCAGGGCATCTCCGAGAGCATCCCGGAGATCGAGGAGAGCCACAGCATCGCCGGTACCTCCGACGCCCTGCTCAGGCTCCGGGTCCGGGATGTGAAGCATCTTCAGCAGGTGATCAACGCCGTACGCCGGACCGGCATGGTGGAGGGCACCAAGACCTTCATCATCATGAACACCTGGACCCGCGCGACCGCGCAAGCCGGCACCCCGTAGCCCCGAAACGGCGTCGTGCCGATGCTCGGAAGCCGTCCGCCCGCCGACGGCGGACTCGATCCGTGGTGCGGGCCCGACGTCGTCGCCCGGTACCCGGCCGAACCTGGCGGCCCCGCAGCCGTACGGGCGCGTCACTCCCGTGCTGGTGTGACGGTGTGTGCCAGCTGGATGCGTGAGTGCAGGCCGAGTTTCCGGTAGACGCGGGTGAGCGTCGCTTCGACCGTCTTGATGCTGACGGTGAGGGTGGTGGCGATGTCGCGGTTGCTCGCTCCGGCGGCGGCGAGTTCGGCGCAGCGCTGCTCGGCGGAGGTGAGGCGAGGGTGGGCGTCTCCACCTGTGGGGACGGCTTCCAGCCGGCGGAGGGTGTGTGTGGCGGTTTCGGCCCACGGGTGTGCTTGGTGGGCGGTGAAGAGGTCGGCGGCGCTTTGCGCGGCGATGCGGGCGCTGGCGCGGCGGCGTCCGCGTCGTTCGGTGTGGCTGAGCGCCAGCAGGGTCCGGCCCCGTTCGAGGGGGAGGTGGCGGAGGCGGTCGGCCGCGTCGGTGAGGCGCCGGGCCGCGGTGTCGTAGTGGCCGCGGGCGGCGTCCAGGAGCGCCTGGGTGCGTTCGAGCGGAGGGAGGGCCGCGTCCCTGCCGAGTTCGTCCGCGGTGCGGCGGGTGTCGTCCAGCAGGCTCTGTGCCTGGTCGAGGCGGCCGAGGGCGACGAAGGTCTCGGCGAGTTCGGGATGCCAGCGCAGGACGGACGGATCACCGACCTGCTGGAGCTCTTCCAGTGAGCGGACCTCTTCCAGGACCTCCAGGGCTTCCTTGGGGCGGCCGGTGGTCAGGAGGAGGTGGCCGAGGGCGAAGAGGTTGCGGGAGAGGAAGACCTTGTTTTCCTCCTGCCGTGCGGTTTCGGCGCCGCGGCGGGCGTGGGCGAGGGCGAGGTCGGTACGCCGGGCGGTGCCCTCGACGAGGGCGGAGGTGTAGCAGGCCGGTGCGGACGACAGCGCGGTCCCGTCGGTCAGGGCCTGGGCACGGTCGGCGTGGTGGAGCGCTCTGGCGCAGCGTCCGGCGCGGAGTTCGGCCTCGGCGAGGCTGCGCAGGATGTCCACGGTCGCCTCGGCGTCTCCCGTCCGCTCGGCTTCGACGAGCAGGGGTAGCAGTGCGGTGCGGGCCTCGTCCGGGTGGTCGTCGAAGAGGGCGTGCCGGGCGGCGAGGTGCTGAGGTGTGCCGTTGACCGGGACGGAGGCGGCGCGGGGCAGGGACAGGGCACGGTCGAGCGTGGTCTCGGCGTCGGCGTGGCCGAGGACGCGTTGAAGACGGGCCTGCATCGTGAGGGCCATGACGGTGGCGGTGATGTCGCCTGCGGTCTCGGCGAGGGCGGTGGCCTGGCCGGCCAGGATGCACGCCCGGTGAGGGTCGCCCTCGTTGACGTTGGCCCAGATGGATTGGCGGATGAGGATCTGCGCGGTGAGGCCGGGTCGTCCGGCCGCAGTGTGGAGTGCGTGGGCGAACAGTTCGTCCGCACCGTGCAGGTGTCGGCCGCTGGCGTCGATCAGGGTGATGAGGGTCTCGACGCGCTGTTCGGGGGTGGTGTCGTGGGCCAGGACGAGACGGGCGGCGGCCCGGCCGCGGGGGAGGTCGCCGTAGTGGGCGGCGTCGTGTACGGCGGTCAGGGCCCGTTCGGTGAGCAGTTCGCTGTTGTCGTGCGAGGTGCGCTGGGCAGCGAGGAAGGAGAGCTCCGCGGCGAGCGCGTGGTCGCCGCGCTGCCGGGCGCGTACGGCGGCGCGGGCGGCGCGCTGGGCCGACCGCGG
>NZ_KL585426.1:129156-129447 GCF_000721935.1 Streptomyces sp. NRRL WC-3549
GGCCGACCGCGGGTCGGCGTCGTCGGCCGCCAGTACGGTGTGCCGGTCGCGGCGGACGCTGTCGTGGCTGGCCTCGGCCAGGCGGGCGTGCAGGAGTCTGCGCGCGTCGTCCTGCAGCCGCGTGGTGAGTTCCGTGCCGATCGCGGAGGCGGTGAACCGCACGCTCCCGTCCGCACGTCCGATGTCGAGCAGTCCCGCTGCCTCGGCCTGGGTGAGGAGGGCCTCGGCTGCCGGGCCGGCGAGGCGGCCGAGTAGTTCGAGGTCGGGCCGGTCGTCCAGTGCGACGAACGT
>NZ_KL585427.1:0-2145 GCF_000721935.1 Streptomyces sp. NRRL WC-3549
CCGCTACTTCAAGCGGGCCCACGGGGCGGCCGAACTCTTCGGCCCGGCCGCGCGCCACCGGGCGCGCCTCGCCGCCGGACTCGGGCTGCCCTCCGGGGGCTGATCCGGCGCCCGCACCCCCTACCTTCCCATCCCCCTTTTCCTCGGCAGAGAGGCCGCGCACCATGGACATCGGCAATCCCCTGGACTTCACGGGCCGCGTGGTCCTCGTCACCGGCGGCACCAAGGGCATCGGTGCCGCCATCGCCGGGGCGTTCCTCCGGGCCGGCGCGGACGTGGCCGTCTGCGGGCGCCACGCACCGGGAGCCGCGCCGGCTGCGCGCGGCCGGGAGGCGTTCTTCGTGCCCGCCGACGTACGCGATCCGGCGGCGGCGGCCGGACTGGTCGAGAGCACGGTGGAGCGCTTCGGCCGGCTCGACGTCCTCGTCAACAACGCGGGCGGCTCCCCCGACGCCGACGCCGCCACGGTCTCGCCCCGTTTCGTGGAGAAGATCGTCGCGCTGAACCTGCTCGCACCGTTCTACGTGGCCCAGGCCGCCCACCGCGTCATGCGGGCCCAGGAGGAGGGCGGGGCGGTCGTCAACATCGGCAGTGTCTCCGCCCACGACCCGCAGCCCGGTACGGCCGCCTACACGGCCGCCAAGGCCGGGCTGCTGGGCCTCACCAAGGCGCTCGCCCTGGAGTGGGCGCCGCACGTGCGGGTCAACCACATCACCACCGGGCTCATCCGCACCGAGAGCGCGGCGGCCGTCTACGGGGCGGACGGCGGCGCGTCGGTGGCCCGGACCGTCGCGATGGCGCGCATGGCCGTCCCCGCGGACGTCGCCGGCGCCTGCCTCTACCTGGCGGGCCCGCTGGCCGGTTACGTCAACGGCGCCGACCTCGCGGTGCACGGCGGCGGGGAGTTCCCCGCGCGCTACCTGGCCGCACGGGCGGCGGACCGGGCGCGGTGAGCGGCCCCGCGCGCACGACGGCCCGGACTCCGCGAGGAGTCCGGGCCGTCGTGCGCGGGCGCGGCGCGGAGCCGTGGCTCAGACCAGGTTGTCCTCGACCGTCAGCCCGAAGGCACCCCGGCCGTACATGGCCAGGGCGCGCTCCACGTCGTTGGCCACGTGGACGCTGCCGGCGTGGGCGTCCCGCCACGCCCGTTCGATGGGGTTGCCGCGCCGCAGCGAGTTGCCGCCGGCGGTCTTGAAGAGCAGGTCGATCGCTTCGACGGCCCGTTCGGTGCCCCTGACCTGGTCCCGCCGTGCGCGCAGCCGCAGCTCCATGGGGATGTCCCGCCCGGCCGAGGCCAGTTCGTACATCTCCCGGACGTTGCGGTCCATCTGCAGGACTGTCGCGTCGATGTCGGAGGCGGCGCGGGCGATGGCCACCTGGGCGAAGGGGTCCTCGGCGAACCGGCCGCCGCCCAGGCTGAGCCGCACCCGCTCCTTCATCAGGGAGACGTACGAGGCGTAGCCGCCGGACACGGCACCGACGACCGGGGCGGTGATGGCGCTGGTGAACACCGTCCCGAACGGCAGCCGGTGGAGGGGGCCCCGGTTGGCCTGCTGCCCGGGCCCCTTCAGCTGGGCCTGTTCGTAGTTGCGCAGGACCCGGTGGGCGGGGACGAACACCGATTCCACGAGGATGTCGTTGCTGGCCGTGCCGCGCAGCCCGACGACGTCCCACACGTCCTCGATGCGGTAGTCGCGGCGGGGCACCAGAACGGTGAGGAAGTCCACCGGCCTGCCCTGCGCCCCGACCACGATGGCGCCGAGCAGGGCCCAGCCGGCGTGTTCGCAGCCCGAGGAGAAGCTCCACCGGCCGCTGAGCTCGTAGCCGCCCTCCACCGGGGTGAGCCTGCCCACCGGCGCGCACGACGAGGAGACGCGGGTGTCCGGGTCCTCCCCCCAGACGTCGTCCTGCGCCCGCCGGGGAACAGGCCCAGCTGCCAGGGGTGGACGCCCAGGACGGACGCCACCCAGCCGGTGGAGCAGCACACCCCGGAGATCTCCCGCACCACCTGGTAGAAGTCGACCGGATCGCACTCCAGACCGCCGTACCGGACGGGCTGGAGCATCCGGAAGACCCCCGCCTCGGCCAGTTCGGCGATCGTGGACCGCGGTATCCGCCGGGTCTCGTCCGCTGCGGCGGCCCGCT
>NZ_KL585427.1:2364-2762 GCF_000721935.1 Streptomyces sp. NRRL WC-3549
CCGCTGCGGCGGCCCGCTCGCCGATGGCCGGCAGCAGGGCGCGTACCGATTCCAGAACCTCGTTGCCCATCGTCCGTCCTCCATGCCGTGTGCTGTGACTGTCGAACTGCGGGGAGCGGCCGTCAGACCGTCCCGAGGGCCGATTTGTCGACCTTGCCGGCGGCGTTGCGCGGCAGGGCCGGCAGGACGACGACCTCGCGGGGGACCTTGAAGTTGGCGAGCCGTTCGCGGCAGTGGCCCACCAGGTCCGCCGGGTCGGTGCCGGCGCCCGGGCGGACCGTCACGTACGCGCGTCCGACCTCGCCGAGCCGGGCGTCGGGGACGCCGACCACGGCGGCCTCGGCCACCGCGCCGTGCCCGGTGAGCACCTGCTCGACCTCCGCCGGGTAGACGTTGAA
>NZ_KL585427.1:2934-6594 GCF_000721935.1 Streptomyces sp. NRRL WC-3549
GGTAGACGTTGAAACCACCGACCACGAACATGTCCTTCGAGCGGCCGGTGAGGACCAGGTTGCCGCGGGCGTCCAGATGGCCGACGTCCCCCGTCGCCAGCCAGCCGTCCGCGTCGACGGCGGCGGCACCGGCCTCCGGGTCGTCGAGGTAGCCGAGCATCACGTTGTAGCCGCGCACCAGGAGTTCGCCGTCGTGCCCGGCCGGCAGCGGGGTCCGGTCCGGGCCGGCCACCCGTACCTCGACACCGTCGATCGGGCGGCCCGCGGTCATCGCGACGGTCTCGGCGTCGTCGTCGGCGGAGCAGACGGAGACGGTGCCGCAGCTCTCGGTGAGCCCGTAGGCGGTGAGCACCTCGGGGAAGAGTTCGGCCCGCATCCGCCGGACGAGGGCGACCGGGACGACGGCGGCGCCGGTCACCGCGAGCCGTAGCGACGACAGGTCGAAGCGGTCCCGGCCGGGCGCGTCCAGCAGTTCGGTGTAGATGGTCGGCGGGCCGGGCAGCACGGTGATCCGCTCGGCCTCGACGGTGCGCAGCGCGTCGTGGACGTCGAAGACCGGGTGCAGGACCATCGTGGCGCCCCGCAGCAGGCAGGCGAGCACCCCGGCCTTGTAGCCGAAGCAGTGGAACAGCGGGTTGATGACCAGGTAGCGGTCCTCCCCGGTGAGCCCGGTGCGGGCGGACCAGGCCCGGTAGGTGAGGACGTTCTGCCGGTGTGTGGTCAGGGCGCCCTTGGGCCGGCCGGTGGTCCCGGAGGTGAAGAGCAGGTCGCAGGGGTCGTCGGGGCCTACCGCCGTGGTGTGCGCGGTGGCGTCCCCGGCGGGCGGACGGGCGCCGCCGCGCAGGAAGCCGTCCCAGGACAGGGTGCCGGGGTGGGCGGCGGCGTCCAGTGCCACCACCGTCTCCAGGGCGACGGGCCGGACCGCACCACCACCCCCGGTGTCCGTGTCCGTGTCCGTGTCCAGCATGGCCAGGTAGTCCTTGCCGAGGAAGCCGTTCTCGACGAACAGCACGCGTGCCTGAGCGCGTTCCAGCAGCCAGCGCGCCTCGGCGCCCTTGTAACGGGTGTTGACGGGAACCAGCACTGCTCCGGCCGACACCGTGGCGAGCGCGGCCACCACCCAGCGGTGGCTGTTGGGCGCCCAGATCGCGACCCGGTCGCCGTGCCGTACGCCGAGCGCCGTCAGCGACCTCACGGCCACCCGCACCTGGTCGCGGACCTGCGTCCAGGTCAGCCGTACGGCACCGTCCACGACCGCCTCCCCGCCGGGGGCGCGCGCGACGGCGAGGTCGAGGGCGCCGGGAATCGTCAGGGGGTGCTCGCTCTCGCTCATCTGCTCTCCGGGGAGGGGACTTCTGGGGGCGGTGCTCGGGGGCGGGGCCTACCGGGCGGCGGTGGCGGTCGGCGCCCACCGCACCTGACGGGCCGTCAGGAGGGGGCGGGGAGCAGGCGTTTGGACGCCTCGTGGGCCCCCAGGACGAGGTCGGCGCGCGGGAAGCCGCTGCGGCGCTCGGCGGTCTCGGCGGTCCCGCCGGCGACCAGGACCAGGACCGGTCCGTCGGCGAGGTGGCGCAGCCCTTCGCGGGCGACGTCGTCGGGTTCGGCGACCCGCAGCCCGGGCAGGTCCATGCGCAGCCCGGCCCGCTCCATGGCGGGGGTCCGGGTGACGCCGAGGACCAGTTCGAGTACGTGCACGTCGTAGGGGCGCAGCTCCAGCCAGAGTCCTTCGGCGAAGACGCGGCTGAAGGCCTTGGCCGCCGAGTAGACGCTGATCTGCGCCTGGCCCAGATAGCCGGAGAGCGAACCGACCAGCATGATGCCGCCGCGCCGCCGCTCCTTCATCAGGGCCCCGAAGTGGTGGGTGAGCGCCAGTTGCGCGGTGATGTTCAGGTCCAGGACGCCCTGGACGCGGTCGAGGTCGGCGGTCACGAACTCGTGGCCGTAGCTGTTGGCCCCCGCGTTGAAGATCAGCAGACCGACCTCCAGGCCGTCGGTGACGGCACGGACCGAGGCCAGGGCCGCCGGGTCGAGCAGGTCGAGTTCGAGGGTGCGGACCTCGACGCCCTTGGCGCGCGCCCGTGCGGCGGTCTCGTGCAGCGGGCCGGGCTTGCGGGCGATCAGGACCAGGTTGATCCCGGCGTCCGCGAGCTGGTCGGCGAACGCGGCGCCGACGCCCTCGGAGCCGCCGGCGACGACCGCCCACGGCCCGTACACGCTCTGGTCGATCATGGAGTTCCTCTCGTCGTGGCCGGCGGTGCGGTGACCGTAGAACGCCCTCTCCCGCCACCGCCGCCGGACATCCCACTGGCCGGGATGCCCGGATCAGGCCGCGGGGGCGGGCTGTGCGGCCATGTGCCGCACGGCCAGCGAGGCGAAGACCATGGCGGTGCCGATGGGGACGCCGGGGCCGGGGTAGACGCGCCCCGTGAAGGAGGCGCTGGTGTTCCCGGTGGCGTACAGGCCGGTCAGCGGGCGGTCCTCGGCGCCGAGCACGCGGGCGTGGGCGTCGGTGCGCAGGCCGCCCTTGGTGCCGAGGTCGGAGAGGACCAGCCGGGCCGCGTAGTACGGGGCCCGGTCGAGCGGGACCAGGCACGGGTTGGGGCCCGGGGCGTTCTCGGTGTCGGCGAAGAACAGGTCGTAGGGGTCCTCGCCGCGGTGGTGGTCCTCGTCGGTGCCGGTGGCGGCGAAGCCGTTGAACCGGGTGACGGTGTCGGTCAGGACCTCGGCGGGGACGCCGAGGAGGCCGGCGAGCTCCGGCAGCGTCTGGGCCCGCACCCAGGTCCCGGCCGCCAGGTGCTCCGCCGGGTCGGTGGGCGGCACGGTGATGGCGGGCAGGGCGCCACCGCCCCGGGAGTCGAAGACGAGGTAGGCGTACGGTCCGGCCTCCTGGGCGGCGGCGAGGGCGCGGCCCATCCGGTCGTACGGCAGCGACTCGTTGGCGAACCGCCGCCCGGTGGCGTCCACCATGAGACCACCGCGCAGGCCGAGGGTGAACGCGGCACCGCCGTCCGGGAGTTCGGTGCCCGGGCACCACCACGCCTCGTCCATGAGGGCGGTAGTGGCTCCGCATGCGACGGCGGCGCGCAGCACCTCCCCGGTGTTGGTCCCCCGGGGCGCCATGCTCCACGCCGCGCCGCCCGGCACCCGGTGCTCGGCGCGCCACGCGTCGTCGCCCTCGAAGCCGCCCGCGGCGAGCAGGACACCGCGCCGGGCCCGTACCCGGACGGTGCCACCGGCGGTCAGCGCCTCCACACCGGTGACCCGGCCGTCCTCGGTGACCAGACCGGTGACCCGGTGCCCGGTGCGGATGTGCGCGTGACCGGTGCGGGTGGCGGCGAGCAGCAGGCGTCCGATCAGGGCGCGGCCCGCGGTCAGCGGCGCTTCGGGGTGCCCCAGACCCGCGCGGTCGCGGTCGACGGCCGGGCGGACCAGGGGCAGCAGTTCGCCCAGTTCGCCGGGGGCGAGGTCGAGCGGGACGAAGGAGCGGCCCGCGTCCATCCGGCCGGGGGCGGCGACGTAGTCGGGGAAGGCGCGCCACTCGAAGGCGAGGGCCGGGTCGCTCTCCAGCCGGGCGACCAGTTCCGGGGCGTGGCGCAGGAAGGCGTCCCGGCGTTCGGCCTCGGCGTCCCCGGTGAGCGCCCGCAGATAGGCGCGGGCCGC
>NZ_KL585427.1:6772-9611 GCF_000721935.1 Streptomyces sp. NRRL WC-3549
CGCCCGCAGATAGGCGCGGGCCGCCTCCGTGGAGTCGCCGATCCCGGCCCGTTCCTGCACCCGGGTGCCGGGCAGCCAGCAGGCGGCCCCGGAGTAGGCGGAGGTTCCGCCGAGCAGCGCCGTCCGTTCCAGTACGACCGTGTCCAGGCCCTCCGCGGCGGCCGTCAGGGCCCCGGTCATCGCTCCCGCCCCGGATCCGACGACGACCACGTCGTGGGTCGCGTCCCATTCCTGCCGGCCGTCTCGCATGTGCCCTCCCGTGCCTCGGTGGTGTGGGCTCAGCAGATCCCGCGGGCGGCGGCGAAGGCGGGTACCGTCCCGCTGACCGGTACACCGGCCGGGCGGCACCTGACGCGAGGACGGGCCAGGCGTATTGTCTGAGGCCGTTGATCCGGCCGGAAAGCGTGGGAAGGGGAGCGAGCGTGCCCAGAATCGCCGAGGCCAGGGCAGGCGCGGAGCCCACCTCCCCCCGGCAGCGCGCACGCCGTCAGGGCATTCTGCGGGTGGCGGCCGACCTCGCCGCCGAGACCGGGCTCGAACGGGTGCAGATGCACGAGGTGGCCCGGTCCGCGGGGGTGGCGATCGGCACCCTCTACCGGTACTTCCCGTCGAAGACCCATCTGTTCACGGCGCTCATGGCCGACCAGATCGAGGGGTTCGCGGCACGGCTGCCCGAGCGGGCGGCGGGCACCTCACCCGAGGACGCGGTCTTCGACGCGCTGGGCAGCGCCACCCGCAAGCTGCTGCGCCGGCCGGCCCTGGCGACCGCGATGATCCAGTCGGCGAACGCCGCCCGGGCGTCGACCGTCCCGGACCTGGGCCGCATCGACTCGGGCTTCATCGATCTGCTGCTGCGGGCCTGGGGCGTCGAGCGGCCCACGGAGCACCACATCACCCGGCTGCGGCTGCTGGTCCTGCTCTGGTACGGAGTGCTCCAGTCCCGGCTCAACGAGCGGCTGTCCCCGGAGAAGGCCGACGCGGACCTGCGGATGGCCTGCCATCTGCTGCTCGCCTCGGAGGAGGCGGGCTGATCCGGCCGGCGTGCCCCTGCCCGCCGGCCGGACGTGTCCCCGGGCCGTGGGTCACGGCGTCTTCTGGGTGCCCGTCGTGTCGAGCCGGGCGACGCTGTACGCGGCGTAACTGCGGGAGGGGTCGCGGCCGTCGAAGTACGGGGTCAGCTGCCGGTCCAGTTCCCCGGGGGTGAAGGCGCCGCCGGCGGCGGTGAACTTGTGTTCCACGGTGGGCGGGGCGAGCAGGGCGACCATGTCGCCGTAGACGACGAAGACCTGTCCGTTGATGCCGTCGGCGGCGGGCGAGGCCAGGTGCGCGACGAGGGCGGCGACGCGCTCCGGGGCCATGATGTCCAGGCCGCCGGGCGCGCCCTCCCCTTCCCCGAAGGCCTCGGAGGTCATGGCGGTGCGGGCGCGCGGGCAGATGGCGTTGGCGCGCACCCCGTACCGGGCCAGGCCCTGGGCGGTGGACAGGGTCAGCGCGGTGATGCCGGCCTTGGCGGCGGAGTAGTTCGGCTGGCCCGGGGAGCCGAACAGGAACGCCTCGGACGAGGTGTTGACCACTCGGCCGTAGACCGGGGCACCGGCCGACTTGCTCGCCGCCCGCCAGTGCACGGCGGCGGCCCGGGAGAGCCCGGCGTGGCCCTTGAGGTGGATGCGGATCACGTCGTCCCAGTCGGACTCGGTGAGGTTGAACAGCATCTTGTCGCGCAGCACACCGGCGTTGTTGACGACGATGTCCAGGCCGCCGAACGACTCCACGGCGGCCTGCACCAGGCGGTCACCCATGGACCAGTCCCCGACGTCCCCGGTCACCGCCACCGCCCCGGTCCCGAGCGCCCTGATCTCGGCGGCCACCTCGTCGGCCGACGGGCCGACGTCGTTGACCACCACGTCGGCGCCGAGCTCCGCGAGCGCCAGCGCCTCGGCGCGGCCGAGCCCCGCCCCCGCTCCGGTGACGACGGCGGTGCGCCCCTCCAGGGTCTTCGTCGCGCTCATGCTGCCTCTTTCCGTGTTCCGTCGAGCCGATGGGTACGCCGGGGCGCTCCCCGCACTGCCCGGGGAGCGTCCCGCCCGGCGAAACTAGTATCGATTTCAGTTTTCCGGCCGCGGGTGTCCCGTTGAGTGGACGAAGCCGACGGACACGGAGCCCAGCCCCTCGAACTCGGCCCGGAACACGTCTCCCGGGGCCACGTCCACCGCCCGGGTGCAGGAGCCCGGCAGGATGACGTGCCCCGCCTCCAGGCGCACTCCGTAGGAGGCCACCTTGCGGGCCAGCCAGGCCACGGCCTCGGTCGGGTCGCCCAGCACCGCGCTGGTGTTGCCCCGGGCGATCTCCTCGCCGTCCCGGTACAGCACGGCGGCGATGTCCGCGGGGTCCAGGTCACCGGGGCGGACCCGGGCCGATCCGAGGACGACGCCGGCGGACGAGGCGTTGTCGGCGACGGTGTCGGCGAGCCGGATCCGCCAGTCCTTGATCCGGCTGTCGATGAGTTCGATGCTCGGGACGATGTACTCGGTGGCCGCGAGGACGTCCGCGGTGGTGCACCCCTCCCCCGGCAGGCTCCGGCCGAGGACGTACCCGATCTCGACCTCGATCCGGGGGAAGCAGTAGCGGCCGGTCTCGACGGGGACGCCCTCGGGCAGCACCATGTCCGAGAGCAGGTGGCCGTAGTCGGGCTCGTCCACCCCCATCATCTGCTGCATGACCTTCGAGGACAGGCCGACCTTGTGGCCTCGGACGGTGCGGCCCTCGGCCAGCTGCCTGCGGATGTTGATCAGCTGGATCTCGTAGGCGTCCGCCGCGTCGATCGCCGGGTAGCCGGTGG
>NZ_KL585427.1:9832-12163 GCF_000721935.1 Streptomyces sp. NRRL WC-3549
CCGGGTAGCCGGTGGTGAGCGGCTCGACGGGCGTGCGGTCGCACTGGGCGGCCCACAGCGCCTGGGCCGCCTCCTCACGCTGGGCGGTTTCAAGCATCGCGGGTCTCCTTCTGGTCCGGGACGTCGGGGGCGAAGCGGGCGAGCCCGCCGGAGAGCACGGTGCGGCCGTCATCGGCACACGCCTCGAAGCGCACGGCGCGGCCGGCCGGCGCGTCGGCGTCCGGGGTTTCGCTCCAGCCGGTCAGGTCGAGCCGGTCCCCCGGGAAGACCGGGGCGGCGAACCGGGCGTCCAGTGCGGTGAGACCGGCGGGGTGCACGCCGAGCGCGTCGGCCAGCGGCAGCAGGCTCGCGGCCAGCGTGCACAGTCCGTGCAGGAAGGGCCGGGGCATGCCCGCCGCCTGGGCCGCCGCGGGGTCGATGTGCATGGCGTGCCGGTCGCCGAGCAGCCGGTAGAGCGCCGCCTGCCGGGGGTGGGTGGCCACGGCCAGGGTGTGCCCGGCCGGACGGTCCGGGCGGCGCGGGGCGGACGGTCCGCGTTCGCCGCCGAAGCCGCCGCACCCCGGGGCGAAGACCGACCAGGTCGCCGTGAAGGCGGCGCAGGCCGCCTCCACCTCGAAGACGGCGGCCGACCCCTTGTCCCAGACCCGGGCGACGCGCGCCGTGGTCGTCAGTTCACCGGCCCGCTCCAACGGCTGGTGCACGAGCAGGCGCTGGCTGCCGTGGACGGCGGTGGTGGTGTCGAAGGCACCGAGCGCGCCCAGCGCGTCGGGCGCCCACTGGGCGAGCGTCAGCGCGAAGGTGGGCAGCACCCGCAGCCGCTCCTCGTACACCAGGTCGAGCCGGTCCGCCGGGGCGCCGACCGCGAGCGCGTAGAGGATCGCGTCCCGGGCGGTCCAGGAGACGGTACGGGTGCCGAGGGCGCGGCCCTCCCACGGGGAGCCGGTCATCGGTCCACCCCCAGGATCAGACCGCTGGTGGGGACTCCGGTGCCCGCGGTGACCAGGACGTGGTCGGCCGTGGCCGGCTGGTTCACCGAGGTGCCGCGGATCAGCCTGACGCCCTCCGCGATGCCGTTCATGCCGTGCAGGTAGGCCTCGCCCAGCTGCCCGCCGTGGGTGTTGAAGGGCAGCCGGCCGCCGAGCTCGAGATGGCCGTCGGCGATGAAGTCCTTCGCCTCGCCGGGTGCGCAGAAGCCCAGCTCCTCCAGTTGCGGCAGGACCAGCGGGGTGAAGTGGTCGTAGAGGACGGCGGCGTCCACGTCGTCCGGGCCCAGGCCGCTCTGCCCGTACAACTGCCGTCCCACCAGGCCCATTTCGGGGAGGCCGGTGATCGAGGGCCGGTAGTAGCTGGTCATCATGTGCTGGTCGGCCCCCAGCCCCTGGGCGGCCGAGCGGACCACCGCGGGCGGGTGCGGCAGGTCGCGGGCGCGTTCGGCGGAGACGATCACCAGGGCCTGGCCGCCGTCGGTCTCCTGGCAGCAGTCCAGCAGCCGCAGGGGCTCGGCGATCCAGCGGGAGTCGCGGTGGTCCTGGAGGGTGATGGGGCGGCCGTGGAACCAGGCCGCCGGGTTGTTGGCGGCGTGCTTGCGGTCGACGACGGCGACCCGGCCGAAGTCGTCGGTGGTGGCGCCGTACTCGTGCAGGTAGCGGCGGGCGAACATGGCCACCCACTGGGCGGGGGTGCTCAGCCCGAACGGCGTCATCCAGGCGTAGGCGGCCCGGTCCGCGGTGGTGTCCATGGGGCGGGCCGCCTGGCCGAGCCCGTACCGTTCGCCCGAGCGCTCGTTGAACGCCCGGTAGCACACCACCACGTCGGCGACCCCGGTGGCGACCGCCATGGCCGCCTGCTGCACGGTGCCGCAGCCGGCCCCGCCGCCGTACCCGATGCGGGAGAAGAACGTCAGCTCGCCCATCCCGGTGTTGCGGGCCACGTGGATCTCGGAGTTGGTCTCCGCGGTGAAGGTGACCAGCCCGTCCACGTCCGACGGGGTGAGCCCCGCGTCGGCCAGCGCGGCCAGCACCGCCTCGCAGGCGAGCTGGAGTTCGCTGCGGCCGGAGTCCTTGGAGAACTCGGTGGCGCCGATCCCGGCCACGGCCGCGGCGCCCGAGAACGCCCCCCGCTTCGCCGTCCCCGTGCTCATCGGGCCTCCTCGGGCAGCCGCACCGCGACGGTGCCGGTGACGTGGGCGCCCAGGCTGTTGGTGCCCCGGACGGCGATCTCCACCTGTCGGTCCGCGTCCGACCTCCCCGTCACCGTGCCGGTGAACACCAGGGTGTCGCCGGGGTGGGCGGGGACGCCGAGGCGGATCCGGACCTGTCTCTTATACACATC
>NZ_KL585427.1:12332-13386 GCF_000721935.1 Streptomyces sp. NRRL WC-3549
GGCGGGACCGGCCCAGCCGGTGACATAGCGCTCGACCAGGGCGTTGCTGGTCAGGATGTTCATGAAGACGTCCTTGGAGCCGTGTTCCCGGGCGAGGTCCGGGTCATGGTGCACGTCCTGGTAGTCGCGGCTCGCGAGTGCGGTGGCGACGATCAGCGTCCGGGTGAGCGGGACGGACAGCTCGGGGAGCACCTCCCCGGCCGCCACGTCGGCGTAGGCGCGGCTGGGCGGCAGGGCGGTGGCCGCCGTCGCGGGGGCCGGCTGCCGGGTCATGCCGTCACCGCCCCGTGGGTCAGCAGTGCGCCGAGGCGTTCGAGGTCGGCCCCGGCCCCGCCGAGGGTGGTGGAGATCTGCTTGCCCCACAGGAAGTGGCGGTGCACCGGGTAGTCGGTGTCGACGCCGATGCCGCCGTGCACGTGCTGGATCCGGTGGACGGTGTCCAGACCGCCTTCGGTGGCCCACCACTTGGCGACCAGGGCGGCCCGGTCGGCCGTGGGGGCGTCGAAGGGGTCGGCCAGCGCGTCCACGGCGTGCCAGAGCGTGACCCGCATCGCCTCGATGTCGATGTAGCAGTCGGCGAGCTGGTGCTGTACGGCCTGGAAGGTGGCGAGCGGGCGCCCGAACTGCTCGCGCTCGGCCAGGTGGCCGGCCGCGTAGCCCAGCGCGCCTTCCGCCACCCCGGTCTGGACGGCGGCCAGGGCGACGAAGGCGCTCCTGACGAGGTGGGCGACCGCGCCGTCGCCCGGCGTGCCGACCGCCTCGGCCCGTGCGCCGTCGAGCGTCAGGTGGGCGCTCATGTCGTGACTGGTGGTCTCGGCGTTCTCCCAGGCCACCCCGGGGGCGTCCGACTCCACCAGGAAGAGGCCGGGACCGGACGGGGTGGTGGCGGTCACCAGGACGTACCGCGCGCCGGCCGGCGAGGGGACCGCGGCCTTGAGGCCGCCGAGCCGCCAGTGCGGCCCGTCCGCCACGGCTTCGGTACCGGGGCGGAGGGGGTCGGCGGGGCCGAACTCCTCCAGCGCGAGGGTGGGCCGCGCGCTGCCGTCCGCGAGCG
>NZ_KL585427.1:13599-14612 GCF_000721935.1 Streptomyces sp. NRRL WC-3549
CAGCAGCGCCGCCCGCTGGGCCGCGCTGCCGTACACGGCGACCGCGAGACCGCCGGTCAGCGCCGGCCACAGCGGTACGGGGGCCACCCGGCGGCCCTGCTCCTGGAGGAGGACGCAGAGGCCGGCCGTGCCGAGGCCGGCGCCGCCGTCCTGTTCGGGCAGCACGGCCGCGAGCAGCCCGGCCGAGGCCAGGTCGGCCCAGAGCCGTTCGTCGGCACGGGCCGGTGAGGTCTCCACCTCGCGCAGCCGCTCGGGGGTGGCGCGGTCGGTGAAGATCTCCCGCGCCAGGTCGCGGAGCGCTTCGAGCTCTTCTCCCAGGGAGAAGTCCATCAGGGGGCCTCCGTCGGTGCGGGCCGGAACACCGGCAGGGTCAGATCGGGGTCGGCGTCCAGCCAGTCGAGGACGACGGGCATGCCGATGGTGACGTCCTCGGGGGCGGCACCGGTCAGGTTGGTGACGAGCCGGGTCCCCTCGGCGAGTTCGACGACGGCGACGAGGTACGGCGACGCGAAGGCGGGGTGCCGTGGATGGTGGCTCACCACGAAGCTGTACACCTGTCCGAGCCCGGAGGCCTCGACGGTGTCCCACTCCAGTGAGGTGCACCGGGGGCAGCAGGGGCCCGGGGGATGGCGCAGGGCGGAGCAGCCGGTGCAGCGCTGGATGAGCAGGCGGTGCTGCCGGGCGCCCTCGAAGAAGAAGGCGTTGTCACGGTTGACGGCGGGGCGGGGACGCAGGGCGGGCGGCGCGTCCGGGGCGGCCTCCGGGGCCGTTCCCCGGGTTCTCGGCGCGGCGGCCGGGCGGAAGCGGAGGGTGCGCCAGCGCTGGGTGGCCACCGTCTCACCGTGCTGGTCGGTGTAGGTCTTCAGGGTGGTGACGAACCGTCCGGTGCCCAGCCCCGTCCGCTTCTCGGGCGAGACCGACTCCACGGTCTCGCGTACGGAGACGTGGTCGCCGATCTCCAGCTCCCGCAGGAAGGTGAACTCGGAGTCGGTCGCCACCACGGAGGTGTAGCC
>NZ_KL585427.1:14926-19390 GCF_000721935.1 Streptomyces sp. NRRL WC-3549
CCGGGCTGGTGTCGCCCATCGCCTCCGTCCAGTGCCGGATCATCGGCTGGTTGACGGGGTCCTGGGCCGGTGTGAGGGGGCGCAGCTCACGCCCGGTGAAGGCCTGGAGCCGCTCCTCGTACCCCGCTCGCTCGCCGTGCCCGCTCATGCGCCACGTCCCTTGCGCGGCAGGCCGAGGCCCTGGGTGGCGACCATGTCGCGGAGCACCTCGTTGACACCGCCGCCGAAGGTGTTGACGATGCCCTGCCGGGAGAGCTGCTCGATCTGCCCGGCGAGGACCGCGCCCGGTGACTCGGGCCGGATGCGTCCGGCGGCTCCCAGGATCTGGGTCAGCCCGCGCTGGACGTCGATGTGGGTCTCGGTGCCGTAGGCCTTGGCGGCGCCCGCGTCGGCGCCGGTGAGCGCGTCACGGGCGACGGCGGCGGTCATCTTCCAGTTCATCAGCCGCATCGCCTCCAGCCGGGCGTGCGTACGGGCGAACTCACGTTGCACCCAGGGGAGTTCGATGGTGCCGTTCTCCCGGGCCCAGTCCAGGACCCCTTCCCACAGCTGGATCATGCGGCCGCCGAGGGCGGCGAGTCCGATCCGCTCGTGGTTCAGCTGGGCCGTGATCAGCCGCCAGCCGCCGTTCACCTCGCCGACCACGTCACCGGCGGGCACCCGCACCCCGCTGTAGTACGTCGCGGCGACGACCAGGCCGCCGACGGTGCGGATGGGGCTCCAGGAGAAGCCCTCCCCCGCGGTCGGCACGATCAGGATGGAGATGCCCCGGTGCTTGGGGGCGTCGGGGTCCGTGCGGGCGGCGAGCCACACGTGGTCGGCGGTGTTGGCGCCGCTGGTGAAGATCTTGCTCCCGTCCACGACGTAGTCGTCGCCGTCCCGGACCGCCCGGGTGGTCAGCCCGATGGCGAAGACGGTGTCCCCGGAGAGGATGCCCGGCAGGAACCGCTTCCGCTGCTCCTCGGAGCCGTACGCCATGAGGGTCGGCCCGACCGTGTTGACGGTGACGAACGGGAAGGGCAGGCCCGCCCGTTGGACCTCGTCGAAGAAGACGTACTGTTCCTCGACCGAGCGGCCCTGGCCGCCGTACTCGGTGGGCCAGCCGATGCCCAGCCAGCCGTCCGAGCCGAGCCGTTTGACCACCTCGCGGAAGCGGTCGCCGCCCACGCCCTCCTCGCCGACGCGGCGCCGTTCGTCCTCGGGCATCAGGCCCGAGAAATACGCCCGCAGTTCCCGCCGCAGCTCCTGGTGCGCGGCGCTCTCGCGCAGTTGCATGTGGTTCTCCTTGGTTGTCGCCGCGGGCCGGGGCCCGGTCAGGGCAGGAAGCGCCCGCGCCCGTTGGCCAGGAACTCGTCGCGCAGCGCGGCCTTGTCGTCGTCGGTCATCGGTGTGTAGGCGGGCCGGCCCCGGCCCGCCCAGCGGTACACCGGGTCCCCTGTGCGCCACCCCTCCAGCTGCATCTCCTTCTTGCGCAGCTTGTTGGAGCCGGTGGTGGGCAGGGCGTGGGAGACCCGTACGAAGCGGGGGGCGCCCTTGGTGCCCAGGTCGTCCTGGTCCGCCAGGAAAGCGGGCAGGTCCAGGTCCTCGAAGCGGGTGTCCTCGGCTATCTCGACGGCGGCCATGACCTGGTCCCCGGAGCGCGGGTCGGGTATGCCGAAGGCGCCGGCGGCGATGACCCGGGGGTGCCGGCGCAGGACGCGTTCGGTGAGCAGGGCGGAGATGTTCTCGCCGTCGACGCGGATCCAGTCGCCGGAGCGGCCGGCGAAGTAGAAGTAGCCGGCCTCGTCGACGTAGCCCAGGTCACCGGTCCAGTACCAGCCGTGGCGGACGCGTTCGGCGTTCGCCGCCGCGTTGCCGTAGTAGCCCTCGAAGCGGGCGGCTCCCTCGGTGTCGACGATCTCCCCGACGGCCTCCTCCGGGTTCAGCACCCGGCCGTAGCCGTCGAGGACGGCGGGCGGGCAGGTCTCCCGGGTCGACGGGTGGACGATCCGGACGCCGTCCCGGGCGGGCCTGCCGAGGGCGCCGGCCGGGGCGTCGGAGACCCGCTTGAGCATGCCGGCGCCCTCGCTGGAGCCGTAGCCCTCGACGAGCCGGCAGCCGAACCGTTCGAGGAAGCGCGCCGCGTCCTCGGGGGACGCCTCGGTGCCGAAGGCGTGGGTGAGCTGGTTGTCGGCGTCCTCGCCGGTCTGAGGGCGGGCCAGGATGTAGGCGATCGCCTTGCCGACGTACGTGAAGTAGGTCGCCCGGAAGTGGCGGACGTCGGCGAGGAAGCCGGAGGCGGAGAACTTGGGGGTGAGGGCCACGGTGGCCCCCGCGGTGAGGGCGGGCGCCCACAGGGCCATCAGCGCGTTGCCGTGGAAGAGCGGCATCGGGCAGTAGCAGACGTCCTCGCGGGTGATGTCGTACTTGGCGCTGTTGGAGGCACCGAGCCCGGCGAGTCGTCCCTGCGAGCAGATCGCCGCCTTCGAGGTGCCGGTGGTGCCCGAGGTCAGCAGGAGCAGCATCCGGTCGGCCGCGGTGACGCCCGGGGCGGCCGGGGGGCGGCCGGAGTGGGCGGCGAGGCCCTTGGTGTACGCCGGTTCGCCGACGACGAGGAAGCGGTCGCGGTCGACGCCGACGTCCAGGGCGCCGAGCAGGTCGGCGCCCGCCCGGTCGGTCACGATCATCTGGCAGTCGGTGTGCCGCACCTCCCGCGCGAGCTCGGCCCCGCCCCGGGTGGGGTTGATGCCGACGACGGCGGCGCCGGCGAGGGCTGCGGCGCCGAGCCAGAAGACGTACTCGGGTTCGTTGTCCAGGAGCACGCCGATGTGGAAGGGCCCGTCCGTGCGCAGTTCGCGGGCCCAGGCGGCGCGGGCCGCGCTCTCCTTCACCACCTCGTCCCAGGTCCAGGAACGGTCACGGGTCAGCAGGCCCGGGTGGCCGTCGCCCGCCCGGGCGAGCAGCAGGTCGGCAATCGTCTGGTGTGGCAACGTCGGTCCCTCTCACCCGGGTGGCCGGGTCTGCCGGTGTCCGTACGGGGGTGTGTCGTGCGGTGCGTGCGGGGGTGGTCGTGAGGCCCGGGGCCGGTGGGGTCCGGGGGGACGGGGGTCCGGGTGATCCGGCGGTCCGGGGGGCCGGGGCCTCCCGGGGTGGCCGGCGGGCGGGCTCCCGGGGGCGGTGTCGCCGCACCGACCCGCGCCCGGGGCCCTGCGGCCCCCGGCCGCCCCGGTGCCGGTGACGGTAGGCGCGGACCGCCCGGCCCCGCCCGGTGCGGTCCCGCTGACCGGGAGGGCCGGACGGGGCACCGGTGCGGCACCGTACGGCGGTCAGCCGAAGTTGGCCTGGCCGCCGTCGAGCGGGACCGTGGCGCCCGTCAGGTACCGGGCGTCCGGTCCGCACAGCATCGCCACGGCCCGCCCGATGTCCCGCTCGCAGTCGCCGACGTACCCCAGCGGGATGGAGGCGGTGAACTCGGCGGCCTCCTCCGGGTGGGCGTCCTGCCACCGGGCGTAGGCGGGGGACACGGCGTGCGGGGCGACGGCGTTGACCCGGATGCCGTCGCGCCCCCACTCGTTGGCGGCGGCCCGGGTCAGTGAGCGCAGCGCGGACTTGGCGGCGGCGTAGGCCCCGTAGGTGCTCAGGTCCCAGCGGACCATCGCGGAGGTGACCAGGTTGACGATCGCGCCCCCGCCGTTCTGCGCCAGGTAGGGGTGCGCGGCCTTCATGAAGGCGAACGCCGCCAGCGGGCCGCTGTGGAAGCCCCGGGCGAACTGTTCGTCGTCCAGCGACAGGAGTGGCCCGTAGCAGCCGCTGTAGGCGTTGTTGACCAGGATGTCGATCCCGCCGAAGCGGGCGGCGACGTCCTGGACCACGCCCGGGATGCGCGCCGTGTCGAGCACGTCGAAGACGAACGGCTCGGCCTTCGCCCCCCGCTCGCGCAGCAGCTCGCAGGTGTGCACGAGCTTCGCCTCGGTCCGCCCGAGGACGGCGACCGACGCGCCCTCGGAGGCGAGGGCGAGGGCGATGCCCTGGCCGACGCCCTGGCCCGCGCCGCTGATGACCGCGATCTTGCCATCGAGGTTCCCCATCGACTCGCCTCTCTCAACTCGGCCTGGGAAGCTGCTTGTTGATGAAAAGCCCCTCCGCGGTGACACAGACGCGGTCCCCGGCCCGGATCTCTCCGACGGTCCGGATCCGGGAGCCCTCCACCGAGATCTGCCGGCCGGTCACCGTCAGGGGCTCGAACAGCGGGGTGGGCCGCAGGTAGCGCAGGGTCAGTTCCGCCGTCATCCCGGAGGTGCCGGCCCAGTGGTTGGCCACGCCCAGGGTGTGGTCGAGGAGCAGGGCCGAGATGCCGCCGTGCACATGACCGGGTGGTCCCTGGTAGGGCAGGTCGAGCGTGACCACGCCCTCGACGGAGCGGTCCTCCTGTCCGTGCAGCCGCAGCGGCGGTGCGAGGGCGTTCTCCTGTCTCTTATACACATC
>NZ_KL585427.1:19602-22067 GCF_000721935.1 Streptomyces sp. NRRL WC-3549
GATGTGTATAAGAGACAGCACCGGGAGCGCGCCTTCGGTCAGGCGGTCGGCGGCGGCGTCCAGCTGCGCGGCGACGGCGTCCAGGTCGGCGCCGGTGCCGTCGCCGGCGCGCAGCAGGGCGGTGATCAGCCGGCGGGCGGCGGCCACGGCGGCGTCGACGCCGTCCTTGTGCTCCTCGGCGACCAGACGGGGGCCGGCCGCCGCGGGCGCGTCGCCGGGGGTGGGGGCGGTCATGAGGTCACCACCGTCGCCGTGGCGTGGGTGAGCACGGGAGCCCCGTCGCGTTCGGGGCAGGCGGTGTGCAGGACGAGCCGTTCGGTGGAGTCGTCGGCGGGGCCCGTGCGCCATACGGAGGTGGTGAGGGACTCACCGGGGACGAGGGGGCCGGCGAAGCGCACGTCGAGGCCGGTGAGGCGGGTGACGTCGCCGTCGAGGACGCCGTCGACGAGGGCCTTGCAGACCAGGCCGTAGGAGGCGAGGCCGTGCAGGATCGGCCGGTCGAATCCGGCGGCGCGGGCGACCGCGGGGTCGGCGTGCAGCGGGTTCAGGTCGCCGTTGAGCCGGTACCACAGGGCCTGCTGGGGTGTGGTGCGGGAGGTGAGGACGGTGTCGGCGGGACGTTCGGGCGGGGTGACCCGCTCTTCCTCGGGGCCGGGGTCCTGGCTGAAGCCGCCTTCGCCCCGCGCCCAGATGCGGGTGGTGGTGGTCCACAGCGCCCGGCCGTCGGGGCCGGTGGCCGTGGACTCCAGGACGACGAGCGCGGCCTTTCCCTTGTCCCAGACCTCGGCGACGCGGGAGCGGAGCGTGGCGGTGCCGGACGCGGGAATGGCCTGGTGGACGCGGAGCCCCTGACCCGCGTGGAGGAGGGAGCGCAGATCGATGTCGATGCCGGGCAGGTGGAAGCCGGGCGCGGCCGTCTCGCCCGAGGAGACACCGGAACCCGCCACCAGGGCGAAGGTCGGCAGCACGGTGAGGCCCCGCTCGTACGTGAGATGCGGCTCCGGGCCGGTGGCGGGGTCGGCCCCGGCGCCCAGGCTCAGGTGGTACAGCAGCACGTCACGGGTGGTCCAGCGGATCTCGCGGACCGAGGGGTCCGCGGTCAGCGCCTTGTCGCGGTCGATGGGCATGGTCAGCCTTTCTCGGTGGGCTCGGGGTCGCGGGGCAGGCCGAGCATCCGTTCGCCGATGATGTTCAGCTGGACCTCCGTGGTGCCGCCGGCGATGGACAGGCAGCGGGAGTTCAGGAACATCCAGACGGCGTCGTGCCGTTCGCCCTCGCCGGTGAGCGCGGCGGTCCCCTGCCAGTCCACGCAGGTCTCCCAGACGCGCTGCTGGTGTTCGACGCCGAGCAGTTTGGCGACGGAGGCCTCGGCGCCGGGCTGCTGCCCGGAGACGGTGCGCAGGGTGGTGCGCAGGGCGAGGACGGCGCCCGTCTGCGCGTCGCAGAGGTGGCCGCCGAGGGTGGTGAGCCGTTCGTCGTCGAGGCCGTCGGACGCGGCGGCCGCCTCCAGCAGGGCTTCGGCGCCGGAGCCGACCGAGTCGTGGGAGAGGGCGACGCGCTCGTTGGCGAGGGTGGTGCGGGCGAGCTTCCAGCCGTCACCCGGTGCTCCGACGAGCAGGTCGTCGGGGATGAAGACCTCGTCCAGGAACACCTCGTTGAACTCGGCCTCTCCGGTGATCTGGCGCAGCGGCCGGATGTCGATGCCGGGGCTGGTCATGTCGAGGAGGAAGTAGGAGATGCCCCGGTGCTTGGGTACGGCGGTGTCGGTACGGGCGAGCAGGACGCCCCAGTGGGCGTCGCGGGCCATGGAGGTCCACACCTTCTGACCGGTGATCAGCCAGCCGCCGTCCGTCTTCTCGGCGCGGGCGGTGAGGCCGGCGAGATCCGATCCGGCGCCGGGTTCGCTGAACAGCTGGCACCAGACGAGGTCGCCGCGCAGGCTCGGGGCCAGGAACCGCTCCTGCTGCGCGGTGTCGCCGTGGGCGATCAGCGTGGGGACCACCCAGCCGCCGATGACCATGTCGACCGGGGTGAGGTCGGCGGCCTGGAGCTCCTCGGCGATGACGAGCTGGGTCACCGGGTCCGCGCCCTTGCCCCAGGGGGCCGGGAGGTGCGGCGCGGTGTATCCGTGGTCGGCGAGGTGGGTGAGGCGTGCCCTGCCGTCCAGCGCCGCGGCCGCCCGGAGTTCGGTGCGGATCCGGTCGCGTACCGTCTCGGCCTCGGGCGGGAGTTCGACGCCGAGCGTGCGCCGGGTGCCGTCCAGGGCGAGGCGGGCGACACGGCGGCGCCAGGCGGCGGACGGGCCGAGGGTGATCCGCAGGGTCTGGGCGCGGCGCAGCGCGAGGTGCGCGTCGTGTTCCCAGGTGAAACCGATGCCGCCGAGCACCTGGATGCAGTCCTTGGCCACCTGGAACGCGCCGTCCACTCCGGCCGCTCCCGCGACGGCGGCGGCCAGCGAGACCTCC
>NZ_KL585427.1:22266-27581 GCF_000721935.1 Streptomyces sp. NRRL WC-3549
CGGCGGCCAGCGAGACCTCCCGGGGGTCGCCTGCACCGCCCGGGCCGGCGGCGCGGGCGGCGTCCCAGGCGCAGGCGCGGACCTGTTCGGCCTGGGCGAGCATACGGGCGCAGCGGTGCTTGACGCCCTGGAACTGGCCGATGCGGCGGCCGAACTGCTCCCGGACGCGCGCGTACGCGGCGGCGGTGTCCACGCACCGGTCGGCGAGGCCGGACGCTTCGGCGGCGAACAGGACCGCGGCGAGGTCCAGGGGTGTGCGCGGGTCCAGGTCCAGCAGGTCGGCGGCCGGTACGGGTACCGCGTGGGCGGTGACCCGGGAGGAGCGGCGGGTGAGGTCGTGGCTGCGGACGTCGGTGGTCTCGACGGCGGCGCGGGGCAGCACCAGCCAGGTGGTCCGGCCGGCGTCGGCGGCGGGCAGGACGAACACGTCGGCGAGGTGGCCGCCGACGACGAGTTCGCCGGTGCCGGTGACCGTCGCCGTGCCGTCGGCGGCGCGGGACAGGGTGAGGGTGCCGGCACCGAGTCCGACCGCGCCGAGCGTGGTCCCGGCGGCGAGCGCGGCGAGGTGCGCGTGGTGTCCGGCGGCGTGCAGGACGGCGGAGGCGAGGGTCGTCGGCAGGAACGGGCCGGGGGCCACCGCGCGGCCCAGCTCCTCGGTGACGACGGCGAGTTCGACGAGCCCGTAGCCCGCGCCGCCCGCCTCCTCCGGCAGGTGCAGCCCGAGCAGGCCCTGTTCCGCGAGGCCGCCCCAGTGGGCGGGGAGGGTCTCCTTGTCGGCGTCGGCCGCCGCCCTGAGGACGTCCTCGGTGATGTGCCGGCCGGCGAAGGCGCGTACGGCGTCGCGCAGGTCGCGGTGTTCCTGGGTGAGTCCGATGGTCATGGCGCCCCTCAGATGCGTTCGATGACGGTGGCGGTGGCGTGCGCACCGCCGGCGCACATGGTGATCAGCGCGGTGGACCCGCCGGTGCGCTCCAGTTCGTGCAGCGCCTGGGTGATCAGCCGGGCGCCGGTGGAGCCGACGGCGTGGCCGAGCGCGATGGCGCCGCCGTTGACGTTGACCTTGTCCAGGTCGGCCTTGTGGACCTGGGCCCAGGACAGGACGACCGAGGCGAAGGCCTCGTTGATCTCGACGAGGTCGATGTCGGCGAGGGTCATCCCCGCCCTGCTGAGCACCCGTTCGGTCGCGGCGACAGGCCCGTCGAGGTGGTAGTAGGGGTCGGAGCCGACCATGGCGGAGGCGACGATCCGGGCGCGGGGGCGCAGTCCTTCGCGGGCGGCGCGTTCCCGGCTCATCAGCAGGACGGCGGCGGCTCCGTCGCTGATCTGCGAGGAGTTCCCGGCGGTGTGGATGCCGTCGGGCAGGACGGGACGCAGGCCGGCCAGGGCTTCGGGGGTGGTCGCGCGCAGCCCCTGGTCGCGGCTGACGAGGGCGCTCTCGCCGGTCGGCCCCTCGGGGCCCATGACGGGCGCCTGGATCTCCAGGATCTGCCGGTCGAAGCGTCCTTCGGCCCAGGCGCGGGCCGCCTTGTGCTGGGAGGCGAGGCCGAGGGCGTCCGCGTCGGCCCGGGTGATGCCGCGGTTGCGGGCGATGCGCTCGGCGGCCGTGAACTGGTCGGGCATGTCCAGCGTCCAGCTCTCGGGTACGGGCAGTCCGGTGTCGGGGGCGAGGGCGGCCCCGAGGAAGACCCGGCTCATCGACTCGACACCGCAGCCGATGCCGGTCTCGATCGCGCCGGAGGCGATCAGTCCGGCGACCAGGTGCACGGCCTGCTGGGAGGAGCCGCAGGCGCAGTCGACGGTGGTGCAGGCGGTGGTGTGCGGCAGTCCGGTGTGCAGCCAGGCGTTGCGCGTGACGTTGTTGGACTGCTCACCGGCCTGGGTGACGCAGCCGCCGATGACCTGTTCGACGGTGTCCGGGGCGATACCGGCACGCTCCAGCAGGCCCTTCTGGGCGAGCCCGAGGAGTTCCGCCGGGTGGAGCCCGGACAGGGCCCCGCGGCGCCGGCCGACCGGTGTCCGCGCGGCTTCGACGATGACGGCCTCTGTCATGGCTCTCCGTAAGTGTGAGGGCCCCCGGGGGGCGTGGGTACCGATGACCGAAAACTAGAATTGGTTCTGGAAACCGGCAAGGGCCGGTCCCGCTCAGTGGCCACGGGTACCGCCCCGCGCCCCGTCTCAGATGTGGGACCCGCCATCGGCCCGGATCTCCGCGCCCGTGAGGTAACCCGCGTCCCGTGAGGCGGCGAAGGCGATCACCCCGGCGATCTGTTCCGGCTCGGCGGTGCCGAACGGCGCCCGGATGCGCCCGTAGTACGAGACGTCCTGGCCGGCCGGCAGCACGTGCGGACCGGCCAGCGGGGTGGCGACCGAACCGGGCGACACGGGCACGACCCGGATGCCGCGGTGCGCCACCTCGGCGGCCAGCGACAGCGAGAAGCCGAGCACCGCCCCCTTGGAGGCGGCGTACGCGGTCATGTACGGGTTGCCGTGCGCCGCCGCCGACGACGCGACGTTGACGATGACGCCGGAGCCGTCCGGGAGCAGGGGCAGCGCCTGGCGGCAGAACAGGGCGGTACCGACCGCGTTGACCCGGAAGAGCAGTTCCATGTCGGCCACCGTCAGCTCGCCGATGGGGGTGGTCCGGTGGATGCCCGCCACGTTCACCAGGACGTCGATGCCGCCGAGCCGGCCGGCGGCGGCGCGTACCGCACCGGCCACGGCCTCCTCGTCGGTGACGTCCGCCGTGTGCGTCACGAGCAGCCCGGGAGGCGGCCCCGCCGAGGCCGCGGTCGCCGCCAGGCCCTCGCCGGACCGGTCGACGGCGAACACGGCGGCCCCCTCCGACACCAGGCGCAGGGCGGTGGCCCGGCCGATGCCCGACCCCGCTCCGGTGATCAGGACCTTCACACCGTCGAAACGGTTCATCACGGCTCCTTCGCCGTAGCCGACTGCGGACAGGGCGGCGGACTGTACCCCCGGGCCGCCGGGGTGGCCGAGGCGCCGTCCCACCGACCGGGACGGCCTCTCGGCCGGCCCCGCGGCGCCGGTTCCGGTCAGTGGGACTCCCCCGCCCGGGCGGCCGGGGGCCCGGCCTACCGTCCTGAAACCGTGAGACCACGCGTCCTGATGAGGGGATGAGAGCAACGTGAGCACAGTCGAGTCAGCATCCGACGAGGTCAGGGCCATCGAGGCCGGTGCGGCACCCACCCGTTTCGCGCGCGGCTGGCACTGCCTGGGCCTCGCGGAGAAGTACAAGGACGGCGCACCGCACGCCGTGCGCGCCTTCGGCCAGAAGCTCGTGGTGTTCCAGGCGGGCGACGGCACCCTCAACGTCCTGGACGCGTTCTGCCGGCACATGGGCGGCGACCTCTCGCAGGGCACCGTCAAGGGTGACCAGGTCGCGTGTCCGTTCCACGACTGGCGCTGGGGCGGCGACGGCCGCTGCAAGCAGATCCCGTACTCCAAGCGGGTCCCGCTGCGGGCCCGCACGGCGTCCTGGCCGACGCTGGACCAGGACGGGATGCTCTTCGTCTGGAACGACCCGGAGGGCAACCCCCCGCCCGCCGACGTGACGATCCCCCGGATCGAGGGGGCGACGAGCGGGGAGTGGACCGACTGGCTCTGGTACGAGACCGTCGTGGACGCCAACTGCCGTGAGGTCGTGGACAACGTCGTGGACATGGCGCACTTCTTCTACGTCCACTACTCCTTCCCGACGTACTTCAAGAACGTCTTCGAGGGCCACACCGCCACCCAGTACATGCGCGGCACCGGCCGCCCCGACGCACGCCCCCAGGAGCAGGACGGCAAGCCCAAGACCACCGGCAGCGACTCGGTGGCCTCCTACCACGGGCCGTCCTTCATGATCGACGACCTCACCTATCACTACGACACCGGTGACGTGCGGTCGGTCCTGATCAACTGCCACTACCCCGTGGACGCCAACCGCTTCGTGCTCCAGTACGGCATCATCGTCAAGCGCTCACCCGCGCTGTCCGGCGAAGCCGCCGACGAACTCGCGACGGGCATGGGGCAGTTCATCAAGCTCGGCTTCGAGCAGGACATCGAGATCTGGAAGAACAAGTCCCGCATCGACAATCCGCTGCTCTGCGAGGAGGACGGGCCGGTCTACCAACTGCGGCGCTGGTACGAGCAGTTCTACGTGGACGCCGCCGACGTGACACCGGAGATGACCGACCGCTTCGAGTTCGAGCTGGACACCACGCGCCCCGTCGAGGCGTGGCAGAAGGAGGTCGAGGCCAACCTCGCCCGCAGGGCCGCCGCCGAAGGCCGGCCGGTCTGATGCGGGCCGACAACCGGCTCGTCGACGGCTCCCCGATGCGCCCCCTGACCTGCGAGCGGTGCGCGGCCCGGGTCCTGGTGCGCAAGAGCAGCTGGCAGCAGACGAGCGTGCAGTGGGACGGACGGGCCACCGCGGCGTGCGTGGAGCGCGGCCCGTCCGGCGGGGCCTTCGAGGGCTGCGGGGCGCTGCGCGACACCATCCGTGAGGCGGCGTCGCGGGGCACGCTCCCGCTCGCGGACGGGGCGGAGGACGTGGCTCCGGCCCCCTGACGACGGAGCCCGCCCGGGCCACCGGGCTCCGGGTCCCGGATCCACCGGGGCTCCGAGCCCTGGATCCACCCGGGCCCCGGGTCCTGAAATCCGCCCCGGCCCCAAGGCCGCCCGCCGTCCCCGTTCAGCCGCCGCCCGCCGCGGCGGTCCCGGCCCGGCGCCCGAAGAACGTCCCGTCGCCCAGCGAGGTGCCGCTGACGTACCCCTCGCCATGGATGCCGGAGGCCGCCCGGCCCGCGGCGAACAGGCCGGGGACGGGTGCGCCGGACACGTCGAGCACCGCACCGTCCACCGTGGTGTGCAGGCCGCCGAGGGTGAACCCGGCGGCGCCCGTGCCCGCCCCGGCGCTCGGCCGGCCGCCCTGGTGGAACCCGGCCCTCGGGTCGACGGCCGCGAAGGGGCCGCGCAGCGGCCTGAGCCAGCGCGGGTCCTTGTGGAAGTACGGGTCCCGGCCGCGCGCGGCGTACGTGTTGTACGCGGCGACCGTGGACTCCAGGGCGCCCTCGGGCATGCCGAGTTCGCCCTCGAGTTCGGCCAGGGTCTCCGTGACGTACCGGGGAACCACCCCCCAGCGCTCCTGCTCCGGGACCGACTCGTACCCCTCCTCGTCGGTGATCACCCAGTACGGTGCGGGCTGGGTCAGGACGGCGGCGACGCTGAACAGGCCGGGGTAGACGTCCTCGTTGACGAAGCGCTGCCCGTGGGCGTTGACCAGCACGCCCCGGACGGCCAGGGCGGGCAGC
>NZ_KL585427.1:27855-28484 GCF_000721935.1 Streptomyces sp. NRRL WC-3549
GGATGCCGCTGCCGTCGTCGAGGCCGTCGCTGACCTTCCCGTGGCCGAGGAGGTGCGGGGCGTGGTCGGCGAGCATCTCCTCGTTGTCCGCGAAGCCGCCGGTGGTCAGGACGACCGCCTTGCGGGCCCGGTAGGCCAGGTCCCGGCCGTGGCGGCGCGCCCTGACCCCGACGACCCGGCCGGTGCCGTCCACGACGAGTGCGGTGGCCAGGGTGTCGGGGTGTACGGCGGCTCCGGCGCCCTCGGCGGCGGCGACCAGCTTGGATGTGTATAAGAGACAGGCACAGCGGTGGCCGCGCGGTGCGGGGCGGGCGATCTCGTTGTACGGCCAGGCGTTCTCGCCCAGCCACATGAGGCCGTCCCTGGTGGTCGGCATCCAGGTCGGTCTGTCCCACAGCGTCGGCTCGAAGGTCAGCCCGCGGTCCACGAACCACTGGAAGTGCTCGGTGCTGCCGTCGCAGTACAGGCGCAGCTTCTCCTCGTCGGCGTGCGGGCCCAGCGCGGCGGCGAGGTAGGCGAACATCTCGTCGGCGCTGTCCTCGAAGCCGCAGGCGTGCTGCACCGGCGTACCGCCGCCGAGGTAGAGCTCGCCGCCGGACAGGGCGGAGGCTGTCTCTTATACACATCTC
>NZ_KL585427.1:28642-31580 GCF_000721935.1 Streptomyces sp. NRRL WC-3549
CCGGCCCGTTCCAGGACGGTGACGGCGGCCCCGGCGGTGGCGGCCTCGTACGCGGCGGCGGCCCCCGCGCAGCCGAAGCCGACGACCAGGACGTCGCTCTCCGCGTCGTAGTGCCCGATGTCCGACGCGGGGACGGGTGCCACCGGCCGGGACGCGCGGGCCCGGCCGGTGCCGGTGGTACTCATCCGTTCCTCTCCGGCGGGGCGAAGGCGGCGAGCGGCTCGGAGCCGGACCAGTCGTGGCCCCAGTAGCTGTCGGCGGTGATCTCCTCGGCGGTGTAGTGCCGTTCGTCGACCCGCATGCCCTCGCAGCCGTACTCGATGTCCCAGCCCCCGGGGGCGCGCACGTAGAAGGAGACCATCTTGTCGTTGGTGTGCCGGCCCAGGGTGGAGGAGAGCGAGAAGCCCTCCCTCCCCACGTTGTCGAGGGCGCGGCCGACCGCGTCCAGCGTGTCCACCTCGACCATCAGGTGGACCATGCCGGGGCCCTCGCCGTGCGGGGCGGGGCAGACGGCGAGGCTGTGGTGGCGTTCGTTGACGCCCATGAAGCGGACCCGTCGCGGCGGGGCGTCGGGGGCCTGGCCGCCGAGCCGGATGCCGCCGCGCGGCAGGAAGCCGAGGACCTCGGTGTAGAAGGCGACCGTCTCGTCCATGGCGGTGGTGGGCAGGACGACGTGTCCCATGCCCTGGCTGCCGGTGACGAACCGCTGGCCCAGGCCGGTGAGTACGGGGCTGTGGTCGAGGACCGGTGCGAAGAAGACCTCGACGGGCACGCCGGCCGGGTCCCGGAAGGCGAGGGCGGCCTCGACGCCCCGGTCGTCGGCCTCCTTCTCGTCGAGCATCTCCACCGGCGTGCCGGAGGCCTCGACGGCCCGGCCGACGGCGGCGAGCGCGAACTGGTCGCGCACCTCCCAGCCGACGGACAGCACCTTGTCGGTGTCACCGGGCAGGACGACGAGCCGGGCGCGCCGCTCGTCCATGCGCAGGCGCAGGCCGTCGGGGCCCGACCCCTCTCCTTCGGCGAACCCGAGGGCGTCCACGGTGAGCCGGCGCCAGCGGGGGATGTCCTGGGTCTGGACCCGGAGATATCCGAGCCCGCGGATCTGTGTCATGGGGTGTGTTCCTCTCAGGTCCGGCCTGGGTGCGGGGAGCGGGTCTCAGATCATCGAGCGCATCGGACCCTGCGGCGGTTCCACGCCGATCTGGGTGAGCGCCGAGGCGTGGAAGACGGAGCCCGGCACGTGGATGGCGTGGGTGAGGCCGGTGTGCACGTCGCGCCAGAACCGCTGGATCGGGTTGTCCATCCGCATCGCGTTGCCGCCGGAGCGCGCCACGATCTCGTCGACCGCGCGGACCGCCCGCCAGGCGGCGGCGGCCTGGGTGCGCCGGCCCACGGCCCGCCGCTCGAAGGTGATCTCCTCGCCCGCGGCGACCATGTCGTACATCTGGGAGACGTTGTCCAGGAGGGCCGCGCGGGAGGCGGCGATCTCGGCGGCGGCGTCGCTGACGGCGTAGAGGACGTACGGGTCGTCCTTGACGGCCTGGCCGGTGATCTGCACCCGGGTGCTCTGGTAGGCGAGGTGGTGGGCGAGGGTGCCCTCGCACATGCCGATCACGGCGGAGGTGATGCCCAGCGGGAAGGCGGCGGAGAAGGGCAGCCGGTAGGAGGGGTTGGCCAGGCCCGACTCGGCGGCGAGCGATCCGTCGACGACCTTGGCGTACTCGATGACGCGGTGGGCGGGGACGAAGGCGTCCTGGACGATGATGTCCTTGCTGCCGGTCCCGCGCAGCCCGACCACGTCCCAGGAGTCCTCGACGATCTCGTAGTCGGCGCGGGGCAGGATGACGTGCACGGACCGCGGCGGGCTGAGCCGGGTGCCGTCGGCGTCGGCGAGGAAGCCGCCGAGGAAGATCCAGCGGCAGTGGTCGGTGCCGGAGGAGAACTGCCATCGACCGTTGAAGACGTAGCCGCCGTCGACGGGCCGGAGCAGGCCCATCGGCGCGTACGGGGAGGCGATCCAGGTGTCGGGGTCCTCGCCCCAGACCTCCTCCTGGACCCGGGGGTCGGCCATCGCCATCTCCCAGGGGTGGACGCCGACGACACCGGCGACCCAGCCGGTCGCCCCGTCCAGGGAGGCGATCCTCATGACGGTCTCGGCGAAGGCGCGCGGGTGCAGTTCGAGGCCGCCGTACGCCTTCGGCTGGAGCATGCGGACCGCGCCGACGTCCCGCAGGATCTTGGCGGCCTGGTCGTCGAGGCGGCCGAGCGCCTCGTTGGCGGGGCCGAGTGCGCTGATCTCCTCGGCGCGTGCCTCGACCGCTTCGAGTACCGGATTGGGCATGGCTGTCCTCACTTCCCGGCGGGGTTCTGGGTGCTGGCGGACCGGTTCCTCGCCGCGAGGGCGACCGCGATCTCGATGAGCTGGTCCTCCTGGCCGCCGACGAGTTCGCGCCGGCCGGCCTCCATGAGGATCTCGGCGCCGGACACCTGGTAGGTGGCGGCCTGGCGGGCGGCGTGCTTCAGGAAGCTGGAGTAGACACCGGCGTACCCCATCGTCAGGGACATCCGGTCGAGCAGGCATTCGCCGTCCATGACGGGCCGTACCACGTCCTCCGCCGCGTCGATGATCTTCAGGACGTCGATGCCGGTGCGGATGCCCAGCTTCTCGGCGACGGCGGCGAAGCCCTCGACGGGCGTGTTGCCCGCACCGGCGCCGAACCGGCGGGTCGATCCGTCGATCTGCCGCGCTCCGGCGCGCACCGCGAGCACGGAGTTGGCGACGCCGAGTCCGAGGTTCTCGTGGCCGTGGAAGCCGACCTGCGCGTCGTCGCCGAGTTCGGCGACCAGCGCCGCGACCCGGTCGCTCGTCTCCTCCATGACGAGGGCGCCCGCGGAGTCGACGACGTACACGCACTGGCAGCCGGCGTCGGCCATGACG
>NZ_KL585427.1:31723-37776 GCF_000721935.1 Streptomyces sp. NRRL WC-3549
GGCAGCCGGCGTCGGCCATGACGCGCGCCTGCCGGGCCAGTTCCTCCGGCGGCCGGCTGTGCGACATCATCAGGAACCCGACGGTCTCCAGGCCGAGGTCGCGGGCGAGGCCGAAGTGCTGCACGGCGATGTCGGCCTCGGTGCAGTGGGTGGCGATCCGGCAGATCGAGGCACCGTTGTCGGCGGCCTCGCGGATGTCGTCCTGGAGGCCGAGGCCCGGCAGCATCAGGAAGGCGATCTTCGCCCGGCGCGCGGTACGCACCGCCGCCTTGATGAGTTCCTGCTCCGGGGTGTGGCTGAAGCCGTAGTTGAAGGAGGACCCGCCGAGGCCGTCCCCGTGGGTGACCTCGATGACGGGGACGCCCGCGTCGTCGAGGGCGGCCACGATCGAGGTGACGTGGTCGACGGTGAACTGGTGCTGTTTGGCGTGCGAACCGTCCCGCAGGGACGAGTCGGTGACGCGGATGTCCAGCTCGGAGCTGTAGGGCGTGGGCATGACTCGTGTACTCCTCGGTGAGCGGGGGGTCAGACGGCCGCGCGGCGTGCGGTGATCCGCCGGGCGAAGCCCTCGCCGACCTCGGTGGCGGCGGCGGTCATGATGTCGAGGTTCCCGGAGTACGGCGGCAGGAAGTCGCCGGCGCCCTCCACCTCGATGAACACCGCGACCCGGGCGAGCCCGCCGCTGACCGCGGTCGGCCCGTCGAACTGCGGCTCGGCGCGGAGCCGGTAGCCGGGTACGTACGCGGCCACGCGGGCGACGGTCTCGTGGACCGAGGCGGTGACGGCGTCGCGGTCCACGTCGGCGGGCACGGCGCAGAAGACGGTGTCCTGCATCAGCATCGGCGGTTCGGCCGGGTTGAGGATGATGATGGCCTTGCCCTTGGCCGCGCCGCCGATCGTCTCGATGCCGCGGCTGGTCGTCAGCGTGAACTCGTCGATGTTGGCGCGGGTGCCGGGGCCCGCGGACGGCGAGGCGACGCTCGCGACGATCTCCGCGTACGGCACCTCGGTGACCCGGGAGACGGCGTGCACGATCGGGATGGTGGCCTGTCCCCCGCAGGTGATGAGGGAGACGTTCGGCGCGTCGAGGTGCTCGCCGAGGTTGACGGCCGGCACGACCGCCGGGCCGATCGCGGCGGGGGTCAGGTCGATCGCCTGGATGCCGAGCCGGGCGTACTCGGGGGCGTTGGCCCGGTGGACGGAGGCGGAGGTGGCCTCGAAGACCAGGTCCGGCCGCTCGTCACCGGCCAGCAGCGCGTCGACACCGTCGGCGCTCGTGTGCAGGCCGTGGTCGGCGGCGCGCTTGAGTCCGGGGCTCTGCTCGTCGATGCCGATCATCCAGCGCGGCGCGATGGCGTCGGAGCGCAGGAGCTTGTACATCAGGTCGGTGCCGATGTTGCCGGATCCGACGATCGCGGCGGTCGCCTTTGTCACGGTGTTCGAACCTCATCCGGGTCGAGGGGGTAAGGGGAGCGGTTGCGGGGCCGGGTCAGCCGTCGTAGGTGACCCGGAGCCGGTCGCTGAGCGGGCGCGCCTGGCAGGCGAGGATCAGGCCGTCGGCGAGGTCCTGGGCGTCCAGGACCTCGTTGCGTTCCATGGCCACCTCGCCCTCGGTGAGCACGCAGGCGCAGGCGCTGCAGGCTCCTTCCCGGCAGGAGTACGGGGCGTCCAGGCCGGCGGCGAGCAGCGCGTCGAGCAGGGGCGTGCCCCGGGGCCAGGCGACGGTGCGGCTCTCGCCGTCGAGCTCGACCTCGGCGGTGGCGGCGGGTCCGGTGGTGCCCGGGGCCGGTTCCGGGGCGGGGCCGCGTTCCGCGAAGGGGTCGCCGGTCAGCGAGGTGAAGCGCTCCACGGTGATCCGGTCCGGCGGCACCCCCAGGCCGGCGAGCGCACCGGCGGCCAGGTCCATGAAGGGCCCGGGCCCGCAGACGAAGGCGGGGCGCTCGGTGTACGGGGCGGCCAGGGCCCTCAGGCCGGCTTCGGTGGGCCGGGCCTGGACGGACTCCAGCCAGTGCAGGACGGTCAGCCGGTCGCCGTACTCCCGTGCCAGGGCGGCCAGTTCGTCGCGGAAGATGACGGACTGCTCGTCGCGGTTGGCGTACACGAGCGTGATGTGCCCGCTCCCGGCGTGCAGGGCCGAGGCGAGGATGGACATCACCGGGGTGATGCCGCTGCCGGCGGCCAGCAGCAGGAAGTCGCCGTCGAGCGAGTGCGGGGTGAAGGTGCCCGCGGGCCGCAGCACCTCCAGGGTGTCGCCCTCGGTGACGTGGTCGCAGATCCAGTGGGAGGCGTAGCCGCCCGCGGTGCGCTTGACGGTGACTTTCAGATGGTCGTCGCGCACCGGGGAGCTGCACAGCGAGTAGCAGCGGGCGGCTCCGCCGGGCCGGTCGGAGGGCACCCTGAGGGTGAGGAACTGCCCCGGCCGGTAGGTGAACCGGTCCCGGTCCGTCCCGGCGGGCTCCAGGACCAGTGAGTGAGCGTCGGCCGTCTCCCGGATGACCTTGACGACGCGTACGGTCAGCGGTGCGGGGCTCATGGGGTGCTCCCGCTCGTGGCCGCCGCGGTCCGGGCGGCGGCGTGCCGGGCGGCGATGTAGCCGAAGACGATGGAGGGGCCGATGGTGGCGCCCGGTCCGGCGTACTCGTTGGCCATCACGGAGGCGGAGGTGTTGCCGGTGGCGTACAGCCCGGCGACGGCGGAGCCGTCCTCGCGCAGCACCCGGCTGTGCTCGTCGCAGACCAGGCCGCCCTTGGTGCCGAGGTCGCCGATCTCGATGCGCACGGCGTAGTAGGGGGCCTTGTCGATCACGTCGAGGTTGGGGTTCTTCAGGGTCGGGTCGCCGTAGTACCGGTCGTAGGCGCTGTCGCCGCGGCCGAAGTCGGTGTCCTTGCCCGTCCGGGCGAAGCCGTTGAACCGTTCGACGGTCGCGCCGAGCGCGTCCGCCGGTACGCCGATGCTCCGGGCGAGTTCGGCGATGCCGTCGGCGCGGTGGACGGTGCCGTTCTCGTAGAACGCCTTGGGGAACGGCATGCCGGGGAGGATCTGGGCGAAGGGGTAGCGGGCGCGGGCCTTGGCGTCCATGACGAACCAGGCGGTGGTGTGCCCGCCCCGGAGCTGGTCGTGGACGAAGTTGACGTACGGGGACGACTCGTTGGTGAAGCGCCTGCCGTCGCCGGAGACGATCACCGACGGCGGGATGCACCGCTCCGACACCAGGGGGATGGTGGCGCCGGCGGGGTGGTGCACCGACGGCATCCACCAGGCGTCGTCCATGAAGTCGAGGGCCGCGCCGAGCGCCTGCCCGGCGAGGATCCCGTCGCCGACGTTCTCGACGGCCCCGGCGCTGTGGTCGTCCCGGCCGCCTTCGGGCAGGTACTTCTCGCGCATCTCCCGGTTGTGGTCGAAGCCGCCGGTGGCCAGCAGCACGCCGTGCCGGGCGCCGACCCGCACGGCCGTGCCGTCGCGTTCGACGAGGATGCCGGTGACCTTGCCGTGGGCGTCGGTGATCAGCTCGGTCATCGGGCTCCGCAGCCACACCGGTACGCCGGCGTCCTTGAGCGCCATCCGCATCCGGGCCACCAGGGCCCGGCCGCCGGTGGCCATGTGGCGCCTGCGGACCACGTTGGACGAGACCCGCCAGGCGGCGGTCACGGAGGCCCACCGTCCGCGCCAGGTCCGTTTGACCATGGCGAGGTTGCGGTAGTCCTTCGCGGTGATCCACAGGCCGAGGGGGCCCTTGAGGCTGTTGGGCCGCTGGTACTTCTCGTCCTCGCCGAGCTTGCGGGTGTCGAAGGGCAGGGCCTCGACGGAGCGGCCGAGCGGGCGGCCCCCGTCGTACTCGGGGTGGTAGTCGGCATAGCCCTCCACCCAGAAGAACCGCATCCAGCGGCTCTTCTCCAGCAGTTCCATCGCCGCCGGGCCCTGGTCGACGTACGCGTCGAGGCGGGGGGCGGGGACGCGGCTCTCGGTGAGCCGGTCGAGGTAGCGGCGTACGGACGCGCGGCTGTCGTCGTGTCCCCGGGCCCGCAGCGTGGGGTTGTTCGGGATCCAGATGCCGCCGCCGGAGATACCGGTGGTGCCGCCGTACATCGCGCCCTTCTCGACGACGACGGTGGACAGTCCGCAGTCCGCGGCGGTCAGCGCGGCGGCCATGCCGCCCCCGCCGCTGCCGACCACGACGAAGTCGAACTCCTCGTCCCAGGAGGCGTCCTGGGCGCCCCGGGCGCTCACGCCGCGTCCTCACGGGTGAGGAAGGCGAGGACCGCGCTCTCCCAGGCGGCCTTCTGCTCGATCATCACCCAGTGCCCGCAGTCGGGGAAGACGTGCAGTTCCGCGTCCGGGATGGTCCGCATCGGCAGGATCGACATGTCGACCGGGCTGACCCGGTCGTCGCGCCCCCAGGTGAGCAGCGTCTTCGCCCGGAGGCGGTGCAGCATCGACCAGTACGGCGCTTCGTCGGAGGCGGCCGCCGCGGCGGTGCGGGCCGCGAAGGCCTCGCTGCCGTACATCCGGCGGGCGGCTGCGAGGGTGCCCGGGTCGGTGGCCTGCGCCCACCGTTCCTCGATGAGTTCCTCGGTCACCAGGGCCGGGTCGTACACCATGGAGTTGAGCCAGCGCACCAGCCCTTCGCGGGTCGGGGCGTCGGTGAACTCGGTGAGCAGCCTGATGCCTTCGCCGGGGCCGGGGCTGAAGACGTTGCGGCCGATGCCTCCGATGGTCACGAGGCGGCGGACCCGGTCGGGGTGGGCGAGGGCGAAGCGGGTGCCGACGATGCCGCCCATCGAGTTGCCGATGACGTCGACCCGCTGGAGCCCCAGTCCGTCCAGGAAGCGGGTGACCGCGGTGCCCGCGGTCACCATGGGGTGGCCGTCGGCCGGATCGCTGACCCCGAACCCCGGGAACTCCAGGACCAGGCAGCGGAAGTGCTCGGCGAACGTGGCCAGGTTGTCGCGGTAGTTGCGCCAGCCGGTGACCCCGGGTCCGGAACCGTGCAGGAGCAGCAGGGGAGGTCCGTCGCCGGCCTCGTGGTAGCGCAGCACGCCCTGTTCGGTGGGGAGTTCGCGCAATGTGGAGTCGTGGGTCAGCTCCGTCATCATCCCTGCCCTCGGTTGAACTCGGTGATCGATTGACCTGGGTGTCCGGTGGTGGTTCCGGCGGTGCGGTGGTCCCGGGGCGGGCGGCCCCTGGCTGCCGTGCGCTCGGTTCCCGGACCGTAACCACGGCCGTCCGGCGCCCGCGGGGGATGTCTCGGTCACCGGGATGCGGGGGTCGAGGGGGGTGCGGGTGCGGGCGGCCGGGCCGCGCCCCGGGGCCGTTCCACTCATCGGGAACGGCCCGCCCGGGGTGATCGGCCGGTGTCCTACCTTCGGCCCCTGCCCGGTCCCGGGCAGGCCACCGCATCGTCCCCGTCGAGGTGAAACCGATGACCGCTGAGTCGCTGTCCGCGCCGGAGGCCCCTGAGGAGACCGAGCCGACGCCCTTGCGTATGCGGCGCACCATGGGGACCTTCGCCTCAGGGGTGACCGTCGTGACGGGGGTCGGCCGGGACGGCGATCCGGTCGGGTTCGCCTGCCAGTCCTTCGCGTCCGTCTCCCTGGACCCGGCCCTCGTCCTGTTCTGCGCCGATCACCGGGGGCGTGCGTGGCCGAGGATCAGGGAGTCGGGGCGGTTCACCGTGAACGTCCTGGCCGCGGAGCAGACCGATCTCTGCGGCAGGTTCGGCTCCTCCAAGGGGCGCAAGTACGAGGGCCTGGCGTGGGAGCTCTCCCGCTGGGGCACGCCGTCGCTGCCCGGGGTCCTGACCCGGGTGCACGCCGACGTGTACGACGTGCACGGAGCGGGCGACCACGACGTGGTGCTGGGCCGGGTCCTCGCCCTGGAGGACGTGAGCGACCGTGAGCCGATGCTGTTCTTCCGCGGCGGCTTCGGCGTCGACCGCCCGCCGGCCGCCCCGGCCCCCGACCCGTGGGGGTGGGGGGACCACTGGGGCTGAGCCGGCGCGCCGGGCCGCGCGTACGGGGCGGTCCGCCGGCCGGTACCGCACCGCCGGCGACCCC
>NZ_KL585427.1:37973-43574 GCF_000721935.1 Streptomyces sp. NRRL WC-3549
GGCTACTGCCAGTCCCCGTACTGGCCCACGGCGAGCAGCCGGTCCATGGCCTGCGGCGACCAGGTCTCCTCCGGGCAGGTGGCCGCACGGCGGGCCGGCCTGGCCCGGAGCTCCTCCTGCCCCGGGAACAGCTCCAGGGACACCTGCCGGGCCGCGTCCACCACCAGCGGGGCGACCTTCTCCAGCGGGGACCAGGCGTCTCCGACCAGGGAGATCGCGGCGACGGGCCCCTCGGGTCCGCGGACCGCGGTGGCGACGCACGCGATGTCGGGAAAGCACTCGCCGCGCTCGAAGGCGAGGCCGTGGCGGCGCCGGATGCGGTTGAGCTCCTGGTGCAGGGTGCTGAGGTCGGCGATCGTACGCGGAGTCAGCCGGGTGATGGACCCGCCGGCCCGGGCCTCCACGTCCTCCGGTTCGAGCCAGGCCAGCATGGCCTTGCCCAGGGCCGTCGAGTGGGCCGGTGCCCGGCCGCCGACCCGCGAGGGCACGGTGGCGGCGAACCTGCCGCCGGCCTTGTCGAGGTAGTGGATCTCCGCCCCGTCCAGGACGGCCAGGTGCACGACCATGCCGGTCCTGATCTGCAGGTGGTGCAGGCGGGCGGCGGCGGCCTCGCGGATCCTGCTGTGCGCCCCGTCCCCGCCGCCGAACCCGAGGGCGCGGCGCCCGAGTCCGTACCCGAGCGCGGTGTGCTCCAGCCAGCCCAGCCGTACGAGCTGGTCGAGGATGCGGTGCGCGGTGGACCGCGGAAGCCGCGTGCACCGGGACACCTCCTCCAGGGACAGCCGGGACGATCGCCCCTCGAACGCGTCCATGATCAGCGTCACCCGCTCGACCATCGACGGTGGCAGCTCGCGACGGACCGGCGCGTGGGCGGCGGGGACATCATCGACAACCGTCATGGGTGCCTCCAGTCACAGACTGAAATGAATTCTTGTTTTCCGGAATGTAACAGCGCCCTCCGAACCAAGAGAAGAGATGTGCACCAGCTCTTTCCGCCGGCGTCCGACGGCGGCCGCCGTCCGCCCGCACGCGGCCACCACCGACCGGCAGCGGCCACCGGGCGGTCCGCGGCCCGGCGGGCGGGGCCGGTCCAGTCCGTCAGGGGCTCTCGCGCCGCGCCGACAACAGCCGTACCGACTGCGGTCCGGTGGCGACCCGGTGGGCGGGGAGCGCACCGGGGCCGCGGGAGGCGCGGCCGACACCGTGCGTGGCCAGGGCGACGGTGATGTGGGGGTGCCCGTCGGGCCGCGGTTCACGGGCGTGCGCGGCTCCGGTGAGCTCCTCGCCCGACCACGGCCGAACCGCGAGCCCGATCGGCCGGGCCGCGGGCGGCTTCCAGGGCCTGCCGCGCGAGGGGGCCCGTTGCCGGCCGGGGCCACGTCACCCGTGCGTCAGGCACGTCCGAGGGCCGCCGGGCCGGGGAGCCGGCTCGCCGGGGCCCGTCGCGGCGTCGGACTCGTCGCGGAGGCGGGCGGGCGGGGCGCCCGTCCGGCCTTCAGGCCGATTCCGGTTCCGGGGCCTGCTGGATCTCCTCGCCCGAGAGGCTTTCGGCGGCGGCGCGCCACACCTCCGCGCTGAGGTCGGGCATGCGCGCCATCTGGACCTCGGCGGCCAGCTCGCGCAGGCGGCGCCCCGCCGGTCGCCGGCGGGCCGCGAGCATCTCACGCAGCGTCTTGAAGCGGACCAGGTCCCGGAACTCCAGGAGGTTCGCCTCGCCCGCGATGCTGTCCACGAGGTGCGCGGCTTGCTCCGCGTCTCCCTGGTGGTAGCTCAACTGGGCCTTCAGCAGCGTCATCTCCTGCACGTGCCGGGACACACCGGTGAGCTGGAGGGCCGGCTCCACCTCCGCCAGGAAGACCTGGGCCTCCTGCACCCGGGGCGGCATGGCCTGGAGCGCCAGGGAGGCGGCTGCCAGCCGCAGACCCGGACCAGGTCCTCGGGACTGGCCAGGGCCGCGAGTGCGGCCTGCATGTACTCGTGCGCCCTGTCGGGGCTGCCCCGGCGGATGCTGACGGTGGAGGCCGTCCAGTAGGCCTCCGCCGCGAGCGCGCCCGTGTCACGCGGCAAGGTCTCGCACGTCTCGGCGCTGAGCTTGGCGGCTTCGGTCAGATTGCCCAGCTCGGCCTCGGCGGAGATGAGGAGCAGTTTGATCCGGACCAGGTCCGTCGCCAGCACGCGCAGTTGGTGGCGGCGGCTGAGGTCCAGCGCCTCGCGCGCGGCCCGCCGGGTCTCCTCCAGGTCCCCCAGGTTGCGGCTGCACCGGGCGATGCGTTGCAGGACATGGACCTGAAGGGTCGGGCGGTTGAGTTCCCGGCTCACCTCCGCGAGCTTGCCCAGGACCTTCCACTCCTCCTCGAAGTCGCCCAGCGCCGCGTGCTGACGGGCGAAGAGGGCCAGGGCTTCCCAGCGCGTCGTCTCGCTCACCTCCGCGACGTCGTTCAGCGCGGCCGCGAGGAAGTCCCGGATCTCCGTGTCACGCTCACCGTCCGAGCGCGAGGAGAGCGTCATGACGAGATCGGCGAGATCGTCCTCGGAGTGCTCCGTGAAGCTCTCGATCGGGACACCGAGCCGTTCGGCGAGGTAGGTCACAGCCCTGTCCGTGGGGCGCCGCGCCCCTGATTCGAGCCGGGACAGATAGGCGGCCGACATCCCGGTCCCCGTCAACTCCGACTGCGACTTGCCTTGTTGGAGCCTCAGTTGCCGCAAGCGTCGACCGAAGCTCGGTTGTTCCAGCATGATGGGCCGCCGTCCTTGAGGGTCTCGACTCCAAGCGCCACAGGACGTCCCGCACAGAACGCCCGATGGGGGGCCGCAGAAGCGGCACCCCCACCGACCAAAAGTCTGTCAAAAGTTGCCTCAATCGGCAAGCCTTGAGCGCACCTGAGCGCCTACGGCCAGTCGATGGGGGCGACCGTCGACTGCGATGGGGGCGACCGTCGACTGGTCGCCCGACGCGGCGAGCTCCACCGAGGAGCCGGCGGAGAAGTTGCCGGCCACAAGAAGGACGGAGAACGCGAAGGCGGCAAGAGCGCCGGTCAGAACCTTCATGATGCATAACCCCCAGTTGATACACACGGACGCGGACACCGTAGACGCGATCACCGTTGATCACCCCCCAGCCATCGGGCGGACACTCACCCGCTCGACGCCCCTGACACTAATGTCCGGCGGCGGCTTTGGCAAGCCTTGCCAAGCTTTGGCAAGGCTTGGCGTTCACCTCAGCTCAACCGTCAGGACACAACCCCCGCACCCCCCGTACACCCCGTCTCCGCCCCCGGTGCACCCCCTGGTCGGGGATGTCACGGTTCACCGGGGTCACGGGTAGAGCCGCCGTGCGTAGCCGGGACCGTACCGCTCTTCCAGCGCCTGGAGAGGTACGTCGGTCCACTCGGTGGCCTTCGCGATCCGCGCCCTCGACGGGGCGGCGTCCGGAGCCCAGGAATCCGGGTCCCACACCGCTCCGCGCATGAAGGACTTGGCGCAGTGGAAGTATGCCTCCTGGACATCCACCACGAGCGCCAGCGCCGGCCGGTTCCCCTTGACGACCATCCGGTCGAGGAGCCACGGGGAACGCACCAGCCGGGCGCGGCCGTTGACCCGCAGCGTGTCCCCCCTGCCGGGGATGACGAAGACCATCCCCACGTGCGGGTTCTGCAGTACGTTGAGCCAGCTGTCGAGCCTGCGGTTGCCCGGTCGGTCGGGGACCGCGAGGGTCGAGTCGTCGAGGACATGGACGAAGCCCGGCGGGTCCCCCTTCGGGGAGACGTCACAGGTGCCGTCCGCGGCAGCCGTCGCGACGAAGCACAGCGGCGTGTGCCGGATCCACTCCCGTTCGAACTCCCGCAGCACCGGCGACGCCTTGCTGAAGACCACCGGGCTGGGGTCGCCGATCAGGCTCAGCAGCTCCTCCCGCGTGGTGATCTCCGTGTGGTCGCCAAAGGCGGACGGGCCCGCCCCCTCGGCGACGCGTCCGGCGGACGGGCGTCCCGTGTCCGGAGCGGGTTCACTCGGTGGCATCGGCGGGCACCTCCGTCCGGATGACCACGGCCGCGCAGGTCTTCTCGCACAGGGCGAGGGCCGCGTCCGCGTCCTCTGCCACGGCGACGACCTGGCCCAGGCGGTCCCAGCTCGACCTGAGCGGCTGTACGGTGTCGCCCACGTGGGCCGACAGGGCGACGTCCAGGACGCCCTCCGGTTCCCGGGCCTCCGCGAGCCCCTCGATCGCGGTCACGGTCCCCGGCTCCGCACTCAGGAAGCGGGTGGCCGCGCCCTGCCGCAGTCCGGGCCGGGCCGTCAGCGGCGGCAGGGTCCCGCTCTGCCACGCCACCGTGTACAACTCCACGTCGAACCCGTACGCCGCTTCGACCAGGTCCCTGATCCGGTCACCGCCCGGGCGGTTGTGGGACTCGATCACACGCGGGCCCCGCACCGAGAGCCGCACCTCGGTGTGGCTCGGCCCCTGCCCGAGGCCGATCGCGTCGAGGAACGTGGTCACACAGGCCTCGACCTCCTGGGCGGCTCCCGGGGCCAGCCTCGCCGGGACGACATGGCCGAGCTCCACGAAATGGTCGGACGTCAGCTTCTCCGTGACCGACACGATGACGTGGCGCCCGTCGAACGTGAACGCCTCCACGGAGAACTCGGGCCCGTCGACGAATTCCTCCATGAGGAACCGGTCGATGGGGAAGGCCGTCGCGAACTGGTGATCCACCCCGCGCAGTCGGTTCAACGTCGCCCAGGCGTCGTCGAGTTGCCCTTCGTCCTCGACCAGTTGCAGGCCGAGACTGGCGATTCCGTCAATCGGCTTCACGATGAACGGATAACCGTGCTCCGCGCCGAACTCCTCCATGCCCGCACGGTCGGTGACCTCCTTCGCGGCGACGGTGACGTGCGGTGCCGCGGACTCCAGATGGCGGCGCATGCTGAGCTTGTCCCGCAGCAGCAGGGCGACCTCATGGGGGACGCCGCCGAGCCCGAGCAGATCGCTGATCCGCGCGGCCGGCTCCACCCCGGCCTCGTTGGTCGTGGTCACGCTCGTGAAGCCGTACACGCGGTGTGCCGCGGTGATCAGCGGCTCCAGTACGTCCCAGCGCGTGTAGTCGATCAGCAGCGCGGCGTCGACCTCGGCCGCGTGCTCCGCCAGGAACAGCTCGGGCCGCTGGAGGAAGACGACGCCGAGGCCCTGCGCCTTCGCTTTGCGGACGTTCTCGATCCGACCGCCGACGATCAGGACGTATTGCCGGGACATGAGGCTCCTTCGAAGCTGGGGAAAGTGAGGACCGCGCTGTGCGCTTCAGGTCCCCTCCGCGGTCACGACACCTGCTCCGGCCCTCAGCTCCGCGGCCAGGGCGCTCAGTTCGGCAGGTGTCGCACAGTCGAGTACGGCCCAGGCGAGCCGGTCCCCCGAGTTCTCGGCGGGGCGCACCTGTGTACCCGGCGTGAGTCTGGGCTCGTAGCGGGCGACGCCCGGCCGGCCGGCCCAGGCGTCCAGGTCCAGCGAGACCAGCCGGCCCGGGCGCGGCGCCGACAGGAACAGGCGGCCCGCGGCGCGCACCGGGTTCCGGCCGTCGGGGGTCGCCGGGAGCTCGCCGAGGGCGAGCC
>NZ_KL585427.1:43747-47783 GCF_000721935.1 Streptomyces sp. NRRL WC-3549
GCCGGGAGCTCGCCGAGGGCGAGCCGCAGGCAGGCCGCGAAGACGTCGAACCCGTGGGCGCGTGCGACGAGTTCCAGGATGTGGTCGCCCGGCGTGCGGACCGCCACCTCCATGATCAGCAGGTCGTCGTCCGCGCGGGCCCTGAACTCCAGGTGCACGACCCCCGTGGCGAGGTGGAGCGCCGCCACCACCCCCTCGCACAGGGCGTCCGCGGCCTTGCGCAGCAGCGGCCGGCCGGCGCCGTGACCGGCCTCGTGGTGCAGCTCGACGAAGTGAGGGGGGCCGGTGGTCTCCTTGCGGGTGAGGTTGGTGAACAGGACACGGCCCCGGTGCACCAGTGCTTCCACGCTGTACTCGGGGCCCTCGACGTACTCCTCCACCAGGAGGGGGCCCTCCAGGTCGCGCCGGGCCACGGCGTCGTCCCACTCACCGGCGCTCACGATCCGCTCCACGCCCTGGCTGCCCTGGAGCGACACCGGCTTCACCACGACGGGGAGGCGCTCCAGCGCCCATTCGCGCTGGGCCGAGAGCCGGGTGGTGTGCCGATGACCGGGCTGGGGCAGGCCCGCGCGCGCGAACTCGGCGCGCTGCAGGGCCTTGTTGCGGGAGACGACCGCCGCGTCGAGTCCCGGGCCCGGCAGGCCGAGGCGGTGCTGGACGACGGCCGTGGCCAGGACGTGCGCCTCCGCGAAGCCCCACACGGCGTCCGGGGCAAGCCGTCCGGCCAGGGCCGTCGCCGGTGCCAGCCAGCTCTCGTCACGTACCGCGTCGGCCTCGTCCACCGGCTCGAAGTCGACGATGCAGGGGAATCGCGCGGTGAGCGCGGCGTACCGGGTGGGCGTCTCGACGACCCCCACCCGCAGCCCCAGCTCCCCCGCCGCGCGGAGGTATCCCTCGGCCATGACTCCGGCGCCGATCAGGACGACGGTTCGCTGCTGTCGGTCTGCTGCCATGTGCGGTTCTTCCTGACTGGTGTGGGGCGGGCTGTGGGTGACGGTCCGTCTCCCGGCCGACCGGGATCAGGGATTCGAAGGGGCCGGGCGGGCCGGGGGGCCGGACGGGACAGGGAGCCGGGCAGGGCACGGCCCGGCCCGTCAGGACGGCTCGTACGCGTCCGGCCCGGCCGCCGCCTCCGAGCACAGCAGGTGCTCCAGGTCGGCCAGCCGGTGCTCGGCCCGTCCGGGCGGGTGCACCGCCGTGTCCACCTGGAGGACGAGCCGGAGGCCCGTCTCGTCGGCGTCGACGCTGAGGTAGTGGCCGGACCGCCACAGGAGGTCGCTGTCCACCCACTCCGAGCGGGCGTCCGCCGCGGCCCGGGCCAGCTCGGCCGCGTCCGTCTCCCGCACCGGCAGAGTGGTGGCTCTGGGGCGGTAATTGAGCGTGGGGGTGATGTCGAGGTGTACGCCCCGTTCCGCCTGCACCGCCGCGTGCAGCTCGGCGAGGTGGTCCGGCGGGCAGGGCCCGGCCCTGAAGGCCCGCAGGGAGGCCGTCGCCGTCCTTCGTACCGCCTCGGCGAAGGACGCCCCTGTCAGGTCCACCCCGCAGGGCACCGGCTGGGAGTAGGGCAGCACGGCGTCGACGGTTTCGGGGCGCAGCCGGTTCGCCGAGACGAGCTGGACGAAGCCGTGGTGCGCGCCGGTCTCGGCGGCGCCCACCCACATCATCGCGGCGGCGAGGACCGACGCCGGGCTCTGCCCCGTGCGGGCGGCCACCGCTCCGACCGCGAGGTCGAGCGCCGCCGACCGGCGCCGCAGGAAGCGGAACCGTTCGCCGGTCACCGCACGGGGCGGTGTCCGCGGCGTGGCCGGCATGCGCCGCATCACGTCCCCCGCGTGCCGCAGCGCGCGCTCCGCCGCCCGCTGCCCGGCGGGGGACGCCTCGGCCTCGGCCTGCTGGCGCGGCTGGAGGCCGGGGGTGGAGGAGTGCGGCGCGGTGCGCGCCACCGGGTCGGCCGCCGCGCAGGAGGCGACCAGGTGCGCGCTGACGGGCAGCAGTGCGTAGCCGTCCACCGCGACGTGGCTGAACACCATGGCCAGGAAACGCGGCCTGCCGCCCTCGGTGACCACGGCGGCACGCACCGGCCACTCCTCGACGACGTCGAAGGGCCGCGCGGCGAGCCCGGTGAGCACCGCCTCGGCGCCGTCCGGCGGCAGGTCGTGGACGGGGACCCGGAGGGTTCCGGCGGCATGCACCCGCTGGTGCGCCACCCGGGCGCGCACCACACGGCTGCGCAGGGACTCGAAGCGCTCCATCAGTCCCCGGAGCGCCTCGGCGACGTCGTCCTCGCCCACGCCGGGCCGCAGGGGGTAGAGGCGGGGGACGGTCAGGCCGCGGCCGTGCGGCCGGGCCGCGTCCAGCTCGGCCAGGTAGTACCGCTGGCTCCAGGTGAGCGGAGCGTCCTGCCCCTCCCCCGCGGCGAAGGACACGGTGAGGGCCGGGCCCTCCGCCGTCGTGGTGCGCTCCCCGTACCCGACCGTCATGAGCCGGCCGGGGACCACGTGAAGACGAGCCTGTCGCCCGCCGCCCGGGCCCGGCCGAGCGCTTCGTCGCGGTCGGCCCCCTCCGCGATGATCCAGGCCGCGCGGTCCCGGTTGGAGCCGTTGGCCTCGTACGTGATCCCGGCCTGGACGCCCGGGCGCAGGTGCACCTCGTGGACGCCCTCCAGGGCCTGGGCCTCGGCGACGCCGTCGATGGCGTCGATGCGGCCGCTCGCCTCCAGCATCAGGAAGTGGATCGCGGCGGTGCGGTCGCAGGCCAGGGTCAGGTCCGGTGTGCCGCCGAGCAGCGCGGTCATGTGGAGGCGGCACATGTCGACGCCGCTGGCGATCCGGACGGCCTCGGGTATGCGGTCGCCCGCGATGCGGCCGTTCACCTCGATGACCCGTGCGTCGGTCCCGTCCGCGGTGAGCTTCAGTTCGACATGGGCGGGGCCCCAGGTGACACCGATCGCCTTGACGGCCGACTCGGCCTTGTCCAGGAGGAGCTGTTCCTGCTCCGCCGGCAGGCGGGCGGGGAAGATGTGCCCCATCTCCAGGAACAGCGGGGGCTCGCTGCCGATCTTCTCGGTGAGGCCGAGGACCTTGCCGTGGACGATCTCCGCGGAGTACTCGGTGCCCAGGACGCATTCCTCGACGATGACCTTCGCGGCCACGCTGTGGCCCAGGTAGGCACCGATGCCCCTCACCTCCTCGGTGATCGCCGCGACGTCCTCGGCCGTCTCGCAGCGGCGGACGAAGAGGCTTCCGGTGAGGTCGAGCGGTTTGACGACCACCGGGAAGCCGATGGTCCGCGCGGCCTCCACGGCCTCCTCGGGGGACTCGGCGACCTGGAACAGCGGGTTCAGTCCCGGGGTTTCGGCCATGGCCTCGCGCATGGCCGCCTTGGAGCGGCAGATGGCGACGGCCTCCGGGTCGGGACCGGCGAGCCCGAGCCGGGCCGCGACCCGTGCGCCCAGGTCGCAGTAGTACTCGTACACCGAGGTCACTCCGACCAGCTCGCCCTGCGTCTCCAGCTCCCGGCAGAACGCGACGACGGCGTCGGCGGAGTCCACGTCGCAGGCGCGGATCTCGACACCGAGCTCGGCGTAGTCGTGCAGCAGCGAGGGGTGCAGGGCCGCCGGATCGGCGGCGATGATGACCGGTGTGACACCGCGCTCCAGAAGGAAGCGGGCGCAGTCCTGGCCCGCGCCGGTCCACGGCGAGTCGATGAACACCACGAAACGGGAAGACACCTATAGCTCCATTCCGCCGGCTTTGCCCACCGGCTGTACTGACTGGGTTGACAGGGGGTCACTTGCCCGAGGGGGCGGCGTCGGCGGGCCGGGTCTCCTGCGGCGCCGGGAGGTCGCGCATGGTGCGCAACCGGGAGCAGAGCAGCCACAGGACGCCCGAGCTCATGCCCGCCGCTGCCACGAACAGCGCGCCGCGGACGCCCAGCCACTCCCCGAGCGTCCCGCCGACGACCGAGCCGACCGGCAGGATGCCCCACACCAGGAAGCGGACGCTCGCGTTCATCCTGCCGAGCAGGTCCGGCGGGC
>NZ_KL585427.1:48028-49952 GCF_000721935.1 Streptomyces sp. NRRL WC-3549
CGACGATGCCGAAGCTCGTGGCGAACCAGGGGAAGGCGAACAGCACCGTCGCCCAGCCGTCCGAGGCCAGGGGGATCAGCAGACTGGTCGGTATGGTCACGAGGTAGGTGGCCCACATCGCCCTGACCGGGCCGAACGCGGCGGCGACCCGGCCGGCGACGGCCGCACCGAACACACCGCCGACCCCGCTGACCGCCATCAGAGCGCCGACGGCGGTGCCGGACAGGCCGATCTCGTCGACGAGCAGCAGCATGACCAGGGGGGTGGCCATCGCGTAGAAGAGGTTGTACGTCGCGGCCGACCCGGTGATCGCGCGGAACACCGGATCGCGCAGCACGAACCGCAGACCCGCCTTGATCTCGGCCCCCATGCGCCGGCCCGGTGCCCGGTCCGGGACCGGCTCGGCCGTGCGGATGAGGGACAGCTGCAGCGCCGAGAAGAGGTGGCCGACCGCCTGTGCGCACAGCGCCGCCGTGGCACCGGCCGTCACGAGGAAGCCGGCGAGGGTCGGGCCGACCAGCCTGGACACGGCGCTGGTGCTCTCCAGCCGGGCGTTGCCCTCGACCAGCTGGTCCCGTCCCACGATCACCGGGATGTAGGACTGGTAGGCGATCTCGAAGAACGCGGTGGCGAAGCCGAGGAGCAGCGTCGAGACCATGAGGGCCGTGAAGGACATCCGGTCCAGGAAGAAGCCCAGTCCGATCAGCAGCAGCAGAGCGGCCCGCAGCAGGTCGCAGACGATCATGATCGGACGGCGGCGGGACCGGTCCACCAGCACGCCGGCGGGCAGACCGACGATCAGGAACGCGGCCGTCTGCGCGGCGTTCAGCAGGCCCATCTGGAAGGGGGTCGTCGCCAGCGTGGTCGCGGCCACCAGCGGAATGGCCGTGCGGCCCATGTTGGTGCCGACCATGCTGACCGTCTGGGCACCCCAGAACAGGCGGAACTGAGGGTTCTTCAGGAGGGACACGGGAGCGCTCCTAGCGGCCGGTCGTGAGGCAGGTGGTCCAGACGCCCGGACCGGCCACGAAGGCGTTGTTGCTGCGGTTGACCCGTGTCCGCCCGTCGTGCCCGTCGATGTGGCGGAGCAGGTCGAAGACGTTTCCGGCGAGCGTGATGTTGCCCGCGTTGCGCCGTGTGCCGTCCGGGGAGACGACCACGGCGTTGGCGCCGATCGAGAAGTCGCCGGTGATGGGGTTGGAGGTGTGCGCCCCGTTCGCCTGGACGACGTGCAGCACGGTGCGCCCTTCCCGTACCTCGGTGCCGAGGTCCACCGTGTGGCGCAGCAGCAGGTAGCCGGGCTGGACCGTGGACATCTCGCCGGACGGTCCGCGCTGCCCGGAACCGGTGCCGGCGGTGCCGGCCTCGGCGGCGGTGCGGCGTGCGCTGAGGTAGCCGCGCAGAACGCCGTCCTCGACCAGGACCGTGGGGCCGCAGGGGGTGCCCTCCCCGTCCCAGGGCACGGCGCGGGGGCTGCCGTCCGCGGTCGGGTCGTCGACCAAACCGACGCCGGCGGCGGCGGTACGGTCCGCCAGCGGGGAACGTCCCTCCAGCACCGAGTCGAGCAGGAAGGCGGGCGCGACCAGGGTGAGCAGCCTGACCAGTACGCGGCCGTCCACCAGGAGGTCGTCGTAGGCGAGTTCCGCGACGGGGCGGTCGGCGAGGACGCGGGCGAGGTCGCGGAGCTCGGGCAGCTCCTCCTTCTCGACCGTGTCGAGTACGTCCCGCACGGTCCGGCCGTACGTCTGGTGGCCCATGTGGCCGATGCCGGCGCCGCGGGCGGTCAGCCGGGCGTGCACCTGGACGACGCCCGTGGCGTACTCGGCGGGGACGGCGCCCGCGCGGTGCAGAAGCACCCCGGCGCGGTCGGCGCGTACCCGCAGCTCGACCTCCAGGCCGTCGTCGGCCTCGCTGAGCCGCCGTA
>NZ_KL585427.1:50159-55387 GCF_000721935.1 Streptomyces sp. NRRL WC-3549
TCGGCCGCTTCGGCGTCCAGGTGCGGCAGCGGGCCGGCGGGGGTGTACGGCGCCGCCGCCGGGGGCGGGGGCGGGGGCGCGGCGGGCGCCGCGAGCGCACGGCCGACCCCGAGGGCGGTGGCGACCAGCTCCGTGTCGGCGGAGTCGGGGGTGTTCTGCACGGCGTAGCCCTCGGTGCCGTCCGCCCACACGGTCAGAGCCGTGGCGCCGGTGGTGACCTCGCTGCGGCGTTCGATCACACCGCCGCGGGAGACCAGTTCGTCGATCCCCTGCCGCACGGTCCACACCTCGGCGTCGGCGCCGTGCCGCGCCGCTTCCTCCACGAGTGTCTCGCTCGCTCGGCTCATCGCCCGGTACCGCCCACGAGGAGCGAGCCGACGCGCAGTGTGGGGCCGACCACGCCGACCGTCACCCACTGCCCGAACTTCCCGCACTTGGCCGCTCCGACGGTGCTGTCGTCGGCCACGGCGTCGATGTCCCTGAGCACCTGCTCCCCCGTTCCCGTGATGGTCGTCTCTTCGACGGGATCGGTGACCCGCCCGTTCTCGATCAGGTGGCCGTTGGTCACCCGGAACGTGAACTCCCCCGTCGACTCGATGACTTCGCCGCCGCCGACATGCTGGGCGTAGATCCCGTACCCGGTGGAGGCGATGATGTCGTCGACGGTCGAGGTCCCTGCCGACAGGCAGGTGTTGGTCATCCTGGGCTGCGGCGGCTGGAGCGCCGTGGTGCAGCGCCCGTTTCCGCTGGAGTCCCGGCCGAGCCGCGCCGCCGACTCCTGGTCGGTCAGGTAGCCGGTGAGCACCCCGTTCTCGATGAGCGTCGTGGGGCCGCCGACGGTGCCCTCGTCGTCGTACGCGTACGAGCCGACCGCTCCGGCCACCGTCGGGTCGTCCCGGAGTGTGACCAGGGGCGAGGCGATGTCCTCGCCGAGCCGTCCGGCGTAGACGGAGCCCCGCAGCACTTCGTCGCCCTCCAGCGGGTGACAACAGGCCTCGTGCAGCAGGACCATGCCGCGGCCGCCCGCCACCACGACGGGCAGCCGCCCGACCGGTGCGGGCCGGGCATCCAGGCCCGCCACCGCGCGGGCGGCCACCTCGCGGCCCGCCGCACGCACGTCGACGCCGCTCAGCCGGCCGCTCACACCGGGGGTGTAGAAGCCGGTCGCGACGCGACCGCCCCGCCGGGCGATCACCCGGACGGTGAGGTAGGTGAGCAGACGGCTCTCGTCGAACAGCTCCCCGTCCCGGACCAGGCACATGTCCTGCTCCCCGAGTTCGAAGTCGATGACGACCTGGGCGACCGCCGGGTCGAACGCCCGCGCCGCCGCCTCCAGTTCGCCGAGACCGGCGAGGGCGGACGACAGCTCCATCCACTCCGGGGCAGCCCCGGAAGCCGCGACGGGCCTGCGGGCGCCGCCCTCACCGGCGTCGAGCCGGGCCACCGTCGGGTCGAGGCCGGAGACGGCCCGGTGCCGGAAGGAGTCGCGCAGGACGTAGCGGGCGGCGGTGGCCTGCCCCCGCTGCACACTGACGTCGCTGACCCGCCCTTCGGCGAACCGGCCGCTGGTGCGGTGCCAGGACTGTGCCATCGCCGACGTGGCGAGGCAGTCGTGCGGGCGCTGCCGGCCCATCTCGGCGGCCAGGTCGTGGCCCACCGCCCGTAGGGTGCTGCTCAGGGGCATGGGGTGCTTCTCCTCGGCTGTCGGTGCTGCGGGGGGCGGGGCGGGCTACTTGGCGGACCACATCCGGAACATGTAGCGGTTGGCCTCGTCGGCCTCGTCGACGGTCATGTCGATCTCCCGCGGCTCGAACCGGTCGTAGAAGGCCGTGCGGGTGTGCAGGAAGCGGTCGTCGGCGGAGACCAGCGTCTGTCCGCGCTCCAGTCGGATGCGGTACTGCACGGACGACTGGTCGAGGACCGCGTCGAAGAAGTCGAGGGCGTCCCGCTGCTCCGCGGTGATCGGCTCGCCCTTCTTCTCGTGGGCGACCTCGATGTACGTGCGGAAGTAGCGGACGAGCGGCTCGCCCTCGGGGGTGTAGCGGATGATCGGGGAGCGGAAGAAGCCGGTCTCCCCGGACAGCGCCATGCCCCGCTTCTCGAACCAGAAGTCCTGGGTGAGGATCGCGAGGACGTCGGGGTGCCGCACGAGGACCTCGTGCACCGGCTTGGCGTCGACGAGGATGCTCTCGCCGCCGATGTGGGCCGACTGACCGCAGGACAGCAGCAGGTAGTCGATGGGGTCGACGTCGTTGACGGCGTCGTTGTGCATGTAGGAGCCCTGCTTGGTCTGGTGGTAGCGGGCCCCTTCCTCGATGGTCTTGCGGATACCGCGGTCGTACACCTCGATCAGGCGCCATCCGTCGGTGTTCTGGACCATGGGCCGGCCCAGCGCCGTACCCAGCACCCAGGCGTAGAGGCCCTGTGCGCGGAGGGAGTCGACGCCCTCGACACGGTCGTACACGATGAAGTGCGTGGTCGAGTCGATCACTCCGCGGGAGGCCTCGATCTCCGCGGTGAACAGCGGGAGGGCTCCGAGGTCGACCTCGATGGCGTCGACGCGCCCGGTCGGGTGCAGCCGGCCGAGCTCCGCCACGTGAGCGGCCAGTTCCCTCTGGGTCTGCGGGGAAAAGGCGTGGAGCGCCTCGGCGGGGACTTCCAGGGTGCGCGGTTGAGTAGGCGCGAGCGCGGTGCTCATTGTCTGCGGTTCCTCTCTCGTTCCCGTGCGGCTCCAACGGCCGAGCCAGATGCATTTCAGCACGCTGTCAACTGCTTGACAAGTGATTGACAAGCTTGCCAACCTCGCTCTACCGTCCTGACGGTGCCGGACAACCGCACCACTCGGCACACGCGACGATCCTGAGTACGACCTCTTGGCAACGACTTGCCTTCTTCATGCCTCCACAGGCCCGCCCTACAAAGGCGTAGCGCGATTCATCTCTCGCAGGCGAACGATTCAGGAGATCCAGGCGTGCAGCGAACCATCTATCCTTCATTCCGCTCGGTCCTCGCCGACAACGACGTGGTCCGTGTGGCAGGGGCCAACCACGCCCTGGGCGGCCTCCTCGCAGAAGAGGCCGGCTTCCAGGCGGTCTGGTCCTCCAGCCTCGAGGTGTCCGCGTCCCGCGGGCTGCCCGACGCGAGCATCCTGAGCATGACCGAGTACCTCCAGGCCGCGGCCGACATCCAGAAGGTGCTGCGGATCCCGGTGGTCGCCGACTGCGACACCGGTTACGGCGGCAACCTCAACGTGGCCCACATGGTCCACGAGTTCGAGGCGGCGGGCATCACCGGGCTCTGCATGGAGGACAAGCTCTTCCCCAAGATGAACAGCTTCGTCGCGGGCGGCCAGACGCTGCTCGGGACGAAGGAGTTCGCGAAGAAGGTCAAGATCGCCAAGGAGTCCCAGGCCTCCGCGGACACCTTCGTCATCGCCCGCACCGAGGCCCTGATCAGCGGCCTCGACGTCGACGAGGCCCTGCAGCGCTGCCGCACCTACGCCGACTCCGGCGCGGACGCCGTCCTCGTGCACTCCAAGGCCAGGAGCCGCGACCAGGTCACCGCCTTCCTCGACGGCTGGGACTTCCGGGTGCCGGTGGTCATCGTGCCGACCACCTACCCCGACTGGCACATCGACGACATCAAGCAGGCCGGCGTCTCCGTCGTGATCTACGCCAACCAGGGCCTGCGCGCCACCGTCACCGCCCTGCGCGACACCTACCGCGCGGTCTACGAGAACGGCGACACCACCGCCCTCGAAGGCTCCATCGCCTCGGTCAAGGACATCTTCGCCCTGCAGGGTCTCGACGCCTGGCAGAAGCTCGACAACTGACCGCAGGACCGACCGCAGGGGTGAGCAGACAGAAGCGGACTGGACTCTTGGCAATCATCTCGACAGCGGACGAACTGGTCGACAGCGACGTCTACATCGACCTGGAGCAATCGGTGGGCATCCCGCTCCGCCTCAAGTGCGAGGGCTTCAACTTCGCGGGGTCCGTGAAGCTCAGGGCCGCCACGTCCATGGTCGCCTCGGGCATCCGGAGCGGCCTGATCGACGAGGGCACCACGCTCGTCGAATCGTCCTCCGGCAACCTCGGCGTGGCCCTGAGCGTGGTGGCCGCCGCCCGGTCGATCCGTTTCGTCTGCGTCACCGACCCCAAGTGCAACCCGGCGACGGTCAAACTGATGCGCGCCCTCGGCAGCGAGGTCGTCGTCGTCGACCAACCCGACGAGAGCGGCAGTTACCTCTCCGCCCGCAAGGCCCTCGTCCGCGAGCTCTGTGAGCGCGACGCCGGCTTCGTGTGGCTCAACCAGTACGAGAACCCGGCCAACTGGCTCGCCCACTACGAGAACACCGCCCCGCTGATCGGCAAGCAGTTCCCGGGGCTCGACGTGCTGTTCGTCGGCGCGGGGACCGGGGGCACCCTGTCCGGCTGCGCGCACTACTTCCGGGAGAACCGCTCGGCGGTGCGCGTCGTCGCGGTGGACACCGTCGGCTCGGTCAACTTCGGCATGCCCCCGGGCCCCCGGCACCTGCCCGGCCTCGGTGCCAGCGTGCCCATGCCGTTCGTGGACCCGGCCCTGGTGCACGACGTCGTCACGGTGCCGGAGCGGGACGCGGTGCGCATGTGCCGGCGCCTGGCGAGGCACGGGTTCCTCCTCGGCGGCTCCACCGGAACCGTCGTGAGCGGGGCGGCCCGGTGGCTCGCGGAGCACGACCCCGAGCGGTCCCTGACGGCGGTCGCCATCTCGGCGGACCTGGGCGACCGCTACATCGAGACGGTCTACGACGACGCGTGGGTCCAGGACACCTACGGCATCCTCCTCACGGAACGGGAAGACAGCAATGGCTGAGCAGCAGGCCGGACCTCCGGAATTCTCCGTCGTCCCGGGCGAGGCAGTGCACCGGGCCCTGGCCGGGCGCCGGGCCGACGTCATCGACCTGGTCGAGGACGCCTACCGGCTCCACGGCGAAGGAAGGACGGTGAACCCTCCCTCGTACTTCCTCCGCTTCCCCGACCGGCCGAGCGCGCGCATCATCGCGCTGCCCGCCTCGGTCGGCGGCGAAGTCGGCGTCGACGGCATCAAGTGGATCTCCAGTTTCCCCACCAACCTCGGCCTGGGCATTCCGCGCGCCTCCGCGGTGCTCCTGCTCAACGACCCGCGCACCGGCTATCCCTACGCCTGTCTGGAGGGCTCCGTCATCAGCGCGGTGCGCACCGCGGCCT
>NZ_KL585427.1:55572-57450 GCF_000721935.1 Streptomyces sp. NRRL WC-3549
ATGTGTATAAGAGACAGCCTCGGCGGCGGCCGCCGCCCGCAGGATCGCCGCCCAGCGCGGCACCCCGCGCCGGATCGGCTTCGTCGGTACGGGGCTGATCGCACGCTTCATCCATGACTACCTGTCCGAACTCCATTGGGAAATCGATGAGTTCGGAGTCTTCGACCTCAGCGCGGAGTACGCGAAGAGCTTCGCCGACCAGGTCCTGGGACCGACCGGGCGGCCCGTCCGCGTCCACGGCGACGCCGAGTTGCTGGTGCGCTCCTCGGACCTGGTGGTCTTCGCGACCACCGCGGCGGAACCGCACGTCACCGACCCCTCGTGGTTCGGCCACAACCCCCTCGTGCTCCATGTCTCGCTCCGCGACCTGGGCACCGAGGTCATCCTCGGCAGCGCCAACGTGGTCGACGACGTGGAGCACGTCCTCAAGGCCGCCACCTCCGTCCACCTCGCCGAACAGAGCACCGGCCACCGCGACTTCCTCGACGCCACGCTGTACGACGTCCTCACGGGCGGCTACACCGCCCCCGCCGACCGGCCCGTGGTGTTCTCCCCGTTCGGCCTGGGCGTCCTCGACCTGGTCGTCGGGGCGTATGTGCACCGCCGGGCCACCGCCGACGGCTCCGCCCTGCCTGTCGGCGGCTTCTTCCACGAGCTGGACCGCCACCAGAGCGCGGGGGCGTCGTGAACGCCCCCCAGGGGCTCGCCGAACTGCCCCTCGCGTCCGGTGCGGCCCACCGCGCCCGCGAACTCGGCCTCGGCGGGGACAGCCGTGCCGACGCCTCCGCCGGCGTACTGGAGTCGGTCGCCGGCACGGCCCGCCTGACTCCGCGGCGCACGGCGGTCGTCGACGGTACGAGGACCCTCACCTACGCGGACCTCCTCGGCCGCGTGGACCGGTTCCGCGCGGTGCTGGCCGACGCGGGCTGCGGTGCGGGCACCGTCGTCGCCGCCGTCGGCGACCGCTCGGCCGACACCGTCGCGGCCTTCCTCGCGCTCGAAGGCCTCGGCGCCGTGTATCTGCCGCTCTCCCCCGACTGGCCCGCCCTGCGCGTCGCCGATGTCCTCCGGCGCAGCGAGGCCGCCCTGCTGCTCGACTACTCGGGCGACCCCGGGGGCGGCGGACCGGCCGGCGGGACCGCCGTCAAGGCGGCCGCGGAGCTCGGCGTCCCCACCGTGGACGCGCCCGATACGGACGGCCCCGCCCCCATCCCGTCCGGGCGTGCCTCCGGGGACCGGTCCCTGGAGGCCAGGTACTGCATCTTCACGTCGGGAACCACCGGGCGCCCCAAGGGAGCCTTGGTCGAGCACCGCGGCATGATGAACCACCTGTGGGCCAAGGCCGAGGACCTCGGGCTGACCGGCGCCGACCGGCTGGCGTTCACCGCGCCGCTGGTCTTCGACATCTCCATCTGGCAGATGCTGGCCCCCCTGCTCACCGGCGGCACGGTGGTGGTGGTCCGCGGACCCGATCTCGCCTTCCCCCGACGCCTGGCGAACGTCCTGGCGGACACCGCGACCACGGTCGTCGAACTCGTCCCCACCGTCGTCGGCTGGATCGCCCAGGAGGCCGAGCGCCGCCCCGGCACCACCCTGCCGGCCCTCCGGTGGCTGATCTCGACCGGCGAGGAGCTCTCCCCGGAGCTGGCAGCCCGCATGCTGGCCGCGGCCCCGCACGTCCGGCTGCTCAACGCCTACGGGCCCACCGAGTGCTCCGACGACATCACCCACCACGAGATCACCGAGGCCGACACGGCCCGGCCCCGGCTGCCGGTCGGCTCCCCCGTCACCGGCGCCCGCCTGTACCTCCTGGCCCGCGACGAGGACCACGGGCCGTGGAGGGCCGCCGAACCCGGCACTGTCTCTTATACACATCTC
>NZ_KL585427.1:57631-61130 GCF_000721935.1 Streptomyces sp. NRRL WC-3549
GCCCGCCGAACCCGGCGAGGTGGGCGAACTGTTCGTCGGCGGGGTGGTCGTCGGGCTCGGCTACGTCAACGACCCGGAGAACAATGCGGGCGCGTTCCTCGCCGACGCCCTGGACCCCGGCTCACCCACCGGGCGGCTCTACCGCACGGGCGACCTGGCCCGCTTCGAGGGCGGCGTCGTCCAGTACCTGGGCCGCGTCGACCGGCAGGTCAAGGTCGCCGGGGTCCGTATGGAGCTCGACGAGATCGAGGCCGTACTGCGACGGCACCCCGCCGTCGACCGGTGCGCCGTCGCCGTCCCCGTCGTCTCCGGGCAGCCCGAACTCGCCGCGTACTACACGCTGCGCGGGCCCGCCCCGGCCGAAGCGCTGATGAGCTATCTGGCCGACGCACTCCCCGAGGCCATGGTGCCGCGCCACCTCACCGAGCTGGACGCGCTACCGCTGACTCCCAACGGCAAGACCGACCACCGTGCGCTGCGACGACTGACGCAGGACGGCACTCCCCCGGCAGAGGTGTGACATGGCCAGCGAGAACACGTCCCGAGACACGACCTACGACAGCACCTCCCACGCACCGGCCGCGGTCGGCGTGCGTGACGTGGCCGTCGAGGACCTGCCCGCCCACGCCCGGCTGCTCCTGAAGATGGCCCGGCTGCGGCTCACCCCCGACGACCTCGCCGAGATCCGCGGCCTCGCGGACGGCCCCGGGCTGGACTGGGGCGCCTTCCTCGAAGCGGCCGCCTGGCACAAGATGCTGCCGCTGATCGGGCGGCACGTCGACCGGTACCGTCTGGACCGCACGGCGGGCGGGTCGGCCGGCTTCCCCTACCCGTGGGTGTTCATCGGCGCCTACCTCGCCAACCGCACCCGCAACCAGGCCCTGGCCGACGAGTTCGGCCGGGTGTTCGCCGAACTGGAGGCCGCCGGGCTGAGGTTCGCGGTGCGCAAGGGCTTCTCCCTCGGCGAGGGCGAGTACCACGACCCCGCGCTGCGCCGCATCGCCGACCTCGACGTCCTCCTCGACCGGGACGACGCCCCCGCCGCGCACCAGGTGCTCGACCGGCTCGGCTACGCCCAGGGCGAGGTCGCCGAGGACGGGGAGCGCATCGAACCGTACAGCCGCGAGACCCAGCTGTTCTGGAAGGTCAACCTCAGCAACCAGCTGCCGTACCGCAAGCCGGGCGGCCGGCCCGACGTCACCGACTTCAACGTCGACATCTGCCACGACATCTTCCAGAAGAAGACGGGCATCTCCGTGGGCGCGGCCGAACTCCTCGACCGTGCCGTCCCCGTCGTGCTGTGCGGCGCGCCCGCCTGGGCACCCGCACCCGACGACCGTCTCCTCGACCTCTGCTCCCACCTCCACAAGGAGGCGGTGAGCCTGCACTTCGTCGAGGGCAAGCAGGACCTCCAGCTCAGCAAGTTCCTCGACCTGAGCCTGGTAGCCGAGGCCACCGGCGAGGACGCCTGGCGGCGGTTCCTGGAGCGCGTCGACAAGGTCGGCGCCGCGGAGATCGTCTACTACGCGCTGCACTTCACCGCCGTGCTCTACCCGGAGTCCGTACCCGCCCACGTCCTCGACGCGGTGCGGCCCGACGACACCGACTACCTGGAGCACTACGGCACCCTCGACGGACAGCCCGTGCGCTGGCAGCAGGGCTTCCTCGCGCGGCTGTTCAACTCCGGCCGGCACACGGCGGGAACCGTCTCGAATGTGCCGCTGCGGTGACCGGCGCACCGTCCACCGCCCTGGAGCCCCGTGCGGACCGGCCGGCCGGGGCGCCGGGCCTGCTCGTCCTGAAGGTCGGCGGCAGCCTCCTCTCCGACAAGCGGCACACCGGACGGACCGACTACACGGCCATCGACGACTACGCCGGCCTGCTGGCCGGGCTGGTCGCCGAGTTCCCGGGCCGCGTCGTCCTGGTGACCGGCGGGGGCGCCCTGTGCCACCCGGTCGGCCTGCGCATCAAGGCGGCCGAGGACGACCCCTACGCCGCGGTCGCCCTGACCGAGCCCGCCTTCCTCATGCGCTGGGCCTGGACGACACGGCTGCGCGACCGGGGGGTCAGGGCCGTCCCGCTGCAGGTGACGTCCATGCTCAACGAGTCGCCGGACGGCACCACGACCACCGAGACCTCCGTGGTGCGCCGCCTCCTCGACGAGGGGGCGCTGCCCGTCCTGTCCAGCGACTGCGTGATCACCGCCCGGGGCTCCCTGCGCATCCTCAGCAGCGACGACGTGCCCGCCGTCCTGCTCGATCTGGGCCTCGGTCCGGTACGCGTGGTCGCCCTCACCGACGTCGCCGGCATCCACACCGGCGACGGGCCCGGCAGCCCGGTCCTCGCCCACCTCGACCCGGACGACATGGAGGGGGCGCGCCGCCTGTTCTGGACGGACGCCTGGGACGCCACCGGCGCCATGGAGGGCAAGGCCGAGGCCCTCGCCGCACACGCCCGGCGCGGTGCCGAGTGCCTGATCACCCGGGGGGAGAGGTCCGCTCCGAGCCTGCGCCACCTGTTCGCCCCGCTGCCCACCTGGCCCGCGGACACCCCCCGCACCCTGATCGCGCGCCGCTCCCCCGCCCCGCCCCTGGAGGACACGCCATGACCACCGCGCCCGACCGCGCCGACCGGGTCGTCCTGCTGAACCCGGGACCGGTCAACGTCCACGATCGTGTCCGCGCCGCCCTCGCCTCGCCCGACGAATGCCACCGCGAGCCCGAGGCCCGGGAACTCCTCGGTTCCGTGGCCCGGAAGATCACCGAGGTGAGCGGCGGGGGGCCGGAGCACGCCGCGGTGCTGCTCACCGGTTCCGGCACGGCGGCCCTGGAGGCCGTCGTCAGCTCCGTCGTGCCGGCCGAGGGCCGCCTCCTCGTCCTCGACAACGGCCACTACGGCGAACGGCTGCTCCGCATCGCCACCGTCCACCGGATCCCCGCCGACCGGCTGGAGTTCGGCTGGGCCAACCCCCTCGCGCTCGACGAGGTGGACCGGCACCTCGCAAACCACCCGGAGGTCACGCACGTCGCCGCCGTGCACCACGAGACCAGTACCGGAATGCTCAACCCGGTGCACGAGTTGGGGGCGCTCGTCGCCCGGCACGGCAGGTCGCTGATCGTCGACGCCATCAGCAGTCTGGGCTCCGAGGAGCTGGACGTGGTCGTCGACCACGTCGACTGGTGTGTGGGCACCGCCAACAAGTGTCTGGAGGGCCTGCCCGGCATCAGCTTCGTGTGCGCGCCCCGGGCGCGGTTCGAGGCCCTGGAACCGGTGCCCGCACGAACCTTCTACTTCGACCTGTACGCGAACTACCGCGCCCAGGTCATCGCCTCCGTACCGCAGTTCACGCCCGCGCTGCAGGTGCTGCGGGCCCTGGACACGGCGCTCGACCTGACCCTCGAAGAGGGCGTCGCGGCCCGAGGCCGGCGCTACGGGGCCCGGGCCCGGCAGATCCGCGAGGGCCTGGAGGAGCGGGGCTTCGAGCTGCTCCTGCCGCCGC
>NZ_KL585427.1:61196-73209 GCF_000721935.1 Streptomyces sp. NRRL WC-3549
CACCTCCGCTCGCGCGGAGAGGACTCCGCAGGCGTACCGGCCGTCAAGGCCGGGCCCTCCGCTCGCGCGGAGAGGACACCCGTGCGGCAGACCGCCGCGACCTGGAGGCTCACCTCCGCTCGCGCGGAGAGGACTGATCGGTCAGCGTCTTCCCAGTCAGCAGGGCGAGATGTGTATAAGAGACAGCTCCAACGGTATGACGTACGACGAACTCCACGACGGTCTCAAGGAGTTCGGATACGTCATCTACGCCACCCAGGGGAAGTCCGCCGGAGTGTTCCGGCTCGCGAACATGGGCCGGCTCACCGAGGCCGATCTCACCGGCTTCTTCGCCGCCCTCGACGCCGTCGTGGCCCGGCACACGTCCCCGCATGCCTGATCTTCCGGCCGATCAAGAGAGAGGGAGTGGTGAACCGGTGACGACCGACACCTCCGTGAACCCCACGCCGATTCGTCTGGCGATCGTGGGCGGCGGCCCCACCTGCACGTACGTCCTGGAGCGGCTGGCCGCCCTGGTGCACGCCCACGACACGTCCGCACCGCTGGAGATCGTCGTCTACGACCTCTCCGGCGAGTTCGGCCCCGGCCAGGTGCACAGCCCCGACCAGACGAGGACCAGCTACCTCAACCGGGTCGTCGGCCAGGTGGCCTTCGCCGCCGACGAGTCCGTCGTCGACGCGGGACCGCTGCTCCCCGCCGCCGAGCGGCCCACCCTGCTGGACTGGTGCAGGAAGAAGTTCCAGGAGACCGGCGACCCGCGTTTCGACCTGGCCGCCGAGGACTGGCCCAAGCGCTATGTGCACGGGCTGGCCCTCAAGGACCAGTTCAAGCGGTACGTGGAGATCCTGCGGGCCTCCGACGGTGTCACGGTGACGCTCCGGCGGTCCGAGGTCGTCGACCTGGAGGAGCGCGGCGACCGGTTCGCCCTACTCACCGCCGACGGCGCCGCCCCGTACGAGGCCGACTACGTCCTGATGCTCACCGGCCACTCGTCCAACCGCCCGGAGCTCGACCCCCACCAGGCCGCCTGGGCCGCCTTCGCCGCCCAGCACGGGAAGCACCTGATACCGAACGCCTATCCGTTGGAGCGCTCCCTGGACCCGGCCCGCACCGGGCCCGGCACCACGGTCGCCTGCCTCGGCATGGGCCTCACCGGCATCGACGTACTGCTCTACCTCACCGAGGGCAGGGGCGGCACCTTCGAACGCGACGGGGACGGGCAGCTCCGCTACCGGCCGACCGGGGCCGAGCCCGACTCCATCGTGGCGTTCAGCCGCTCCGGCCTGTTCACCTTCGCCCGGCCGTACAACGAGAAGGAACGCGACATCGCGACCCTCGAGTACAAGGGCGCGTTCCTCACGACGGCCGCCGTCGCCGAGCTGCGCCGCACCGTGGGGGTCGTCAACGTCATCGGCGGACACGAGAAGCTCCAGCTCGACTTCGAGGCCCATGTCTTCCCGCTGGTGCACCTCGAAATGGCGCTGATCTACTACAGCACGCTGTACGGCCCCGAGTTCCGCGAGTCGGCCGTCCGCGTCGTGCGGCCCGCGTACGACAAGTTCCTCGCCGACGCCGAGGCGTTCTCCGACCACCACGAGGCCGCCGCCTTCCTCCTCGCCCCCCTCGACGAGCTGGCCCGGTCCGTCGCCGCCCAGGTCGACGAGGCGCTGTCGGGCCGTCGCACCGTTGCCGGGCAGCCGGTCCTGGAGGGTGCGCTGCGGACGTTCCTCACCGTGGTGTACGGCGCCGAGCAGACGGCGCGGCTGCTGACGCACGCCGGGCGCCCCCGGGAGTTCGCCGCGGCCGTCGCCGCCGCCCGCTCACCGTGGCGGCACGCCGAACGCGCCGCCGAGAACGTGTTCTCCTGGGAGAGGACGATCAGCCCCGTCCCCCGTACGGGCTATGCCGGCCCCGAGGAGTACGTGGAGACGTTCCTCGACTTCCTGGACGTCGACATCCGCTGGGCCTCCCAGGGAAACCTCAGCAACCCGGCCAAGGCGGCGGCCGACGCGGCCTGGCGCGACCTGCGCGGTGTGGTGATCGACGCGGTCGACTTCGGCGGTCTGCGCGCCTCCTCGCACCGCACCTTCCTCGGTGTGTACACCCCGCACCACAACCGGCTCTGCCAGGGCGCGTCCGTCGAGGCCATGGAGAAGGTGGCGGCGCTGATCCGCTCCGGCCACGTCGACGTCTCCGTCGGCCCCGAGGCCCGCGTGGGCACCGACGAGGAGGCCGGGAGGTTCCGTGTCGACGGCCGGGTGACCGGCTCCACCAAGTGGGCCGACGTCCTGGTCGACGCCCGGGTCCACGCCTTCGACGCCGAGCGCGACGTGATGCCGGTCTACCCCAACCTGCTCAGGCGCGGCCTCGTCCGGAAGTGGGCCAACCCCGGTGTCGGCGAGGCCGACTTCGTACCCGGCGGCCTCGACCTCACCCCGGAGTTCCACCCGGTGAGGGCGGACGGCACCGTTGAGCCGCGGATCACTTTCCTGGGACCGCCCAGTGAAGGTGTGATGTACCACCAGATCGGCGCGCTCCGGCCGAACAAGGACCACCATGTCATCCGGGACATCCTCTGCTGGATCAACGCGTTCATCCCGCAGGGGGCCCCGACAGGCACGGAGCCGCAGCGACACGAAAGGACCCTGGCATGAGCAACACGGACTACAGCGCGGTGGAGTACGGGGAGATCGACGTCCCCGGACGCCTCAAGGAGATCACCGCGGCACACGAACGACTGCGCGCCGAGGCCGCCTCGCTCACCGAGGAGGCCGCACGTGAGGCGATCGAGCTTCCCGGATGGACCCGCGGCCATGTACTGATCCACCTCGCGGACCTCTCCAACGCCTTCGCCCGTCAGGCGCGTTACGCGGTGGAGGGCAGGACCGTCGAGGTGTACGACGGCGGCCGGCCGACCCGCGACCGGCGGATCGAGGAACTTCACGGCAAGCCCGTCGAGTGGCTGCGCGAGCAGCTCTCCGAGGGCCTGGACGCCCTGGAGGAGGCGTGGGCGGCTCTCGGCCCCGACGGCTGGAGCCTGCCCTGCGCGTACCGCGACTCGCCGCTGTTCGCGACCCAGCTCGCCTGGTGGCGCGAGAGCGAACTGCACACGGTCGACCTCGGGGTGGGCCGCCGCTCCGAGGAGTGGAGCACCGCGCTCTCCTCGCACGTCGTGTACTTCCTCCGGCCGCGCCTGCCCGAGGGGACGCGTCTGGTCGCCGAGGACACCGGCCAGGAGTGGAGCACCGGCGCGGGTGACGGCGTGGTGGTCCGCGGCCCGCTGACCTCCCTCGCCGCGTGGATCTCCGGCCGTCCGGCCGCCACCCCGCCCACCACGTCCGACGGCACCCCGCTGCCCGAGCTCAACGCCTGGCCGTAAGAGATCCGCCGCCGCGCCCCCACCAGGGCGCGGCGCCTGTTCCCCCAGAAGAGAGTTCTTCATGACACACGCCTCGACCATCCTTCCGTCACCGCCGGCGCAGCCGTCGGACCGCCGGGGCACCCCGGCCGAACAGCTCGTCCAGGCCTTCGTGGACCGCGGGTTCAGCCACTTCACCGGCGTACCCTGTTCGCTGCTCAAGGGCGTGTTCCGGGTGCTCGAAGAAGACGGTGCCGCGCCGGGACGGGACCTGTCCTACCTCCCCGCGCCGCGCGAGGACTCCGCGCTCGGTGTCGCCTCCGGGCTCGCCGCGGCCGGGGCCAGGCCGGTCGTCCTCATGCAGAACTCCGGTCTCGGCTACTCGCTGAACGTGCTCACGTCGCTGAACCTGATCTACGACCTCCATGTGCCGTTGATCGTCAGCTGGCGCGGCCACGACGGCGACGACGCGGTGGAGCACGACGTGATCGGCCGCGAACTGACCAGTCTTCTGGACGTCTTCGGCCTCCGCCACACCGTGTTCGTCCCGGAGCAGCCCTACGCCTCCGTCGACCGGTGCCTCGCGAAGGCCGAAGACGGACGGTACACCCCCGTCCTCCTCGTGAAGGAAGGCATCTGAACATGTTCGGCATCCAGGACGCCATCCGCGCCGTGACCGAGAAGTACCCCACCTCCCTGTACGTCTCCACCTGCGGGTTCATCACCCGCGACCTGTTCGGCATCGCCGACCGGCCGCAGAACTTCTACCTGGTCGGTTCCATGGGCATGGCCGCGCCCGTCGGCCTCGGGGTGGCGCTCGCCCGGCCCGACAAACACGTCGTGGTGCTCGACGGCGACGGTTCGTTCGCCATGAACCTCAGCGTGCTCCCGATGATCGCCGAGCACGCCCCGGACCTGGTCCACGTGGTGCTGGACAACGGGCTGCACGAGAGCACGGGCGGGCAGCGGCCCGTCCGCATCGGCGACCCCGCCGCCCTCGCGCTCGCCGCCGGGTACCGCGCCGCCCACCGCGTCTCCTCGGCCGACGAGTTCGAGGACGTGCGCACGGAGCGCGGTGCCCCCTCCCTGGTGCACGTCCGCTGCGCCCCGCGAGGCGCCCACGCGGGCCGGCGGGTGGAGTGGACCCCGCAGCAGCTCGTGGCGCGCTTCCGCGCCGAAGCCGTGGCCTGACCGTTCCTCCTCGACCACCGGTGTACGCCCACGGGCTGGGCGTACACCCCCGGGCCCCAGCGGTCCGGAGCCTCCTGCACCCGGGTGCCAGGGGCCCTCACCGCCTCGGAAAGGAAGTCACCTCATCATGGAAGGCACCGCCACGGCCCTGGAACTCCGGGTCCGCTCCGTTCTGCTGCCGGTTCTCGGCGCGTCCGTGGACGGCTCCGCCGTCGGCCCCGACACCGAACTGTGGGGGGCGGGCCTGGACTCGCTGCGCGCCGTGTCGCTGATGGCCGGGCTGGAGGACGAGTTCGGGATCGAGTTCCCCGACGCCCTGCTCACCCGGGAGACGTTCTCCACCGTGAACCGCATCGTCGCCGCGGTGGGCAGTCTGGAGGCCTCGTGAGACCGGACCTCCGGACCCTGCCGGTGCGTTCGTCGAAGCTGGTGGACCTGAACCGGCTGAGCGTCCGGATCTCCAGCAACCTGGAGCACTTCGACGCGTACGCCTACTTCTCCCGCTTCCTTCCCGAGTCGGCGCAGTCCCCGCCGGCCGACTACGAGATCCACTGCGTGGACCTGGACCGTGACACGTTCCGCGTCGAGGATCTGCTCGCCCGGTCCGACCGCACCCTGCGGGCCAAGCGCTTCCGGTCCGGTTACTACCTGAACCACATCTTCGGCGATCCCGCCCATCTCATCACCGAAGGGCACCGCCTGTACGTCTTCGGCCGCCGCCTGGAGCGCACGGTCTGGCCGTACTTCGTCAAACGGATCCTCACCGAGTTCTCCGTCGACCACGGCTACCTCCATCTCAAGGCGGGCGGCTTCACCTTCGACGAGGGCGGCGCGACCCTGCTCGTCGGCCCGAACGGGGGCGGCAAGACCGTCTTCCTGACGCAGGCGTGCCTGGACGGCGCGCGTTTCCTGACCAACACCCATGTGCTGGTGCGGGACGGTGAGGCGTTCGCCGTCCCCTCGGCGGTGCGGGTGCGGCGGGCCCCGCACCTGGCGGACCTGATCGACAGCCACCGGCTCACTCCCCATCTGGAGAGCGGCGACTACGTGGCCGCCCCGGAACTGCTCTTCCCCGGCACACCGGCCGACTCGGGCCGCATACGCAACATCGTGATCACCGACCACGACCCGGACGGGCATCGCGGCTTCGAGCGGATCTCCGCCGGGCAGGCCGAGCTGTTCCTCGACCAGTTCGCGTCCGCCGTGACGAACTACGGCCTCAAGGACGACCTGCTGGCCCATCACGGCGGCGACTTCGAGAAGTTCACCGACACGCTGCGCACCATGAAGCGACAGCTGTCCGAACTGGTGGCGGACGCCCGTTGCTACCGCGCCAACGTCGACATGCTCGACCCGTCCGTCCGTGCCGAGGTCCTCTCCGAGCTGGCCGAGGCCGCGACGGGGCCGTCCAGGTGACTCCGTGCGTCGCGGCGGTGGTGCTGTTCGCGGCGGTCACCCACGCGGGCTGGAACGCGATCACCCACCGGGTGAAGGACGAACTGGCCTGCCTGACCCTGGTCGGTACCGGGCGCACCGCGTCCGGTGCCGTCCTGGCGCTCCTGGCCCCGCTGCCGCACCCCGCCGCGTGGCCGTACCTGATCGCCTCGGTGGTCCTGCACGTCGGCTACCAGGTCGCGCTCATGCGCTCCTTCCGGCTCGGGGACTTCGGGCAGGTGTACCCCATCGCCCGCGGCGTCGCCCCCGTCCTGGTCATCGTGTTCTCGGTCTTCGTGCTGGGCGAGCGGATGGGCACGGCCGGGACCGCGGGAGTCGCCGTGGTCACCCTGAGCCTCATCGGCCTCGCGGTGTGGGGCGTACGCGGCCGCCCGGGCCGGCGGCCGGAGTGGGCGGCGGTCGCCATGGCGGCCACCACCGGGCTGACCATCGCCGCGTACACCGTGGTCGACGGCGTCGGGGTACGCGACGCGGGCGCGGCCCTCGGCTACATCGCGTGGCTGATGATCCTGGACGGCTCGGCCGTGCCCCTCTACGCCGCGGCCAGGCTGCGCAGCGGCCTGGCCGTCCGGCTGCGGCCGGTCCTGTTGCCCGGGCTGCTCGGCGGTGTGCTGTCCGTCGTCTCGTACGGCCTGATCCTGTGGGCCCAGACGCGGGCGCCCCTCGCACCGGTCGCCGTACTGCGTGAATCGAGCGTGATAGCGGGCGCCGCCATCTCCGCGTTCCTGTTCAAGGAACGGTTCGGAGGCCCGAGGATAGCGGCGGCGACCGCGATGCTGGCGGGTATCGCCCTGATGGTCGGAACGACGTGAGGGGGCAGCGGTGGGAGCCGGGGCGGGTGCCGCGTCCTCCCCGACCGCGTGACCGCCGTCGTCGGAGCCGTCCGCACTCCGCAGAGCCGGCTCCGGGGACGCTCGATGAACCGCCACCGGCCCGGGGCGCCCCCGATTCCGGGACGCCCGCCGCCGCGGGGCCGTACGCCGGTCCCGCGCTGAGGCAAGATGGGCGCGTGAGGGCACCGACCTCATCGCGAAGTTCTCGCGGAACGACGGCACTTGCGCCGAAGGCCACGCGGTTGCGCTTCTGCCCGGAGGAGAAAGGCACGACGGTTGATCGAGGGGGAGACGGTGCCGGTCCCGTCGGCCTGGATGGCGCTGCCCGGCCGGTACGGACGCGCCGTCGCCCGGGCCTGCGACATCGGTGTCGCGCTGGTGGTCCTGGTCGCGGCGGACTACTACAGCGCTGAGTACGACCTGGCCGTGGGCGGGCTGATGGCCCTGTGTCTGCTGGCCCGCAGACGGTTCCCCGGCACGGTGATGGCAGCCGTCCTGGTGCTGTGCGTCGCCCAGTTCGTCCTTGCCGGACTGGGCGACATGCCGCTGGTGTCGGCGCCGGCCGCGTACGACGTGGCCGTGCTGTTCGCCATGATGTCGGTCATCCACCATTCCCGGACGACCTGGTCGCCGTACCTCGCGGGCGCCGTGGTGCTGCTGGCCACGGCGGCCGGGACGGTGGGGGTGCCGGCTCTCGGCATCGAGCCGTTCGTCGATCTCGAAGCGCTCCTGATCTTCTGGGGACTGACGCTGACCGTCTGGCTGACGGCCTTCGTCCTGCACACGCGGCGGCTCTACGCCGAGAGCCAGGCGGCCCGCGCCTGGCACGTCGAGCGGGAACAGGAGCAGCGGGTCCAGCTCGCCGCAGCCCGGGAGCGGGCCGAGATCGCCCGTGAACTGCACGACGTGGTGGCCCACAGCCTGGCCGTGATGATCCTTCAGGCCGACGGCGCCGAGTGCGTGCTGGGGAAGTCGCCGAACATGGCGCGGTCCGCCCTGCAGACGATCGCCGCCACGGGCCGGGACGCGATAGACGACATGCACCGCATCGTCCGGGTACTGCGCGAGGGCGACAGCGACTTTGCCGACGACGACCCGCCACGTCGTCCGGTCGGCCTCGACGAGGTCCGGGTCGTCGCCGAACGCGCACGGACCGCCGGGCTGACCGTGGACGTGTCGGTCGAGGTCGAGGAAGGACGGCTGTCGTCGGCGGAGGAGATGACGGCCGTCCGTATCGTCCAGGAGAGCCTCACCAACGTGCTCCGCCACGCCGGGTCCGGCGCCGCGGTCGACATCCGGCTCCATGAGGAGCAGGGCACCCTGCTGATCAGTGTGGTGGACGACGGGGCGGGTACCCTCGTCGGCCGCGGCGTCGGTGGGCACTTCGGAGGGAACGGACTCGTGGGGATGCGGGAGCGCGTGGAGTTCGCCGGCGGCAGTTTCGAGGCCGGGCCCCGGCTCGGCAGCGGATGGCACGTACGTGCCTCGATTCCGACAAGGACGAAGTGATGACGCGGGCGGACAGGCCGGTCAGGGTGGCCGTGGTGGACGACCAGCCGCTGATCCGGGCGGGCTTCTCCATGGTGCTGGCCGGTCAGGACGACATCGAGGTCGTCGGTGAGGCGGAGAACGGGGCGGACGCCCTCGACCTGCTGCACCGGGTCGAGGCGGACGTCGTCATCATGGACATCCGCATGCCTGTCATGGACGGCATCCAGGCGACGGAGCAGCTGATGCGGCTGGACGATCCCCCCGGCGTGCTGGTGCTGACCACCTTCGACAACGACGAGGACGCGTTCGCGGCACTACGCGCCGGAGCCGGCGGCTTCCTGCTGAAGAACGCCCCCGCCGCGGAGGTCGTGAACGCCATCCGGGTCCTTGCCGCCGGGGAGTCGGTGGTGGCGCCGCGTATCACCCGGCTGCTCCTCGACCGGGTCTCGGACCGGCTGGCACCGGCGAACGGGCAGACCGAACGGCTGGACGCCCTCACCGCGCGCGAGCGGGACGTGCTCACCCTGGTCGCCCGGGGGCTGTCCAACGCCGAGATCGCGGAGGAGTTGTACGTCGCGGGGGCCACGGTGAAGACGCACCTGGGCAACCTCATGGCGAAGCTGCATCTGCGGGACCGTGCCCAGGCCGTCGTGTTCGCCTACGAGTCCGGACTGGTCCGCCCCTCCCCCTGAGGGTGCAGAAGCGCCCCCGGGTCCTGCCTCCACGGGTGCAGACGCCGCCCCGTCCCGCGGACCAGATCCACCGCGCCCGATCTCGGATGCGTGGCCGATGCCCCGCAGGCCGCCGGACTCCAGACTTCTCACTGTCGCCGAACGCGGCCGAGAAGACACCGGAGGACCCGATGACCACCACGCCCACCACGCAGAACCGCAAGCGGAACCGCCTCGTCATCAGCGCGGCCGCGGCCGTGATCGCCGTGGCCGTGGCCGCCGGGGCGGTCTACTGGTGGCAGGACCACAACAAGCTCAGCCAGGCGTCCGCCGAGGACTGCCGACTGGCGCAGAGCATCATCACCGAGGGCGCGGAGATCTCCACCGCCCCCGCGTCCGAGGCGGAGAAGTGGTGGCGGGCGGCCGGGGACGAGCGCCGCGCGAAGATGAAGGACGGCTACCTCGGGGCCAAGATCTCCCAGTACGAGGGGTGGGCGCTCGCGACCGCCAAGGAGTCCTCCGAAACGCCGTCCGCGAAGGACGTGAAGAACCTCCAGGAGGAGGCGCAGGGACACTGCGCGGATTCCGGGGTCACCCTGTCCATGCCGCCGCTCGGGTCCTGACCCGGAACGCGAGGACCGTCACCCATGGCTGTCCACGCCGCCGCCCGCGGCCGCACGCCCAACGACGTCATCACGGCCACCGGCCTGGTGAAGGTCTACCGTCAGGGCACTGCCGAGGTGCGGGCCCTCGACGAGGTCTCCGTCCGTGTCCAGCGCGCACGGTTCACCGCCGTCGTCGGGCCCTCCGGGTCGGGGAAGTCGACACTCATGCACTGCGTCGCCGGACTCGACACCGTCACCTCCGGCAGCGTCGTCCTGGACGGAACGGAGATCGCGGGGCTGTCCGACCGGCAGCTGACCCGGGTGCGCCGGGAGCGGATCGGGTTCGTCTTCCAGTCGTTCAACCTGCTGCCGCAGCTGACGGCCTACGAGAACATCGTGCTCCCCGTCACCCTGTCCGGCGGGCGCCCGGACCGCGAGCTGGTGGACCACCTCTGCGAAGTCCTGGGCATCGCCCACCGGATGACGCACCGCCCCGCCGAGCTGTCCGGGGGGCAGCAGCAACGGGTCGCCGTGGCCCGGGCGCTGGTGGCCCGGCCGGCCGTGGTCTTCGCCGACGAACCCACCGGCAACCTCGACTCCCGGGCCGGCGCCGAGGTCCTCACCATGCTGCGCCGGTCGGTCGACGACCTCGGCCAGTCGGTCGTGATGGTCACCCACGACCCCGCCGCCGCGCACTACGCGGACCGGGTGCTGACCCTCGCCGACGGACGCGTCGTGAAGGACGAGCACACCGCTCCCTCCGGACGGGCCGCCGCGCTCACCACCGACGCCACGGGGAGGCGGCCTTGAGTACCCCGTGGCGTGCGACGGTCCTGGGCTCCCAGGTGGCGGAACTCCTGAGGAGACCCGGACGGTTCACGGCGACCGGGCTGTCGCTGCTGATCGCGGCCTTCGTGGTCTTCGGGGCCGTCACGGCCCAGCAGATCATCACCGCCACCGTCATCGGGAAGTTCCGCGGAACACCCGAAGCGGTGTCGCTGGTGGTGACGCCCGGCGACGGCGAGGACATCGGCGAGGCCCGCCTCCGCGAGATCCGAGAGACCCCGGGAGTCACCGAAGCCGTCGGCAGGCTCGACGGCGGCAGCCCGCTGGACGGCAGCGCCGTCGAACGCTACCTCGATCTGTCCGCGGACCCCGGCGCCGGCGCCCTGTCGCAGGTCCGGCTACTCGAAGGCACGTACCCCTCCGGCCCGGGCCGACTCGCCGTCAACACGCAGGCCGCGCGGGAGTACGGTCTCGCTCCCGGGTCGTCGCTCACCCTGCTGCAACCCGGACCCGACGGCGAAGGCAGCCGACGGGTGACGGTCGAGGTCAGCGGAATCGTCCGCAGCACCGCCACGAACGAGGCGGCACCCACGGGCTACGCCCCCGGCCCCCAGCTCGGGGAGATGCTCGGTGTGCCGGGCTACTCCCGCATCGACGTCCGCACCGACACCGCGTCCTCCGGGCCCGGTTCCGCGTCGGCGGAGCTGACGGAGCGCATCCGGCAGGCGGTGCCCGGGGCGCAGGTGCGGTCCGGGGACGCGGTGCGGGGCCAGGAGGGCCGCGAGGCGGTGGCGGCGGCGAAGGACACCCTGGAGCTGGCCACCGTCTTCCTCGCCGTCGCCGTCGGCGCGGCCGTTCTCGTCGCGACCTCCACCTTCCGCATCGTCTTCGCCCGGCGCGTACACCAACTGGCGCTGCTGCGCGCCATCGGGGCGTCTCGGCGAAGGCTCGCCGCCGCGCTCGTCACCGAAGGGGCGGTGGTCGGTCTGCTGGCCGGTGCGGCCGGTGTGCCGGCGGCCTGGGGCTGCGGGCGTCTCGCCCCCGCGGTCGCCGAGCGTTTCGGGCACGACCTGCTCGCCCCCTCCCACGTTCCGCTGGCGGAGGCCGTTCTCACCGTTCTCGGCACCGGCCTCCTGGCGGTCGTGGCGGTCCTTGCCCCGTCCCTGACCGCCTCACGGGTCTCCCCGGTGCAAGCCCTGCGGAGCGCGGCGTCCGGCGAGGGCGGGGCGAGCGGCATCGGGCGGACCCTGCTGGGCCTGCTGTGCGCGGCCGGCGCCGCGCTGCTCGCCTGGCAGCAGTACGGGGCGCTGCCTCAGCCGGGCGACACGCAGTACGACCGGTTCGCGGCACTGACCACTGTGGTGCTTTCGGGCGGGCTGGCCTTCCTGGCGCTGATCGCCCTCGGGCCACGCCTGGTCCGGCCGGTGCTGGCGGCCGTCGCCGTGCCCCTGCGCCGCACGGGTGCGGCGGGCCGGCTCGCGGTCGCGGGCGTCGGGGGTGCCCCGGGCAGGGCGGCCTCGGTCTCGGTCGTCGTGGCACTCGGCGTCTGCCTGGTCGGCACGACCCTGACCTGCCTCGCCTCCCTGCAAGCCTACGAACGGTACCTGTCTCTTATACACATCT
>NZ_KL585427.1:73422-74750 GCF_000721935.1 Streptomyces sp. NRRL WC-3549
GGTGGAGGCCCCCGCCGACTTCCTCCTGCACGGGAGGGACAGCGAGTCGCTGGACCGGTCGCTGGCCGCCGATCTGGCCTCCCACTCCGAACTGACCGGAGTGAGGGCGTTCCGCACGGCGGAGGTCGTCCAGAGCGCCCGCAGCGCGACGATCACCGACCTCGACCTCGGCACCGACCGCTCCGGCGCGCGCCTGACCGCCCGCACCGGCTCCCTCGGCCCTCTCGAACCCGCCCACGTCGTCGTGGACGCCGACCACGCCCACCAGCTCGGCGTCCGAGCGGGCGACCGCGTGACGCTGGAGTTCGAGGGCCGCCCCGTCCACCTCACCGTGGCGGCGACGCTGCCCGGCGCCGGCCCCTACGGAGGGAACTTCTTCGTCCCCGCCGCAGATCTCACCCGTATGGGAGTGGACCCGGCGCCCACCAAGGTCACCGCCGACGCCTCGGAAGACGGAGCTCGGGGACGGATACGCGCACAGCGGGCCGTCACCGACACGTTGACCGGCCCGGAGCGCGGCGAAGGCCGCGTCATCGCCGAGGACTCGGCCGGACAGGCCGGAGACTCGGACGACCTGCGGACGACGGCCACGACAGTGATCATGGTCCTGGGGCTGACGGTCCTGGTGGCGGTCGTCGGAGTCGCGACCACGGCGAGTCTCACCGTCGTCGAACGCAGGCGTGAGTTCGGGCTGTTGCGGGCCCTGGGGCTCGGCGGAGCCGCCGTGCACCGCATGGTCACGGTGGAATGCGCGCTCTACGGCGTACTGGGCGGAGTCCTCGGTCTGGCCCTCTGCATGCCCTACTCCTGGCTGTTGATCCATGTCGCCCGGACGAGCGCCCCGTTCAGCGTGCCGGCCGGGGAGCTCGCGGCGGTCTTCGTCACCCTCGTCCTGCTGACCGCCGCCGCGGGAATGGTCCCCGCCCTCAGCGCCTCCCGGACCTCGCCCACCGTCGCCGTGGCCCGGAACGAGTAGCCGGAGAGCGGGCGGAGGCGCGCGGGAACACACTCCCCCTGCGCCCAGTCGCAACCGGACCGGTCTTGGTGACCCGTTCGAGCGGTCGGTTCAGCGTGGGTCGCCAGGAGTCGTTGTCGCCGCGTCCGACGAGGCGTCCGCGGCCGGGGAACCGGCCGCGGGCTTCTCCTGCAGACCGGCCGCGGACCGTACCGTGCGGCCGGAGAAGCAGTGGAGCGCGGCCGTGCCCGCTGCCGCCCCGGCGGCGATCAGCAGGAACCGGTGGTCCACGAGGGCAACCCCCAGAGCGAAGAGTGCGATGCCTGCCGCGGCGAAGACGTGTTCCGGCATGCGCCGCAGCAGTGCGCAAAAC
>NZ_KL585428.1:0-428 GCF_000721935.1 Streptomyces sp. NRRL WC-3549
TCCGGGGACCGTCCCGGGCGTACCTCGGCGGTGGTGCCGGGCGGCGGTCCGGGGCGGTGGTGCCGGGCGACGGCCCCGGGCGGTGGTGCCGGGCGACGGTCCCGGGCGCACCTCGGCGGCGGTCCCGACGGCGGTCTCAGGCGTGGTCGAGGAGGCACTCCGCGGCGAACTCGCACAGCGCCGCCCGGTTTGCCCGGCCCGTCTTGCTGAGCAGGCTCGCCAGGTGCTTCTCCACCGTGCGGGGCGAGATGGAGAGCCGCCGGGCTATCTGCTGGTTGCCCGGGCGCTCGGCCAGCAGGACGAACACCTCGTACTCCCGGGGGGTCACCCCGTGGGTGCGCAGCGGCGACGGGATCCGGTCCCGGCCGTCACGGTGCTGCGTCACGCTCACCCCGGCCTGCCGCAGGGCCGCCCGGCAGGCCGCCGCC
>NZ_KL585428.1:756-1736 GCF_000721935.1 Streptomyces sp. NRRL WC-3549
GCAGCACCGCATCCGCCAGGTCCAGGAACTGCCGGTTCCAGGCGAGCGCGGCCCCGGGGGCCGCGGCCACCGCCTCGTACTCCGCCCGGTCCGCCTCGCCCGCGAGCACCCGCAGCAGCGGGCGCAGCCCGTAGCGGCCGCTCAGGTAGTAGTAGCTCGGGTGGTCCCGCTCCCAGTCCAGTACGGCGTCCAGATCCGCCAGCGCCGAGGGGCGGTCCTCCTCCAGCAGCGCGCCGATGGCCCGGCAGAACCCCAGCCGCAGCGGCACCAGCGGCGAGTCCTCGCCGCCCGCCCGGCGGAACGCGGCGAGGTACCGGTCCCGCTCCCGCCGGCGCCCCCGGTGCGCCGCCATCGTGGCCCCGGCCAGCAGCAGATAGCGGTGGGCGGCGAGGTTCCCGATCCGGGCGCTGACCTCCACCGACCGCGCGACGGTCGCCTCCGCCTCGTCCCACCGGGCGCACATCACCGCGTTCATCGCGAGCAGCCCGTCGACCGTCTGCGTCAGCAGCAGCGAACCCAGCTCCGAGGCCGCCGCCCGCGCGGAGTGCAGCCGGGCCGCGTCACCGGTCCGCATGAAGCCGTTCGCGCCCAGCCGTACCAGCGCCTCCACCCGCCACAGCGGCAGCCGGTGCTCGGTGGACAGGGACAGCATCCGCTCCAGACACGCGTCGGCCGCGTCGAAGCCGTCCTCCCGGGCCAGCAGCGCCAGTAACTGCCAGGCCTGGCAGGCGACCGCCCAGAGCCCCTCGGCCTCGGCGGTCTCCGCGGCGGCGCGGGCGGCCCGCTCGACGCTCTCGGGCTCCGGGCGTTCCTGGCCGGGCAGCAGCGAGAGGTGCCCGTCCACGACCGCGAGCGACGCGCACCGCGCCGGGGACGGCGACGGGCCGAGCAGGGCGCGGGCCGCGCCGATCTGGCGGTCCGTGTCGGCGGCCCGCTCCGCCATCACCGCCACCCAGGCGATCTTGATGTGGGCGTCCCCC
>NZ_KL585428.1:1950-4424 GCF_000721935.1 Streptomyces sp. NRRL WC-3549
TGTGTATAAGAGACAGGCGCCGGCCAGCGCCAAGGCGCCGTCCAGGTCCCCGCTCTCGGCCCTCGCCACCGCCAGGGACTCGGTGACGGCGGCCCGGTCGGCCTCCGCCGCCAGGGAGTGGGCCCGCTCCAGCAGCACCACGGCCGAACCGTGCGACCCCGCCGCGAGCATCCGCCGTCCCGCCTCGGCGAACTGCAGCGCCGCGCCCGCGCGGTTGCCCGCCGCGAGCTCCAGGGACGCGACGAGCTGACGCCGGTCCTCGTCCAGCGGATCACCCGAGCGCTCCACGGCCGTGGCGGCCCGGCGGGCGAGCGCCGCGCGTTCCGCGGGGGCGAGCGAGGAGACCAGCGCCTCCGCGGTGAGCGTGTGCCGGAACGCGTAGCGGTCGGGGGCCGCCCCGTCGGGGGCGATCACCCCGGTCTCGACCGCGGAGCGCAGATGCGTGAACAGGGCCCGGTCCTCCAGACCGGTCACGGTCTGCAGGACGCCCACGGAGAACTGGCTGCCGAGGGTGGGCTCGTCCAGCCGGTCGAGTCTTCGGGCCCAACCGCGCAGGATGCGCGACGGAAGTGCGCCGTCCGGCTGCTCCGCCGCCTCCCAGCCGCCCTCCGTGCGCCGCAGCCGCCCGGTGTCGAGCAGATCCGCGAGGAGCACCTCCACCAGGTACGGGTTGCCCGCGGCGCGCTCCGTCAGCCGGCGCAGGACGTCCGGCGGTATCCGCTCGGGCGGCACCTCCAGACATGCCCCGGTCAGGACGTGCACCTGCGCCTCGTCCAGCGCGCCCAACTCCCGTACCAGCGCGGTGTTCCGCTGCTCGGCCGAGCGGACGAGGTCGAGGGCCGTGCCGGGTTCCGGGCGCAGCGTGCCCAGCAGCAGGACCGGCAGGTCCCCCAGGTTGTCCACGACGTACTCGACGACCGCGAGGGTCTCCGTGTCGCAGTCGTGCAGGTCCTCCAGCAGCATCACGCAGCCGGTGTCCCTGCCCAGTACCGACAGCAACCGCAGCAGCGCCTCAGCCAGTTCGACGACGGTCTCGGTGTAGCCGGAGGACGCGGGCGAGCGCCACTCCGGCACGAGTCTCGCCAACGCCGGGTGGTAGGGCGCCAGTTCCGGGTCCGTGGGGGTGCCGGCCGCCCGGAAGTGGGACGAGAGGGCCTCCACCAGGGGACGGAACGGTACGACCAGACCGGTCGAGCCGGACCGCCCGCGCAGCACCGGCATGTCCAGCCCGTAGGCCCGGTAGGCGCATTCACCGACCAGCCGGGACTTGCCGATCCCCGCCTCGCCGAGGAGGAACAGCGCGCGCCCCGAACGCCGTCGCACGGCGTCCAGGGCGCTGCCCAGCAGGACGATCTCGTCGTCCCGCCCCACGATGACCGGCGAAGTGGCTCGCATGCGCGCAGGCTACTGGAGCCGTGGAGAGCGCGGCAGTAGGCGCATTCGCCGGAATCCGGTGCGTTGTCCCGCGAAAGGGGCCGAAGCGGGGTGGCACAGGGGGCCGGAGCGCAACGGAGAGGCGACGGCTGGTCAGAACAGTGCGGTGACCGGGGCGGTGACGGGGGTCGGAACGCGGTGACCGGTACGGTGACGGTGGTCAGAACGCGGTGATCGGGGCGGTGAAGGTGGTCAGCGGCAGCTCGGGGCCGTAGCCGCCGTCGCCGTCAGACGAGCTGAGAAGTCTGCTGCGCAGCCCCAGCGCCCCGCCGGAACCGAGCGAGATCCGGCCCGCCGGGTGCTCGGAGGTGCCGTCGTACGCCGTGGTGGCGGCTGTGTACAGGGCCGATTCGCTGATCTGCGTCATGTCTGCCTCACTTGTCGGTGATCAGGGATGAGTCATCAGGGAAGGGTCATCGGTGACGGGTCGCCGGTGACGGGTCATCGACCGTGGTCGGTGACGGGGATACGGAGAGGGCCGGGCGCCCCGGGCGGATCCCGGGGGAGTGGCGCAGGAGCAGGGCGGAACCGATCCGGTCGGGGAATCCCGCCCGCAGCAGCCCGTGCCCGATTCCTGACAGGCCGGTGAGCAGCCCGGGGTGCGGTACGTGTCCGGGCGTCCCGCAGTGCGGGCGCGCCCGGTCGGCGGCGGCCAGCAGGGTGCCGGTCCGGCGCAGCCAGTGGGGGCGGGCCTGGGGCAGGGCGCCGTGGCCCAGCAGCTCCAGCACGCCCAGTTCGCCGTGGCAGAGGCTGTCGTCCGCGAGCGAGGGGGCCGCGGCCAGCTCACCGGCCCGGTCCGCCAGCCAGCCGGACAGTTCGGGGTCGGCCAGGGCCTCGGGGCTGTCGGCGACCGCGAGCGCGATCCCCGTCGTCCCCCCGCACCACGCCTGGCCGTCGTGGGAGCCGCGCACCGCACGGCGCAGGGCGCCGAGCCCCGCCTCGCGGTACCGCGGACCGCCTCCCGCGCCGGCGAACCGCAACAGCGCCCAGCCGATGCCCGCCGCCCCGTCGGCGAACCCCCCGGCCGCCGGCAGCGGTGC
>NZ_KL585428.1:4641-5039 GCF_000721935.1 Streptomyces sp. NRRL WC-3549
ATGTGTATAAGAGACAGGGCCAGGCCTCCGCCCGGTCGGTGGTCCGGTGCACCGCGAGCAGCGACACCAGGCCGCCGGCCGCCCCGCCGCGCACCCCGTACCCGTCCTCGGCCGAACCGGCCGCGCAGCTCAGCCGGGTGGCCGGGCCCGCCCAGTCCAGCACCTCCGGGTCGCCGAGCAGCGTGCCCGCCTCGGTCAGGGCGTACGCGATGCCGCCGAGGCCGGCGAAGGCACCGGAACCGAGCGCACCGAGGTCGTCCACCCGCTGGTGGAGCGCGTCCAGCAGCCCGGGGACCGGTGACAGTGCCGCGCGGGCGGTGTCGGCGTACCGCGACTCCCCGGTCAGCGAGGCGAGTTGGGCGAGGAAGAGGGCCGGGCCGGTGTAGCCGCAGGCGAGG
>NZ_KL585428.1:5311-6555 GCF_000721935.1 Streptomyces sp. NRRL WC-3549
GATGTGTATAAGAGACAGCTCGTACGGGGGGCGGGGACGGCACGGTGCGGGGGCTCGGTGGACGTACTGACCATGGCGGTCCGGATGATCCGCTCCTGGTCCTGCCGGTCCACCGTGTCCAGTCCGCGGAGCTTCGCCTCGACCCGCTCCAGCCCGGTGGCGCCGCCGGCGGGCCCCGGCACCCGGCGCCCGGTACCGCTCCACAGGGCCGTGGTGTCCGGCCGGGTGGTGAACACGGGCACGTCGCCGCGCCACAGCTCCGCGATCTCCTCGTCCTCCGCACCGGGCAGCGCGGACGCGCCCAGGGCACCGGAGCGCAGCAGCGCGAACACCCGGTGCCGTTCGGTGGCGTCCCGCATCAGGTCGGGGTGGGTGGACTCGTGCAGCAGCGTGGCGTAGGCGGAGGTCGGCCTCGGTACGAAGCGGACCTCGTCCCGCGCGAAGAGCCGCAACAGCCCGGTGCGTCCGAGCAGTTCGTCACGGGAGTCGCCGAGGACGGTGTAGGCGGCGCGGAAGCCGTCGCACAGCGCGTCGGTGTACGCGGACGGCTCGGCCCGGACCCCGTCGAGCCGGGGCCGGTTGGCCGAATCGGTGAACCGGCCCGCCGTGCGCACCAGGCGCATCGTGTCGGTCCCCGCGTCGGCCCAGCCGGCGCTCTCGACGGGCGAGGGCGCCGCCCGGCCACCGCCGATCGCGGACATGTCGAGCGCGTCCGTGTCCCCGACCAGCAACTGCGGCAGCAGCCCGACCCGGTGCACCGAGGCGTGCAGGGCGCGGGCGGCCGGGTCGGCGATGCCGGCCGGGACCAGCGGTGGGTGGAACAGCGTCTCCACGTCCACCAGGACGGGGTGCGGTCCCCGGGCGATCAGGTTCTCGTGGTGCAGATCGGTGCCGTCCAGGACGTGCAGCAGCGCGAGCAGCGCGCCCAGGCGGCGGTAGAAGAGGGCGGTCTCGTCCGTGGAACGGCAGGGCGCCTCCTCGACGAACTCGGCCCAGCCGTACGCCCCCCGGTCGAGCACCCGGGGCGTCAGCAGATCGGGGCTGTCCGCATGGGAGTTGAACCACGCGACCAGGGTGTGGAAGTGCCGGTCGGCGCCGAGCGGACGCGGCTTGTAGACCAGCCGGGTGCCGTCGGCGAACCGGAGGAGCATCACCGACCGGCCCCCGCGGTGGCGGTCACCGGCACCGGACACGACCCCGGTCAGGGCCTCGGGGCCGCAGCCGGCGGAGGTACCCGCGGGCCG
>NZ_KL585428.1:6784-8602 GCF_000721935.1 Streptomyces sp. NRRL WC-3549
CCGCGAGCCTGCCGAGCATCTCCGTGAGGGCGTCGGCGGCGTCGAGGGCGTCCTGCCCCAGCACCCTGGCGAGGACCGGGTACCGGGCGGCCAGTGAGGTGAGCCCGTTCCGGCTCCCGGTCAGCCGCAGGAAGTCCTGGAACCGCTCCCGTGTCCCGTCTCCGCCGAGCCGGCCCCCGGTGCGCGCCTCGTGCAGTTCCAGGACGAGCGTGCGGGCCGCGAGCCGCGCCAGCCACCGGGCCAGGTCCTGCCGGAAGCCGTCCAGCACGGGAGCGGGGCAGGCGCCCGCGCCGTGCCCGTACGGCGAGGCCGCGACCCGTGCGGCGGCCCGGCCGGCGAACGGCGCCACGACCAACTCGAAGCCGGACAGCCCCGGATACTCCCGGGCCGCGACCGGTACATCGGCCGGTGCGGCCGGTGCCGCGGCCACGGCCTCCCGGACGAACACGGCCCAGTCGGGCTCCTGCGCGGGCGGCGGCCCGACGACACCGGGCACCCACCAGGGATCACGGCTCCGCCCTTCGCCGAGGAGCAGCGCGGTGCCGGGTGCCCCGTCGCGTGCCGGGGAGCCGGGGGCCCGCCCCTCCGGGGCCGCCGAGTCCGGGGCGGAGCGGGCGTGGTCCACGGCGGGCGGGTTCGTCCCGCCGATCGCGTCCGTCTGCGCCATCGTGCCCACCTCCCCGGCGGTGGAAGACCCCGGCGGCCTTCCCGCACCCCATCCTGCGGGTGGGGGGCCGGCCGGCACATGGGGGAGTCGCCCCCATCTTTCCGGATCCCGGCGCCGGGACCGTACGCGGCGGAGTGGGGGCCGCCTCACCGGACACGCGCCGCCGCCGCGGCCTGCCGGCGGGTGCACGGGGTGGGACGGAGCTCTTCACCCAGTGCGGCGCGGTGGCCAAGTCGGCCCCGTTGCAAGGGATATGACCGGATGGGACACTCGGTGCGACGGCGGACCGGGATGGAGGGGTCGCGGGTGCGGAGATGGATGGTCCGGTCGATCGTGCTCGCCGGAGCCGCAGCTCTCGCGGGTGGCGCGTTCGTGCTGCTGCGCGATGACGACGACAAGCCGTTCGAGGTCTACCACTACCGCGCCATGTGTACGCGTCCGCACGGCTTCGAACAGGCGGCCGCCCGGTCCGGGACGGCTCCGCACCCGGTGTTCGTGTACGGCCCCTGGGACGTCCGCGAGGACAGCCCGGAGATGTTCGACGAGGCGGGACTCGACGTATGGGACCCGACCGAGCCCGGGAAGGTCCAGCTCGTCGCCTGCGTCGACAAGGTCGGCCGGGGCGAGTTCGTGAAGCGCTGCGACTACACCGCGGACTTCGGCGACTACTTCGTCAACCTGTACAAGGGCGACTACCGGGTGACGCTGTACGAGGCCCGTACGGGCAAGCGCGTCGCCAGTCCGCGGTTCGCGGGCAACCGGTTCGGACCGGACGAGGAGCCCACCGCCGACCCCTGTGCGATGACCGTCGCCGTCCCCGCGGACGGCCCGCGCAGCAAGGACCGCGAGGGCGACGCGTACATCCGCCAGATCCGAGACGCTCTGGAGCCCTACGTCACCCACTGACGCCCAGGGCCGAGGCGCCACCCGGAGCCGCCGGCGGCGCGCCCCGTCACCCCTCGGGCGGCAAGACTTTTGCGGAGGTGCCGGGAGGGCCGACCCTCACGTCCGGCCGCTCAGCCGCGCGGTGCCGCCGTGGACCCCCGCACCATCAGCTCCGCCTCGATGGTCGCGATGCCCCCGGCCGGTGCCTTCTCCTTGCGCATCGCCAGCCGTCCCGCCCGGGCCCCCGCCTCCGCCAGCGGCAGCCG
>NZ_KL585428.1:8812-20476 GCF_000721935.1 Streptomyces sp. NRRL WC-3549
TCAGAGATGTGTATAAGAGACAGCGTCAGGGCCGGCACCGCGTCCACCGAGAACGGCAGGTCGTCGAAGCCCGCCACCGAGACGTCCTCAGGGATGCGGAGCCCGTGGTCCCGGACCGCCGCGCAGGCGCCCAGGGCCACCGTGTCGTTCGCGGCGACCACCGCCGTCACCCCGGTCCCGCGGGCCAGAAGTTCCCGTGTCGCGTCGTACCCGGAGCGCCGGTCGTACGGGCCGTGCACGGTGAGGCCCTCCTCGTCGCCGTACAGCCCCGCCGCCCCCATCGCCTCGCGGTGGCCCTCCAGGCGGTGCCGGGTCGTGGTGCGCTCCGACGGGCCGGCGACGTAGCCGATCCGCCGGTGGCCCAGCCCCAGCAGGTGCTCCGTGAGCCGCCGCGCGCCGCCCCGGTTGTCGAAGGCCAGTGAGGCGGTGACGGCGTCGGTGCCGGGCAGCGGGGGCCGCCCGCAGAAGACGATCCTGGTCCCCGCGTCCGCGAGCTTCGCCAGCTTCACGGCCATGGCCGCCTGGTGGGACGGGTCCTCCAGGGCACCGCCGGTGAGGACCACCGCCGCGGCGCGCTGGCGCTGGAGCAGGGTGAGGTAGGTCAGTTCCCGCTCGGGGGAGCCGCCGGTGTTGCAGACGACGGCCAGCTTCTCGCCGCCCGCCCGGCCCGATCCGTCGCCCGGCCCGCCGATCTGGCTCTGCGCGGCGCCCGCCATGATCCCGAAGAACGGGTCGGCGATGTCGTTGACCAGGATCCCGACCAGGTCGGACGTGGCGGCGGCCAGCGAACTGGCCGGGCCGTTGAGTACGTAGTCCAGCTCGTCCACCGCGCGCAGCACCCGCTCCCGGGTGGACGTGGCCACCGGATAGTTGCCGTTCAGCACGCGCGACACGGTGGCCGGGGAGACCCGGGCGCGGGCCGCCACGTCCGCCAGCGTGACTGTCATCGCTCTCCTCCGGGGAGTTGTGGAGCGGCCCCCCTTGTCCGGGCCGCAGTCGGCAGGCTAGCGTCATACCGTATAGAAAGCGCTTGCTACCGCTGTATGGAGGGAACTTTCGTGACACGCAGGACAGTGCGCATCGCCATGAACGGCGTCACGGGACGCATGGGGTACCGGCAGCACCTGGTGCGCTCGATCCTCGCGATCCGTGAGCAGGGCGGCCTCGATCTCGGCAACGGCGACGTGCTGTGGCCCGAGCCCGTCCTCGTCGGCCGCCGCGCCCACGCGCTCCAGGCCCTCGCCGAGCAGCACGGCCTGACCGAGTGGTCCACCGACCTCGACGCGGTCCTCGCCGACGAGTCGATCGACGTCTACTTCGACGCCCAGGTCACCTCGGCCCGCGTCGAGGCGATCAAGAAGGCCGTCGCGGCCGGCAAGCACATCTACACCGAGAAGCCCACCGCCACCGATGTCGAGGGCGCCCTGGAGCTGGCCCGGCTGGCCCGGGACGCCGGGATCAAGCACGGCGTCGTCCAGGACAAGATCTTCCTCCCGGGCCTGCTGAAGCTGAAGCGCCTCATCGACGGCGGCTTCTTCGGCGAGATCCTGTCCGTCCGCGGGGAGTTCGGCTACTGGGTCTTCGAGGGCGACTGGCAGGAGGCCCAGCGGCCGTCCTGGAACTACCGGGCGGAGGACGGCGGCGGCATCGTCGTGGACATGTTCCCGCACTGGGAGTACGTCCTGCACGAGCTGTTCGGCCAGGTCACCAGCGTCTCGGCGCACGTGCAGACACACATCCCGCAGCGCTGGGACGAGCAGGGCAAGCCCTACGCGGCCACCGCCGACGACGCCGCCTACGGCACCTTCCAGCTGGCCGGCGGCGCCGTCGCCCAGATCAACTCGTCCTGGGCGGTCCGCGTCAACCGCGACGAGCTGGTCGAGTTCCAGGTGGACGGCACCCACGGCTCCGCCGTCGCCGGTCTTCGCAACTGCCGTGTCCAGCACCGCTCCGCCACCCCCAAGCCGGTCTGGAACCCCGACCTGCCGGTCACCGAGCCCTTCCGCGACCAGTGGCAGGAGGTGCCCGACAACGCCGTCTTCGACAACGGTTTCAAGGCCCAGTGGGAGCTGTTCCTGCGCCACATCGTCCTGGACGAGCCCTACAGCTGGGACCTGATGGCGGGCGCCCGCGGCGTCCAGCTCGCCGAGCTCGGCCTCAGGTCCGCGGCCGAGGGCCGCCGCTTCGACGTTCCGGAGCTGTCCCTGTGAACGGCCACCCCCGCCCCGGCGTAACGGAGTCGACCCCATGACCATCCACCTTCCGCAGGGCGCGTACGAGCCGCGCACCACCCCGCTCGACCTCGCCCCGAACGGCACCGCGCTCGTCTCCCGCACCGTCTTCTCGGCGGCCCACGTCGTCGCCGACCCGTACGCCGACGCCGGCCCCGACGGCCCGGCCGCCGTCGACTGGGACGCCACCCTCGCCTTCCGCCGCCACCTCTGGTCGCACGGGCTGGGCGTCGCCGAGGCCATGGACACCGCGCAGCGGGGCATGGGCCTGGACTGGGCCGGTGCCGCCGAGCTCATCCGCCGCTCCGCCGCCGAGGCGAAGGCGGTCGGCGGCCGGATCGCCTGCGGCGTCGGCACCGACCAGCTCACCGGCCCCGCGACGCTCGCCGAGGTGCGCGCGGCCTACGAGGAGCAGCTCGCCGTCGTCGAGGAGAGCGGCGCCCAGGCCATCCTGATGGCCTCCCGGGCGCTGGCCGCCGCGGCCGAGGGCCCCGAGGACTACCTGGAGACCTACGCCCACCTCCTGCGCCAGGCCACCGAACCCGTGGTGCTGCACTGGCTCGGCCCGATGTTCGACCCCGCACTGGAGGGCTACTGGGGCTCCGCCGACCTCGACGCGGCCACCGACACCTTCCTCAAGGTCATCGCGGAGCACCCGGACAAGGTCGACGGCATCAAGATGTCGCTCCTGGACGCCGAGCGCGAGATCGACGTACGGCGCCGCCTTCCGGGCGGGGTCCGCTGCTACACCGGGGACGACTTCAACTACCCCGAGCTGATCGCCGGCGACGACCGTGGGTTCAGCCACGCCCTGCTCGGCATCTTCGACCCGCTGGGGCCGCTGGCCGCCCACGCCGTACGCGTCCTGGACACCGGTGACACCGAGGGCTTCCGCGCCCTGCTCGACCCCACGGTCGAGCTGTCCCGCCACCTCTTCCGGGCGCCGACCCGCTACTACAAGACGGGCGTGGTCTTCCTCGCCTGGCTGGCCGGCCACCAGGACCACTTCACGATGGTGGGCGGCCTCCAGTCCGCCCGCTCGCTGCCGCACCTGGCGAAGGCGTACGAACTGGCCGACCGGCTCGGCCTGTTCCCGGACCCCGGGCTGGCGGAGTCCCGGATGCGCGCACTGCTGTCCGTCCACGGAGGTACCCGATGAGCGCCGGTCTCTCCGAACTCTCCCGCCTCTCGATCAACCAGGAGACGGTCAGGCAGCTCTCCCTGCCCGAACTCGCGGAGAGCTGCGCCGCGGCGGGCGTCGGCCAGGTGGGCCTGTGGCGTGCTCCCGTGCAGGAGTACGGCATCGAGCGCGCCGGGACCCTGATGAAGGACGCCGGGCTCACCGTCACCAGCCTCTGCCGCGGCGGCTTCCTCACCGCGGCCGACCCGGCCGAGCGGGCCCGCGCCCTGGACGACAACCGGGCGGCGGTCGACGAGGCCGCGGGTGTGGGCACCGACACCCTGGTCCTGGTCTCCGGCGGACTCCCGGCCGGCGACAAGGACCTGTACGGCGCCCGCGAGCGCATCGCCGAGGCCCTGGCCGAACTCGCCCCGTACGCGGGGGAGCGGGGCGTCCGGCTCGCGATCGAGCCGCTGCACCCGATGTTCGCCTCGGACCGCTGTGTGGTCTCCACCCTGGCCCAGGCCCTGGACCTCGCGGAGCGCTTCCCGGCGGAACAGGTCGGCGTGGTCGTGGACGCGTACCACATCTGGTGGGACGACCAGGTGCCCGCGCAGATCGCCCGGGCGGGCGCGGGCGGCCGGATCCACTCCTTCCAGCTGGCCGACTGGATCACCCCGCTGCCGGCGGGCGTGCTCGTGGGCAGGGGCCAACTGGGCGACGGCAGCGTGGACTTCCGGTCCATGCGGCGGCACGTCGAGGCGACCGGGTTCGACGGCCCGATCGAGGTCGAGATCTTCAACGAGGACCTGTGGGCGCGTGACGGCGCCGAGGTGGTCGCCGAAGTCGCCGCCCGCTACCTGGAACACGCCTGCTGAACGGCGCCGTACCCGGGGGCCCGGCTGTGCGGTCCGGGCCCCCGGGGAAGCGCGTGCGGTGGGACGCTTCCGGGGCGTCGGAGGAGCAGGCCGTCAGGGAGCGCGGCGGCCGGTGAACGGCCGATCCGCGACGGATGGACGGACGCCTTGGTAAAGGAAACGTAAAGGCGTGCAACCTTTCCGTGCCCCGCCCCGTCGTATTCGGCGTCGGGGCTTCCGGGGGAGGGACCCGGGGGGGAACGGGAAGGCCCGACGGGGGGAAGACGAGGGGGGTCCGGCCTTACGGCCGGGCCCCATTCGGCTTTCGGGGCCTCGGGCGCCTCTGCCGCCGCCCCTCGACCCGGCGCGCCCTGCCGTGTGTTCGCCCGCGACCCGGTCGCGGAGGCCAGGGCGGTGCCCCGCCGCCTCACCCGAGCAGCGGGAGGCCAGGGCAGTCCGACGTGATCGGTGACGATCCGGAGCGTGTGCGCCCCGTTCGGCGTCGAACCCCCGGATCGGCTTCGTACGCCGGTGTGGCCCGCCGGTGTGTCCCGCCGGTGATCCCGCCCGGACGCGGCAAGGCTGACGGACCGTCATCCCGCGTCGGCGGTGGGCAGGCCGTCAGCCCGGGCTCACCGGCCGGGACGGCTGCCCCCGGGCTTCCGGAACAGGGCCGCCCACAGGAAGTCCTCACCGAACCACGGGGAGTCGGCCGGTTCGTCCCGCATCCGGCGCAGTTCGACCTCCTCCAGCTCCGCGAAGACGTGGCGCAGCGACTCCGGTGTGTAGGCGAGCCCGCCGTGCGGTTCCGCCGCGCCGTAGAGCTCCGCGTCGGGCAGCTCGGACCCCATCGCACCGGAGGCGAAGCAGGTGAGGGCCAGGTGTCCGCCGGGGGCGAGGACCCGGTCCAGGAGGGCGAGGTGGCTGACGCGCCGGTGCGGCGGCAGATGGTGGAAGCAGCCGGAGTCGTGGACCAGGTCGTACGGCCCGTCCGGCGCCCCCTCGGCGAACGCGTCCCCGCAGTGGAACCGGATGTCCGCCCCCGCCTCCCGGGCCCGCTCCCCGGCCCAGGCGACGGCCCCCGGCGACAGATCGACGGCGTCCACCTCGAAGCCGAGGGAGGCGAGGTACAGCGCGTTGCGCCCCGGCCCGCAGCCGAGGTCGAGCGCCCGCCCGGGGGTGACCAGCCCGCGCTCCACGTACGACACGAGTGTCTCGTCGGGCTTCGCCACGAAGAAGGGAACCGGCTTGGACCGGTCCGCGTAGAACCCGTCCCACCAGTCGGCCCCGCCGGCGGTCCACCGGTCGGCCTCCGGCGCGAACAAGCCGTCCATGAGTCGCAGCACATCCTCGACCGAGCGCACGTTCCGGTCCATCCGGAACCCCCTTTCCCGATGCCTCGAACCCTAGCGGCGGAAGCCGCGTAACCCCAGGTCAGAGGGTGCGGCCGGGGGCCTTCTGGGCGCCGTGGGGCCCTCGGGGACGGCCCGCCCTCCCTCCCCCGGCCGCATGGGGCGCGCGCCCGCGCACGCGGCCTCTCCGGGCCACCACGGGGGCGTTCTCGGCCCCCCGGGGCCCCCTTTCTGCGGGATCTCGGACGGAGGGGCGATGCCCTGGGCGTACCCCTGGCTCACCTGGTCTCCCGTCCGCCCGCATCGCTCGTGTCACGCCGAAGCGCGCTGGAGGAAAGCGCGGACGAGGCGTCCCGGGCGCGGTACCGACTGGACGCATGCCTGGAGGAGCACGCCCGGCACGCCGAGTGGCTGGTCGGCCACGCCTACCTCGTCCCTCCCGCCTTCGACGCCCGCCTTCGACGCCCGCCTGCGGCGCTCGCCTGACGTCGTCGACCCGGTCGCGCTGGCGGTCGCGGCTCGGCAGGTCGCAGGGTGCCCTTCGGGCCCTCTGGGGGCGCTGGCCGATGTCCTGGAGCGCTTCGGCCTGTACCTGACCGCGGTCGACGAGGCGGCCGAGGGTGCCTCACTCCTGCTCAAGGGCTTCGGGGTGGCGGTGATCAGTGGTCAGGTCCCGCCGGGACGGCGCCGCTGGACCGCCGCGCACGAACTCGGCCACCACCTGATGCAGGACGAATACCACAGCGATGCCGGCGTGGCAGCCGGGCGGGACGAGAGGGAACAGCTCATCGACCGGTTCGTCGAAGAGTTCCTGTTGCCCGAGGCCGACGTGCGGCGCGTCTGGTCGGACGGCGAACGCGACGGACAGGCGTCCAGGGCGATCATGATCGCTCTCTCCGCCTCGTACCGGATGTCCTGGAGCGCCGTCGTCAACAGAGCACGCCGCCTGGGGCTCATCACACCGGAGGAGGGCAGACGGGAGAAGGCGGACACGCCGGTGCGGGGTGACTTCCTCGCCACGTACGGCAGTCAGCCGACACCCGACCTGGAGGTCGGAACGACGGGTACGCAGTGGAGGCAAGCGGCTCTCGCGGCATGGTCCCGAGGCGACGTGACCGCGCCGCGCACGGTGGAACTGCTGTACGGGGCCCTGACGGAGAGGGAACTCCCCGGCCGGGCCCTCGGGGAGTGCCTGCCGTGACCTCTGCCTTCCAGCAGCCGGGATTACCCGCTTCGTTGCTCGTCTGGGACACGTCCCCTCTCTTTCACGCCATCAAGGCGGGAAAGATCGAGACTCTGGGCGACATCGCGCGGAACCACCGGGGCCGCACCCGTAGGAACGTCACCACTCAGGCCGTGGTCAGCGAGATCAGCCACTTCCAGTTGCCTTTGGCCGGGACGGAGTGGCTGGAGATCGTCCACGTCGACGATCTGACCGAACTGGAAGCACTGGTCGACTGGATGAACCGTGTCTCCGGGGCGAAGTCGAATCACGGAGAAGCCACCGTTCTCGCCTGGGCCGAGGTCCACGGCGCCACAGCGGTCGTGGACGACGCCGACGCCCGCCGCATCGGACGTGGGGCGGGACTCGACGTCCGGGGTTCCCTGGGTGTCGTGGCGGATTCCGTCAGTGAGGGCCACACCACGCCGTACGTGGCGACCGGCGTGATCGACGCGATGATCGACACCGGAGCCCGCTACCCGTGCGCCCGGGGCCAGTTCATCAACTGGGCCAAGGAGAACGGCCTTCTGTGACGCGCCACCGAGGGCCCCCGGCACCGGCCCTCGGTGATGCCCGCCCCCGTGATCCCGCCTCGTCGGAGGCCGGGCGCCGATCGGGCAGGGTGACGCGACTGCCCTACAAGGCGACGCGACTGCCCTATAAGACGTATCTGCGGAGCCCGAGCAGGAACCGGGCTTCCCCGTGAACGGGCGGCGGGCGACAATGCGATGGAACAGGAACCACAGGTCGGTTCCGTCAGACAAGCGGGGGACACATGATCTTCATCATCTCCGGGGTGATCGTGTTCGCGGCCGGGGTCGTGGCGTGCTCGGTCGCCCTGCGGCGCAGAGGCGGCTCGGGGGAACGCGGGGCACTGGAGCGCGGGGCGGCGGAGCAGGGCCTCGCTCAAGGACTGGGCACGGCGACCACCAACAGTCAGAACACCGGGCTCTGGTCCTGAGCTCCGGGCATCAACGGCCCACTGCTCCCCCCATGCCCCTCAGGGGGCGACCACCACCCCGGTCCGGACGCCTTCCGGCCTCGCGCTTCCTGAGCCCGGTCGGCACGGTCGTGACCGAACGCCGTCCGCCAGGACGTTCCCAAGGCACCCGGACTGTGGCGCCGGGTACTCGCTCGGGTGTTCAGCCGCCGTCGGAGGCCGGGCGCCGTGCGACGAACACGAACTCCTTGCCAGGGCGGTCGGGGGCGTCGCGGACGGGCTCGACCTCGAATCCTTCGGCGGCCAGGTCCGTCACGACCTCCTCCCGCTCCCGGAACCGCAGCGTCGAGTCCGAGGTGAGGACCTCCCCGTCCGCCGCGAACACGTAGGTCCACCGGAAGGAGACGAGCGGCCCGTCGACCGCGGTGACGTCCACCCAGCTCTCCACGGCGCCGACGCCGGGGATGTCCGTCACCCTGTACGAGGTCTCGCGGTTCCACCCCTCCCAGGCCCGGGCGGCCGGGTCCCGCGTCTCGAACACCAGCCGCCCCCCAGGCCGCAGCGAGGCGTACGCCTTCCGGAGCGTGCCACGCCAGGCGTCCGGCGCGGCGATCTGCTGGGCGACGTTCGCCGTCATGGTCGCGAGATCGACCTGGAGCGGCGGAAGCGCGTCGGCGTCGCCGCAGACCCACCGCACCCGCTCGCCACCGGGCTTGGCCCGTGCCACGTCGAGGGAGGCCCGGGCGGGATCGACGCCCACGACCTCGACGCCCCGCCCGGCCAGCAGGAGGGCGAACACCCCGGTGCCGCACCCGATGTCCAGCACCTGCCGCGCCCCGAAGTCCTCGGCCATCAGCAGATAGGCGTCGAGGTCACCGCGGTCGGGGTCGAGCGGGTCGTAGACGGAGGCGAGCCGGGGGTGCGCGAAGCATGCGTCAGCCATGGGCAGAAGGTACGCGCAGGGGGAGACGGACGGCCACCGGTCGGGCGGCGTGGGACGCCCCGCCGCCTCACCACCGGTCGCCGACGCGCACCTTGTCCCAGCGGCTCTTGGGGATGCACAGCTCGTGTGCGTCGTCGTCCAGTTCGATCTGCCAGCACTCCGGCTCACGGTGCGAGACGCGCCTGGTGCCCGTCTTCACCGTGCTGCACGACTTCTTGGACGTGCCGTTCTTCTTCGTCGTGGTGCACCGCCTCTTGGTGACCGGCTCGTCGGACCACGTCGTACGGGCCGCCTTGTGTTCCTTCTCCGTGATCGTGCCGTGTACGTCGCCGCTGCCGCAGGCGGCCAGGAGCAGTGCGGCGACGGGTATCGCGAACAGGACGGCGATCCGGCGGACAGGCATGGTGTACCCCTTACGGCACGGTGCGGATGCCGGGCCGGACGGGGGTTGGGCGACGGCGGTGGACAGGTCGCAGCATAAGGAGCGCGGCCCGGCCCGCGCCAGGGGTCGGGCCGCCACCGAGCGAGTCGGGGCGTGCTCCGGTACCGGGTTCAGACCGCGCGGACGTGGCTCGTGAGCCGGCCCTCCTCGTAGAGGTGGTACATGAGCGCGGGCGGCGTGTCGTGGGTCTTCCAGGAGGTGTCCGGGCCCTGCTCCCACGGCAGCAGGGACGTCGAGACGATGCCCGGGGCGCACAGCAGCGGGAGCCCCGCGAAGGAGGCGGCGGCCGCCGTGTGGGCGTGGCCGCAGAGCACGGCGACCACGTGGGCGTGGCGGGCCAGGACCTTCGCCAGGGCGTCGGGTTCGCGCAGCCCGATGGCGTCGACGTACGGGAGACCGAGCGGCAGGGGCGGATGGTGGAAGGCGACGAAGGCCGGCCGGTCCGGGGCGGCGGAGAGGGTGTCGTCCAGCCAGTTCAGCGTCTCCTGTGCCAGCAGACCGTCGTGGCGGCCGGGGATCGAGGAGTCACACATCACCACCCGGACCCCGCCGACGTCCCGGGCCTCGTTGACCGGTGCCGTGGCACCGCGACCGTCGTCACCGCCGCCGAGCAGCACCTCCCGGTAGGGGGCGCGGGAGTCGTGGTTGCCCGGGCACAGCAGCACCTCGTAGCGCTCGTACAACGGGGCGAGGACGTCGCGGGCCTGCCGGTACTCGCCGGCGGTGCCCCGGTCGACGATGTCGCCGGTGATCAGCACGGCGTCCACCGTGCCCGGCAGCGCCGTCAGGTGGGTCACGGCCCGGCGTGCGCGCGCGGCGCTCTCCTCCGTCCTGCTTGTCGCCCCGCCGGCGGGCCCGGGCGTCCAGGCGCACGGCCGACGAGGTCGCGAGGCCACCGTAGAGGGTATCGGTGACCGGCGCAGCCGCGGGTCGAGGAGCTGAGGAGATGGGCGAGGGACGAGTCGCCCGCCGTCATGTTCCCTACGACGTGGCGGAGTTGGGGTTCCGGAACCTGTCCGGGCCGGGCACCTGCTACCGTCCCCGGCCGACGGGACCGATGACGCCCCCGGGCGGGACCGAGCCGAAAGCGCATCCGAGCCGGGACGGCAGGGAGAGGCATGTTGACGAGCGAACGCGAGACCGGCAACGAGGAGCCGACGGTGCACGGAGGGGTGCGCGCCGGCTTCGAAGGGGTGCGTGAGGCCTTCGCGCAGGTGGTACGGGACCAGCCGCGGCCCACGGGGCTGCAGTTGGCGGTGTACCGCGACGGCGAGCGCCTGGTGGACCTCTGGGCCGGGGCCGGGGTGGACGCGGACACGCTGACCGGGGTGTTCTCGGTGAGCAAGGGCGCGGCACACCTCGTCGTGGCGATGCTCGTCCAGGACGGCGTCCTCGACCTGGACCGCGCGGTGGCCGCGTACTGGCCCGAGTTCGGCCAGGCCGGCAAGGACCGGGTCACGCTGCGCCAACTGCTCGCCCACCAGGCCGGTGTGATCGGCGTCGACGACGTCTTCACGGTCGAGGAGCTGGCCGACGACCGTCTGCTGGCCGAGCGGCTCGCCGCCCAGGCCCCGTACTGGGAACCGGGCACGGCCTTCGGTTACCACGGGCTCGTCATCGCCGCCCTCACGGGAGAGGTCGTGCGCCGGGCCACCGGGCGGAGCCTGCAGGACTGGTGGGAGCACCGGGTGCGCCGCCCGTACGGCATCGACTTCTACCTGGGTCTGCCCGAGGAACTGGAGCCCCGCTACCTGCCCGTGGAGCCCGCCGTCCCCGGACCGGCCGAGGTGCCGCAGGACACCGGGACGCTGCTGGACATAGCCTTCAGCACCAGACACATACCGGACCTGTCCGTCTTCCCGAACTCCCGGCGTACGAGGGCGCTCGGCCAGGGGTCGGCGGGCGGGGTCGCCTCCGCCCGGGGCGTGGCCGGCGCCTACGCGGCGGTCACCGGCGGCCTGGACGACCGTCCGGCACTGCTCACCCCGGACACGATGGAGACGTTCAGCCGGACCCATTCCGAGGGCATCGACAGGGTGGGCGGCGCCGAGAGCCGATTCGCCCTGGGGTTCCAGGTCCTCGACCGGCGCTACCCGGCGCTGGGCCCGGACACCTTCGGCCACGGGGGCGCGGCCGGCGCCCTCGCGTTCGCGAGCCCGCGCCTCGGCCTCGCGTACGCCTACGTCAGGAACCGGTTCGCGCTCGGGGACAGCACGGAGAAGGAGAACACCCGGCTCGTGGAGGAAGTGGTGGGTGCGGCGGCCCGTACCCGGCCGTGAGGGCCGACCGCACCGGGGGAGCGTCAGGGTGCCTCCCGGAGGGGCGGCCGCCGCGCTCACCGGGGACGGGGCCCCGGCTTCCTCCGGTTGGACCGGCCGGCCTGGCTCACCGACTGCTCGACGGCCGCGGGCGAGCCCCCGCCGTCCGGGCTGAGCGTGTCCTCAGCCGTCAGCGGCACCGCTCCCGTCGCTCCCCGGTCCGGCCGGACGGACCAGCGGTGAGTCGAGGGTCCGGAGGTCTCCCACCGGTACGGGTTCTGAGATGTGTATAAGAGACA
>NZ_KL585428.1:20717-20818 GCF_000721935.1 Streptomyces sp. NRRL WC-3549
CGCCGAGTCCGATCGGCTGCCTGCGTGCCGACGCCAGGATCGTGCCCACGCTGCCTTCGCAGTAGCGGCCCTGGCAGGGGCCCATGCCCGTGCGGCAGGAG
>NZ_KL585429.1:0-1918 GCF_000721935.1 Streptomyces sp. NRRL WC-3549
GCGCGGCCGCGGCCTCCACGAACGGCGCGGGCTCGGCCACGACCGGCTCGGCCACGACCGGCTCGGCCACGGCTTCGGGCTGCGCCGGCTCGGCGGCGGGCACGGGCGCCGGCTGCTCCGGGACCGGGGACGCGGCCACGGCCACGAACTGACCGCCCATCGTCCCGGTCGCGAGGGCCTCCGCGGCCTCCTGACCCTGAGCGACGGGAGCGGCCGGGGCGGCCGGAACGGCCGGCTGCTCCGGTACGGGCTCGGCGACGGCGGAGGGCGCCACTCCGGCGGCCCCCTCGTCTTCGGTGAACGGCTCGGCCGGAGCCTCCGGCGGGGCCACGGCGGCCTCGGCCGCCTCCGGGACGACCGTTTCTGCGGGAGCCGCCCGCTCCGGCAGCGGGGCCGGCTCGGGCACGGCCTCCGGGGCCGGGGCGGGCTCCGGCGCGGGCACGGTCGCCGGGGCGGGCTCCGGCGCGGGCGCCGTCTCCGGGACGGCCTCGACGGTCGCCTCGGCCGGCGCGGGCGCCGGTGCGGCCCACGGGGTGGCGCCCTGCGGCGGGATCTCCCCCAACTGCGGGCCCGGCAGGAGCCCCGCCCCGTCGGCCGGGGGGTCGGCGAAGTACTCGGGGCCGGTCGCCGGCGGGCCGGCGTGCCGTGCGGGCGCGGGGGTCTGCCGCGCGCCGGCCGGGCCCCGGTCGGCCAGCGAGCGGACGACTCCCCCGGTGGCGTTCTGGCCGTAGGACGGGGCCTCGACGGGCCCCCGGTGCAGCGGTCGGCGGGGGGGTGCGGACGCGGGGGCCGTCACCGGAACCTGGCCCTGCGCGGGTACCTGGGGGGCGGGCCGGTCCGGGTGCTCGCCCGGCGCGGCCGGGGCGTCGCTCCACGCGCCCTGGGGTGCGGGCATCAGCAGGAGGTCGTCGTCCTCGGGGGCCTGCTCGGAGGGGTCGAGGAAGGTGTAGGCGTCCGGGGCGGGGATGCCCGGCTGCTCCACCATGCCTGCGTGCTCCGGCAGTCCCTCGCCCGGGATCTGGCCGGTGTCAGTCATGCGTACCCCTCGCCCATCGTCAGTGCTCCTTCGGCCCTTCGCCCGGGATGCCCGAACCACGGCACGCCGGCGCTCGTCAACAAGAACGAGCGGGCTCGCCGCGCGGCACGGAACGCGCACGGAGCCGTCCGCACCCGCGGTCGTTCGCCGCCGTGCCGGACCGTTCCGCCACGGCTCGCTGTGGACTGCGCCACGTTGCGCGTCCCCCGGTTTCGCTGTACCACATCGTGGACCAAAACGGTCCCCTTTTCCGGACATTGACGAACGAACCGTCGAACGGCCGGGTGCGGTACAACAATCGCTCAGCCTACCTCGCGCTCCGCGGCGAGCGGGTCAGGGGGCGAGGTCGGAACGGAGCCCGGAGAGCAGGAACACGACGGCGCGTTCGCGCTCCGTCCAGGCGGACGTGTCCAGTGCGACGGACTGGAGCAGCACGCATTCGACGGTGTAGCCGTTCTCCCCGAGGGCCGCGCCCAGGGCCTCGGCCTCGTCGCGGTTGGCGGCGTGGGTGACGATGCGCTCGGGCCGCCGTGCGGCCACCGCGGTCACGACGGGTACGCCGCCGCCCCCGATCCGCACCACGTCGGGCTCGGGCAGACGTTCCAGGACGTGCGGGGCGCGGCCCTGGACGACCTGGAGGGCCACCTGGGAGGTGCGGGCGGCGGCGGCCGTACGGGCGCACGCGTCCGGGTCGCTGTCGACGGCGAGGACCGCCGCCCCGAAGCCGGCCGCCTCCACCGCGAAGGCGCCCGAGCAGCAGCCGACGTCCCAGACGAGGTCGCCCGTGCGCGGGCCGAGACGGGCCAGCTGGGCCGCGCGCAGTCCGGGCGACTCGCCCTCTCCGGGCTCGCGCGCGATGGCCGTGCGGGGCCCGTAGGAGGC
>NZ_KL585429.1:2175-8656 GCF_000721935.1 Streptomyces sp. NRRL WC-3549
GGGGCCCCTGCCGATGACGATGACGACGTTCGGGTCGCGCCAGGCGTGGTCGGCGGTCTTGTCGGAGGTGAGGACCGTGACCCGCTCGCGGGAGGTGCCGAGTTCCTCGCAGATGACGAAGGTGCGGTGGACGCCTTCCAGCAGGAGGGCGAGTTCGGCGGGCCCGGCGCCCGGTGAGGTGAGGACCGCGACCTTGTGGTGGGCGCGGCAGACGTTGACGGCGCGGCGCAGGGTACGGGGGTGGGCGACGACGATCTGGGCGTCGTCCCAGGGCATCCCGGCGCGGGCGAAGGCGGTGGCCACGGAGGACACGGCGGGCACCACCTCGACCTCCAGGCCGTGTTCGGGTGCGCGCAGGGTGCGTACGACGCCGAAGAAGCCGGGGTCCCCGTCGGCCAGGACGACGGCGCTGCCCCGGTGGCCCGCGATCCTGCGGGCGGCCAGGTCGACGCTGCCGAGGCGGATGCGTTCGGCGCCGTGCGGTACCTCGGGCAGGGCGAGGTGGTGGGCCGCTCCGGCGACGAGGGTGGCGGCGGAGAGCGCGGCCGTGGCCGCTGCGGTCAGGGGTGAGCCGTCCCAGCCGATCACCGTGACCCGGTCGGACATCGTCGTCAGTCTCCAGGGGTGTCGCGGGCGGGGCGCTTGGCGCCGGACCGGGCCGGCGGGGCAGGGCTGAGCGTATCGGGTCCGTACCGGCGCCCGGCCGGTGGCTTCGCGGGGACGGGGGCGGGATCAGTTCCAGTCGTTGTACGTGCCGTAGCCGCCCGCGTCGGCCAGCTGTTCGGCGACGCCTTCCAGGTCCTCGGGGAGCAGCCCCCACACGATGAGATCGGTCCTGATGTCGGTCCAGCCGCCGTCCGTACCGTTGTCGGTACGGGTCCGCGCTATGCGGGCGTTGCGCAGGACGCCCTCGCTGATGCAGCCCAGCTTCTGCGCGACCTGCTGGGAGGCGGTGTTGTCGGCGGGGGTGCGCAGCTCCAGGCGCTCGAACGCCTGGTCGCGGAAGATCCATTCGGCGACGGCGAGCACGGCCTCGGTGGCGTACCCCTCGCCGCGCGCCCAGGGGGCGGTGATGTAGCGAACCTCGGTGGCCCGGGTGCGCCAGTCGGTGTTCAGCAGCCGGACGGAGCCGACCAGGCGCTGGGTGAGGAACTCGGTGACGGCGAAGACGATGCCGTGGCCCTGGGTGCGTTCGGCGGCGGCGATCCTGCGGACCCACCGTTCGGCGTCGACCTGGGTGTAGGGGTGGGGGGCGTCGGTCCAGGCGACGACCTGTTCGTCGTTCATCATCTCGATGTGGGCGGGGACGTCGACCATGTCGAAGGGGCGCAGCACCAACCTGTCCGTGCTGATGGAGATGGACGGGAAGGTGGTAGTCATGCGCAGCTCCATGCCTCAAGACCGTGTAAAGCCACCAGCATGCAGCATCGGACGGGTGATGCGCATGGCCGGGTCCGCACGGCCGAGCCCCGTGCACCCGGTGCGGGTGTACGGGGCTCGGCCGGTGTGCGGCGTCCTGGGTCAGGAGGCGGCGGGGGCGCCGAACGCGGGGGTGACGGAGCCCTGGTAGGTGTCCTCGATGTACTTCTTGACCTCGTCGGAGTTGAGCAGCTTCGCCAGCTTCTGGACGCGGGCGTCCTTCTCGTTGCCCTCCTTGACGGCGAGGAAGTTGGCGTACGGGTTGCCCTCGGCCTTCTCCAGCGCCAGGGAGTCCTGACCGGGCTTCAGGTCGGCCTCGATGGCGTAGTTGCCGTTGATGACGGCGGCGTCGACGTCGTTGAGGGCGCGGGGCACGGTGGCGGCCTCCAGCTCCTTGAACTGCAGGCCCTTCTTGTCCGTGATGTCGCTGAGCTTGGCGTCGGTGCCGACGCCGTCCTTGAGGGTGATCAGCCCGTTGTCCGCGAGGAGGTGGAGCGCGCGGCCCTCGTTGGTGGTGTCGTTGGGCACGGCGACGGTCTGGCCGGCCTTGAGGTCCTTCAGGTCCTTGACCTTCTTGGAGTAGAGGCCGAGGGGCTCCAGGTGGACGTCGACGACCGGCACGATGTGGGTGCCGTTCTTCTTGTTGAAGTCGTCCAGGTAGGGCTTGTGCTGGAAGAAGTTGGCGTCGACCTGGCCGTTCTCGGTGGCGGTGTTCGGCAGGACGTAGTCCGTGAACTCCTTGACCTCCAGCTTGAGTCCGGCCTTGTCCGCCAGGTTCTTCTTGACGTAGTTCAGGATGTCGGCGTGCGGCGTCGGGGACGCGGCGACGACGAGCGCCTTGGAGGTGTCGGCGTCGGCGCCCGACCCGCTCTTGGCGGCGGGGTCGGAGTCGGTGCCGCAGGCGCTGAGCCCGAGGGCGAGCGCGGCGGTGGCGGCAGCGGCGGCGGTGAGCTTGATGTTCTTACGCACGAAGAGTGCCTCTTTCCGGTGTGACGGTGGTGCGCCCGGACAAGGAGTGCGGGCTTGTGGGGAGTGGAGGTCAGGAGGTGCGGCCCCGGCGGGCCAGCAGGCGTACGGCGATGTCGCCGATGAGCTGGACGACGGTCACGATGACGATCAGCAGGACGACGGTGACGAGCATGAACCGGTCGTCGAAGCGCTGGAAGCCGTTGGTGATGGCCAGGGAGCCGAGCCCTTCGCCGCCGACCGCCCCGGCCATAGCGGAGTAGCCGATGAGCACGATGACGGTGGTGGTGACGCCGGAGACCAGCGAGGGCAGGGCCTGCGGCAGCAGGACCTTGCGGACGATCGTGGGGATCGACCCGCCCATGGACTGGACCGCCTCGACGAGCCCGTGGTCGACCTCGCGCACGGCCGTCTCGACGAGCCGGGCGAAGAAGGGGATGGCCCCGACGGCCAGCGGCACGATCATCGCGGTCGGGCCGATGAAGGTCCCGACGATCCAGGTGGTGAAGGGGATGACGGCGATCAGCAGGATGATGAACGGCAGCGACCGGCCGATGTTCACGACGGCGCCGACGGCCTTGTTCACCACGGTGTTCTGGAGCAGCCCGCCCTTGTCGGTGAGGACCAGCAGGATGCCGAGCGGGAGTCCGCCGAGGACGGTGACGAGGGCGGACCAGAGCACCATGTAGAGGGTGTCGAACGTGCCCTGGACGAGCAGGGGCCGCATGTCGGACCAGATCACTTCGCCGCCTCCTTGGTGAGCGGTGCGGGCGACGCGGCGGCCGGGGTGACGGTCTCGGTCCGCAGGCCGCGTTCGCGCAGGAAGCCGATGGGGACGACGTTGTCCTCGTAGCGGCCGGGCAGTTCGATGCGCATCCGGCCGATCTGCCGGCCGCCGACGGTGTCCATGGCCGCCCCCAGGATCGAGATGTCGATGTTGTAGGTGCGGGAGAGCTGCGAGATCACCGGCTGGGCCGCCGCGTCGCCGAGGAAGGTGACGTCGAGCACGGTGCTGTCCGGACCGGAGGCGGCGCCGCCCACCGGGAACAGCGCGTCGGCCAGTTCGGAGCCCGGGGTGGCCAGCAGTTCGTCGACGGTGCCCGACTCGACGACGCGGCCCTTCCTCATCAGGGCGGCCGAGTCGCAGACGGTCTTGACGACGTCCATCTCGTGCGTGATGAGCAGGACGGTGAGACCGAGCTGCTGGTTGACGTCGCGCAGCAGCTGGAGGACGGAGCGGGTGGTCTCGGGGTCGAGTGCGGAGGTCGCCTCGTCGGAGAGCAGCACCTTCGGGTCGCCGGCCAGGGCGCGGGCGATGCCGACGCGCTGCTTCTGGCCGCCCGAGAGCTGGCCGGGGTAGGCCTTGGCCTTGTCGGCGAGGCCTACCAGGTCGAGGAGTTCGAGGGCCTTGCGGCCGCGTTCCTGTCCGGAGATCCCGAGGATCTCCAGGGGGAGTTCGACGTTGCGCTGGACGGTGCGGGAGGACAGCAGGTTGAAGTGCTGGAAGACCATGCCGATGCGGCTGCGGGCCTCGCGGAGCTCCCTGCCCGCCCGGTGGCCGCGCCCGGCGAGGGCGGTGAGGTCCTGGCCGGCGACGGTCACGGTGCCGGAGGTGGGGCGTTCGAGCAGGTTGACGCAGCGGATGAGGGAGGACTTGCCGGCGCCGCTCTGTCCGATGACGCCGTAGACCTCGCCTTCGCGTACGTGCAGGTCCACGCCGTCCAGGGCGGTGACCTCCCGGCCGCGCGACTGGTAGACCTTCGTGAGGCCCGAGGTGGTGATCACAGGGTTTCCGTCACTGTCGAGTGCACGGCGCGGGGTCCGCCGGGCACGGGGCGTTCGTCTGAAGAGACTGTGCTCAGGGGTCTGGGGGGACCGGTGGGGGTCTCGGCACGGCACGGCCCGGGGTGTCCGGGCGCGTCTCGCACCCGGGCAGGCTCGGTCCGCGGCACACGGACGGAGCGGGCTCGGTCTCGCTTCGGGGCGCGAGGCTCAGGCGGGGGCCCTCAGAAGGCGCGCATTCGACACATACAACGAGCACCGGGCGTCGGGTTCGCCTCGGTCGCAGGGATGCGGTAGCTCGTCGTGGTCATGGCCCCAGTAAAACAGACGTGACATCGCCGTGATCCAGGCCGTCCGTATAGCGGACAGTGCTGGACGGTCAGCGCGGGCCGCGCGCGCGTCGTCCGGGAACGCCTGTCACACGGCTCTGACCTGCGGTGAAGCCCTCCGGGCAGGGCCGGCCGAGCGGGCCGCCGCAGAGCCGTGCCGGGGGCCCGCTGTGGTCAAGGCCACGATTCCCGGACAGGCCCCGCCGGCCCTTCGCCCACCGGGTACCGCCCGGGCCGCCGGGGCCGCACGCCGAGGCCTTGGCCGTCCGTAATACCCTCGGTCCATGCTCGTCGCCCTGACGGTCGCGGTCGCCGTGACCGCGCTCGCCCTCGCCGCCTGGTGCGGATTCGCCGCCTACCGGGACCAGCCCACGAAGGACTGGCACTTCATCGGGATGGCCGTCGTCTCCGTGCTGGGCCTGGCGCAGCTGGTGGTCGGCATCGTGCAACTGGCCCGCGGCGAACGGCCGGAACAGGGCATGACCATCTTCCTCGCCTATCTCATCGGCGCCTTCGCGGCCGTGCCGGCGGCGGGGTTCCTGTCGTTGTCCGAGCGGACCCGCTGGGGCTCGGTGACGGTGGCGGCCGGCGCGGTCGTGCTGGCCGTCCTGGAAGTACGGCTCTACGACATCTGGGGAAGCTGACCGTGACCGACACCGACCGCACCGGGGCCCCGGTCTCCGCGCCCCCGCAGAAGCAGCAGTTCGAGCTGGGCACCGGTCCCGGCCGGGTCCTGGTCTGGTTCTACGGGGTCTTCACCGTCGCCGCCGCCTCCCGCTCGGTCGTCCAGATGATCCTGGACTTCGGCAAGGCGCCGCTGGCGTCTGGTGCGGGGAGGCGAGACGGCCCGCCGGGCGGCGCTCGTGTGCTGTGCCGCCGAACTGGCCGGTGTCCTGGTCGTGGGCGCCTGGACGCTGCTGGAGCCGTCCGCGTTCGCGGACGCCACGGTGTGGTCGGACTTCGGCATGGGCTATCTGTTCATCCCGGTGATCCTGCCGGTCACCGGGATGATCTGGCTGCGCCGCGCCCGCCGGGCGTGACCCGGCGGGCGTGACGCACCGGCCGCGCCGGACCGTTCACGCGCTGGCGACGAACTCCGGCGCCACCGCTTCCTTCTCCAGCCGGATCAGGCGGACGCCGTCCTCACCGGTCGTGTCCCCCACCCGCGCGTACCCCGCCTTGCGGTAGAGCCGCAGGTTGCCTTCGCTGCGCTCCCCCGTGTGCAACTCGAAGCGGGTGGCCGCGCGCTCGTCCGCCAGGCCGTTCTCCGCGGCGCGCAGCAGCCGGCTCCCCAGTCCGTGCCCCTGGAGGCGCGGGTGGACGCAGAGGCGGCCGATCCGTCCGGTGCCGTTCTCGTCGGTGGAGCCGCGTACCGAGCCCACGACCTCCTCGCCGAGCCGGGCGACGAACACCAGGTCCGCGGCGATCTCGTCACGGACCGATGCGAGGGTCTGGACGAGCGGGTCGATCCGGTAGTTGCCGTACAGCTCCGCCTCGCTCTGGAAACAGAGGTACTGGAGCCTGAAGATCTGCTCGGCGTCCTGCGCTGTCGCCGCCGAGATGGTCACGCTCATGCCCATGTGTGCATGCCTCCCGCTCACCTGGTCCGCCGGTTGTCTACCGCTCCTTTCCCCGTGGTCCAGGAGCTACAACCTCCGCCGCGAGCATTCTGCGCAGACATCCAAGGCAACGGGAACGCATCGGGCCCAGGCTCCCCTGTGAGATACCCAACTCCCCTGCGATTTCCCGGTAGGTCGGGTCGTGGGCGGCCAGCATCGCCCCGAGCAGCCGAGGGCACTTCCCGGGCAGCCGGTCCACCGCGGCGCGCAACGCCCGCCTGACGGCGGCGCTTTCGGCGACCGTCTCGGGCCGGCCTCCCTCACCGCCGGGGAGCTCGTCGACCCGGCAGGGGTGCTCGCGCCGTGCCCTTCGCCGGGCGGCGCGCGCCTCCGCGCGTACGGCGGCGCGCACCCAGCCGGCGGGAT
>NZ_KL585429.1:8823-11218 GCF_000721935.1 Streptomyces sp. NRRL WC-3549
GCGCGCACCCAGCCGGCGGGATCGGCCGGCTGCCCGTGTCCGGCCTGGCGCTCCAGCAGCCGCAGCCAGACGGACTGTTCGAGGTCCGCCGGTTCGATCCCGGCGGCCGGGGCCTCGGCCGCGGTCTCGGCCCGCACCAGCGGGCGCAGCGCGCGGACGAGGGCGAGAGGCGTCATGCCCCCTCAACGCGCAGCGGGGGCGGGCGGTTGCCGTACGGGCCCGGCTCCACCCGACCGGGGCATCCGGTCCGGACCGCTGACGCGCCCCGCGGCCGGTCCCTCAGCGCCCGCGGAAGTCCGCCGCGGCGAGCAGGGCGGTGTCCGGGTTGTCGGAGAAGATCCCGTCGATGCCGGTCCCGAGGTACGTCCGCAGCGCGCCGAACACGTCACCGTACGCGTTCGGGTCCGTGCCGCGCCGGAAGTCCGCCGGCAGGAAGGTGTTCTCGTTGCGCATCGTGTACGGGTGCACGACCAGGCCCCGCGCGTGGGCGTCGGCGACGAGGGTGGTGGGCGTGGTGAGCCGGCCCGCCGCGTCCTTGGGGACGACCAGGTCGAGGGTGGGGCCGATGCCCTGGGCGAAGGAGGCGATCCACGTGAGCCCGGCCGGTGTCACCAGGTCGGCCACGGTGCGCGGGTCACCGGACTCGACGAAGTCCCAGGGCCGCTCGGCGGGTCCGGACAGCAGCACGACGCGCGGGGTGGCGACCAGCTTCGCCAGCCGCCGCACGGACCCCGGCTCGAAGGACTGGAGGAGCAGCGGGGAGTTCGCGCGGTGCCGGCCGTGGCGGCGCAGCAGCCGTGCGAGGGGTTCCTCCAGGGCGAGGCCGATGCTCCGGAAGTAGGAGGGGTGCTTGGTCTCGACGTACAGCCAGACGGGTGTGCCCCTGCGGCGGCCCTCCTGGTCGGCCCAGCGCAGGACCTCCTCGAAGGTGGGCACCTCCCAGCGGCCGTCGTAGACGGTGTTCCGCTGCCGGTTGCCGGGGATGCGCTCGACGGCGCGGAGCGTCTTGAGCTCGGCCAGGGTGAAGTCCTCGGTGAACCAGCCGGTGAGCGCCGTGCCGTCGATCGTCTTGGTGGTCCTCCGGCTCGCGAACTCGGGGTGGTCGGCCACGTCGGTGGTGGCGGTGATGTCGTTCTCGTGCCGGCACACGAGGTGGCCGTCCCTGGTCGGGACCAGGTCCTGTTCCACGATGTGGGCCCCCATGTCCAGGGCCAGCCGGTAGGAGCCGAGGGTGTGCTCGGGCCGGTAACCGCTGGCGCCGCGGTGGCCGATGACGGTCGGCACGGGCAGGTCCCGGTAGGTGCCGTGGCCGCGTCCGGCGGCGTTCGCCGGGCCGGCGGCGGTGAGCCCCGCCGTGCCGAGGACGGCCGCTCCCAGGAGGGTCCGCCGTCCGGGACCTGACTGCGCGCGCTGTGTCATGGTTGCTCCTCGCGTGTGATGTCCGGCACCTGTCGAGCGAGTGTGATCGTAGGGAGCTACGCCATCGGAAGGGCGCACGCTGGACGAACACGGCGGAAACACACGCCCACACCGCGTAGCCGTTGTGTGAACCCGATGTGCGCGGGGGCGGGGGCCGCGAGTATCGTCCTCACCTGCACAGACCACTGCACGATTCCGACCCGGCCGGGCCGGCCACGACCCCGGAGGATGCGTTGTCCCGACTCACGGTCATCAAGGCAGTGCTCGGCCCGATCCTGCGCCTGCTGTTCCGCCCCCAGGTGGAGGGCGCGGAGAACATCCCCGGCACCGGGCCGGTGATCCTCGCGGGGAACCACCTCACGTTCATCGACTCGATGATCATGCCGATCTGCTGCGACCGGCCGGTGTTCTACATCGGCAAGGACGAGTACGTCACCGGCAAGGGCTTCAAGGGCCGGCTGATGGCCTGGTTCTTCACCGGCTGCGGCATGATCCCGGTGGACCGGGACGGCGGACGCGGCGGTGTCGCGGCGCTCATGACCGGCCGTCGGGTGCTGGAGGAGGGCCACGCCTTCGCCATCTACCCCGAGGGCACCCGCTCCCCCGACGGCCGGTTGTACCGGGGCCGCACGGGCATCGCGCGGCTGACGCTGATGACGGGCGCGCCGGTGGTCCCGTTCGCGATGATCGGCACGGACAAGCTCCAGCCCAGCGGCTCCGGCCTGCCCCGGCCGGGCAAGGTGACGGTGCGCTTCGGCGAGCCGATGGAGTTCTCCCGCTACGAGGGGATGGACCGCGACCGCTACGTGCTGCGCGCGGTGACGGACTCGGTGATGACCGAGGTCATGCAACTCTCCGGCCAGGAGTACGTGGACATGTACGCCACGAAGGCCAAGGCGGCCTGAGACGGCCCGAAGGGCCCGTACCCCGCGACCGGGGTACGGGCCCTTCGGCGTACCGGCGGGCGGTTCACGGG
>NZ_KL585429.1:11406-13162 GCF_000721935.1 Streptomyces sp. NRRL WC-3549
AGATGTGTATAAGAGACAGGTGCTGCGCGGGGGAGACGAGTGCGTGCCCCTGAGCGGCGGGCAGCGTCTGGGAGGCCTCCACGGCACCGCCCAGCGACTCGTGCGCGGCGGCCGTCGTCGGCGCGGGGACCCCGGCCGGGGTGTCGAAGCCCCGGTAGACGCCGGTGACGATGGACCCGAGCAGCGCGATCCCGAGCGCCGCCCCCAGCTCGTACGCGGTCTCCGAGACGGCGGACGCGGATCCGGCGTGCTCCTTGGGGACGCTGGAGAGGATCACGTCGGCGGTGACGGTGAAGGAGAAGCCCGCACCGACGCCGACGACCAGGAGCACGGCACCGAGCAGCGGATAGGCCGTCTCCTGGTGGATGACGGTGACGACGGCGAGGGCCAGGCCGATGCCGGCGAGCCCGCCGGACACCACGGAGCGCACCGAGAAGCGCCGTGCGGCCCGGCCCGCCAGCAGCCCGGCGACCACCGCGCCGACGGCGGCGGGCAGTTCGGCGAGCCCCGCCTCCAGCGGGCTGCGGCCCTGGACCAGCTGCAGGAACTGGGAGAGGAAGAAGACCAGGCCGGACAGGCCGAGGATGGTCAGCAGGTCGGCGAGGACCGCGCCGGAGAAGCCCCGGTGGTGGAAGAGCCGCATGTCCAGCAGTGGCTCGGGCAGCCGGAACTGGCGCCGTACGAACGTCACGAGGGCGAGGACGCCGACGACGGCCGAACCGGCTACGCCCCAGCTCGGGCCGTGCGCCGCCGCCTCCTTGACGGCGTAGACGACGCCGACCATGCCGACGAGGGAGAGCACGACGCTGAGCAGGTCCCAGGGGCCGGGGGACGGGTTCTTCGACTCGGGGATCATCTTGACGCCGACGACCACCAGGACGGCCATGACCGGCAGGTTGATCAGGAAGACCGAACCCCACCAGAAGTGCTCCAGCAGCACCCCGCCGACGACCGGGCCGACGGCCGCGCCCGCGGAGGCCATGGCGCCCCAGATGCCGATGGCGAGGCTGCGTTCGCGCGGGTCGTGGAAGAGGTTGCGGATGAGGGCGAGGGTGGACGGCATCAGGGTGGCACCGGCGACGCCGAGCAGCGCCCGGGCCGCGATCATCATCGCGGGGCCGGTCGCATAGGCGTTGAGCACGGAGACCGCGCCGAACGCCACGGCCCCGCTGAGGAGCAGCTTCTTGCGTCCGATGCGGTCGCCGAGGCTGCCCATGGAGACCAGGAGGCCGGCGATGACGAAGGAGTAGACGTCGCCGATCCACAGCAGCTGGGTGCCGGTCGGCCTCAGGTCCTCACTGAGGAACGGGGTGGCCAGGCCGAGGACGGTGGCGTCGACGGCGACGAGCAGCACGGCCAGGACGAGGACGGTGAGGGCGATCCACCGCCCCGGGGGCCGCGTCTCGTCCGGCGCGGGGGCCTTCTGGAGGGGGGTACGGGGGGTGCTCACTGCTCCACGCTCCGGCGTGCTCCGCCGAGCAGCAACTCGGCGATCATGTGCGGGAAGTCCTGGCCGGCGACGCGTCCGGCCTGGACGGCCCAGGCGCCGGCGCCGATGAGCGCGTAGAGCGCCTCGGTCAGCCAGGCCGGGGTGAGGTCGATGCGGAACTCGCCGCGTTCCTGTCCGCGCCGGAAGAAGGCGGCGACCCGGGTGTCCAGCCGGTCCCAGCCCTCGTTGAGGTCCTCGCCCTCGAAGAGCTGGTTCTCGGTGACGAGGAAGGAGAGCAGGCCGGCGGCGGGCTCGACGGCGACGACC
>NZ_KL585429.1:13363-14070 GCF_000721935.1 Streptomyces sp. NRRL WC-3549
CCAGCCGCCGCAGGCCCTCCTCGGCGCTGCCCTCGTCGAGTCCGGCGGCGTCCAGGGCCGCCTCGAACTCCTGGATACCGAGGTTCTCCAGCGCCTTGACCAGGGCGTCCCGTCCGGCGAAGTGGCGGTGCAGGGTGGCCCGGCCGATGCCGGCGGCCCTGGCCACGTCGTCCATGGTGGCGGTGGCTCTGCGGGACAGCAGGGAGGCGGCGCTGCGCAGCACCTGTTCACGGTCGAGGGTCATGAGACGACACTAACTCATATGAGACATCAATGTCTCACCCTGGAGGGTCGGCAGTTCCGCCGCTGTGCACACGAGGGCTCCACGGCGCGGCGGACCCCGGCGGGTCCGCCGCGCCGTCCCCGTCAGGCTCCGACGTAGGCGGCGAGGTGTTCGCCGGTCAGGGTGGAACGGGCGGCGACGAGGTCGGCGGGGGTGCCCTCGAAAACGATCCGGCCGCCGTCGTGGCCCGCACCCGGCCCGAGGTCGACGATCCAGTCGGCGTGCGCCATGACCGCCTGGTGGTGCTCCACGACGATGACCGACTTGCCCGCGTCCACGAGCCGGTCCAGCAGACCGAGCAGCTGCTCGACGTCGGCCAGGTGGAGCCCGGTCGTCGGCTCGTCCAGGATGTACACGCCGCCCTTCTCGGACATGTGGGTGGCCAGCTTGAGCCGCTGCCGCTCGCCGCCGGACAGGGTGGTGA
>NZ_KL585429.1:14261-19759 GCF_000721935.1 Streptomyces sp. NRRL WC-3549
AGACAGGGTGGTGAGCGGCTGGCCGAGGGTCAGGTAGCCGAGTCCCACGTCGGCGAGCCGGTCGAGGACCCGGTGCGCGGCCGGTGTCCGGGCCTCGCCGTCGCCGAAGAAGTCCCGCGCCTCGCTCACCGGCATGGCGAGCACCTCGCTGATGTCGCGGCCCCCGAGGTGGTACTCCAGCACCGAGGCCTGGAACCGTTTGCCCTCGCACTCCTCGCAGGTCGTGGCCACGCCCGCCATCATCGCCAGGTCGGTGTAGACGACACCGGCACCGTTGCAGGCCGGGCAGGCGCCCTCGGAGTTGGCGCTGAACAGCGCGGGCTTCACCCCGTTCGCCTTGGCGAACGCCTTGCGGACCGGGTCCAGGAGCCCGGTGTACGTGGCCGGGTTGCTCCGCCGCGACCCGCGGATGGGGCTCTGGTCGATCGACACCACCTCCTCACCGGCGGGCAGCGACCCGTGGACGAGGGAGCTCTTGCCGGAGCCCGCGACGCCCGTGACGACGGCGAGCACCCCGAGCGGGATGTCCACGTCGACGTCGCGCAGGTTGTTGGCGGTCGCGCCGCGGACCCGCAGGGCGCCCGTGGGCTCGCGTACCGTCTCCTTCACGGCGGCGCGGTCGTCGAGGTGGCGCCCGGTGAGGGTGTCCGCGGCCCGCAGCCCCTCCACGGTCCCCTCGAAACAGACCGTGCCTCCCCGGGTGCCGGCGCCGGGGCCGAGGTCCACGACGTGGTCGGCGATGGCGATCACCTCCGGCTTGTGCTCCACCACCAGCACCGTGTTGCCCTTGTCCCGCAGCCGCAGCAGCAGGTCGTTCATCCGCTGGACGTCGTGCGGGTGCAGGCCCGCGGTGGGCTCGTCGAAGACGTAGGTGACGTCGGTCAGCGAGGAGCCGAGGTGGCGGATCATCTTGACGCGCTGGGCCTCGCCGCCGGAGAGCGTGCCCGCGGGTCTCTCCAGCGAGAGGTAGCCGAGGCCGATCTCCACGAACGAGTCCAGGGTCTGCCGCAGGGTGGTGAGCAGCGGCGCCAGGGACGGCTCGTCGAGGCCGCGCACCCACACGGCCAGGTCGCTGATCTGCATCGCACACGCGTCGGCGATGCTGATCCCGGCGATCTTCGACGACCGGGCGCCCTCGCTGAGCCGGGTGCCGCCGCACTCGGGGCAGGCGGTGAAGGTGACCGCCCGCTCCACGAAGGCCCGGATGTGCGGTTGCAGCCCCTCCTTGTCCTTGGACAGCATCGACTTCTGGATCTTCGGGATCAGCCCCTCGTAGGTGAGGTTCACCCCCTCGACCTTCACCTTGGTCGGCTCGCGGTACAGGAAGTCCCGCATCTCCTGCTCGGAGAAGTCGCGGATCGGCTTGTCCGGGTCGAGGAGGCCGGACTCGGCGTAGACCCGGACGGTCCAGAAGCTGTCCGACTTCCATCCGGGGATGGTGAACGCGCCCTCGGAGAGCGACTTGGAGTCGTCGTACAGCTGGGTGAGGTCGATGTCGGAGACCGTGCCGCGGCCCTCGCAGCGCGTGCACATCCCGCCGGTGCGGCTGAAGGTCGCCTTCACCGCCTTCCTGTCGCCGCGCTCGACGGTGATCGCCCCGCTCGCCCGGACCGAGGCGGTGTTGAAGGAGTAGGCGCCGGGTGGGCCGATGTGCGGGTCGCCGAGCCGGCTGAAGAGGATGCGCAGCATCGCGTTGGCGTCCGTGGCGGTCCCGACGGTGGAGCGCGGGTCGGCGCCCATGCGCTGCTGGTCGACGATGATCGCCGTCGTCAGCCCTTCGAGTACGTCGGCCTCGGGGCGGGCCAGGTTCGGCATGAAGCCCTGGACGAAGGCGCTGTACGTCTCGTTGATCATCCGCTGCGACTCGGCGGCGATCGTGTCGAAGACCAGCGAGCTCTTGCCCGAGCCGGAGACCCCCGTGAACACCGTCAGGCGGCGCTTCGGGATCTCGATGCCGACGTCCTTGAGGTTGTTCTCCCGCGCCCCGAGCACCCGGATCAGGTCGTGGCTGTCGGCGGCGTGCGGCGCGGACGCCCGGGGGTCCGTCTTCGTGGCCCTGCTCATCGTGTCTCCATCCGTCGGGCGGGGCCGTCCTCGCGATCCCCCGCCGGGCGTCGCCGGCTCGGCCCGGCCTCGCCCCGTACCGCCGACGCTACTGAGCGGGGGGCCGGTCACGCTTCTTCTTTCCTGACCGGTCCCGCGCCGGCCGGCGGGAGGCCGAACGCAGCGCCGTCAGGTCCAGGGGAGCGAGGAGCGGTGACGCCAGTACGCCTCGGGTTCCTCCACGAGGGCGCCCAGCCGGTCCAGGCGTTCCGCGTCGAGGTCGAGGAGGGGGGCGTGGAGGTTGGCTGCGAGCTGGTTGACGGTCGCCGCTCCGGACAGGACGACGCCCGCCCACGGTTCGCGGAGCACCAGCGCCAGGGCCACGGCGTCGGCCTCCAGGCCCGCTTCGGCGGCGGTCTCCCGCAGGACGGCGGGCGCCTCGGTGCCGGTGAGCCGGCCGTTGGCCGCGGCCTCCTTGACGATGACGGTGAGGCCGGCGCCGTGGGCCTCGGCGAGCGCCTGTCCGGCCGAGGTCTCCAGGGCGTTGTAGGTGGCCTGGACGGTACGGAAGAGAGGCGCCCCGTCGACCGTCACGGCGAGGGCGGCGCGGACGGCGTCGGCCTGGGCGGGGCCGCTGGTGGAGAAACCGACGGTGACACCCTGCTCGGCGAGCCGGGCCAGCCGTTCGTGCAGGGCGGTGTCGGTCAGGGCCGGGCTGTCCGCCGTCACGGAGTGGATCTGGTAGAGGTCGAGGCGGTCGCCGAGCAGTGCGGCGGTCTCGGCGCGCTGGCGCTCGAAGGCGGCCAGGCTGTGGTCCTTCACCTCGTGGGGCCCGGCCTCGGTGTTCCGGTCACCGGTGTACGTGTAGCCCCACTTGCTGCCGACCACGAGGTCCTCCGCCTCCGGGTGGGCGGTCAGCCACTCGGCGAGGAACTCCTCCGCGCGTCCGTAGGAGCGGGCCGCGTCGACGTACCGGACGCCCTGCGCGTAGGCGGCGTCCAGCAGTTCGTGGACGCGCCCGCGCAGGGCGTCGGCACCGCGGCCCCCGGGGAGGTCGCGGTCACGGTGCGGGGTGATGTAACCGGGCCTGCCGACGGCGGCCAGGCCGAGCCCGATGCGGGCGGTCGGGGTGGTCGCTCGGTCCAGGCGGGCGAAAGGCATCGCGGGCTCCTCCGGTGGGGGTTCGGACCTTCCCGCCCAACGTAGCCCGCGATGCCCCCGGGTCAGCCGCGCGCGGTGGCCCAGGCGTGCTGTGTCACCAGGTCGGCCTTCACCTCGGCGAGCTGGACGGCGACCGCGGACGGGGCGGTGCCGCCGCGGCCGTCGCGGGAGGCCAGGGCGCCGGGCACGTCGAGCACCGTGCGGACCTCGGGGGTGAGGTGCTCGGAGATCTTCGCGAACTGCTCGTCCGTCAGCTCGTCCAGCTCGATGCCCTGCTGCTCGCAGACCTTCACGCACTCGCCGGCGACCTCGTGGGCGACCCGGAACGGCACCCCCTGCCGCACCAGCCACTCGGCGACGTCCGTGGCGAGCGAGAAGCCGGCCGGGGCGAGCTCCTGCATGCGCTCCCGGTTGACGGTGAGGGTGGCCATCATGCCGGTGAAGGCGGGCAGCAGGACCTCCAGCTGGTCGCAGGAGTCGAAGACCGGCTCCTTGTCCTCCTGGAGGTCCCGGTTGTACGCGAGCGGAAGGGCCTTCAGCGTCGCCATCAGCCCGGTCAGGTTGCCGATGAGGCGGCCGGACTTGCCGCGCGCCAGTTCGGCGATGTCAGGGTTCTTCTTCTGCGGCATGATCGAGGAGCCGGTGGAGAAGGCGTCGTGGAGCGTGACGAAGGAGAACTCCTTCGTGTTCCAGATGATGATCTCCTCGGCGATCCGGGAGAGGTTGACGCCGACCATGGCGGTGATGAACGCGAACTCGGCGACGAAGTCCCGGGAGGCGGTGCCGTCGATGGAGTTGGCGGCCGAACCGCGCTCGAAGCCGAGGTCGGCCGCGACCGCCTCCGGGTCCAGGCCGAGGGACGAACCGGCCAGCGCGCCGGAGCCGTACGGCGACACGGCGGTGCGCTCGTCCCACTGCCGCAGCCGCCCGGCGTCCCGGGACAGGGACTGCACGTGGGCCAGGACGTGGTGCGCGAAGAGGACCGGCTGGGCGTGCTGGAGGTGGGTCCGGCCCGGCATGGCCACGTCCGGGTGCGCCTCCGCGAGGCCGACCAGCGCGTCCTGGAGCTCGGCGAGCAGCCCGCCGATGATCCGGGCGTGGTCGCGCAGGTACATCCGGAAGAGCGTGGCGACCTGGTCGTTCCGGGATCGGCCGGCCCGCAGCTTGCCCCCGAGGTCCGGTCCCAGACGCTCCAGCAGACCGCGTTCGAGCGCCGTGTGGACGTCCTCGTCGGCGATGGTCCCGGTGAACGAGCCGTCCGCGACGGCGGCCTCGAGGGCGTCCAGTCCGGCGGTCATCCGGGTCAGCTCGTCGGCGGTGAGCAGGCCCGCCTTGTTCAGCACGCGCGCGTGCGCGCGGGATCCCGCGATGTCGTACGGCGCGAGCCGCCAGTCGAAGTGGACGGACGCGGACAGCTTGGCCAGCGCCTCGGCCGGACCGTCGGCGAAACGCCCGCCCCAGAGGCGTACGTCGCTGTTGCCGGTGCCGTTGCTCACTGCGTGCTCCTCGGGAATGCAAGGGGTGTGCGTCCGCCTCACGGCGCGATCACGTATGGCATAACTATGCAGTGGGCCGTATGCCTTGTCAAAGTCGCCGGTCAGGCGTTCCAGGGCCCGGTCGCCGAGACCCGCGTGCCGCACGACGACCGCTCGGCCGTACGGAGCAGGTGCGGTGGGGGTGGGTCCGCCCGTCCCCGTAGCGTCCGGTCCATGCGCAGATCCCTGGTCGCCGTGTCCGTCGTGCTCGCCCTGGCCGGGTCCGTCGCGGCCACGCCCGGGGAGCCGCCGCCCCTCCCCCGGCGGACGGCCGGCCCGGGCGGCGGCAGCCAGCTGATCACCGCCGTCGCCCCGGACACCGGCTCCCCCGCGCCGGCCCGCTTCGGTGCGGGCGGCCTCACCGAGGGCGCCACCCGGGTCCAGGGCACGGACACCACACCCACCGGGCTGTACGACCTGCCGTACGCCTTCGGGACCCGTGCCGCACCGGCCGGGACCCGCTACCCCTACCGCCGGGTGACCGGGGACTCGTGGTGGTGCCAGGACAACGGCTCGGCCGCGTACAACCGCTGGGTGGAGCCCCGGCCCGCCGACTGCCGGGCCGACGAGGCGGAACACCTGGCGTCGTACGCCACGCAGTACGCCCGCGCGCTCGTCATCGGCTTCAACTACCGGCGCCCGGTACGCGGCCGGGGCGCGGGGATCTTCCTCCATGTGAACGGGAAGGGCGCGACCGCCGGGTGCGTGTCGGTGCCGGCGGACGCGATGGACCGGATCCTGGCCTGGGCGGATCCGGCC
>NZ_KL585429.1:19951-27221 GCF_000721935.1 Streptomyces sp. NRRL WC-3549
CGCACATCGCGGTCGGTACCGTCTCCGGCCCGACGGCGGTCACGCGGTACTGACGTCTCGTCAGCGGTCGTTCTGGGCGAGGCGCAGCAGGTGGTCGGCGAGCGCCTGGCCGCCGCTGGGGTCACGGCTGATCAGCATCAGCGTGTCGTCCCCGGCGATCGTGCCGAGGATCTCCCGCAGCTCGGCCTGGTCGATGGCCGAGGCCAGGAACTGGGCGGCCCCCGGCGGGGTACGCAGCACCACCAGGTTGGCCGACGCCTCCGCGGAGATGAGCAGCTCGGAGGAGAGCCGGCGCATCCGCTCCTCCTTCGCGGACTCGCCGAGCGGCGCCTGCGGGGTGCGGAAGCCGCCCTCGCTCGGTACCGCGTAGATCAGCTCGCCACCGGTGTTGCGGATCTTCACCGCGCCGAGCTCGTCGAGGTCGCGGGAGAGCGTCGCCTGGGTGACGCTCAGCCCGTCGTCGGCCAGCAGCCGGGCCAGCTGGCTCTGCGAGCGCACCGGCTGGCGGTTCAGGATGTCCACGATCCTGCGGTGGCGTGCCGTGCGGGTCTGCGGCACCGACGGCCCCCCGTGCTCGGTGTCCTGCGCCTCGGTCATCGTCGTCGCCTCATTCTCCGGATCGTCCGTCCCCGTATGCCGCGTCGAGGGCTCCCGGCAGGATCCGCAGGAACGCGTCCACCTCGGCGTCACCGATGATCAGCGGCGGCATGAGCCGTACGACGTCGGGGGCGGGCGCGTTCACCAGGAGACCGGCCCCCTGGGCCGCCTGCTGCACCTGGGGTGCGAGGGGTCCGGTGAGCACGATACCCAGCAGAAGTCCGGAGCCGCGCACATGGGAGACCAGCGGGTGTCCCAGTGCCTCGACGCCGTTCCTGATCTTCTCACCGAGACGCTTGACCCCGTCGAGGAGGCCGTCGGCGGCCAGCGTGTCCAGGACGGCCAGGCCGGCGGCGCAGGCGACCGGGTTGCCGCCGAACGTCGTACCGTGCTGGCCCGGCTTCAGCAGGTCGGCCGCGGGGCCGAACGCCACGGTCGCCCCGATGGGCAGCCCGCCGCCGAGTCCCTTGGCGAGGGTGACGAGGTCGGGTTCGACGCCCTGGTGCGCCTGGTGCTCGAACCAGTGGCCGCACCGGCCGATGCCGGTCTGCACCTCGTCCAGGACGAGCAGGGTGCCGGTGGCCCGGGTGATCTCCCTGGCCGCCTCCAGGTATCCGGGGGGCGGGACGACGACGCCGTTCTCGCCCTGCACGGGCTCGACGACCAGCAGCGCGGTGTCGGTGGTGACCGCGGCCCGGAGCGCCTCGACGTCGCCGTACGGGACGTGCGTGACGTCACCGGGGAGCGGCTGGAACGCGTCGCGCTTGCCGGGCTGGCCGGTGAGCGCGAGGGCGCCCATGGTCCGGCCGTGGAAACCCCCCTCGGTGGCGACCGTGTGGGTGCGGCCGGTGAGCCGGCCGATCTTGAAGGCGGCCTCGTTGGCCTCGGCGCCCGAGTTGCAGAAGAAGACCTTGCCCGGGCGGCCGAAGAGTTCCAGGAGCCGCTCGGCGAGGGCGACGGGCGGTTCGGCGACGAAGAGGTTGGAGACGTGGCCGAGGGAGGCGACCTGGGTGGTGACGGCCTCGACGACCGCCGGGTGACCGTGGCCCAGGGCGTTGACCGCGATGCCCGCGACGAAGTCGAGGTACTCGGTGCCGTCGGCGTCCCACACCTTCGCGCCCGCGCCGCGGACCAGGGGCAGCTGCGGGGTGCCGTAGTTGTCCATCAGCGCGCCCTGCCACCGCTGCGTGTACGCCGCGTTGCTCATGACTCCCCCTGCGTTTCCCGCGGTTCCTGTGGTTGGTCGGGCACGACCATGGTGCCGATGCCCTCGTCGGTGAAGATCTCCAGCAGGATCGAGTGCTGGACGCGTCCGTCGATGACGCGGGCGGTCTGGACACCGTTGCGTACGGCGTGCAGGCACCCCTCCATCTTCGGGACCATGCCGCTGGAGAGGTCGGGCAGCAGCTTCTCCAGCTCGGTGGCGGTGAGGCGGCTGATCACGTCGTCGCTGTTCGGCCAGTCCTCGTAGAGGCCCTCGACGTCGGTGAGCACCATCAGGGTCTCGGCGTCCAGCGCGGCGGCGAGTGCGGCTGCCGCGGTGTCGGCGTTGACGTTGTAGACGTGGTTGTCCTCGGCGGAACGGGCGATGGAGGAGACGACCGGGATCCGGCCGTCGTCCAGCAGCGCCTGGATGGCCCCGGTGTCGATGGCGGTGATCTCGCCGACCCGGCCGATGTCGACGGGCTCGCCGTCGATCAGGGGCCGGTGCTGGACGGCGGTGATCGTGTGGGCGTCCTCGCCGGTCATCCCGACGGCGAGCGGCCCGTGCTCGTTGAGCAGGCCGACGAGTTCACGCTGGACGTGCCCGGCGAGCACCATGCGGACGACGTCCATCGCCTCGGGCGTGGTGACGCGCAGTCCGGCCTTGAACTCGCTGACGAGGCCCTGCTTGTCGAGCTGGGCGCTGATCTGCGGGCCACCGCCGTGCACGACGACCGGCTTGAGACCGGCGTGCCGCAGGAAGACGACGTCCTGGGCGAAGGCGGCCTTCAGCTCGTCGTCGATCATGGCGTTGCCGCCGAACTTGATGACGACGGTCCTGCCGTTGTGCCTGGTCAGCCAGGGCAGTGCCTCGATGAGGGTCTGTGCCTTGGGCAGCGCGGTGTGCTTCCTCGCGGCGCTCACGAGCTGTACGCGCTGTTCTCGTGGACGTACTCGGCGGTCAGGTCGTTGGCCCAGATGACGGCACTGTCACTGCCGGCGGCGAGGTCCGCGGTGATCCGGACCTCCCGGTAGCGCATGTCGACCAGCTCGCGGTCCTCGCCGACGCTGCCGTCCTTGCAGACCCAGACGTCGTTGATGGCGACGTTCAGCCGGTCCGGCTCGAAGGCGGCCTTCGTGGTGCCGATGGCGGAGAGGACGCGGCCCCAGTTCGGGTCCTCCCCGTGGATGGCGCACTTGAGGAGGTTGTTCCGGGCGATGCTCCGGCCGACCTCGACGGCGTCGTCCTCGCTCGCCGCGTTGATCACCTCGATGCGGATGTCCTTGGAGGCGCCCTCGGCGTCACCGATCAGCTGCCGGGCGAGGTCGGCGCAGACGCTCTGCACGGCCTGCTCCAGCTCGGCCTGCGCGGGGGTGATCCCGGATGCCCCGGAGGCGAGGAGCAGCACCGTGTCGTTGGTGGACATGCAGCCGTCGGAGTCGACCCGGTCGAAGGTGGTGCGGGTGGCGGCGCGCAGCGCGCCGTCCAGCGCGGGGGCGTCGGCGTCGGCGTCGGTGGTGAGGACGACGAGCATGGTGGCGAGGCCGGGGGCGAGCATGCCCGCGCCCTTCGCCATGCCGCCGACGGTCCAGCCGTCGCCGCCCGCGACGGCCGTCTTGTGCACGGTGTCGGTGGTCTTGATGGCGAGGGCGGCCTTCTCACCGCCGTGTTCGCTGAGCGCTGCCGCCGCCTGCTCGATGCCCGGCAGCAGCTTGTCCATCGGGAGCCGCAGACCGATGAGCCCGGTCGAGGCGACCGCGATCTCGCCGGCGCTGTGACCGGGGAGCACCTCGGCCGCCTTCTCGGCGGTGGCGTGGGTGTCCTGGAAACCGAGGGGGCCCGTACAGGCGTTGGCACCACCGGAGTTGAGGACGACGGCGCTCACCTCGCCGCCCTTGAGCACCTGCTCCGACCAGAGGACGGGGGCGGCCTTGACGCGGTTGGAGGTGAAGACGCCCGCCGCGGCCCTTCGGGGCCCGTGGTTGACCACGAGGGCCAGGTCGGGGTTCCCGTTCTCCTTGATCCCGGCGGCGATGCCCGCCGCCGTGAATCCCTTGGCTGCCGTGACGCTCACTGCATCTCCTCGTTCGCTTCCGCGTCGGTGCCGCACCCGTGTGCGGCGTCGTTCCGTGAGCGCGGCCCGGTGGCCGCGCGTGCGTCCGTCTCTGCTGTGCCCGCCTCGTTCACGGCGCGACGCCCACCGTGGTCAGGCCGGTGTCCTCCGGGAACCCGAGGGCGATGTTCATGCTCTGCACGGCACCGGAGGCGGTGCCCTTGGCGAGGTTGTCGATGGCGCTGATCACGATGATCCGGCCGGCCGCCGCGTCGAGGGCGACCTGGACCTGGACGGCGTTGGAGCCGTACACCGCCGCGGTGGCGGGCCACCGGCCCTCGGGCAGCAGGTCGACGAACGGCTCGTCGGCGAACGCCTTCTCGTAGACGGCCCGCAGCGCCTGCGCGTCCACCCCCGGCTTCGCCTTGGCGCTGCACGTGGCGAGGATGCCCCTCGGCATCGGCGCGAGGGTCGGCGTGAACGACACGGTGACCCTCTCACCGGCCGCGGCGCTGAGGTTCTGGACCATCTCGGGGGTGTGCCGGTGGCCCCCGCCGACCCCGTACGGGGACATGCTGCCCATGACCTCGGAGCCGAGGAGGTGCGGCTTGGCCGCCTTGCCGGCGCCGGAGGTGCCGGACGCGGCGACCACCACGGCCTCGGGCTCCGCGAGCCGGGCCGCGTACGCCGGGAAGAGGGCGAGGGAGACGGCGGTCGGGTAGCACCCGGGCACCGCGATCCGCTTGCTGCCCTCCAGGGCACCGCGGGCCCCGGGCAGTTCGGGCAGGCCGTACGGCCACGCCCCGGCGTGCGGGGAGCCGTAGAATTCCTCCCAGTCGGCGGGGTCCTCCAGCCGGAAGTCCGCCCCCATGTCCACCACGAGCACCTCGTCGCCGAGCTGTTCGGCGACGGCGGCCGACTGCCCGTGCGGCAGGGCCAGGAACACGACGTCATGCCCTGCCAGCACCTCGGCGGTGGTCGGTTCCAGCACCCGGTCGGCCAGGGGCCTCAGATGGGGCTGGAGCGCTCCGAGGGTCTGGCCCGCGTTGGAGTGGCCGGTGAGCGCGCCGATCTCGGCCTGGGGATGGGCCAGGAGCAGGCGCAGCAGCTCACCGCCGGCGTATCCACTCGCCCCTGCCACTGCCGCACGTACCACCATCGGAACCCTCCTCGTCGATGGCATGACTATACGCAGTGGCGCAGTTTTATGCAAAGATCCGCCCGGGGTTCCCCTCCCGGTCGCCGCGGTGGAGCGTGGGGGCCGGCGCGTCGAGTGCGCCGGCCGGCACACCGTGACCCCGTAACGCCGCGTTGCGGCAGGAGCCAAGAAGCGCCCCGGCCACTGGTCGAGTGAGGCCGCCCCGGGGTGAGTGGGCGAGGCGCCGGCGTACCGGTGCTGTCGTCCCGTCGCTGCGGGGGCTCACATGGCGGGCGAAGCTCCGGCGTTGTCCCCGTGGACCGGGACGGTGATCGAGATCCTCGACAACCCGGGCCTGCCGTGCCCGGTGGGCGAGGTCAGTCGACCGGCAGCAGCACCGCCTTCCTGGGGACCTTGACGTCGCGCCAGGTGAGGCGGACCGCCCCCTTGTCGATCTCGAAATCCAACTCCACCCACGGCCAGCAATTCGCGTTCCTCTCCTTCAACGTCTCCTTGATGACACCTCTGGTTCCCTCGATGCTGATGAGCTTGAGATCGCCTTCGCATTCGAGATCGGGCCAATCGATGGTCCCGATGGTCTCCCCGGGCTTCCCGGGGCGGAAGACGACGATGGCCAGGTCCTTCTGCTTCTCGCCGGCAGTACCCCGGTAGACCCCGTCCAGCGCGAAGGGTTGCGCGCGTGTGCCGTGGGTCCAGGGGCCCGACCGGACGAGGAAGCCTGCCGCGAGGACGAGCACGACGGCGGCGGCCGCGTAACCCAGGCGCTTGGCAGTGGCGCGCCGCGTCGGGCGGGACGGATCGCCGGGAGACGCGGCGCCGCGGGTGGACGCGCTGCCGCCGCGCGCGGAACGGAGCCCGTCGGGGTCCGTGCCCGGTACGGGGTCGGGACCGGGGTCGACGTCGTAGTCGGGGTCCGCCCCGTCGGGTGGCTCGCTCTTCCGCGGTGCGGGGAGCGGGCGGCGGGCGAGGAGCACGTCGCCCTCCCCCGCGAACCTCAGCTGCGGGGCGATGACGGCGTCCGCGGTCATCCAGTGGTGCACCTGCCGATAGACGTCGACGACGGTCAGGTGCCCGTCGGCCTTGCCGGGCTGGGCGGTGCGCAGGGCGCGCACGAGCTGGCCGGTGAACGGGCTGGGGCGGCCGGGGCGGTCGGCGGCCCTGGCGAGCTGGGTGGACCTGCTGCTGGTGAGGACGTAACGCCCCCGCCCCGCGACCGGCACCGAAGCGGTGGCCCCCTTGAACGCACCGCTGTAGCAGCAGTCCAGGATGACGACCGTGCTGGACGCCGGCGAACCGTCGATGATGTTGTTGATCTCGATGGCGCTCAGAGCGGTGGCCCGCAGGCCGGTGGTACGGGTGTCCTGGGCGCACAGGTAGAGGGTGCCGCGTTCGTCGAGCTGGCCGTGGCCGCTGTAGTACAGCAGCAACACGTCCCCGCGTTCGGCGGTGCCGAAGAGCGCGTCGATCTTTTCCCGGAGGTCCTGGATCCCGTGGTCGGCCAGCGTTTCGACGTCGGCGGAGGCGAACAGCCCCGACTCCGGGTCCGTCAGCGCCTTCCTCAGCTGCGTGATGTCGTCCAGGGGGCCGTCGAGGGCGGGGAGGGCGTGCGGGTCGCGGGGGAAGACGGCGTTGCCGATCAGCAGACCCCGGTAGCGCCGGCTCTCCGCCATCAGCTCTCCCCCGGCCGGCCCCCGAGGGACTCGGTGAGCGCCTGGAAGGACGCCTGGTCGATGTTGTCGCCGGTGACGTGGAGCCGCCGCTCGGCTCCTGTGTCATCGGTCCAGGTCACCGTCAGCGTCCGGGTCTTGTCCCGGGCCAGCCAGGCCCTGAAACACGCCACCGCGGCGGTCAGCGCGCCGGACGATCCCACCGCGAGCAGTGTCGCCTCGACAGCGCCCTTCTCGCCCGGCTCCGGCGCACCGCGCCGAACGACCGCCCCCACCTCTTCGCGCAGCGCCGCGTGCAGGGCCGCGACCTGGTCGTGCCACGGCTGTCCCTCCGGGTCGAACCGGCGGCTGCCCGGGAGTACCGTCACTTCTGGTCCTGCGGTCATGACCTCCCCCTCGTCTGCGCCCACGGTGGGCAGCACTCTGCTCAAGCAACTGTCGCCCACGGGAACGGGGCACGGGGCGAAACAGCCACACCTGGCGGGTTCACAGCGCCGACGCATCGGGACGGGCGGGACGGCCGGGAGGGGCGGGACGGCCGGGGCGGCCGGGGCGGCCGGGGCGGCCAGGGCGGCCAGGGCGGCCAGGGC
>NZ_KL585429.1:27397-30646 GCF_000721935.1 Streptomyces sp. NRRL WC-3549
CGGCCAGGGCGGCCAGGGCGGCCAGGGCGGGCGACGTAGGGCACACGCCCGTCCGCGCGGCCGGTCATTCCGCCCGCCGGAGGCCCGGACCGCCTGTCGGGCGCCGGTCGGCGGTATCGTCTCCGGTCACCTGGGGGTGCCCGTGCCGTTCGCTTCCTCCGCCGAATCCGCGTCCGGGCGGCCCGCTCCGCCACACCTGTGGCACGACCGCGACTTCCGAAGGCTCTGGGTCGGCCAGACCGCCTCCCAACTGGGCGAACACGCGACTCTGGTGGTCCTGCCCCTCTTCGCCGTCCTGACGCTCGACGCCGGTGCCGGCCAGTTGGGCGCCCTGCGTGCGGTGGGGCAGGCACCGGTCCTGCTGCTGTCGCTCTTCGTCGGCGCGTGGGTGGACAGGTGGCGGACCCGTACGGTGATGGTGCTGGCCGACGCCGGCCGGGCCCTGGCCCTGGGCGGCGCCGCCGTGGCCGGCCTCTTCGGTGCGCTCGGCCTGCCGGAGCTCCTCTCGGTCGCCTTCGCCGTCGGGGCCCTGTCCGTGTTCTTCGACGTGTCCTACCAGACGTCTCTGGTGCGGCTGGTGCGACGCGACCAGCTGGTGGCGGGCAACAGCGCGCTCGAAGGCAGCCGGTCCGCCGCGCAGATCGGAGGTCCCGCCCTCGGTGGTGCGCTGGTGTCGGTGCTGTCGGCGCCGATCGCCGCCGCCTCCGGCGCGCTGTTCTTCGCGCTGTCGTTCCTGTCGATACGACGGATCGGCCGCCGCGAGTCCGTCCCGGAACGCGCGGCACGGCCGCCTCGGGTCTGGCGGCGTATCCGTGAGGGCCTGCGTTTCGTCGTCGGCGACCCCTCGCTCCGGGCGGTGGGTCTGGCGTCAGCCGCCTTCCAGTTCTTCTTCGCGGCTGTGATGACCGTCTATCTGCTGTTCCTGCCACGGGATCTGCACCTGCCGGGTAGCGTCGTCGGCCTGGTACTCGCGGCGACGGGACCGGGCGCGCTCCTGGGCTCGCTGCTGGCCGCCCACCTGCCGGGCCGCTTCGGGCACGGCACCGTACTGGTGTCCGCGGCGGCACTCGGCGACGGGGCGTTCCTGTTCGTGCCCGCGCTGCACGGGCCTCCCGCGGTGACGGTTCCCGCGCTGCTCACGGCCGCCGCCGTCTTCGGGGCCCTCAGCCAGCTGGTGAACGTCACGGTCATGGCCGTCCGGCAGACCCTCACTCCGGACGGGATGCAGGGCCGCGTGACGGCGACGATCAATTTCGTCGGCATGGGGCTGACCCCGCTCGGCTCGCTGCTCGGCGGCTTCCTCGCCGACGCGTGGGGGACGCGCACCAGCCTCCTGCTGCTGTCACCGGTGGTGATGGCCCTGTCCCCACTCGCCCGCCTGGGGCGGACGCTGCCCGCCCCGCCGGGGAGACCGGCCCCGTCCACGTGAGGTGCCCCGGGTCCGCTCGTCATGCTCCGGTCCCGGGTCGTCGCGCTCCCGCACGCGGCTCTCGACGCCGGTACAGGGCTCGCCGTGCCGGCGGTGCCGCTGCTGCGACCGGACGGCCGCCTGGTGGATTCGGTGGGGGGGGAAGCGACGGGGGCTGCTCGGTGCGCCGCACAGACGGCCCGGCGGTGCCGGCCCCGGCTGAACACGGCCGCGGTCGCGGTCACGGCCGGGGAACGCCGGTCTCCGGCCGGAGGCAGCCCGGCCTCCGGCCGGGTTCGGCGTGAGTCATGTCACCGGCCGGTGAGCGGCTCCCGGCCCCGGCCTTCGGCGCCCTGCGACGGCCCGGGCCGGGACGGGCGTACCGGTCGGCCCCGGCCCCGCGAGCGGTCCCGCCCGGTCGCGGGGCCGTGCGCGACCCGTCGGCCGGTCTTGGTCAAGGCGTCGAGAAGGACGGTCCGCCCGGTCCCCGCCCCGTCGTGGACGGTCAGGCCCGCGCGTCGCCCTCGGCCCGCTCGGCGGCGCGGGCCGCGTCGCGCTCCTTGATGCGGGCCGCCTCCTTGCGGACCTCCGCCTGGGTGGCGCGCTCCTTCTGGAGCCACTCCGGGTTCTCCTGCTTCAGCGCGTCGATCTGCTCGGTCGTGAGCGGTTCGGTGACCCCGCCGCGGGCGAGGCCGGCGATGGAGACGCCGAGCTTCGACGCGACCACCGGCCGGGGGTGCGGGCCGTTGCGGCGCAGCTCCTGCAGCCAGGCCGGCGGGTCGGTCTGCAGCGCGTTCAGCTCGGTGCGCGAGACGACGCCCTCCTGGAACTCTGCGGGGGTGGCCTCGAGGTACACACCCAGCTTCTTCGCCGCCGTGGCGGGCTTCATGGTCTGGGTGCTCTGGTGCGACGTCATGGGGCAAGGGTATCGAGCATGCGGGAGGGCTCCGACCACGGCAGGAGCCCCGGTAGCCTGGCGGGGTGACAGGCTCCGAAGTAACCCCGTCGTTCCGGCTCGCCTACGTCCCGGGCGTGACCCCGACCAAGTGGGTCCGGATCTGGAACGAGCGGCTGCCCGACGTACCGCTGACCCTCGTGGGCGTGCCCGCCGCCGAGGCGGCCGACGCCCTGCGGCGCGGAGACGCCGACGCCGGACTGCTGCGGCTGCCCGTGGACCGTACGGACCTCAGCGCGATCCCGCTCTACACCGAGACGACCGTGGTGGTCATCCCCAAGGACCACGCCGGGGCGGCCGTGGAGGAGCTGTCGGCCGGGGACCTCGCCGACGAGATCGTGCTGCACCCCCTCGACGACACCCTCGGCTGGGAGCGACCGCCCGGCCGGCCCGCGTTCGAGCGGCCCGCCACGACGGCCGACGCCGTCGAGCTGGTGGCGGCCGGGGTGGGGCTGCTCGTCGTACCGCAGTCGCTGGCCCGGCTGCACCACCGCAAGGACCTGACCTACCGCCCGCTCACGGGGGGCGGGGGCGCGGCGGACGACGAGGCGGCCGAGGGCGCCACCGGGGTCCCGGAGTCCGGCGTCGCCCTGTCCTGGCCCGAGTCGCGGACCACCGACCTGGTGGAGGAGTTCATCGGGATCGTGCGCGGGCGTACCGTCAACAGCACCCGTGGGCCGCAGAGGCCCGCCGCCCAGCAGCCGAAGAAGACCGCCGGGCGCACCACGCGCAAGGGCGGCGGCACCCCGCGCAAGCCCTCCGCCGGCAAGGGCGGTTCGGCCTCCCGGGGCGGGGCGCGGTCCGGGGGCGGCAAGAGCTCCGGCCGGAGCGGGAAACCCCGCCGCCGGTCCTGAGGAGCGTCGGCGCCCGCCGGCCCGGTGAACGG
>NZ_KL585429.1:30891-31167 GCF_000721935.1 Streptomyces sp. NRRL WC-3549
GGTGAACGGCACCCGCGGCTGCCGCGCCACCCCCTACCCGTAGTACTCGGGAGCTACCCCGCAGATGGGCTCCCGGGCGGGACGCCGACGAGGCGGGTCGGTCCATAACTTCTGTACCGGATTCACCAACTCCCCGGTACGGAAGGACCTTCCATGGCGTCCCGCCCTCCCACCCGCCGTGCTCGTCGCGCGCTGCTGACCTTGCTCATCACCGCGTCCGTGGCGCTGCCGGTGTCGGGGGCGGCCCGTCCCGCCGCTGTTCCGGCCCCGGTACCG
>NZ_KL585429.1:31362-33216 GCF_000721935.1 Streptomyces sp. NRRL WC-3549
GTTCCGGCCCCGGTCCCGGCCCGCCTCGCCCCCCTGATCTCCGCGACCCCCGCAGCCCTGGACACCCGGTACGCCGCCACCCGGGACGCGATCCGGGACGCGCTGCGGATGGCCTCGGCCCACGGCGACCGGCGGCGGGCCGACTCGCTGCGGGCCATGGCGGACCCGGGGCGCCGCTTCCTGGCGTTCGACGGACGCGACGGGGGCCGGACCGCCGAGGTCTTCGGCGACCTGTCCGGGGCCGCCCGCATCGCCGTCCTGGTGCCGGGCGCGGGGGTGGACCTCGACCACTACCGGCGGCTGAGGCGGGACGCCGAGGCCCTCGCCCACGAGCTGGGCCAGGGGTCGGCCGTCGTCGCGTGGCTCGGGTACCGGACACCGTCCACGGTGAGCCCCCAGGCGGTGACCCCGGGGCGGGCCGACGAGGCGGCCCCGCGGCTGGCCTCGTTCGTACGGGAGTTGGCCGACGCACGGCCCGGTGCGCGGGTCTCGCTGCTCTGCCACTCCTACGGATCGGTCGTCTGCGCCCGGGGCGCGTCGGGACTCGCCGTCGCGGACCTCGTGCTCTACGGCAGCCCGGGCACCGGGGCCCCGACCGCCGAGGAGTTGCACACCGGTGCCACCGTCCGGGCGGGCCGGGGCAGCGGCGACTGGATCGCCCACGTGCCGCACGTCCGGCTGGACCTGGCCTTCACCACCGTCGGGTTCGGGACGGACCCGGTGGCACCGGAGTTCGGCGCCGAGGTCTTCGACGCGGGCGACGGCGGCCACAGCGACTACCTCAGACCGGGGTCCGTCTCCCTGCGGAGCCTCGCCCGGATCGTCGCGGGAGCGGAGGACGGCCGTGCGTGAACTCCTGCGCGCATTCGCCCGGCGCGTCGACTCGGCGACGCCCGCCGGCCGCGACCGTGCCCTCGACGCGGGGGCGGCCACTGGCTGGTGACCGCGCTGGTCGCCGACAGCGGCACCTTGCACGGGGCGAGCCCGCTCCGGTACCTGCCCGAACTCACCCCGGTCTCCTGGGTGTTCCAGACGCTCGCGGTTTTCTTCCTGGTGGGCGGGGCGGTCGGGGCCAAGGGGTACGCCTCGGCCCGGGCCCGGGGCGTGTCGTACGGCCGGTGGCTGCGGGCCCGGGTGGGCCGGCTGTTCCGTCCGGTCCTGGTCGTCCTGGCCGTGTGGGCGGTGGCGGCGGGCGTGATGCTGGTCTCCGGGGTGGACCCGGACACGGTCCGCGCGCTGGGCAAGCTGGTGTGGTCGCCGCTGTGGTTCCTGCTGGTCTTCACGGTGCTGACGGCGGCCACCCCGCTGGTGGCCCGGCTGCACCCGCTGTGGCCGCTGGCCGTGGTGCTGCACGTGGACCTCTTCCGGCTGGGGCTGGACGGACCCCAGTGGCTGGGCTGGATCAACGTGGCGGCGGGCTGGCTCGTCCCGTACAGCCTGGGGGCCGCCTGGGCCCGGGGCGGGCTCCGCGACCGGCGGACCGGGTGGGTGCTGCTGGCCGGGGGCGCGGCGGCCACGGCCGGGCTGGTCCTGTTCGCCGGGTATCCGGCCGCCATGGTCGGGGTGCCGGGGGGCGCCCTCTCCAACCTCGACCCGCCGACGCTGGCCGCCGTGACCTTCGGCCTCGCCCAGTGCGGGGGCGCGCTGCTGCTGCTCGGGCCGCTGCGGCGGGCCCTGGCACGGCCCGCGGTGTGGGCGGCGGTGGCGCTGGTAAACCTGTCGGCGATGACGATATTCCTGTGGCACCAGACGGCGATGATCACGGTCACGTCCACCGTCCTGTTCCTGCACGGCCCGCTGCCCGGCCTGCACACCGTGCCCGACTCCCCCGGCTGGGTGGCGGCACGGCTGGCC
>NZ_KL585429.1:33437-35236 GCF_000721935.1 Streptomyces sp. NRRL WC-3549
CAGAGATGTGTATAAGAGACAGGTTCGGTGCGTACGAGACACGGGGCGGCGGCCGTACGACGGTCGTACGGAAGGGCGGCTCCCCGGCCCGGGCCCGGCAGTCCCACCATGCCTGAGCTGAGCCCCGTGACGGGGGCGGCGAAGGCCGGACGACGACTGGTGGTCCGGCTGCGCGCGCTGCCGCGCCGGCTCCACGAGGATCTGTGGGCGTCGCCCGTCGACCCGTTGCCGGCACCGGGGCAGCCCGGGGCGCCGGTCTGGCGGCCGGTGTTCGGGATGCTGCTGATCCTCACCTCGGCGGCCGTCGCCCTGTTCCACGTGTCCGACCTCGTCCCCGCGGGCGCGGGCATTCCCGCGTACGTGGTGCTGCTGGCGGTCCTCCAGTCCGTGGCGCTGGTCGCCGGGATGTCGAGGCCGCTGTACGCCTGGTGGGCCTCGCTGGTGCTCCTGCTGGTCAGCGTGCGACTCACGGAGCCGGCGCTGTCCGATCTCGCTCCGTTCCCGAGCCTTCCCGACATCGCCCTGCAGTCGGGCGCGCTGTTCCTCCTGGCGATCCGGGTGGCGCCGCGCCGCACGGTCACCGCGCTGGCCGTCAGCCTCCTCGTGGGGTCCCTCGCGGCCACCGCGGCCACCACCCAGGCCCATGTCCACGTCCTGGACCGGGCCTCCCTCGTCGTCGTCGCCGCCGGCGGCCTCGGCGTCGCCGTGCGCACCCTGCGGGTCGCGCGCACCCAGTTGGTCGCGCAGACGGAGCTCACCGCGGAGGAACGCGCCCGGCGCACGCTTCTGGAGGAGCGCAACCGGATCGCCCGCGAACTGCACGACGTCGTCGCGCACCACATGTCGGTGATATCGATCCAGGCCCAGGTCGCCCCGCACCTCGTCGAGGACCCGTCCGACGAACTGAGGGAGAATCTCGCCGGCATCCGGACGAGCGCGGTCCAGGCGCTGACCGAGCTGCGCCGGGTGCTCGGCGTGCTGCGCTCCGAGGACGGCTGTGCCGACGGCGCGCGGCACGCCCCGCAGCCCACTCTGGACCGGCTGGACGAGTTGGTCGCCACGGTGCGGGACGCCGGGGTCGACGTCACGGCCGTGGCCACGGGCGACCGGCTCCCGCTGCCGCCGGGCGTCGGTCTGTCGGCGTACCGGATCACGCAGGAGGCGCTCAGCAATGTGATGCGGCACGCGCCGGGCGCCCGGGCGCGGGTGGAGATCGGCTACCACACGGCGGCCGTCACGGTCCGGGTCACCAACTCCGCGTCCCGGGCACCCGTCCCGCCCGCGGCCGGCGCCGGGCACGGGCTGCTCGGCATGCACGAACGGACCGCGATGCTGGGCGGCGACCTCGTCCACGGCCCCACACCCGGCGGCGGTTACGAAGTAGTCGCGACGCTCCCCCTGGAGGACCCCTCATGACCATCCGCGTGCTGATCGCCGACGACCAGGTGATGGTCCGCCAGGGCTTCACGGTGCTGCTGGACGCCGAACCCGGCATCCAGGTGGTCGGCCAGGCCGTGGACGGCGTGGACGCGATCGAGAGGGCCGCCGAACTCGACCCGGACGTCGTCCTGATGGACATCCGGATGCCCCGCCTCGGCGGCATCGACGCCACCCGCCGTATCGCCGAGACCCCCGGCGCCCGGGCCAAGGTGCTGGTGCTGACCACCTTCGACCTCGACGAGTACGTCTACGAGGCTCTGCGCGCGGGCGCCTCCGGCTTCCTGCTGAAGGACGCCTCGGCCGAGGAACTCGCCCACGCCGTACGGGTCGTGGCAGCCGGGGACGCCCTGCTCGCCCCC
>NZ_KL585429.1:35427-38431 GCF_000721935.1 Streptomyces sp. NRRL WC-3549
GGTCGTGGCAGCCGGGGACGCCCTGCTCGCCCCCGCCGTGACCAAACGGCTGATCGCCGAGTTCTCCCGCGTCAGCGCGGCGCCGCGCGCGCCGGACAGGGACCGGATCGGGGATCTGACGGAACGCGAGACGGAGGTGCTGTCCCTCGTCGCGCGGGGCCTGTCCAACGCGGAGATAGCGAGCCGGCTGATCGTGGCGGAGCAGACCGTGAAGACTCATGTGAGCCGGATCCTGGTGAAGTTGGGCCTGCGCGACCGGACCCAGGCCGCGGTGTACGCGTACGAGAGCGGGCTGGTGCGGCCGACGGGTCACTGAGCCGTTGCAAGAGAGCCGTACACGGCGTCGACCAGCGCAGTCTTGCGGGGGTCGTCGGCGATGTGCGGGCCCATGCGGTTCATGACGTAGCCGAGCGCGATCCCCGCCTCGGGGTCGGCGAGGCCGCAGGAGCCGCCCGCCCCGTCGTGGCCCGCCGCGCGCGGGTTGGGGCCGTAGGAGCGGTTCGGGCCGCTGAGCCAGAGACCGAGGCCCAGTTCCGTGTCGTGGGCGAACCCGGTACCCAGGACCAGGTCGCGGCAGCGTCCCTGCCCCTCCCGGACGCGCTCGGCGGCCTCTTCGGAGAGGATCCGCCGGCCGTTCAGACTGCCGCGTCCGGCGACGATCCCGTAGAGCGCGGCGACCGCGCGGGCGGTCCCGTGGCCGTTGGCCGCGGGGATCTCGGCGGCGCGCCACTCGGGAGTGTTGGCGGCCTCCGTGCCCGTGCCGGGGTTGAGCAGGGAGGCGACGGCCACCGGCTCCATGCGGGCGAAGAGGGCGGCCTGTTCGTGGAGGACCGTGTCCGGCCGGACGAGTTCGGCGACGCGGTCCGCGTCCTCCTTGGGGCGGCCGATGGTGAAGTCGACGTCCAGCGGTCCGGTGATCTCCCGGTGCAGGAACGCCCCGGGCATCAGACCGGTGACGCGGCGGACGACCTCGCCGACCAGGAAGCCGTAGGTGAGGGCGTGGTAACCGGAACGGGTGCCCGGCTCCCACCAGGGTTCGGTCGCGGCGAGGGCGGCCGTGGTCGCCTCCCAGTCGTACAGCCCGGCCAGGCTGTACGGCTCGCGCAGCCCCGCGACGCCCGAGCGGTGCGAGAGCAGGTGGCGTACGAGGACGGACCGCTTGCCGGCCGCGGCGAATTCGGGCCAGTACGCCGCCACGGGGGCGTCCAGGTCCAGGAGTCCCCGGTCGGCGAGGACGTGGGCGCAGAGGGCGACGGGCCCCTTCGTCGTGGACCACACGTTGACGACGGTGTCGCGCTCCCAGGGGCGGGTGCGGGCCTCGTCGGCCCAGCCGCCCCAGAGGTCGACCACCGGCTCCCCGTCGAGGAGGACGGTCACGGCGGCGCCCAGTTCTCCGCGTCCGGCGAAGTTGCCGGCGAACGCGTCGCGTACGGCCGCGAACCGGGGATCGCAGTGGCCATGGACCTGCGGCACGGGTCTCTCCTCGGTTCGGGGTCCGGGCTGGGCCGGACGGGCCGGGCGGGCTACCGAGTGCGCACCATACCGACTGGTCGGACCGACGGGAAGGCGCCGCGCGCCGCCCGTCCGTCCCGCCGCCGCTCAGTCCGGGAGCGCTTCCACGCTGAGGTGCCAGCGTCCGGGCAGCCCGGTGATCGTGGTGACGGAGAGCGGCCGGACATCCACGTGCCAGTACGCCGACGGCGGGGCGCCCAGGGCGTAGACCAGGGCCGCACGGACGACGCCGGGTTCGGCCACCGCGACGACGGATCCGTCCTGGACGGGGCGGGTGTCGAGCCAGCCCCCTATGCGGAAGATGAACGCCAGCAGGGATTCGCCGCCGTGCGGGGCCGAACGCGGGTCGCCGAGCCAGGTGTTCACACCGGCCGGGTCGTACGCGGCCACCTCCGCCAGCGTCAGACCGCGCCAGCAGCCCATGTCGCAGTCACGGAGGGCCGGTTGGGAGAGCGGCGCGAAACCGAGGGCGTCGCCGGTGGCGCGGCTGCGCGGGGTGGGCGAGCAGTAGCGGAGTTCGGCGGCGCCCAGGGGGACGAGGGCGTGCGCGGCGAACTGGACGTCGCGCAGGCCGGCGTGGTCGAGGGGCCGGTCGTCGCCGAATCGCTCGGAGAGCAGAGCGGAACTGCGTGCCGCGGCGACCAGCGAGACCCGAACACTCATGGCCGCGATCGTGGAGGGCGGCGCCGCGCCGGTCAAGAGGGCGGCGCCGCGCGGGCTCAGTCGACCTGGAGCGCCATCCACATGTCCGGGTCCGCGAGCGGGGTGAAGCCGAGCCGCGCGTAGACGCCGTGGGCGTCCTTGGTGGCGAGCAGGAACCTGCGTACGCCCAGCGGGGTCAGGTGGTCGCGTACGGCGGTGACGAGGCGGGTGCCGAGTCCGTGGCCGCGGGCCGCGGGGTCGACGTACACGTCGCAGACCCAGGCGAAGGAGGCGTGGTCGGTCACGACGCGGGCGTAGGCGGCCTGTTCTCCGGTCGCGAGGTCGTAGGCACCGAAGTTGAGGGAGCCGGCTATCGCCCGGTCCTGCTGTTCGCGGGTGCGGCCGAGGGCCCAGTAGGCGTCCGTGGAGAGCCAGTGGTGGATGCGGGCGGCGTCGAGCCGGGAGGGGTCCGGGGAGATCTCGTGACGCGCTCGGGGCGTGGCGTGGTCGGTCATGCGGGGGAGGCTATCGCCCCGGGTCCGCGCCGCGCCCGGGCATACCGGCGGGCCCCGGCACCGGACCGGCGGGGGCGCCGGCCACGCGTGGACCGCCCGGACGGAGGGTGGGTCGGTCCTGACCCCCCGGGGCCCACAGCTCGTCGGCGGCGGTGCGCAGCCTGCGTAGGCCCTCGGCGATCTCGGCCGGTGACGCGACGGCCGCGAAGCTCAGCCGGACGTGTCCGGCCGGGGGTTCGGCGCAGTGGTAGGGGCGGCCCGGGGCGATGGCGACACCGGCGCGCAGGGCCGCGGAGACCAGGGCGGGTTCCTCGGCGGCGGGCCCGGGGAGCCGG
>NZ_KL585429.1:38653-40470 GCF_000721935.1 Streptomyces sp. NRRL WC-3549
AGTTCGGGCAGCCGGGCGCGCAGGGCGGCCGTCATCGCCGTGCGGCGGGCGCGCAGTTCGGCGGCCACGGCGCGCAGATGGCGTTCCCAGGCCGGGGAGCCGACGAGTTCGAGGGCGGCTTCCTGGAGCGGGCGCGGCACGAAGAAGCTGTCCACGATCTGGAGGGCGCGCAGCCGTTCCAGGACCGGCCCCCGGGCGGCCAGTGCCCCGACCCGCAGGCTGGGCGAAGTGATCTTGGTGAGGGAGCGGACGTGGACGACGACCCCGTCCGGGTCGTGGGCGGCGAGCGGTTCGGGCAGCGGTCCGGCGTCGCTGTGGACGAGGCGGCGGGCGAAGTCGTCCTCGACCACGAAGGCGCCGGCCGCCCGGGCGGCCCGCACCACCTGTTCGCGGCGTCCGGCCGCGAGGACCGCACCGGTCGGGTTCTGGAAGAGCGGCTGGCAGACGAAGACCCGTGCCCCGGTGGCCCGGAACGCGGCTTCGAGCAGGTCGGGGCGGACTCCGTCGGCGTCGACCGGCACGGGCACCGGCCGCAGCCCGGTCGCGTGGGCGACGGCCAGCAGTCCGGTGTACGTCGGTGACTCGACGAGGACGGGCGCGCCGGGCGGAGCGAGGGCGCGCAGGGCGAGGGCGAGGGCGCCCTGGCCGCCGGCGGTGATCAGGACGTCGTCCTCCGTGTGCGCGGGGCCGATCTCCCGGGCGAACCAGGCGCGCAGTTCGCGCAGCCCGTCGAAGGGGGGCCTGCCCCAGGCCCCGGGGCGGCGGCCGGCGCGGGCCAGGGCGGCGGCGAGCGCCCGCTCGGGCTGGAGGCCGGGGTGCAGGTAGCCGCCGTTGAGTTCGACGACTCCGGCGGGCGGTGGGGCGAGGGTGACGAGGAGGCCGGAGGCGTCGACGGTGCGGGGCACGGCCTCGGGCCCGCCGTCGCCGCTGAGCGACACCTCCTGCCAGGAGGTGTCGCCCGGTTCGGGTGCGGCGGGGGCGGGGGCCGCCCGGAAGGCACCGGCGCCGGGCCGGGTGACGACCAGGCCTTCGGCGGCGAGCTGCGCGACCGCCCGGGAGACGGTCACCGGGCTGACCCGGAAGCGCTCGACCAGCGCCCGGCTGGACGGCAGCTTTCCACCAGGAGAGTAGCGGTCCAGCTCACTCTTCAGGGACGTCACCAGATCGGCCACACTGCTACGCTCATACATGACAGTACAGGATAGCGCTACTGACCGAGGGGCGATAGCGGTCGCCTCCCCGCCGCGGACCACCGGGCGCGCCGGCGGCGGGGTCCTGCTCGCCGGGCTCGGTGTCGTCGCCTTCTCCCTGACCTTCCCCTCCACGGTGTGGGGGCTGGAGAGCTTCGGCCCCTGGTCCCTGGTCGCGGTGCGCAGTGTGCTCGCCGCGCTGATCGCGGGGTGCGTGCTGCTGGCGGGCCGGGTGCCGCCGCCGGCCCGGGAGCACCGGGCGGGCCTCCTGGTGGTCGCGGGCGGTGTCGTCGTGGGTTTCCCGCTGCTGACGACGCTGGCGCTCCAGACCTCGACGAGTTCGCACGCGGCCGTGGTGGTGGGGCTGCTGCCCCTGACGACCGCGCTCTACGCGGCGCTGCGGCCCGGCTCGCGCCCGCCGCGGGCGTTCTGGGCCGCGGCGGTCGCCGGGGCCGCCGTGGTGATCGCGTTCATCGTCCAGCAGAGCGGCGGCACGCTGTCCACGGGTGACCTGTACCTGTTCGGCGCGCTGCTGGTGTGCGCGGCGGGGTACACCGAGGGCGGCCGGTTGGCCGGGCTGATGCCCGGCTGGCAGGTGGTCGGCTGGGCGCTGGTCCTCACCCTGCC
>NZ_KL585429.1:40707-52255 GCF_000721935.1 Streptomyces sp. NRRL WC-3549
GGTCCTCACCCTGCCGCTCGCGGTGGCGGGCGCCGCGGTGGCCCTGCCCTTCGAACCGGTGCACCTCACCGCGCACGGGGTCGTCGGGCTGGTCTGGGTGGCCGCGGGCTCGACCTTCTGCGGCCTGTACGTCTGGTACCGGGGCATGGCGGAGATCGGGGTGCCGCGGGCCAGCCAGCTCCAGCTGGCGCAGCCGCTGCTCACCCTGGTCTGGTCGTTCCTGGCGCTGGGCGAGGAGATGTCCGCCGCCGCCCCGGTCGCCGCGGTGGCGGTCCTGCTGTGCATCGCCGCCACCCAGCGCGCGGGCCGCGGCAAGGGGAGTCTCGGGGTGTCCCGCGCCCAGGACGGCGACCGTTCCGGGTCATAGACTTGTCGACATGGACCGCCACCCCGTAAGGAGGTCACTCCCGATGGAGGCACACACCGGCGACCAGTTGCTGACGCACGGCAGGACCGTGGGACAGCAGGACCGGGTCGCAGAGATCGTCGAGGTGCTGGGCGAAGGGGGCAGTCCCCCGTACCGGGTACGCAACGAGGACGGGCACGAGTCGATCATGGCGCCCGGCCCCGACAGCGTGGTCCGGCACACCGCCTGCCGGGGCGGGGAGCGGTGACGCACCCCTGACGACCGGGCAGCCCGGGGCCCGCTCCCCACGGGGCGCGGGCCCTCGGCGGACCGCCCGGGTCAGCGCGGGGCGCGTGCCCGGGTCCGGTAGTGGTCGGCGACCACCCGGGCCAGGGCTCCCGAGGGGTCGGTCCTCATCTGCCTCGCGGAGAAGTAGACGTGGCCCCTCACGTCGTCGTATCCGGCGGTCAGGTCGAGGTGGCGGGAGAGTTCGGCGGGGTCCTGCCAGGCTGCGGACTGGGCGGGGTCGCCGCACTTGTACAGGGCCTCCCCGACGTACAGGTCGACGCCGGTGCCGCGCACCGTCTTGTCCCACCAGGCGACGACCTTGCCGTAGTCGGCGGCGGAGTTGCCGATCTCCCAGTACACCTGGGGGCAGATGTAGTCGATCCAGCCCTCCTTCACCCACTTGCGGGTGTCGGCGTGCAGGTCGTCGTAGGTCTGCACCCCGCCCCGGGTGTCCGAGCCCAGCGGGTCGGTCGCGGCGTTGCGCCAGACGGCGAAGGGGCTGATCCCGAAGCGGACGTTCTTCTTGAGCCCCGTGATGCGCTCCGCCGTCTCCCGCACCAGCAGGTCGATGTTGGCGCGGCGCCAGGCCGCCTTGTCCGCGAAGTCCCCGCCGTACCGCTTGTACGTGGCGTCGTCGTCGAAGCTCTGCCCGGCCACCGGGTAGGGGTAGAAGTAGTCGTCCCAGTGCACCGCGTCGACGTCGTAGCGGCCGACCGCGTCGAGCATCGCGTCCTGGACGAACTTCCTGACCTCGGGGAGCCCCGGGTCGTAGTACAGCTTGCCGCCGTAGGGCAGGACCCGGTCGGGGTGGACGCGGGCGGGGTGGGAGGCGGCCAGCCGCGTGCGGTCGGTGTGGTTGGCCACCCGGTACGGGTTGAACCAGGCGTGCAGTTCCAGGCCCCGGGCGTGCGCCTCCTCCACGGCGGTGCCCAGTGGGTCCCAGCCCGGGTCCTTGCCCTGGGTCCCGGTGAGGCACTCGGCCCAGGGCTCGTACGGCGAGGGCCACAGGGCGTCGGCCGTCGGCCGGACCTGGAGCACCACCGCGTTCAGCCGCATCTCCACCGCGCGGTCCAGGTGTGCGGTCAGCTCCGCCTGCTGGGCGGCGGCGCTCAGACCCGCTTTGGACGGCCAGTCCAGGTTTCCGACCGTGCCGATCCACACCCCGCGCATCTCACCGGCCGCCGCCCTGAGGCCCGCCGGCGGACCGGGGCGGGCGGCTGTCCGGGACACCGCGACCCCGTCACCCGCCGTCACCAGCGCGGCCACCGTCCCCGCCGCCCCCAGCACGAACGACCTTCGTCCCACACGTCGCATCCGCTCCACCTCTCGTCGCCTCGTCCCTGTCCGTCACCGCGGCGTCACGCATGCCGCGGATCATGCCCGCCGTCGGCCCCGCGACCCGCGGGACGCCGTCGCCCGGTCGCGGAGTAACGTCGTGGGGTCGAGGCGGGCACCCGGAATCAAACGGGAAGGGCCGCACGGAGATCAGCGAAAGGCACGAGGTGACGGACTCTATGGCCGACATTGCACGCGTCGGAGTGGTCGGCTGTGGCCAAATGGGCGCAGGCATCGCGGAGGTGTGCGCCCGCAGCGGCCTCGAGGTCAAGGTGGCCGAGACCACCGGCGAGGCGCTGGAGATCGGCCGCACCCGGCTGCACAACTCCCTCTCGAAGGCCGCCGAACGCGGCAAGATCACCGAGGAGGAGCGCGACGAGACGCTCGGCCGGCTGAGCTACACCACGGACCTCGGCGAGTTCGCCGACCGCGACCTCGTCATCGAGGCCGTCGTGGAGAACGAGCAGGTCAAGACCGAGATCTTCCAGGTACTCGATCAGGTGGTGACCCGGCCGGACGCCATCCTCGCCTCGAACACCTCCTCCATCCCCCTGGTGAAGCTGGCCGTGGCCACCTCCCGGCCCGACCAGGTCATCGGCATCCACTTCTTCAACCCGGCACCGGTGCAGAAGCTCGTCGAACTGATCCCCGCGCTGACCACGTCGGACGAGACGATCAAGCGCGCCGAGGCCGTGGTCGAGGGTGTGCTCGGCAAGCACGCCATCCGCGCCCAGGACCGCTCCGGGTTCGTGGTCAACGCCCTGCTGATCCCCTACCTGCTCTCCGCGATCCGGATGTTCGAGTCGGGCATCGCCAGCCGCGAGGACATCGACAACGGCATGGAGCTCGGCTGCGCCCACCCGATGGGCCCGCTCAAGCTCGCCGACCTGATCGGCCTGGACACCGTGGCCTCGGTCGCCGACTCGATGTACACCGAGTACAAGGAGCCCCTGTACGCCGCTCCCCCGCTGCTCCAGCGCATGGTCGACGCGGGGCGCCTCGGCCGCAAGACGGGGTCGGGGTTCTACCCGTACGTCTGATCGACCGCCCCGGGCCCGGCGCTCACGCCGCCGGGCCCGCCGGGCACGTTCCCCGAGGTCAGGACCGTGTGCGGCCCGAAGAGCCTCGTCTTCCACTGCCGACCCGACGCCGTGCCGGAGCGCTACGGAGCGACGGCGCGGATGCGTGGGCCCGAAGCCCTGGGTCTTTCGGCGCTGTCGCAGCCTTCCGTGGTTGTACTGCAAAAACTCCCGCGGCTGTCCCTCCGACAGAGCTGAAAGTCCCTGAAAAGTCCCTGGCGACCCGACCCATGCCTACGCATTACAAGACCGTGAGGGTTCGTGTTGCCTGGCGCCCGCCTATGCCGCCAGATGACGTTTTTCCTGATCAGAGCATGCGTGCCTGCCTGCCCTGTGGTCCCCCGTATTACGTGGTCCAAAGGCGTCCGGCGCCAGAGACGACAACAACGACATTCACGCCGGTTGTGGTTCTCCGTAGTGTCATTGTGGCTCACCACGCCGTTGCCCGTCACGTCTTTGTCGACGGAGAGCGCCATTTTTCTGGCTGGTGGCCCAGGGGAGGCATCAGTGAAGCGGGCTGCTGGCAGCATGGATTGGCCAGTTCGGCGGCCCGCGCGCGAGCCTCCGAACGAGAGCGCCTAATACTCCAGCTGTAGATCGTGATCTTCATGCGGTGACCACTGTCTGGCGTCACCAGCGGGCGACGAGCGTCTCCTCATCGCCTCGGTTGCGGTACAGCCAGGTGGTCCCCGGTGCGATGGCTCCGGTCAGGTAACTGACGATGGGCTCCCGCTGGGTTGCGCTGTCCAGCTCGCCGAGCAATTTCAGAGCGTCGGGCATGGGGAAGAAAGCAGCCTGTTCGATGTCGTTGTCCTGTGGCGCGATGGCCCCCGACCACTCGTCGACCTCGAAGGCGGCAGCCAGCGCCGAAGGGTGTTGCTCGGAATCAATGTGCATGAGGAACGCTGTCCTCACCGGGTCGCCCACGAGCAGCCCGGTCTCCTCCCGCATCTCGCGCCGGAGAGCTTCGTGCATGAGCTCGCCGTCCTTGACGCCGCCCCCGGGCAGCGACCAGAGCATCTCACCATCGACGCCGAGGCTCTCTCGCACCAGCAAAATCTCGTCGCCTTCGCGGAGGATGCCAATAACCAACTGCACCCGGGGCTTGGGGGCCTTCGAACCCTGCGCTGTCATGCCGTTGACCGTACGGTACGACCAGCTTGCCGGTGGCGGGTCAAACGAGCGATGTAACTCGGGTTGTTAAGAGTTACTGAGCGTTTTCAGAGTGGCCACTGATCGGGTGACGGGGCGGTGTGGGTTCGGAGTGCGCAACGGACAGGGCTCCCGTGCCGTCGAGGGAGGTGTTCGACGCCCCAACTCAGCAACACACAAGCCCTGTTGGTCCCATACCCTGCCGCACTCGACCTGCCTCACGCCCTGGTCGAGTGGGTCACGATGCTCATCGTCACCCGTGAGGGTGACCGCCGGTGCAAGCTTCCGCCGCACCGGAGGGCGCTGATCGCACTGGTGTACCTGCGTCGCCACGAAACCCTGGCCCGTATCGCCGAGGCCTTCGGAGTATCCGTCGGCACCGCCCATGCCTACGTCACCGCGGTCACCGGCCTGCTCGCCGAGCAGGCACCTGGCCTGCTGAAGACGCTGCGCGTACACGATCCGGAGTTCGTTCTCCTGGACGGCACGCTCGCCGAGTGCGACCGCGTCGGCGACGGCAGGGCCGACTCTCCTCGAAACACAAGCGGCACGGGGTGAACGTGCAGGTCGTCACAGATCCCAGCGGGGAGATCCTCCTGGCTGTCGCCGGCGCTGCCGGGCCGGACCCCGACCTGACTGCCGCCCGCACCCACCAGATCCTTCGGATCTGCGAACGCCAGGGCATCCCCATCCTCGCTGACATGGCCTACATCGGTGCCGGCGACTGGGTCACCACCGCCAAGCGCCGCCCGCCAGGCGGCGAACCCACGCCCACCGAGCAGTCCGCGAACCGGGCCCTGTCCGCAGCCGTGCACCCGTCGAACGAGGCATGGCACGACTGAAGCCCTGGCAGATCTTCCGCAGATCCCGCATCAGCCCGACCCATGAGCGTCATCGCCAGAGCCGTCCTCACCCTGGAGAGCCAACGCTGAAAACGCTCACTGTCGGGCTGCGGTGAGTCGGCCGTCGATGGTGATGTCGGAGGCGTTCAGGGCTGTCTTCCAGCGCATGGTCCAGCGGGCCTTGCCCTTGCCGGTCGGGTCCAACGACATGATCGCCATGTAGACGCACTTCAAGGCGGCCTGCTCGTTCGGGAAGTGACCGCGGGCCTTCATCGGGCCGCTGATCACGGGCTGGAAGCAGGACCGGGTGGCACGGTCGGCGACCGGGGACCCAGGATCCTGTGACCTGCGGGAGGCCGTGAACGCGATCTTCCACCAGAACCGGATGGGCTGTCAGTGGCGCTATCTACCTCATGATCTGCCGGCCTGGTCGGCGGTGTTCTGCTACTTCACGCTGTGGCGTCAGGACGGGCTCGACCAGCGGATCCAGGAGCTTCTGCGCTGTCAGCCCGCGTGCTGGTACGTCGGATACGTGATGTACCCGGCGTCGCCGCCCTGGTAGAAGGTGTTCTCGTCGACGGGCGCGAGGGGCAGGCCGGAGCGCAGGCGTTCGACCAGGTCGGGGTTGGCGAGGAAGGCGCGGCCGAAGGCGATCAGGTCGGCGCCGAGCCCCAGCCAGTGGCCCGCTTCCGACATTCCCGCCTGCTTCGGGCCGCCGGGCGTGGTGGGGCTGACGATCATGGTGCCCGGCCATGTTTCACGCAGCCGGACGAGGACGTCCTCGTCGGCGGTGCCCACCAGGTGCACGTAGGCGAGGTCGATGCGGGCCAGCTCCGTCAGCAGAGCGGTGTTCAGCTCGCCGGCGTCGTCCTCGGTCACTCCCCAGATACCGCCTCCGGGCGACAGGCGGATGCCCGTGCGGGCGGCTCCCACGGTCTCGACGGTGGCGGCGGCCGCCTCGACGGCGAAGCGGATGCGGTTGGTGATCGGACCGCCGTAACGGTCGTCGCGCAGGTTGGCGTCGGACGACAGGAACTGGGAGATCAGGTAGCCGTTGGCACCGTGCAGCTCGACGCCGTCGAAGCCGGCGTCGACGGCGCGGCGGGCGGCGTGTGCGTAGGACTGGACGTGCTCGCCGACCTCGTCGGTCTCCAGTGCACGCGGCACGGGCATCGGCTGCGGGCCGCTCGGTGTGAACACGTTGCCCTCAGCGGCCACGGCCGACGGGCCGACCGGCTGGAAGCCCGTCGTCTCGGAGTGTGAGACCCGGCCGCTGTGCATGATCTGGCCGAAGATGCGTCCGCCGTTGGCGTGGACCGCGTCGGTCACCTGCCGCCAGGAATCCGTCTGCTCGTCGGTGTGCAGACCGGGCGTACCCGGGTTGGACTGCCCGACGAGGCTGGGCTGAAGGCCCTCGGTGACGATCAGGCCAGCTGTGGCGCGCTGCGCGTAGTAGGTGGCCATGGAGGGAGTGGCCAGCCCTCCGGCGGCGGCCCGGACGCGGCTCATGGGGGCCATGACGGTCCGGTTGGGCAGGGTGAGTCCGCCGAGACGGTAACTGCTGAACAGGGACGGCATGTCGGTTCTCCTTGCGTACATATGTGCACCGGCTTCCGGGGCACATGTGTACGCTAAAAGCTGACACCTATGTCAGAGGCAACCGGAAAACACCGCGAATTCATGTGACGTGTGCCACAGGGTCCGCAGTGCTGGTGGAGAGCGCTACTGGAGGCAGCCCATGCGGATCGGGGAGCTCGCGGCACGCGCCGGAGTGAGTGTGCGGTCACTGCGCTACTACGAGCAGCAGGGACTGCTCACCAGTACGCGCACCCCGGGCGGGCAGCGGCAGTACACGGAGTACGACGTGGAGCGTGTCCACTTCATCCAGGGGCTGTACGCGGCCAACCTCTCCAGCCGCACCATCGCCGAACTCATGCCGTGCACCGACTCCCCGAGCGTGCACAACTCCGACGCCGCGCTAGAGCGGATGGCCCGTGAACGCGAGCGGATCACGGCGCAGATCGGCGAGCTCCTGCGGGCCCGGGACACCCTCGACAGGATGGCGGCCCTGGGCCGGGCCCACCGCGAGACCCTGCCGCCCCCGGCTCCTGCCGCGGAGGAAGTCGCCGAGACCCGGAACTCACCGCTCACGCTTGGGCCTGCCTCCGCGTGAGCCGACGCGTCGGCACGGCCGAGGCAGGCGCGGTAGCACGGCTGCACATCCGTTCACTCCCTGTGCACGCCCCCTTGACGGCCCCCGTGGTGCCGCTAAGGTCTAGACCTGACATGCACAGGCCTAGACCGGAGGCCGTGAAGTTTGCGGCTGGGCCAGGTTGGGGTCTGTCAAACGAGCGAGCGGTGTAACTCGTGTTGTAGAGAGTTACTGGCGTGCTGCGGAGAGGCGTCCGTCGAAGGTGATGTCGAAGGCGTTCAAGGCTGTCTTCCAGCGCATGGTCCAGCGAGCCTGGCCCTTGCCGGTCGGGTCGTGCTTGTCATAGCCGAGGTGGTCGGTGATCTCGCCCTTGAGGGCGGACTCCAGGAGCCGCTTGGTCAGCTGCTGCAGCAGCCCTCCTCGCCGGTCAGCTGAAGGCCCTCGGCCTGAGCCCGGCCCACCAGTTCATCGATCAGCCAGTCGTCCACAGACTTCGACGGCGCCGTCTCAGACGGCTCGACGGGCTCGGCCTCGGTCACGTTGTTGCTGGTCATCGATGCATCTTCCATGATCGGGAGTTACACCGAACGTTTACAGTCCCCCGCCAGGCCGTGTCCGGGCACCGGTGCCTCGGTGCACCTGCCCCCGGTGGCGTCATGCCGAGCCCTGGGGCAGATGGTCCGCCGAAGTCGATGACCCAGCTGTGCGAGCCACCCGCTGTTGCCGAAATGTGTGTGGCCTAGAGTGGCTGTGCCTTCCGATCTTCCTGGGAGCTGAGATGAGGCGAGCGAGAGCGAACGGACCGCTGTACACCGGCGTTCGTGCGGCTCTGGCTCTTCTCGTGGCCGTCGTGGCCCTGTTGTGCGTGGTCGGCCACGCACAGCGCGACAGCCCGACCAGCCAGCCGTCCGTCGTGGAGCTCACACAGCTCTCCACCTTTGTCGACACCCCCTCCGGGACGGCCGCGCCCTGCGGCAAGAAGGCCGTCGCCGATCAAGCCACGCAGCGGCACGACGGCGCCCCACGCGTCCACGACTGCTCCGGCTGCCCGACGGGCGGGGCTCTGGTGCCGGAGTACCAAGAGCCGTGCCGCAGTGACTACTCGGCAGGGCCTGCGCCCCCGCCCGCGCTGCCTCTCCACTCCGTTCTGCGGATTTAGGCCGACCCCTGCGGTCGCGTCCCTGAATCCTCCGGAACGGAGTCATCTTCATGTCCTCATCCCCGCGCTCTGTGAGCCGGGCCGCAACGGCACTGCGCTCCTGGCAGGTCCGTCAGTGGGCGGTGGCGGGGCTCGGTGCCCTCGCGACAGCGCTCGTGGTCGGCGTGCCCACCGCCGTCGTGCCCAGTCCGCTGTTCAGCAGGTCGGTCCCCGTGCAGTGGTGGAACTATCCGGCCTTGTCCGCCACGGCGGCACTGGCGGGCATCGTGCTCGCCACGTACGTGCAACAGCCCCACCGGCGCGAGCGGTCCGGTGCCCGAGACGGAAGCCGCCTGGGTGCGGCCGGTAGCGTGCTCACCTTCTTCGCCGTCGGCTGCCCCGTGTGCAACAAGCTCGCTCTCGTACTGCTCGGCGCCTCGGGCGCCATGAGCTACTGGGCCCCTCTGCAGCCCCTGCTGGCCGTTCTCTCCGTGGGCCTGCTGACGGAAGCCGCGCTGCGCCGCCTTTCCTCCCAGACCGCGTGTCCCGTCCCGGCTTCGGCCTGACCTGCGCCCGGTTCTGCTCTCCCTTCCTCACAACTGAGGTGTGCCATGACTGCATCGACCCCCTCTTCCCGTGGCCGCTCCCGCAAGCGGACCATCGCGGCCATCGCGACGATCACCGCCGCAGGCGCGCTCGCCGCCCTCGCCTTCACCCTGGACGGGTCCTCCTCCGACCGCGAACAGCCGACCGGCAACTCCCCGGTCACCACTCACTCGTCTGCTCCGGAGCCGGCGGACAAGAGCCTGCTGGCCCTGGCCCGTCGCACCCCCGATGACGCCCTCGCCGTGGGACAGGCCGACGCCCCGGTGGTCATGATCGAATACTCCGACTTCCAGTGCCCCTTCTGTGGCCGCTTCGCCCGTGAGACCGAGCCTGAACTGGTGCGCTCCTACGTCGAGAAGGGGGTGCTGCGCATCGAGTGGCGCAACTTCCCCGTCTTCGGCGAGGAGTCCGAGCAGGCCGCGCTGGCCGGCTGGGCCGCCGGACGGCAAAAGAAGTTCTGGCAGTTCCACAAGGTCGCCTACAGCAAGACCCGCGAGCGCAACCAGGGTGAGTTCGCGGACGAAGAGCTGGTCGCGATGGCGCGGACGGCGGGCGTTCCCGACATCGAGAAGTTCCGCTCGGACATGGTCTCCGACGAGGGGCGCGCTGCCGTGCGCAAGGACCAGGAAGAGGGCTACCGCCTCGGGGTGACCAGCACTCCGGCCTTCCTGGTCAACGGCACGCCGATTCTCGGCGCGCAGCCGACGGCGACCTTCGAGCAGGCCGTCGAAGCCGCGGCCGAGGCGGCGGGCAAGTGAGCGAGGTCGGCCTGGCGATGGCCTTCCTGGGCGGCCTGCTCGCTCTCCTCAGCCCGTGCAGTGCCCTGTTGCTGCCGGCGTTCTTCGCGTACTCCTTCACCAGCCGGAGCAGGCTGGTTGCGCGTACGGGGTTGTTCTACGCCGGGCTGTGCACGACCCTCGTGCCGCTCGGGGTGGCCGGCTCCTTCGCCAGCCGGCTGTTCTACGGACACCGGGACATCCTGGTCACGGTCGGCGGCTGGACGGTCATCGCCCTGGGCGTGGCGCAGATCGCGGGGCTGGGTTTCGGTTCCCGCCGTATGGCCCAGGCCGCGGGAGCGCGCCGTTCCGGCTCCGCGTTGTCCGTCTTCGCCTTGGGTGCGGTCTACGGTCTGGCGGGCTTCTGCGCCGGTCCGATCCTCGGTGGCATCCTCACCGTGGCGGCGGTGGACGGTGATCCCTTCCACGGCGGGGTGCTGCTCGCCGTGTACGCGCTGGGCATGGCGGTACCGATGTTCGCCCTGGCCCTGCTGTGGGACCGGTTCGACCTCAGCCGCAGACGGTGGCTGAGGGGCCGCCCGTTCCGGGTGGGGAGGCTCTCGCTGCACAGCACCTCGCTGATCGGGGGGCTGCTTTTCGTCACGCTCGGCGTGGTGTTCCTGGCCTTCGACGGTACGTCCGCGCTGCCTTCGCTGATCAGCACGGACACGGAGTTCGCACTGGAGGAGCGGCTGTCGGCCATCGGCGCGATGGTGTCCGACCGGTGGGTCCTGCTGTGCCTGGCGGGGCTGGTCGCCGTGGTGGGAGTGTTCCTGCTGCTCCGGACGCCGAAGCAGCGCTCGGCCAGATCGTCCGTGCAGGAACCCTCGACGCGCGGGTGACGCGGCGCACGCGATGGAGGAGGGCGGGGACCGGGGATCTGGTTCCCGCCCTCCTCATCCGCTCAGCGGTTGCGGAGCTCGGCCAGCGTGTTGTCAAGATCAGCGGTGCGGGGCCTGTTGTGGGGGAGCTTGGCGAGCAGGGCGGCCATGCCGCAGGTGTCGGTGAGGGCGGAGAAGACCAGTCCACCCGCGATGCCCGCCGACAGGATCTGGAAGGCCGGGTGCACGAGGACACCGAGGAGGAGGCCGATGAGGACGATGGTGCCGGCGGTGAAGCGGACCTGGCGTTCCATGCTCCAGGCGGCGCTGGTGGCGCAGGCGGCGCCCTGGGGGTAGTGCAGGTCGTGGCCGGCGGCGGCCCAGGCGCCGGTGCCGCCGGAGAGGGTGGCGGCGGCGATGCGGTTGTCGGCGAGGATCCGGCAGGCGTTCTCGGACCGCGTGCCGGAGGCGCACACGACCAGGACGTCACCGCGCTCGGCAGACCGGCGGATGTCGGGCAGGGCCCGCTGGATCTGGTCCAGGGGGATGTTGAGGGCCCCGGGCAGATGGCCGCCCCTGTATTCGCCCGGGGTACGCACGTCGATCACGGTCAGCTCGTGCAAGCGGGTGCGGGCTTCGCCGGTGCCGAGGCTGGCGGGCTTGGTCATATGGGTGTCGTCCTTTGCTGTCGGAAGGGGCCCCGGGAAAGGAGGGAGTGAGTTACCCCCCGGGGGTACGTGACGAGGAGTGATGACGGAGCTCGATCTCGCGACTGCCGAACTGAAGGCGGTCCTGAACCGGCTGCGCCGGGCGCAGGGCAGACCTCCGGGGCGATCCGGATGATCGAGGAGGGGGCGGGACCGCGAGGAGGTCGTGACGCAGCCGACGGCGGCTTCCCGGGTGCTGGACCGGGCCGGCTTCGCGATCATCGCCACTGGGTTCCAGCAGCGTCTGACCGGGTTGGAGGACGGCCGCCGCCCCAGCGAGGACCGCGGATGGGAAACGGCAGGCGG
>NZ_KL585429.1:52443-54036 GCF_000721935.1 Streptomyces sp. NRRL WC-3549
AGCGAGGACCGCGACGAGATGCGCGCCCGTCCGGAGAAGCTGTTCCTGTCCCTGGTCCGACCCCGCGCAGCGATGTGGCGAGCCTCAGACGACCACGTCGATGAGCATCATGGCCGCCACGGCCATCAGGACGACCGCGAACACGCGCTGCAGGGTCTGCCCGGTGATCTTGGATGCCAGGCGTTTACCGTCCCAGGCGCCGAGGATCGCCGCCCCGGTGAACGGGGCGATCACCTCCCAGCGCAGGTCACCGCCCGTCCCGGTCCGCGCCGTGAGGGCTGCCAGGGAGTTGACGGTGATGACGAGCAGGCTGGTGCCCACCGCCTGCTTCATCCGCAGACCGAGCACACCCACCAGGGCCGGGACGGCCAAGAACCCGCCGCCCACACCGAGGAAACCCGTCACGGCACCCAGTCCGGCCCCCGTACCGGCAGCCTTGGCGGGGCGCACCCGCTCGGGCGGCTCGGACCTGGCCGGGCGGAGCATCCGCACGGCGGCCAGGGCCGCGACGGCGGAGAAGGCCCCGGTGAGCACGGCGGCCGGGACGTGGCCCGCAGCGGCTCCGGCGAGGAAGGCGGGCACGATGCCCGCGAGGGCGAACAAGGCGCCGCTCTTCCATGCGACGCCGCCGTCCCGGGCATGGGCGTACAGGGCGGTGGCGGAGGTCGCGGTGACGATGATCAGGCCGGCGGTGGTGGCCGACGCCGGGGAGAAGCCGAGCAGGTAGATCAGGGCGGGGACCGCGAGCACGCTGCCGCCGCCGCCCAGGGCGCCGAGGGCAAGGCCGATGACGGCCCCGGCGGCCAGGGCGAGGATAAGGGTGCTCACGCTGTCGAGCCGCTGTTCCCGCGCTCGTCGACGACCGGATACCCGGCGGCGGCCCACGCGTTCATGCCGCCCTCCACGTCCACCGCGTCCAGGCCCAGTTCCGCCAGGAGATGCGCGGCCTGCTGCGACCGGCGCCCGCTGCGGCAGATCACCACCAACGCCCGCCCCTGCGCGGACGCGGGCAGGGCCACCCCCTCGACCAGCCCCGACAGCGGGACGTGCACCGCGCCCGGCACGTGCCCGGCCCCCCATTCGGCTTCCTCCCGTACGTCCAACAGCACCGCCCCGTGCTGCTCACCGGCGGTACGCGAACGCGCCTCGGCCACGGACAGGCGCGGCACCTGATGATCGAAGAGGGACATGGGTGGTTTCGCCTTTCTCTCTCGCGTTGCCATCGGGGCGGCTCAGCCGGTGGTGATCGTCAGTCCGGCGTCGGCAGCGGAATCGAACCCGTCGTCCACGGCCACGACCCGCCGCCCGGCGGCGTCCAGCAGGGAGGCCGCGATGCCCGCGCGCATCCCGCCTGCACAGTGCACCCAGACCGTGCCGTCCGGGACCTCGCCGAGGCGGCGGTGCACCTGGTGAATCGGGATGTGGACCGAGCCCTCGATCCAGCCCTTCGCCCGTTCGGAGTCACGGCGCACGTCCAGCACCACGACCCCGTCCATGTCCTGGGCCGCGAGCTGGGCGAACGTGGCCCGCGGGAACGACGCCGGGCGCACCGACTCCGGCAGCCAGACCGACGGGTCTCCGGTCGCGGCGGCG
>NZ_KL585429.1:54241-56215 GCF_000721935.1 Streptomyces sp. NRRL WC-3549
CCGGCCGGTCGATGCCGACCCGGACCAGCTCGCGCTGAGCCGCAGCCAGTTGCCCGGCATTCTCGGCGAGCAGGGTGACGGGTTTGCCCCACGGGATCATCCACGCCAGGTACGTCGCGAGCTTGCCGTCCAGCTCGAAGTTGAACGAACCCGCCACATGCCCCTCGGCGAAAGCAATCCGGTTGCGCAGGTCCACCACCCACTCCCCCGCGGCGAGGCGAGCGGCGATCTCCTGCGGATCGGCGACCGAAGCCGGGGTCATGTCGACCGGATCGGGGCCGCCCGCGTTGACCGGGCCCATGTGCGCGTAATAGGCGGGCACGTCCTCCAGACCTGCGAGCAACTCGGCGACGAAGGTGTCCACGTCCACGGTCAGCGCCGCGTTCGCCGTCTTCTCCTTGCCGATCGTCGTCGCGTCGCCGTCCGCCTGCGCCGAGGAGCAGAAACTGCCGAACCCGTGGGTAGGCAGCACCGCCGTGTCATCGGGCAGAGCGTCGGCGAGCCGGTGCGCCGAGGCGTACTGCGCCCGGGCCAGCTGCTCGGTCAGCCGCGGCTCGACGAGATCGGGACGCCCGACCGTACCGATGAGCAGCGAGCCGCCGGTGAACGCGGCCACGGGCCGACCCGCCTCCTGCAGGACGTAGGCGGTGTGGTGCGGCGTGTGCCCGGGTGTGGCGACGGCGGTCAGGGTGAGGCCGGTTCCGGTGTCGACGTCCACCGTGTCGCCGTCGGAGACCGGGGTCCGGGCGAAGGAGACGGCGGCCCCGGCCGGCACCAGGTAGCGGGCGCCCGTGACCCGGGCCAGCTCCAGACCACCGGTGACGTAGTCGTTGTGTATGTGGGTTTCCACCACGTGCGAGATACGCACCCCGCGCCGGGCGGCTACGGCCAGCACGTGGTCGATGTCTCGGGGCGGGTCGACCGCCACCGCCTCCGACGTGCCACCGGCGAGGTAGCTGCGGTTGCCCAGACCCTCCAGCTCGATCGTGTCAACGAAGAACATCCTGATACTCCTTCCGCGAAATTACCCCCCGGGGTATACACCTGACTCTAACACCATTACCCCCGGGGGTATATTTCGTGGCAGCCGTCACGGCTCCGGGACCCCGTCGGGTGGCCGGGCCCGCGCACGACGAGAGGCGAAGGAGGCAGTGTTCACGCCCTGCGGCCGCACCGTGGTCGACGCGCACCGGCTCGGGCCGCACGTCGGGGCCGGGGTTCCACCCGTACGTCTGGTCCGCGCCCGCACCCGGGGGCCGGCCGGAGCCTTCCCGCCCGGCCCCCGGTCGCGGCGCCGGGCGTTCAGTCCAGCAGTAGGTGACGGAGCATCAGCAGCCCGGCCGCCATGTTGGCCGCCGGTATCTCGCCGCGCGCGACCAGGTCGGGGACGAGCTTCAGCGGTACCCACTCACGGCGCGAGGACTCGATGCCGTCCGCCGGAGGCCCGGTGTAGGCGGCCTCCCGTGTCCAGAAGAAGTGGTGGCGGGCGTCGATGAGCCCGTTGGCCGGTTCGGCGGTCATCAGCGGGCTCAGCGTGCCGGGGCGCCAGCCGGTCTCCTCCTCCATCTCCCGGGCCGCCGCGGCGGCGACGTCCTCGCCGTCCTCGACCACCCCGGCGGCCATCTCCCAGCCCCAGCTGTCGGTGATGAAGCGGTGCCGCCACAGCAGCAGGGCCTCGTTGGCCTCGTTGACGGCCGTGGCCACGGCGACCGGCCTCAGCCGGATGAGGAAGTGGTCGAGATGCCGGCCGTCGGGGAGCGCGACGTCCGCGAGGTTCACCTGGAACCACGGGTTCTCGTAAACAGTCTCTTCGCTCAAGTTCATCCACTGCACAGTTCTGCCACCTTCCAACTGGTTGGTGGCAACATCGGAGCAGCTGCAGGGCGTCCGGAGAACGCGCGGGGCCCCGTGACGGGCGGCTCACAGAGGCACGCGCAGCGCCCCGTCGATGAGGCCTGTCTCTTATACACATCT
>NZ_KL585429.1:56470-58076 GCF_000721935.1 Streptomyces sp. NRRL WC-3549
CAGCCGGTCCCGGAGCCGCTGGGACTCCATGCCCCGGGCGTGTTCGGCCATCTCGGAGGCGGTGCACGCCGCCCGGTCGGCCTCTCCCTGGAGCAGTTCGAGGTGGGCCAGCAGCGCCAGGCGGTGCACACGGCCCCGGGCGTGCGCCGGGGAGCGTACGGCCGCCGAGGCGCGCTCCCGGGCCGCGGAGAGGTCCCCGAGCCCGAGCAGCGCCTCCGCCACCTGTACGTCGACGAGGCCGGGCTGGACGTAGCCCGTCTCCTCCGGCTCTCGGTTCGGGCTGATGCGCTCGGCCTCGGACTCGGCCCGGTGGATGCGCTCCAGCGCGCCGCGGGTGTCGCCGAGGCGTGCATAGGCCTTGGCCTGCATCGCGTACAGGTCGGCGGCCAGGGCGGGGGTGATGTGCGGGCCCGCGGCCCGCAGGGCGGCCTCGGCGAAGGCGACGGCCCGGCGGTGGTCGGCGAGGAACAGCGACTGGTTGACCAGCAGGGCGATCACATAGCCGCCGAGCCCCCGGTCACCGCTCGCCTTCGCCAGGCGCAGGGCCTGGTGGAAGTAGCGCTGGGCGAGGCCGTGGGCGTCGGAGTCGTACGCGCAGATGCCGGCGACGGCGACCAGGCCGCCGACCGCCCGGTGCAGGCGGCGCCCCACGGCGTCGTCGTACCCGGCGCGCAGCAGGGGGGCGGTCTCGGCGTTGAGGAACTTGACGACCCGGGATCTGGTCGCGATACCTCCGGCCTTCCGGTACATCTGCTCGTAGTGGGTGCGGGCGGCCCGCAGCATCTCTATGTCCGCCGCGCCCACCCGGCGGGGGCCCGGGCGGGAGACGTCGGTGTCCTCCGGCGGGTTCTCCCACTCCCAGACGGGCATCACGGCCGTCGTACCGGTGGCGACGGGCGCGGTGGCGAGCCCGGGGCGCCGCTGGTCGTCGGAGCGCCACAGGGCGGTGGCGTGCTCGACGAACCCCGACAGGCCGGCGGACCGCACCTCGGCGTACGGCCCGGAGGTGCCCATGCCGATGTCGTCGAGGGTGACGGGCCGTTCCAGCCGTACGGCCAGCACCTCGCAGATCAGGTCCGGGACCTCGCCACGGGGACGCTGGCCCTTGAGCCAGCGGGCGACCGCCGTGTGTTCGTACCGCAGGGTCAGGCCGCGGGCCCGGCCGGCCAGATTGATGTGACCGGCGAGCCCGGCACGGGACACACCCGCCTCGTCGATCAGGGATTCGAGCAGGACATTGGGCTCCATTGCCCCCCCATGTGCGCGTCGGGACGAGCTTAGGGGTGATTCACACGGGGTGTGAATCAAATGCCCGAACCGTCCGGCTGTGCGCTCTGCCGCACCGGCCGGCCGGCCGCTTGAATGAACGTCTCGCAAGAGGCGGCCGGGTCGTCGGCTCCCCCTCGTAACAGTCCGACGACCCGTCTCCGCGCCGTCCGCTCCGCCGACCTGCCCGACACTCCGAGGCGGGGCGGACGCCGCCGGATCGCACGCGTCCACTGCCCCGACGAAGGAAGGTGGCTACGGGGCCGGTACTCCCGGCCCGCGCGCGGTCCCCGGGGCCGCCCGGCGAGACAGCGGGAGGGGCGCATCCGGTGGCCGGATG
>NZ_KL585429.1:58254-59189 GCF_000721935.1 Streptomyces sp. NRRL WC-3549
TGTGTATAAGAGACAGCGCCCCTCCCGCGCGTCTGCGGGCGGCGAGGCCCGTGCGGGGCTACGCCCCCCGCAGCACCGCGCCCGTGCGCTCGGCGGCCAGGGCGACCGCGCCGTCGCGGGCGGCGGTGGCCTCCTCGACGGTCAGCGTGCGGTCCGCGGCGCGGAACCGCAGCGCGTACGCCAGGGACTTCCTGCCCTCACCGAGCTGCTCGCCGGTGAAGACGTCGAAGAGCCGCAGCGATTCGAGCAGCGGTCCGGCGCCTTCGCGCAGGGCCTTCTCCACCGACTCGGCGGGGACGTCCGTACCGACGACGAGCGCCACGTCCTGGGTCGCCACCGGGAAGGTGGAGATCCGCGGCGCCTGGAGCGCCCCGTCCACGGCCTGCTCCAGGACGTCGAGCTCGACCTCCGCGGCGCAGGTCCGCTCGGGCAGGTGGAGCTCCTTGACGACGCGCGGGTGCAGTTCGCCCGCGTGCCCGAGGAGGACCTCCTCACCGTTGACCGTGACGTACAGCGCGGCGCACCGGCCCGGGTGCCACGGTGCGTACCGGTCGGCACGGACCGTGATCTCGACGCCCGCCTCGCGGGCGATCGTGCGGGCCGCCTCGACGGCGTCCGCCCAGGTGGCCGGGCGTCCCTTGCCCCACCAGCCGGCCTGCTCGCGGGCGCCCGCGAGGACGACGGCGGCGCGGCGCGGCTGGCGCGGGAGCGCCGTGTCCAGGGCGGCGATCTCCTCGTCGGTGGGGCGGCGGTCGACGGGCAGCCGTACGGCCTTGGTCTCCTCACCGGTGGGCCGGAAGACCAGCCCGGTCTCGAAGAGGGCCAGGTCGTGGCTGCCACGGCCCTCGTTGCGCCGCAGCGCGCCGAGCAGACCCGGCAGCAGCGTGGTGCGCAGCGCGGGCTCCTCGTCGGAGCTGTCTCTTATACACATCTCT
>NZ_KL585429.1:59377-69982 GCF_000721935.1 Streptomyces sp. NRRL WC-3549
GGCGGGCGTCGTCCTTCTCCAGGCCGAGCCGGTCGAGGACGGCCTCGCCGATGAACGGGTAGCTGAGCGCCTCCACGTACCCGGCCCCGGCCAGCGCCCGGCCGATGCGGCGGTGCAGCCGCTGACGGTCGGTCAGCCCGCGTCCGGAGGGCGGGGTGGGCAGGGTGGACGGGAGGTTCTCGTAACCCTCCAGCCGGATGACCTCTTCGGCGAGGTCGTTCGGCGCGGCCAGGTCGGGACGCCAGGACGGCACCGTGACGATCAGCTCGTCCTGCCCGTAGACGTCGCAGCCGACCTCCTGGAGGCGGCGCACGACGGTCTCACGGCCGTAGGAGACCCCGGCGACCCTGTCGGGGTGGTCGGCCGGCATCGCGATGGTACGGGGCGCGGACGGGGCGCTGATCTCGGTCACGCCCGCCTCGGCGGTGCCCCCCGCGAGGAGGACCAGCAGGTCGACGGTGCGCTGCGCGGCAGCGGCGGCGGCCTGCGGGTCGACACCGCGCTCGAAGCGCCTGGACGCCTCGGAGGACAGCTTGTGGCGGCGCGCGGTGCGGGCGATCGAGAGCGCGTCGAAGTGCGCGGCCTCGATGACGACCTCGGTCGTGCCGGCGTCCTCGGTGGCCGCGTCGGCGATCTCGGTGTCGGCACCGCCCATGACGCCCGCGAGGCCGATCGGTCCGCGGTCGTCGGTGATGACCAGGTCCTCGGCGTCCAGGACGCGCTTGGTGCCGTCGAGCGTGGTGAGCTTCTCGCCCGGCTGGGCGCGGCGCACGCCGATCGGCCCCTCGACCCGGGTGCGGTCGTAGGCGTGCAGCGGCTGGCCGAGTTCGAGCATCACGTAGTTGGTGACGTCGACGGCGAGCGAGATCGGGCGCATCCCGGCCTTCTGCAGCCGGCGCTGCAGCCAGATCGGGGAGCGGGCCTCGGGCCGCAGCCCGGTGACCGTACGCGCGGTGAAGCGGCTGCACCCGATGGGGTCGGAGACCTTGACCGGGTAGCCGAAGGCGTTCGGCGCGGGGACGTCGAGCAGCGCCGGGTCGCGCAGCGGCAGGCCGTAGGCGATGGCGGTCTCGCGGGCGACACCGCGCATCGACAGGCAGTAGCCGCGGTCCGGGGTGACGGCGATGTCCAGGACCTCGTCGACGAGCTCCAGGAGCTCGATCGCGTCGGTGCCCGGCTCGTACTCCGGCGGCAGCACGATGATGCCGTGCGTGCCGTCGTCGCCCATGCCGAGCTCGTCGGTGGAGCAGATCATGCCGTGCGAGGTCTTGCCGTACGTCTTGCGTGCGGAGATCGCGAAGTCGCCGGGCAGGACGGCGCCGGGCAGGACCACGACGACCTTGTCGCCGACGGCGAAGTTGCGGGCGCCGCAGACGATCTCCTGCGGTTCGCCGGTGCCGTTGGCGTCGCCGACGTCGACGGTGCAGAAGCGGATGGGCTTCTTGAAGCCCTCCAGCTCCTCGATGGTCAGCACCTGTCCGACGACCAGCGGGCCCTTGAGGCCGGCACCGGTCCGCTCGACGGTTTCCACCTCGAGGCCCACGGCCACCAGCTCGGCCTGTACGTCACGGCCGGTCTCCGTCGCCGGCAGGTCGACGTACTCCCGCAGCCAGGAAAGCGGGACGCGCATCAGATCTCCATCCCGAACGGCCGGGTGAAACGGACGTCACCTTCGACCATGTCTCGCATGTCTTCTACGTTGTGGCGGAACATCAGCATCCGTTCGATGCCGAACCCGAAGGCGAATCCGCTGTACTTCCCGGGGTCGACGCCGCAGGCGACGAGCACCTTGGGGTTGACCATGCCGCAGCCGCCGAGCTCGATCCAGCCCTCGCTGCCGCAGGTGCGGCAGGGGCGGTCCGGGTTGCCGACGGACGCGCCGCGGCAGACGTAGCAGACCATGTCCATCTCGGCGGACGGCTCGGTGAACGGGAAGAAGTTCGGCCGCAGCCGGGTCTTCATGTCCGCCCCGAAGAGCGCCTGGACCATGTGGTCGAGGGTGCCCTTGAGGTCGGCCATGGTCAGGCCCTCGTCGACGGCGAGCAGCTCGATCTGGTGGAAGACCGGGGTGTGCGTGGCGTCGAGCTCGTCGGTGCGGTAGACCCGGCCGGGGCAGACCACGTAGACGGGGGGCTTACGGCTGAGCAGCGAGCGGGCCTGGACCGGCGACGTGTGCGTACGCAGCACGACACCGGACTCGTCGCTCTTCGCGCCGTCGGCGCCCCGGACGAAGAAGGTGTCCTGCATCTGCCGCGCCGGGTGGTCGGGCACGAAGTTCAGGGCGTCGAAGTTGAACCACTCCGCCTCGGCCTCGGGGCCCTCCGCGATCTCGTAGCCCATGGCGACGAAGACGTCGGCGACGCGCTCCATGAAGGTCGTCAGGGGGTGGCGTGCGCCGGCCGGGGTGCGGTCGTAGGGCAGTGTGACGTCCACCGCCTCCTCGACGAGCACCCGGGCGTCCCGCTCGGCCTCCAGCTCGGCCTGGCGGGCGGCCAGTGCCTTGGAGACGGCGCCGCGGGCCTGGCCCACGCGCTTGCCCGCCTCGGCCTTGGCCTGCGGGGGCAGGGCGCCGATCTCCCGGTTGGCGAGCGACAGGGGCGAGGTGCCGCCCGTGTGCGCGGTCTTCGCCTGGGCGAGCGCGTCGAGGTCACCCGCGGCCGCGAAGGCGGCGAACGCCTCGTCCCGCATGCGCTCGATCTCTTCCGGTTTCAGTGCCTCGACCTCGACCGGGTCGTACGACTTGTTCGGTGCCGACATCTCTTCCCGTGCTTCCGATTGGCTGGTGGCGACCTGGCTGGACGACTGAGGACGCAAAGGTGCCAAAAGTCGAGTCTACGGGCCGCGGACGGCCGGAGAAGCCCGCGGGCTGCCCGGCCCTCCCCGTCGCCCGCCGCCGCCCTGTCTGATTCGCTACGCGAAAACCCTTATGTCATGTAGGCCGGGGCGCTCACGGGCAGGATGAACCGGAACTCCGCCCCGCCCCCGGGCCCGCGGCCGACGGTGATCGTGCCGCCGTGCACCTCGACGATGCCCTTGACGATGTACAGGCCCAGGCCGGTCCCGCCGCGCTTGCTCCCCCGCCAGAAGCGGGTGAAGACGCGGCCCATCGACTCCTCGGGGATGCCGGGCCCCTCGTCGCTCACGGTCACCGCCGTTCCGCTCTCGCCGCTCCCGCCGGATGCGGGTGCGATGTCGATGGTGACGGTTCCCTCGCCGTGGCGCACCGCGTTTTCCAGGAGGTTGCCGAGGACCTGGTCCACCTTGTCCGGGTCCGCCCACAGGTCGGGCAGCGGCTGCCGGGTGCGGACGAGGAACCGGTCGGGCGCCTGGCCGGCCGCGACGAGTGCCTGGACGTGGCGTTCGACGGCGGCGGAGACGTCCACCGGCTGGCGGCGCAGCTCCAGCCGGCCGGAGTCGATGCGGGAGATGTCGAGCAGCTCGGCGATGAGCCGGGTGACGCGGTTGGCGTCGGCGTCGACGGTCTCCAGCATCAGCCGCTTCTGGTCGTCGGTGAACCTCTCCCACTTGGCCAGCAGCGTCGCGGTGAACCCCTTGACGGAGGTCAGCGGGGAGCGCAGCTCGTGGGCGACGGTCGCGATCAGCTCGGCGTCGCTGCGTTCCGAACGCCGCCGGGCCTCGGTGCCGCGCAGCGAGACGACGACCCGGCGGACCGGCCCCCTGGGGGCCTCCCGTACGTACCGGGCGGAGACCAGCACCTCACGGCCGCCCGGCAGCAGCAGGTTGCGCTCGGGCTGCCCGACGCGGGTGGTGAGCCCGCCGTACGGATCGGTCAGGGCCCACCAGCGCCGGCCCTTGAGGTCCTCCAGGGGCAGCGCGTGCTCCAGGGGACGGCCGAGCGCCGCGGCCCGGGGGGTGGCGGTGATCCGGGCGGCCGCGGAGTTGAAGCAGACGACACGGCCGGTCTCGTCGGCGACGACGAGTCCGTCGGGGAGGTGGTCCGGGTCGACGGCGCCGACCGCGTCGTCCGGGTCGCCGGTGGCGCGCACGGCTGCCGTGTGTGTGTGACGCGGCCTGCTCATGCCGACAGCCATATTCCCGTACCCCACCTCTCGAACCGGTGCAGTGGGCCCCCGAGTCCGCCACCCTACTAGGCGTCGGACGGCCTGCGACACCCTGCGGCGGCGCACCGGCGGGTGTGGCGCGTATCGATCGGTCGCGGGGCGCCGCAGGGGTGGCTCAGGCCGTACGGCGCGGGCGCTGGGCGCGCGCGGATGCGTACAGGCAGACGGCGGCGGCGGTGGCGAGATTGAGGCTCTCCGCCTTGCCGTGGATGGGGACGCGGACCACCGCGTCGGCCAGCGCGCGGGTCTCCTCGGGCAGGCCCCACGCCTCGTTGCCGAAGACCCAGGCGGTGGGTCCGCCCATGGTGCCGGCGTCGAGCTCGTCGTCGAGGTCGTCGGTGCCCGCGCCGTCGGCCGCGAGGATGCGCACCCCGGCGCCCCGGAGCCCCCGCACGGCCTGTTCCACCGGTACGCCCACGGCTACCGGCAGGTGGAAGAGCGAGCCGACCGAGGCACGCACGGACTTGGGGTTGTAGAGGTCCACGGAGGCGTCGGTGAGGACGACGGCGTCCGCGCCGGCCGCGTCGGCGCACCGCAGGACGGTCCCGGCGTTCCCGGGGTCGCGTACGTGGGCGAGTACGGCGACCAGGGTGGGCTTCGCGGCGAGGATCTCCTCGAAGGGCGAGTCCAGGAAGCGGCAGACGCCGATCAGCCCCTGCGGGGTGACGGTCTGCGAGACGTCCGCGAGCACGGCGGCGTCGGCGAGGTGGACCCGGGCCCCGGCCGCGTGTGCGGCGGCGACGATGCCCTCGTACCGGTCGGCGGCCTCGACGGTGGCGAAGAGCTCGGTCAGGGTGGGCTCGCCGTCGCTCCCCCGGTGCGCGGCCGCCTCGCGGACGGCCTGCGGGCCCTCGGCGATGAACCGGCGCTCCTTGCCGCGGAAGTTGCGCCTGGCCAGCCGGCGTGCGGCGGCGACGCGCGGCGATCGGGCGGAGATCAGTTCGTGGGTGCCCATGGTCGGCGGCGAGCCTCTCTGCGTAACTCTGCTTCTCTGCGTACGTTTCTCTGCGTACGCACCGGGCGTACGGCGGCCGTGTACGGAGCCCCGGGGGTGCGCACCTCGTGCAACGCACCGGACCCGCAGACGGCTGGCGCCTGCGGGTCCGGCTCGGAACTCTCGAAGAGCGGCCTGGTCAGGCGGCCTTCGGGGCGTTGACGTCGCTCGGGAGCGCCTTCTGGGCGACCTCGACGAGCGCGGCGAACGCGTTCTCGTCGTTGACCGCGAGCTCGGCCAGCATCTTGCGGTCCACCTCGATGTTGGCGGCCTTCAGACCCTGGATGAGGCGGTTGTACGTCATGCCGTTCTGGCGGGCGGCCGCGTTGATGCGCTGGATCCAGAGCTGACGGAAGTCGCCCTTGCGCTTCTTGCGGTCGTTGTAGTTGTAGACCAGGGAGTGGGTGACCTGCTCCTTGGCCTTGCGGTACAGGCGCGAACGCTGGCCGCGGTAACCGCTGGCGGCCTCGAGGATCGCCCGGCGCTTCTTGTGTGCGTTTACTGCCCGCTTGACGCGTGCCACTTTTAACTCCTTGCAGCGGGGCCGTGGTTGGACTCACACGGCCCGGAAACGAATGGGTCCCGGTCGGGTCGAGGGCGCGCTTCCGGCTGAACCGGAAGCCGCTGCCTCACTTGCCGAGAAGCTTCTTGATCTTCTTGGCGTCGGCCGGAGCCACGACGGTCGTACCGGTCAGCGAGCGGGTCTTCTTGGACGACTTGTGCTCGAGCAGGTGGCGCTTGCCGGCCTTCTCGCGGAGCACCTTGCCGGAGCCGGTGATCTTGAAGCGCTTGCTGGCACCGCTGTGCGTCTTGTTCTTCGGCATCGCGCCGTTATCTCCTCGTCGGTGGCGCCCCTCACGGTGCAGGGCACCGGACTGCAGGGGCGTCAGATCTTTGGGTGGTTCCGAGGGGCCCTGGGGGCGCCTGGCCGGCGCCCCCGGAGGTCACGCCTCGGAAGGTGTCTCGCCCGAAGCCTCGGCCGCTGCGGCGGGAGCCTCGACGTCCTCGCCCTCGGACTCGGCGTCAGCGGCGGAACCCTGACGGCCGGCCTTGCGGGCGGCCTGGGCCTCGCGGGCCTCGGCCATGGCTTCGGTCTTCTTCTTGTGCGGGCCCAGAACCATGATCATGTTCCGGCCGTCCTGCTTCGGGTTGGACTCGACGAAGCCGAGGTCCTCCACGTCCGAAGCGAGACGCTGGAGCAGTCGGAAGCCCAGCTCGGGACGGGACTGCTCACGACCACGGAACATGATCGTGATCTTGACCTTGTCCCCCTGCTTGAGGAACCGGACGACGTGACCCTTCTTGGTGTCGTAGTCGTGCGGGTCGATCTTCGGCCGGAGCTTCATTTCCTTGATGACCGTGTGCGCCTGGTTCTTACGCGCCTCACGGGCCTTCATGGCCGACTCGTACTTGAACTTCCCGTAGTCCATGAGCTTGCACACGGGCGGGCGGGCGGACGCCGCCACCTCGACCAGGTCGAGGTCGTACTCCTGCGCGAGTTCAAGGGCCTTGGCGAGCGGAACGATCCCGACCTGCTCGCCGCTGGGACCGACAAGTCGCACCTCGGGAACGCGAATCCGGTCGTTGATACGGGGCTCGGCGCTGATGGATCCTCCTCGGTAGCACCACGCGACCGCCTGGCGGACAGCCGCGTAACGTCTGTTTTCGGTGAGACCAACCGAGCCGGGAGAAGAAAAATGCCCCGGACGGGACACAGGCGGGGCTCCTGGAGATACCGGAACACCGCCGCGTCGACCGCGGGGCGCATCGGACGGCCCCATCGTCCGTACGGAACGATGGCTACCGTCTGACCGGTGACCCGCCGTCCCGGGGGACGGTCAGGTGGGAGATCGGAGCCTCCACTTGTGGGCCGGGCACATAGATGTCCGGCCGGTCGTTGCACAAGATTAGCAGCCCGCCCGCGCGTGCGCTAATCCCCGCCTCCGCCGCTCCCGCCGGAGGGAGGTCTCCGGCCTGGCCTTATCGTGTGGGGCATGAGTGACGCGACCACCCCCAGCAGCGACGGCCTCGGCGGCGACATCCCCGGCCCCGGCTTCGACGACATGGCCCGCGACATCGCGGAGGTCCCCGCGGTCGAGGTGATCGTGACGGTCGCGGTCAACCTGATGAGCGCGGCGGCGGTGAAGCTCGGCCTGACGGAGGAGGGCGAGGCGCACAAGGACCTGGACGAGGCCCGCAAGCTGGTCCAGGCGCTGGCCGGGCTGCTCGACGCGAGCGCCACCGAGATCAGCACCTTCCACGCCTCCCCGCTGCGGGACGGCCTGAAGTCGCTCCAGCTGGCCTTCCGCGAGGCCTCACTCGTACCGGACGAGCCCGGCCAGGGCCCCGGCGAGAAGTACACCGGCCCGGTCTACGGCTGACCGCTCCCCGTACCCTTCCCCGAGCCCGCCGCCCGTCCCGACGGGTGGCGGGCTCTCCCCGTGTCCCTCTCCGCGTTTCCGGGCGTCAGCGGCTGAAGAGCGGTTCACCCGGGGGCGTGGCTCCGGCCGGCAGCAGCGCGAGGTCGATACCGCGCACCAGCCGGGCGCGCAGGACCTCGCTGGCCGCCATGGCGTCGGCGCGTCCGGCGCGAGGACGAGGGCGAGGGTGCCGTCGGCCTGACCGGGGCCCAGGTGGGCGCGGACGACGGCCGGCTCGGCGGCGGCGATCTCGCGCACGGCGGTGACCACCTGCGGGTCCTCCAGCGGGTCGGTGCTGGTGCGGTTCTCGGCCAGGGCCAGCAGCGCCGGCCCGGTCAGCTCGAAGGCGACGGGGCCCGCGAGGTCGAGCACCACGGTGTCGGCCTTCTCGTGCGCGGCGGCCTGCAGCGCCTGGTGCAGGGGTACGGCGACGGGGCGGGCCTGCGGGTCCCAGCGGGCCAGCGAGTCGGTGGAGGTGAAGGCGGGCAGCGCGCGCCGGCCGCCGGCCTGCAGCGTGGGTACGGCCATGTCGCTGGTCTTCTCGCGGCGCAAGCCGTTCTCGTCCTCCTCCACCTCGCCGAGGACGGCGACGACGGGGACGAGCAGCCGGGCGTCGCGGAGCGCCGCCAGGACCGGGCCGACCGCCGACCGGTCCTCGGCCCAGGCGGCCAGCGCGGCCGTCAGTGCGGGGGCGGCGGAGCCGTCGTCGTCGGAGAAACCGGGGTCCGGGATGTTCTTGAGCGCCACACGCCGAGCCTAGTGGGTCCGCTTTCCCCCCTCGGCGACAGGTCGTGCACAGCCGCCGGTTCCGGTTCCGGTTCCTGCCGTCCGGGCCACGGCCCGCCACAGAACGCGCGGATCCGCCCCGTCCCCCTCGGTGACGGCCCTCGCCGTGCCGGCCGAGGACGGCGCGGGGCGCACGCGGTGTACGCCGACGGGGCGCACGACCCGGCGAGCACCGTCAAGGCCGACATCCTGGCCGCCCTGCTGCTGCGGACCCAGGACGAGGGGCGGCAGCCGAGCGGCGCCGAACCGGCCCACGTGGACGCCATGATCCGGCGCAGCGACGACGCCTCGGCCACCGAACCGCTGAAGACGGTCGGCGGTGCGGAGGCGCCGGACGTGGCGCACGAGCGCCTGGGGCTGACGGCCGAAGCCTCGGACGGGAGCCGCCGGAGCGGCTGACCACGGCGCCGAGAGCAGCCGGCCGGGGCCGTGGGAGCGGCCGGAACGCCGCGCGGACCAGATCCGCGTCCCTGCGGGCAGCAATCTTGCTGCACTGTACATCTAGATGCATAATGCCGTTATGGACACGCGGGAGAAGGAAGGCCAGGAGTCGGCCGACGGCCTGATCGTCGCCGTCGAGCACCTGGTGCGCCACGTCCGCCGGAGCTCCCTCGCCGGAGGGCTCAGCCACACGGCCGCCTCGGCACTGGGGCGCCTGCACCGCGAGGGCCCGCAGCGCCTCACCGATCTGGCGCGCGACGAGGGCGTCTCCCAGCCGAACATGACCCAGCTCGTCAACCGCATGGAGCGGGACGGCCTGGCCCGTCGTGTCGCCGACGCGCGCGACGGTCGCGGGGTACGGGTGGAGGTCACCGACCAGGGTCTGGCGGTCGTCCGGCAGCGGCGAGCCGAACGCGCGGAGGCGCTCGGCCGGCTGATCGACTCGCTGAGCGAGCCGGAGCGGCGCGCGGTGGAGACCGCGCTGCCCGCCCTGGCCCGCGCCGTGCAGGACCAGGCCCGCGGCGCCTGACCGCCTTCCGCTTCCGCTGCCCGCTCACGCCCGACCCGTTTTCAGACGCTGGAGAGAACGCGCATGAGTAGCTCGCACGGAAAGTCCACCGGCCTGTTCAGGCAGCCGAAGGCCGTCTGGGCCGTCGCCTTCGCCTGTGTCATCTCCTTCATGGGCATCGGTCTCGTCGACCCGATCCTGCCCGCCCTCGCCGACAGCCTGGACGCCACGCCCAGCCAGGTGTCCCTGCTCTTCAGCAGCTACCTGATCGTCACCGCCGTCGCCATGCTCTTCGTCGGCTGGATATCCAGCCGGATCGGGGCCAAGCGCACCATGGTGGCCGGCCTCGCCGTCATCGTCGTCTTCGCCGCCCTGGCGGGAGCCACCGGCTCGATCAACGGGATCGTCGGCTTCCGCGCGGGCTGGGGTCTGGGCAACGCGATGTTCATCGCCACGTCCCTGGCCGTCATCGTCGCCTCGGCCAGCGGCGGGTTCAGCGGCGCCATCATCCTCTACGAGACGGCACTCGGCCTGGGCATCGCCGTCGGCCCACTGCTCGGCGGCGAGCTCGGCTCCCTCAGCTGGCGCGGCCCCTTCTTCGGCGTCGCGGTCCTGATGGCCGTCGCCCTGGTCGCCACCCTCGTCCTCGTCCCGTCCACCCCCCGGCCCGAGCGGCCCACCTCGCCGATCGCACCGCTCAAGGCGCTGCGCCACCGCGGCCTGCTGATCATGGGGATCATGGCCCTGCTGTACAACTGGGGCTTCTTCACCATGCTGGGCTACGCGCCCTACCCCATGGAGCTGGAGGCCCATCAGCTCGGCCTGGTCTTCACCGGCTGGGGCCTGCTGGTCGCCGCCTTCAGCGTCTTCTTCGCCCCGCGCCTGCAGGCCCGCTTCGGCACGGCCCCCGTGCTCTACGTCAACCTGTTCGCCCTGGCCGTCGTGATGGCCGTCATCGCGGCGGGCGTCTCCACGCCCACGGTGGTGATCGTCGCGGTGATCGTCAGCGGCGCCTTCATCGGTATCAACAACACCCTCACCACGCAGGCCGTCATGCTCGTCTCCCCCGTCGAGCGCCCGGTCGCCTCCTCCGCCTACGGCTTCCTGCGCTTCATCGGCGGCGGCCTCGCCCCGTACGTGGCCGGCAAGCTCGCCGACGCGACCGATCTCGGAGTCCCCTTCTACCTGGGGGCCGCCACCTTCCTCCTCGCCATCCCGGTCCTGGCCGGCGGCCACCGGCTGCTCGCCCGGGGTCGCCGTCGGCGGCCACGACCGGGCGGTCGCCGTCGTCGGCGCCGCGGCCCGTCTCGCCCGCGGCACCGGCAGCCCGCTGGAAGTCGTCCACGTCCGGCAGACCGCCGTCGTGGAGGGGCA
>NZ_KL585429.1:69995-72262 GCF_000721935.1 Streptomyces sp. NRRL WC-3549
TCCCGGTCCTGGCCGGCGGCCACCGGCTGCTCGCCCGGGCCGAGCGGGCCACCGGGGACGGGGCGCCCGTCGGCCCGTCCCTCGTCGCCGTCGGCCGCACCGCCGAACCGGGTTCCCGCCCGGTGGTCGTCGCCGTCGGCGGCCACGACCGGGCGGTCGCCGTCGTCGGCGCCGCGGCCCGTCTCGCCCGCGGCACCGGCAGCCCGCTGGAAGTCGTCCACGTCCGGCAGACCGCCGTCGTGGAGGGGCAGGCCGTCGACGCCGAGACCGACGACCAGGCCCGGGCAGCGGTCACCGCCCACCTCGACCGGCTCGCGGCCGAGGGTCTGAGTGCAACCGGACGCGTGCTGACCGGCGTCGGCGACCACGCGGACGCCGGACGGGCCCTGGCCCGGCACGCCACCGAGATCGGGGCCCGCGCCGTCGCGGTCGGCCGCTCCCCGCGCGGTGCGCTCCTCCAGTTCGCCGACGGCAGCTTCACCACCGCCCTCACGCATGCCGCCGACTGCACGGTCGTCCTCGTCGAGGCCGACGACACGTCCCGGCACCTGACGGCGGAGACCCTCGCGGAACTGCGCGGCGGCACGCTCTGAGCCGGCCGCCGGTACGGTTCCCGCTCAGCGGCGGCCCGGGAAGGCGCCGGGCCCGGCCCGCCACAGCACCACGGCCAGCGCCAGCAGAGCGGCACCCGCCGCGCCCGCGGCCGGGGCCCGCCGCGCCCGCGGCCGGAGCCGGCCAGGCGGCCGGGGTGTCGTGCTCCGGTGCCGGGGCGGGCCCGGCACCGAAGTACCGCTTGCCGTAGCCGGCGGCGGACTCGGCCCGCAGCCCGGCGGGGCGCAGCCTCGCCCCGGCCTCGATCGCGGCCGCGGGGTCGACGGTCCCGTAGCCCCGGGCGTCGTCGCGTCCGCCTTCGGGCGCGTCGCGGGCGGTGTCCGTGAGCAGGGTCTTGACCTGCGCGGGCGAGAGTCCCGGGTGGGCGGCGCGGACGAGGGCCACCGCACCGGAGACGAACGCCGAAGCGGCGGAGGTGCCCCACTCGATGTAGTAGTGCCGGTCGGGGTTGGCCACGACGATGTCGACCCCGGGGGCGCTGACGGTGGCGTACCAGCGGCGGGTGGAGAAGGCCGCGTGCGTGCCGTACTGGTCGACGGCGGCGACGGCGATCACCCCCGGGTAGGCGGCGGGGTACGAGGGCCGGTCGCCCTTGTCCCCGCTGTTGCCGGCCGAGGCGACCACGCTGACACCCTTGGCCAGGGCGTACTGGACGGCCGCGTCCTCGCTGGGTTCGGGGTGGGCGGACTCGCTGTCGTCGCCGAGGGAGAGGTTGATGACGTCGGCCCCCTGGTCGGCGGCCCAGCGGATCCCGTCGGCGAGGGCGGTGCCGCGTGACTCGCGGGCCTTGGCCCGGGAGGGGTCGGTGGACTCCAGGATCACCCGGCCCGGGAGGATCTTGGCCTCCGGGGCCACCCCGAGGACGCCCTCGCCGCCGTCGGCGCCGCTGCCGTGGCCGGCGATGATGCCCGCCATCGCGGTGCCGTGCAGGGCCCAGGAGCCGTCGCCGCTCCCGGCTCCGAACCCTATGAAGTCCTTGCCGTCCAGCACCTGGCCCGCCAGGTCCGGGTGGCTACCGTCGACCCCGGTGTCCAGGACGGCCACGGTGACGCCCTCGCCCTTCGTGGTCTGCCAGGCCCGGTCGGTGTGCAGGGCCTGGAGCCCCCACTGCTGGTCCCGGATGGCGTCCGCCCGGGCGGGTACGGCGGGCAGCAGCGCGAACGCGGCGCGCGGAGCCGATGGGGGCGGGTCATTCCGGCTTCTTCTCCGTGAGGTCGGTGATCGTCCGGCGCAGGGTGCGCTCCACCCGGTCGGCGACACCCTTCGCCTCGTGGCCGAGGCCGGCCTCGGCCACGGCCGTGGTGGCCCCGGACTTCATCGCCACGGCGGCGGGCTGCGGCTCGGCGACCGTACGTCCGTCGGCGAAGCCCGAGACGGAGAGGACCACGACGGGCACCTCGGTCAGCACGTGGACGCTCCAGCTGGCGCGCTGGGCGTCGCCGAAACCGGCGGCGGCGGTGTCCTTCACCGGATACGTACGGGGCATCAGGTCCGCGCGGCCGTCGAGGTGCTGGGTGGTGAACCGGGTGTCGAGCGCGCTCATCGCGCCGGCATCCGCCTCGGTGAAGACCAGGCCGACGGTGGTGACGCTGCTGCGGGTGGCGTCGGTGTAGGTGGCCCGTACCAGCCGCTCGCAGCCCACCGGCCGGAGCGTC
>NZ_KL585429.1:72503-72966 GCF_000721935.1 Streptomyces sp. NRRL WC-3549
GAGGAGCAGCGGGTCCAGTCCGGGCGCGCAGCCGCTGTCGGCGGCCACACCGACGCGGGTCCAGACCCGGTCGGTGGCGCCCGGCCCCGCGCCGTCGCCCTTGAGGGTGCGCGGGAAGAGGGTGTCGACGGGGACGCTGTGCCAGGCGGAGCGGCCCACGGTGTAGGCGCTGCGGGTCCCCGGGTCGGCCGCCCGGTCCTCGGTGAGCCAGGTGCCGGCGAGGGCGCCGCCGATCAGTCCGAGGCCGAGCACCGCGCAGGCGGCGGCCAGGGCGGTCCTGGCCGGGCCCCGGGTGCGGACGGGGCGCAGCCGGGTGGTGGTCTCGGCGGGGGTCTCCGCGTACGCGTACGCGTAGGCGGGCGGGGCCGGGGGCCGGGCGGGGCCCGGGACGGGGGCCATCGCTCCTACGGGCCCGCGGCCGGCGGGGACGGGCGGCGGTGGCGTACCTGTCTCTTATACACAT
>NZ_KL585429.1:73194-73831 GCF_000721935.1 Streptomyces sp. NRRL WC-3549
ATGTGTATAAGAGACAGGTCCGGGGCCGCCGGGACGCGGCGCGGGCGGCACGGAGCGGGCCGGGGTCCGCGGTGGCACGGGCGGCGGTGAGGCCGGGCGGGGCGGCACGGGAGCGCGTCGCGCCTCGGTACTCATCCGGCCCCCTGGTTCACGTCCCCGCACCGTCGGCGGTTCGCCGTCCCGGACGGGGTGGTCGGTCAACCGCCTGCCGGTCACTCTACGGGGTGCGGGGCGCCCCGTGGGACGGAGCGCGGGGTGCGCGCGTTCCGTCCCGGGCATCCCTCTACCCAGCGGTACGGGCGTCTGGCAAGCTGCGGCCATGACTGCCCGTGCCGCTGACCGGACCCGTTACGACCGGGCCACCGCCCACCTCGACGCCCCGGTCGCCGTGGTGGACCTGGAGGCCTTCGACGCCAACGCCGACGACCTGGTGCGCCGGGCGGGCGGGAAGCCCGTCCGGGTGGCGAGCAAGTCGGTGCGCTGCCGCGCCCTGCTGGAACGGGTGCTGGCGCGCCCCGGGTTCGCGGGTGTCATGTCGTTCACCCTGGCGGAGTCGCTCTGGCTGGCGCGGGCGGGCTTCGACGACGTGCTGCTGGCGTATCCGTCGGCCGACCGGGCCGCGTACGCGGAGCTGGCC
>NZ_KL585429.1:74044-76182 GCF_000721935.1 Streptomyces sp. NRRL WC-3549
CCGAAGCTCGCGGCGGCCGTGACCGTGATGGTGGATGATCCCGCCCAGCTGGAGCTGGTCGACGGGGCGCGGGGCGGCGGGACGGAGGAGATCCGCGTCTGTCTGGAGCTGGACACCTCGCTGCGGCTGCTGGGCGGCCGGGTTCGTGTCGGCGCACTGCGCTCCCCGCTGCGCTCCCCCGCCCAACTGGCGGAGCTGGCACGCTCGGTGGCCCGCAGGCCGGGCTTCCGGCTGGTGGGGCTGATGGCGTACGAGGGCCATGTGGCCGGCGTGGGCGACTCGGTGGCCGGGCGCCCGCTGCGCTCCCGGGCGATCCGGCTGATGCAGGCCACCGCCCGCAGGGAGCTGGCCGTCCGGCGGGCCGAGGCCGTACGGGCGGTACGGGCGGTGGCGCCGGAGCTGGAGTTCGTCAACGGCGGGGGCACGGGCAGTGTGCAGCACACGGCCGCCGAGGCCGCGGTGACGGAGATCGCGGCCGGTTCCGGGCTGTACGTGCCGCGGCTCTTCGACAACTACACGTCCTTCAGCGGCCGTCCGGCCGCCCTGTTCGCCCAGCCCGTGGTCCGCAGGCCGGGCGTGGGCGTGGTGACGGTGCTGGGCGGCGGCTATCCGGCGTCCGGGGCGGCCGGCCCGGACCGGCTCCCGGTGCCGTATCTGCCCGAGGGGCTGCGGTACGACCCGCAGGAGGGCGCGGGCGAGGTGCAGACTCCGCTGCTGGGCTCCCCCGCCGACGATCTGCTGATCGGTGACAAGGTGTGGTTCCGGCACGCCAAGGCCGGTGAGCTGTGCGAACGCTTCGACGAGCTGCGGCTGGTCGAGGGCGACCGGATCACGGCGACGGTGCCGACGTACCGGGGCGAGGGCCGCACGTTCCTGTGACGGCGGCGGACGAGGGCGCCGCGGGCCCCTGAGGGCCGCCCGCCCCTGCAGCGGTGTCACGCACGCCCCCGAGGCCCCCGGCCACCGGCCACCAGGAAGTCCGTGGCGTTGACGGACGAGGGGCCGTCGCCGGGCAGGAAGGCGACCGAGGCGGTCCCGGCCGCCTCGGCGCACCGGCCGAGGGGGCGGTGCACCGTCTGCGCACGGCGCGCTCGGGGTCCCCCGCGAACAGCTCCCGGAGCAGCGGGGTGTCGACGGGCCCGGGCACAGGGCGTTGACGCGGACGCCTTGGCGCGCGGACCGCACGCCCCGCTCACGGGAGAGCGCGGGCACCCCTCCCTCGGAGGCGGCGTACGAGATCTGGGAGGTGGCCGCACTCATCCTGGCCACGAACGACGCCGTGTTGATGACCGGGGCCGTGCCCCTGGCGCCGCAGAGAAAGCAGGGCGGCCTCGCCGCAGGGGTAGACGGAGGTGAGGTCGGCCTCCTGGGCCTCGCGCCCACGCCGGTGGTGAGGACGGAGCCGTCCTCGGGCGGCGAGAGCCCGCGTCGTTGAAGGCCACGTCGACGCTCCGCAGGTGTCGTACGGGGCCCGGACAAGGGCCTCCACCTGATCCGGGTCGGTCACGTCCACGTCTGCGAAGGTGCCGCCGGCCCCGGGCGCGGCGCCCGCCTCGTCGTCGACGTCGCGGCGGACGACGTGGGCGCACCCGGACGCCGGCTCGCAGGCGGCGGCCAGGCCGATGCCGCTGCCGACGCGGCGAAGTCGCCGTCGGACCCGGAGGACCTGGCGGATCCGTCCACGGTGTTCATGCCCGTGTCGACCGGCAGGAGGTAGGCCCGGCCTCGGTGCCGTGTGCGAGCACCTCGTCGAGGAAGAAGGACGCCGCGAAGCGTCTGCCCCGGAGCCGGCCCCGCATGTCGGTGATGGCGAGGACGACGGTGCCGAGGTCGCCGCTCGCGGCCGGCGCGCGGCTCCTCGGCCCTGAGCCGGGTCCGCGGTCCGCCACGGGGCGCTCCTCGGCCGGCCGGGCGATGCGCTTAAGGTATGGGAGAAGACCTTTGGGGGAAGGGGAAATCACGACATGACGGAAGAGACCGGTGCGTCCGGGCCCTTCGCACGCCTCTCGCCCGTCCTGCGGCCGGTCCGCGGGGGCAACGGGTTCGAGGAGGCGCTGGAACAGGTCCTCCAGGTGATCCGGCTCGGCCTGGTCCCCGGCGGCGAGCGGCTGCCGCCGGAGCGGGACCTGGCCGACCAC
>NZ_KL585429.1:76400-76523 GCF_000721935.1 Streptomyces sp. NRRL WC-3549
CGGAGCGGGACCTGGCCGACCACCTCGGGATCAGCCGCGTCACGCTGCGCGAGGTGCTGAAGGTGCTCCAGGACCAGGGGCTGGTCGAGGCCCGGCGCGGACGGTACGGCGGCACGTTCGTCC
>NZ_KL585429.1:76806-78040 GCF_000721935.1 Streptomyces sp. NRRL WC-3549
GCGCCGCCGGGCCGAGGAGGCCGGCCTCCAGGACGTGCTGCGCTTCCGCGAGGTCCTGGAGGCCGGGGCGGCCGGGCTGTGCGCGGCGCACGGCCTCGACGAGGAGGGCGCGGACCGGTTGCGGACGGCTCTGCGGGCGACACACGAAGCACCTCTGCCCGACTACCGCCGGCGCGACACCTCCTTCCACCTGACACTGGCCGGGCTCTGCGGTTCGCCGGCCCTGAGCGCCCAGTACGCCTCCGTACGGGCGACGGTCAACGACCTGCTGGACTGCGTGCCGCTGCTGGTACGCGACCTGGAGCACTCCCAGCACCAGCACACGGTGCTCGTGGACGCGGTGCTGGCCGGGGACGCGGAGACGGCGCGGGCGGTGGCGCGCGAGCACTGCGCGGGGACGGCGGCGCTGCTGCGGGGCTTCCTGGCTTGAACCCGCCCTTCCGGATCCTTTCTCTTGCGCCCCGGTGCATGACGAACAAAGGTATGGCGCATCACCATTGCACTGGGCCGGTCGGCACGACCGCCGCCCGCCGGAGGGACCGCACCATGCACGAGCCGCTCATCGGCGTCACGACCCATCGGGAACCGGCGGCCCGCTGGGAGGTCTGGGAGCTCCCGGCGGCGGTCCTCCCCTCCGCCTGTCCGCGGCTGGTCCAGCGCTCCGGGGGCCTCGCGGCCCTGCTCCCGCCGGACGAGGCGGAACGGGCCCCGGCGGTCGTGGCCCGGCTGGACGGGCTGGTGATCGCGGGCGGCGCCGACATCGACCCCGGACTGTACGGCGCGGAGCGCGACTTCAGGACGGGGCCCCCGGCGCACGAGCGCGACGCCTGGGAGGTCGCCCTGCTGCGGGCCGCGATGGCCGCCGACGTCCCGGTGCTGGGCATCTGCCGCGGGATGCAGCTGCTGAACGTCGCCCTCGGCGGCACCCTGACCCAGCATCTGGACGGCCACACGGGCCCGTTCGGCAAGGCGGGGGTGCTGGGCGAGCACCCCGTGGTCCCGGTGCCGGGGACCCGGTACGCCTCGATCGTCCCGGAGGAGGCGTCCGTTCCCACCTACCACCACCAGGCGGTGGAGCGCCTCGCCCCGGGCCTCGTGGTGTCGGCGCGCGCGGCGGACGGCACGGTGGAGGCGGTCGAACTGCCCGGCGAGACCCCCTGGGTGACGGGGGTCCAGTGGCACCCGGAGATGGGCGACGACCTCCGGCTCATGCGGGCGCTGGTGGCGGGGGGGC
>NZ_KL585429.1:78212-78989 GCF_000721935.1 Streptomyces sp. NRRL WC-3549
CCGTCAGGGTGAGCAGGTCGCGGGCCGGGCCGGCCGGCCGGTGTCCCGCGGGCCAGACCGCGCGCAGCTGCCGCCGCAGCCGCACCCCCGCGACCGGGACCTCGACCAGGCGCCGGGAGGACAGCTCCTCGTCCAGCGCGAGTTCGCTCAGCACGCAGGGCCCGGCGCCGCTCTCCGCCGCGCCCTTGACCGCCGTGGTCGAGGAGAGTTCGAGCAGGGGTGACGCCAGGCCGCCGTGCACGGCGAGCGCGGCGTCCAGGACCTGGCGGGTGCCCGACCCGTGCTCCCGCAGGATCAGCGGGGCCGCCGCGAGTTCCCCGGGGGCGAGCTGGGTGCGCCGCCGGGCCCACGGGTGGGACGGGGCGACCACGACGACGAGCCGGTCGTGCGCGACGACCGTGCCGTCGAGCCCCTCGGGCACGAAGAGCCCCTCCACGAAGCCCAGGTCGGCCTCGCCCCCGAGCAGCCGCAGGGCGACCGCGGCCGAGTTCCCCACGAGCAGGGAGACCGCCGTGTCCGGGCGGTCCGCGCGCAGGGCGATCAGCCAGCCGGGCATCAGGTACTCCGCGATCGTCATGCTGGCCGCCACCCGCAGCCGGGAGTCGCGGCGGGCGCGGAGCGCCTGGGCCCCCGCGTCGAAGGCCTCGGCCGCCTCGACCACCCGGCGCGCCCAGTCGGTGACCAGGGCACCGGCGTCGGTCAGCCGTGAGCCGCGCGGCGAGCGGTCCAGGAGGGCGACACCGAGCTGCCGCTCCATCTGTCTCTTATACACATCTC
>NZ_KL585429.1:79171-79766 GCF_000721935.1 Streptomyces sp. NRRL WC-3549
CGCTGCCGCTCCATCGAGCGGATACGGCTGGAGGCGGCGGGCTGGGTGATGCCGACGTCCCGCGCCGCGCGGCCCAGGCTGCCGTGCCGGGCGACGGAGAGCAGCAGCACCATCGCCCCGAGGTCCGGCACCCGGTGCGGCAGCGAGTGCAGCGGGCGGGCGTCACCGGCCCCGGGGGGCGGCGGACCGGCGGGCTGGAGCGGAGGGGACATAAAGACAGCTTATGACCTCATAGGTCCGGGCTCCCTGGTGGGCCGCACACCGTCCCGGGGAGAATATTGGCATGGCCATCTATGCGCGGGTCCAGACCCCGGAACCCGCTCCCCCGCCCGCCCCGTACCGGCTCCCCGCCCTGCGGCACATCGGCCCCAACTGGTACGCCACGGTCATGGGCACCGCCGTCGTCGCGACCGCCGGCGCCGCCCTGCCCGTCCACGTCCCGGGGCTGCGGAGCGTCTGCGTCGCGGTGTGGGCCCTGGCCTCGGTACTGCTCGTCGCCGTCCTCGTGGCGCGAGCCGGGCACTGGGCCGCCCACCGCGACCAGGCGCGCGCCCACCTCCGGGACATCGCCGTCGCCCCGTTCTACGGCTGCCTG
>NZ_KL585429.1:79970-82481 GCF_000721935.1 Streptomyces sp. NRRL WC-3549
ATTCTACGGCTGCCTGTCGATGGCGCTGCTCGCGGTCGGCGCGAGCACCCTGGCGGTCGGCCGGGACGTCGTCGGCCACCAGGCCGCCGTCGCGGTGGACGCGGTGCTGTTCGTGCTGGGTACGGCGACCGGGCTCGCCGCCGCGGTGGCGGTCCCGTACCTCATGGTCGTACGCCACCGCCCGGAGTCCGGCACCGCCTCACCGGTGTGGCTGCTCCCGCTGGTGGCACCGATGGTCTCGGCGGCGGTCGGCCCGGCACTGGTACCGGAGCTGCCGCCCGGCCAGTGGCGCATGACGCTGCTGCTGGCGTGCTACGCGATGTTCGGCCTCTCGCTGCTGGCGACGCTGACGCTCCTCCCGCTGGTCTTCGCGCGTCTGGTGCACCAGGGCCCGCTGCCGCTCGCGCTGACGCCGACGCTGTTCCTGGTGCTCGGCCCGCTCGGGCAGTCCACCACCGCCGTCGGCCAGCTCGCCGATGTGGCCCCGCACGCCGTCGGTACGGCGTACGCCTCCGCGTTCGGCGCGTTCGCGGTGCTGTACGGGGTGCCGGTCATGGGCTTCGCGCTGCTGTGGCTGGGGCTGGCCGCCGCGATGGTCGTGCGGGCCCTGCGCCGGGGCATGACGTTCACGATGACGTGGTGGGGCTTCACCTTCCCCGTCGGCACGTGCGTGACCGGAGCGGCGGGACTGGCCCGGCACACCGGCCTGACCGCGTTCACCTGGCTGGCCGTCGCGGTCTACGTCCTGCTGGTCACCGCCTGGGCGGTGGCGGCCGTGCGGACGGCGCGCGGGCTCATCGGCGGAGCGCTGCTCGCAGCCCCCGGGCCGCTTCGGCCAGCGACGGCCCGTACCACGTGAGGTGGCGCCCGTCGACGAGGGCGGCGGGCAGCGCGGGGAACGCCTCGGGTCCGTCGGTGGCCGTGAAGCGGTACGGCTCGTCGGGCAGCACGACCAGCTCGGCCCCTGACGCGTTCAGTTCGGCGAGCGGCACCCGCGGATAGCGCTCGGCGTGCCCGGCGTACACGTTCCGCACCCCGAGCCGGGCCAGCAGGTCACCGGCGAAGGTGTCGCGGCCCAGCACCATCCACGGCCGGCGCCAGACCGGTACGACCGCAGGGCGCAGGGCGGGGGCGGGCGGCAGCGCCGCCCAGGCGGCCTCCGCCTCGTCCAGCCAGCGCGGGCGGGCCAGGCCGCACCCGGTGACGAGGACCCGTTCCAACTCGGCGAAGGCCTGCGGCAGGGTGCGGACCTCGGTGACCAGGACCTCCGCTCCGGCCTCGCGGAGGGCGGCCAGGTCGGACGGCCGGTTCTCCTCCTCGTTGGCGACGACGAGGTCCGGGCGCAGGGCGGCCACCGCGGCGACGTCGGGGTTCTTCGTGCCGCCGATCCTCGCGGCGGTCAGCTCCGCGGGGTGGGTGCACCAGTCGGTGACGCCCACGAGCAGCTCCGGGGCGGTGGCGGCGACGGCCTCGGTGAGGGAGGGGACGAGCGAGACGACCCGCGTCACCACCCCGTCACCGCCGGGAGTCGTACGTGGCGTCGATGTGTTCGGCGACCGCGACGACCAGCAGCCGGGAGGCTCGGTCGCCCGCCACCGGTGCCGCACCCCGCCCGAGAGGAACAGGGTGTCGCCGCGTCCCAGCCGGTGGGCCCGGCCCTCGGCCTCGACCTCCACGGCGCCCTCCACCACGTACATCAGCTCGTCGTTGCGGTGCTGGAACTCCCGCCCGAGGTCCTGCTCGCCGACGAACTCCAGGGCGCTGAGCTGGTGGCGGCCGTGCACCAGCCGGTGCGCGCCGTCGTCGTCGTGGGCCCGTACGACCTCCACGGAGCGTGCCGAGTCCGCCGCGGCGCGCAACCGCTCGGTGGTGGTCTCCAGCGCCCGGGCCACCCGGTCCAGCGAACCGGGGCTGGGTCTGGCACGTTCGTTCTCGATCTGGCTGAGGAACGGTACGGACAGTCCACTGCGCCCGGCCACCGCGGCCAGGGTGAGCCCGAGGGCCCTGCGCCGTCGGCGGACCGCGGCACCCACTCGAAGGGCTTCCTTGTCGTCCATGTCCCGGCTCCCTCCCCGGATCGCCATCCTCCCGGTTGCCAGCACCCTACGCATGTCGTTCGCGCGATGACGTGGAAGTGGGCGGACCGGAGGCCCCCGGGGCCTCGCGGGCGCTGTGCGGGCGGCGCCGGCCGGACGCCTCCTGGGACAAGCCTGAGGGGGACGGCTCCGGTGCGCTACCGGGACCGTCCCCCTCAGAAGGTGGCTTGCCGTTGATCAGCCCGTGACCGGCGTCAGCCTCTCCACGACGTCGGGGTGGGCGTCCATCCAGTGCCGGGCGGACTCCTTCTCCTTGCCGGCGCCGCCCTTCTGGAGCTCGACCTCCAGGGAGGCCAGCTCCTCCTCGCTCAGCTCGAAGTCCTTCAGCCAGCCCGTCAGCTCCGGGAAGTCCTGGGCGAAGTCCTTCTTGGCGACCGTGTGGATCTGCTCACCCTCGCCCCAGGCGCCCTTGGGG
>NZ_KL585429.1:82687-83011 GCF_000721935.1 Streptomyces sp. NRRL WC-3549
GCCCCAGGCGCCCTTGGGGTCCTTGAGCTTCTTCAGGTCGTGCGCTCCGTAGGCCCAGTGCGGCGACCACAGGGTCACCACGACCGGCTCCTTCTTCTTGATGGACCGGTTCAGCTCGGCCAGCATCGAGGAGGTGCTGGAGGAGACGACCTTGTACTCGCCCTCCAGGCCGTACGCCTTGAGCACCTGCTTGTTGAGGGTGCCCATCATCCCGGCACTGGCCTCGATGCCGATGATCTTGCCGTTGAACTTCTTGCCCTGGCCCTTGAGGTCCTCCAGGGAGTCGATGCCCTTCACGTACGAGGGAACCGTCAGCTCCAGCGA
>NZ_KL585430.1:0-1666 GCF_000721935.1 Streptomyces sp. NRRL WC-3549
GTCGGGTACTCGCCGCTCGGGCGGTGGCTGTCGGTCATGTCCACCAGAGTGGTCGGCGAACATGAGAGCGGCCTGAGTGCGCCCTGAGAAGCCCGGCAGAACCGCGTATGCCCGGGGTAAGGGCCCTACACCGCGCCCGCCGCGGGCTTCCCGCAGCCGCAGGACCGCCGCACCACCAGGGCGGACGGGAACTGCTTCAGGCGCTCCCGCCGGGACCCCGTGACCCGCAGGGAGTCGTCGAGGACCAGGTCCACGGCGGCCCTGGCCATCGCGGGACGGTCGGAGGAGACCGTCGTCAGCGGCGGGTCGGTGAGGCCCGCCTCCTTCACGTCGTCGAATCCCGCGACGGCGAGCTCCCCGGGCACGTCGATCCGCAGCTCGCGTGCGGCCCGCAGCACGCCGAAGGCCTGGTCGTCGGTCGAGCAGAAGATCGCCGGGGGCCGCTCGGGCCCGGCCAGCAGCTTCAGCGCCACCTGGTAGGCGTCGTAGCGGTTGTACGGGGCGTGGAAGAGCCGGCCCTCGGTCGGCAGTCCCGCTTCCTGCATCGCCCGGCGCCAGCCCTCGATGTGGTCGGCGACGGGGTCGCCGACGACGGGGGTGGACTCCGTGCCGCCGAGGCACGCCACATAGGGGACGCCGTGCTCCAGCAGGTGGCGGGTGGCGAGCTGGGCGCCGCCGACGTCGTCGGTGATGACCGCGACGTCGTCGATCGCCTCGGGCCGTTCGTGCAGCAGGACGACGCGGGCGTCCCACGCCTCGATCTCGGCCGCGGCGCGCTCGCTGGGGCCCTGGCAGACGAGGATCAGCCCGGAGACGCGCATGCCGAGGAAGGCGCGCAGATAGTGGACTTCGCGCTCGTCGCGGTAGTCGGAGTTGCCGACGAGCACCATCTTCCCGCGCTCGGCGGCGGCCTGTTCGACCGCGTGCGCCATCTCCGCGAAGAACGGCTGCCGGGCGTCCGGCACGATCATCCCTATGAGGTCGGTCCGCCGTGAGGCCATCGCCTGGGCGACCCGGTCCGGCCGGTAGCCCAGCTCTTTGATGGCGGCGAGCACCCGCTCGCGCGTGGCCGGGGCGACCGGCCTGGGTCCGTTGTTGATGACGTAGCTGACGACCGCTGTCGAGGTCCCCGCCAGTCTCGCCACATCGTCCCGCGTCACCTTGGCCACGCGCGGCAGTCTACGCGGATGGACCTACCGCTCGGCAGGCCGGACCGGGGCCCCTTCCGAAATCCGTGCCCCCGCCGGATGCTCCGCACGGGAGGCCGTTCCGCCGGTCGTCGCCGGGGATCCCTTGGCCATGCCGTCCTCGGTGGGGCGTTCCGCCTTCTCGGGGGTGACGAAGCGGTAGCCGACGTTGCGGACGGTCCCGATCAGCGATTCGTGTTCCGGGCCGAGCTTGGCGCGAAGTCGCCGTACGTGGACGTCCACGGTCCGGGTGCCGCCGAAGTAGTCGTAGCCCCAGACCTCTTGGAGCAACTGGGCGCGGGTGAAGACCCGGCCGGGGTGCTGGGCGAGGTACTTGAGGAGCTCGAACTCCTTGAAGGTCAGGTCGAGTACCCGGCCCTTCAGCTTGGCGCTGTACGCCGCCTCGTCGACCGACAGGTCCCCGTTGCGGATCTCCGTGGGCGAGTCGTCGGTGGTGAGCCTGTCTCTTATACACATCT
>NZ_KL585430.1:1822-3108 GCF_000721935.1 Streptomyces sp. NRRL WC-3549
AGAGATGTGTATAAGAGACAGACCTCGGCGGGCCCGGCCGTGTCCAGCAGTACGTCGTCGATGCCCCAGTCGGCGGTGACGGCCGCGAGGCCGCCCTCGGTGACGACGAGGAGCAGCGGGCAGCCGGCACCCGTGGACCGCAGCAGCCGGCACAGCGAGCGGACCTGGGGCAGGTCGCGCCGTCCGTCGACGAGGATCACGTCGGCGCCGGGGGTGTCGACGAGCGCGGGCCCCTCCGCGGGGGCGACCCGCACGCTGTGGAGCAGGAAACCGAGGGCCGGGAGGACCTCCGTCGACGGTTGAAGGGCATTCGTCAGAAGCAGCAGTGAACTCATCGCCGCCCACCTGCCTGGGTCGTCGGTCGATCGTGCACGGTTCGCTCGCCCATCACGTCGGTCCTCCTCGTTCCCTGCGAGAGGGGCACTCCCGGGCGGGGCCCGGGGGAGTATGCGGCACTGCTTCGTACACCCGTACGGCGTTCGCCCGAAGGCGGCGGTCGTACGGTTCTTACGGTGCGACCCCTTTCGAGGAGCGCCGAGCTTGTCGAAACGTCTGCGTAACAACGTTCGGAAAGCACAAAAGGACCCGGGGGCTGCATTGCCCGGATCCTCTCCGCAGCACAATAGCCCACATGAGTTCTGCGTCCGAGGGCGGTTTCCCGAGTTCCCCTGTTCCCTCGCTCACGCCGGTACCCCGGCGGACGACCCTGCTGACGGGTGACGGGGTGCGTATCGAGGCGGTGTACACCCCGTGTGCGGCGGATTCCGCGTGGCCGGACACCGGGCCCGCCCAGGAGACCGCCGTCGTCCTCGCACACGGCTTCACCGGCTCGGCCGACCGGCCGGCCGTGGTGCGGGCCGCTCGGGTGTTCTCCCGGCGTGCGGCCGTGATCACGTTCTCGTTTAGGGGGCACGGGCGGTCCGGCGGGCGGTCCACGGTGGGGGACCGCGAGGCGCACGACCTGGCCGCAGCGGTCGCCTGGGCACGGTCCCTGGGGCACCGGCGGGTCGTCACGGTGGGATTCTCGATGGGCGGTTCCGTGGTGCTCCGGCACGCGGCTCTCGCCACGGGCCCGGGAGGCGCCGGACACGGGGAAAGGGATTTCGCCGACGGGGCCGAAAGAGTGGGCCCGCGTAGGGAGGCGGGTGAAGGGCCCGCGGGGGCGCATACGGATGCGGTGGTCGCCGTCAGCGCTCCGGCGCGCTGGTATTACCGGGGGACTGCCCCGATGCGCCGTCTGCACTGGGTGGTCACCCGGCCCGCCGGACGCCTCGTCGGCCGGTACG
>NZ_KL585430.1:3325-5145 GCF_000721935.1 Streptomyces sp. NRRL WC-3549
CCTCACCGGGGACTGGGACCCCGTTCCGCTCCCGCCGGTCGAGGCGGTGCCGCTGATCCGGGTGCCGCTGCTGATCGTGCACGGCGACCGGGACCCGTACTTCCCGCTCGACCACCCCCGCACGCTGGCCGCGGCGGGCCGGGGACGTGCCGAGCTGTGGGTGGAGCACGGCATGGGCCATGCCGAGAACGCGGCGGACGAGGGCCTGCTCACGCGTATCGCAGACTGGACGGCGTCGGCGTGAGGGGCGGCGTGGCTGATGATGGACAGCTGACGGAGGACGACGAAAGGGGTGCCGCCATGGCGGCGGGGACGATCCGCTACTGGGCCGCGGCCAAGGCCGCCGCGGGGACCGCGGAGGAGCCGTACGCGGCGTCGACACTGGCCGAGGCACTGGACGGGGTGCGCGAGCGGCACCCGGGCGAGCTGACGCGTGTGCTGCGCCGGTGCTCGTTCCTGATCGACGGGAACCCCGTGGGGGCCCGCGGCCATGAGACCGTACGGCTTGCCGAGGGCGGCACGGTCGAGGTGCTCCCGCCGTTCGCAGGAGGGTGAACCGGAGACCATGAGCAACGACGAGCAGCAGTACGGCCAGGGGTACGGACAGCAGTACGACCCGCAGGGCCGCCCGTACGACGCGTATCCGGCGTCCGGGACCCCGTCCGGGGCCGACTGGCCCCGGGCCCGGGGCCAGGAGGCGGGGCAGCCGTCCGGGTACGGGTACCCGGCAGCGCACCAGGAGCCCGGGCAGGCCGGTCACGGGGCGGCGCAGACCTGGCAGGGCCAGACCTGGGACACCCAGTACCAGCCCTCGATCCGGCCGCGTCCGGCCGCGCCCGCGACCGGTGCGCAGACCCCGGGGCGAGCGGCCGCGTACGGCCCACCGGACTCCACCGGCCCGGGTGCGCAGTACCCCGGCGCCCCGTCGCACCCCGGTGCCCCCCACGGGGCGCCTCGGTACGGCGCCCCGCACAGCCGTACGCCACGCCCCAGCCGTACGCGGAGCCCGCGGCACCGCAGCACACCGCCGGGCAGCACGCCGCCCCCCAGCCGTACGCCGCCGACGACGGGTACGGTCCGCCCACCACCCTGGGCAACAGCCGGATCACCGACGCCCAGCGGGCCCGCGCCGAGGGTCGGTCGCCGATCATCGCGCCCGGGACGCAGCCCGCCGCGATCACCGCCGGGCTCGGCCTGCTCCTCGCCGCCGGTGCCGCGATCGGGCCGTACGCGTTGCTGGTACCGCTCGTCCTGCTCCAGGCCGTCACCGCGGCGGGGTGGTTCCGGCTGAACGGGATGTGGCCCGCCCGGCAGGGCATCGCCCTCGCGTTCCTGGGCGGTGTCGTCGCGGACGCCGTGCTGCTCGTGGCCGGGCGGGACCACGGTCCGGCCGCCCTCCTCGGCACGCTCGGCGTCTGGGTGCTGCTCACCCTGGTGCTCCAGCTCCGCAGCCGCGCGGGGGCCGACGAGCGGATGTACGGGCTCTGTCTCTTATACACATCCGGTGACCGTGGGCGCGTCGGCCGTCGCGGTCGCCGTGCTCGTCCGGGCCCTCCCGCTGCCCGGTCCGGTCTCGGCCGTCGTGTCGCTGATCGTCGCCGCGGGGGCCGGTGCGGTGGCCGGGTCCTTCACCGGCTTCGGTACGCAGGGCGCCCTCCTCGGCCTCGCCGCCGGTGGCTGCGCGCTGATCGGCCTGCGGGTCGCGAGCTACGACTACCCCTCCCGGTTCGTGCACATGACGGCCGGGGTGGCGCTGCCGCTGACCGCCGCCGCGCCCGCCGTCTACCTGCTCGGGCGGGTCCTGGCCTGACGCTGCACCG
>NZ_KL585430.1:5369-11048 GCF_000721935.1 Streptomyces sp. NRRL WC-3549
CAGCCACGGTTCGCCCCGTCGCGACGCCCGGCACCCGAGAGCACGCACCTGACGCCGCTCGTTCACGGGCGGGTCCTGGCCTGACGCTGCACCGGATCGCGGGCGGAGGGAACCGGCGGTGCGCGAACCCCGTCGATCACTGAAGGGCATGCCGGACAACGGCAGTACGCTCACGGACGCACCAGGGTCCGGCCGGTCCGAGTGGGGAGCAAGGGGCATGCGCGCACTGCGAGTACTGCTGATCATGGCTGTGGTGCTGGGCGGGATATTCGTCGCCGTCGACCGCGCCGCCGTGTACTTCGCGGAGTCGGAGGCCGAGGGCCGGGTCCGGTTCGCGGGGGCGGAGACCGGGTCCACCGAGGTCTCGATCAAGGGGTTCCCCTTCCTGACCCAGGTCGCCGGATCCGAGCTCGACCAGGTCGACGTCAAGGTCGAGGACATCAAGGCCAGCGCGGCCGGCCGGTCGATCCGGATCAGCGAGATACGGGCCCGGTTCCACCAGGTGAAGCTCGGTGCCGGGTACACCAGCGCGACGGCCTCCCGGGTCACCGGGACGGCCGTCGTCTCGTACGCGGACCTCACCGCGGCCGCCGACGACGGGGTCACCGTCGCCTACGGCGGCGAGGGCAAGGTCAAGGTCACCGGAACCGTCCAGGTGCCGCTGGTGGGCAAGCAGCTCTCGCGCAGTGTGCTCTCCACCGTCACCCTCGTCCACGGCGACACCGTCAAGGTGCACGCCGACGAGGTCCCGGGCGAGGGGATCCCCGGTCTGGAGGGCCTGGTCCGCAAGAAGACGGACTTCGAACGGAATGTCGGCGGGCTGCCGGAGGGCCTGGAGCTGGAGGGGATCGAGGTCACCCCGGGTGGCCTGGAGATCTCGATGAGCGGTGCGGACCTCGCGCTGACCGGGTGATCCGCCCGGGGGATGCGGTCCGGCAGACGCCCCGGGCGGAACCGGGCGGAACCGGGCGGGGCGGGTGCGGGGCCGGACTAGGACCGGACGGGAACCGGTGGGGCCGGGTGGGAGCCGCGGAAGCGCGACGGCCGACGATCCGCATACTGAGACGAGCCCGTCCGAGGCGTAGATGCTTCACCGGCCCCGGCCTCCGGCCGTGAGTCCGGCGCCCTGCCCGTACACCTCGTCGTCTCGCATCCCGGACGATCGCGTCTCATAATCCGACACGGCGGTGACATTCCCGACCGTACCTCCCTACGATCGGACCCATGAAGCGACAGGCGGACCTCACGAAGCGGCGGGCAGTAGACCTGTGCCGCGTCGCCGCCATGCTCTGTCGCACCTTCTGAGCGGGACCTTCTCCCGTTTCCCCCCGGCCCTTCGACGACGTCAGGGCCGAACCGTGCCTCCCCGTACGCGCGCCTACGCCGGGCGCCCGCCGTACACCTCGCACCACGCACCACCCCGCCGCAGACTGCCCCGGAGGAGAAACACATGAGCCGCGCAGACGTCCTGGTCGACGCCGACTGGGTCCAGGCCCACATCGACGACCCGCAGGTCGCCATCGTCGAGGTCGACGAGGACACCTCGGCGTACGAGAAGAACCACATCAAGAACGCGATCCGGATCGACTGGACCAAGGACCTCCAGGACCCGGTCCGCCGTGACTTCGTGGACCAGGCCGGCTTCGAGAAGCTCCTGTCCGAGAAGGGCATCGCCAACGACACGCTGGTGGTCCTCTACGGCGGCAACAACAACTGGTTCGCCTCGTACGCGTACTGGTACTTCAAGCTCTACGGCCACGAGAACGTCAAGCTGCTCGACGGCGGCCGCAAGAAGTGGGAGCTGGACTCCCGCGACCTGACCGACGTGGTCCCGACGCGCCCGGCCACCGCGTACAAGGCCAAGCCGCAGGACTCCTCGATCCGCGCCTTCCGTGACGACGTCGTCGCCGCGATCGGCAACCAGAACATCGTCGACGTGCGGTCGCCCGACGAGTTCAGCGGCAAGCTGCTCGCCCCGGCGCACCTCCCGCAGGAGCAGTCGCAGCGTCCCGGCCACGTGCCGAGCTCGCGCAACATCCCGTGGTCGAAGAACGCCAACGACGACGGCACGTTCAAGTCGGACGCCGAGCTCAAGGCCCTCTACGAGGACGAGCAGGTCGACCTGTCGAAGGACACCATCGCGCTGTGCCGCATCGGTGAGCGCTCGGCCCTGACCTGGTTCGTGCTGCACGAGCTGCTCGGTGTCGAGAACGTCAAGAACTACGACGGTTCGTGGACCGAGTACGGCTCCCTCGTCGGCGTGCCGATCGAGCTCGGCGCCAACAAGTAAGCCTCCCCCCGGACCGGTTCAGCAGGACCCCGACCAGAAGGACAGAACACCATGTGTGGAGCACAGGCCGGCGGCCCCGACGCTTCGACGATCAAGCCCGGTGAGACGACCATCCAGGGCAGCGTGACCCGCGACGGCGAGCCCGTCACCGGTTACGTCCGGCTGCTCGACTCGACCGGCGAGTTCACCGCCGAGGTCCCGACCTCGGCCACCGGGCAGTTCCGCTTCTACGCGGCCGAGGGCACCTGGACGCTCCGCGCCCTGGTTCCGGGTGGCACCGCCGACCGCACGGTCGTGGCGCAGACGGGCGGCCTGTCCGAGGTGGCCATCGCGGTGTAGTGCGCCGGCGCGCGGCCGCGCGCACGGAATCGGCCGGAGGGCCGCACCCCGGGGTTGGACCACCTGAGAGGGGCGCGGCCCTCCGTGCTGTGCGGGGGCTCCGGGCACGGGGCGGCGGCCTTCTGCCGGGGTGCGGATCCGGCTCTACGCTGGAGACATGTACGCCCGAAGAAGGCGCGCCTACTTCCTGATGATGGGCGGCTGCCTGGCTCTCTTCGTCTCCGCCTGGGCCTTCGTCCGCCTCTGGTCGATCCCGGCGGCGGTGGCGTTGTGTGTGGTCGCCATGGTCATTCCGCCCGTCGCCGCGATGGTCGCCAACCGGCGCGGCCCGGAGGACCGCTGGTGGGACGATCCGCCGCCGCCTCCACGGGCCCCGCCGCCCCCGCCGTCGGCTCCCCGGCGCCGTCCCGACCGTCCGGACCGCTCCGGCCGCTCCGAGCGCACCGGCGACCCCCAGTCGGACGCGTGGTGGGACGAGCTCGACGGGAGGAAGCGCCCGCGCTGAGGGCCCGCCCCCGGCAGGCCCGTGGCGCCCGCTCCGTCAGTAGACGAGTGCCTGGGTGCCGTCGGCCATGGCCTCCTGCACGAACACCTGGGCACCGGCGATGCGTACGCCCTCCAGCACGTCCTTCTCCGTGATGTCGCGCCGGGCCGCGCACTGGGTGCAGAGCGTGATCCGGCCGCCCGCCCGGATCGACTCGATCAGGTCGGGCAGCGGCGCCGAGTGCGGCAGTTCGAACGAGGCGGCCCGGTCCGGCAGGGCGAACCAGGCGGATTCGCCGGTCAGCCAGAGCGAGACCTCGACGCCGCTGGCGGCGGCCACGGCCGCCACGGTGAAGGCCTGCGAGCAGCGCTCGGGGGAGTCGGCCCCGGCGGTCACCTTGATCACGAGCTTCTTGGGCATGTACCGAACTGTAATCGTCCGGTGGACAACCTCCCCCTGCACCTGTGGGTCAGCTGTGTGCGCGGGTAACGGAACCCGCGCCTCAGGTCTCTATGGGGGGACCCTTTTGGAACCGAAAGACACCATTCCCGATGCTCCGGCGGGGGAACCCGACACGTCGGCCGGCCCGCAGCCCGTGGTGAAGTCCGTCACCACGCCTGCCCCGCCGTCCGTCCCGCCGTCTGTCACCACCCCTGCCCCGCCGTCTGTCACCACCCCTGCCCCGCCGTCTGTCCCGCCGTCTGTCACCACCCCTGCCCCGCCGCCTGTCCCGCCGGCCGTCTCAACGCCTGTCCCGCCGCCCAGCGCGTCGTCCGCCGCCCCGGCCGACCCGGCGGCGACCGTCCGGCGCCGCCCGCGTGGCCGTACCACGCTGCTGATCGCCGCCGCCGCGCTGCTCGGCATCGCCGGCGGGGTCGCCGTGGGGTACGGCGTCCAGGCGGAAAGGCCCCCCACACCCCTGGCCGCGCTCTCGCAGCCGGGTCTCGGCTATCCGGCGAAGGCACTGCCCGCGGACAAGGCGCCCGGACCGCTTCCCGCCGACGAGGACCGGCTGGTCCGCACGGACGGTGACCTGCGCAAGCTGCTGGTGGCCAAGCCGAAGGGCTACCAGGAGGGCGAGCACTTCTTTTCCCAGGACGGCTGGGTGGGCCTGGAGGAGTACGCCCGCTCCTTCGAGGACGAGGGCTTCATGTACGAGGAGCTCCTGGACGCTGACTTCCGCCGGGCCGCGGGCGCGTCCTGGGAACGCGGCGACCGCTCCGTGGTCGTGCTGCTCGTCCAGTTCCGCAGCGGTGTCCACACCGGCGCGGTCGGGCACGCCGAGCAACAACGGTCGTACATGGGCGAGAGCGATGTGGGTGCCGGGAACGAGGGCGACCCTCTGAAGGGCAGCGGCAACGGCCGCTACTACCTCTACGAGGCCGACAACGAGCCGGGATACCTGCCGCTGTACCGGGCCAGGGCCATCGCGCAGCGGGGCGACGTGATGATGGAGATCGACGTCTTCGACTCGAAGCCCATCAGCAAGAAGGACATCCGCAGCCTGGCCGAACGACAGCTGGAGCGACTGTGAACGACGTGACCACGCCGGGGGCGGGCAAGGGCGAGGAGCCCACCGGGACCCCCACGGGTGCCCCCGCCGCTGCCCCCGCAGACGCCCCTGCCGATGCCTCCGCAGACGCTCCCGCGGACGCCCCCGCCCCGGCCGCCGCTCCCGCCGCCACGGATGCCGGCACCACCGCCCCCGCCGCCGGTACGGACCCCGTCCCCGCGGTCGCCGCGCGGCCGCGGAAGGCCGGGCGGACCGTCCTCGCGGCGCTGCCCTTCGTCCTGGTGCTCGGCGCGGTCGGCGGGGCCGGCGCCTACACCGTGGCCACGGTGGACGGCGCGGACCGTACGGCGAGGACCGAGGTGTGGCAGCAGGCCGACCAGGCACCGGGCAAGGACCCCGCGGGCGACGTGGCGGCCGGCCGGCACGACACGGAGCTGAGCCGGTTGCTGCTCCCGGTGCCCGACGGGTACGTGCTGGGCCCGGACCAGGGGGCCGAGGGCAACGACGGCGAGACCAGCGGGAAGAAGGCCACCGCCGCCATGAAGGAGGCCGGCCGGGGCCTGGCCGGCAAGCAGCGGCGCGAGTTCGACCGGCGCATCGAGAAGCTCAAGACCCAGGGCGTCGCCGTGCGGACGTACAGCGCGGACAGTGCCGACGTGGTGATCCGGACGACGATCACCAAGATGCTCGACCGCAAGGCCGTCCGTGAGACCTATGTGTTCCAGAAGGGCCTGATGGAGTCGGTGGGCTTGTTCCGGAAGGGCCCCACGATCGAGGGGCACAAGCACACCACGTGCTTCCTCGTCCCCGGGGAGAAGGACGACGACGGGAACGCCGTCGAGATCGACGGCATGCAGTGCGTGGCGTACGACGGCGAGCTGAGCGTCAGCGTCAGCGCCTTCGGTTCCAAGCCCTTCGACAAGAGGGCGGTGGCGGGCCTGGTCAAGGACCAGATGGACCACATCGCGTCCCCGGGGGAGTACATATGAGCGAGCAGACGATGACACCGGGCGAACCGGTACCCGCCGCCGGGCCCGTGCCCGCATCCGTACC
>NZ_KL585430.1:11242-15675 GCF_000721935.1 Streptomyces sp. NRRL WC-3549
CATCCGTACCGGCGGACGGACCGGTGTCCACCGCCGGGCCCGCGCCCGCGGCCCCGGCCGCACAGGCCGGACAGCCGGAGGAGGCCGTGGAGCCCGGGGAGCCGGCGCAGGCCGCGGGTCCCGTAGCGGTGAAGCCCCCGCGCAGGGTGCTGCGGGCCGTCGCCCGCTGGACCGCCGCCGTGCTGGTGTTCGGCGCGGTGGGGACGGGTACCGCCTTCGGCATCGCCTCCATGGAGCGCACCGACGTGCCGGGGCTGGCCACGGAGGACGACGGGCGCTGGAGCTATCCGGAGCTGATCCTTCCAGCTCTGCCCGAGGGCTCTCCCCGGCCGTTCAACCCGGGCAACACGGCTCAGATCCACCACGCCGACCTGCGGGAGCTGCTGATCCCGGCTCCGAAGGGCGCCACCGTGGACAAGAAGCTCGCGGGCGGCTGGACGACTCCGGAACGGTTCGCGTCCGAGTACGGCGAGGGGAGCCGCGAACGGATCGTCGGGCGGCTCAGGGACTCCGCCCTGCGCCACATCGCGGCCCGCGGGTGGACCATGCCGGACGGCACGGAGTCCCGCGTCTACCTCCTCCGGTTCAATTCGGCGGGCTACGCCGAGGCGTTCCGGGACGACCTGTACATCGGCAGCGGGCCGGGCGAGGCGCTCGAAGGGGAGACGGAGCTCGTCTTCGACGAGGACTGGGAAGGCGCGGGCAAGGTCCCGGACACCGACACCTACGTGTACACGGACGCCGCGAAGGACGGCAGGGAGCACGTCCGCGCCGCCTATGTGCAGGCCGGTGACACCCTGGCGCTGATCGTCCACCGCCAGGAGGGACGGGGGAGCGACCTGGAGGTCCCCTTCCACCAGACCGTCGTCCTGCAGAACCAGCTGCTGGGGTGACGGGGCCCGGGGGGAAACCCCGGACCGCCGTGCCGGGCCCCCACCCATTAGGCTGGGGGCCCGGCCGCGTACTGCTGTCACGTCGTTCGTATCGAGGAGCTCCCGTGCTTGAGGCTTTCTTCTCCGCCCTGCTGGTCCTGGTCTGCGTCGGCGTGCTCGCCTTCGCCGCCCTGACCGTGAAGAAGCTGTACCAGGGCCAGCGCTGACCCTCGCCCGACCTCTTCCGTACACCCTCACAGATCGTCTGAGCCGCTCATGATCGAGATTCCGTCCGACCTGAACCCGGACCTCGTACCCCTGGCCTTCCTCCTCGGGAACTGGGCGGGCGCCGGTGTCTTCGACTTCCCCGGTGCCGAGAAGTGCAACTTCGGCCAGGAAGTCACCTTCAGCCACGACGGCCGCGACTTCCTGGAGTACGTGTCGCACTCCTGGGTGCTGGACGCCGAGGGCAACAAGGTCGAGCCGCTGGAGAGCGAGTCCGGCTACTGGCGCGTCGACAAGGACCGCAAGGTCGAGATCGTCATGGTCCGGGACCAGGGCGTCGTCGAGGTCTGGTACGGCGAGCTGGCGAAGCAGAAGCCGCAGATCGACGTCGCCACCGACGCGGTGGCCCGTACGGCGGCCTCTGGCCCGTACAGCGGCGGCAAGCGGCTCTACGGCTATGTGAACAGCGACCTGATGTGGGTCGGCGAGAAGGCCACCCCCGACGTGGAGCTGCGGCCGTACATGTCGGCGCACCTCAAGAAGGTCGTCACCCCCGAGGAGGTCGCCGCCATGGCGAAGAGCCTCGGTGACATGCCGGACGACGGCATCGCCTTCTTCAAGTAGGCCCCGCCCGGCAGGACCGCCCGGCAGGACCTCCCGGCGGGACCGCCCGGCCGGTGCCGGCGCCGTCCTACACTGGGCGTGTGGTGAGCACCGACTGGAAGACCGACCTCAGGCAGCGCGGTTACCGGCTGACGCCCCAGCGCCAGCTCGTCCTGGAGGCCGTCGACACGCTGGAACACGCGACCCCCGACGACATCCTCGGCGAGGTGCGCAAGACCGCGTCGGGCGTGAACATCTCCACCGTCTACCGGACGCTGGAGCTCCTGGAGGAGCTGGGCCTGGTCAGCCACGCGCACCTGGGGCACGGGGCCCCGACGTACCACCTGGCCGACCGCCACCACCACATCCACCTCGTGTGCCGGGACTGCTCGGACGTCATCGAGGCGGACGTCGACGTGGTCACCGACTTCACCGAGAAGCTGCGCGGAGCGTTCGGCTTCGAGACGGACATGAAGCACTTCGCGATCTTCGGCCGGTGCGCCGACTGCACGGCGAAGGCGGCCGGGTCCGGTTCGTCGGCCACCGCCTGAGGCCACTCGGCGGGCCGCGGCGCCGCGAGTCGTACGCTGGTCGCATGAAGAGCCCCCTGTTGTCCCTGCCCGGCGCCGTCCCCGCCGAGGGGAGCGACGAAGGTGTCGCCGCGCACTACGGCGACCTGTTCCGTGAGCAACGCGCACTCGCCGACGGACGCGGCTTCGTCGACCTGTCGCACCGCGGTGTCGTCACGGTCACCGGCGAGGACCGGCTGACCTGGTTGCACCTGCTGCTCACCCAGCACGTCAGCGACCTCTCGCCCGGCCGGGCCACCGAGGCGCTGATCCTCTCCGCCAACGGGCACATCGAGCACGCCCTCTACCTGGTCGACGACGGCACGACGGTGTGGGCGCACGTCGAGCCCGGGACCGAGGGCGAGCTGATCGCGTACCTGGAGTCGATGAAGTTCTTCTACCGGGCCGAGGTCGCCGACCGCACCGCGGACATCGCCGTCGTCCACCTGCCGGCCGGTTCGATCGCCGAGGTGCCGGACGGCGTGACCGTACGGGAGACCCCGCACGGCCGCGACCTCTTCCTGCCCCGGGCCGGCCTGGAGGACTTCGCCGCCGCGCACGGTCCGGCCGCCGGGATCCTGGCGTACGAGGCGCTGCGCGTCGAGGCGCACCGCCCGCGGCTCGGTTTCGAGACCGACCACCGCACCATCCCGCACGAGCTGGGCTGGATCGGAACGGCCGTGCACCTCCAGAAGGGGTGCTACCGGGGGCAGGAGACCGTCGCCCGCGTCCACAACCTGGGGAAGCCGCCGCGCCGGCTGGTCTTCCTGCACCTGGACGGCAGCGAGGTGCACCTGCCCGGCCACGGGACGCCGGTGCGGCTCGCCGCCGACGGGGCCGAGGGGCGGCAGCTCGGCTTCGTCACCACGTCCGCCCGCCACCACGAGCTGGGCCCCATCGCCCTGGCCCTGGTGAAGCGGAACGTGGCCGTGGACGCGGAGCTGATCGCCGGGGACACGGCGGCGGCCCAGGAGACGGTCGTCGAGCCGTAGTACGGGTGCCTGCGGGCGGCCCTCAGATCTCGACCAGGACGGTGAACGGGCCGTGGTTGGTGAGCGTGACCCTCATGTCCGCCCCGAACCGGCCCGTCTCCACCCGCGCGCCGAGCGCCCGCAGCTGCGCCACCACCTCGTCGACCAGGGGTTCGGCGACCTCACCGGGGGCCGCCGCGTTCCAGGTGGGCCTGCGGCCCTTCCTGGCGTCCCCGTAGAGAGTGAACTGCGAAATAACCAAAAGCGGTGCATTCACATCCGAGCAGGACTTCTCGCCCTCCAGAATCCGGAGGGTCCAGAGCTTGCGCGCGAGTTGGGCCGCCTTCTCCGGGGTGTCCCCGTGAGCGACTCCGACCAGCACACACAGCCCCTCGCCGACGATCTCGCCGACCGTTCCGGAGGATGAGGGGTCGTCCGCGCCGCCCCCGACGACGACGCTCGCGCCGTCCACTCTCTGTATCACCGCACGCATACAGACCAACCTATCTTGGGCTGAACGGGTACAGAGCACCTGCGTGCACACCCTCCGTAGTGGCACCATGCACGGTGTCGGTGTGCCGACGCACCGGCCGAGGGGACGGAACAGCATGAGTACACAGGGAACCGGGTCATCTCCCGGCGCCGTACCGGTGACACGTACTGCCGGTACCTTGCGGCCACCCGTACAGCGGACGGGCGCCGCGCCCGGACCGGACCAGCTGCCCGAGTCCGTGCCGCTGTCCGCGCAGGCCTCCGGGCCGCTGCACGTGCCCGGGCAGGCCCCGGGCGGCTGTGGTACGGGCGAGGGGGCGGCGCGCGGACACGCGGAGTTCGGCGGGCTGCGGCTCCCGGACCTGCGGACCCGGCGCCGGACGGCCCAGCGCGACGAGGCGGACCTCAGCTACGTCCGCCGGCTGGTCCAGGGCCGCATCGACATCCTGCGGGCGGAGCTCGCCCGCCGTGCGGGCCACCGGGCGCCGGTGGTGGACCGGCTCTCGGAGATCCTCGCCGACTCCCCGCCCGTGCACCGGTCCTCGGCCCGGCACGTCACCCTCACCACGCCGCGCAGCGACGAGTACCGGCGGCTGGCCGCGGACACCCTCGCCGAGGTCGAGCTCTCCGACCTGGGGGCGCGCACCGACGACGAACTGCTGGCGGCGATGGGGCGGCTCGTCCGCTACGAGCAGCAGGTG
>NZ_KL585430.1:15877-16287 GCF_000721935.1 Streptomyces sp. NRRL WC-3549
CTACGAGCAGCAGGTGTCCCGCCGCCGTCACCGGCTCCAGCGGACCGTCGACGACTGCAGCGCCGAGATCGCCCGGAGGTACCGTGACGGGGAAGCACAAGTAGACGACCTGCTCGCCTGAGGCGATCCTTCCGGGGGCGGGTCCCGCCCGCCCCCGGAAGGCCGCCCACCGCCATGACCTCGCCGCACTCGTCCGCGTCTGCCCCGCTCCCCGTCCTCGCCGAGGTCGTACGGTCCGGTTTCACGGAGGGCCACCACCGCGGTTCGCTGGTCCTGCTGGCCGCCGACGGGAGCGTCGACCTCGCCCTCGGCGACCCGGCTGCCCCGGTCTTCCCGCGCTCGTCCAACAAGCCGATGCAGGCCGCCGCGGTCCTGCGGGCCGGTCTCGAACTGTCCGGTGAGCGGCTGGC
>NZ_KL585430.1:16452-17784 GCF_000721935.1 Streptomyces sp. NRRL WC-3549
GGCCGGTCTCGAACTGTCCGGTGAGCGGCTGGCGCTGGCCGCCGCGAGCCACTCCGGCGAGGACTTCCACCTCGCGCTCGTCCGCACGATGCTCGCCGAACACGGTCTGACGCCGGACGACCTGCAGACCCCGCCGGACCTGCCGCTGGACCCGGTGGAGGCGGAGGCGTACCTCGCGGCCGGGCGGGTGCGGGAGCCGCTCACCATGAACTGCTCCGGCAAGCACGCGGCGATGCTCGCGGTCTGCGTACGCAACGGCTGGGACACCGCGACCTACCTCGACCCGGCCCACCCCCTGCAGGTCCTGGTCGGGCAGGTGGTCGCGGAGGCGGCGGGCGAGCCCGTCGCGGCGGTCGGCACGGACGGCTGCGGGGCGCCGCTGATGGCGATCGGGCTGGTGGGTCTCGCCCGTGCCTTCCGCGCGTTCGTCACCGCGGACCCGGGATCGGCGGAGCGCCGGGTCGCGGACGCGATGCGGGCGCACCCCGAGTACGTGGCGGGCACCCGGCGCCCGGACACCTGGCTGATGCGGGAGGTGCCGGGGACGCTGTCCAAGATGGGCGCCGAGGCGGTCCAGGCGGTCGCGCTGGCGGACGGCCGGGCGCTGGCCTTCAAGATCGACGACGGCTCGACGCGCGCCCTGCGCCCGGTGCTGGCCCGCGCGCTCGAACTCCTCGGCGTGGACGCCCCGGTGGTCTCCCGCATCGGCCGGGCACCGCTGACGGGCGGTGGCGAGGAGGTCGGGGGGATCCGCGCGGCGTTCTGACGCGGCCGGTGGCGGCGCCGGAAATCGGAGCGACACCTCCTGTGCCGCGTGCGTAGCGTGGGGCCATGAGTCCGCATCCCCGTACCGTCTCCGTATCCGACTTCCCCGACTGGCTGCGTGCCGTGAGCACCGGCTTCCTGCGGCCGTACGTGGCGACGGAGGAGGAGATCGCGGTGCGGCTGACCCACACCGACCTCTCCCGTGTCCAAGGGGTGTTCGACGGCGGCCGGTGCGTGGCGACCTTCCGTTCGTTCGCCCAGGAGCTGACCGTCGTGGGCGGCGCCACCGTGCCGGCCGACGCGATCACCGCGGTGACCGTGTCGCCCACGCACCGCCGCCGGGGACTGCTCGGCCGGATGATGGCCGCGGACCTGGCGGCGGCCCGGGAACGCGGTGAGGTGGTCGCCTCGCTGATCGCGGCCGAGTACCCGATCTACGGGCGGTACGGCTTCGGCCCGGCCGCCTGGAGCACCGAGTGGGAGATCGACGTGCCGCGCAGCGGCCTGGACACGCGTCGGCCGGTGCCCGACGAGTCGGACGGCGGCCGGATCGACCTGGTGGACGGG
>NZ_KL585430.1:18015-29029 GCF_000721935.1 Streptomyces sp. NRRL WC-3549
CGCCAGCCCGGTGCCGTCAGCCGTGACGATCGCTGGTGGCAGCGGAACACGGGTGTCGGCGTCCCGGCGCACGAGATGTGGACGGAGCCCTTCTACGCGGTGTACCGCACGGCCGACGGCACGGTGGACGGGCTGGTCGCCTACCGTGCCGACGACCGCTGGGGTGACGCGAAGCAGCCGCTCAACAAGGCGACCGTGACCGGGCTGATCGCCGCGAGCCCGGCGGCGGAGCGCGCGTTGTGGCGCTTCCTGTGTTCGATCGACTGGATCACCGCCGTCCGCAGCGGCAACCGGGCGCCGGACGACCTGCTCCCGTTCTTCCTGCCCGACCCCCGTGCCGCCCGGGTCGTCACCCACGCGGACTTCCTGTGGCTGCGCCTGCTGGACGTGCCGAGGGCGCTGGAGGCCCGTACCTGGGGAGCGGAGGCGTCCCTGGTCCTGGAGGTTCGCGACGCGACGGGGCTGCCCCCGGGCCGTTTCCTGCTGGACGCCACCACGGCGGGGGCCTCCTGCACACCGACCACCCGGAGCGCCGATCTCGCCCTGGACGTACGGGAACTGGGGACGCTCTACCTGGGTGACGAGTCCGTGGCGCGGCTCGCCGCGCTCGGTCGGGCCGAGGAGCTGCGGCCGGGCGCGGCGGCGGTGGCGGACACGCTGTTCCGGACGCCGCGGCGGCCGTGGTGCCCGGACGTGTTCTGATCCCCGGCGCGGCACCCGGCCCTGGGGGCTCGGGTGCCTCCGGCGCGGAAACCGTTTGACGGGCTGGCTACGGTTTCCGCATGACGACCACGGTCCGCCTGGCGGAGATCACCCCCGGCAACGTCGACGCGGCGATCGGGCTGAGAGTGCGCGCGGACCAGGAGCACCTGGTCGCACCGGTGGTGAAGTCCCTCGCCGAGGCGTTCGCGTACGGCGACGCGGCCTGGCCCCGTCTCATCCTCGACGGTGATCGGCCGGTCGGTTTCCTCATGGCCTTCTTCGACGTCGACTTCGGCGGTGGCGACCCCGGCGCCGACCTGCGCTCCGGCCTGTGGCGCCTGAACATCGCGGCGGGCGAACAGGGGCGCGGCTACGGCACGTTCGCGGTCCGGTCCGTGGCAGCGGAGATCCGGTGCCGCGGAGGCACCCGTGTGACGACCACCTGGCACCCGGGCGACGACGGCCCGGAGAGGTTCTATCGGGGGCTAGGTTTCCGGCCCACCGGCGAGACGAGCGGTGACCAGCGCGTGGGGGTCCTGGAGCCGGCCTGAGCCTCGCGCCGCCTGAGCCTCGCGCCGCCGGGGCCGAGCGCGTCCGAGCCGACGGGGGATGGCTATCGGCCGCGTGCTCCGCCCTGCCGCGTCGTGCCCCTGGCCCGGGAGAGCGTGCGGGCTGCCCGGATCAGGCCGGGCCGGACCGCCGGGGGCGGGAGTTGTCCACCAGCCAGGTCAGGGCCGCGTCGGCGGAGTCGAGGACGGAGAGGTGCCCGTCGTCCGGGCTCAGCCGCAGCTCCGCGTCGGGGAGGCGGTGGGCGAGCCATCGGCTGTGCGAACTGGGGACGACCCGGTCCTGTCCGCCGTGCAGGAGGAGGACCGGCGCCGTGACCTGGGCGGGCGCGAAGCCCCAGGGGCCGACGTAGGCCAGGTCGTCGTCCACCGGCGCGCCCGGTCCGCTCGCCACGGCCGGTCCGACGACGTCACCGAACCACGCCCAGGTACCGGAGAGCGCCTCGTGGTCGGCCGGGGTGAACATCTCCGGGTCGTACGCCGCGTTCGCCGCGTGGTCCTCCTTCGCGGCGCGGCCCCGGGCGGCGGCCCGCAGGGACGCGGTCCCGGAAGCGGACATGCCCGCGAACCAGTCGAGCCCCTCCGCGTCGAACGGGGCCGGCCCGGCCACACCGACCACGGCCAGAACCCGTTCGGGCAACAGCGCGCCGCAGGCCAGGGCGTGCGGGACGCCGCCGGAATGGCCCATGACGGCGAACCGGCCGACGCCCAGCGCGTCGGCGACCTGGGCCGCGTCGCCGGCCGCCGACGCGACGTCCCGGCCCGGGCGGGCGGTCGAACCGCCGTACCCGGGGCGGTCGTACGACACCCAGCGGATGCCGAGCCGGTCGGCGGCGGGGAAGAGGGGCGCGGGCGGGCTGCCGATGTTCGGGGTGCCGTGGTGCCAGAAGACGGTGAGGCGGTGGCGGGACCCCGGCTCCCCGGTGTCGTACATCCGCACCCTGCGGCCGTCGGCCAGTTCCGCTTCCGTCTCCGTGACCACCACTGCCCCCCACGTCCGTCCCGGCGCTCCATCACCGCAGAGGCAACCTACAGCGGGCTCGCCACAGCCGGCCCTGAGCCGCGCACCCTGAGGCGGCAACCGCCGGGCGCCTGGCGGGTGTCAGAGTGCCGCGAGGTCCGCGAGCAGCTCGGCGGCGGGCTTCGGGTGGACGAGCCAGCGCAGGTGGCTCCCTTCGAGGGTCCGGACGTCGAAGGGGTTGTCCGGGGTGAGCGCGTCCGCTTCACGGATCATGCGGTCCTGCACGGCGGGCGGAAGGCTGGCGTCGGCTGCCAGGCGCACATAGGTCCTGGGTATCCGGCCCCAGGTCGTGGCCTGCGCCCGGTCGGCGGCTGTGCCGGCGTCGAGGTTCTCGTCGGGCTGGAAGGTGTTCAGGAAGGTCAGGAACTCGTCATCGCTGAGGTCGGCGGCGAACGCCCGCTTGAACGCGGCCAGTGCCGTCGGGTCGGCGGTGCGGAAGTTGGTCCGGAGCAGGCGGAGTTCGGCCGGGTTCCCGACGAGTGTGGCGGCGAAGGCCCCCGCGTCGACGTCCGCCATCTCCGGCTGGGTGTAGTAGTCACCCACGTTCAGGTCGACGGGGCACCAGGCGGAGACGTAGACGATCCGGTCGATCAGCTCGGGCCGGGCGTTGGCGACGGCGGTGGCCGTGGCGCCGCCCCTGCTGTGGGCGACGAGGACGGTGGGCCCGTTCCTCCGGGCCCGTTCGAGGACGTCGATCACGCGGGCGGCGTTGTCCGCGAGGGTGACTCCCTTGATGCTCCCCGGTTCCGTGGCGAGTGTGCCGAGGTCCTGGGGAGCCTGGTAGGACGCGGGGAAGGTGGCCTCGAATCCGTGCCCGGGAAGGTCGACCGCGGCGGAGCGGTGTCCGAGCAGGGCGAGTTCGGCCTGTAGCGGCGCGAACGAGAACGAGTTGGCGAAGGCCCCGTGGACCAGGACGAAGGTCGGAAGATTCTGCATGCCTCAGCCTCCAACAGGACGGTTTCCAGGGCAAGATCCAGCTTCCGGAGGGCTTCGGCCGTGCTCGGGGCGGGACCGCGGCGATCGGAGCCGAGCCCGACCCGCGGACGGGGGCCGCCGGACAGGGGCCGCACCGGCGGAGGTCCCGGTGTGCCTCTAGGCAGGCAGCCCGGCGAGGAAGCGGGCGATCAGGCCGTACGCGAGGTCGGGTCGCTCCAGGTGCAGGTCATGACGGGTCCCGCGAACGCTGACGGACAGGGTCGGGACGCGGCGGCGCATCAGCTCGTCCACGCGTGCAGGCGAGAGGAAGCTCGACTGGGCCAGCATGAGCAGCGTGGGGCAGGTGACGCGTTCCCACTCGTGCGCGAAGGAGTGCCGGGCGGCGTCCGCCACGGACCGGACCAGCACGTCCCTGTCGAAGCGGGGCCACCACTGCCCACCGCGTTCCTCCAGGCCGTCCGCCCAGCCCCTGCCGATGGCTCCGCCGCCGAAGAAGCGAACCGCGGCGTCGCGCGAGGGGAAGGGGACGGGCCATGAGTCGAACCACCGGCTGACCTGAGCCGGCCATGCGGGGTCAGGAACGCCCACGTCGGCTTCGATGACCACCAGCGCGCGGATCAGCTCAGGATGCCTCGCGGCGGCCAGGATGGCCGCTTGCCCGCCCATCGACTGTCCGACGAGGACCACGCGCCCCAGACCCAACCGGTCCGCCACGGCGACGACGTCGTCGACGAAGGCGTCCCTGGAGACGTCGGACGGGAAGCGGTCGCTGGCGCCCTGACCGCGTTGGTCGAGCGCGACCACCCGGTACGCCGAACTCAGGGGGCCCGCCAGGGCGTCCCACTCACCCGCGTGGCCGGCCAGCCCGTGCAACATCACCAGCGCCGGCCCGTCTCCGCCCCAGTCCCGGCATACGAGCCGCACGCCCTTCCGCTCCACCACCCGCTCGGCCCACGTCACCGCGGCACCCTAGCGCGCGGGGCCCTCCCCGCGTGTCCTGTCCCGGTATTCGTTGGCATGCTGCGGCCCTGACCTGCTGTGCTTACGGTTGAGTGGAACGAAGGCGCTCTCCCCGTCCCGCTCAACGGTAGGCAGCCGCCTCTATGGCGTGCACGGAAGTCCACTGATCGGCTCGGAGGTCTCATGTCCCTGCAGATGGAACTGGTCGCGATAACACTCGATTGCCCTGATCCGCTGGCTCTGGCGGCGTTCTATCAGCAGGCCACCGGCTTTGAACCACACCCGAAGTCGGACGCCGAGTTCGCCGGTCTCAACCGTGAGGACGGACTCTTCATCGGTTTTCAGCGGGTCGAGGACTACCGGGCTCCGAGTTGGCCTGACCAGATCGTTCCCCAGCAGCTTCACATCTGCTTCAAGGTCGCGGAGAGCCTGGACGAGGCTGAGGCGCGGCTGCTGGAACTGGGTGCCGGCAAGCCGGATCACCAGCCGCATGGGGACAAAGCGCGAGTCCTCACGGATCCGGCCGGACATCCCTTCTGCATCGTCACGCGCTGATTGCCGGGTTCACGAGGGCGTCGTCCTGTCTGGGCCTGAGTGGCCACGGCTGCCTACCCAGGCAGGTGACCGTCTCCGTGCCGGCCACCTCCTACCAGCCTCGGTGACCACGAACGGGCGGATGGGCCTGCCGAACCGACGAACCAATGGGCGCGCCTTGCGTCCCACCTCCCTGGCAACTCGCGCAAGGTGGGGCTGAGTGAGCGCTTGACCTGGGACGCCTCAGTTCGAGCCGCACGGGGGCGGGTCGGACGTCTCGCTCGATTCCGAGGTGGCGCGCTGAGGGTCCGAGGCCGTCTGCGTAGGGGCGGCGGCGACCAGCAGCGCGGCGAACACGAGGGGGGCGGCCGTCTGGTACCCCATCCAGACTTCGCCCCCGGCACCGCTGCCCTGGCGCGCCATCAAGAAGCCGATCAGGGCCGTCAGGACCCAGCCGCTGTCGTAGGCGATCATGAACTGCGTGTAGGTGCGCATCGACCGGCTGCGCGTGTATCCGATTTCGACACCGCCGCCGATCAGCAGGGCCACGCCCGAGGCCACCATCAGCCAGACCGGCGTGCCGAGTAACCGGCCGACTGGGGCCGCGCCGGCGATGTAGACAGCGGCGAGCAACACCTTGAAGGCGCCGTCGGCGATGGCGCCCACCGTCTGGCGGGTCACCCGCGGTGCCACGGCCTGGGCCATGAGCGTCCTCCTCGAAGCTCGTCCCGACTAGTTTCGTAACGAGATTACGGCAATAATCAAACTATGAGAATGACGAGGGCGGAGGCCAAGGAGCGCAACCGCCGCGCCCTGCTGGATGCCGCGTTCGAGGTCGTTTCCCGGGACGGATACAAGGCCAGGCTTGATGAGATCGCCGAACGCGCCGACCTGACCACCGGCGCCGTCTACTCACTGTTCGGAAGCAAGAACGGCCTGGTGGTCGCCTTGGCCGCCGACTGCCTGCGGCCGTACTACGAGGAGATCGAGCAGGCGGTTCCCGCCGGACTCGATCTGCTGGAAGCGGTCGACGCCTTCGCCCGGTACTACCGACGCGGTTGCGACGCCCCGGACGCGCTGTCCGGCCTGTCGCTTCAGATCACCTTGCTGGGCATGGCCCTGCACGACCCAGAGCTGGGGGCCCGGCTCGCCGCGTCCATCCGGTCGCAGGAGAGGCATCTGGTCGCGCTGTTCACCGGAAGGCCGCACGACGGAGGCGTCGTGACGCCGCAACAGGCGCAGCGCCTGACCACGGCGCTCAGGGCACTGTTCGTCGGCCTCGGCCAGGGCGTCCCTCTCGGTCTCGCCCCTGACGCCGACGAGCGGTACTTCGCCGACACCGCCCGGGCGCTGGCATCCGGGATGGTGCTCATCGACCACGATGCGGGCGCTTCGTGAGGGGCGGCCCGGATGAGGCGTCTTCGCGCATGCCCTCGTGAGTCACCACGCTTCGTGAACGTGGCAGCCGGGAGTGAGGTGACGGGAGCCGTGCGTCACACAGGGGCCGGACGTGACCGCGAACACTTTTGCAAGCGAGTGCTTGCAAAAGTTAGCGAGGGTGGTGCACCATCAAGGGCATGGCATCACTCAACGTCGGCAATCTCGGTGAGTACCTGCGTGAGCAGCGGCGTACCGCGCAGCTCTCGCTGCGGCAGCTCGCCGACGCCGCCGGGGTGTCCAATCCCTACCTCAGCCAGATCGAGCGCGGCCTGCGCAAGCCGAGCGCCGAGGTGCTGCAGCAGGTCGCGAAGGCCCTGCGGATCTCCGCCGAGACGCTGTACGTGCGCGCCGGGATCCTCGACGAGCGGGAGCGGGAGGAGCTGGAGACGCGGGCGGTCATACTCGCCGACCCGTCGATCAACGAGCGGCAGAAGAACGTGCTGCTGCAGATCTACGACTCCTTCCGCAAGGAGAACGGCTTCGACGCCGACGAGTCGAGCGCGGCCGGCCGGCCGGAGGGCGACGCCGGTACGGACGCCGGTGGCCCCCGCGCGGCCGGCGGCAGCGACGCAGAGACACCACCCCTGAACTGAATTCCGATGATCCGGGAGGACCACAGTCATGGCCATCACCGATGACCTGCGTAAGACCCTCACCGACCCCACCCCCCTCTACTTCGCCGCCGGCACGGCCGACCTCGCCGTGGAGCAGGCGCGTAAGGTCCCGGCTCTGATCGAGCAGCTGCGCGCCGAGGCCCCCGAGCGGTTCGAGGCCGTGCGCAACACCGACCCGAAGGCCGTGCAGGAGAGGGTCACCACGCAGGCCGGTAAGGCGCAGGCCACCGTGCAGGCGAAGCTGGCCGAGGTCCTGGGGGCGCTGGACACCGACCTGAAGAAGCTGGGTGAGAACGCCCAGGACCTGGCGCTGCGGAGCGTGGGGGTGGCCGCCGAGTACGCGGTCCGGGCCCGCGAGACGTACGAGAAGGTCGCCGAGCGCGGCGAGCAGAGCGTGCGGACGTGGCGCGGCGAGACGGCCGAGGAGATCGTCGAGATCGCCACCGTCGTCGAGGCGGAGCCCCGGCCGGTGCGGCAGCAGAAGGCCGAGGCCCCGGCCGCGTCGGTGAAGAAGCCCGCGGTGAAGCCGGTCACGGAGGCCGCGGTGAAGCCGGTCACGGAACCCGTGGTGAAGCCGGTCACGAAGGCCGCGCCGAAGAGCGCCGAGGCCGGGGCGGCGCCTGCGGCACCCGCGCGGAAGACGGCCCCCGCCCGTAAGCCCGTGGCGAAGAAGACCACCCCGCCGTCCGCGAAGTAGACCGGATCCCCGGGGCCGGGGCACCGGACCGGGAAGCGGGCGGGCGGGCCGGGGAGTGCGGCCGGGGCACCTTTCGGGGTGGCCCGGTCGTTGTTCCCGGTACCTTGGCCGCGAGGCGCTCTTTCCCCTGATTAGGCGGTGCTCACCGTGTTGCTCGAAGCATTCGGCTCGTTTCTCCAGCTGATCTTCCTGGCCATGCTCGTCCTGGCCGTGGTCGCGCTGGTCTTCGCCGCGACGGCGCGCGAGGACGCCTACCGGGCGGCGGACAAGCAGAAGAAGTCCTTCTGGCTGATCATTCTCGGCATCACCGTCGTCGTGAACCTGTTCATCCCGATCCTGTTCCTCCAGATCGCGGGCGTGATCGCCTCCATCGTCTTCATGGTGGACGTGCGGCCGGCGCTCAAGGCGGTGTCGGGCGGCGGGAACCGGCGCGGTGGGTCGTCCAGCGACGGGCCGTACGGTCCTTACAACGGCGGGCGCTGAGCACCCGAGGGCGAGGCCGGACCGGGGCGGGAGCGCGGGGCGCTCCGGCCCCGTCGGCGTATCCGGGCCTCGTCGCGCTCCAGCAGCAGCACGGCCACGTCGTCGGTCAGCTCGCCGCCGTTCAGCTCCCGTACCCGGGTGACCGAGGCCTCCAGCAGGTCCTCACCGCCCAGCCCACTGTCCAGCTGGCCGTTGACCATGGCCACCATGCCGTCCTGGCCGAGGCGCTGGGAGCCCTCCGCCGACACCCGGCCCTCGATCAGCCCGTCGGTGTACATCATCAGGCTCCAGGAACCGCCCAGCTGGACCTGGCGGCGCGGCCAGCGGGCGCGCGGGAGCAGCCCGAGCGCGGGGCCGCCGTCCTCGTACGGGAGCAGGTGTGCCGCCCGGCCCTGGCGGGCGATCAGCGGTGCGGGGTGGCCGGCGAGGCAGAGCCCGGCGTTGCGGCCGTCGGGGGCGATGTCGACGGTGCACAGGGTCGCGAAGATCTCCTCGCTCTGCCGTTCGTGCTCCAGGACCTCCTGGAGGGTGGCGAGCAGCTGGTCACCGCAGAGCCCGGCCATGGTCAGCGCCCGCCAGGCGATGCGCAGTTCGACGCCGAGCGCCGCCTCGTCCGGGCCGTGGCCGCAGACGTCGCCGATCATCGCGTGCACGGTGCCGTCGGGGGTGCGGACCGTGTCGTAGAAGTCACCGCCGAGCAGGGCGCGGCTGCGGCCGGGCCGGTACCGGGCGGCGAAGCTCAGGTCGGAGCCCTCCAGGAGCGGTGTGGGCAGCAGGCCGCGTTCCAGCCGGGCGTTCTCCTGGGCTCGCAGCCGGGACTCGGTGAGCTGGTGCTGGGCGATGTCCGCGCGCTTGCGTTCCACGGCGTACCGGACGGCCCGGCTGAGGAGGCGCCCGTCGAGCTCGCCGCGGAAGAGGTAGTCCTGGGCTCCCACCCGTACGGCTTCGGCGGCCCGCTCGGCGTCGTCCGCGGCGGTGAGGGCGAGGACGGCGTGGCGCGGGGCGATGCGCAGGACGTGCTGGAGGGTGATGAGCTCGTCGTGGCCCTCGGCGCCGTCGTCCGGCCGGCTGCCGGCGGGGCGCGTCCCGCCGGGCGGCACCAGGTCGAGGTCGACCAGGACGCAGTCCACGTGGTCCGTGAGCAGCCGCTCCGCCTCGGTGAGGTTGCGGGCGGTACGGACGCGGACGCGGGTCCCGCCCTCGGCCGACAGCTCGGGGACGGTGAAGGTGCCCGCAGGATCGTCCGAGATCACCAGGAGCGTGAGGTCGGGTCCGTGGGTGCTCTCCGCGGCGGAGACAGCGCGTTGCCGCGGTACGGGTACGGGCATCGGTTCGGGTTCCTTCCCTCCCCCGAGGGCGCGGCGGACCGCCGATCGACGACCCGCCAGACGGGGACCATAGCGGTCCGTGGTGGGGGAACGGAATGGCGTACGAAGATCGGCCCCTGTCCCACGCGCGGCCATAAGCCGCGTCCTGTCACGGATCCGGCGGGATGCGAGCGGAGCAATGGGACACGGGTGCCATGACGAACATCACGCGGGTGACGGGCGCGGCAGGGTCACTTGTCGGGGCGGACGACGCCGAGGATCTCCATCGAGCCGGCGCCCGCCAGTGTCACGTCGCGGCCGGGCCGGGGGGCGTGCACGATCGAGCCGCCGCCGACGTACATGCCGACGTGGCTGGCGTCGCTGTGGTAGATGATCAGGTCGCCGGGGCGCATGTCCTGGACGGCGATGCGGGGCAGTTGCCGCCACTGCTCCTGGGACGTCCTGGGTATCGGCCGCTTCGCCGCGGCCCAGGCCTGGGAGGTCAGCCCGGAGCAGTCGTAGGAGTCGGGGCCCTCGGCGCCCCACACGTACGGCTTGCCGATCTGGGCGGTCGCGAAGGCCACGGCCGCCTTGCCGCTCGCGCTCGCCTCACGGTCGATGTCCTTGAGGGCGCCGGAGGAGAGCCAGGCGTTCTGCGCGGTGGACGCCGCTTCCTGCTCCAGCTTCAGCAGGCGGGCCCGCTCCTCCTTCTCCAACTGTGATTCGAGCTTCTCCGCCGCCGCTATCCGGGCGTTGATGGTCTTCTTGGCCTTCGCCTGCTTGAGCCGGGTGGCTTCGAGCTTCTCCCAGTTGAGGCCGGCGTCCTTGGTGTAGGTCTCCAAGTCCTCCTGCGCCTGCTCGAGTTCCCCCAGCATCCCCTTGGTGGCCTGCTGGTCCTGGCGGAGCTGGTTCATCCCGTCCAGGAAGAGGTCCGGGTCGCCGCTCAGCATCAGCTGGGCCCCTGCCGGGAGGCCGCCGTTGCGGTACTGCTCGCGGGCCTGGGCGCCGGCCCTGCTCTTCAGCTCGGCGATCCGCGTCTCGCCGTCGTCGATCGCACCGGTGAGCCGGCGGAGCTCCGCGGACTGCTTCTTCGACTGCTCCTCGGCGAGGTTGTACGCGTCGGTGGCCGCGCCCGCCTTGCGGTAGAGGGTGTCGATCTCCTCGCGCACCTCTTCGAGAGTCTTCTTCGCCGGTGCGGGCGTGGCGGAGGAGGTGGGCTCGGGTACCGGGGCCGCCAGGGCCTGGACCGGCGCGGTCAGCAGGGCCAGTGCGCAGACCAGGGTGGTCGCAGCAGAGGCACAGTGGCGTCGGTTCACGGACTCCCCCTCCGGGTGAAGGCAACGGCAGTCGGTGCGCGGGCACCTGATTTACCGTCAGTAACTAATCGATGACGACGCGATCGTGCCATGTCGTCCCGTAAAGCAACAGAGGTCCTGGACGCGTGACGTGTCACACAGGGGACGAACGGCGACGTTCAGGTGTTCCCGGCCGGAGGGTGGATCACCCCGTGTGCTCAGGCCCCGGGGCCGACAGGCCGCAGCGCGGCCCACCGGACGGTGACCTCGCCCTGCCGCCAGCGGCGTACGTCGTCCGTCAGCGGCCAGTCGGCGGACACCGCCCGCACCGCCGCGATCCAGCGCTGCCGCGCGCCCAGCGACGCGTACGGGGCGGCCGTCGCCCAGGCGCGGTCGAGGTCGCGCAGGAAGGCGTGCACCGGCTCACCGGGCACGTTGCGGTGGATCAGCGCCTTCGGC
>NZ_KL585430.1:29217-29947 GCF_000721935.1 Streptomyces sp. NRRL WC-3549
CAGCCGCTCCGCCAGGTCCGAGGGGCGGTCCAGCGAACCCAGCCGGGTCGCGAAGGTGACGGTGCGGGGGCCTTCCGGTCCGAGCGCGACCCAGACGTGCCGCCTCCCGATCTCGTCGCAGGTGCCCTCCACGAGGAGCCCGCCCGGGGCGAGCCGGGCGCGGAGCCGCGCCCAGACGGCCGCCACCTCGCCTTCGTCGTACTGGCGCAGTACGTTCGCGGCCCGGACGAGCGTGGGGCGCGTGTCCAGCGGGAGCTCGAAGCCGCCGTGGACGAAGGTGAGGCCGTCCCGCTCGTACGGCTTCGCCGCGGCGACGCGGGCGGGGTCGATCTCGATGCCCACGACCCTCGTGCGCGGTTCGGCGGTGCGCAGCCGTTGCAGCAGCTCGACGGCGGTCCAGGGGGCCGCGCCGTACCCCAGGTCGACCGCGACGGGGTCCTCGCTGCGGCGCAGGGCGGGGCCGTGGGTGGCGGCGATCCAGCGGTCCATGCGGCGCAGCCGGTTGGGGTTGGTGGTCCCGCGGGTGGCGGTGCCGATGGGGCGCTGGTGCATGGCAGCGAGCCTACGGGCTGTCCCCGGGTGCGGGGGTCGGCCGCGGGCGGGGGAGGGCCGGGCGGCGTGCGCCGGGGCGGTGCGTAATGATTTGGTAAAGCGGAAATGAATGACTCCGCTCCACTGTTCTGCCTCTCGTGGGGCCGTGGGTCCCCCAGGTGCCTGTCTCTTATACACA
>NZ_KL585430.1:30167-30269 GCF_000721935.1 Streptomyces sp. NRRL WC-3549
CCACTGTTCTGCCTCTCGTGGGGCCGTGGGTCCCCCAGGTGCCATGCCCCGAGCGAGGAGGAGCGGACCACGTGAGCCAGTACGTCTCCCGGCTCGGCGGCC
>NZ_KL585430.1:30525-31434 GCF_000721935.1 Streptomyces sp. NRRL WC-3549
GTGTGGCACCCCGCATCCGCTTCCCGGGCGGCAACCGCAAGCCGCGCCGTGTCGCGATGCTGTCCGTGCACACCTCGCCCCTGCACCAGCCGGGCACCGGTGACGCGGGCGGTATGAACGTCTACATGGTGGAGCTGGCCAGGCGTCTCGCCGCGATCGGCGTCGAGGTGGAGATATTCACCCGGGCCACCACCGGAGCCCTGCCCCCGTCGGTCGAGATGGCCCCCGGAGTGCTGGTCCGCCATGTCGCCGCCGGGCCGTACGAGGGGCTGGCGAAGGAGGAGCTGCCCGCTCAGCTCTGCGCCTTCACCCACGGGGTGATGCAGGCGTGGGCCGGCCACCGCCCCGGCTACTACGACCTCGTCCACTCCCACTACTGGCTCTCCGGCCAGGTCGGCTGGCTCGCCGCCCAGCGCTGGGGCGTCCCGCTGGTCCACGCGATGCACACCATGGCCAAGGTGAAGAACGCCTCGCTCGCCGAGGGCGACACCCCCGAGCCCGCCGCCCGGGTCATCGGTGAGACGCAGATCGTGCACGCCTCCGACCGGCTCATCGCGAACACCGCCGAGGAGGCGGACGAACTCGTCCGCTTCTACGACGCGGACCCCGCCTCCGTGGCCGTCGTCCACCCCGGCGTCAACCTCGAACGCTTCCGCCCCCTTCCCGAGGGAACCGGCGCCCCGGGGTCCGCCCGCGCCGCCGCCCGGGCCCGGCTCGGCCTGCCGCAGCACGCCCTGATCCCGCTCTTCGCCGGCCGCATCCAGCCGCTGAAGGCACCGGACGTCCTGCTGCGTGCCGTCGCCGCCCTCCTGGACCGGAAGCCCTCGCTCCGCTCCCGCATCCTCGTCCCGGTGGTCGGTGGCCCCAGCGGCAGCGGGCTGGCCAAGCCGGAGGGCCTCCAGAAGCTGG
>NZ_KL585430.1:31621-31843 GCF_000721935.1 Streptomyces sp. NRRL WC-3549
GCGGTCTGCCTTGCCAGCCCGCTCAGAGATGTGTATAAGAGACAGCGCCTGGGCATCGCCGACGTCGTGCGGTTCCACCCGCCGGTCGGACAGGAGCAGCTCGCCGACTGGTTCCGGGCCGCGTCCGTGCTGGTCATGCCCTCGTACAGCGAGTCCTTCGGCCTGGTCGCCATCGAGGCGCAGGCCTCCGGCACCCCGGTGATCGCGGCCGCGGTGGGCGGG
>NZ_KL585430.1:32090-34969 GCF_000721935.1 Streptomyces sp. NRRL WC-3549
AGCCCGCTCAGAGATGTGTATAAGAGACAGGACGAGGTGAGCGGCTTCCTGATCCCGGGGCACGACCCGGAGGCCTACGCCGAGGCGCTGGGCCGGTTCGCGGACCACCCGGAGCTGGCCGACCGGATGGGCCGGGCCGCCGCCGCGCACGCCCAGTCCTTCGGGTGGGACACGGCGGCCTCCGCCACCGCCGAGGTGTACACGGCCGCGATGTGCGACCACCGCCGCCGCGCCCGGCTGCCGCACGGCTGAGCGCGGCCCCGGACCGCCGCGCGCCCCGCTGACGTACGCTCGCACCATGGCTGACGTACCCGACGAAGCAGCAGCGGCGCAGGTCATCGAGGCGACGCTGAACGAGGCCGAGCTCGCGTGGGAGAGCCCCGAGCCGGGCAACTACGTCGTGACCCTGCCGGGAACCCGGAAGCTGTCCACGACGTGCTCCCTGCTCGTCGGCCGGCACTCCCTCTCCCTCAACGCGTTCGTCATCCGCCACCCGGACGAGAACGACGCGGCCGTGCACCGCTGGCTGCTGGAGCGCAACCTGCGGCTCTTCGGGGTGAGTTACGCCGTCGACCGGCTCGGCGACATCTACCTCGTCGGACGGCTCCCACTCACCGTGATCACTCCGGAGGAGCTCGACCGGCTGCTGGGCGTGGTGCTGGAGGCGGCGGACGGTGCCTTCAACTCCCTGCTGGAGCTGGGGTTCGCGAGCGCGATCCGCAAGGAGTACGCCTGGCGGACCGAGCGGGGCGAGTCCACCCGCAACCTGGACGCGTTCAGCCACCTCACCCGGCGGTCCGACGGCTGACGGCCCCGGCCACGTCGTCCAGCGCCGCTTCGAGCCGCGGCGCCACCCGCGTCCACACCCACTCCAGGGCGTCCCCGGACGTCTTCCGGGGAACGGTCTCGACCAGCATGATCAGGTAGAGGTAGCTGCGGTACAGGGCGCGAGGCGGAGACGCAACGACGCGGTGAACACGACGGGAGCGCCGGCCCCGGACGCGTACCCGGCGAGGAAGTCCCCGTCCACCTCGATGTCGCCGAGCAGCGCCGTCGAGACGAGGTCGGCGGCCGGGTCGCCCCAGAACATCCGCTCCCCGTCGATGATCCCGCCGATGGTCCGCGCACCCGGCTCACCGGTCAGCAGGACGTTGCCCTCCCACAGGTCGAAGTGGACGAGGGCGGGCCGCTCCACGTCGTCCAGTACGTAGGCGGCGGAGCCGAGCAGCGTACGGATCTCCGCGGCCGGGCGCGGCAGCCGCGCCGCGTACGTCTCCGCGTCGTCGAGCACGGCACCGGTCATGGCGGTGAATGCCTCGCGCCAGGTGGGAGCGAGCGGTCCGAGGGGCAGGCCCGGGTACCCGAACCCGTCCGTGCCCGTCACCGTGTGGAGCCGGCCGACGAGAGCGCCGAACTCCGTACGCAGCCGCCGCCGTTCACTTTCAGTGAGCTCGTCCGCCAGATCGCTCCAGGGCCGTCCGGGGCAGGCGGTCATCACCACGTGAGCTCCTGTCGGCGACCCGGGGTCCGGCTCGGCGTGCACGATCCGGGGGACCGGCGCGCCGTCGACGGCCGCTGCGGCTTCGTAGAAGACGGCCTCGCCCACGAGCAGGCGCTCTTCGTAGCGCAGACCGGTGCTGTGCGGCGGCGGTGTCTTCACCACCCAGTCGCGACCGTCGGCGAAGGTCACCCTGGTCACGGTGTTGTACGTGCCGCCGGTGAGCGTCTCGCAGGTCGGGGGAGCGTTCTCCGCTCCCCCGGTCGCACCGAGGGCACGGACCGCGTCGAGCACGGCGGGGACGGGGTCGACGGACACGGCGGGCGCTCCTCGGCTGGGGAGAGGCCGCCCAGGACAGCCCTCATGGGTTCCTCCCTCATGGGTTCTTCACAGGGTGGTCACAGTGGCATCACGAACACATTCCGTGATCATTCAGGATGATCATCGGACAGGCGTCCGATCGTAGAGTGTGGGTTCCGCAACAGCCTCCGGATCCGGTTGAGTTCCGTGCCGGGAGGCTTGTCGCTCCCCCTGATGAGAGATGAATCTGCCATGCGCGCCACCCTCGTACGCCGTACCGCCGTCGCCGCTTCCGTGGTGTCCCTGGCCCTGCTGGCCACCGCGTGCGGCGGCTCGGACTCGGACGACAAGGGCGAGGCCAAGGCGCCCGCCGCGAAGGACACCGCCACGAAGGCCGCGGTCAAGGCGCTGACCGCTGCGGAGCTGGAGAAGGTGTCGCTGGCGCAGGGCGACGTCGCCGGCCACAAGATCGGCGAGGCGGGCCCGGAGGACGTCTCCCAGGCCGCGGACATCACCGCGGACAAGAAGGAGTGCGAGCCCCTCGGGCACGCCTTCTACGCCGCGCAGCGGGGTGCGCCGGTCGGCACCGCCGTGCGCAAGGTCGTCCAGGAGCCGAAGAAGGGCGACGTCAAGGACGCCAAGGACCCCGCGGGCGCCCTCGCGGCCGGCCTCGATGTGACGACGACCCTGGTCGCGCTCGCCTCGTACGAAGGTGACGGCGCCGAGAAGAACCTCGCCGAGCTCCGCGACGCCGCCTCCGCGTGCGCCGGCGGGTTCACCCTGTCCACGAAGGACGGCAAGCAGAAGTTCGCGAAGGTGACCGAGGCGAAGGCCTCCGGCGGCGAGGAGGCGCTGGCCTGGACGCTCGTGATGGAGGAGGAGGGCGTACAGGTCCCCCTCAAGCTGGTGAGCCTCCGTCAGGCCGGCACGGTCGCCACGTTCGCCTCCCTCAACGTCGGTGCGGCGGCCGGGGCGGTCAGCGACTTCGAGCTGCCGTCCGAGGTCATCGCGGCCCAGGTCAAGGAGCTGGGCTGATCCCACTGTGCCGGGGGCCGGGGCGGATCGCCCCGGCCCCCGGCTG
>NZ_KL585430.1:35170-37632 GCF_000721935.1 Streptomyces sp. NRRL WC-3549
GGCCTGCGGCTCCGGCCGGTCGGTTCCCCGGCTCGGGGCCTCTCCGCCTTGAACCCGTTCGGGGCGGTGCCCTTCCGTGTCGCCCGGCGCAGGGGGATGCCGGTGGCTCAGGGCAGGGGGACGAGCCGGACGACGGTGACCGTCAGCACGGTCCCGGAGACGTAGTAGAGGACGATGGACCCGGCCACGGTCGCCTCGCGCCGGTCGCGTTCGCGTTTCACCGCGGTCGAGGCGTGTCCGTACGGGTCCTGGCCCAGGGTGCGCGCCATCTCACGCCGGAACGAGTCGCCGTTCCGCATCTTGGCCAGGGTGTCGTCGGCGGGCGGTGCGAAGGAGATACGGAAGCTCAAGCCACGCTCCGCCTCTCGGCCTCGTCCTGGGCCAGTCTGTCCAGGATGCGTTCGGCCTCGGGATCGGGGACGGACTCCAGCATCCAGTGCCGCATGACCGCCTGGATCTCGTGCACCCCGGCCTCGTTGATCGCCTGGTCGAACTCCTCGCGTCTCTCCTCGGGGAGCGCGGCGCGGATCGCCGGGATGCTGTTGGGGACGTCGACCTCGGTCCCGCCGACGAAGGTCTTCAGAGACTCGCCCATGATCGCTCTCCCCGATCTCCTTGCCCTCTGCGCTGTGTACCCGTTCCGCGCGGGGTGTGCACCCCGAACGGGGCGGCGTGGAGGTCACGTTAGCCGGTGCGATGCCGGTGCGGGGCCTGTGGGTGCCCTGTTGGCCGGCCGGGCTGATGGGGCATCACTGGGCCGACCTCCGCCCCGTTGCGGGAGGTCGCGCGGCCCCGCCGCCGGGACCGATGACTTCCGCGACCGGCCGCAGTCTTCCGTTCCCGACACGATCCGTTGTGCGAACGGGAGTTGAGCATCATGCCCGCAACGAGTGAGAAGGCGTCCCCCGCGGACGGCACGGTCGTCTCCGAGGACGGGACCGAGATCGCGTTCGAGCGGTCCGGTACCGGACCGGCCGTGATCCTGGTGTCCTCGGCGCTGGCCGACAGATCCGACACCGCCAAGCTCGCCGCTCTGCTGGCCGGGCACTTCACGGTCATCAACTACGACCGTCGAGGCCGGGGGGCCAGCGGCGACGGAACGGAGTACGCGGTCGAGCGGGAGATCGACGACATCGCGGCACTGATCGGCCACGCCGGGGGACCGGCCTCGGTGTTCGGCAGCTCCTCCGGTGCCGTGCTCGCCCTGCGCGCCGCCGTGGCGGGGCTGGACATCCACCGACTGGCGCTCTACGAACCGCCGTTCGTGGTCGAGGGCGACGACTCCGGTCCGCCCGAGGGCTTCGCGCGGCGGATCGACGCGCTGATCGCCGAGGACCGGCGCGGCGACGCGGTGAAACTGTTCATGACCAAGGCCCAGGGGATGCCCGGGTTCGTCGTGGCGTCGATGAGGCTGCTGCCCGGCGTGTGGTCCGGCCTCAAGACCCTCGCGCCCACGCTGCCCTACGACATCGCCGTGATGGGCGACACCCAGCGGGGCGGGCCGCTGATCGCCGACGACTGGTCGGCCGCGAGAGCCCGGACGCTCGTACTGACCGGCGGGAGGAGCCCGGCGGGCATCCGGCGCGCCGCGCGGGCGCTCGCCCAGGTGCTGCCCGACGCGGAGCACCGCACGATCGGCGGCGTCAACCACGGCGCGGTGGTGATGGCACCCAGGAGACTCGCACCGGGCCTCATCGAGTTCTTCGAAGGGCGAAGTCCCGCGGGTGAAGTCCTGTGGGTGGAGCCCCGCGGGTGAAGTCCTGTGGGTGGAGCCCCGTGGGTGAAGTCCCGTCGGCCGGTGCCCGGGGCCGGTGGTTCTCCGGCACGTGGTCGACGGCGGTGTCGTCCGCGACGGAGCGGTCACCGACCCGGCGAACACCCCCCCGGGCCCGGGGCGGTTCCCCCGGTCCTGGCCACCGACTAGATTCGCTCCGACGCGAGGGAGGGGGCGGTATGGCGGCCCACGTAGCCGAGTTGACGTACTACCCGGTCAAGGGGTGCGCCGGAGTGGCGGCCCAGGAGGCGGCGGTCACCCCTGCCGGCCTGGCCCACGACCGCAGCTTCATGGTGGTCAGTGACGACGGCGTCTTCCGCACCCAGCGCCGCGACCCCCGGCTGGCCGTCATCCGCCCGGCCGTCGGCGAGGACGGCGCCCGCCTCACCCTCCACGCCCCGGACACGGACCCCCTGACCCTGACCGTGGACACCTCGGGCGCCCGCCGCCCGGTCGACCTGTTCGGGACCGCGTACCGGGGCATCGACCAGGGGGACGCGGCGGCGGAATGGCTCTCGGAGGTCCTCGGCGCCCGCAGCCGCCTGGTCCGGGTCCCACCGGAGCACGACCGGGTGACCGGCGGCCGCACCCCGGGCACCTCGGGGTACGCCGACAGCAGCGCCGTCCACGTCCTCTCCCGCTCGACCCTCGACCGCCTCGGCCGGAAGCTCGCCGAGAACGGCTCCCC
>NZ_KL585430.1:37855-44009 GCF_000721935.1 Streptomyces sp. NRRL WC-3549
GCCGCTCCCGATGAGCCGCTTCCGCCCGAACGTGGTGATCGACGGCTGGCCCGACCCGCACACCGAGGACCGCGCCCACCGGTTCACGATCGGCACCACGGAGCTGGCCTACGCGAAGGCCGCCGTCCGCTGCGCGGTGGTCCTGGTCGACCAGGAATCAGGCCACCGGGCGGGCCCGGAACCCCTGCGCACCCTGGCCGGCTACCGCCGGTCGGCCGGGGGAGGGGCCGTCCTCGGGACCAAGTACGCGGTGCTCCGGCCGGGGCGGGTGGCGGTGGGGGACGAGGTGACGGTCACCGGGTGGGGCGAGGCGGAGGTGGGAGCGGGGGGCGACTGAGGGCGCGGGCCGGGTACGGGCGCGGCGCCACAACCAGAGCCGCGGGTCAGCCGCCTCGGTGGCATCGGGAGGAGCCTCGGGCTTCCGCACCGGGGCGATCTTCAGCGCCTTGGTCGAGCTGTCGGCGCAGCGACGTGGTGATCGCCTCGACGTCCCCCGCGTCGAGCAGACCGACGTAGACGTACGGCCTGCCGGCGGACGTCAGCGCCGGCCGGACGCTGCGGTAGGCCCGCTCCGGAAGTCCGAGCCCGGCGAGGACGGCCTTCAGCCCTTCGCTCGCCCGCTGCGCGACTGCGGAGCCTGTGGAGCTGTCCCGGCCGTGCGGGAGGCCGAGGCCGGTCATCGGAGCCCCCTGGCGAGGTGAGGGTGGCGCCGGGTCTCCACGGACGCGTCGGTGGCGAGCGAGTAGTCGCCCACGCTCCTGGCTGCCCGACGTCGGGTGGCCAGGCCGGCGCAGACCGGGCAGCCGGAGAACGGTCGTGGGGGCGCCAGGGGGAGAGGGACGTCGAAGGGAGGGCTGACCGTCGTCTGCGGAGTCGTCACGTCCGCAACGATGACTACCCATGACGGACGTATCTCCGCGAAGCGTAAAGACAGTTGGACCGGAGCCCGCTACCGTGCGAGAAGGCCCGGATGTCGCAGGGGGAAGTCTTGAACGTCGCTCTACGATCGGCTATGTCAGATGCACGGCTGACGCCTCGCAAGCTCGCCGTGCACATCGGGGTCACGCCGAAGACCGTGGAGCGGTGGCTGGCCGACGCGGAGTTGGTACCCCACGCGAGAAACCGTATCGACGCCTGTCGGGCACTGAAGGTGGACGAACAGATGATCTGGCCGAAGGCCGTACAGGACCGTGTGAAGTCAGGCCACGACCGCGAGCTCGTCCATGCCTACCCCTATCGGTCCGCGTGCCCGTCGACCGTCTGGGGCGCGTTGATCGACGGGGCCGCGGAGCAGATCTACCTGGCCGGATACACGAACTACTTCCTCTGGCTGGAGCAGCCGGCCTTCGTCGAGACGCTGCGTCGCAAGACCGAGGCGGGATGCCGGGTGCGTATTCTGCTGGGGGACCCGGACGGTGAGGTGACCCGTCGGCGGGAGGAGGTCGAGGACGTCGCCCTGTCCGTCTCCACACGCATCAGGATCACGCTCGAACATCTGGCACGCCTCCGTACCGCCGAGGGCGTCGAGGCCCGCTTCAGCAGTTCCGAGGACGCGGTGAACCACGTGTCCCTGTCGGTGTTCCGTTTCGACCAGGAGGTGCTGGTCACCCCGCACTTGGCTCGGCTCGTCGGCCACGATTCACCGTTGCTGCACCTTCGGCGCGAGGGTGACGCCGGAATGTTCGACCGATTCGCTGAGCACGCGGACGAACTGTGGAGCAGGGCGGTGCCCGTTCCCGCCTGATCCGGCGGCCGGATGCCGACCTCCGCGTCGACGCCACGAACGGGAAGCCGGGCCGGGGCCTCCCCCGCCTGCTCGGGCGCACGGCCCAGACAGCCACGTCCCGGCCTAGGAGCTGATGGGCAACTCGCGTGCACGCTGCCGTGCTTGGGCACGTAGGTCCTTCAGGCGGCTGTGATACGCGTTGTGGCGGTTTTGGTCGAGGTTCAGCGGGAGGTCGAGTTGGGAGATGAGGCGTGACTCCAGCTCCCACGGTTCTTCCTGCTCCATCCAGCACACTCGCGCGTTGTCCGCCATCCACTGGCTCAGGGTGGCTTCGCCTGCCTTGCCGAAGGTCATCCGCTTACCGCTGCCTACGCGACGCAGCTCAAGGCCGAGCAGGCATCCCAGGGTGAGTCGCAGCGTCGAGCCGGCCGCGTTGCCCCGGTAGTGGTAGCGCACCCGCTTGCGCACGTTCTGGGTACTGGTCCGGTTCGCCATGTACCGCGGGGCTATCCCGACGTAGAGCAGGCGCCCGGCGTCCAAGTCCGGACGCGGTGGCTGCTTGAAGTGCCACCCGTAGACCCCTGCCGCCGCTGGGAGAGGGCTCGGGCGCACCAAGACCTCGTGTGCCGACCACAACCGGTTCGGACTGACGAGAGCGGTAGGTTCCACGAAGCCTCCAAGCGTGGCATGGCTGATCGTCGCAGGTTACTGGTAGCCGCAGACCATGCCCTGGCGCGCGTGAAATCAGTTTGAGCGCTACTGGTGATCCAGTTTCGAACGTGTCGGTGGTCGGCATGACGGAGGTGGGTACCCCAGGAGTCAGCCAGGCGGCGGCTCTTCTTGACCGCTGTGCACCGCAAGCAGTGGCATGGCTCTGGCGCGGCTGCCTTCTGATCCATAGCTCTAGCCGGATCGGTCAGGGCGGTCATTCCGGCCGCCACGGGCCCCGGAGAGACGTGTCTTCTGCGCCGACGGCGACAGATGCCGCGCGTCCCCCACCAGATCACTTACACACGTCCAACGCCCCAGAACACAAATCGCTCGGGATCACTATGATGCCGCCGTTTCCTGGATGGCGGGATCGTCATTATGTGGGGAACTCACCGACCCAAGCGCGATTAATTAGCTGACTCGGAATGTAGTCGGAGGTCACAGTGATGGGAAAACCTGCATCGTAGGCGAGGCATGCTACAGCGAGTGGGCCGAGTGCTAGGTAACCTTCGACGCTGCGCGCTCGCTCATCTGTCGCTGTCCAGTAAGACTTATGCATTTCCAGCGCCTTGATGAGGGAGTGATTAAATCCTTCATGGTCTTTCTGCAGGAAGAAGTGGAATAGATCGATCGGCTGATAGAGGATCTTCTCTACGATTTCCAGACCAGCGATATGTATGGCTTCAGGATACGACCCTTGAATCGTTTCCTGGAGTTTATCGATTAGCCCCGGACGCTGCATCCAATATTTTTGAAGCGAGTCGACCCATCCATACATGAAGTCGTCATACTCTGCCCCTGAGGCGCGCAACGAAGTAAGGTCGAATTCACATAGCTGCGTCATGCGGGCTTGATCGCGGCAAACTACTGTCAACCAGAAGGCATTGATCCAATTCCCAGGGTTGGCGTTCCTTGTCGGCCCGGTCGCCGAGATGATGCGAGTTTCATCTGCGATTCGATATGAAATTTGTCCACTTGCCTGTTTGGCGGCAGCAAACATTCCATCGTGGAGCTGCATGGCTGTCACCAGCGCCTCCCATGTACGCAGGTGGGAAGCGTCAGGGTCGACTGCCAGACATGCCTGCAGGTACATCGTCGAATCCATTAGGCCAATATCGAATACGCTCGACGACTGCTCCAGCAATGAAATTATCCCCGTGAGCCCACTTCCCAGATCTTGGGCATACGACTCGTCGTTGGTCCCTGGCATTCCGTGGTGCTCAACTCGAGTCATCATGGAAGTCAATCCTTAACCTGGATCGTGTACGTCAGGTGGAAGCGCCGGCCGATCACCGTCTTGACCCGGGCCAGTGTCCAGCGCTGGTCCTCCCAGCCATGCGCGGTCGGCCCCTTGGCCATCTCCGCCTGAAGCTGCGTGAACTGCTGATCGCTCAGCCTCGGCAGCGACGCCGGGCCCTGCGACCGCAGGGATCGCGGGCCGCCCTCGGCCCACGCGTGACGCCATCGCTGGACCGAGCGGACACTGACCCGAAGATCTCTGGCGATCGCGGTACTACCCTCGCCCAAGGCGAACCGCTCGGCCGCCTGGAGCCGTAACTCTTCGCGAAGCTGCTGTCGGTGGGCGGCCAGCCCGCCCCCTTGTGGATACCGCATGACTCCGGTGATACCGGAGCCACCGGCCAGTCGTCACCCCTTACGACACCACGAGTTCAGCCTCAGTAACCGCACCGCTGAGACGACGGATTACAGGGTGACGGTGCAGGTAACGGCGTCCGGTGGATTCGACGTGACCCACACCTTCACGTATGCCGCACTCGAACCGGGGCGCATCGGATCGAGCGGAACCCTGTTCATCGACACCGATGGTGCTCCCGCCCAGGGGAAGCCGGTGGTCCGCATCATTACGGAACGCATCCGAGGTCGACTTTCCAAGGGCGCTTTTCTCCTGCCGCCTCCGCGCCGGGGCCGGCCTGCCGCTGCCGACTGGCCGCCCCGTGCCCCACCACCCGGAGTGGGGCCATAGCGGGTTGCGCGGTGAAGCGCAGAGGGCGCCGGATCATCCGGAAGAGTCAGCCCTGGGACCACCTCCCCGACGGCCGATGAACTCGTGGTCCAGGGCACGCTCGCTGCAGGCGCCGCCTGACCGTGGGGAGAGCCGAGCGATCACGGCGGTCTCTTGCGCTGCCACTGCCGCAGCCGTCCAGTCGAGGAGAAGCGGAACCCGCGCAAACCTCCAGCCTCCTGTCGATCAATAACTCAACAGCCCATCCGACCGGAAGAATGCGTTTCGCGCGCATGTGAGCCAGAAATAAGGAATCCGCATGGCTGACGAAATGGTGCTTCAGGCACAGAAGTTCATCAACGCGATCTACGGGGATGTAGCCGGCATTCCATGGGTCGAGGAGAACGGAAAGGCTAGCTGGTCCGTCATGTTCGCACTGACGAGGTGCCTGCAGTACGAACTGGGAATTACCGCACTCTCGGACAGTTTCGGCCCGACCACATTGTCCACACTGGCCGCTAAATGGCCGTCGATCGATCGCAACACCTCCCCATCGGCCAATGTATCCCGCATTATTTAGTCTGCCCTGTACTGCAAAGGATACGACGGCGGCGAGATCGATGGTGTCTATAACGACCGTGTTGCCACCGCCGTGTCCAAACTGAAAGCGAACGCCGGCGTCAACGGCGCGATGCCCGGCGGCGCGATGGTCCCCAAGCTCTGCAAAGCGCTGCTGACGATGGATGCGTACGTCACGGTCTCCGGCGGATCCGAAATCGTGCGCTCGATCCAGCAGTGGCTTCGGTGCTGCATGCAACACGGTCCTGATCAAGGGGTACCCAGAGGGTCGAACCGGAATCAACCGCGGCGACTTCGGTGGCTGGGCGGGTGACTGGATGACTTTCTACACGAACTGGGACCGGGTGCGAGCGGCGACCGGAATTTCCGGTTATAACTACTGCATGGAAAAGCTGGCCCAAGGGAATAGTTCCTTCAGCAGCGTCGACATGATCGCCGACATCGATGCCTTCAAAATAGGAATGGCATTGCGCTTCGGCGCCAACATCGCCGATGAAGTGGAGCGCGTCTTCGGTTCGGGGGGCCAGTACGCGCGTCGCTATCAGCGACTGTTCATTAATCGATTCGGCAATAGCAATGCCACATGCCATGCAGCAGCCAAGGAAGCGCTCATCGGCGACCTCGGCGAGTTGATGTACATCGGTCGAGAGAAGCTCATCTACAGCGGTGTGAACAAACACTCGATATCGTTGCCCGAGAGTGAACTCAATTCGTTCGTGTCAGGGTTTTCCGCTCTCTTGCAGAGGCGTGCCGACGCTGAGCCCCAGTGATACCGTCACCCACGCAATAGCTAGTCAACACTGGGAGACCTGCAATGTCAGAATGGAAGAAGATCTTTACTCGGGCTGCTGTTGTTGCGGCGGCGGCTACCGTGCTGGTCTATTTCGGCGGGCTCTGGCTGACGTCCTCCCTGAGTAAGGCGACCGCGATCGACCGGTGCCTGATCAAGGTCGGGTTCGAGAACGGCCCTTCCCCCTCAGCGCCGGTCGACCTCTCGACTACCTACTTTCCGGTGGGTGCCGCATGTGACTGGGCGGGATACGAGCGCGTGGAGGTGCCGACACCGGGGGTCAACTCACTGGTTACCGGGCTCCTGTCCTTCACCGCGGTTACGGCGGCTACGGCCGTAACTCTCCATCTGTTCTCTCGGCGGCGCCAGAAGCCGGACGTCAAGC
>NZ_KL585430.1:44261-45604 GCF_000721935.1 Streptomyces sp. NRRL WC-3549
CCCGTCACGAAAGATCGAGGCTAACGGCTGATCGGGATCTCGTAGACGATCTCGCAATGCGCTGCGGGCACCACAATGTCCGCCGTCTCCACGGGGCGGCCCTCGTCGCTGTAGTACGTCCGCCGGATGTGCGTCACGAGTGCGGCTTTCTGGATGCCGAGTAGTGATGCTTCCTCGGGGGCTCGGATCCCGGTCTGACGCTGCGGGCGTATGCACACCTGATGCCGTCCACCAGGAGCGCACGCGCAAGGTGGTCAGTGCGATCTTCGGGTCGCAGATCGTCGAATCATGTAACGGCTAGTTCTCGAAGACGTCTGTTGTGGTGCCGGAACCTCGCATCTGAAATCTTCTGTAGGTTCCAAGTATGAGTTTCGAAACAAGGTTGAAATCGGTAAGACTGTACCGGTTATCCGTAACTGATTACGGATAACCGGTTATCCGTAATCGGTTCCTGAATCGGTTCCGGAAACCAGTTGCTCACATCTCGCTCGCGGCTCCCTGCGAGGCATCGTGCCGGTACCTGGCAGGGGCGGGCGGCGCGAGGTGACACAGGTCGGCACCAGGCAACGAGGGGCAACGAGCCGCAACGGACGGCTCCTGGAAAGATTGGCGAGCCTCCGAGAAATGTTGGGGCGCTCTGGCTGTCTATCTGCATGGACAATCTGTCTATGCAAACGAACAGGGTGACTTTTAGCTGGGCGTTTGTATGGCGCGCGATGGCTGTGGGAAAGTTCCTGCGGCATGCGAATGCCGCCCCGGCAAGGGCGGCATTCGCCTCCATTGCCACGCCTCAGAAATCACCTTGCGAAGTGAACCGAGCACAGCTGGAGGGCTTCATGGTCCCACGCGTCGGCGTAACCGTCGATATCCACCCTCGCGATCTCCCGATCGCGCTCATCGGCACTGCCGGCGGCGCACTCGCCCTCTGGGCTGACGCCCCCGCGGAGATCGCCGTCCCCGTGGCACTGCTGATCGTCCTCGACCTCCGCATCCGCCGCTGGAGCCGACGTGCCTGACGGCCCGTTGAGCATGTGACGGCCCGCAGACCGGCCCAGCCCACCAAAAAGCCCCCCACCACGCGGAGAACCCGCAGGTGGGGGGCTACTTCAGCTCTGCTTACTTCTTCTTGCCCTGGTTCTTCACGGCCTCGATCGCGGCCTTCGCCGCCTCCGGGTCGAGGTACGTCCCACCCGGGTTCAGCGGGCGGAAGTCGGCGTCCAGCTCGTAGGAGAGCGGGATGCCGGTCGGGATGTTGAGGCCCGCGATGTCGGCGTCGGAGATGCCGTCCAGGTGCTTCACCAGCGCGCGCAGGCTGTTGCCGTGGGCGGCGACCAGGACCGTGC
>NZ_KL585430.1:45745-47744 GCF_000721935.1 Streptomyces sp. NRRL WC-3549
TGCCGTCCAGGTGCTTCACCAGCGCGCGCAGGCTGTTGCCGTGGGCGGCGACCAGGACCGTGCGGCCGGTGAGGAGGTCCGGGACGATGCCGTCGTACCAGTACGGCATCATGCGGATGACGACGTCCTTGAGGCACTCGGTGCGCGGGCGCAGCTCCGGCGGGATCGTCGCGTAGCGGGCGTCGTCGCTCTGCGAGAACTCCGTGCCGTCCTCGAGCACCGGCGGCGGGGTGTCGTACGAGCGGCGCCACAGCATGAACTGCTCCTCGCCGAACTCGGCGAGCGTCTGCGCCTTGTCCTTGCCCTGGAGCGCGCCGTAGTGGCGCTCGTTCAGGCGCCAGGAGCGGTGTACGGGGATCCAGTGGCGGTCGGCCGCCTCCAGCGAGAGCTGGGCGGTGCGGATCGCGCGCTTCTGGAGGGAGGTGTGCACGACGTCCGGGAGCAGGCCGGCGTCCTTGAGCAGCTCACCGCCGCGGACCGCCTCCTTCTCTCCCTTGTCGGTGAGGTCTACGTCCACCCAACCGGTGAACAGGTTCTTCGCGTTCCATTCGCTCTCGCCGTGGCGGAGGAGGATCAGCTTGTACGGTGCGTCGGCCATACGCCCGAGCGTAATCGAAGCGCATCGGGCCGCGCGCGCCCGGTCACAGGGCGGACAGGGGTGCCGCGGTCGTCGGCCGCGGCGTGACGTTTGACGGGCGCCGTCAATTGAGTGGCGGCCCGGGAACCCCGCTTCGTAATGTTCGGACAGCTGGCGGGCCACTTACCGCAGCCGCATCCGTTCCGTACGTCCTCAGGGGGAAGAGCCATGTCCGTCGCCGGTCTCAGAAAGGCGGCACACGAGACGGTCGCGGGTCTCCCCAGGGAGTTCTGGTGGCTGTGGACCAGCACGCTCGTCAACCGGCTCGGGGCGTTCGTCGCCACGTTCATGGCGCTGTACCTGACCATGGACCGGGGCTACTCGGCCTCGTACGCGGGACTGGTCGCCGCGCTCCACGGGCTCGGCGGGGTCGTCTCCTCGCTGGGGGCCGGGGTGATGACGGACCGGCTGGGGCGGCGGCCCACCATGCTGATCGCCCAGCTGTCCACCGCCGTCTCCGTCGCGGTCCTCGGGTTCATGGTCCACCCGCTCGCCATCGCGGGCGTGGCGTTCGTGGTCGGGATGGCGTCCAACGCGTCCCGGCCGGCCGTGCAGGCGATGATGGCCGACATCGTGCGGCCCGAGGACCGGGTGCGGGCCTTCTCGCTCAACTACTGGGCGATCAACCTGGGCTTCGCCGTCTCGTCGGCCGGGGCCGGGTTCGTCGCCGAGTACAGCTATCTGGCCGGGTTCATGGGAGAGGCGGCCATGACGCTGGCCTGCGCCGTGCTCGTCTTCCTGAAGGTGCCGGAGTCCCGGCCCGAAGAGGTGCGGGTACCGGCCGGTGGCCGCGCCCCCGACGACGTGAAGCTGACCACCGTCCTGCGTGACGGACGCTTCATGGGCGTCGTGGGACTGTCGTTCCTCGTGGCGCTGATCTTCCAGCAGGGCTACGTCGGGCTGCCGGTGGCCATGGGCACGGACGGGCTGTCCAGCTCCGACTTCGGCACCGCCATCGCCGTGAACGGGGTGCTGATCGTCGTCATGCAGATCCCGGTGACGCGCTTCATCCAGCACCGCGACCCGCGCCGCCTGCTGATCATCTCGTCGGTGCTCGCCGGGTACGGCTTCGGGCTGACCGCGTTCGCCGGGTCCGTCGGTGTGTACGCGCTGACGGTGTGCGTCTGGACGCTGGCCGAGATCATCAACGCGCCGACGCAGACGGGCATCGTCGTCCAGCTGTCCCCGGCGCACGGCCGGGGCCGCTACCAGGGGATGTACACGATGTCCTGGTCGGCGGCGGCCCTCGTCGCCCCGCTGATGTCCGGCGTGGTCATCGACCACTACGGCGCCGACTGGCTCTGGGGGACCTGCGCGGTGCTCGGCACGGTGGCCGGGCTCGGCTACTGGCTGCTGATGCGT
>NZ_KL585430.1:48047-48211 GCF_000721935.1 Streptomyces sp. NRRL WC-3549
GGCGAGCCGGTGGCCTGAGGGCCACGGCCACGGCCCGGGCCGGCGCGGCGGTGCCATGGGCGGGCACGGCGGTGCCCCGGCACGGACGACGTGTCCGCCCCGGGGCACCGCCGTGGACGTGACCCGTCAGCAGCCGCCGCCGCACTGGCACGCGGAGCCGGACT
>NZ_KL585430.1:48502-50029 GCF_000721935.1 Streptomyces sp. NRRL WC-3549
CGGAGCCGCAGCCGCAGGCGCCGAGCACGGGCAGGCGCACCACTTCGGTCGAGAGCTCCTGCTGGGGTTCGGTCATGGGCGAATCGGCCATGGTCCCTCCTCAAGGGTCCTCGGGGGTACGACTCGACGGCGTACGGCACGGGCCGTACGGCCGGGCGGCGCACCGGGCAGGGCCCGCCCGCCGTACCCGACCACCCATTGGATGCCCTGCCCGGCGGGCGCATCAACGGCGCACGCGTGCTTGGACAGACGTGCGACCCCTGCGCGGGTGCGCGCTCCTACGCTCCCTCGGCCGGGACCGGTGGCTGGATCTCGTCGGCGTGCTCACCCGTCACGAGGTAGACGACCCGCTTGGCGACCGACACCGCGTGGTCGGCGAAGCGCTCGTAGTAGCGGCCGAGCAGGGTCACGTCGACGGCCGTCTCGATGCCGTGCTTCCAGCGGTCGTCCATCAGGTGCTGGAACAGCGTGCGGTGCAGCAGGTCCATCTCGTCGTCGTCCTGCTCCAGCTGGAGCGCCAGGTCGACGTCCTTGGTGATGATGACCTCGGCGGCCTTCGCCATCAGCCGCTGGGCGAGCTGCCCCATCTCCAGGATGGTGGCGTGCAGGTCGTGCGGCACCGCCGACTGCGGGAAGCGCAGCCGCGCCAGCTTGGCGACGTGCTGGGCGAGGTCGCCGGAGCGCTCCAGGTCGGCGCTCATCCGCAGCGAGGTGACCACGATCCGCAGATCGGTGGCGACCGGCTGCTGGCGGGCGAGCAGGGCGATGGCCCGCGCCTCCAGGTCGTGCTGCAGGTCGTCGACCTTCTGGTCCCCGGCGATCACGCTCTCGGCGAGCTTGAGATCGGCGTCCAGCATGGACGTGGTGGCCCGTCCGATCGCCGAGCCGACGAGCCGGGCCATCTCGACGAGGCCCTCGCCGATCGAATCGAGTTCCTCGTGGTAAGCGTCGCGCATGGAAGTCCCTCTCCAGATCCTTGGCCCGACCGGCGTTCGAGGGGCGGCGGCGCGGGGCCCGGCCCCACTTCTCCTCCCGCCCCCGAGCGCCGGTCGGCCTTACTGAGGCCGGGGTCTCGGGGCCGACCCCCACACTCGCAACGGTGCGGACCGAACGCGTCGGGATCCGGCCCGCCAGGTGAACCGGCACCGTCCCCCCGGTGAACTCTGGGCGACGAGTGTTCGAGATGGCACCCGGATGGCTGGGAAGGTGTCGGCGCACCCGCATAACCTTGAAGCATGGACGTGAACGCGGCGGTCGCCGCAGCTGCCGCGATGGCCGGTCTGTGCACCGGCGTGATCGCGATGCTGGCGTTCCGCTGGAGCGAGCGCGAGCAGAAGCGCCCCACGCGTACGTCCCTGCGGCCCGACCGCGGTGCGTCGCTGCCCCCCGGGGTGGACACCGTCCTCTCCGTGCTCAGCTCCTCCGCCGTGGTGCTCGACGAGAGCGACAGCGTCGTCAAGGCCAGCTCCGCCGCGTACGCGCTGGGGCTGGTCAGGGGCGGGCGGCTGGCGGTCGAGCCGATGCTGC
>NZ_KL585430.1:50207-51918 GCF_000721935.1 Streptomyces sp. NRRL WC-3549
AGAGATGTGTATAAGAGACAGGGGACACCCGGCGGGACGGAGAGATACGGCAGGGCGAGCTGGACCTGCCCCGGCGCGGCACCGGACGCGGCGAGGCGCTCGCCGTCTCGGCCCGGGTCGCCCCGCTGGGTTCCCGGCTGGTGCTCCTGCTGGTCGAGGACCTCACGGAGGCCCGCCGCATCGAGGCGGTGCGCCGTGACTTCGTCGCCAACGTCAGCCATGAACTGAAGACCCCGGTCGGCGCCCTGTCGCTGCTCTCCGAGGCCGTCATGGACGCCTCGGACGACCCCGAGGCGGTGGAGCGGTTCGCCGGCCGTATGGAGATCGAGGCGACCCGGCTGACCAACCTCGTCCAGGAGCTCATCGACCTCTCCCGGGTGCAGAACGACGACCCGCTGGAGGACGCCGAGCCGGTCCGGGTCGACGAGCTGGTCGCCGAGGCCATCGACCGGTGCCGTCAGCAGGCGGCCTCGAAACAGATCACCATGGCCTCGGGCGGTACCGCGGACCTCTTCGTCTGGGGCAACCGCGGCCAGCTCGTGGGCGCGCTCGGCAACCTCGTCGAGAACGCCGTCAACTACAGCCCCGCCCGTACGCGCGTCGGCATCGCGGCCCAGCGGATGACCGCGCCCGGCGGGGACCTCATCGAGATAGCCGTGACCGACCAGGGCTTCGGCATCCCCGAGAAGGACCGCGAGCGGGTCTTCGAGCGGTTCTACCGCGTGGACCCGGCCCGCTCCCGGGCCACCGGTGGCACCGGTCTCGGCCTCGCCATCGTCAAGCACGTGGCCGCCTCGCACGGCGGGGAGGTCACCGTGTGGAGCTCGGAGGGCCAGGGCTCCACCTTCACCCTGCGACTGCCCGAGTCGGGCGTCGTACGGGGCCGCACCGGCGGACCCCTCATCGTCGACGGCGGTTCCGTCGACGACGACGGGCCGTACGAGACCGACACCTTCGCTTCATTTCCTTCCCCGGAGGCTCTTCCGTGACCCGAGTGCTTGTCGTCGAGGATGAGGAATCCTTCAGCGACGCCCTGTCCTACATGCTCCGCAAGGAAGGGTTCGAGGTGGCCGTCGCGGCCACCGGCCCCGACGGCCTCGACGAGTTCGAGCGCAACGGCGCGGACCTCGTCCTCCTCGACCTGATGCTGCCGGGCCTGCCCGGTACGGAGGTCTGCCGGCAGCTGCGCGTCCGGTCGAACGTACCGGTGATCATGGTCACCGCGAAGGACAGCGAGATCGACAAGGTGGTCGGTCTGGAGATAGGGGCCGACGACTACGTGACCAAGCCCTTCTCCTCGCGGGAGCTGGTGGCCCGCATCCGCGCGGTCCTGCGCCGCCGCGGTGAGCCGGAGGAGGTCACCCCCGCGGCCCTGGAGGCCGGCCCGGTCCGGATGGACGTGGACCGCCACGTCGTCACGGTCTCGGGGACCAAGGTCGACCTGCCGCTGAAGGAGTTCGACCTGCTGGAGATGCTGCTGCGCAACGCGGGCCGCGTCCTGACGCGCATGCAGCTGATCGACCGGGTGTGGGGCGCGGACTACGTGGGTGACACGAAGACCCTCGACGTCCACGTCAAGCGCCTGCGCGCCAAGATCGAGCCGGACCCGGGCGCGCCGAGGTACCTGGTCACCGTGCGAGGGCTGGGCTACAAGTTCGAGCCGTGAGCCGTGAGCCGTGAGCCGTGAGCCGTGAGCCGTGGACGGGGCCGG